>CAVXEG010000011.1:0-448993 GCA_963760675.1 uncultured Verrucomicrobiae bacterium
GATGCTCGCAAGTTTTGCCAGAGCAGTTACCAACAGCAGAACAGCGGCAGACAATATAAATCGTCTTTCCCACTTCGCCGCAGCGCCCAAAGCTCGCAATTTTCAGTTCATGGCCCACGCGCAATTCATGGTTTTGGAACCGCTGGAACACCTATGTGCAAGATTGAATGAATGTGTCAACTATGCCTCCACGGAATTTGGCAAATCCTCCCCCTTTGTTGCGGCTGTCGCGGGCATCAGGCAAGAGATCGCGATGTTCAGCCGATTCTCTGGATCAGAACGCGTATGTAGCCCCGGACGGGCAAACCAAAAAAACTTCCCGGAAACTCCACACTTAATCGTAATGCTGGTGATGATAATTCTTCGAAGCAATCGGGAGAAAGGCGCGATCGACCGCGCTTCATGGTTTCTCAATTGACTTGATTTCAATGGACGTGACGACGCACGCAAAGCCGTCGAGTTCCGCGTATCGTTTCGGCAGGATACGAACGGTTGCCACGTCATTTTCGCGGAGCTTATTTGACAACATTTCGAGCCGCCAGCCGAGGAGCACCACATCAGCGGTTGAGAACATCAGCGCGAGCTTGTCCCGCGGTGCGGTTTTGTCATCTTCCGCATCCGGGTTTGGGTCGAGGCGAAATTCAATCAATTGGCCAGTGCTCAATGTGCGCCGCCGGTGTTCATCCAACTGAAATTCGACAAACGGGCAGTATTTACCGGCCAAGGTGTAGCTGGATTCTCTGGTCGTGGACATAAGGAATTACATTCGGATGCCGCGAGAGCGGGTTTGTTGTTGTTGATTCGTTTCGGTATTTTGGGTGCTTTCATTGATCCGCTCCTTGAGAGAACGGCGCAATGTGCGCTCAGTCGTTTGTTGCACGGCGGGCACAATTCTTTCCGCCTGCTTGATTTCTTTGGATTCACTGACGGAAACCGGCGCAGCGACCTTTTCCGGCGCGAACAATTCACCGAGCCAGCGGCGGATTTGCTCAACGGATTGAGCCAGCCGTTGAACCGGCGCGAGGCGGGTAAATCGTGTAATGCGATTGGTTTCCCGCATCGGGCGCGTGGCCCGGAAGTTCTGTCGCATCGAAGGCGGTGAATCCTTTTCTTCAATACGTTCGCGCCGAATGAAACCGAGGCTCGCCAGTCCATCGCGCAACGCTTGCAATTCAATCGCCGCTTTGCGCTCGTGCGTATCCATCACACGCCGGGCGAGCAATTCAGCATCGTCGGTGAAAACGTGGACGCGCTCGCGACCACGTGAAATGGAGACGTAAAATTGCTCACGGTTCACAGCGGCGAAGGATTTCGACGACGCGACCAACAGCACTTCATCCACAGTTTTACCTTGCGACGAGTGCGACGTGATCGCGTAACCGTGCGTGAACGTGTTGTAATCAGCCGGGAGAACCCGTCCATCAGCGAGGGCAATGCGACCGTCGCGCACCTGCCGCACCTGCACGCGCTCACCATTGATGATCTCTTTGCCGTGATTGGCTTGAAGCAGCAGCCAATCCCCAACTGCCACTTTCAATTCGCGCGCCTCGCCCACGTCGAACGACGCGGGGACAGCCGCCGGGATAAAATCAACTTCGCTGCCGTCAGGTCGGCGGACGCGCAAACCGTTTTCGAAAACCGCCTGCACTTCGACTGTTTCACCGCGCTCGAAATGCTTCGTGCGTCGCACAAAACGCAACCGTTGCCCCGGCTCAAATTGATTCGGATTCTTCTTCTGTGCTTCCGTCCATGAGAGCGAATCGAAGACGGTGACCGATTCATCCTGAGAACCGAGCGCACCCTGATCTTTCAACGTATCGCGAACCTTCTCCGTAACGGCCTCGATTTCATTCCACGTCGGAGAAACGAGCAATGCGGACTTGCCTTGCTTCGTGGCGGACAAATAGGCGTCGGCGGCGCTTTGATACAATTCGCCGCGACCCGTCCCGTGGCCATCCGCAAGGACTTCCGTAACCGCGCCAAGTTCGAGCAGTTTCGCGAATGCTTTATCGGTTTCCTTTGCGGCGGCGAGTTCGACGACTTGCCGAAACGCTTCCGGTTTTTGACGGCGAATGGTTGTCAATTCGCTGAACCGATAGCCGGAGTATTGTTCGATGATGCGAAGCGCATCGCCGCGAGCAACCGAAGCGTGCTGGCCCGTGTCGCCACAGAACACCACACGGCAACCGACGGTATGCGCCACATTCAGCAGGATCGACATATCGTTCAAGCCCACCGTCCCGGCCTCATCCAGCACGATGACCGAGCGCAGCGATAGCCGCATTTGCGCAAGCTGGTCTGACAGGAATTTTGCCAACGTGACCGCTTCCAGACCGTCCTTGCGAAGTGTGCTGACGGCGGAAGCTGTCGGAGCGCAAAAGACCGGGTCATAGCCTCGCCGGATAAGAGCTTTTGACAATTCGGCCAGAGCCGTACTTTTGCCCGAGCCGGCCAGACCACGGAAGCCGGTGAAAACGTCCCGACTCGTCAGGACGTGCGCCAATGCCTTGCACTGGTCCGCCCCGAGGTGCGCGGGCAACTCGTAGTCGTTTGCAAATGGTCTCGCGCTATTGAGACCGGCGTTGACCGTCTGAATCAATGTTAGTTCCTTTTCCAAAATCTCCCGTGTGGAAAATTCCGCGCCGACCCGGACGAGATTCGATTTTTTGGCCAGTTCGTTTTTCAATTCGTTCAAGTCAAGCTGGTCGCGACCTTTAGATAATGCCGCCTCCAAAATCTTGTGCTGAGGCGCGACGGAGTTGCGCTCGAACACATGAGCGATCCCGTGCTCAATCGCTTCCCAAGCCCAAGTTCGCCGCCGCGCATCTTTCGATGTTCCATCCGCAGAGGCGACTATTTTGCGGAGAGCGCGTTTCTCAAAGAAGCCGACTTCGCCAAGCTGTTGGTGGCGCACTTGCTCATCCGACGCGCCTTTCAATTTCTTTGGCCGGGACTGGTGGACGACGTGCGCCACTTCCTTTTTCGTCAGCTTGCGACCGAGTTCCGTTTCCCGCCGCTTCACCGCCATATCGCGTTGTGCCGACCGCTTCGAGAATCGCTCAATCAACTTCTGGTCAACACCCTCAATCTCAAATGCGTTCGTCGCCTTGCGAGTCTGATAACCGATTTGATAGAGCCGCTTCACCAATTCGTTGCGATATACTGCCGTCGCGTAGTTGATTGCACCGAACATTTCGCCGGTTTGGAGAGCTTTCCATCGCCGCTCCTTATTGTCCCAGGTTGAATTGAACAGAACGAAATGTGTGTGCAACTGCGGGTCGAGCGCACGGGATGTTGTATGCACAAATGCCGCGCCGAAAACATTGCCGGTGGTTCTGTCCAACTCCTGAACGCCGTTCTTCCGAATCCGTGCCGCTGCGAAAGTTTCCAATTCCCGTAGCGCCAGCATGGACGCCTCCTTCTGCGCCTCGACAATGCGCTTGTCATTCATCGTCACGGCCAGAATCGAAACCGATTTGGGCGGCGAGCAAACAAAGTCGAAGAAGATGCGGCGGTTTTTGAAATTCTGTGGCGTGAGTTGTTCGCCAGTTTGCGGATGCTGGTTGTCGCAAAGTTTCAGGAACGCATCTCGGGTGACGACTTCGCCTTGCCTCAACCCCAATCTCTCCGCGCCCAAACCGATCCACTGGCCATGCTCCGTTTCGCTTTGAGTGTAATAGTCATTGTGCGAAAGGTGTTCATCGAAATACGTCTCCGCAGCCGCCCGGTTCTTTTGTGGGATGCCGCTAAACATACGCCGTCACTCTACGTCCGAACACGCCGCAAATATGTAATGGAACCATTACAGCTTGCTTTCGATGCCGCCGGTAAATTCGCCGCATGGATTGGTGCTTACCACAAGAGCGACGAAAAAGTTGTGCCGCCCGTGGCACAACTTGGACTGGCGTTCCCGGATATTCTCGCTTCATGTCGGAAACCGTAATGCGAACGCCAAAGCAGATTGCTCGCAAACGCGCACAATCTGACGCCGATTCCGTGCGATTGAAGTTTATAAACGCAACCATGCGGCCCGTTAAGCAGCCGTCGAAATCATTTTGTCTCGAAAGCTAAACTATATCGCGTCTCAACCCGTGCGACCGTTCGACGATGAAACTGCGGTTCATCGTGGCCAAGAATCGCAGAAACCCGGACGCGTTTAGTGTAAGGGCTACACAACACAAGACCGCACTTCTGGTAGAACGAGAGCGACAATGAAAACGCAATTCATGTCGCGAAGCATCGCCACAACGACGAACAACTTTGTTCAACCGATGAGATAGACGAAACAGCCGTTTCGTATGAAAAGAAGACCATGAGGAACCTGACACTTACCCCGCCTTTCAGCCGGAAGGAATGTGCTCGTTGCCGCGCTCATCGCTTGCTCGGCGGATCGCCAGATGGAAACCGGAGGGACATCGTCTGGAAATCAGACGGACTTCGGACGGACACCACCAGACCACCAATTCAAAATCCAAAGTAAAATTGCATGAGCACACGAACTGATTACGGCCAATTGGCCGACAAACTTGATTATCCGACACTCGAACGAAGGCTGGCGCAACTGGCAGATCGCGAGCCGCCGAAGTCGCGCAAAACCGCCGCTGATGTGCTGGAGCCGTTGCGCGAAAAATTACTCGCGCTTCATCGCAAGGGATGGACGAGCAGCCAACTGGTTGAAGAACTCAAGGCCGCCGGAGTTCCCGTCAGTCCCGCGCGATTCCGCGAATGCCTCAATCGCTGGAACCGCGACGGCAATGGAAGCAGCGGGCGACGCCGCACCCGACCGTCTCAGAATCAAAGTGCCAGTGCCAAGCCGACGCTCCCGCCATCGTTGAACGTACAAAGCAAGAGTGGTTTCAGCAAGGGCCCGCGTATCACGCGAGCGGAGGACTTATGAATTCGCAAATGTTCATCGTCGCTCGCAGACCCGTCCGGTTGCGGGCGCGCCAAAAGTCCGCGCTTTCCGCAACCGGACGGGACTGCTCCGCTCCCAAACAATACCCTGGACGGTTTGCTGTCCGTGGTTTCGCGTTGCCGGATTGCTGCGCCCGGCATCGCTCGCCACCGACAGCACGACACGATGAAGATGTAAACATTTCCGCGTTCATTGCGAGATCAACCCTTCACGGAAGCGGATTCCGTAGTTACGTACGTGGAAGTGACATTCAAATTATCAAAGTGAGAATTTTATTGGCTCATCGTCGTCATCACTTATGCGCTATTGCGGTTCATCAAATGGCGACTGAACCGAGCATGTTGAACGCTTCAAACGCTGTTCACACTGTCGCTTACTCCAAGCGATTCTTGACGCCGCACCGCACGGCGGTTCGAGACACGGTGATTCAACTAGCCGGAGCCGCCGCCTTGTGCTGTCAAGGTTGTGCTCGTGGTCGCCAATGTGGCTCGCACTCGCCTCCACCGTTGACAGCAGCGGCGTTCCGGCTCTCTTGGCGCTTAGGTTCCGGCTTTGGAAAACGCAAAGCCGGAGCTTTCGTTTCCCACGTCGAAATCATCGGACAAGCCGCCATTGAATCGAAAGCCCGCCGTCTCGAAATCGCGCAGTCGCTGATATTCAATCCGGAAGACGCGTTTCGTGCTTCCGGGCAGTTTGATGCCGTCCTGAATCCAATGGTTTTCCTCTTTGCTTTCTGGGTGGTGTTCCGGGCTTCGTCGAAAGTGCGTCCGAACCTTTGTGGCCGCGTTGTGCTGGCGGGCGTCGCGGGCCAAGTCAGTGGGCTTATGTCCTCTCGCGCCGGACGGGCGCACCGCGATTGCTTGCCCCTCGTTACTTCCCGCAAGCAATCGCTTTCTCTTTCGTTCGCTGCCCCCGTCATTGTGCTGCCGTTCGCTGCTTGTTCCTTTTCCGAATTTCGGAATCGTTCAAAAATAGAAGCTGATTGATTATGGAAACCGTTCCCAATCCCGAACCGCCGCCAACCAAACCACCGGAGCGGCTCGCCTATTCCGTTCAGGAAGCCGCCGATCTCCTGGGCGTCAACTATTTCAGCGTTTACCGCCTCATCCAACGCGGTAAACTCAAAGTGTGCCGGGCGCTTCGCGGCAAACTACTCGTGCCGCGTGACGAACTGTTGAAGCTCCTGAAAGCCGAATGAGGCCCTGTGAGCATTCATTCATCCAACCAACGTCCCGCCGCATCCAGTCACACGCCCAAGCCGTCGGTCACAATTCGCCGCCGTTCAAGCGGCGATGCGCGACAAGCGCCAAGCACTGCAAATCTGAACCCACTCAAAATGGCCGGGCCACGGACGCATGAGCCGCGTTGCCGAGGCCGTCGTCATTCAATTCACAAGGCACCAGCCATGGCACTGAATTGGAATCGACTATGCGACTTCGAGCAGCACATCAGGATGTTTGCGCGCGATTTTCAGCAGCACCTTCGCCGGTCCCGTGGGAGAGCGTCGGCCCTGCTCCCAATTCTGGAGTGTGTCGGCACTGATGCCCAGGACAGCCGCAAATTTTGATTGTGACAACCCGAGCTTGCCACGGACTTTCACAATATCGTTTTTGGGATTGAATTTGAATGTGCGCGCGGGCTGCAATTCGCCTTTCTCAATGGCCTTTGCTTGCTTCACGCTCTCCAGCAGTTCCTCAAACAATTCTTTCTTCATAACATCAATTGGCCTCTCAACGTTTTCAATTGGTCCGCCGTTAGATCGTCCTGCACGTTTTTCGGATACACCAGCAGCAGTGAAATCCGGTCTTTGGCAACCCACCAATAATAAATCACTCGCAACCCACCACGCTTGCCCCGACCGCTGCCAGCCCAGCGCAATTTCCGAATCCCACCCGAACCTTTAATGACATTGCCCGCATCAGGGCGATGCACCAGAAACGTTTGCATAGCGGCGTACTCATCATCGTTCATGTATTCCTGAATTCGCCGATTGAAAACAGGTGTCTCTATAAAGACCACCACGCAATTATACGCCATTGGCGTACGGCGTCAAACCTGTTTTATTCTCATGCGATGTACATTTGTCACGCGAAAACGCAGAGTGGAGGATTGATGATCCTATTTCTTCATTGTATCCCCTCTTTGTATACCCGGAGCCAATTTCAAAGCCAATCGGAGATAAACGAAGTCAAAACCGAAAGTCAAAAAACGCAAATGAACATTGGGAAAATGACTCGTCGCGTACCGTAGCCAAAACCGGCAAAAAGCCCTTTTTCTGATTTTCAGTCCTCTGCTCTACCAACTGAGCTATCCTGCCAACCAAGGTAATATTGAACTTAGCCCATTGCCTGTTTGCAAGGGCAATCATCCAGTGCCAGACCCGCGAGGCGTGATGAACTTTCGTTCAGGCATGCAGCGTCGTCAATCTTGGAACCCAACAGCACCCAATTGCGCCGATATTTTCTTTCTTTCGCCTCCCATTCCCGCCAACATGCGCGCTCGCTTTTAGCTGTAGCAGCGGTCTGTGACCACGATTTAGCGACGCTCATGGAGCGCCGCGACATTTTTGAATGAAACGAACACATCATTGCAACGAACTTCGCCCGGCGCACATCGGGCAGGTCGTCACGCTCAACGGCTGGGTCCATTCCCGCCGCGACCTCGGCGGCTTGATCTTCATTGACGTTCGCGACCGCGAGGGCCGGACGCAGACGGTTTTTGATCCATCCGATTTGCCGAAGGACCTGTTTGATCGTGCGGGTTCGCTGCGAAGTGAGTGCGTCATCAGCATCACGGGCAAAGTCCGACAGCGGCCTGCGGGAACGAACAATCCAAAAATCTCCACCGGCGAAGTCGAAGTTATGGCGCAGTCACTCGACGTGCTGAACATGGCGGACGTGCTGCCATTCCCGGTGGATGATCCCGAAGTCGCGAGCAAGGTGAACGAGGAGTTGCGTCTCAAGTATCGCTACCTCGACCTGCGCCGGCCCGAGATGGCGCGCAATCTTCGCCTGCGCAGCAAGGTCGCCACAGCCATCCGCGTGTTCATGGAGGAGCAGGGCTTCCTCGAAGTCGAAACGCCGATGCTGTTCAAATCCACGCCGGAAGGCGCGCGGGAGTTTCTGATTCCGGCGCGCACGAATCCCGGACTGTTCTACGCGCTGCCGCAGTCGCCGCAGCAGTTCAAGCAGATCCTGATGGTCGGCGGCGTCGAGCTCTATTACCAGCTCGCGCGCTGTTTCCGCGACGAAGACCAGCGGGCGGACCGCCAGCTTGAATTCACGCAGCTCGACATTGAGATGAGCTTCATCGAGCGCGAGGACATCTACAATCTCATCGAAGGCGTGCTCAAACGCGTTTGGAAAACGGCGCTGGGCATGGAGATTCCCACGCCGTTCAAGCGGCTCTCGTTCCAAGAAGCGATGAATCGCTTCGGCATCGATAAACCCGATACGCGCTTCGGCATGGAGCTTGTCGATTTCACCGAGGAATTTCGCGCGAGCACGTTCAAGGTGTTCAGCGGAGCCATCGTGAATGGCGGTGTGGTGAAGGCGCTCAACGCGAAAGGCCTCGCCAGCGCGACGCAGGGGCAAATCGAAACGATGACGGAGTACGCGAAAAGTTTCGGTGCCAAAGGGCTCGCGTACATCAAAGTCGAAGGCGGAGAGTGGAAATCGCCCATCGTGAAGTTTTTCAATGACGCGGAAAAGACCGCGCTCAAACAGAAACTCGCAATCGGGGAAGGCGACTTGATTCTTGTTTGCCGCAGACCAGTGGCTGAACGCCTGTGAAATCCTTGGAGAGATCCGGCGTTACTGCGCGAACATCCTGAAAGAGCAGGGCAAGCTGACGATTGACCCGAATCGCTTTGATTTTCTGTGGGTCGTGGACTTTCCGCTGCTCAGCTTCGACAAGGAACAGAACCGCTGGTATTCAAGCCATCATCCGTTCACCGCGGCGGTGAGCGAGGACATTCCCTTGCTCAAGACCGACCCGAAAAAAGTCCGCGGCCAGCATTACGACATTGTGGTCAACGGCACCGAACTCGGCGGCGGCTCGATTCGTATTCACCAACCAGACGTGCAGAAAACGATCTTCGAAGACGTGCTGCAAATTCCGCCCGACGTGGCGAAGGCACGGTTCGGTTACATGCTCGAAGCGTTCCGCTACGGCGCGCCGCCGCACGGTGGAATCGCACTCGGATTCGACCGGATGTGCGCCATCCTATGCGGGACGCCAAGCATCCGCGACGTGATTGCATTCCCGAAAACGGCGAAAGGCACCGACCTAATGACCGAATCACCCGGCGCCGTCGAGCCGAAGCAACTGCGCGACCTGCATATAGAATTGAAGATCGCAAAAAAGGAGTAAGCGGTATCAGCGACTACCTCTTTGAGGTGTTATCCCTGCTCGGAGACGACTCAGTGTTTTCGCTTCAAAATGCCGAAACAACCGGCCAGACCGAGCAGCGCGATGGCGATGGTTGAAGGTTCGGGGACGGCGACTGGAGGAGACAACACGGTGAAGTTATCAACCCGATCCGTGCCAGCAGTCGCTACTGAACCCCCGTTAGCGCTTGTTGTGGAATTGTTGACGATTCTAAAATAAACTGAAGGGGCGTTATTCAGCGCTGTGATGGAACTAAGGTCATACGAAAATGTGTAGAGTGAGCTAGAGGTGCTTGTGTTCCAAACCGGGTTTGGAGATGCGTTTGCTAGAACGCTGTAAGATAGTGTGATTGAATTAAAGGTAGAGCCATCCGTACTGTAGGCGAAGTTAAACTGCCCCGGACCCGTGCTACTGCTGGTCTGGTCGTACGAAACCCCGATCCCGCTGAAACCGAGAGTGACTAACTTGAAATTGAAAATAATCTCCGTTGGCCCACGTATTTACACTGAAGGAATGAGCGGACCCATTCCCTGAAGGCGAACTCCACGCTGCCGCGCTGGCGTGAACGCCAGATGCGGTGCCGCTTCCAACTTCGGGGGCGATTCCAGAAAGCGATGTCTGCGTATTCGTGCCGCTCGACGGAATGCTAGACTCAAAAGTCCATTGAGCTATTGTTGCGGCGTGGAGAGTTGAAGTCAGTCCGGCGGTGACGAGAATGAGCAGTATCCTTTTCATGTTTTGGTTCCTGATCTAAAAACTGGTTCCGATTAAGCCAGCGCAAAATAAGATTGCAAGCAGAACTTACTCACAAAGAGTTACATTCGCGTCACATCTGAACGTCTTACATCTGTTCCAGCGTTTCAATTCCAAGAACACCCAGCCCTTCTTTCAAAACGCGCCCGGTCAACTCACATAGCGCCAAGCGGCTGTTGCGTGTATTCCCCTCGCTTTTCAGCACCGGGCAATTCTCGTAGAAGCTCGTGAACAGCCCGGCGAGTTCATAAAGATAATTGCAGAGGAAATTCGGCCGATACTCGTCCGCGACTGCTTCAAGTGTGAGACCGAAGTTCAGAAGATGCCGCGCAAGCGCGATTTCTTCACGTGCGTTCAGGCTGATTTCTGATTTCTGACTACTCACTTCCGATTTCTCGCCGCTTTTCCGGAAGATGCTCCGGATGCGCGCGTAGGCGTATTGAAGATACGGCGCAGTATTCCCGTTCAACGCGAGCATCTTGTCCCAACTGAACATGTAATCGCTCTGCCGATTCGGCAGCAGGTCGGCGTATTTCACTGCCCCGATGCCGACGACGCGGGCGATTTCGCGGCGCTGCGCTTCGGGCAAATCTGGATTCTTTTCAGAAACAAGTTTGAACGCGCGCTCCTCGGCTTCATCGAGCAACTCAGAGAGCTTCACGTTCTCGCCCGAACGCGTTTTCAGCGGCTTGCCGTCGTCGCCAAGAATCGAACCGAACCAGACATGCGCGAGTTTCACTTTGCCTGAAAGCTCTGGATGCCGCCGGCGAAACGTGGCGAAGAGTTGGCGAAAATGAAGCTGCTGGCGGCCGTCGGTGACGTAAACGATTTCCTGCGGGTTCCAGGTATCGAGCCGGTAAGCAAGCGTCGCGAGATCGGTGGTCGTGTAGTTGAATCCTCCATCGCGTTTCTGGATGAGTTGAGGATTCGGCTGCCACTCACCCTCGCGCTGGATCAGAAACGGGTCGTCTTTCGGGGGCAATGAGCCGTCGCTGAAAACGCACTTCGCTCCTTCGCTTTCGCGCGCGATGGCTTTGGCCATCAGCTCGTCCACGACTTGCTGGAGCCGCGGATTGTAGAAGCTTTCACCGAGCGTTTGATCAAACTTCACGCCGAGCCTGCCGTAGATTTCATCGAATTGCTTTTGCGAAAGGCGAATCATCTCGCGCCAGATGGTGAGATTCTCCGCGTCGCCCTGCTGGAGCTTGACCAGTTCGCCGCGCGCGGCTTCATGCGTGGCGGAATCGTAACCGGGCTTCTCGGGATCGCACTTCGCACTGACCGCTTTGTAAATGCGTTCCATTTCAGCAAGCGGTTCGTGTTCGAGCGCCGCGCGATCGAGCAACGTTTTCCAGCCGACGAGCAACATGCCGAATTGCGTGCCCCAATCGCCGATATGGTTGTCGGTAATGACGCGATGACCAAGCAGCCGCTGCACGCGGGCCAGTGAATCGCCGAGAATCGTGGAGCGAATATGGCCGACGTGCATTGGCTTGGCGACGTTCGGCGAACTGAAATCCACCACGACCGTCCGCGACTGCTCCGCCTTCTGAAAGAAAAGGTGCTCGCCGCGAATGACGGCGATGAGAGTCTGCGCGAACACGTTTGGCTTTAGTCTAAAATTCAGAAAACCCGCTCCCGCGATTTCCACCTTTTCGCAAATGTCCGAGACATCGAGTTTCGCCACCACATCTGCCGCAAGCTGGCGCGGGTTCATCTTGCGCGCCTTTGCCAGCGACATCAGCGCGTTGCTTTGGTAATCGCCGAACTTTGGGTCCGGGCACGGTCGGACCAGCACCATTGAAACATCCGCGTCCGGCAGAACGTCGCGGACGACCTGATGCAAGCGGTATTCAATTTGTTTGTGAGGAAGCGACATGACTCGTTGAAACGTTAAATCGTTGAACCGTTGCCATCGGAAGCCAATTCACACCGATTTAACGATTCAACGAAATAGGAAACTATTTCTTCCCGTGTTCGCGGATGATTTTGAGCATCACGTCCGCGTCCGGCGCCTGTTCGAGCGCCTGGCGAAAATCCGCCTTGTGAAGCAGCTTGGCGATGTTCGCGAGCGTGTGGAGATGTTTCTGAAACTGGCCTTGCGGCACGAGAAAAAGCATGACGAGATTCACCGGCTGATTATCGAGCGCGTCGAAGTTGACGCCGGTCTTTGAACGGCCCAGTGCGCCGACGACTTCGTAGATAAGATCCGTCGAGGCATGCGGAATGCCGATGCCGAATCCGATGCCGGTGCTCATGGAGGATTCGCGTTTCTTGACGACCGAAGCGATTGCGTCATGGTGCTCGGGCTTGATTTTGCCGGTGGCCACCAGGTTGTTGATCAATTCATCAATGGCTTGCCAGCGATCCGCCGCCTGCAATTCCGTGATGATCTGCTCTCTCGTCAAAATGTCGCCGAGGTCCATAGAATCACAATCGTGGCATTTCGCCTGAAGCGTGCGGCCATATCAAGACAGAATTCCATTTTCCGTGTCGGGCAAAGACCCGTCCGCTTCAGGCGAGATCCTGCCGCAACCGTTCGGCGACTTGGAGGAACGCCTGGGCCGGCTCCTTTTCCGGCGCTGAAACAACCACCGGCATTCCCGCGTCGCCGCCTTCGCGGATTTCCATAAAGATTGGAACTTCTCCCAAAAAGGGAATGTGCTGGCGCTCGGCTTCGGCGCGCCCTCCGCCGTGGCCGAAGATTTCGACGCGTTCGCCCCCAGGCGTGATGAAGTAGCTCATGTTTTCCACGATTCCGAGAATGGGAACATTGACTTTCTCGAACATGGCGATGCCCTTGCGCACCACGCCGAGCGACGCTTCCTGCGGCGTGGTCACAATGACGCCGCCGTCCAACGGCACGGTCTGGCAAAGGGAAAGTTGCGCATCGCCTGTGCCCGGAGGCAGATCGACGAGCAGAAAGTCCAGTTCGCCCCAGTCCACCGCGCCGACGAATTGCTGAATCGTCTTTTGAATCATCGGTCCGCGCCAGATGACGGGTTGACCGTCTTCGAGCAGGAAGCCCATGCTCATCAGCTTCACGCCGAAATTTGACGGCGGAACAAGTTTCTCCTCCTCGCTGACGGTTGGCCGCTCGTGAACGCCCATCATGAGCGGAATGCTCGGCCCATAGATGTCGCAATCGAGCAATCCTACTCGCGCGCCCAAACGCTGCAAGCCGCAGGCGAGATTGACTGAGACGGTCGATTTACCCACGCCGCCTTTGCCGCTTGCGACCGCCACCACGCGCCGGATGCCGGGAACCCTGTTCTGTTGAGACCACGGGTTCTGTGCACCGCCGGCTTGCGCGCCCGGCTGCTGTTTCACCTCAACGTGCACCGCGTTCACACCTGGCAGTGCTTTCAAGGCTCGTTCGCTCTCCGCTTTGATCTGTTGCGCGGCTTCGGGATTGTTCGAGGTCAGCTCCATTGAAACACTCACGGCGCCGTTGCGCGCGGAAATTGCTTTCACCAGTCCAAACGAAACGATGTCGCGTGAATAGCCCGGGTACTTGACAGCCTTCAACGCGTCTTTGATTTCCTCTTCGGTCGGCATGCAGCAAACGTTTACGCAGACGCGCCATGAACGCAAGCCGCTAACGAAAATACGCACGCACCTTTACCCGCCGGTCAAAAAGCTCAAGGCGGACGCGATCCGGGGATTATCAGGGCGAAACTGCTCGATAGAATCGCGCCGGCACATCCTTGGGTGGCTGATTCGTAAACTGAAAAAGTCCGGAGCTGTCTGCTGCTTGCGTGCCGAGATCCTGCCAATTCGGATTCGAGAGGTCTTCAGTATATTGAACGCGATAGGTGCGACCTGGTACTCCCGAAAAATCGAGCTGAACCGAGCCATCGCCCAATTTTTGAATCGAGCCAGGACGCGTGGGCACAGCCATTAGGCTGTTCTGTTGCGGTGAGTCATCGGTTGCGCTGGCGCGCATTTGCCAGCGGTACCCGCCTCATAGATGGCCTGGATTTCGGAGGCCGAGAGAGCTCGAACATAAAGTGCCGAGTTCGTCTATCTGGCCATCGAAATAACTCGTGGTCCAAGGAACGATGTGGGTACGCGTATGCCCCAATTTTCGAACGAATAGTACCGAAGTGCGCATAGTGCCGCATCGCGTAAATCGCCCCGTATGAGCGTTCCGTTGACGTAGCCTCGAAGCTGCATCCCGTCATTAAACCAATGCAACTTGATGCCAGCGTCTGTGGCTGCAATGTCGATGCGCAGTCAAAGCAAAAACCAGTTGCCGTTCAGGTTCACGTCGCGGTATCTGGATAAGACTATGGCGAAATGGATGCACCGCCATCGGTGCTATTGAAGAAAGTCACACCCAAAGGGCCAAGCACTATCCATATCCGGCCATTTCAATTCCTAACGTCGCAATACCGTCCATGGCAGGTAAGTCATCGCATTGGTAGGATCGGCCCATGCTTCCAAAACGTCAATCGTCACTTTTCTGGCATGCAAAACCGGGGCTGTCGGGATTCTCACAAAGAATTCCGGGACCCTTAAAGTTAAATGCTTGACGCACTCTACCAGGTGACGAACGATACACCGTTCATGAGCGCGCCGTTGTTCCCCCCGATGATATCATTTGCACTACCCTCACCCGGCCACCAACCCACAATTCCTGGAGGCGGCGGCACGCAGCCCGTCGACAATTCAAGCACCGTCAATATCCCAGGAGAGCTGACAATCGAACCGCCCTCGCTGATAACCCGAACAGTATAACTGCCGGATTGATCCACTGAACATTTGTCAGGATCAATATACCTTGCGTGGCTCCTGGAATGTCGGCGTAGTCGAAAGCCCATTGGCAGGTCATCGGAGGGATACCGGTAGCGATGGCTGTGAACGTGGCGGTGTTTCCCGCATGAGAACCAGATTCGTCGGAAGGATTTGGACAGACGGACTGTGGGACACCGGGTTGTTGGCCCGCTGCGACTCGAACAAAAATCAAGGCCGCAATCAGTCCGACAAACACACACGACTGCTCCGGCGAAATAGGAATACTGCTTCGCTTCGCAAGTGGCATTCGAGCGTGAGGTCTAAATTCGGAGTCCGCTCTGGATGGACATATCGTCAGGAAGGATTGCATTGCTAATTTCCTTTCTCCTAGCAGATAACATTCAATACCTTCGACCGAATTTCGTCAATGATATTCTGTATCGCGGTGGCTGTTCTGCTTGCACAAGCTACCGATGCGTGGAAGACTGCAAGGCCCAATTTTTACGAACCTGTGGCAAGAAAGCTATGGCTCAACGAAGCGAACATTCGCGGATGAAAGAAACCTCCGCCTATCTCGATCAGTTTGAACAACTCGAACACCGGGCGCAACAGCCGCAGTGGCTAGTGCCGCTTCGCAAAGCCGGGATGGCGAGTTTCGAGGAGCAGGGTTTTCCCACGCTCGAAGATGAGGATTGGCGGTTTACCAACATCGCTCCGCTTGCGAAACTGCCGTTCAAGCCCGCATTCGATGCGAACCCAAGCGGCACAATCGCAGCATCGGTCGAGAACTCTGTATTCGCCGGACTGCCCGGCAACCGGCTCGTTTTCGTCAATGGACACTTTGCCGCCGAGTCATCGATCATTGGCGAACTTCCTGATGGAGTAAAGGTGTCCTGTGTTGCGGCAGCTTTGGTAGATCACTCGGTCTTCTTGGAAAAGCACCTTGGCCGATACGCTCAATCGAGCGACAACGCGTTCGCAGCGTTGAATCAAGCGTTCTTTTTCGATGGCGCATTCATTCACGTGCCTGCCGGAGTCAGTGTCGAGGAACCGATTCAGTTGATATTCGTTTCAACGGGACGTCAAACCGGTGAAGCGATTCACGCGCGCAATCTCATCATTGCGGAAGCCGACAGCAAGCTGACCGTAACCGAGACTTACATCAGCACCCAAAGCGCGGCTTACGTCACGAACGTGGTGACTGAATTGGTGGCTGGAGACAGCGCCGTTGTCGAAGTGCTGAAGGTACAGGATGAAGCGCCAGAGGCGTTTCACATGGCAACGCTTCAAGGTCAGTTTGGCCGCTCCAGCCGCGTCAACGTACATTCATTTGCGTTGGGCGCGCGGCTTTCGCGAAACAACATTCGCGCCAAGCTCGCTGGCGAAGGGCTCGAATGCATCTTGAATGGATTGTATCTGACGAAAGGCGATCAACTGGCTGACCACCATATGATCGTCGAGCACGCGGAACCGCACTGCGCCAGCCACGAGTATTTCAATGGCATTCTCGACGACAAATCGAAAGGTGTTTTCCATGGGCGCATTTACGTTCATCAAATCGCGCAAAAAACCGATGCCAAGCAGACGAACAAGAATCTGCTGCTCTCGGACGACGCGACGGTGGACACGAAACCCCAGCTTGAAATTTACGCTGACGACGTGAAATGCACGCACGGCGCAACGGTCGGACAATTGAATGATGAATCTATTTTTTACCTGCGGTCACGCGGCATTGGCGTTGAAATCGCGCGGCGGATGTTGATTCACGCCTTCGCCGGAGAAATCATCGAGCGCATCCAATGCGAAGCCGCGCGCGAACAACTCGACAAGGTGATTTGGGATCGGCTCGAATCGAATCCGCATCTCAACCAGAAATAACGGCCGAGGCGCGCAGCCGCGGAGAAGAACGATTTCCGGAACCGTCTTTACTCTCCGCTCCTCTGCGTCTTTGCGATAAACTGAAGCATGTTTGACGACCTGAATGACCTTTATCAGCAGGTGATTCTGGAGCATTGCCGGAAGCCGCGCAATTTTCATGAACTTCCTGCCGCCACGTGCTCCGCGCAAGGTCACAACCCGCTTTGTGGCGATCAACTGAAGCTCTTTCTCGCGATTGACGGTGACAAGATCAAGGAAGCCAGCTTCGTGGGGTCGGGTTGCTGCATCTCGAAAGCCTCAGCCTCGTTGCTGACAGAAAGCGTCAAAGGCAAAACCAAGGCCGAAGTTCAGAACACGTTCGATTTGGTTCATGAAATGGTCACGACCGGCGAGGTGAAAGGCGACGTCGGCAAGCTGGCCGTGTTCGCGGGCGTTCACAAATATCCGGCGCGCGTGAAGTGCGCGATTCTTTCATGGCACGCGTTGATGGCCGCCATTAAAGGTGACAATCAGCCAGTCACGACGGAATCGGAGCAGAATTGATTTCCCGAAGACAGCGCGCGACAAATCGGCTATTCTATCTTTATGAGCAACCAGGACCCCAAAGTTTTGACCCGTGACGTGGATGCCTCCGTGATTCCCGTCGGTACGAAAGTTAAGCTCCAGAAGGGCGAACAGGCTTACATCACGCAATCGCTCGGCGGCAGCTATACGGTCATCGTCAACGGAAACATGTTTCGTATCGAAGGCAGCGACGCCGATGCGCTCGGGCTGGAGGCGACCGATAACAAGACCGGCACAACGTCTGGACCCGTCACACAGGAACAAATTGAAAAGGAAATCTGGAATCAGTTGCAGCACGTGTTACGATCCCGAAATCCCCGTCAATATCGTGGACCTCGGCCTGATTTACGATTGCCACATCGAACCGCTCGAACCAGAACAATTACAAGGTCGATGTGAAGATGACGCTGACCGCGCCCGGCTGCGGCATGGGTCCGGTGCTGCAACAGGACGTGCAAAACAAACTGCTCAGCCTCGAAGCCGTGGACGACGTTTCCGTTGAACTGGTCTGGGATCCGCCGTGGAACCAAGGCATGATGACCGAGGCGGCCAAGCTGCAACTCGGGCTGGTGTAATTTCTCATCTCAGAGGCGCAGAGTCTTAAAAAATTTCTCCGCGCCTCAGTGTTTCCCGCGATTAAATTGGTCTGTGAATAACGCGAACAGCATTGATTGGGCGAAAGTGCGAAAGGATTTTCCCATCCTCGATCAGCAAGTCCACGGCAAGCCGCTGATCTATTTCGACAACGCCGCCACGTCGCAGAAACCGCGCGCGGTGATTGAGGCGCTCGTTCATTATTACGAGCACGATAACGCCAACGTCCATCGAGGCATCCACGAGTTGAGCAATCGCGCCACGGCTGCTTACGAAGCCGCCCGCACCCGGGCTGCGAAATTCATCAACGCCCGCAGCGCGGAAGAAATCATTTTCACGCGTGGCACGACCGAAGGCATCAATCTTGTCGCGAATTCCTGGGGGCCGAAAAATCTCAGAGCTGGCGACGTGATTTTGCTCACGGAAATGGAGCACCACAGCAATCTCGTCCCTTGGCAACTGCTCGCGCAGCGCACCGGCGCGAAGCTCGCCTACGTGCCCGTCACGGGGGATGAAGGGCTGCTCGATTTGGGCAAGCTTGATTCGCTGCTCACGAAACAGGTGAAGTTGTTCGCGATGGTTCATATTTCAAACTCGCTTGGCACGGTGAATCCCGTCGCCGACCTTTGCGCCCGCGCGCGCAAACTGGGTGTCACCACGCTCGTGGACGGCGCGCAAAGCGCCGGTCACATGCCCGTGGACGTGCAGGCGATCGGCTGCGATTTCTTCGCGTTCTCCGGCCACAAAATCTGCGGGCCAACCGGTATCGGTGTGCTGTGGGGACGACAGGAACTGCTCGACGCCATGCCGCCGTATCAAGGCGGCGGAGAGATGATTCTAACGGTGGAATACCACAAGACCGAGTTTAAGAAAGCGCCGCATCGTTTCGAAGCCGGCACACCGGACATCTCCGGGCCGATTGGCCTTCACGCCGCGATGGATTACCTCGACGCCATTGGTCGCGAGAACATCTGGCAGCATGATCAGGAACTCGCAAACTGCGCTTACGAAAAACTCGCCGCGCTGAAAGCCGTCCGGCTTTTCGGCCCCAGGCAAAACCGCGCTGGCCTTGTGAGTTTTTTGCTCAAAGACGTCCACGCGCACGATGTCGTGACGCTGGCGGATCAAGCCGGTGTCGCATTGCGCGGCGGCCATCATTGCACGCAACCGCTCATGCACAAACTCGGCGTCGAATCCACCGCGCGCGCGAGTTTCTACTTCTACAACACCAAAGCTGAAGTGGACCGCTTCATCGAAGTGGTAAAGGAAATTCAGAAGTTTTTTGCGTCGTGAATTGACTCGGATGTTCGTTCACTGCAATTGCCTCCGCAAACGGGCGCCATGAATTTGCAGCGCCTGATTAGTGCGTAAACGGCTTTGCCGCGGCCCTGCCAATCATTCGCATCAGCATCCTGGCGTTCTCCGGCGCGCGGACGTTCACGTCGTTGTTGAAGTAGGAATACACGTTCATGCCCGCGCGAGTTTGCTTAAGGATATGCTTCGCCCATGGTTCCAGTTCCTGACGCGAGTAATCGTGCGCGGCGCCGTTCTCCAATCCATGAAAGCGGATGTAAACGAAATCTGCGGTCACCGTCAGGTTCAACGGCATGCGCTGCGAACTGAGCGAGACGTGAGCGGCTCCATATTTCCCAAGCAGCTCGAACACCTCGTCATTTTCATACCACGACAAATGGCGGAACTCGACCGCGTGACAAAACTCTTTCGGCAGCCGCTTCAGAAAACTTTCGAGCCGCGTCAGATCTTTTTTGAACGAAGGCGGCAGTTGCCAGAGGATCGGTCCGGTGCGCTCGGCCATCGGTCGGATGCGGCGGAAGAATTTATTAAGTCCGCCGCCGAGATTGGCGAGCCGCTTGATGTGCGTGATGAACCGGCTTCCTTTTACCGCGAACGCAAAACCCGGCGGCGCTTTGTCCCGCCAGCCTTTGACCATCTTCAATGTCGGCAGCCGATAGAACGTGGCGTTGACTTCGACGGTGGGAAATTGCGTGGCATAGAACTGAAACTGCTCTTTCGCCGGCACATCTCCGTGGTAAAAGAACTTGTCCCAGCTCTTGTAAACCCAGCCGCTCGTGCCGATGTAAGCCATGGCCATGCTGAATCCTTTCGAGACCCATTAATCTACCGCCACCCTTCAGCACACGGCATGGGGTGGTCTGCTGAGAAAAATCCAACGAGGAAAGCAGCGACGGGTGAACCGGCACACCGCGGTCGTCGCTGGCTTCAACGTCGGTTTCCGCGCAGAATCGGACTCGCTTTAACGCGTGTTTCTGTGGATGTTGTCCGCTGGTTATGGCCAATGAAGCTCTGAGTCCGCATCAGAAAGCGCTGCAAATAAATCTCGACGCCAAGCGATACGGCACCTTCGCTGAAATCGGCGCCGGACAGGAAGTCGCGCGCTGGTTTTTCCGCGTAGGCGGTGCGTCGGGCACTGTAGCCAAAACCATTTCCGCTTATGACATGGCGGTGAGCGACGCGGTTTATGGACCGGCTGAACGTTACGTCAGCCGCCAGCGCTTGCGGTCCATGCTCGACCACGAATACATGCTGTTGCTGGAGCGCCTCGACAAAACCCACGGCGACAAGGTCGCATTCTTCGTTTTTGCGGACACCGTCGCAACGGGCAGTTTTCAAAAGCACGATAATGGCCACGGCTGGCTGGGCATCCGTTTTCAAACTGAACCGCATGCGCCATTCTCGGAGATTTTCATCCACGTCCGCACGTTGGATCGCGAAGCCGCGCGCCAGCAGGAAGCGCTCGGAATCATCGGCATGAACCTGATACACGGCGCGTTTTACTCATGGGAGAAGCCCGAGGCGCTCATCGGATCACTGCTGGACAATCTCACGTGGGAACGCGTGGAAGTGGACATGATTCGTTTCGCCGGTCCTGGATTCGCGGAGCTGGACAACCGCCTGATGGCATTGCAGCTCGTGGAGAAGGGGCTGACGGAAGCCGCCATGTTCACCGCTAACGGCGAGACGATCCAATGGGGCGAAGTGCTTCACAAGAAACCCGTGCTCGTTCAGCGCGGCAGTTTTCATCCGATTACCAACGCCACGCTCGATGTGCTGGAACGCGCTGCCGAGCAATTTGCCGCCGCGCCGGAAATCAACGGCGAGGAACCGGTCGTATTCATGGAGATGACGCTCCGGCATTTGGAATCCGGCGAGTTCATTGACGAACAGGATTTTCTCGCGCGCGCCGACATGTTGAGCGTGCTGGGCAAAACCGTTTTGATTT
Source organism: uncultured Verrucomicrobiae bacterium (assembly GCA_963760675.1). GTDB lineage: Bacteria > Verrucomicrobiota > Verrucomicrobiia > Limisphaerales > BOG-1460 > CAVXEG01. The sequence continues at coordinate 21,093 of CAVXEG010000011.1, forward strand.
CCAACTTCCTCCGGTTCCACCGGCTCGCCGGTTATGTTTCGCGCTACACGAACCGGCCTATTGCGCTCGCGCTCGGGGCGACAAAGTTGCCGGACATTCTCAACGAAACCTTCTACAACCTCGCCGACGGCGGATTGCTCGGCGGACTTGGCCAGCTTTTTAAAAACCCTGGCCGGCTTTACGTGTACCCCAGCCTGAATTTCGCGACAGGCGAAATCGTCACGGCGGAAAACTTCTCCGCCCCGCCGCAACTGAAAAATTTATATGCCTACCTTCTGGAAAACCATTTCATCGAAGGCATCCGCAATTACAACAATGATGTCTTGCGCATCCGCTCGCAGGACATTCTCGACAAAATCAAAGCCGGCGATGCCTCATGGGAAAAGCTCGTTCCGCCGCCGGTCGTAAGCATCATCAAGCGGGAGCGGTTGTTCGGGTGTCAGGATGATTCTCGGATGCGTGAATGGAAGAAACGCTAGAGCTGCAACCACGCACCCAGGCGACTGTTTAAGAGTTGGCGATCAACATCGACAAGCCTGCCAACAATTTTCACGGTGAGTCTTTCTTCAACTGTCGCGATCTGGGCTTTGATCCCGCACGGTACGTTCAATCCAGCAGCGCGCCATTCCTTGAGCGGAAAATCCGTGTTTGAAAGGACGGAAGAAATCGGGACGAGAAAAAGATCGGAACCGTTTCGTCCTACGACAACGGCCGGGCGCACCTTTCGGCTGGTAAGGTCGGAGAACGGAATCAGCAGCAGGACGACGTCATTCCGCGAGCAGTTCATTGAAGACGTCGTCAGCGTCGTTCTTCCAGGTTTTGGTCAGAGATTCTTCTGAAAGCTTAAGCCATGCTTCACGTTCAGAATCCGATTCAACCGTGACGCGCACGCGCGTGTGTTCCGCCAGCGGCAAGGGTTGCTGAAGAACCAGCTTGCCGTTCTCATAAATAGCCTCAACGGTGGTCGTCATTGGGAAAGTTTATCGCGGCACATTGACGCCTGCAACAGGGAACGCTCCCGAATGATAGGGTCGCCGCAACGCGGCGTCCCTGCCAACGACGTTTCCAGTTGGTAAGGCGACCGACCTATCCAATTGCGAGCGTCAATGCCTACTTGTTTGGTGGGCCGAGGCAGCCGACGAGCCGGATCAACGCGGTGAAGTGAAATGGCGATAGCTCGCGAGTACGCTCGCCCGACCTCAGTAAACCAGCACGAGCGCGGCGGCTTGCTCCGCGTCTTTGACGACTTCATCGAACTTCCGGTCCGCTGTCTTCGGCTCTTTCAACTTCGCCGAAACGTCCGGCATGGATTCCAGAAAACTCAGAAGAAGACTGCTCTTGATCGCGTAGTTCACGTTTTCCGGCAATGCGCCGCTGCTGTTCAATGCCGCCAGCGCGCTCAACTTGGCCGCCACGACGCCGACCACGTTGCCGCGCTCATCCACCAGCGCACCGCCCGAATTGCCCGGCTGCACCGGGACGCTGATTTGGAAATACCGCGCGTCATCCGCCGCGCCGGACAGCGCCGCGATTTCTCCCCGCGCAAACTTGGGCGCGAACCCTTGCAGACCGATGTTGGGAAAGCCGACCGTCGCGACTGTGTTGCCCATGCGCACCGAGCGCGATGATGCAATGGGCAGCGGAGAAAACCTCCCTTCGGCTTTCAGCAACGCCAAATCATTGGCCGCATCCACCTTCACGACTTTGGCGGGAATAATTCCCGCGCTTGTGACTAACTGAACCTTCGTCGCGCCTTCAACGACGTGGTTGTTTGAAATCAAATAACCATCGCCGGTGATGAAGAAACCTGTGCCGCTGGCTGTCGGTTGAAAGTCTGTAATGCTGCTTGGTGAATTTGACTGAACTTGCTCGTCTCCGCTTTGTGGCTTAAATGCAATTGACCGCCGTTGGCCTTCGGCAATTTGGGCGGGAGTCATGCGTTTGATGAGTCGATCTCTCACGTTTTTTGCCTCCTCAGCGGTTGAAGGAAGAGACGAGATTTTTCTTATTTCGGAAGGCATTTCGTCAGGAGATGCCGAAGCAACATTCAGCCACTTGTAGGCTTCAATGAAATCTTGCACGACCCCGTCACCATCGGCGTAAAGCTCACCAAGGCGGTACTGGGCTTCTGCATCACCTTGCCATGCAGCTTTACGAAACCATTTCGCAGCTTCGCTGTAATCCTGCGCTACTCCTTGGCCATTGAGATGAAGATAGCCACTGGGCCTTGCTGTCGCCTTGTTCGCCAGCCTTGCTCCACCATTTCGCCGCCTCAGCGTAGTTTGTCCGAACGCCTCCTATGCCGTACCGGTATAGAAAACCAAGCTCATGTTGGGCTCCTATATCGCCTTGTTCGGCAGATCTGCGCAACCATTTCTCTGCTTCGACTGGATCTTGGGTGACGTCTTTGCGACCCCAGGCATACAGCCGACCGAGTTGGCGTTGTGCGTCTGCGCGGCCTAGTTCGGCGGCTTTTCGATACCATTTCACTGCTGCCACTATGTTCGTCTCGACCCCCTGCCCGTTTTCGTATGCCAAGCCCAGCCGATATTCAGCCTCAGCCTCGCCATGTTCCGCTCCCATGATGTAAAGCTGGATCAAGACATTTGTTGCCGACTTGTTTGTCGTGATTGTTTCGCTTGGAGATGCTGTCTGTTGAGCGGACAGTTGAGTGGCGGCTGCGAGCAGCAACGCGACGAACACACACATCAACGAATTCAGCTTCATGTTGTCACGCTGGCTGGAAAGCAAGCGCATGGCGAAAGACACGACTGAAGTTGAGATGGCCGTGAGTCCATCTGAAAATGTACTGCCCTGAGATAATGAACACTGCATCAAAATCCGCCTCGTTTTTAAATGGCTGAGAAAACATTTTTGCGGCGTGCTGACACGCAAATCTGCGCTCGATTGCACCATAAGCATTCGGCAAAGGATCACGTATCAACAGCCAATTTTCATCGAACTTTTGGAAGCCGGGGAATTTGGTTCTCTTAATTTTCAGCTTATCAGCAATTCGCTCCCACCGTTCAATCATTTCCGTATCAATGCCCTTCCAAGGCTGTTCGGGATCAAACATGCCGTGAATTAGTTCCTGATTAGAACGCCGTGGGGTTCTATCTCTTAAATTTGTTATGATAGTCGCTTCTCTTGGATACAGAGTGTCCTGCAATTTTTGCGCGCGGATATATTCGCCTTCGACTGCGAGCGTTACTTCAAGACCGATAGTCTTTCCGTCGGGCATCGTGATTCTAAAATCCGGCTTATCCTTGTGATCTATGGAACGGAACTTGAAGCCATCACGTGCGGAAAGGTGCTTCAAAAGAGCATCGGGTTCTGCGAACTCATTTTGTCGATTTTCCATGATCCAATTCAAACGCGGTTTGCCTCTGTCGTCCATTTCAAAAAGGCGGGCAACTCGGCTCGACTCCGCGTGGACTTTGATGCCCTGACGCTGCGCTCATGCCCGGCGTCAGCCAGATCAGTTTGATCTTCGCCCGCTGCAACCTGGCCGGCCCGCAAAACGTTTTGATGAGTTCGCGTTCGCCGCAAACAGTCATGCCGGGAAACTTCTTGACCATTTGCCTTCGGGCGCTTCGGGGTTCGGTTTCCAGCCATTGTGTCAGCAGGGCGAGTTGTTCGTAAGAAATCAGGCGCTCGCGCATTCGCGCCAGGAGATGCCGCAGCAAGGCTTCACGCAGTTTCTGCCGATGGCCTTAAGCATGAGGTTCGCTGCCGTAAACTCCGCGCACGATCTCCTCTCGCAATCGGTCGGCTTCCGCGGGGTCTTTCGTTTCGACCATCCGTTTTGCGAGTTCCCCCAATTCTTCGCCGGTCAGTTGACGCTTGTGCGCGAGCTCATTCACAAACTGAATGACGCGGGATTGTTCGGCAGGAGACAGATTTCTTGATTTCCTCAATGACGACTGCGGCTGTTATAAGAAAATCATCGCTGGATTTCGATGTTGTGCAAGGCCGAAACTGGCGCGGCTCGCACGCAAATTCCAGTCACTGTGTCCGCTCGTTCTGCACCGTCGTCACGAGATCCATCATCGTGATGATGCCTTCGAGCTTCTGGCCGCCGTCAACGACAAGCAGTTTGTTCGAGCCGCCGCGGACCAATCGTTCCATCACCTCGCCCGTTCAAAAGAACTTGACGGTATCAGCGCCATCGGCGCGACATCTTTGTAGAACCCAATTCAAAATCAAATCAAGCTCCGTCAGGAGCGGCATCTCGGCATCTTCCAATGATTTCGCTCCTGACGGAGCTTTGATTCACTGCGTTGCGGTTTCTACAAATATGCCAGTCCTACGGACTTCGCCGCCTTCGCGTCCTTCGCGCGATAAAAATTCAAACGCCATTTGCCCAATCGCCACAAGGCGCCCGCGCAATTTCTTCAAGCTTTGTAAATGTCGTGCGTGCCGATAATCAACGACACCACAGTTTCACCATCCAGATAAAACAGCGAACGCAAATCACCTTCAATTTCCACCGCGTAAATCGTGCGTCTGTAATGTGCGGAAAGACGTTGGATTCTATGCGTGCGCAAACGAGGGTCAAACGGGTTCTCTTTGAAAATTATCCACGCGTTGCGCGCGGATTCTTTTTGCGCGGGGGAGAGACGATAGAAGCTCGTCCAGAACCGTTCAACCGCCCGGAAGCGGTAGTTCATCGCAGGCGCGGCGGCGGCGTTTCGCGCAAAGCGGTTTCCATGTCCACCAGGCGTCCGGCTTCGGCGTCTTTCATCGCTTCCTTGAATTCATCCGGAATCCAGGAATCGTCGTTTTCCACAACGAATTTGGTGACTTGCGCTCGTTCTGCGGGAGGCAGTTCTTTGATTTGCGCGATGATTTCTGCTGCGCTCATGCTCCAATTATGCGCGGAAATTAACCCGGAGCAAGAGGCAAACTCACGACCAGCGCGGGTCGGTGTTTGCCGGATTGAAGATTGGTTTGCGGAAAAGAAAGAACAACTACTTCGCCGGCTAGAGGGGGACGCGCGGTTGCCCGGCAGGAGACAGGTTTTTGATTTCCTCAATGACGGCTGCGGCTGTCATAGCAAAATCATCGTCGGATTATGAGTTCGCGCAAGTTGGAAGTTGTCTACTCGCGTTGTAGGGTAGCGCGTCAGGTTTTCGCTATTGTGTCTGCACCGTCGTGACGAGGTCCATCATCGTGATGATGCCTTCGAGCTTCTGGCCGCCGTCAACGACGAGCAGCTTGTTTGAACCGCTGCGGACCAATCGCTCCATCAATTCTTCCAGCGGGCAATCCATCGAAACGGTCGGCAACACGGCGAGTGTGAGTTTGTCGAGGCGCGTGTCGGGCGTGGTGTCCTTGTCTTTCAGGAACTCGTAAAAATCCTCGCGATTGATCACGCCTTGCACGCGTCCACCGTCCTGCACCATGGGATACGAGCTGTGTGGAAAACTTTTGGTTATCGCCAGCGCGTCGCGCACGGTCATTTCTGGACGCAACACCTGCACGTTACTTGCCATGAGTTCGCCGGCTTTCTTCCCGCGGATTTCTGCCGGCAGCCGGTGGGTCATCGTTTCAACGATTTCGCGTGACTGATATTTGTTCGCGGACTTCTGGAACAGTTTTCCGAGCGAACCCGCTGCCGCTGACCATCTGATAAAACACGCTGGCGGGAATTGATACGAGCGTGGACGGCTCCGCCGCCCGCGCGCTGAAGTTCCAAATGCGGTTGCCGAGCAACGCACGCTCGCCGAAATATTCGCCGGCCGTCAGAGTCTGCATGACACCGTTCTCGTCGAAGATTTCAATGCGCCCGTTCTTGACGATGTAAAACGAGAAGGCAGGTTCACCAGCGTGGAAGAGCAGGTCACCGGGTTCGAGGTGAATCTCCTTGAGCACCGTGCTGTAACGCGGATTGAGCACGTTGATGTCGCGCGGGAAGAACAGGTCGAGCGTCCAGTCGAGCACGACGCGGATTTTCCGATCGAGTCGCGGGAGCTTGGAAATGTAAACAGTCCGCCACATCCACCACGCGATGAATCCCGAGAATGCGAAGCCCATGATTTCGCCAACGGCGCGGTGATGACCGATGGCAGCCATTTCTCCAAGTCCTTTGAAGGTGAAGGAGCGGAGCGGTTTTTTGCGGATCGCGCGTGCTATGTTTTCGCCAATCAACATTCCCTGCCGCATCGCGAACTGCGCCGTGGCCGGGCAAAAGCCGCCTTTCACAAACGGCACCGCCGCGCAATCGCCCGCCGCCCACAAATGATCCTGTCCGTTCACCTGACAAGCGGCTGAAACGATCACCCGGCCTTTTTCGCAGGCAAGTTTCGTCTCTTCGCACAGCCGCGCCACGAGCGGATGCGGACCATTTCCAACAGTGGAAACCACTGTATGCGCTTCGATACACGAACCGTCGTCGAGAAGAACGCGGCCGGCAGTGACTGCTTTGACGCGCTGGTTCAACACGAGTTTCACGCCGCGATTGCGGAGTTCGCGCGCGGCGTATTCGCTGAGTTTCTTTCTGAGTGTTGGCAGCAGGTAATTCTGGCTGTGCACGAGATGGACCTGGAAATCCTCCTCGCGGATGTTCGGATAAAAGTCGTCTATGTCCCGAATGTAATCGGCAATCTGTCCCGCGGTTTCGACACCGGAATAACCGCCGCCGACCACGACGAACGTGGCGAGGCGCCGCCGCCGTTCGGTATCGGGTTCGAGGTTTGCCTCTTCAAGGCGGCTGATGATGGTCGCCCGCAGGAGCATTGCGTCGCCAACGTTTCGCATAAGAAAGGAATGCTCCGGCATTCCGGGAATGCGGCTGAGATCAACCACCGCACCGAGCGCGAGCACGAGCTGGCCGAATTGGACTTCGACGGTGCCGGAGAAATCGCCCGCATTGAGAAAGAGCTTTCTCTCGGGCCAAACGATCCTTTCGACTTCGCCTTTGTAAATTTCCGTGTGCCGGCAGAGCAGCCGGAGCGGATTCACAACGTGGCGCGGGGAAATGGAGCCGCCCGCCACCTCAGGCAACATCGGCTGGAAGACCATGTGGTTTTCCGACGCGATGAGTCCGACTCTCAAACGCGAATCGCGCGGGAGTTTCTTCTCCAGCGTCTTTGCGCAATAGACTCCAGCGAATCCGCCGCCTAGGATCGCGATGTCGAGCTTTATCTTGTGTTCCGGCATAAGCAATTCCACCTGCGGTTACTTCAACGTGCACGAAAGCATTTGTTGCTTTGTGGTGATTGTTTCAGAAAGTTTACGACCGATTCGATTGAGTGTCCAACCGTGTAAATAGGAGACGAAACCGATTCAGTGGCATCCCACAAGGAGAGAAAATAAAATATTGGAATGAGTGGTTGCGCCCTGCCACAAGGCAGGGATGAAAAAGCAAACCCAACCCATTCCAATTGTTTCCAACTACACCATTCTCCGCCAACTCAGCAACCTGATTCCACCGCATCTGGTCGCGAAGCTGGCTCGGGAAACCGGCGTTGCCGACCACGAGCGCACCTTCAGCAGTTGGAGTCAGACCGTCGCGTTGATGTTCGCGCACCTGACCCATGCCATCGGCCTGAATGATGTCTGCGATGCGCTGCGAATGAATCGGGGGCCGCTCTCGGCTTTGCGTGGGGCGACGCCGCCCAGCCGAAACAATCTCTCCTACGCCAACAAACATCGCGATGCCGCACTGGCCGAGAGGCTGTTCTGGGCGATGTTGGCGCATCTGCAATCGTTGACGCCGGGGTTTGCCTGTGGCGGGAAACAACCGGGCTATCTGCGGCGGTTTCGCCGCGCCATTCAGGTGGTGGACAGCACGACGCTGCAACTGGTCGTCTCCTGTATGGACTGGGCCAAGCATCGGCGGCGTAAGGCGGCAGCCAAGTGTCACCTGCGCCTAGACCTGCAATCGTTTTTGCCGCGTTTCGCCATTCTTGGCTCGGCTCACGACGCCGACAATCGCCGTGCCCGCGAGCTTTGTGCCGGTCTGCGTGAGGGCGAAATCGCCGTGTTTGACAAGGCATATACCGACTACGGACATTTCGAGGAATTGACCCGGCGCGGCGTCTGGTGGGTGACCCGCGTGAAGGAGGGGATGGCCTGTCGGGTGGTCCGGAAACTCCAGACCACCGACCATCCCCGCATCGTGCGCGATGAACTGGTGCGCTTGACGGTAGCCGTCTCGCGGCAGGCGTATCCGGGTCTGTTGCGGCGGGTGGTCGCGCGAGTGCAGATCGATGGCCAAGAGCGCGAACTGGAGTTCCTGAGCAATCACTTGGACTGGAGCGCGTGGACCATTGCCGAGTTGAACCGCTGCCGCTGGCAGATCGAAGTGTTCTTCAAGGAGATCAAACAGACCTTACAGTTGAGCGATTATTTGGGCCACAGCGAGAATGCGGTGCGCTGGCAGATCTGGATCGGGCTGCTGGTGCATTTGCTGTTGCGTTATCTGGCGTGGGTGCATGGCTGGGCGCACAGCTTCACGCGGCTCTTCACTATTCGTACGGGCAGTGTTGTGGCGGCGCTGGTCGATTGTGGAGTTGTTGCAAAGCTATGGGACAGCTGGCGGCAGTTTCCGGCTGCTGGGCCGTCCCGATCAAGCCTATCTGCCCGGCCTGGCCTAAACTCATGGGACAGCCGAAAGTCGGAAAAACATAAGAACGAACGCAAACATCTCAAATCCTTAAACCGAGCCGAGGCACGTGCTGGGGAAAACCGCTACGACAGTTGAACTCTGTCCTGCTGACCAGTGGTTATGGGATGCCACTGAAACCGATTCATCTTTCCACGCGAGCACGTATTTGCTTCTGTTTGTTCATGCCGAACGTTTCGCTCACCTCGATTGTCCGCTACTGCGACCGGCGCTTGCGCACTCGCGAAATTGGCGATTACGACCGCGCGGCGAATGGATTGCAGATGGAGAACCGGGGAACCGTCATGCGCATCGCCGCGACGGTAGACGCGAGCCTGGAGACGGTGAAACTCGCAGTCGCGGCGAAGGCTGACTTGTTGATCGTACATCACGGATTGTTCTGGGGCGCGTCGCATCCATGGACCGGCAAGCGTTATGAATTATTGCGGTTGCTCGTCGAAAACAATTTGGCGGTTTACAGCTCGCATCTGCCCCTTGATGCGCATCCAAAAATCGGGAACAACGCGTTGCTTTGCGCTGCGCTTGGTTTGAAAAAGTTGACACCTTTTTTCTTCAGTCACGGGCAGCACATCGGTTTTCAGAGCGTAGCCAGAATTGCGCGGAATGAACTCGCGAGACGATTGCAGCGAGCAACAGGACCACAGCCGACTGTCATTCCGGGCGGGCTGGAGACGTGCAAGCGCATCGGTATTGTGACTGGTGGCGCTGGTGGTGATTTGCAGCGGGCCGCAAGTGAAGGCGTGGATACATTCGTGACGGGCGAAGGACCGCATTGGACTTACGCGCTGGCTGAAGAACTCGGGATCAACGTTCTTTACGGCGGGCATTACGCGACGGAGACGTTTGGCGTGAAAGCGCTGGCGACGGAGATTTCAGCGAGGTTTAAGTTGCCGTGGACGTTTCTCGATTATCCGACGGGGCTTTGACTCCTTCGAGCGGAGGCGAAGCGCTCTTTTCCGAAATGGAATTCCCCGGCGCTTCTTTCAACAATCGTTTCACACGCGCGGCAATGCTTTCAGGTGAAATGGCCCGTAAGCATTCGAGCGGTTTCGCGTAAGTGCAATGCGGTTTCATGCAAGGTACGCAGGGCAATGTCGTTTGCAGGACACTTTCGAGGTGGCCGTAAGGTCCGGTGCGGCGAGGCTCAGTGGGGCCGAAGAGCGCGACCAGAGGTTTGTTCAACGCGACGGCGACGTGCATTGGGCCCGTGTCGTTGGATACGACCGCGTCTGCCAGCCGGATCCACTCGACCATTTCCGGTAGCGAGAGTTTTCCGGTCAAGTCAAGGCAAGGCGCTGAACCGATTCCGGCAATGGTGACGCCGAGGTCGCCATCTTCCGCGGTGCCCAGAATCGCGAAGCGATGTTCCGGGTGCGCGGATGCAAGCTTGCCGGCCAGCTCGGCGAAGTATTCCACCGGCCAGCGTTTGTTCGGCCAGCGTGCGCCGGGTTGAAGGACAATCCAGCGCGCTTCGTCAGTTCGCCACCTGCGTTTGACTTCTGCTTCAATAGCCGGGGCGTACAGGCAGCCAGGAGAAATTCCAATGCACCGGAATGCGCAATGCTCGTAATGTTTCGAGATACCAATCAACTGCATGCGTATGAAAGGAAGCGCGGCGGACGGCGATGTCGTAAAAGCCGCGGGCGCCTTCGCGGACTTCGTCGAGGCCGACGAGCAGTTTTCCGCGAGCAAGCCATGCGAATGCGCCGCTACGGGCGAGACACTGCAGGTCGATCACGAGATCAAAGGACTGTTCGCGCAGCCACTGAATGCTGCGGAACATTTCCGGCCAAAACACTGGCCATCCCCAGCGATCCCGTTCAAAGCGAATGACGCCCGCCAGGTCAGGATCATTCTCCAGGATTGGTGCGAGGCCCGACTCAATCCACCAGTAGATTTCGCTGTCAGGCCAGTGAAGCTTTAGCAGCCGCAGCACTGGCAACGCTTGAACGACGTCGCCGAGCGAACTGGGTTTGAGAATCAGGATTTTCAACGAAAAAGGAACAAGCCGGGCGCTGCTTTTCCATGAGAGCCTATTCTGGTCCTTATTTCCCGTAGGCAAGACGTTCAGCCAGACGCTCTGGCAGACCAGCCGCGAGAATCTTCTTTTGGGCTTTTTGAATATCGTAGTCCAGGCGTCGTAACTCAATGGTGCCTTCGTCCACGTCGTAAACGACGTAAGCCGCCCTGGGATTGCTGTCGCGCGGCTGGCCCACTGCGCCGACATTGATGAAATATTTCTTGCCGGCTTCGATTTTGAATTTCGAATAGGTGCCGCCGCGAACCATGTTGTCGCGCATGAAGGCGACCGGTACATGCGTATGGCCGAAGAAACAAACGGCGGTGTTTTGATAGGTGAAGCTGGCGGCAGCCGCGAGCTTGTCGAACACGTAACCCCAGCGTTGTGGACCATCGAGTGTGGCGTGAACGGTTGTGAAGGTCGTGACCATCCGGACGTATTTCAAATCGCGCAACCACTGGCGGTCATCCTCCGTCAACTGCGCCCGCGTCCAATTGACCGCTTCGGCAGCGGCGGGATTGAATCCATCCAGCGGACCGTCCGTGGAGCAGTACTCGTCGTGGTTGCCTTTAACACACGGGATGTTCATCTCCCGGACCATGTCGAGGCATTCCTTGGGATTGGCATTGTAGCCGACGACATCGCCGAGGCAGGCGTAATTAGTGCAGTTTTGGGTCTTAATGTCTTCCAAAACGACCTGGAACGCCTCGAGATTGGCGTGAATGTCGGCTATGATTGCGAACTTCATTCGAGCTATCTTGCTATTTCAAATCCGCGGAACTCGTTGGTTGCCTCGCCCCAAGTGAGATTCTCATTCCGGATAAAATGTTCCAGACCGGCATCACGGATTGCTTTTTGGAAGGCTTCCAGTTCCTCCCTGTTCCCTTCGGCAGTCAATTCCACGCGACCGTCGAGCAAATTCCGAACCGCCCCGGTAACTTCAAAACCTGCTGCTACTGACTTAACAGTGTACCGAAACCCGACGCCTTGCACGTGACCCGAGTAAAAAATATGCATCCGGCAACGCTTCATTGCCCTTTCAATCTACCATCACCAGCCAGCAATTACGTAATCTGTCTTCGCCCCATTGGCGGTGCAAACTCGCCTGATAAAGCCAAAATGCGATTCAGCGCGCAACGTTTTTGTGAAGAGGTGAATCGAGAACGAAGGGGCTCAACGGTTGGAGACAAGCAATGAGATTGTCCCTGGGAGCCTGATTATTGCCGCTCGTATTCTCCTTTACTGACGCGCTTCAGCACGGAGAACCCGGCTTTTTTGGCGTCGGAAATTGAAAGCGGCTTGAACTTCACCGGCGAATTGAATGTTGAAATGATCTTGCGCACGGGCTTCTTGCACGCCGGACATTGGGTCAGCGGCTGCGCGGAAAGAGGACGGCGCAGAGTGAATTTTCCACCGCACACTTTGCACTCACCTTCACAAAGTTCGTATTCGTAAATGGGCATGGAACCAACCGATGCGAAAACAGCGCCCGATCGCGTCTCGCATCGCGGTCAAAGGTGCAATGGCAAAGGCGGAAACTCCATCAGAAAATATTTCCCCGAGCCCGCGTTTCGGATGGAGGATTGTAATGATTGGTCTAGTGGTCTAATGAAAATCCCTTTATTTGGCTCCGCATTGGCAATTCTGTTGGCTGGACACCATGGATTAGTTTGGGCATTCTCAAGGTGTGTTTGAGAGGTGCCTTCAACCTGTTCAGCGCCGCCCGGGAAACTCCCGCGGTTTCGCAGTGTTCCAATCTCAACTCCCAAGCGCAAAGAACCTATGGACACCCCGCCACCCATCTCTGAAATTCCTGCTGAAACCAAGCCCCGGAGCTCGTTCTTCTCCCGGCTGCTGAATGTCTTTGCCGTTCCGGGGGACGTTTTTGAGGAAGTAAAAGCCTCACCTCCTTCCGTTGCAAACTGGCTTGTGCCGACGATCATCTTTGGTTTGGTCGCGGCGGTCGCAACGTTTCTAATTTATTCCCAGCCCGCGATCGTTCAGAAAATTCGCGAGCAGCAAACCAATCCAATCGAAGAGAAGGTCAAAGCGGGCACGATGACTCGCCAGCAAGCCGATCAAATCGAAAAAGGTTTCGAATTTATATCGGGACCCATCGGCAAGGTTGCGATGAGCGGAGCATGGTTCATCGGCTGCTTTCTTACTTTGTTCTGGAGCGCGTTTCTATTGTGGCTGATCGGGAGAGTTCTGCTCAAATCTCCGGTAACTTTCATGAAGATGGCTGAAGTCGCGGGCCTGGCCAGCGCCATTTCCACTTTGGGGTGGATCCTCAAACTGCTGTTGGTGGTCAGCCTCAGCAATCCGATGGCGTCACCGGGTCTGGTGTTGCTGTACCAACATCCTGATCCCAACAACAAACTCGTGCAAATTCTCGCCGCGCTTGACGTCACGATGTTCTGGGTGTTGTTCGTGCAGGCAATCGGCCTCGCGAAGTTCACAAACGTCTCTGTCGTCAAAGCAGCGGCATGCGTATTTTCGGTCGCGCTTCTGCAACTGGCTTGCTGTTTCGGTGGCGCTCTGGGCCTTCAGCGCATTTTCGGACAGTGAAGCGATGCTTTCTTCGACAAAAATGCAGGTGAAATAGCGAAACAAAACCAGCTCCCCGCTGTCTGATGAGAACGAACTATGGCTAACGCAAAGAAACGCAGAAAATTAATCATCTTCTCCATTATCGGCATTGTGCTGGTGGCGCTCACGCTTGTCGCGATTCTCACCAAGAAGGAGCCCATCATTACCGTCCAGACGGAGAAAGTCATCCGGCGAGACATCACCGAGCGGGTCATGGCAAATGGAAAGATTCAGCCGGTCACGCAGGTCGTCATCAGTCCCGAAGTCGCGGGGGAAATCACCGCGCTGCCGGTGAAGGAAGGCGACCGAGTGAAGAAGGGCGACCTCCTGCTCCAAATCAAGCCGGACAATTACCAGGCCAGCCGCAATTCCGCCGAAGCGAGCTACAAGTCCGCCATTGCCGGCAAGAATCTCATGAAGGCGCAACTCGACAAAGCCGAGGCAGAATTCAAACGCAACCAGGAACTCTATCAAAACAGGTTGGTCTCTGATTCCGTGTTCCTCGAATTCAAAACCGCATACGAAGTCGCCAAGCTTCAGTACGAAAACGCCGCTCACAATGAAGATCAAGCGAAGTTCGGTCTGGACCGCGCCGCGGATGATTTGAGCAAGACGACCATCACTTCGCCAATTGACGGAACGGTCACCAAACTCAATTCCGAATTGGGCGAACGTGTGCTCGGAACTTCATTCAACAAGGGTACCGAAATCATGATTGTCTCCGATCTCAGCGCAATGGAAGCCGTCGTGGACATCGGCGAGATGGATGTGGTCTTGATAAAACCTGAACAAAAAGCGCGTCTGGAAGTGGACGCATTCAAGGATAGGAAATTTTCCGGCATCGTCAGTGAAGTCGCCAATTCCGCCAAAGGCCTCGGCCAATCGGTGGCTTCGAGCAGCCAGGACGCGACGAAGTTCGAAGTGCATATCGGGATTACGGAAAAAGAATCGTTTCGTCCTGGCATGTCAGTGACAGCGGAAATTGAAACGCGTTATCGGACGAATGTGCTGACCGTTCCCATCGCCAGCGTGACCACAAGAATGCCGAGGACCAACTCAGTTTCCTCCACTAGCACAAATCTCATGGCCAAAGCCACAAACCCGCCGGATACCAACGTTGTTGAAATTGGAACCAACTGCTGTGATGTGGAGACAAACGTGGTCAAGTTGGACAAGAAATCGAATGAACCCGCGAAGCCGATCGATGTGGTCTTCGTGATGGCAGCGGACAAGGCAAAAATGGTTCCCGTGAAGATCGGGATCAGCGATCAGGATTATTGGGAAATTACCGAAGGATTGCGGGAAGGAGAGGAGGTCGTCTCAGGCGGATACAAGGCCATCAGCCGAGATCTCGATGACGGGAAAAAGATCGCCAAAGGAACGGTTGGTACTGACGAGAAGAAGGAGTTGTAGCGTCAGTCTGCGCGGACCACGAAGCCAACGGCCACACCATGAGTCTCATTCGATTGCAGAAAATCTCGCGCCGTTATCAGATGGGTGCGGAAACAGTGCATGCGTTGCGCGAAGTCTCGCTCGAGATTTCGCGTGGCGAATACGTCGCAATTATGGGACCATCCGGTTCGGGAAAATCCACATTGATGAATCTAATCGGTTGCCTCGATACTCCCACGTCAGGTGATGTACGTTTTGAATGGCGTTCAGGTCAGCGAAATGGACGACAACGAGCTGGCAGAAATCCGCAACAAGGAGATTGGGTTCGTTTTTCAAACGTTCAATCTGTTGTCGCGCTCCGACGCATTGCACAATGTGGAACTTCCGTTGATTTATGCCGGCGTGCCATCCGAGGAACGGAGACAGATCGCCCTCGACGCGCTGGCAAAGGTCGGCCTCTCCGATCGAATTCATCACAAACCGAACGAACTGTCTGGCGGTCAACGGCAGCGGGTGGCCGTCGCGCGAGCGCTCGTCAATCGACCGTCCATCCTTTTGGCTGACGAGCCCACGGGGAATCTGGATTCCAAGACCGGCATGGAGATCATGGCACTGTTCGAAGAACTCGCAAGACAAGGCAACACCATCATCGTGGTCACGCACGAGGAAGACGTCGCGAGACATGCCCGGAGAATTGTCCGCATTCGTGACGGGCTTGTTGCGAGCGATGAGACGCAGTCAGGCGCTCCGGCCTGTCACCAGACATCCAGCCGTTCAAACCGAAGCAGGCGAGACGCCTGCTCTACGTGGATGAACTTCTTCACCGAATTCCGCGAAGGATTGGCGATTTCCTGGAGCGCGATTTGCGCGAACAAGATGCGTTCTGTGCTGACGACGCTCGGAATCATCATTGGCATCGTGACCGTCACACTGATGGGCACGGCAATCCGAGGGTTGAACACGGCTTTTCTCAACAGCATTTCCACGGTTGGAATGGACGTCTTCTTTATTCAGAAATTTCCCTGGTTTGGAGATCAACCATGGTGGAAAATCCGCAATCGGCGTGAAATTTATTTGACCGACGGTGAAGCATTCATCCGCAACGGGAACCCGGCATGGCCCGTCGCGCTGGAGTCTATCGGCATCGGGACTCTCAAAAGCGGTAATAGCACGGCGACCGGCGTCGTTCTGATCGGCACCACCGAAAACGAGACGGCCACCAGCGCATTGACCTTTAAGGAAGGGCGCTTTCTCACAGCGCCGGAAGTGGATGGTGGCCGGCCCGTGTGCGTGCTGGGAGCGGATCTCGCCGACAGTTTCTTTCCGCATGGTTCCGCGCTGGGAAGTGCCGTGCGCATCAACAATGCAAACTTCGAAGTTATCGGCGTGCTTGAAAAACGCGGCAAATTTCTCGGTTTGGAGAATTTGGACAATACGGCCTACATCCCGGTGACGCGTTTTGTCCGTCGGTTCGCGTTCTTTCCAGGGATTCGCATCGTTGTCAAAGTCGGCACGACTTCCAACATCGAGGAATCGAAGGAAGAAGTCCGCAGCGTCATGCGGAGAGTCCGACGGCTCGCTCCGGGCGATGAAGATGATTTCAGCGTCAACTCACTGGACAAGCTTGTCAGTGATTTCAAGAAACTCAGCGGCATCATCGGCAGCGTTGGGCTGTTCATCACCGGGCTGTCGCTGTTCGTGGGCGGCATCGGCATCATGAACATCATGTTTGTCTCGGTGGCCGAGCGCACGCGTGAGATCGGCATCCGCAAAGCCATCGGCGCGAAGCGGCGGACCATTCTGCTGCAGTTCCTGATCGAGGCCGCGACCATTTGCCTGCTTGGCGGCTTGATTGGTCTGGCCATTGCCTGGCTGGCGACGCTGGGCCTCCGTTACTTCATGCCCGCCAGCATGTCTCCGACCATCGTCACAGTGGCGCTTGCCGTTTCGATTCTGACCGGCGTTGCGGCTGGATTTTTCCCGGCCTGGCGCGCGGCTCGGATGAATCCGGTGGATGCGCTGAGGAATGAGTGATGAAGCGAAAAGGCACAACGATCATCCTGGGTGAACTGCGCGAGAGCTTCTGGATGGCCATGAGCGCGCTCGTCGCGCACAAACTCCGCGCGGCGCTCACATTGCTTGGCGTGATGGTCGGCGTCTTCTCCATCATCGTCGCGATGACGGCAATGCGCGTGCTGCAAAAGCAAATTGAAACGCAATTGAGCGGGTTGGGCGCGCACACCTTCACCGTGAATCGTTGGCCCGCCATTTCCTTTGAAGGACCGAAAGGCTGGGAAAAATATCGCCGCCGCAAGCCGCTGACCTTGCAGATTCACGGATTGTTGCGCGAGCGCGCCACCCTGGCCGCCGCCATCGGCGCAGAAGATGGCTTCGGCTCCGGCGAAGTGGCGTCTCAGTTCGACAAAACCGATCCCGACATACAGTTGCTCGGCGTGACGCCGGAAGTGTTCGCCTGCCGCAATTGGGAAGTCGCGGAGGGTCGCGGCTTCTTGTCCGGCGACATGGAGAGCGGCCGATACGTCTGCGTGATTGGCGAAAAACTGGCGAAGAAACTTTTTCCGCACGGCTCGGCGCTGAACCAGAGAATCAGTTTCAGCGGCATCAGCTTCACTGTTGTGGGAGTCATGGAAACCAGCGCCATCGGCGGACAACAGGACAATCTTTTTCTGGTGCCTATTACGAACCGCATCGGCGCTCACAACAACCGGCGCGACCTGGAATTTTACGTGCAGGCGCGGGACCAGGCCAGCTACGATGACACGGTCGAGCAGGTGCGCGGCACTCTGCGCGCTCTTCGCAGGGTTTCGCCCGGCGATCCGGACGATTTTGAGATTTCTTCGAACGATTCGGTCATTGCCATTTTTCGAAATATGACGTTCGCCGTGCGGATCGGCGTCGCAGTGGTCAGCTCGATCGCGCTGCTCGCGGCGGGCATCGGCATCATGAACATCATGCTCGTTTCCGTGACGGAACGGACGCGCGAGATTGGCATCCGTCGCGCGGTGGGCGCCAAGAAGCGCAACATCATGACGCAATTCATCATCGAAGCCATCGTGCTCTGCGAAGTCGGCGGAGTCGTTGGCGTCATCCTCGGCATTCTGGGCGGCAACGGCGCGGCGCTCTGGCTCAAGCTCTCGCCCGTCATTCCTGTGGACTGGATCATCATCGGCTTGGTGATTTGTTCGATCGTGGGAATCGTCTTCGGCACTTACCCGGCATGGAAGGCTGCGAACCTCGATCCGATTGAATCGTTGCGTTACGAATAAGCTGTAATGGCCTCCATAGCTTTCATGGAAACAAAAGGATTGACAGACTATATCCGTAACAGATATATCCTTTCCAGATACATGAAGAAGTCGAAACCTGACATTGACCCCGAAGATCTATTGCCGCTTACGCCCGCCGTGTTTCATCTGCTTCTATCGTTGGCGGGCGGAGATCGCCACGGTTACGCCATCATGCAGGACGTGGCCGAGAGCACGGCCGGGCGTGTAAAGATGGGGCCGGGCACGCTTTATGGAACGGTGAAACGCTTGTTGGAGGCGGGACTCATCGAAGAATTGGATGAGCGACCGGACCCGAAGTTGGACGATGAACGTCGCCGCTATTACCGCCTCACTGCTGTTGGGCAGCGCGTTGTCAAAGCCGAGGCGCAGCGTTACGCCGAAATCGTGGAAGAGGCCCGCGCGAAACGGTTGATCGGAAAGCTCGCGCGCGTGGCAGGAGCCAGCGCATGAGCAACCTGACCGAGACGCGCGCGGTCGAGGCCTCGCTGAAGATTTACCGGCGGCTTCTGGCGGCGTATCCCCACGAGCACCGACAGGAATACGGCAGACCCATGGAGCAACTCTTCCGCGATCAATGCCGAGACGCGTGGAACGACACGCGGAGCTGGGGGCTGGTGAAACTTTGGATGCGCGTTATTCCGGATTTGTTGCGAACGTCCGTGTCGGAACATTTAACCGTCCTAAAAAGGAGAAAGCCTATGTTCAGCCTGTTCAGCCCTCGCGCCACTCCGCTGTTCGTTTTCACCGGTGTGTTTTCTGTTGTGTTTCTGCTGGTGGTTTCTGCCGCTGTGATCGTCACAAGCTGTTTGCCCACGATCTACCGGAGCACTGCAAGGATCAGACTCGAGTCCAATTTCGTGAACATTGATCCTTACGTGCTTCAAGCCGAATTTGAAACGATGCAGTCTTGGACCAGTCCTGCGGCGAGCGGCTGATCAAATCAATTTAGTGCAGAAATTGAGCAAAGAATACGCCGGACAGACGCAAAAGCTCGACGAATATTTTGCGGTGAGCTTCTTAAAGCATTCGCTCTATCTCCGACCGATTCGCAATACTTCCATTGTCGAAATCAGCGCCTACAGCGCTAACCCACAGGACGCCGCGCTCATCGCGAATGCCGTCGCAAACAGCTATCGCGTCTACAGTACGACCATTGCGCGTGAAAGCGGGTTGGATCGAGTCCCATCTACGCGCCGTGTGGACATTATCGACTACGCAGTTCCGAACCCAACACCATATGCGCCGAAGAAGGCATTGAATATTTTCTTGGGCGCCATTTTTGGTGTTGTTCTCGGTGCGGTTGCCGGCGCAGCGAGTGCGGGATTCGTTTTTGTTCTGCGTCGCCGCCATGGGCCAGCAAACTCCCTGCATCTGAGCGGTGCGACGTCCTGATTTGTCGCACTTCGCCACACGTGCTCACGATGCCGGCAGGTCCGCCGTGACCGTGAGCATCCGGTTTCCTTTGTTCGTGAAGACGATGATGTAGTTCGTCACGCTTCCCGTTTTTCCGTGGAGATCGAGTGTGGCCTGGATTTGCCCCGAGCCGCCCGGCGGAATCCTCCATGGGCTGGATGGCAGTTGAGCCACGGTGCAATCGCACGTCGTGCTCGTGTCATAAAGGATGATTGGCTCGGAAGAGACGTTTGCAAGGTTGAAGGTGAAATGGGCTTCTTCCTCCCCCGCTTTCGCGCGGTATTCCTTCGAGACCGAATCCCAAACCAGAATGTTCTGGGCCATGTTATCGGCGGCATCGGCCGGCGGAGCTGGATGGGATACCTGCCCCGGCGCATTAGTCGCGGCTGCCGCGTGTGCGACGACAGGCGCTGCGTTGGTTTGATTCCAGGCAGTGGTTGTCTCCGGGTGCGACTTCGAGCTGACACAACCAGAAAGGACAATTGTGACGCTCCCAAAGAGTCCCACAAAAAAAACGCGCTTCAACACGGAGAACATGGCGATACTTGTAAGGGATTAGTCCTCCGCAAACAAGTATTCCAAATCTGTTTTCGACAGGCTGCGGGCGAAACCTTCTTCGCCGAGGACATCCGCGATGGTTTGCGCTTTGCTCTGTTGAAGCTCCCAAATCTTCTCTTCCACCGTGCCCGGCGAAATCAAGCGATAGGCGTTCACGGTCTGCGTCTGGCCGATGCGATGCGAGCGGTCAATTGCCTGGGCTTCTACCGCAGGGTTCCACCAGGGATCGTAGAGGACAACGTAGCTCGCCGTTGTAAGATTCAAACCTGTTCCAGCGGCGCGAAGACTCAGCAAGAACACCGCAGCGTTCGGGTCATTTTGGAATTGGTTGACCACTTCCTGTCGATCCTTCGTCTGGCCGGTAAGAATGTGCGTGTTGATCTGCCGTCCGCGGCATTCGTTCTGGAGCAATTCGAGCATCTGGACGAATTGGCTGAAGACGAGAACCTTTTGCCCTTCCGACAACAGCGAATCGAGCAGCTCGAACAGCGTCTCTGTCTTCCCGGAAATGGAATCGTTGCCGACGAGCTTTGGATGGCAACAAATCTGGCGCAGGCGGGTCAGCGCGGCGAGCACGTGCATCTTGCTCTTGTTGATTCCCTTTTCCGCGACTGCTTGCATCACCTGATCGCGGCTGCGGCGCAGTTCCGCGAGATAAAGCTTCCGCTGCTCGTCGCCCAACTCGCAATCACGCCGCTGTTCAATGCGGTCCGGCAAATCTTTCGCGACGTGTTTTTTCAAGCGGCGCAACAGCAGTGGTCGAAGCTTTGCGGAAAGGCGACGACGGGCGATGCGTTGGGCTGATTCCGCGTTTTCCACTCCGCGTGGTTCGTATATTTCCAGGAAGGAATCCTGCGTGCCGAGATAACCGGGTTGGACGAAATCCACGATGCTCCACAAATCCAGCAGCCGGTTTTCCAGCGGTGTTCCTGTGAGAGCGAGCCGATGCTCGGACTTCAATTGCTTCACCGAATGCGTCACTTGCGCCCCGGGATTTTTGATGAACTGAGCCTCGTCGAGAATCACGGCGCGGAACGCGAACTTTTGCAATTCCTCGAGGTCGCGCCGCAACAAAGCATAATTTGTGACGATGATATCGTGCTGCGGAATGCGTTTGCGCAGGTTGTGACGCGCCGCACCGCTTTCGAGCACCAGCACCTTGAGATGCGGTGTAAACCGTTCCGCTTCGCGCCGCCAGTTGTGCAGCACGGATGCCGGGCAGATGACGAGCGAAGGTTTCGGATTCTTGCTGTGCCGTTCCCGCAGCCACGCCAGCCAGGTCAGCGTCTGTAGCGTTTTGCCAAGGCCCATGTCGTCAGCAAGAATTCCGCCGAGTTTGATTTGCGCCAGATGGCAAAGGAAATTGAACCCGTCCTTTTGATACGGGCGCATTTCGGCCTGAACAGTGGCAGGAAATTCCGTTTCGGGAATGCCTTTGAAATTCTTGATATTTTCGCGCAGAGTTTTTGCGTGCGGCGAATCCGCGAAACCTCCCCAAGCCTTCTTCGTCGAGGTGCGCGGCCTGCTCCAATCCGATGCGCTGCGCGAAGGGTGCCAATCCGTCCACGCCGAGATCGGCCATGGCTTCGTGCGCGGATTGAACGGCGGTCGTGTCGAGTTCGACCCAGCCGGAATCGGGGAGCTTGACAAATCGGCTCGTGGCGGCGGCGAGCCGCTGCAAATCAGCAGTGGTGAGCTTGAGGCCTTCCTGTTCCCATTCAGCCGAGACCGCGAGCCAGTCAATCCCGCTGCCTTTGACGATCAGGCGCGGGCGCAACTGGCGCGGCGTGAGGAACAGCCGCTGAAAACCGGAGTTGCCCAGATATTCTGCCTCGCTGGGACGATCGGCCACGCGTTCGCGAGCGTTCCAAGAAAATTCTCGTTTGCATCGCCAACCCACAGGCCCGGCTCCGGCGTGAACCAGTCAAGTTGGCGCAACCATGACGTCGCCGCTTCCAATCGTGGATCGTCAAGAATCTCCGGTTTTTCTGGGGAACGCCTTCTTGCATCATTCGGCTGCCACTCGTGGCCATTCCAAAGCCAGACACTCTCGTCACGTTTGCTCCTGGCGAGCAGACGAAGCCGAACAGATTCATCCACAAGCTCGAAAACAAATTGCGGCGTGGCCGAATGAGCGACGACGAGCTGGTCCCAATCAACGCCGTGATTGCTCTGCGTGCGGCGCAGGTGCATCAACAGCCTGTGACTTAACTTCCGGACTGGCACGTCGGGCTTGTCTTGCCAGTGAGTGAGGACGGAATCCGGCGGTGCATTGCGGAGCAGATAAAATGTCTCTTCCGCAAGAGCCAGCGGGGGCTGCGTCGCAAAGAAGTGAATACTCTGAATTGGGAAAGCCCGGCCCTGATCGAGCACCAATCGGTGAGTAAAAGTCAGATCGCGTTCGCGCGCTTCGAGGTGCGGCCTCAATTCTGCCACTTCACCGTGAAACTGAATTGCTTTCTGCGCGCCGGCGAGTTCAAGCCGTGCTGTGCCGCCCCAGCGCGTCAGCCAGTGCAGCAGTTCCGTGTTCGAGAGGATTAATGTGTCGTCGCCGTCCTGCCGGTTGTGATGCGTTTCGGCAAGCCACTGAACGAATTCCCAGTCGTCGGGGGAAAACAGTTCCTGCTCGTGCGACGCGCGAGTGGTCAACTCGATAACCTCCCGGAGCGTCCGGACCTTTGCTCCTGTTCGCGGGCGCATTAGATGAAACTGCACGGCGAGCCTGCGCCGCACGGGAAATTCAGCGTCTGGTTCGGGCCGGCAAACGACGCGCAATGATGCGCGGGGCGAATCGAGATGCGCCGGTTTGGTCGGGAAGAGCCAGTTCTCGAGTTCTCTTACGAGCCTCTGCTCCTGTTCGGCTTCTTCCACTTCGGCAAAGCGCCGGAGATTGGCATGCAGGGCGAGTTCAGTGGGTACGGGCCGGTGCGCGCGCAGAAATAAAAACGCGAGTTCCTCCATCCTCGCGTTTCCGCGGACTGCGAGCAGGCGCGGCCACCAATCGGGCGCCGGAAAATCCTTCCGCGAGAGCGAGAGCCTCTCGAAGTAGTCCTCGAGCAACAGCCATGCGCGCTGCGAATCGGCGCAGGCCGTGAAATTTCTGAGAATCTCTTCGCGCTCGCCCACAGCCGCTTTGGAGTCCGACAATTCACGACGCAGATCGGCAAACGCGCCGTATGTCTGCGAGAGGACCTTGTGATGCGCATCGTACTTCGTCGTGCCGACCGTACGCGGACTTTTGCCAGTTCTGATTTGAGCCTTTGCCATTCTGAGTTACACCGCAAACCACCAGCGGCCTATCATCTCGACACAGTTTGGCCATTCTGGTCAATGACAAAGCGCAGGAATTTTGGCTGTCTGCGGCGTGACGCCCGTGGTCATACTGACCCTCTTCCGTGTTTTTCGGGCGTGACATCGGGCTCTCGTCTGGCATCGTCACACATGCTGAAATGAGAAGCCTTGATCGCGATCGGCGTGGCTTGGCTGAAGAGCAGCAGGACTGAGCATGAATGGTGAACTCCCAAGTGAAGTTTTGGAATTCGAACAACTTCTGCGAAAACCGAACAGCGATCCGACCGGCTTAGCCAGCTTTTTTAACGGCGGCGAAGTCTGGGTGGCGCGCGTCCCTGCCCGACTCGATGTCATGGGCGGCATCGCAGATTATTCCGGCGCGAACGTGTGCGAAGCAGTCTTGGGTGGAGGCATGTTGATGGCATTGCAGTCGCGCACAGACCGCACACTGCGCATCCGCACGCTGCAGATCGGCCATCGAACGTTGCCGGTCGAAACCCGCATTCCGCTGGATTATTGACGTCTGGCGATTCTGTCGGCGACTACAGTCAAATGCGCGCAATTGTGCCACGCAAACCCGCTGGTTTCCTGGGCCGCGTATATCGGCGGCAGCATTTTCACGCTGCTCAAAGAAGAGCCGGTTGAATTTGCCATACGGCTTCAATCTGCTGCTGCTGAGCGCGGTTCCCATGAACGTCGGCATCGGCAGTTCCGCCGCGGTGGAAATGGGCACGCTCTCGTGTCTCAACGCATATCTCGGTTTGAACCTCGACGGCGCGCGCATTGCACGACTCGGGCAGATGGCGGAGAACCACGTCGTCGGTGCTCCGTGCGGCATCATGGACCAAATCGCCATCACGAACGGACGCCATGGAAAGCTGACTCACATTCTTTGCCGGCCCGGGGAAGATTGATTGGCGAAGCGGAAATTCCTCCGGGCACTGGATTCGTCGGGAATCAATTCCATGGTCCGCCATTCCGTAGCCGGCAATGCCTACGGAAACGTCCGCATCGGCGCATTCATGGGCAAGAGGATGATCAACGAAATTCGCGCCCGCACTGGCCGCGCCGCAGTCAACTACCTGACCGAAGTATCCGTGAACAGTTCCGAAGCCGAATATGAATCGGAAATTCCTGAAGAGATTCTCGGCTCGGAATTCCTTGCAAAATACAAAACGCACGACGATCCCGTGACGACAGTTCAGCCGGACGCCACATATCGCGTGGCCGGGCCAACGCGCCATCCGATCGAGGAAAACGAGCGCGTGCTGCAAGTTCTATGGATGCCGTCAATGCGCCGCCCAGAAGAATGGCGATGCTGGCTGTCAAGGCCGGAGAAGAAATGTACGCCGCGCACGACAGTTACGCGGAGAATTGCCATCTCTCCGCGCCGGGAAGTGGACTTCCTCGTGGAAGCAGTTCGTAAGCGCGGAGCAAAGGAAGGCTTGTATGGCGCGAAGATCACCGGCGGCGGCACAGGAGGCACTGTCGCTGTATTCGGCAGAACTCGATGCGTTGAAGAAGCACATTCCGCAGATTGCGGTCGAATATCGCGGCGTGTCGGCGTGATGCCGGATATTTTTGAAGGCACCTCGCCCGGCGCGATCGAATTCGGCGCGCGGCGATACTTGTTCGGTGCCAGCGGATGGCAGAGGCTGGAACCGCGTTGAGCATCGCTCTCGTGCATGGCTCCAGATTCAATTTCTGAAAAATTGCGCGTCGCACAAGGCGGTTATTCCGACCGCCGGTCTCGGCACGCGCCATTTCCCCGCATCGCACGCGGTGAAAAAAGAATTGTTTCCCGTCGTCGGACCAGACGGAATCGCGCGGCGCTTTGATTCATTATCATCTGCTTGAACTCGACGCCGGCCGGCATTGAAGAGATCTGCATCATCGTCCAACCGGGCGAGAGCATGATGCGTTCGTATTTGCGCGGGTCCCTGGGCAACGATTATCTGAAGCGACTCGAAAAATATCCGGCACTGCTCAGCGAAGCGCGAACAGATGCGGGAATTTGCCGATCGCGAATCACCTTCGCCGTGCAACATCAGCAGGAAGGTTACGGCCACGCGGTCTATCAGACGAAAAAATTTGCGGCCGGAGAGCCAGTGTTGTTGTGCCTGGGCGATCATTTGTTTCGCGGCAGGACGATTTCGCCTTATGAGGAATTGCCGCAGTTGACCGACGCAGCTGGACGGAAAATCCGTTTCCGCCGTCAATCGCATCGGCCCGCAAGAACTCAAAGGGCTACGGCACAATCGCTGGAACAGCGGCACAAAGAACAGCCGCGGCTGATTGACGTGTCGCTCATCATCGAAAAACCTGCCGTCGAGACGGCTCGCGAAAACTGCGGGTGGACGAGTCTGCCCGACGACGTCTTCTTCGGCTGGTTCGGAATACATCTGCTCGCGCCTTCGATTTACGACGTGCTCGAAGAAATGATTCGCGACAACGTGCGCGACAACGGCGAGTTCCAACTCACCCGCGCCCAGGAAATTCAGCGCCAGCGCGAAGGTTATCTCGCGCTCGAAATGATCGACGCGCAGCGCTTCGACTTCGGCGTGCCGGATGATTTTGTGCGAAGCGTGCAGGAGTTTCGCGAGCGTAATCACGGTGGTCAAGACCGTCGAAGTTTGTCACAAATTCTCGGCACTCACGAGCGCCCTATAGAAATTTCCCGCGTGACCGTCCGTGAATGTGTCATATCATTTCCCGTCGTGACCACCACCGAAGCCATCCAGCTCCTGGAAAAATTTCGCGCCGGCGGCGTGCAGCCGCGACGAGGTGCTGCGGGCATTTCAGGCCGCGCCGGTGGCGGACCTCGGTTTTGCGCAGGTGGACACTCACCGCGCGTTGCGCAAAGGTTTTCCCGAAGTCATTTTCGGCGCAGGCAAAACTCCGGACCAGGTGGTGAGAATCGCGGCGAAGCTGTTCGAGCACGAGCAGCGTGTCCTCGTGACGCGCGTCACCGCCGAACACGCCCGCGCGCTGCGAAAGGAAATTCAAGCGCGCTGTCCATCACGAACTGGCGCGCTGCGTGACGATTGAAAAAAAACCTTTGCCCAAACGGCCCGGCACCATCGCCGTGATTTGCGCCGGCACGAGCGATCTGCCGGTGGCCGAGGAAGCCGCGGTCACCGCGGAGATCATGGGCAATCGCGTCGAGCGCGTTCACGACGTCGGGCGTCGCCGGGTTGCACCGCCTGTTTGGCCGGCTGGAAACGATTCAGCGCGCGAACGTCGCTGATCGTCGTGGCGGGCATGGAAGGCGCGTTGCCGAGCGTGGTCGCCGGGTTGGTGGCAAGCCGGTGATCGCCGTGCCGACGAGCGTGGGCTACGGCGCGAGCTTCGGCGGCCTGGCGGCGTTGCTCGGCATGTTGAACAGTTGCGGCAGCGGCGTGACGGTGGTGAACATTGACAACGGCTTCGGCGCGGGTTACGCGGCGAGCCAGATCAACGCGCTAGCTGAACAATGAATGTTCAACCGCAAGAACCCAGTCGTCGGATCCGCTTAACGTTCACGGTTCGATTCAGTTAACGAAATGAAAACCCTTTACCTCGACATCTTCAGCGGCATCAGCGGCGACATGTTCATCGGCGCGCTGATTGATCTCGGCGTGGACGCGCACAAGCTGGAGCGCGAACTGAAGAAGCTCAAGCTCGACGGCTATCACCTGCACGTCGCGCGCAGGCAGAAATCGGCATCGAAGGCGTGAAGTTCGACGTGCACCTTGCGCGGATCAGCACGCATCATGACCACGAACATGAGCATCGATCACGAGCATGTCCTCACGCATGATCATGGACACGACCATCATCGCATCCACACGCACGACCACGGCCGCGACACTTTTCCGAAATCAAGAAGCTGATCGCCGCGAGCAAGCTCTCGGCCTGGGTGAAGCAGAAGTCGGTGGCCGTTTTTCAACGCATCGCCGAGGCCGAAGGAAAGATTCACGGCCTGCCGCCGACGAAGGTCCACTTCCACGAAGTCGGCGCGGTGGATTCCATCGTGGACATCGTCGGCGCCGTGCATCGCGCTGGAGATGCTCGGCAAGCCGCGCGTGCTCGCGGCGCCGGTGCGTCGAAGGCATCGGCTGGGTGAATTGCGCGCATGGACGGTTTCCGATTCCCGCGCCGGCCACGCTCGCGATTCTCGGCGCGCGCGGCATCGGCGTCACGCAATGCGACGAACCGCACGAACTGGTCACGCCCACCGGCGCGGCGTTGCTGGCGGAATTCGTCGAAGAATTCGGCCCGATGCAAGATCTGGTCGCGGAGAAGATCGGCTTCGGCCTCGGCACACGTGACAACAAGACCCGACCCAATGTGCTGCGGGCGGTGCTGGGTGGATGACGTCTGCAAAGTCTCGAAGTTCAAGGAATCGCAACAGGTGGCACCTGTCCGACACGACCGGATTGGGAAACCGACCCGTCGCGGTGCTGGAAACCAATCTCGACGACATCAATGCGGAGATTCTCGGCACTTCGTGGAAAGGCGCTGGCCGCCGGCGCGCTGGATGTTTTTCACACGCCGATTCAGATGAAGAAAAATCGGCCCGGCGTGCTGCTGACCGTGTATGTGCGCGGAGGCCGACGCGGACAGGTTCAGCGAAATGATTTTGCGCGAAACGAGCGCATTCGGCGTGCGGCGTCACATGGCCGAGCGGCGCAAATTGCGGCGCGAGTTTCGCGAAGGTGAAAACGCGATTCGGCAAGTGACCGTGAAGCTCGGCCGGCTGGACGGCAAAGTGGTTCAAGCCGCGCCGGAATTTGAATCGTGCAAAAAGGCTGGCGGACAAAAGAAAGTGCCGTTGAAGCAGATTTATGAGGCGGCGAGCAAAGCCGCGAAGGTGTAGCGGTTGCTTGTGGGAAGAACGGTTCACGTCGTTGGTGAAGCGCAACAACGAATATGGTCAATCTTGAACTCTTAAAAATTCTCTGTTGTCCTGAAACCCATCAACCCTTGAGCTAGCCGAACCGGCGCTGGTCGAGAGCTTGAATCAAGAGATCGCCACAGGGAATATACAGAATCGGGCCGGACAGCCAGTGAAGGAGAACCTGGACGGCGGACTTGTTCGGGCGGACGGGAAATATCTTTATCCGATTCGGAACAAGATTCCGGTGATGCTGATTGACGAGGCGATTCCGGTTGAGCGCTGAGCCGATGCCTTAATATTCAGAGACGGCGTTTTTCAGATTTCTAAATTGTTTCAGGGGCATTAACCTGTCTCTGCTAATGAAACAACGGTTCGATTCCATCGAATCCGTCATCGCCGACTTGCGCAAGGGCAAAATGGTCATCGTCGTGGACGATGCCGACCGCGAGAACGAAGGCGACCTGATCATGGCGGCGCAGTTCGTCACGCCGGCGGCGGTGAATTTCATGGCCAAGCACGGGCGCGGGCTGATCTGCGTGCCGACGACTTCCGAGCGCCTGCAGCAACTCGGCATCGAGCGGATGGTGCGGCAGAACCGCGAGAGTCTTCAAAACGGATTTCCAGGTCAGCGTGGATGCCGCGCGCGGCATCACCACCGGCATCAGCGCCGCCGACCGCGCCGAGACGATCCGGATCATGGCCGATCCGACCGCGGTGCCGGAGGACCTGGTGCAACCCGGGCCATGTGTTTCCGCTGCGGGCGCGGCCGGGCGGCGTGCTGCAACGCGCCGGCCACACCGAGGCGGCGGTGGACCTGGTGAAGCTCGCCGGCTGCCGGCCCATCGGCGTGATCTGCGAAATCATGAGCGACGACGGCTCGATGGCGCGGCTGCCGGAGCTGCTGAAGTTCGCCCGGAAGCACCGGCTGAAGATTTGCACGATCGCCGACCTGATCGAGTACCGCCGCACGCGGGAGAAGCTGGTCGAGCGCGTCGAGGTGGTGAAGCTGCCGACGGATTACGGCGACTTCGATCTGCATCTCTACCGCTCGAAGCTCGACGGCCAGCATCACCTCGCGCTGGTTTGCGGGGAGGTGGCGGGCAAAGCGAAATGTGCTGGTGCGCGTCCACAGCGAATGCCTGACGGGCGACGTGTTCGGCTCGCGCCGCTGCGATTGCGGGCCGCAACTGCACCAGGCCATGCGGCAGGTGGCCGAGGCCGGGCGCGGGGTGATCGTTTATATGCGGCAGGAAGGCCGCGGCATCGGCCTCGCGCCGAAGATCAAAGCCTACAAATTGCAGGAGCAGGGCTACGACACCGTCGAGGCGAACCAGAAGCTCGGCTTCGGCATGGACCTGCGCGAATACGGGCTGGGCGCGCAAATCCTGGCGGACCTGGGGCTGAAAACGATCCGCCTGCTGACGAACAATCCGCGAAAGATCGTCGGCCTGGAAGGCTACGGCTTGGAAATCGTCGAGCAGGTGCCGATCAAGGTGAAGCCCAATCCGCACAACGCGCGCTATCTGAAAACGAAGCGACAGAAGCTGGGGCACCTGCTTTGAGTTTATCCGTTGTGGATTTGCGATTAACCTTCACTTGCGAGGACTTGCGATGCTAAGAAGAGTTAAAGTGTCCCGGGTTGAAAGCGACGGCGGTTCGTTCGCCATTGTCGCCTCGCGCTACAACGGCCAGCACGTGGACGCGATGCTGCACGCGGCACGCGAGGAGTTACTGAAGGCCGGCGCCCGAATCCGCGTCGTGCGCGTGCCCGGCGCGTTTGAAATTCCCGCAGTTGTGGCGAAGTTGGCCGACAAGAACTCGGAACCCGGATCTCGAAATCCGAAACTCTCTGCCATCATCTGCCTCGGCGTGATCTTCCAAGGCGAGACTCCGCATGCGCAGCATATCGCCTGGGGCGTGACGCACGCGCTCGCTGCCATCCAGGTCCAGCACAAGATTCCGGTCATTCACGGCGTGTTCCTGTTCGAGAAGGAGAAACACGCGCGCGTCCGCTGCCTTGACCCGAAGCACAATCGCGGGACTGAAGCCGCGCAAACGGCTCTGAAGATGGCGCGTGTAATGGCTCGACTGCGCGGCCCGGCAATGAGTGGCTGACGGAGTTTCGCCGAGATTTTTCCTCATACGGCGCAGTTTTTCTTTCAACAACCGGGCCCAATTAGCTCATATCAGCGTGTAGGCATTCGCCCAACCTCAATTAGTGTAATAAGTGCACATCAAAGACAACATGAGCGCTTGTGAAAAATTTCACACAGGTCTTGCGGTAAAAATTTGCGGATGATACGTTCCCACCGATTTTGTTACCCAGTCACCAATTAATATGAAACTAAATTCTTTATTCGCCCTGGCCGCAGGGATTTCAACTATCGTCCGCATAGCCTCCGCCGGCGATATAGTTGGTGCCGTCACTCTCCAAGGTACGCCACCCGCGGAAGTACCCGTCCCTGATATCAAGACTGATCCTATTTGCAGCAAGTTTCATCCGGACGGGATGACCACCCATCACTATGTCGTTGGCCCAAATCACGAACTGGCCAATGTCGTTGTCATGTTGAAAGGGATCACCGGCAAATCCACAGGCCGTTCGGCGCCACCGGCCGTGCTGGATCAAAAGGGCTGCGAGTATGTGCCGCAAATTATGGCCGTGCAAACTGGACAGAAGATTTTAGTCAAGAACTCCGACCCCGTGGCTCACAACATCCATCTTTATCCTGCTACGCCGGGCAATACTGGAAAAAATAATGAGAACCAGCTCCAGGCTGAAGGCGCGGCCGATCTGACGATTTCCTTTCCCGCGCCAGAGGACTTCATCAAATTCAAGTGCGACGTTCATGGATGGATGTTCTCATGGATAACAGTCGTTGATCATCCATACTTTGCCGTAACGGGAGCGGACGGAAAATTCACGATTAAGAATGTGCCGCCCGGCAAGTACACCATTACCGCAATGCACCGCAAAGCTGCCCCAAACGGAATGGACAAGGAAATCGAGGTGAAAGATGGAGAACCAGCCAAGGCGGATTTCACCTTGGAAGTGCCCTCAGCGTTGAAGTAGTTTTTCCGAGATTGCCACCGCTGCCGACGTTAATCGCGCAGCGGTTTGTTTTTCTAAAATGCCGTCTGCTTATTCAAACAATTCGAAGCCCGCGTTCAATGCGGCTTTGCATTGGTTTGCTGTCGTTGTCGCCCTGGCAACATTCGGATTGATCGCGATTGGCGGGCTGGTCACCAGCCGTGGGGCGGGTATGTCTGTTCCCGACTGGCCGAACAGTTATGGATATAACATGTTTTTGTTCCCGCCCTCAAAGTGGGTCGGCGGCATCCTCTACGAACATACGCATCGGCTTTGGGCGTCCACCGTCGGCGTGCTGGTCATCGCACTGGCGCGGTGGCTGGGCGGATACACCGTTCGGCGACCGCTCGCCATCGTAGGTGCGTTGGAAATGGCGGCTGGGATTGCGATTCTCTCGATGCGGCCAGACCTGAAAGCGACTGGAGGTTTTCTATCTGGCATCGGTGGGCTCGTGCTGCTGACGGCGGCGATTTGGGTGCGCAATCAGCCTGCGCAAGACCCGTTGCCGCAACTTGGCTGGTTCGCCCTGGTGCTCGTTCAGCTTCAGGGTTTGCTCGGCGGCTTGCGCGTCGTCCTCTTCAAGGACCAAATCGGCATCTTCCATGCAACGCTCGCGCAGGTGTTCCTCGTGCTTACCTGCGTCATCGCTTTGCTCACGAGCAGGTGGTGGATGCGATTCAGTAATCAGAAGTCAGTAGTCAGCGGTCAGCCGGTTTCACCTGTGGCAATTTCAATTCCGCGTTCTTTGCGTCGGCTCGCCATCACGACAACGGTTTTGATTCTTTTTCAACTTATCCTCGGCGCCATCATGCGGCATCAGCACGCCGGACTGGCCATCCCTGATTTCCCGCTCGCCTACGGAAGACTCTGGCCGGCAACCAGCCCGGAGGCCGTCACATTTTACAATCAGCAACGAATGGAAGTCACCGGCTTCAACCCGATCACGGAATTTCAAATTCAATTGCAGATGGTGCACCGGCTCGTGGCTGTGCTTGTTTTGATGTGTGTCGCCACGACAGCCTGGAAAACGGGAAGAATCGCGGGGCAAGGTTCAAACATCGTGCGCTGGTTGGGATGGAGCTGGCTCGGATTAATTCTGATTCAGATCGGGTTGGGTGCGGCGACTATTCTATCGGACAAAGCGGCTGACATTGCGACTGCCCACGTCATGGCAGGTGCGCTCTCGCTGGCAGTCGGCGCGGTAATGTGTATAGTTTCGATGAGTCACCACCACGTTTTGGACGAGGCATCCGCTTTGCCGTGTTCGGCGCATGAAGAAAGCCCGCTTGGGGCCGGAGCCGCAACACAATCACTATGAACGAAACAACCGCGCAAACGCTCACGGCTCCATCCAGTACTGAAAAGAGCTGGCTGGCCGTTTATGCCGATTTGATCAAGGCGCGGCTGACGTTGCTGGTGTTGCTGACGACGCTGGTGGGTTTTTATCTCGGCTGGCGCGGGCCGGTGGATTATCTGCTGATGCTCCACACCGTTCTGGGCACGGCGCTGGTGGCAAGCGGCGCTGCGGCGCTGAACCAACTGCTCGAGCGCGAATACGACGCCAAAATGCGGCGCACGCGAAACCGTCCGCTGCCTTCCGGCCGATTGCAGCCCGCGACCGTGATGGTCTTTGGTGGCGTTTGTGCATGCGCGGGATTGGTCTTACCTCGCTCTGGCAGTGAATCTGACTACGAGCGTGATCGGGGCGGTGTCGCTGGTCAGTTATCTGTTCATTTACACGCCGCTCAAGCGGGTGACCTGGCTGAACACGGCCGTCGGCGCGATTCCCGGCGCGCTGCCGCCGCTGATGGGCTGGACGGCGGCGCGCGGCGAACTCGAGCGGCGAAGGCTGGGCGTTGTTCGCCATCCTGGCGTTCTGGCAACTGCCGCATTTTTTCGCCATCGCCTGGATGTATCGCGACGAATACGCGAAGGCCGGGTTCAAGATGCTGCCGGTGATCGATCCGGAAGGCCACCGCACCGGCCGCCAGGCCGTCGGTCACACGCTCGGGCTTGCTGCCGGTGAGCTTGTGTCCGTTTCTGTTCCACCTGGCCGGGCCGGTTTATCTGGCGGGCGCGTTGGTGCTTGGCGCGGCGTTCCTCTGGTTCGCGATTCAGTTCTCGCGCCAGCTCGACGATGTCCGCGGGCGCGGCAACTGTTTTATGCTTCGATCCTGTATCTGCCGCTGCTGCTGATCGTGATGGTGTTGGACAAAGTGAAATGATGCCAGGTGTTGCATGTCGAGAGTGCAGGAGTTGACCACCTGACGCTTGACACTGAAACCTAAAACTGTTGACTGGCGCATTTCCGCGTCGGCAGAGCAAAAAATGGCGAATGAAACTAAAATTCGATTGACGTAATGCAGGCGACACACACGCAATTCCGCATCGCCGGCGTCCACGAAGCCCATCACGAGGACGCGGGCTTCTGGCGCACCTACGTCTTTTCGACCGACCACAAGGTCATCGGCATCCAGTACGGCGTCACCGCGCTGTGCTTTCTGTTGTTCGGCTTCTGCCTGATGCTGATGATGCGCTGGCAGATCGCCCACCCGGGCCAGCCGGTGCCGATCGTCGGCCCGCTGCTGGCTGCTCGATCTTCTGGCGAACGATCGGCGGCCAAGGGCATCGATGTCGCCGGACCTCTACAATTCCTTCGGCGCGATGCACGGGACGATCATGGTCTTCCTGGCCATCGTGCCGCTGGCCTTCGCCGCGTTCGGCAATTACGTCGTGCCGCTGCAGATCGGCGCGCCGGACATGGCGTTCCCGCGCGTGAACATGGCGAGCTACCAGGCCTATGTGATCGGCGGCGTGATCATGTTCGTCAGCTTCTTCATTCCCGGCGGCGCGGCGCAGGCGGGCTGGACTTCCTATTCGCCGCTGGCGACGTCGATTCCGACGCAACGGCCAGACCTTCTGGATCATCGGCATGGTGTTCCTGATCACTTCGTCGCTGCTGGGCGCGGTCAACTTCATCGCCACCATCATCCAATTGCGCGCGCCGGGCATGACCTGGATGCGGCTGCCGTTCTTCGTCTGGGCGCAGTTCGTGACCGCCTTCCTGCTGCTGCTGGCGTTTCCGCCGCTGGAAGCCGCCGGCGTCATGCAGTTGATGGACAAGGTCGCGCACACCAGTTTCTTCCTGCCGACCGGCCTGGCGGTCGGCGGCGCAGCTGGCGAATGTCAGCGGCGGCGGCAGCCCGTTGCTTCTGGCAGCACCTGTTCTGGTTCCTCGGCGCATCCGGAAGTCTACGTGCTGATCCTGCCGGCGATGGGCATCGTCGCCGAAATCATCGCCAACAACACCCGCAAGCCGATCTGGGGTTACAAGTCGCTGGTTTATTCGGTGCTGACGATCGGCTTCCTCTCGTTCATCGTCTGGGCGCATCACATGTATCTGACCGGCATGGGCACGCAGATCGCCACCTTCTTCCAGACGACGACGATGATCATTTCGATTCCGTCGGTGATCATCCTGACCTGCATGTTCATTTCGCTCTGGGGCGGCTCGATTCGCTTCAACACGCCGATGCTCTTCGTGATGGCGTTTCTGCCGATGTTCGGCATCGGCGGGCTGACCGGCCTGCCGCTGGGCTTCAACTACAGCGACATCCACCTGCACGACACCTATTACGTCATCGCGCATTTCCATTACATCGTCGCGCCGGGGACGATCTTCGCGTTGTTCGCCGGCATCTATTATTGGTTCCCGAAGATGACCGGGCGGATGATGAATGAGTTCTGGGGCAAGGTGCATTTCTGGCTCTCGTTGATCTTCATGAACCTGATCTTCCAGCCGATGTTCGCGCAGGGCATGGCGGGCATGTTGCGGCGCATGGCGGACGGCGGCGCGAATTATTCGCAGGCGCAAAGTGCCGGGCGCGCATCGGCGGCCTGAGCGCCGAGATCATGGACCTGCACACGTACATCCTCTGGGCGGCGGTCGGCCTGGCGCTGGCGCAGATTCCTTTCATCATCAATTTCTTCTGGAGCATCAGGAACGGCAGAACCGGCGACGTCCGACAATCCGTGGGAGGCCACCACGCTGGAATGGCAGACGCCCACGCCGCCGCCGCACGGCAATTTCGCCAAGCCACCGCAGGTGCATCGCGGCCCGTACGAATACAGCGTGCCCGGCCACGCGACAGGATTTCACGCCGCAGAACGAGCCGGACAAACGACTAGCACTGATTTTCATGGACATTCCCTACACAGTCCAAGCCGCGCCCGGACACCGGCCTTTACAACGCCAAGGTCGGCATCTGGCTGTTCCTGGCGTCGGAAGTGATGCTGTTCGGCGCGCTGTTCTCGTCCTACATCCTGCTGCGCGTCGGCGCGCCGGAGGGCTACTGGCCGCACGGCTGGCTGAACGTCCCGATCGGCACGGTCAACACGCTGGTGCTGATCACCTCCAGCATCACGACGGTCATGGCCTGGGCTTCGCTGAAGATGAACCAGTTCGGCCGGTTCAAGTTCTTCCAGCCTTCACGCTCTTGCTGCGCCCTGACTTTCGTGGGCATCAAGTCCTACGAGTACCACGACAAGTTCACCCATTACGAAGTCACCTTGAAGGACGGCCGAATCGCCGACGGCCATCATGGTCGAGAACGATCCAAAGGCGGACCACGTGGTGATCTCACGGCCGGTATGTCGCAGAGACCGCAGAAGAGCGTTTACGATCTGCACGAAGCGCGCGAAGGCGCGCGCACAACCACGAAGAAATCAACATCGCGCGCGGCGCAGATCGCGAAGATGGAGCAACTACGGCCCGTGGCACAACACTTACCTGGCGATTTATTTCACCCTGACCGGGCTGCACGCGCTGCACGTCATCGGCGGCGCGATCGTCATCGGCTTCCTCTGGGGGCCGGGCAGCAAGATGTGGAAGACCGACCCGGAGCGGTTCACCAACCGCATCGAGGTCTCCGGCCTGTTCTGGCACTTCGTCGACCTGGTCTGGATTTTTCTGTTTCCTGTCTCTATATCTTACTATGAACGATTTTATGAGCGACGCGCATCTCCCACGACGAGCATTTCAGCCATCACGTCCGGCGCTACCTCTACGTGTTCTTCGCGCTGCTCTTCGGCACGGCATTCACCGTCTGGGCGTCCTTCATTCCATTTCCGCAGCCGCGCCATCAACATTGCCGTGGCGCTGTTCATCGCCATGCGGCAAGGCGTTTCTGGTGGCCGGCTATTTCATGCACCTGATCTCCGAGCGGAAAATGATCTACGCCATCCTGGCCTTCACGGCGTTCTTCTTCGTCGGGCTGATGTTCCTGACCTCTGGTCGTTTGCCGATTTTCCGCCGCTGACCATCACTCACTGACCATGTCGCTCAAGGCCTTTCATCTCGTTTTCATCACCGCCGCCAGCGCTGCTGGCTTTGGTTTCGGCGTGTGGCTGCTGAAGGATATTTCTCGCCGGGAGGACGAGCGTGCGACCTGATCTTTGCCTTGGCCTCGCTCGCAGCGGGCGTCGGGCTGATCGTCTACGAGCGTTATTTTCTGAAGAAATCAAGAATGTGAGTTACCTATGAACCGCATTCCGGATAAGAAAGTTCTCTCAGCCGCGGCTTGCTCGCCTGCTTGTCGCTGCGTCCGGCTCCGCTTCGGGCCTGCGCCGCCTGTTACGGGCAATCCGGATTCCCACTGGCCAAGGGAATGAACTGGGGCATCTTCTCCTTGCTCGGCGTCGTTGTGACCGTGCTTGGCGGCATCACCACTTTTTTCGTTTATATCGGAAAGAGATCCGCGGCGGCGAGATTGACAGCCTGCCAGCGCCCATACCACAATGCCGACTGAAAAGACTTAAGCATGGACATCTGCGCAAACTTCTGCGATTGCCTGTGCTGGCCTCGGAACATGGCCAAGCCGTGGACAACCTGATCATCTACGTTCACTGGCTGATGATCGTGCTGTTCGTCGGCTGGCTGGCCTACTTTGCCTATGCGCTGTTCCGCTTTCACCGCACGCGCAATCCCAAGGCCGACTACCTCGGCGTGCGAACCACGCCTCCAATTACATCGAAGTCGCGCGTCGCCATCGTCGAAGCCGTGCTGCTGATCGGTTTCGTGGCCGTGCCGCTCTGGGCCAAGGCCGGCGGACAAGATTCCCGATCGAGAGACGAATCCACCGTCATCCAGATCGTCGCGCAGCAGTTCGACTGGAACGTCCGTTATCCCGGGCAAGGACGGCGTATTCGGCAAACAGGACATGCGCTGGGTACATCGGCACCAATGTCTTCGGCGTCGATCCGAACGATCCCGAACGGCAAAGACGACGTGCAGGACCTCGACACGAAATCCACGTCGTGGTGAACAAGCCGGTCATCGATGCTGCATCAGTTCCAAGGACGTGATCCATTCGTTCAAGATCATCGCCATGCGCGTGACACAGGACGCGATTCCCGGCATGCGCATCCCGATCCATTTCACGCCCACGAAGGAGGGCCGTTACCAGATCAACTGCGCGCAGCTTTGCGGCAACGGCCATTCCAGCATGTCGCAGGGCTTCCTGGTCGTGGAGAGCCAGGAGGCCTTTGACAAATGGCTTGCTTCGCACACGAAACCGGAGGCCCGGCGAGCCTGGAATGAGTCTGGCTGCTGCGCAGTGAACAACTTTCGCGACGTGGCTGCCGTAACATCGCGCCGACGTTCTTGAGCAATCCCCGGCGGTGCATGGTCTATTCTCCGGCGTTCGAACAAATGAATCCTGCCACTGAAAGACTGCCCTGGACGATGCCTCTTGGCTTGCTCCTGGTTCTCCTGACGCTCGCTCTGGCCTTTCTGCTCTCGCAAATGAAAGCGCGGATCGGCCCCGTAGCGCGTCCTCCGGTCTTCGGACCGGTGGCCGCATTCACGCTGACCAACCGGACGGTGCCGCAATCACTCTGGCCGATTTGCACGGGCGGCCATGGATCGCCGACATCATTTTCACGCGGTGCCCCGGACCGTGCCTGCGCATGACCCGGCAGATGAAAGAGTTGCAGGACGCGTTACCGCAGCGAAATCATACAAGGCTCGTGACATTAACCACGGATCCTGAATTCGACACGCCGGCCATCTTGAAAAGATATGCGGAACGATTCGACGCTGACACGAACCGCTGGATGTTTCTCACCGGAACGAAAAAACAAATCGGCGATCTGGCGATCGGCAGCTTGAAGCTCACCGCGGTCGAAACCAAGCCTGAGCAACGCGAGTCGCCGGACGATCTATTCGTTCACAGCACAATTTTCGTGGTCGTGGACAAGCGCGGAAGCTGCGCGCTGTGTTTCAGACCGGCGGCGAAGGGGTGGATTGGGCTAAGGAGAAGCAAAAGATCCTCGCCACGGCTCGTGAACTGGAGCGCGAGCCGTGAGCTGCACGATCTGCCGGCGTCAACGCTACGCTCAACGGCTTGGCGGGATATTTGCTGGCGTTCGGTTTTTATTTCATCAAACGCGGCAAGAAGAATGCGCATCGCAACTGCATGATCGCCGCTGTGTGCTGCTCGATGCTCTTTCTCGTCGGTTACCTCACTTACCATTTTACGGTTCACGGCATCACCCGCTTCCGCAATCCCCAATGGTTCCGTCCGATTTACCTGATAATTCTCTTCACGCACCTGACGCTGGCGATTTTGATTCTGCCGATGATCATCATCACCTTGAGCCGCGCATTGCGCGAGCGGTTCGACCGGCACAAAAAAATCGCCCGCTGGACCTGGCCGTTGTGGATGTACGTCTCGGTGACCGGAGTGATGATTTATCTCCTGCTCTACAAAATTTTTCCGCAGCGTTGAAATGAGCCCAACTGGCTCCGGCTACGGCAGCAGTCTGCCGACCACGCCGCTGATTGCCTTTCCATCCGTCCGCCCCGCAGCCTTCGCCTGAACGGCCTTGATGACCGGTCCCATGTCCTTTTTGCTCGTGGCGCCGAGTTCCTGAATCGTTGCCTTGACCAACTGCTCCACTTCTTCTGTCGAAAGGGGCTTCGGCAAAAAAGATTCCAGGACGCCGATTTCTTTCTTCTCTTTCTCAGCCAGTTCCGGCCGACCGCCTTTCTCAAATTGTTCGATGGAATCGCGGCGTTTTTTGACTTCCTTTTGAACGACCGCGACGAACTCAGCATCCGAAAGGTTCTCCGCCTTGCGCTCGATTTGCGCGTAGCCAATGGCGGATTTCAGCAAACGCAGCGTGGAAAGCCGGTCAGCGTCCCTGGAGAGCATGGCGGATTTGATTTCCGCCGCGAGACGTTCGTGCGGAGCCATGCGGTCAATGCTCCGGTTTCATATTCCGCAACGCGTCCCGGACTTTGGCGGCCTTTTCGTAGTCCTCGCGTTGGACGGCATCGCTCAGGGCCTGTTCGAGTTTTTCGCGGGCGGAGAGCGGGCGATTTGCCTTCAACTCCTCAAGCCAGCTTTCAAGCGATTGAATTTCGCCGCTTTGTTCCAATAGCTCGGTGCGGGAGTGTTCACGAAAAAAGCAACGAATCTCTTCGAGCCCATGCTCAACCAGGTCGATTGCGCCAGCGTGATCGTCTGACGCAAGCGCTTCCATGGCACGGGCGCGCGTAAGAATCATCAGCAGTTGCGGCTGAAACTGCTGAAGTGACCACGCGAGTTCCTCCGATGCGGCGTGTTTGCCGACGAAATGGAAGACAGCGAGATTGCGTTCCGCATCCCAGATGACTCCTGCGTAATCCTCCAATTGCAGCAGGCAGATGTAGCGATGGTGAAATTGCAGCGCTTCGATCTGAAGCTTCGCGCAATCCTCCGGCTTGAGTTTGAATCCCTGGTCACTGCCGTCATTCGCAGCGAGGTGCTTGTGAAGCCGGGTTTGATAATAATCGAAAAGTGAGTTTTTGCCGAACGGCCGCTTGCCGTCGGGCCGGCCTTCGGCATTCATCTGGAGCACGCCCAAATCCACGCGGAGCTGGATCTTCTCTTTGCCGTCCGCACCCTTGAATTTCCTGACAAGCACCTGCCCTGGCTTGTATTCCCATTCATCGAGAAGACGCGAAATATCGGAGTCCATGCGCGCAATATGAGCAGAGATTTGCAGCAAGTCAACGCGCTGAAGGACAAACTGCTCCGATCAGTGCCAGGCCGCAAATTCGAAGAGGAATTCGATGGGATATTGGAACACCACGAGCCAGTTGGAAGCTTCCTTCGAAAAATCCTTCCAACCGTCATTTGAGTCCGTTTGTTCGTGCCGCGCTCCGGCATTCGGCCGGGAAGTACCGGTGGCATTGTGACTCGTTGCGCATCCGGTCAGCAATGTTACGGTCAGGACTACGAGGCAAGATTTGCGGTGACTGGCACAGAGCCGAAAGAAACCTCCTGCTTTGCTTGACTGGCAAGTGAGGCCGCAGCTCCCGATTGCGCTGTACCTGAACCCAATCATCGTCCACACAATAGCAGAAAAGTCTTAATGCGACACTATTGAGACCGCTCGCCGCCAATTCGGGGGCGGAACACTCGCGTCTAGCTCTGACTTAGCCGCTTTGCCGGCTTTTCAAAATAAGTCCGGTGCGCTTCCTCCAGAATCGCATGAATTCTTTCTGCAAACGGACTTTTGGCTATGGACTCGCGAAGATTTTGCGAATCGAGCTTCGCCGCGTTTTCGCCCGGAAACCAATGGTCCGCCTGGCCCAGCAGGTTGTAACGCATCTTCGCCCAGCCGGTCAAATCCAGCGGCTTCGCGTAGGTCCACAGCCGCAGGATTTCCATAACGTTGATCTGGCCCGGCACCTCCAGATAATCCGGCAGGTCTTCAAACCACCGCTCGCACCAGTCCGCTCCCAGCATGTGACGCATCTCCGCCCGCAGCCGCTCTTCGATGGGTGAGATGGTTTCATCAATGCGGTCGTAATAGTCCAACGCGCGGATGTGTTCGTCGAAATCTCCAGGTCGGCTCGCGCCGATGCTCAACGTGTGCACCTCCGGGCGCGCCAGACAGTAAAGGTCATTGAACTGCATCGGCGTCAATGGTTCGCAAAGCTCAATCATCTTGCGCGACGGCTCGTAAAGTTTCCCGCCCTTGTCGTTCGGACTGATGATGAATACTCCCATGTCCTTGCGACGCGCTGCTTCAATGGCGGGCCAGTTCAGATCGTTCACAAAGTACCAGTGCACATTGGTGTAATCGAATTCACCTTCGTTCACCGCTCTGAGAATAATGTCCGTTGTCGCGTGCGTTGAAAAACCCACGAATTGCACGCGCCCCTCCCGCTGTAATTGGCGCGCGGCATCCAGGCAACCGTTCTTCTTTAACGACCAATCCAGAAGTTCGCGATTGTTGATGCCGTGCAATCCCAGCAAGTCCACATACTCAAGCTGCAAATATTTCAGCGACGTTTCGAAAGTCTTTACGAACTCCTTCGCCGTGGCTTTCGGGCTGACCTTTGTCTGCACGATGATCCTGTCGCGAGGAAGCGTTGGCAGGACTCTGCCCAATTGCATCTCGGACGAGCCATAGCCTCGCGCCGTTTCGATGTGATTGATGCCGAGTTCAATCGCGCGGTGGATCGTCGCTTCGAGATTGTCCTGGTTCTCTTGCGGAATGTCTTTAGGCTTCACGTCCTCCCACTTGAATTGATACCGCATCCCGCCACAGGAGAAAACTGGCATGGACAATTCCGTGCGCCCGAAACGACGATATTTCATCGTGCGAAAGATAAGCAAAATCGGACTCGGATCAATGCCTGGGGCGCGGTTTTGGCTGCGTTCAAAGGCGTTGA
This sequence comes from uncultured Verrucomicrobiae bacterium, assembly GCA_963760675.1. Taxonomy (GTDB): domain Bacteria; phylum Verrucomicrobiota; class Verrucomicrobiia; order Limisphaerales; family BOG-1460; genus CAVXEG01. The sequence goes on from CAVXEG010000011.1 coordinate 62,989, forward strand.
CAACCCTCCGGCTCCGGGACTAGTCTTTCCCGCGTTGCTTTAATCAAGAACACCAAGCCATGTTGATTCGCATCAGTTTGATTCTCGCCATCATCGCCGGATTGGCGGTCGGTGTCGTAAATTTTGTTTGGGTCAAGGAGAAGGTCACCACGCTTCAGACAAATCTGGATACGCAAACCAAGCGCGCGGACACCGCCGAGTCCAGTCTCGCCAAAGCGAACAGGGATTTGAAACAGACGCAAGGCGAACTGACGCAAACCAAACAGAGCCTCGACACAGCCAAGACTGAGCGCGACGCGGCAGTGACCAAAGCCAACGAACAGGAGAAGCGCGCGACGCAGCTTGCTGAAGATTTGGCGAGCACCAGGTCTGCTCTCGATGCGACGAACGCATTTCTTGCGCGCTATACGGGCAGCAACCTCAAGCCCGAAGAAGTTCTTGCCCTGAGTAAAAACCTGATAGCCGCGCGCAAAGAGATTGATGATGTGAAGGCTGAAAACAAGGTCTTCGCCCGCAAAATCGCCGACCTTCAAAATGAGTTGGCGACTTACCGGGATCCTACCTATGTTGTTCCTCTTCCTGCAGATCTCCTGGGTAAAGTCATTGTAGTCGATCCCAAGTGGGACTTCGTCATCATCAACGTCGGCAAAGACCAGGGTGTCTTGCAGAATGGCGAGTTACTCGTAAGCCGCAACGGCAAACTCGTCGCCAAGGTGAAGGTGACAGATGTCCAGAAAGATCGCAGCATTGCCAACGTCATTCCCGGTCCGTGGAAACTCGGCGAACCAATGGAAGGTGACGAAGTAATTCCCGCGCATCCCGCCTCCTGAAATGTTCCCCGTCCGCTCGTTCTTTCTTGTGCTTACGCTGACAGCCTCGTTGTTGTTTGTCGCAACCGGCTGCACAACCACGGAGTCTGAAAACACTTCGTCACGACCGTGGAACCAGCCGCAAGGTTGGGAAAACGGCATGCCCGGCGGGTTTCACCAGGGCCAACATTACTAGTTTTACGGTTTCGTTGCGGTAAGCGTTACTTCGCGATTTCCATGCAACGTGTTTCCCGGATGACCGTGACCTGATTTGCCCCGAATATTGCAGTTCGTTCCGAATCCGTGACGAATCTTTCCCGCAAGCGCGAAGGCTTCCTCTTCGTTGATTTGTTCGGGTTGGATGAACACGCGCAGCTCCTGGCTATGGCTCGATCCAGCGCGTCGGCGTCAAGATGCAATTCAATCGAATGTCATGCGGCTCGACCGGAATCTGCTCGACTATTTGTTCATCGAACGCGACTCCGCAGGCCGTTCCGCGCACGAGCGCCAGCAGTTGGTCATAAAACCCCTTTCCCCGGCCGAGCCGGTGCCCGCGCAAATCGAACGCGACTCCTGGAACGAGAATCAAGTCCAGCCGGTTCAACGGCACCGGCGCGCAATGGTCGCCGGGCTCGCGAATGCCAAATTGCCCGGCGCGAATGTCGCTCGTGAAATTTTGAATCTGGAACGCCGAGTATTTCTTTGCGGTGGAATCAAACCGCGGCAGTGCGACAATTTTGCCTGCCGCAAGTGAATCCTGAACCAGCGGCCAAATGTCCAATTCTTCGGGCGAAGGAGCATAGAACAGGACTGAATGCGCGTTTTTCCAGACGCGCTGATTTTCGAGAATCGAACGAGCTTGACCTGACAATGCGGCGCGATTTCCTGGCGATAAGGCATCAATCAAGGTACGAATTTCTCTGCGCAGCTTCGCCTTTTGCTTCTGTTGGATGTGAAATTCTCTTTCTTCGTCTACCAGGCGAGTTCCGTTCTTGGGAGATTGCGTCCCTCGAATGAATCAACTTGTTCAACAGAATCTACCGCGATTATCGGCGGATCACTTTCGACATTATTAATCTGACTGCGCAGCTTCGGGTCTTTTCTCAAAAGCTCGACGGCAATTGTTTCCGCTTCTTTTTCATTCCATGCCTCAACAAAGACAGTTGTGAAGAAACCCCATTTTCGCAACGGTTGCTCATTTTTTCGCACTAGATGATTCTTTCCTTCGAGCAGAACCTTGAATTTTTTACTCATGTGGGCTTTGCCTGTTTGCAGTCACCATAAAATCTTAGTCCGTCTGCGGACGCCATCGAAGACCGTGCCATCTGCGTAGCCAAGATGCCTATGAATCTCGCAGCGGAAAAAGGCGTTCGTGTCGTTCCAGGGAACTCCGGGTGTCAAAATTTGATAGCTGCAGTTTGATGGCCCGAACGAAGACCAATCCAAGGCAGCACGTCGCGAGCGATCGCTCGGGCAAATGAGAATCTTCGGTGTAGCCAACTCGTTCGACATCGAAAGGAAATCCATTGGTAGAAAATCGTTGTTATCGTCAGCCCAGATTCTGGCGACTAAACCAATTGATGCATGTCATTCCCACAATTCACAGACTGGCCGTGCTGCATTGTCCGGATTTCACGGTTCCAAGAGCCAGAAGCGCAATCAAGACAGCTCCCAGCCCAATGAAAACGATGTCACGTCTTTTCATTTCTGCTGTTCGGATTTGGCATCGGAAACTTTTCGCAATCTGAATTCATCAAACTGTTTCCGCCAATTTTCGACTCGCTCCTTGATTTTCTTTTCTGCGCCTTGCTCGGTCGGCTCGTAATAACGCTTGTGCGCGCCGAGATAATCCTGCGCAACGAAATGTTCCGGATGGTCGTGCGCGTAATCGTAGCCAACGCCATGGCCGAGCCTCTTCGCGCTTTTGTAGCTCGCGTCGCGCAGGTGCTCCGGGACGGCCAGCGTCCGGCCTGACTTCACATCTTCCAACGCAGCAGCGATGCCCATTACGGCGCTGTTGCTCTTGTGCGCGGTCGCGATGTAAATCGTCGCCTCCGCCAGTGGAATTTGTGCCTCCGGCCAGCCGACAAATTCCGCCGCCTCCAACGCGGACGTTGCCAGCACGAGCGCAATCGGGTCTGCCAGTCCGACATCTTCTGCCGCGCAAATGACGATTCGGCGCGCGATGAACCGCGGGTCTTCGCCGGCGTGAATCATCTTCGCGAGCCAGTAAAACGCCGCGTCCGGATCGCTGCCACGCATGGATTTGATGAACGCCGAGATCGTGTCGTAATGCGCGTCTTCGTCGTCATACACCACCGCTTTCTTTTGGATGCTTTGCTCCACCACTTCGAGCGTGACGTGAATGGCGCCGTCCTTTTCGGGCGCGGTGGTGAGCGCGGCGATTTCCAGTGAGTTGAGCGCTTTGCGTGCGTCGCCGTCCGCGAGCTTCGCAAGATGACGGAGCGCGAGTTCGCCGACTTGGATTTTCATGTAACCCAGGCCGCGTTCCTGATCGGCCAACGCTCGTTGCAGAAGCGAATACAAATCCTCTTCCGTCAGCGGTCGCAGCTCAAAAATTTGCGAGCGCGACACCAGCGGCGAATTGACGAAGAAAAACGGGTTGTGCGTCGTCGCACCAATCAATTGGACGACGCCGCTCTCGACGTCCGGCAACAGCACGTCCTGCTGCGCTTTGTTGAAGCGGTGAATCTCGTCAATGAACAGAATCGTCGCTTGCCCTTTGTTTTCCAGACGATTCGCCGCGGCGGAAAGCACGCGCCGCATGTCCGCCACATTGGATTCCACCCCGCTCAATCGCTCGAACTTGCTTTTCGTCTGGCGCGCGATGATTTGCGCCAGCGACGTTTTGCCTGTGCCGGGCGGGCCGTAGAAGATCAACGACTGGATGCGATCGGCTTCGATGGCGCGGCGGAGCAACTGGCCCGGGCCGAGAATGTGCGTCTGCCCGGCGAACTCGCTCAAATCGCGCGGCCGCATTCGCGCCGCGAGCGGTTGCGGGCGAAGCAGTGGGCGCTCCTTTTCGGAGGATTGCGGCGCGGTCGCGAGTTGCTGGCCGTCGGCAAACAGGTCGTCGCCTGACATGCAGTCAGCATAATCTGCTCGTGAGGAATTGCCCAAAGGAAAAGCAGGGCGAAACAGAAGGCACGAACCTGAATGTAAACTTCACCCATTGACGCCGACGAGACTCGTGGCAAAATCGGAAGCCGATGACCACCGCCGCTCCAGTTGCATCCGTGCTGTTGTTTGCATTTCGGGTTCAGGCTTGCGCTCACCGACACAGCGGCAACCATTGGCCGCGCAAGCTCCTGTTCCGCCATCAGTGACGATCCCGACGTTGTTGAACGCCACGTCACACTGCGCCTTCAGAACGGAGCACCCACGTTCGAGGCCCAGGCCAACGCACAAGTCTTTGTGGACGGGCAGCCGCGCCTTCAAGGCAATCTCAAACCCGGTGAACAATTGCGCATTGGCCGTTCGCTTTGGCAAATCGCGCGAGCGGAGAACAACGCGGGCGGTTTCGCGAATTTCCTCGGTCATCTTGGCGGCCGAATCGTGCGTGGCGATCAGAAATTCGAGTGGACAATGCTGCAAGACGCGCGCTTTCTCCGCGCCTTCGGTGTCGCCGTAGCAATGCACACGATTTGGGATTCGCCGCTCCGTCTTCCGCTTCACCTCAAATACATCACGCTCGGTTTTGTCGTTTGGGTGGCGTTATTAAACTACATTCAATCCGGGTTGAGGCAGGTGCGTGCGGCGCAGGCCAGCGGCGCGACTGAGTTCTTCAAAAAGCAGCGTGAAATGCTGGTCTGATGAGCTAATCAACCAGACTGGCGTTCCCGTTTCGATACCCGACAATTGACGCGCATGCCGCTTCGCACAATCCAAAAAACGTTTCCTCCGCCAGATTCAATCGCTTGCTCCGCCAGTGCAAAATGCCCCAGCGCCGCTCCAGTTTGCGGCGGCCCAGCGGCAACGCGACGAGCGAGCCTTCCTCAATTTCCTTCCGGGCAATCCACGGCGCGAGAATGCTGACGCCGACCCCGAGCTTTACGAGTTCCTTAATCGCCTCCATGCTGCCGAGTTCGATCACTGTGTTCAGCACCATTTGCTCGTGGCGAAAATAATTCTCCACGATGCGAAACGTGATGCTCCGCTTGTTGTATAGAATGTAATTCTGCTTCGGGATTTCACCACGTTCGGAGCGTCGGGCTTTCGCCCACGGGTGCAAGGCGCTTACGATGAATTGCAGTTCGTCCGTGAATAGCGGATGAAATTCCAACTGCGGCTCCTTCTCCGGTTCCAGTGAAAGCGCCAGGTCGATTTTGTGCCGCAGCAACGCCGAGACGAGTTCCTGGGTGTCGCCCGGCTCGATTGTGATTGCGTGATCGGGAAAACTTTCCTTGAACTCACGCAACACCGGGGGAATCAGATGCTGGCATGCTGTCGTGCTCGCGCCGAGCCGCAAGCGTCCCCGTCCCCATTTGCCGAGATGCGTGAGCGATTCCCGCGCATCGCGCATTTCTTCCAGGATTTTCTCCGCGTGATGCAGAAGCTGCTCGCCTGCCTGCGTGAGCACGACCTTTTTGCCCAGCCTGTCCAAAAGACGACAGCCTACATCACGCTCCAGCGCCTTCATCGAGTGGCTGATCCCCGATTGCGTGAGATGCAACTCGCGCGCGGTCTGAGTGAAGCTGCCGGTGCGCGCCAGCACGCAAAACGCGCGCACTTGCCGGCTATCGAGCAGAACGTTCATGCATGAAATCGACTCATCGTTTCAATTGAAATAAAGCGAAGCAATCATCACGCCACGACCGATTGATTGGCACACGCGCCGCTCAAGAGCTGAAAACATTCGACGTGATCTGCAAATCCTCAATCGCAAAGACGGGCGCCCTGGGAAGAACTCTCCGTTTGGGTTTTGTTCCACTCGCGGATTGCGCGCCGCTCGTGATGGCTCACGAACGCGGTCTGTTTCGCAAATATGGCCTTCGCGTGACGCTCCATCGCGAACTCGGCTGGGCGACGGTACGCGACAAAATCATTCATGGAGAACTTGAAGCCGCTCACGCGCTCGCCGCAATGCCGGTCGCGGCCACGCTCGGTCTGGGCTCGATCAACTGTGATTGCCTGACTGCGCTGATTCTGAATTTGCATGGCAATGCCATCACTCTCTCCAACGAACTCTGGCGCGCGGGCGTCCGCGACGGCACGTCATTGCGCAAGGAAGTGGCGCGGCTGCGGCACCACAGTACGGTCACCTTCGGGGTCGTTTCCCAGTTTTCCTCGCACCACTTTCTTCTCCGCCAATGGCTGATGGCCGCGGGCATCTATCCCGACCGTGATGTGCGCATCGTTGTCGTGCCGCCGCCGCAAATGGTCGCCAACCTCAAGGCCGGACATCTTGACGGCTTTTGTGTCGGAGAACCGTGGAATTCCGTCGCCGTTCAGGCGCGCACCGGTTGGTGCGTGACGACCAGTGCGGAACTCGCGAGCGGCCATCCCGAAAAAGTTTTGATGGTCCGCCGCGATTTCGCGGAAAACCGTCCAGAGCAGCATATCGCGCTCGTCGCCGCACTGCTGGAAGCATGCGAATTCTGCGAGGCGCCGGAAAATCGCGATGAACTCGTCGCCGTTCTCGCGCGGTCCACATATGTGAACGCTCCGCCCGCCGCGCTGCGCCGGGGTTTCAGCGGCGAATTTGATTTCGGCCAGAACCGAATCAAGAACATCCGCGATTTCAGCGTATTTCATGGGCACGACGCGAACGAGCCTTCCAGCGAGAAGGCCGCGTGGGTGCTGCAACTTATTCGCGCCAGCGGCCACTGTCTCGAACCGTCCGCTCTCAATTTCACGCTCGGCCGAAGAATCTTCCGGGCGGACATTTTTGAAAAAGCCTCGCGTTTGAAGGCTTCCATCTCCCCTCAGCCAAAATATGAAGACCAACCAGAAAAGCAGCTTCTTGCCATCTGAAATCATAGGCTGCGCATTTCTTGTGCGCGCTGCCGCAATCACCCTTTGCGTGGTGGCGTTCGACGCGTTGCAAACCACTTCGGTTTGCGCCGCGGAAAAGCTGGAGAAAACCGACCTCAAATTCGGCTTCATCAAATTGACCGACTGCGTTCCGATCATCATCGCAAAGGAAATGAACTTCTTCGAGGACGAAGGGCTTTATGTCACGGTCGAAGCGCAGTCGAATTGGAAGATTCTGCTCGATCGTGTCATCAGCGGCGAACTGGACGGCGCGCACATGCTCGCAGGACAACCGATCGCTGCGACGATTGGGTTCGGCACAAAGGCGCACATCATCACGCCGTTCAGCATGGATTTGAATGGCAATGGTATCACGCTCGCCAACTCGATTTGGGAGCAGATGAAGGAGATGAATCCGTCGCTCAAGAAAGACCCATCGAACGTCCGCTCAAGGCTGACCTTCTCAAGCCCGTCGTGATGAAAATGAAAGGCGAAGGAACGCCGATGAAGATGGGCATGGTGTTCCCAGTTTCGACGCACAACTACGAGTTGCGTTATTGGCTCGCTGCGGGCGGAATTTCTCCAGGTTACTACACGGCAACGGATACGACAGGCACGAAGGACGCCGATGTTTTGATCTCCGTCACACCGCCGCCGCAAATGCCCGCGACGCTTGCGCAGGGAACGATTCAAGGTTATTGCGTCGGTGAACCGTGGAATCAGCAGGCCGTCATCAAGGGCATTGGCGTCGCGGCCATCACGGATTACGAGATCTGGAAGGACAATCCCGAAAAAGTTTTCGGCGTGACGGCGGCGTTCGCGGAAAAAAATCCGAACACGCTCATCGCGATCACGAAAGCGTTGATTCGTGCTGGCAAATGGCTTGATGCCTCGCCCGAAAATCGCGTCAAAGCCTGCGCGATTCTTTCCAAACCCGAATATGTCGGCGCGGACAAACAAATTATCGCCAACAGCATGACGGGCACTTGGGAATACTACAAAGGCGACAAGCGCCCATTACCGGACTTCAACGTCTTCTTCCGCTACTACGCGACGTATCCGTATTACAGCGACGCAGTTTGGTATCTCACGCAGATGCGCCGCTGGGGACAAATCAGCGAGGCAAAATCCGATGAGTGGTATGCGAAAACCGCGGCGGATGTTTACAAGCCGGAAATTTACATGAGGGCCGGCGCATGCGCTCATCAAAGAAGGCAAGCTCAAGGAAGATGACGTGCCGAAAACCGACGGCTATCGCGCGCCGACCGACAAATTCATTGACGGCATTGAATACGACGGCAAGAAGCCAAACGAGTATCTGAAGAAATTTCCGATTGGATTGAAGGACTAACTTAGATGAGCGCGTTGATTAAATCCTGCGAAAACATTGGTCTCAATTGGGCCGTGCCGTTCCTTCGACTTGCCAAGCGTGAAAATCCGAATGAGCAGATCCGGCAAATCCTGTTGAACATCGGCGTGCCGATTCTTGCCATTCTGATTTTTCTCGGCGCATGGTCGTGCGTCGCGGCGAATGTGAAAGTCAGCTTCGGTTCGTTGCCCGGACCGGTCGCGGTTTGGACCGAGGCGAAAAATCTCTGGGCCAATCACGTCGCCGAACGCGCCAAGGAAACCGAGTTCTACAAACGCCAGGCCGAACGCAAAAAAGAATTCCTCGCCGGCAATCCGGGCGGCGAGTGGAAGGAGCGCAAATACGCCGGCCAACCGACTTACATTGACCAAATCTTCACGAGTCTTAAGACGGTCTTCACCGGATTTCTCATCGCTGCGTTGATTGCCGTGCCGCTGGGAATTCTGTGCGGCCTGAGCAAAGCTTTCAACACGGCGATGAATCCATTCATCCAGGTGTTCAAGCCCGTGTCGCCGCTCGCGTGGCTGCCCATCGTGATGATCATGGTCAGCGCGCTCTACAATCCGAAGGAGCCGATGTTCGAGAAATCGTTCATAAGCTCGGCGTTCACGGTCGCGCTGTGCTCGCTCTGGCCAGCACTCATCAACACGTCGCTCGGCGTGGCTTCGATTGACAACGATTACCTGAACGTCGCGCGCGTCCTGAAACTCGGCTGGTGGAAGAAGGTTCGCAAGATCGTCATCCCTTCGTCGCTTCCGTTGATCTTTACCGGCCTGCGCCTCTCGCTCGGCGTCGGTTGGATGGTGCTCATCGCCGCCGAGATGCTCGCGCAAAATCCGGGCCTTGGAAAATTCGTCTGGGACATGTTCCAGAACGGCAGCAGCCAGACCCTCGCACAAATCATGGTCGCCGTCTTCACCATCGGTTTCATCGGCTTTATGCTCGACCGGGTCATGATGATTCTCCAACGCGCGGTGAGCTTTGATGCCGGCGTCATTCGCTGACCTATGGCTTTCCTCGAACTTAATACCGTCAGCAAAGGCTACGGCTGCGGAGCCAAACGCTCAAAGGTGCTGCGCGACATCAACCTCGACATCAGCGAAGGCGAGTTCGTGGCAATCGTCGGTTACTCAGGTTCTGGAAAAACCACGCTCGTCTCGATGATGGCCGGTTTGGTTCGGCCTGACGAAGGCTCAGTCAAATTGCGCGGCGAGGAAGTCACCGAACCCGGTCCTGACCGCGCCATCGTTTTCCAAAATTATTCGCTGCTGCCGTGGTTGAGCGTTCACGAAAACATCGCGCTGGCTGTGGATGAGGTCTTTCCCGATTGGCCAGGCGAGAAACGCTGCGAGCACATCGAGAAATACATTGCGATGGTGAATCTCACTCCCGCGCGCGACAAAAAGCCGCGCGAACTTTCCGGCGGCATGAGACAGCGCGTTAGCGTCGCCCGCGCGCTCGCGGTGAATCCGCGCATCCTTTTGCTTGATGAGCCGCTTTCCGCTCTCGACGCCCTCACGCGCGCCACGTTGCAAGATGAAATCGAGCGTATCTGGGAAGCCGACCGCAAGACCGTTGTTCTCATCACGAACGATGTGGACGAAGGAATTCTGCTTGCGGATCGAATCATTCCCTTGAGCGCCGGGCCGGACGCGACGCTCGGGCCGTCCGTGAAGGTGGAACTCGAACGCCCGCGCGATCGCAAAGCTTTGAATCACGATCCGCACTTCAAAGAAATTCGCAAGGAAGTGATTGCTTATTTGCTAGGCAGCGGCGGACGACATAAGGCGTCTGTTGCCCGGAAACTCATTTTGCCCGACATCGAACCGGAAGATTTGAATGGCCCACGCACAATGGCGAGGACGCGGTCGCGCACGGCGCCGAAACGAGGAAAGACAAGAAACCGTGGGGGTCGCATGAGCGATTACGTCGAACTCTCGAATCTGACGAAAATTTACGCCACGTCCAAAGGCCCGGCTGTGATCGTAAAGGATTTCAACCTGCGCATTAAAAAGAGGTGAATTCGTCACGCTCATCGGCCATTCCGGTTGCGGAAAGTCCACTGTGCTCTCGATGCTCGCCGGGTTGAACGACATCAGCGGCGGCGGAATTATTTTGGCCGGCAAAGAACTCAGCGGACCAGGACCGGATCGCGGAATCGTTTTTCAATCGCCGTGTTTGCTGCCGTGGCTCACCGCGTTCGAGAACGTCATGCTCGGCGTGGATCAGGTTTTCTACACTGCCAGCAAAGCCGAGCGCCGCGAGATCGCTGAATATTATCTCACCGTCGTCGGCCTCGGCGATTCCATGCACAAACGCTCGCGCGAACTTTCGCAGGGCATGAGACAACGCGTCGGCATCGCCCGCGCCTTCGCGCTCAAGCCCAAGATGCTGCTGCTCGACGAACCGTTTGGCATGTTCGACGCGCTGACCCGGCTCGAACTCCAGCAAGTCCTTCTTGAAGTCTGGCAACGCACGCAACTCACCGCGCTCATGGTCACGCACGACGTTGACGAGGCGATTTTTCTTTCCGACCGTGTCGTGATGATGACCAACGGCCCGGCTGCCGAGGTCGGCGACATCCTCGAAGTCAAATTTCCGCGCCCGCGCAATCGCACCGCGCTGCTGGAGGATGTCGAGTATTACCGGTGCCGCGAACATCTTATCACCTTTCTCGAAGAACGCGCGCACCAAAAAAAGTTTCTGGCTGAAATGCTTCAGCATGAATCCGGGACCATGAACGATTTGCATTTCAATAAATGCCCTACAACAACATGAAAAGAAATCAGAACCACCATAAAGGCATCCTGACCGGCAGCGCGACAGTTCTGGCCATCACCGCGTCAGTCTTCGCCCAAGAAAAACCATTCACTCAACCTGGAACCGGCCAGCCGCCCGCACCGCCTCCGGCCGCAACAACCGCGACGCCGACAGCCCAGCCTGCTCCAGAGCCGAACGCCTTTCAAAAGTTTTTCAATCACAAGCTTCCGGATGCAATTGCGAAGGGAAAGTTCAATCTCAACGCGCGACTTCGTTATGAATTTGCCGACCAGAATGGAGTGCCCACCATTACAGACGACTCGCACGCGATGACGTTGCGCACGCGCTTTGGTTTCACTTCTGCGCCGCTCTACGGCTTTCAGGGAATGATCGAAGGCGAAGACGTGCGAGTCGTTGGACCGGAAGGAAATTTCAACGCCGCCGGCTCCAATAATAAAAATTACAAGCCGGTCGTCGCCGATCCTCCGACGACCGAGTTAAATCAAGGCTGGCTCAGTTACTCCTACACCAACATGCTCACGATCAAAGGCGGACGCGAACGCGTCGTGCTTGATAACCATCGATTCATCGGCGACGTAGGGTGGCGTCAGAACATGCAGACGTTTGACGCGGCAACGGTTGAGTTCAAGCCCGTAAAGGACCTCAGCCTATTCTACGGTTATATTTGGGATGTGCACCGCGTTTTTGGCGACGTTTCCGGATTACCAGCAGCGAGCGCGAATCACGATTTTCAATCCAGCTCGCACCTGATCAACATTTCCTACCAGCCCTGCCAATTCGTGCGGTTCGTTGGCTACACGTACTTGCTCGACCTTGATTTGAACAACGGAACAGCGGCGCGATTTAACAATTCCAGCGCCACCTATGGTGGTTATCTCGCCGGCAGCGCGCCGGTAACGGAGAAGCTGTCCCTCGGTTATCGGGGTGAATTCGCGTGGCAAACGGATTATGCGGACAGCACACTCAATTACGAAGCGCCTTACTACAACTTGGAAATCTCCGGCAACGTAAAGCCGTTCGCGTTTGGCGCGGGTTATGAGGTTCTGGGCAGCGGCGCGAATTCCGGCGCGGGCGGCGGACGCGCGAGCTTCCGTACACCACTGGCGACGCTCCACGCTTTCAACGGCTGGGCCGACGCGTTTCTAACCACGCCGAACGATGGTCTCGACGACATTTACGCCTTCGTGCAGGTGACCTTGCCGGAGCGAATTCCGTTGCGCCTCGTTTATCACAAATTTGACGCGGATTTCGGCGGCGCGGATTTCGGCCAGGAAATCGACATCATCGCCTCCAAAAAATTCGGCAAGTACTGGACCGCACTGGTGAAATACGCCTACTACGACGGCAAAGCGGCTCCGGTGGCTTTCGATTTGCAGAAATTCTGGGCCCAGATCGAATTCAACTTCTGACCGCGCTGCGAACCACGATCGAATGGACGCCGTCATCAAAACGATTTGTCCCTATTGCGGTGTTGGCTGCGGATTGAGCGTTACGGTCCGCGCAGGAAAAATCGCGGAGGTGCGCGGGGACAAGACACATCCATCGTCCCTCGGAGGCATTTGTCCGAAGGGCGCGCAGATCGGCGAAATCGTCAATACGCCGAATCGCCTGACGACCGCGCAAGTCCGTTCCAACCGCGCCGAGACGTTTCAGCCGGCGAGTCTCGACGCAGCTCTGGCGCACGTGGCGCAGGAGTTCCAGAAGATCATCCGCGAGCACGGGCGCGACGCGGTGGCGTTTTACATTTCCGGTCAGCTCACGACCGAAGCGCAATACGCATTTAACAAACTCGCAAAAGGCGTCATCGGAACGAACAATGTCGATGCGAATTCGCGTCTCTGCATGGCCAGCGCGGCGAGCGCCTACAAGCTCGCGTTCGGCAGCGACGGCCCGCCCACGTGTTACGAGGACATTGACCACGCCGATTGTTTTTTCATTGTCGGGGCGAACATGGCGGAATGTCATCCCGTTCTTTGGCAGCGGGTGAAGCGCCGCGCCGCGCGCAAACGCGTTCGCGTCATCGTTGTAGATCCCCGCCGCACCGCGACGGTGGAAGGCGCGCATCTTCATCTGGCTATCAAACCCGGCACGGATATCCCCCTGCTCAACGCGATGTTGCACGTGATGATTTCGCAAGGCTGGATCAACAGGCGTTTCATTCGCGCGCACACGGAAAATTGGGAATCCGTTTATGAAATGGCCGAGGCATGGTCGCCGATGCGTGCGGCCAAAATCTGCGGCGTTGAAGAAAAGGAAATTCATCGTGCCGCATTCTGGTTTGGTCAATCCTCCGAGGCTTTGAGCTTGTGGACAATGGGCGTGAACCAAAGCACCAGCGGCGTCGCGAAAAATCTTGCGCTCATCAATCTTCATCTCGCGTCCGGAAAGATCGGCCGGCCCGGCAGCGGACCCTTTTCACTCACCGGCCAGCCCAATGCCATGGGCGGGCGCGAAGTCGGTTATCTTTGCGGCCAGTTGCCCGGCTATCGCGACGTGACTAACACGCAACATCGCGAGGAAATCGCGCGCATTTGGGGCGTGCCAGTGAAGCGGATTCAGCCTGAACGCGGTCTGGACGCTGTGAAAATGTTCGAAGCGCTCGAAAGTGGAAAGGTCAAAGCGCTATGGGTCGTCGGCACCAACCCTCTGGTGACGATGCCAAGTGTCAACCGCGTTCGCCGCGCTCTCGACCGGGTTCGTCTGCTGGTCGTGCAGGATTGTTATCATCCAACCGAAACAACACAGCTTGCGCACGTGCTTCTGCCCGCAGCCATGAGCCTCGAAGCTGAAGGAACGATGACCAATTCCGAACGGCGCATCAGCCTGCTCCAACCTTGTGTGCCGCCGCCAGGCGAGGCGCGGCCGGATTGGGAAATCGCTGCACGCTTCGCCGCGTTGCTGGGCGCAGAAGAAGAGTTTTCTTATGCCAGCGCGAGCGACATCTTTGAAGAACACAAACGCTGTTGCGCGGACGTTTATTCCCTTCAAATGAACGGCATCAGCTATCGCCGGCTGAAACGTCATCCGGTCCAATGGCCGTGCCCGACGGGTGCGAGCCGTGGTGTCGCCCGACGCTATCGCAACAGGATCTTTCCGACATTGAACGGCAAGGCCGTCTTCCATGCCGTGGATTACGTTCCTCCCGGCGAGGAAACCAACAGCGAATTCCCATTCGTGCTAAACACCGGTCGCCTTGCAAACCACTGGCATACACGCACGAAAACCGGTCACGTGGCCAGATTGAACAAAGCCAGCCCCGCTCCATTTGTCGCAGCGCATCCAGACGACGCGCGATGGCTTGATCTCGTGGACGGCGACGCAGTGCAATTGATCTCTCGCCGCGGTTTCACGCGAACGATGCTGAAACTTGATGCAGACGTCCAGCGCGGCATGCTGTTTATGCCATTCCATTGGGGCCAGTCTCACGATGAAGAAGGTTGCGTGAATGCCGTCGTGCAAAGCGCGACCGACCCGATATCCCACGAACCGGAACTGAAATTCAGCGCCGTGCGTCTCGAAAAAATCGATCGCGTCGCACACAACTGCGAGTTACGGCGTGCCGGTCGTTGAGAAGAAGTTCAGGCTTGAAGGCCGTTTATGACTCTGACCGTTGTTGTATTTGCTGGCGGCCTAGGACGGAGAATGGGAGTGGACAAGGCGACCCTTGAATAAGGGGGCAGCTTTGGGCGAGGGTGTTGTCGCGAACGGCGTTTCCGAGTTCGAAAAGGAATCCTTCCATAATGCAAATAACTCCCGGCGATTTCACAGAATACAGAAGTGGTCTTCGTTGAACACCGCCTTTTGGCCAGCCTGTTCAAATGACAACAGCCTGGGGTCGCTCGTGCCGAGTGCATCAACCAAATGCCGGCGGATTCTCCGGTCGATTTCTTTGGTCGTAACTTCTTTCATTCGGCTTGCCGAAAAGTCATTCATCGCGCAATGCGCTGACGTATGAGTCGGATTCATTATTTCGATGTAATTTTAGCGAACCATTCATTGGGGCATGTTCTGGCGCTGGCACGGCTGTCGCTAAGGTCCTCTCAGCAGGAAAACAACCGAACAAACCTATGGACTACATCAAACCCTCGGAAGTTGTGAAAACAATGCTGGCGGCCGGAAATACGAAAGCCGGACTGCCTGTGAGAGATTTGCTGATTCGCGGCATTCTCTCAGGCGCGTTGCTCGGCATTTCCACCAGCCTGGCTATAACAGCCGCCGCACAGACGAACGTGCCGCTCGCCGGAGCGATGATCTTTCCAGTTGGATTCGTCATCATCGTTTTGCTCGGCCTCGAACTCGTCACCGGCAGCTTCGCGCTCGTGCCGCTTGCGGGAGTAACCGGTGAACGCTCGTTTGCGCAGGTCGTGAGCAACCTCGCCTGGGTCTTCCTTGGCAATCTCATCGGCAGCGTCGGCTACGGTATATTGCTCTGGGTTGTCCTCACCAATGCCGGCGCTGATGCACCTGCGGGAATTGCGGCCAAAATTGTCTCCATTACCGAAGCAAAGACGACGGGCTACGCCGCGCACGGATTCGCCGGAATGGTCACCGTGTTTGTGAAAGCGATTCTCTGCAATTGGATGGTTTGCTTCGGCGTCGTGATGGCAATGACGTCGCATTCGACTCTTGGAAAAATCGCCGCTGCCTGGCTGCCGATTCTCACGTTCTTCGCGCAGGGCTTCGAACACTCGGTCGTGAACATGTTTGTCATCCCGACAGGAATGATGCTGGGCGCGAAGGTTGGGATGCTCGACTGGTGGCTCTGGAACCAGATTCCGGTCACGCTCGGAAATCTGGTGGGCGGTCTGTTCTTCACAGGACTCTTTCTCTATTGGACCTATCGTCCCGCGGCCGAAACCAAGCCGACGATTGCAGGAGCGGCAGCGCCCGCTCCCATCGTGAGCGCCGGTGAACCGGCGGGCGCGTAACGGGACAAGACTGGATTCGAATCGAAAGATAGTCTGCTCATAAATCGCATGGAAGTTCCAACTGCAGAGACGTCCGCAACTGGCGTATTCACGCCAGAACAGAAGGAGTATCTCGCTGGATTCATGGCTGCACTCTCGCAGCGCAATGCCGACGCTTTAGGCGCAGCCGTGGGAACGAACCGGGCCGAGCCGGG
This sequence comes from uncultured Verrucomicrobiae bacterium, assembly GCA_963760675.1. Taxonomy (GTDB): domain Bacteria; phylum Verrucomicrobiota; class Verrucomicrobiia; order Limisphaerales; family BOG-1460; genus CAVXEG01. The sequence goes on from CAVXEG010000011.1 coordinate 79,064, forward strand.
CGAAGAAACGATCTGCGGCACGCCGCTCGCGGATGTGACGAAGCAGGAGCGCTGGAAGCACGAGGAGCACCCGCTTGATTGCTGGGATCGCATCCTGGCACACGCGGAATCAGACAAATTCCCGAATGAAGAGGATACTTTCCGTTTTCGGAACTTCGGCATGTTTTACGTCGCGCCCGCGCAGAACAGTCTCATGCTGCGTTGCCGCATTCCGGCCGGCGAATTGACTGCGCTGCAACTGCGTGGTCTGGCCGACATCGCGGACGACTTTGGGAACGGCAAAGCCACGATTACCACGCGCGCCAACATCCAGATTCGCGAAATCGCGTCGCGCAACATGGTGAATGTGCTGACGCGGTTGCAATCCCTCGGACTGACTTCCCGCGGCAGCGGCGTTGATAATGTGCGAAACATCACCGCGTCGCCGACGGCAGGCATCGATCCACAGGAGTTGGTTGACGCCCGGCCCTTCGCCCACGCGCTGCATCATTACATTCTCAACCATCGCGATCTCTATGGGCTGCCGCGCAAGTTCAACGTCGCATTCGACGGCGGCGGCTCGGTGGACGTGGTCGCGGAGACGAATGACCTCGGTTTCGTGGCGGTCAAGGTGACGAGCACCTCCAGGCCCGCTTTGACAGGAAAATCGCTCAAAGACGATTCGCCCGTGGCCACGGAACCGGGGACTTATTTCAGAGTCGGTCTTGCCGGAATCACCGGCCACAAACAGTTCGCGAGCGATGCCGGCATTCTGATCAAGCCATCGGAGGTGGTTGCGGTTGCGGTCGCAATGATCCGTGTGTTCATCGAAAATGGTGATCGTACAGACCGGAAGAAAGCCCGGCTGAAATATCTGATTGACAAATGGGGCGTGGAGAAATTTCTGAAAGAGACGCAAAAGAAGTTGGGTTTTCCGCTCATTAAGTTTCCCCTTTCGGAGAGCGTCACCCGCCCGCCCTCGCTGCGGCACGGGCACATCGGCATTTATCGGCAAAAGCAGAAGGGCAAAAACTACGTTGGCGTGGTCGTTCCCGTCGGAGTGATGACCAGCCGGCAGATGCGACGCATCTCCGATATTTCCGCCAACTATGGGTCCGGCCAATTGCGCCTGACGCCGTGGCAAAATCTTTTGATTCCCGACGTTCCGGACGCGTTCGTGGACACAATCAAGCGCCAGCTCGTGCGCATGGGTTTCCATTACGAAGCGACGAATATCGCGGGCGGTTTAGTCGCATGCACCGGTAACACCGGCTGCAAGTGGTCGGCAACGGACACAAAAGGTCAGGCGCTGGCGCTCGCGGATTACCTGGGCAAGCGCGTGCAGCTCGATCAGCTGATCAACATTCACCTGACGGGCTGCCCGAACTCGTGCGCGCAGCATTACATTGGTGACATCGGCCTTCAGGGTGTGAAGGTGAGCGCGGGCGGCGCGTCCGTGGAAGGCTACAACGTCGTTTTCGGCGGTGGGTTCGGGAGCGACGCCACCATCGGACGGGAAGTCTTCAAAGGAATTTCCTTTTCCGAGCTGCCGAAATTGTTGGAGCGCGTCCTCAAGGTTTACCTTGCCAGCCGCAGTCCAAACGAAACCTTTGCCAGCTTCACGCGACGGCATGAAGTGAAGCAACTGCAGGAAATGTTCAGTGAGTGAATCAAGTCTGCATGACGCCGACGAACGATTTTATTCCCATCCTGCCCACCAGCGCGCCGTTCACACCTGAACAGCGCGCGTACCTGAACGGTTTTCTTGCCGGACTGCTCTCTCGCGCTCCCGCGCCGCCGGCGCCAATCGCCGCCGCAGCAGTATCTGCTCCGCCACTGCTGCCGGTTTCAATTCTCTACGGTTCGCAGACGGGTAACGCGGAAAATTTGGCCAGACGAATCGCCAAAGAAGCGGGCAAACGCGGTTTCGCAGCGACCGTCCACGATTTGAACAAATATCCGGCAGCCCAACTCGGGTCGGAAGGATGTCTGCTTGTCGTCACGAGCACGTTCGGTGATGGCGAGCCACCAGATAACGCGAAAGCTTTCTGGGATCTTCTGAGGAGCGATTCCGCGCCCCGCTTGGAACAGACCCGATTTTCCATTTGCGCGCTTGGCGATTCCAATTACCCGAAATTCTGCGGCTTCGGCAAAGAACTGGATGCGCGATTCGAGTCGCTCGGTGCGAAGCGCGTTCATGCCCGCGCAGATTGCGACGTGGATTTCGATGAGTTGTTTGCGAAATGGCTGGACGCATCTCTCAGCGCATTTTCGAATTCCAATATTTCAGAAATAGCCCCTCCTGCGCCGGCCTCGTCCTCATCAACGGGAATGCCAATTGCGTTGCAGGGCGCCGCGACCGCGTCGGCTCATTCACGTTTCAACCCGTTCCCAGCCGAACTTGTGGTTAATCGAACGCTGAATGGCGCAGGATCTGCGAAGGACACCCGGCATTTTGAAATTGCGGTTGACGGCAGTCGCCTGCCTTATGAGGTTGGTGATGCTCTTGGAGTGTTCCCGTCGAATTGCCTCACGCTCGTTTCAGAAATGCTCGCGACCCTCGGTTGCTCCGGCGAAGAACAGGTCACGGTCGACGGCGAAGGTGAGATTCCATTGCGGGACGCGCTGCTGACTCGATTTGAAATCACGCGCATTTCGCACACATTTCTCTCGGCGATGGCAGAGCGCTCCGGTGATGGCGAACTGAATCGGCATGTCGCACCCGGCGTGAACGGTGAACTGACAAAATTTCTTTGGGGTCGTGAGATAATCGATTTGTTGCTGGCCTTCCCGAAAGTTAAGTTCACGCCACGCGAGTTCGTAAGCCTTTTGAAAAAACTTCAACCGCGGCTTTACTCCATATCCTCAAGTCCAAAGGCAGCTCCTGGACGCGTGCACTTGACCGTGAACGTGGTGCGATACGAGTCGTTTTCCCGGAAGCGCAAGGGAGTGTGCTCGACTTTTCTGGCCGAACGCGCCGCTGCAGACGCTCCGTTGCGCGTGTTCGTCCAGTCAAACAAAAAATTTCGACTGCCGCCGAATGCCGAAGCTCCCGTGATTATGGTCGGACCAGGCACGGGGGTTGCGCCCTTTCGCGCGTTTTTACAGGAACGTCGTGCACTGGGCGCAAAAGGGAAGAACTGGCTGTTCTTCGGCGACCAACACGCGAACACCGATTTTCTTTATAGTGAAGAATTGGAGGCGATGCTCCGGCAAGGCACGTTAACACGTCTCGATACCGCGTTTTCACGGGACCGTGCAGAAAAGATCTATGTGCAACACCGGATGCGGGAGCACGCCAAGGAATTGTTCGCGTGGCTTGAAAATGGCGCGCACTTCTATGTCTGTGGAGATGCAAGCCGGATGGCGAAAGACGTTGACGGCATGCTTCACGAGGTCATTCAGACCACCGGTGGATGCACACTGGATCAAGCGGCTGAGTAAGTTGAGAGATTGAGAACGGAGCAGCGATACCAACGGGACGTTTATTAATTTGAACCGATGACGCCGAACTCGTTGACGTCTGACATCGTGCACTTCCCTGAAAACAAAAACCCCGCCATTGCCGTGTGTAACAGTTCCTTTGAACTTATTAGAAACAGGTGGGGACCCGCTGAATTGCTTTCGACTTCCAGTAAAGGCCCGTCGGCCACAATTACAGCTAAATCCCTCGGATTATTTACTACGGTTCAAGGACATAGTTTCTAATCACGAGCGTAGGCAGGGTAAATTCTTGCTCCAACTCGGAGCTAAATTGTATTCCAAAGAACCGGCCCGCGATGTTCTCACGAGCTTGACTGCGTTTTTAGTATCGTCAACAAAGCGATTTTCTCAAGCAAAAACTTCGCTTCGACCGAACTATTTTCCTTCTTATACGAATTCGATTCGCTTGGAGAAATCGGGTATTCACCCCCGTGGACTGCGGCGCGATTTTTCCAGCTTGGAAAGAATGCAGCACCGCGCGACGTCCGTTTGGCGCGAACACCACGCGGTTGCAGTGAAACTTCTTTTGTTGCTTCAAGAAGTTCTTCTGTTTCCGAAGAGGATCGTCAGTGGTGAGAAACATTTCGCCGACATTTGCGAGGAAAGAATTCTCTCGGCATCATGCCTGCTCAACGAGGTAATGCAACATCGCGCTGAAGAATATGACGCGGCTGTTCCGGAACGAGGATTGTTATGAGCAGAATCAATGTGCCGGAGACTTCGGGCAATCGCCTGCGGATCGGATTCATTCCTAATCTCGACTGCGCACCGATCGTCGTTGCCCATGAATCGGGCTTGTTTGAAAAATATGAATTGCGCGTGGAGCTGCAGCGCGAGACTCGCTGGTCGGATATTCGCGACCGCATCGTTTACGGAGAACTCGACGCGACGCATGCACCCGCGACGCTTCCTTTCGTCACCAATCTCGAAATTCAGTCAGACGAATCGGCTTGTGTGGCTGGGATGGTGCTGAGTCTGCAAGGCAGCGCGATTATTGTTTCGCGAGAACTATGGGAGCAGGGAGTGCGGGATGGTGCATCGCTGCGTGACGTGATTTACCGCGATTGGGGCCGCCGAACCTACACGTTTGCGGTGGAGTTTCCCCATTCACCGCCGTACTTCATCCTTCGCCAGTGGCTCAAGTCCGGCGGTGTCCTGCCTCACACCGAGATTCGAATCGCAACGGTCGCTCCAGCCCAGATGTTTCCCACTCTTAAGCTGGGCTACGTTGACGGATTCTGCGTTGCTGAACCGTGGGCATCTTTGGCGGTGGAATCGGCAACGGGCGCTTGTGTCGCGACGAGCGCTGATCTGGCTTCCCTGTATCCGGAGAAGGTTTTGATGGTGCGGCGCGACTTCACACAGTTGCGAGCGAATGAACATGCGCGATTAATTGCTGCATTGCTTGAGGCCTGCGCTTTTTGCGACGAACCAAGGAATCACCGCCTTCTCGCTGAACTGCTCGCTCAACGCAGATACGTGAACGCGCCAAGGGAATGCCTTGAACGCGCCTTAATCGGCCCCCCGATTGGTGATGACGTGAAGAAATTGTGTTCGGCGGGGTCCAGCATCTTCTATCGCAACCAGGCCAACGATCCCACCAACGCCCGGTCCACATGGCTGGTCAATCGGCTTTATGAATTGATCGAACAGAGCGTGTTGAAAGTTCCGCAGTCCAGCCACACGGTGATGCTGAAGAACGTTTTCCGGCGCGATATTTTTGAGCGAGGAAAGCGGGCGTTGGAGGAACAAGTGCTCGCGTTGACAGCCGAAGCGGAACGGTACCGAGCCGAAAATGGACATGCGGGGTAACGTCACATTAATCGTCTTGGGTGAAGCTCCTCTTGAAAGCGGGGTCAAAGTCTCCTTATGCGGGGACTCGAGGCACAGCTCCGATTCACGAACGGCAAACACTTTCCACTTGTCCGACCATGACAAACTGCCTAATGTCCGAGGCACCCAAAACGACTTTATGAAGAAACTGCTGCCCGCATTATGCCTCGTTGCGTTCATAACTCCACTTCTCGACGCGCAGGATCTCACTTCGGAGGAACGCGATCGAGCCGTTCAGTATCTTGAAAAAACCCGCGATGGCGTTCTCGTGGCGACCAAAGGCCTCTCAGAGGCGCAGTGGAATTTCAAGCCCGCCACAAACCGCTGGTCCGTTGCCGAAGTCGCCGAGCATATCGCCGCCGCTGAGGACTTGCTCATAGACATGATTCAAAACCAGGTCATGGCTGCGCCCGCGCGCACCAACAGCGAGGATGTGAAGGCACTCGACGCGATGGTGCTGCAACGCATTCCCGATCGCACGGTCAAGGCGAAGGCGCCCGAACCCCTTCAGCCGAACAATCGGTTTGGTTCGCCGGAGAACAGCCTCAAACATTTTGAAGAAAGCCGCACGAAGACAATTCAGCTTCTGAAGGAGACAAAAGATCTGCGGGCGCACGCGGCAGACAGCCCGCTGGGAAAACAGTTGGACGGTTACGAATGGGTGCTGTTCATCGCAGCCCATAGCGAACGCCATACGAAACAAATTGAGGAAGTGAAGGCGGATCCAAATTTTCCGAAGCAATAGCTGGAAACTTCCAACTCGCTTGCAGGCGCGGAGTTTGTTAATTTCCGCGCCTGATTTTTTTCAGGTTGTAGCGGCGGTCTGTGACCGCGGTCGTTCATAGAGCGACGCTACAGCAGTTTTGTTTTGTCCATGATGACATCGTCGCAAATCCGCCAGTCGTTCCTCGACTTCTTCAAGTCGAAGCAGCACACCATCGTGCCGTCGTCCGAGCCTCATGCCGGACTCGCCGAACCTGCTGTTCACCAACGCCGGCATGAACCAGTTCGTGCCCATCTTCCTCGGCCAGACCAAGTGCCCCTACACGCCCGGCCGCGCCGCCGACACCCAGAAGTGCATCCGCGCCGGCGGCAAACACAACGACCTCGAAGACGTCGGCCTCGACACCTATCACCACACGTTCTTCGAGATGCTCGGCAACTGGTCCTTCGGCGATTACTTCAAGAAGGAAGCGATCGACTGGGCCTGGGAACTCGTCGTCGACAGTCTGGAAATTTCCGCCGACAGCGCCTCTACGCCACGGTCTATACAGCCCGGACAAATCCAAGAACGACCCGAGCGAATTCGACCAGGAAGCGTGGGACTTCTGGGCCGAGAAATTCCGCGCCGTCGGACTCGATCCCGCCGTCCACATCGTCAACGGCAACAAGAAAGACAATTTCTGGATGATGGGCGAAACCGGCCCGTGCGGCCCGTGCACCGAACTCCACGTGGACCTCACGCCCGCCGGCGACACGCAAGGCAGCGCTCGTCAACAAAGGCGACGCCGCGCTGCATCGAAATCTGGAACCTCGTCTTCATCCAGTTCAACGCGAACCCGGACGGCACGTTCTCGCCGCTGCCCGCCAAGCACGTGGACACCGGCATGGGCTTCGAGCGCGTGACGTCAGCATCATCCAAGGCACGAAGGGCTTCACGGATTTCGCCAACGCAAAAATCTCCAACTACGAAACCGACATCTTCCGCCCGATCTTCGACGAGATGGAGAAGCTGAGCGGCAAGAAATACAGACGCTCCGACACGCTTCGCCGGCGAACAGCCCGGTCAGCAACCGCGCCGACACCGAGCTCAGGAGAAGAAGTCGACATCGCCTTCCGCGTCATCGCCGACCACATCCGCACGCTTGAGCTTTGCCATTGCCGACGGCATCCAGCCCGGCAACACCGACCGCAACTACGTCCTGCGCCGCATCCTGCGCCGCGCCGTGCGCTACGGCCGCACGCTCGGCTTCCACGAACCGTTCTTCTACAAACTCGTGGACGTGCTCGCCGACACGATGGGCGACGTCTTCCCCGAAATCCGCGCCAAGAAGAAGCACGTGCAGGAAGTCATCCGCGCGAGGAAGAGGCGTTTAACAAGACGTTGGATAGGGGCATCGAGCGTTTCAACGCAAGCGATCTGCTGGTGCTATGAGATTGCAAAGAGTCTCAGACTTCTGGAAGCTGAGTGGATCGAACGACTGCGATCAAGAGCTGTCGATCTCTGACATGCGGCATTTCTTGAACAGAGCACGATGCGCAAAGACTTTGATCGAACTTCGAAATGCTGCGAAAGCAACCAGATGTCGAGTTGGTCTCATTACGAAGCTGAGGCCATCGTTCCCGGAGATGCGGCATTTCGAACTCTACGACACCTACGGCTTCCCGCTCGACCTCACCGAGTTGATGGCGCGCGAACGCGGCTTGACCGTGGACAACGCAGGTTTCGAAAAGTTGATGGAGGAGCAGCGCGCCCGCGCCCGCGCCGCCCAGAAGAAGCAAGTCATTTCGCTTTCGCAAATCGAGACCACCACGCCCAACGAAGTTCGTCGGCTACGACAAGCTTGGAAGCCGAGCGCCAAGGTCCTCGAAGTCGTCAGCCTGAAGGACAAGACCGCTGTCGATCCTCGACACCAGCGCCTGCTACGCCGAGATGGGCGGCCAGGTCGGCGACACCGGCGAACTGATCGAGCCGACGGAGTCAACTCTGGCGCATCAGTGCTCGAACACGCAGAAGTCGCGGCAACACCTGGCTGTCATTTCTGCGATACGAATGCCGAAGACGAACTCTGGCGCATCGTGAAGTCGGCATCGACAGCTGGCACGTCGTGACGTTGATGTCGACAAGCCGCCGCGACGCCATCCAGCGCCACCACACCGTCACGCATTTGCTGCACTGGGCGTTGCACGAAGTCGTCAGCAAGGAAGCGTCGCAGAAAGGTTCCTTCGTCGGCCCGGACAAGTTGACCTTCGACTTCAACAGCGCGCCGCTCACGCCCGCAGCAGGTCGCCGACATCGAGAAACTCGTCAACGAACGCATCCTCGAAAACGCCGGCGTCTCGCTGGACGGAAGTCCCCTACGCCGACGTGAAATCGCGCAAGGACGTGATGCAATTCTTCGGCGACAAATACGGCGACACCGTCCGCGTCGTCCAGATCGGCGGCCACGCCGCAGAAGCTGGACGGCTACTCGATGGAACTTTGCGGCGGCACGCACACGCGCGCGACCGGCGAGATCGGCTTGTTCCGCATCGTCGGCGAGAACGCGATCGCCGCCGGCGTGCGCCGCATCGAAGCCGTCGCCGGCCTCGAAGCCTATCGCAAAGCGACCGACGAAGTCGCGCTGATCAAGATCGCTCGCCGGCAAAGTGAATTCGCCCGTCCACGAGCTGGAGAAGAAGATCGAAGCGCTGCTCGCGCACAGAAGGAACTGGAGAAGCAGGTGCAGATCGCGATGCAACGCAACGCGTCGAACGCCGCGAGCGAATTGCTCGAGCGCATGCGCAGACCGTGAACGGCATTCCGCTCATCACTCACAATCTCGGCGATGCCGACGGCGATTTTCTCCAGGCCATCGCCGACGCGTTGAAGGGCCGATTCAAAGGCGTGGTCGTGCTCGGCGGCGCGCCGACGGCGCGGTGGCGCTGGTGGCCACCGTTTCACCCGAATTCACGCGCAAAGTTCAGGCCGGCAAAATCATCCAACAGATCGCCCCATTGTCGGCGGCAAAGGCGGCGGCAAACCCGACAACGCCCGCGGCGGCGGCAAGGACGCGAGCAAGCTGGACGAGGCGCTGGCGAAAGCCAAAGAGCCTGCTTGGTTAGTGTTGTTGTTATTTGAAGAACTCTGGCGAAAAGCAAATGGTATGGCTTCTCTACTGCACGCCGTTGATGTCGCGCATCCGGCTTCTCTTTGTTCGCGCTGATGTTCAATTCGAGGCTGTGATGAAGGTGATATGCGTGCGAGGATACAGTCGCCGATGCGAAGGCGATTTGTTCGGCAAACGTTTCATGATGGAGGCTCATAGCCGCAGGCGTTTGCCCGGCGACACGAAAGACGCCACCAGAATCCAGTTTGCGGGAAGCATTCGAACACGAAGATGGCGCGTCCGGGGATTTCACGATACGTGAACGAGAGGATGGCGAGCTGATGAGCCTCAACCTCTACGGAATTCCCACCGCAATTCGGGCGGTCAAGATCAACAGCCGGGTGGTGGAAAGTCCGGTGGAGATTTACGGGATGGGCACCGACATTGATTTTCGTTTGGAGACGAATACAGCATCATATCGTCCTGCGATCCCGCGCAAGGAACTGCCGAAACATCCTGCGAAACGGTATTACGCGGGTTACTGCCGGGCGGGGTCAAACTTCCGGGAAGACGCTGTGCCAATGGCTCCAGTTCTGACGACATTTCTGCTGGCGAATGAATTGATCTTTTCCCGGCACTACATGGATGCGAGTTGAACGTTGATGAACGAACTCGATTTGACCGCGCTTGCGCTCGCGAGTTTGCCGCGCGATTGAAACGGACTGTTCGGGCCTGATCCGCTTCACCACTTCAATTCCTGAAACCGGTGCGCCACTTCCTCCGCGTTCGCGCGGCTGTTGAACGCGCTGATGCGGAAATAACCTTCGCCGCGTGATCCAAAACCGCTGCCGGGCGTGATACGACATTCGCCTCGCCAAGAATCTTGTCGAACGCCTGCCAACTCGTGACGCCTTTCGGCGCACGGACCCAGATGTAAGGCGCGTTTTCACGCCGCCAAAAACTTTCAAGCCCGCTTTCTTCGCACCAGCGCGCAGCACCTTCGCGTTGCCGAGATAGTGCTCGATGAGCGCGTGCACTTGCGCCTTGCCTTCCGGCGAGTAAAGCGCCTCGGCGCCGCGTTGCACGATGTAGCTAAACGCCGTTGAACTTGGTCGTCTGCCGCCGCGCCCAAAGCGGATGCAGCGGCTTGAATTCGCCGGTCTTCGTTTGCGCGTTGAGCGATTTCGGAATGACCGTGTAGGCGCAGCGCGTTCCTGTGAAGCCGCCGTTCTTTGAGAAGCTGCGGAACTCGATGGCGCACTCGCGCGCGCCGGTGATTTCGTAAATCGAATGCGGCAGCGCCGGGTCCTGGATGTAAGCCTCGTAAGCGGCGTCGAACAGGATGAGCGCCTTGTGTTCGAGCGCATATTTCACCCACGCTTCGAGTTGCTCACGTGTGGCAACGGCGCCAGTTGGATTATTCGGCGAACAGAGATAAATCAACATCGACATGCCGGTTCGGCGGTTCGGGGATGAAACCGTTGCTTGGTTTGCAGGGCAGATAAACAAGCTTCGCGTACGCGCCCGCCTCGTTCGCATCGCCGGTGTTTCCCGCCATGACGTTCGTGTCCACATAAACGGGATAAACCGGATCGCTGACGGCGATTTTGTTTTTCGCGCCGAGGATGTCGAGGATGTTGCCGCGTGTCGCACTTCGTGCCGTCGCTGACGAAGATTTCGTCATCAGCAACGTCGCAGCCTCGCGTCGTGGAAATCATTTTGTGCGATCGCGGAGCGCAGCCATTCGTAACCCTGCTCCGGGCCGTAGCCTTTGAACGTCTCGCGCGCGGCCATTTCATCCACCGCCTTGTGCATTGCGGCGACGGCGGCTTGCGGCAGCGGCTCGGTGACATCGCCAATGCCGCAGCGGATGAGGCGTTTGGCGGCTTCTGGATTCGCGTCGCAAAAAGCCTTCACGCGCCGGCGCAATCTCAGGAAAGAGATAGCCCGCCTTCAGCTTGAGATAATTGTCGTTCAAGTAGGCCATGAAAATGATTCGCGGTTTAGAAATCGAACTGCGCGACGGTAACGAAAGGGAATGGATGACGCAAGCTGCGCTCGTCAACTCGCCGGCTCGCCAGCTAACGAATTTGGGACAAGCTCAGCGGCTTCTGGCGCACGAAGAAATTCCAGATCTCTTCCGGGCCATTGATCGCGTGCGTGGTTCGGCCGAAGAATAGCGGCGCGCGATAAAGCGGCTGCGGCACCACGTGGCCGCCGCCTTCAATGGATTCCAACAGCACCTCGGGTTTGCCTGGTTCTCGCCAATCCAGCTTCTCAACCGACGTACTATCAAAACGAGCGGTGGATTTGATTCGAGTGATTACCGGCAAATTCGTCAGGCCGGCAAGCCGCACGAAATATTCAGCCGAATCATGCGCCGAGCGGACTGGACCCCGATTGCCAAACCCAAAGAGCGTGACCTTGCCGCCGTTGTAAGGATTAATCGGATCACCGGTCCCATTCAGAATCATCACGGCAATTGGCCCGCCGGATTTTTCACACGAACAGTTTTCATCCGTGGGCAGATTCGCGGCAACGGCTGCAATGGCCGCGATGCGGTCCGGCATTTCCAGCGCGAGGCGGTACGCCATGTGGCCGCCGTTGGAGTAGCCCGTCGCGAACACACGCGACGGATCGATTTCTTCCGTGGATTCAAAATGCGAAATCAGCGCAAGGATGAATCCCTTGTCGTCCACGTTGAGCTCTTTCGCGGCATAGGAACCTTCTTTGCGGCAATCGTTCCAGTGCCGATGATAACCGTGGGGATAGACAACCACGAATCCGTGCTCGTCCGCGAGGCGCTCGAATTGGTATCCGGTGGACACTCGCATCTGCTGTGCGCTCTGGGTGGATCCGTGTAGCGCGAAAACAAGCGGCGCATGCGGCGGGAGATTCGTCGGCACATAAAACAAGAACGAGCGCTCCAGTTCACCGACGCGGATCGTTCCGCTCTGAATGACTCCGGTGCGCTGGGGTTTTCGCAGCAGCGGCGCAACACCGGGAAGTGGAGCGCAACCTGTCAGTAAGAGTGTCCCGCAAAGAAACGTGGCAATGACTCGAAAGCAAGCATGCCGATTTATCGTGCGGGCAGCTCGACGAGTTTCTTGTTTAAACCGGTCGTGAGAACAAGACATAGCGGGCAATATTGCTTAAAGGAGAATTCCGGCAATCGTCGCGGTAAGATAACTCGCCAGGAGTCCGCCAACCATCGCACGGAAACCAAGCTTTGCCATGTCGCCGCGACGTTCCGGCGCGAGCGAGCCGATGCCGCCGACTTGAATCGCGATGCTGGAAAAGTTTGCAAAGCCGCACAGGGCGTACGTCGCGAGCGTGAAGCTGCGCTCGTCGAGAACAGTTTTCGGATTGGTTAACGAAAGATAGCCGATGAATTCGTTGAGCACGATGCGTTCGCCGAGGATTTGCCCGACCTTCAGGCAGTCATTGGTGGGAACGCCCATCAACCACGCGAAAGGCGCGTTCGCCCAGCCGAAAATCGTTTGCAGCGTCACAGGCGATCCAATACCAAGCCTCGTTTGTGGAAACGTGATCAAATAATTCGCCAGCGCGACAACCGCGACGAAGGCGATGAGCATCGCAATCACGTTAATCGAAAGCATCATTCCGTCGCCCGCGCCGCGGCACAGCGCGTCGATGCTGTTGACGGTCGTGCGCTCGACGTCTGCAGGGGCCGTGCTGGCTGTTTCGCTTTGTTCGGTTTCCGGCAGCATTACCTTGGAAATGAGCAGCGCCGCCGGCGCGCTCAGGACGGACGCAGTCAACAGATGTCCGGCCATGTTCGTGTGACCCGCGTCCACGCCGAGCTTTACGTAAACCGCCGCCACGCCGCCCGCGATGGTCGCCATCCCGCCGGTCATCATGCAGAGCAATTCACTTCGCGTCATGCGCCGCACGTACGGTTTGATGAGCAGCGGCGCTTCGGTCTGGCCCATGAAGATGTTCGCCGCGGCGGAGAGCGTTTCACTGCCGCTAGTGCGCATCGCCTTGCGCATCACCCACGCCATCGCATGAACGACCTTCTGCAGAATGCCCCAGTGATAAAACAACGACGACAGCGACGAAACGATGATGATCGTTCCTGCGACCAGAATGGCGAACACGAGGGAATTTCCGGGAAACGTCTTCTGCATTGCCGAGTCGGTTGCCAGCGGACCAAAGACGAATTGGCAGCCTTCGTTCGAGAATTGAATCAGTTTGCCAATCACGCGCCCGGTGAGATCAAACACGGCGGCGCCCCAGCTCGTTTTGAGGATGAGCAGCGCGAAAGTGAATTGCAGGCCGAGTCCCCACAAGACAGTTCGCCAGGGAAACAATTTACGGTGGCTCGAACAAAGCCATGCGACGGCGACGAACGCGACCAAGCCAAGAAGACTAATCAGCTTGAGTTGCATGGCTCGCAAAGCTATCCCGCCCGGCGCAAGAGGTCGAGTTGAGTCTTGAGGGCGTGTTGATCAGATCGTTTCAAGCGGCCCGGGACGCGGCTGGTGAGCTGCTCACGGCAGCCGCAAGCGATAGAAACGTTTGCCTGCGCCGATGGATGCCGGATCAGTGAATTGCAGCACGCCACCTGAAACCGGATTCGTGGCTATGGGCGCAAAACCGGTGACGGTACTGGAGGCTTCGACGACAAACAACTGGCCCTCGGCGTTTGGCACCGTCAAACTCAGAACACTGCCGCCCACCACGGCCAAACTCTGGATGACCGGACCGACCGGCGCAACAGTCGCCAGCTTCGCCACGAACATCGATGCACCGGTGCTCTTGCTACTTAGAATTGTTCCGTCAAACGCCGTTGAAAATGTGCCTTGATATTCGCCTGTCTCGTAAACCGAACCGTCCGCAACCGAAACAATTGCCCGCCCGAATCGTGTGCCCACATCGGGTGAGGAAGAGCAGCGTCCCCAAATGGCGTTGCCGGACGAATCATACTTCAGGGCAAAAAGCTCTTCGAGGGTGTGCGATTTGGTCAATGTCACGCCTCCGAAGTCGAGCGGATTGCTCTTAAAATCGCCCGCGACATAAAACTCTCCCGCCGCGGTCGCCTTCACCGCCATGCCAGAACTTGTGCCGGGCAGTTTCTTTGCCCATACGCCGGCGCCGGACGAATCAAACTTTGCGAGGAACATATTTCCAAACCCGCCACCCACAGTGCCAGGAAAAACAAAACCACCGATATCGAACTGCACGCTCGTTCCCCCATTCAGACTCGTCGTCGCATCACAGGCGCCGGTCACGATCACATTACCGGATCCGTCCACGCCGATACCCAAGCCCTGGTCGTCGCCTTCGCCGCCGCCGCGCCGTGCCCATTGCGGCACGCCTGCGGCTGTTGAATTTGGCAACAAAGATTTCGGACCGCGTATTGTTTTCAACGGGAGCATTGGTCAACGTCGTGCCTCCGAACTGATTACTGGTGGAGCTGAAGAAACCGGTGATATAAGACGTTGCCATTGGTATCCACAGCGATAGCTTTTGCGGAACCCCCGTAAACAGATTGGCGGAAGGCGAATTGGTGTACCATTGACGCACGCCAGTTGAATTGTATTTCGCGAGCGCGATTGGGCCGGCGAGTTTCGATCCGGCGATTTGCAGCCCGAGCGGATCGCCGACGACGTAACAATTGCCACTCGCGTCTGCTGCCACACCCCACCACTCCAATCCGGACTCGGTCGCCCACAAGACATTGGTCGTCGCCGGATCAAACTTCAAAGTGAATCCTGTGGCGAAACCGGCATTCGTGAGCGTGAAGGAACCGAACACGCCCGGGCCGCCATGCCGACCGGCGACGTAAACGAATCCGTTCGTATCGACCGCCACCGCATTGGCTTCGTCAAAACCCGTTCCACCAAACTGCTTCACCCACTGAAGCAGGCCATGGTTGTTGTATTTCGCCAGAAACGCGTCGCTATCGCCGAAGCTGACGACCGGCGAATTGGTATTGCTGAACGTCGCCGTGCCACTGAACTTGCCCGCGACGTAAATATTGCCTTGTGAATCGGCGGCCACGCCGCGGCCATACACTGAGTCAAACGAGCCGGCACTGGAACCGCTCACGGCCCATTCCCAAACGGGTTGGGTAATCGCCGGTAAGGCAAACAGGAACGCGAGAGAAAAGATCAGAAAACACGTCTTTCGGGGAAACGTGAACATAGATTTGAGTGGGTTGGTGGGTTGATTTGGCTGGCCGCGAAGTCGCCCCTTGAACGACAGCCTCGTCCATGGGACGCCTGCGCAGGCCGATGCGCGGTTTCTACAGGATCGGAGCCATCACACAAGCTTTTTTTGCGGGGAACTTCGCAAGAATCACGCAGCCGGCATTGGATTCCCCGACTCAGCCCGAACCCACGCGGGGAGAATTTGCTTCCGGGAGGCTCTCAAATCCTGTTCATTTGCAGCGCAATGAAGAAGTTCGCCACCATTACTGTCATCGGCAAGGACAAGACCGGCGTCATTGCGCGGGTCACGAATTTTCTTTTCGCGCAGCACGCAAACATCGAAGCGCTGGAGGAACAGGTCACGCGCGGTCAGTTCAGCATGACGTTGCAGGCGTCGTGGCAGGTGAAAATGCTGGACGTTGCCGCGGTGCAAAACGGCCTGGCGCGACTTGCCAAAGCGTTGCAGATGGAAATCAAGCTGCGGTTCACGCACCCACAGCGCAAGCAGCGCATGGCGATTCTCGTCACACGCGAACCGCATTGCCTTGAAGGCCTGATGCGCGCGCACCAGGCTGGACAACTGAAACGAGCCGAGCCGGCGCTCGTCGTTGGCAATCGTCCAGACCTCGAACCACTCGCGCGAACATACAAATTGCCGTTCGTGCTGATTCCGTGGAGCGAGCGCGTCGAAGCGGAGCAACGGCTTCTTCAGTTGCTGGACGAATATGAGATTGATTTCATGGTGCTGGCGCGTTTCATGAAGATTCTTTCGCCGAACGTCGTCTGGCGTTTCAAAAACAAAATCATCAACGTGCATCCGTCTTTGTTGCCGAGTTTTCCCGGCGCGCAGGCGTATCGGCAGGCGTACGAGCACGGCGTGAAGATTGCCGGCGTGACGGCGCATTTTGTGAGCATGCACCTCGACGAAGGACCAATCATCGCACAGGCGAGTTTTGAGATTCCTCCGGACTGGAATCTGAAGCAAATCATTGCTGCCGGCCAGAAACGTGAAAAGGAAGTGCTCCTAAAGGCGGTGAAGCTTTACCTCGCGAAGCGGTTGGATGTTTACTGGGGCACGGTGAAGCAGGTGTGAGCGCCATTTGCCGGTTGACCCTATTATGACAGGTTGTTAGTTTCGCTTCCCCAAAATTGGCGGGAAACTATGCGACACACTATTTCGGTTCTGGTGGAAAATAAATTCGGCGTGCTGACACGCGTCGCCGGATTGTTTAGCGGACGCGGATATAACATCGACACGCTCAACGTCGCGCCCACCCAGGATCCCACGACGTCGCGCATGACCATTGTCACACATGGGGACGAAGCCACGCTGGAACAAATCATCAAACAACTCAACAAGCTGGCCGACGTGATCAAGGTCCACGATTTTCGCGAGGGCGAATACGTGGACCGCGAACTGGCGCTGGTTAAGATATCGGTCGATTCTAAGACGCGCGCCGAAGTGATGCAGATCACGGACATCTTTCGCGCGAAAATCGTGGACGTGCAGCCGAAGACATTGACGGTCGAAATCACCGGAAACGAGAGCAAGGTGGAAAAATTTTTGGACCTGATGAAAGCATTCGGGGTAATTGATTTAACGCGGACGGGTCAGGTCGCGATGTCGCGGAAGTAAGTGCGAAGTCCGAGAAATCGAAGTCAGTTCAGGTTTTCATTACAAATCATCAATCGCAAATCGTAATTCATCATGCCTGCAAAAGTTTATACGGACAAAGACGCTGATCTGAGCGTTCTGAAAAACAAGACACTCGCGGTGCTCGGCTTTGGCTCCCAGGGCCACGCGCACGCGCTGAATCTCAAGGATAGCGGATGCAGTGTCATCATCGGGCTCTATGAAGGCAGCAAGTCCATTCCGGTCGCAAAGGAAAAGGGTTTTGAGGTTGTCTCCACTGGCGAAGCCGTGCGGCGCGCGGACGTGATTTTCGTGGCATTGCCGGATACAAAGCAGGCGCGCGCTTACGAGAAGGACATCGCGCCGAATTTGAAGCCGGGCAAGACGCTCCTTTTCTCGCACGGTTTTTCGGTTCATTTCAAAACCGTCGTGCCGCCGAAAAACGTGGACGTGATCCTCGTCGCGCCGAAGGGTCCTGGACACATCGTGCGGCGGCAATACGTGGAAGGCAAAGGCGTGCCGGCGTTGATTGGCGTTTACCAGAATCCGAGCAAAAAAGCCAAGAAGGTCGCGCTCGCATGGGCGAAAGGAATCGGAGCGACCCGCGCGGGAGTCATTGAAACCAGCTTTCGCGAGGAGACAGAAACGGATTTGTTCGGCGAGCAGACCGTACTTTGCGGCGGCTTGAGTGCGCTGGTGCAGGCGGGATACGAAACCCTCGTCGAGGCTGGCTATCAGCCGGAGATGGCGTACTTCGAGTGTTTGCACGAGCTGAAGCTCATCGTGGACTTGATGAACGAATCCGGCATCAGCGGCATGCGTTTCTCCATCTCTGAGACGGCGAAGTGGGGCGATGTAAGCATCGGACCGAAGATTATCGACGCGAGCGTGAAGAAGCGGATGAAGGCGGCGCTGAAGGAGGTTCAATCCGGCAAATTTGCCAAAGGCTGGGTCGCGGAGTACCAGGGCGGCTACAAGAAATACAATGCGCTGCTCAAGAAGGGCGAGAACCACTCCATCGAAAAAGTCGGCGCCCGGCTTCGCGGCTTGATGCCGTGGATGCGAAAGCGGTCGATCAAAGGCGCGCAAGCGGCGTATTAAAGCCGAGGTGAATGCGTGAACGTGGATTCGCGCCACGTTTCATCGGCCCGCAACAAAAACTTCTCCGTGGAGTTTAATGGTGCATTGGGTATATTCGCCTGTATGCGGAAGGAAACGATCCTGGTGCTTGTTTGCGGCGCCTTCGTGTTATGCGCCGCCACACTCAAGATCCTGGCCGATACCACCGCGAATCCTTATGAGGGGATTGTCGATCGGAACGTGTTCAATTTAAAGCCGCCCCCTTCACAAGTTGTCGAACCTCCTCCCCCGCCGCCACCACCCAAAATCACGCTCAATGGCATCATGAGCCTTCTCGGAAAAAAACAAGCTTTGCTTCAGACGGTGGGCGCACCGAAGCCCGGCCAACCGCCAGCGCTCGAGTCGTATATCCTCGGAGAAGGTCAGCAGGACGGAAACATCCAGGTGCTCGAAATTGATGAGAAGGCGGGGACAGTCAAGGTGAACAACCATGGCACAGTTCAAACGCTGGATTTTGAAAATAATGGCGCAAAGCTGTCAGCGGTACCGGGTGGAATATCTGTAGTGACGCTGCCAAACTTTCAACCTAATCCTGGCCTGATTCCGGGCCGGTTTCAAGTGCTTACGAATCCTAATCCCACCGTGCTTCCTCGAATTCCGACGCGCACAATGCGGCTGCCGCCGGCAGCGCCGCCGAACGCGGCGCCAGGCCAGGGAGTGCCCGTTACGCCTGGATTGGTCGCGCCGCAGACACAAAACGATCTGACACCGGAGCAGCAAGCTGCGCTCATTGAACTTCAACGGCTGCAACTTCAAAATCAGAGAGGCCCGCAGTATAAATATTCACAGCCGATTCCGCCGCCAGCCGCGAGCCCAAACCAATAGACGCGGCTCAATCTCGAATGCGGTTTCCATCGGCAGGTCAGGCACGCTGCGCCGCAACTTAGACTCCATAGCCACGATGTCCTTTCGAATGATCGAGGCTCAAGGTTGACCGTAGGCGCGTCGTTCTTCGGGAGTCACAGGCGTTTCGTGCTGGAACGTTTCCTTGTGCATTTGCTCCAATGCCTTCTTTTCGGCCTCTTGCACTTCCCGTTCGGCGCCGACGACTCCGGGGAGCGTATTCTTTACCTCCGCGCTGGCCGTTGCCGCTATCTCGGGAGTGTGCAGCACAGTGGGCCGCATCAAAACGATGAGCTCCGAGCGTTGCTTCGAGCTCGACTGACTGGAAAACAGCGCGCCCAGCAACGGAATGTCTTTCAGAATCGGGATGCCCGAATGGGTCTTGTTCGACGCATTTCGGATGAAGCCACCCAGCATGATGGCGTCGCCATCGCGTACGGCCACGTCGGCGGAGATGGTCCGGCTGGTGGTGTTCGGCACGTCACCGACGTTTTCAAGATGCGTCGATCCGGAAATTTCGTCGATGCTTTCATCGATGTGCATGACGACAAGCCCGTCCGGATTGATGTAGGGCGTGACCGTCAGACCGATGCCAACCCGCAATTGCTGATAGGAATTGCCGCCGCCGTAAACCCCGCCGTAACTGCTGCTCGTGACATACGGAACAGTGCTGCCGACGAAGATTGATCCCGGCTTCGCGTGTGTCGTCAGGATCTGAGGTCTCTGAATTACGTTGACGCGATTGTCCGATGCGCCCGCCTGCAGAGCCAGATCAAACGATTTGCCGATCTTTGCCCAATAATTGAATCCGCCGGCGCCGGGGAGACTGCCGAGTGCGAACGCATTCGTTGCAGCAGCGTTGAGGAAATCGAGGAACGGAGCGTTGTTACGCATCGCACCGGCTGTGGTGGTTGTTGGATTGTGCGACACTGTCGGCTCTTGCGCCGCGGATACGCTGTAGTTCCATCCGTTGTCCAGCGACACGTCCATGATGATCGTTTCGATGATCACCTGCGTTAGAACCACGTCGAGCTTCGAGACGATGTTCTTGATCATATCCATGTCCTGTCGCGAGGCGAAAATAAGGAGGGAATTGCTGCGCTCGTCAGCGATGATTTTCGTCTGACCGAGGATTTGCATCGCGCTCGTTCCGCCAGATTGATTGATGATGTCCCGCAAGCGCTGCGAGAATGTCGAGTTCGCAGGCGCAGGCGCTGGAACGGGCGCCACGGTGGCCTGCGGGGTGTAGCCGCCCATTCCCGGCTGGGAATAACCAAAGGGCGAGCCGCCCCCGCCGTAGTTACCCTGTCCAGGCCGGATCTGACCCGTCGCGAATCCACCGCGCCCGGGTCCACCCGTGCTGCCGCCCACAGTGGTAACCCCGCCGCCCCCGCCGCTGCTCAGGCTGTTCAGCGCGTCTGCAATCTCCTTGGCCTGCGCGTATTTGATCGGAATGACTTCCGAGGTGAACTCGGACTGAACCGGCACATCGATCTGTTTGATCAATTCGAGCATGCGTTTAATGTTCGGCGTGTAGTCCCGGATAACGAGGATCTGGCTGTCGTCCACGGCCAATAGCGCCGCCGGGTTCTTGGCAAAGGACGAAAGCGTTTGCACCATCACGGTCGGCTTCACGTTCTGCAATTGAACAATGTGCGTCTCGTATTGGCCCAGCTCAGGCATGGCCAGAACGTCGTTAGATGCCTGCGTGGGCGCGCCTTCGGTATTCGCTTGGGCCATGGGCACGGCTTTCACGAATTTGTCGCCAATGTTAATCATCGCGATTCCATTCATCGCGAGCACAGCGTCAAGCGCTTGAATGGCTTCGCGCCTCGTTAGTGCCGTTTGTGTTGTCAAGGTAATCGGGGGCGAAGCCAGATTGGCCGCGCGTAGCACGGTCCGGTTCACCAATTCGGAATAAACCTGCAATACTTGATCCAGCGGCGCGGCTGGAAATTTAATCATGCCGGGGGGAACGCTATCCTCTCCTCCCGCAGTGGCAGGCTGTGGGGAACCGGGCGCGGCTGCATTCGTTTGTGCTTCACCTGCCAGTGGAAATGGCGTCGGCGTCGGCTGCGCCTCGGCGGCCTGGGCCGCGATTCTTGCCGCGCGTTGCGCCGCAATAGCATTGGTGTCGATGAGCCCAATCGGTCGATTGGTAATAACAACCGATTGCGAAAACTCCGGCGCGGTGTTCGTTGCCGGCGCTTGAACCGGAATGCTGTCAGCGGGCACCGCCGCGAACGTGGCGTTTTCCCGTTGAGCGGGTGCGCCCCATGGTTGAAACGTGGGCGGCGGTGGTTGGGAGCACGAAGCCAAAAAGACCAGTAGCAGTGCAGGCAAAAGCGTTTTCATTTTTTCTTCGGTTGCGTTGGAGGTTTTTGGGCCGCGGGTTTTGCGCCGGGAGCTGCGGGATTGGGCCCGGGCTTCGCTGCCGCGGGTTTTGCTGTTGCGGTTGCTGAACGAGGCTGAAGTTTCTTCTGGTAGCTGGCAACGAGTGTCATGTCCGCCCGGAGTTGCTGCCGGCTTGCATCGGCTGGCCTTAATGACAGGCTCTTGACCCGGATCAGGGAATTTCCCGCGCCGAGTTTGTACAGGAAATCCACCACTTTCTTTTCGTCGCCTCTGACGGAGATTGGCTGCTCCTGTTCGATGAAGAACTCGTTGGTGCGCATCGTTGGGCGAGAATTGCCCTCGAAGACAATTCCGCTCATGTTCACCTGGTTCTGGATGGTTTGGAAGAACTGCATGGACTGATCTTCCGGGGGCACCGCCGAATCTTCGCTGCTGAGCTTTTGAATCTGGGCGACGAGAACGTTTGTCTGTTGAATGGACAGCTCGTTCCTCCTCAATTCCCTTTGCGCTTTCTCCAGCCGCATTTTTAGATCGCTCCAATCAGAAAAATGGGGCCAGACCCAAAATAAGTTGACTACGATGAATAGCAGCAGGGCCACGCCAATCACAAACCGGCGCTCGACGGGATTGAGGTTCGCCAGATAGGCTTTCACTTCAGGCCCTCCGTTCGTCGGAGTTCCAGATTGAAGCTCCAGCTTATGGCTCCCCCTGGAAGAGAGTGCGTCTGGAGCCCGGTGCCTTTGCGAAGATCAAACAGCGGGTGGTCGCGGACGGTTGTCTTGCTCAGCTTGCTGGCGAAATCACTAATCGCGAGACTCTCAGTGGACGGGCCTGTGCCGGCGAGGTTCAGCGTCTCGCCATCCGAAAATCGAAGCGACTCCAGCGTGACGTTCTCAGGCTGCAGTTCGGCGACTGATTCCCAACAATCCAGCGCGGCGAATTTGAGATCCTGTCGCCGTTTCAAAACGTCGTATTCCTGTTTGAGACGTATCGCGTTGGTGTAACTCCGGCCCGAATCGGCAACCTTCTGCTCCACCTTCCGCGTCTGCAAACCGAGAAAGATGGTCGCGATGAAATAGACGGCGACGCACGCGACGTAAATCAACACAACCGATCCCAAGCCGCGTATCCACAGGCGATCCACGAATTGCTGGTGATAGCGCGCCGAGAATTCCGCCGGCAGCAAGTTGTCCTTCTGTTCGGTTTGCACAGCGCGTTGCGCCGTTCGCGAGGCCAGTTCCGTGCGAGATAGTGGCGGGCTCGTCTCAACCGATTGCTCGAGTCCTTTCTGGAGCAGCGGCGTCCAAACCGTAGCCGTCGCGTCATCGGCAACGAGATGCCACCTCGGGGACGAAGTCAACCAACCTTCCAGTTCGCCCGCCCAGGTCATGTGCATGAGTTGCTCTTTCAGGCTCGCAGCCTGGTCGGTTCCGGCGGAAAGATTGATCAAGTCAAGATTCTGCAACACGCCGCCGTACCACCACGCCACCAGCGCAGAATTGGCCTCGGCGTCGGTTTCGGGATAAATCCAGGCGCCGTCTCCGTCAACTTGCGTGGCCTGCAATTGATCCAGCAGCGGCAGTTCGAGCCGGTCTGCCATGAACCCTTCGCTTTCGAGCTTGCCCAGAAATTCCTCCACAGCGTTGCGCTGGGCGATGACCACCACCACGGTTTGCATGTTGCCGGTCGAATGCGGCAGCACGTGCATGCTCCATACGGCTTGCGTAACGGGAATCGGCGAAAGCTTTTCCAACTGAAATTCAACCATCGAGCGCGTCTCGCCCAATTCGCTCTTCGGAAAATGCGCGACGCGAATGAAAACATTTCCCGGCGGCAGCCAGGCGACGTTCAGTTTCTTCTGCCAGAGAGAACTCCAACTCTTGGCGACGAGTCGCGGTGGCAATGGTTCGCCGGGCTTTGCCGTTTCCTCGCGTGAAAGGGGAAATTTGCCATTGCGCGCGTCGAACTGCCAGACGTGACGCGTGGAAGCGCCCATCTCAACAACATTGCAGGAATGCCAGCGAGCCATATCAAGTGCCAATGGGCCCCTTCACAAGAGCAGCCGGCGCGCGACAAATCAAAAATTGAAAACTGGCAACTGGAAATCTCATTTCACCCAAATCTCCTTCTTGTCCTCCACGAGCGCGTCCAGGTGCTCTTCGATTTGCGTGACGCGCAGGACTTCTTCGATCGTCGTGATGCCGTCTTTCACCTTGTTCCAGCCGTCAGTGCGGAGCGTTCGCATGCCGTGCTCCATGGCGCGTTGCGCGATGGTCGATGACGCCGCGCGATTGAGAATGAGCGGACGCAACGCTTCGTTGAGGAGCAGCAACTCGTAAATGGCGAGCCGGCCCTGATAACCCAACTGCCGGCATTCCTCGCAACCGGCGCCGCGCATGAATTTTGTGGTGGCGATCTCGTCTTCGGGAAAACCGACTTTCAGGAGATAATTGCGCTCCACTCTTTGTTCCGCCTTGCAGACGGGGCAAATCGTTCGGACGAGACGTTGCGCCATGATTGCTTCCACAGAGGACGCAACCAGGAACGGCTCGATGCCCATGTCGATCAATCGCGTGAACGCGCTGGGCGCATCGTTCGTATGCAGCGTGCTGAACACCAGGTGACCCGTCAGCGCGGCGCGAATGGCGATCTCCGCGGTTTCGAGGTCGCGAATTTCGCCGACCATGATGACGTTCGGATCCTGGCGCAAAATGTGGCGCAGGCCCATGGCGAACGTGAGCCCGATTTCCGGACGCACCGCGATTTGATTGATGCCCTTCAGCTCGTATTCCACCGGCTCTTCAATCGTGATGATGCGTTTGTGAACGGAGTTGATTGTCGAAAGCATCGCGTAGAGCGACGTGGATTTGCCCGAGCCGGTCGGGCCAGTGACGAGCAAAATGCCGTGCGGCTTCACGATGAGCTCGCGAATGGCGGCTTCGTCCTTCGGCGAGAAACCGAGTTTGTCAAGCGACAGAAAAATCTTTCCGCGCGAGAGCAATCGCAGCGAGACGCTTTCGCCATAGACAGTCGGAACGGTCGAAACGCGAATGTCGATCTCTTCGCCTTTGATGCGAACGTTGATGCGGCCGTCCTGCGGCAAACGTTTTTCGGCGATGTTCATTCCGCTCATGACTTTGATGCGCGAAATGATCGCCGCCTGAAACCGCTTCAACTGCGGCGGCATCGGCGTCTGGTGTAGAATGCCGTCAATGCGGTACCGAATGCGCAACTCATCCTCTTGTGGCTCCAAATGAATGTCCGTCGCGCGATCTTTGTAGGCTTCCCAGATAACCTGGTTCACGAACTTGATGACGCTCGCTTCCTGATCGCCTTCGGTGATTTCCTTGTCGCCGATGAGCAGTTCGATCGGTTCGTCTTCCCTGGCCTCGCCCATTTCCTCGAGCGTCTCAGCGCCGACGCCGTAGTACTTCTTCAACGCCTTTTCGATCTCGGCGCGCGGCGCCAGAGCGAATTGCACCGGGCTGCGCGCATCAAACCGCACCGCGTTGAGCATCGCGGTATCGAAGGGATTACTGACGGCGACCTGCACTGTGCCATCGAACACATTGGTCGGCATGACGGAATGCTGGAAGGCGACCTTGGTGGAAATCCTGCTTCGCGCCTGCGGTGGAATGTCCAGTCTCGGCAGCTCAAGGTACGGCCAGTTCAGTGCCTGCGCGAGCTTCTGGAGAAAAACGTCCTCAGCGATGCCGCGCTCACGGCAAATGAACGCGAGCAGCGATTCCTGCGAGCCGCTGTCCACCGCGACGCGCCATGCCTTGGCATGCTCGTCAAACTGCGCGGGAGTCACCAGTCCCATGCGGCCGAAGAACTCTGTCAATGATACAAAGGCCATTCAAATAAAACGTTAAAGCGCTTCCATTGATTACACGCAAAACTAAGGAAAGTTGCGGAGGGGGTCAAAATTATTCCCCCGCGCCAAATCATGGCTGAGACCATCTGAGTCGCATTGGCGGGAAGCGTCAGGGAATTCAGACGGGTCTCTAATTCGCGGCGGTTCCCGCCTGCCAAATTCGATTTAATCACCGAAATCCGCTCTTGCTTTCTACCCGTCCTTGGCTAACTTGCTCGGCCCCTGTTCCGGAAACCCGGCAAGCGGCAAGCAATTTGAGTCTGAGACATTAGTTATGGCAACAGCAAATGATCTTCGCCGTGGGATGGCGATCAATTACAACGGCGACGTCTGCGTGGTACTGGACAGCCAACACCGCACACCCGGCAACCTCCGCGCATTTGTGCAGGCCACGCTCCGCAGCATCCGCACCGGCAAATCCTCCGACGTGCGCTTCAGTTCCACAGAACGCATCGAGCCCGTGCCGATGATCACCAAGAAAATGGAGTTCAGCTACAAGGACGGACAGGACTTCGTCTTCACCGATCCCGAATCCTACGAAACTGTCACCATCACGCCGGAGCTTGTCGGTGATTCGAAAAATTATCTCGTTGAGAACGGGTCGGTCACGATGGTGTTCGTCGAAGAGAAAGCTGTATCGGTTGAGCTGCCGCCGAGCGTGGTGTTGACCGTATCTGATGCGCCGGGAGGCATCCGCGGTGATTCGGCGAACAACGTGCAAAAGGCCATCACGCTGGAAACAGGAATTACCGTCCAGGCGCCGCTGTTCATCAAGACCGGCGAGAAGATCAAGGTGGATACGCGCACTGGCAAATACATGGAGCGCGCTTGAAGCGAGGAAACGGCTTGAGAATTTCGGCGCAGAAACGCCCGCGGCTCGCGGGCGTTTTTTGCTTTGGCGCGCATGGTCGGCTGAGTAACCTGTTCTGGTTCCGAAACGTTCCGTATCTCCCGGAAGCGCGGTCCAGACGGTCGGCAAGAATTCCTTTTCAAAGATCGTAGTTTCAGCTAATCGTCTTTCATGGCGGAGCCGTTGCACAAAGGTGAGAAAGTTTTCCGCGGCATTCCCGTGTCCAACGGCGTTTGTCGTGGAAAGATCCTTGTCTTTGGCCGATCACAACACAGTATTGTCAAGCGTTCCCTTTCCGATTCGGAATTGACCGAGGAAGTCAACCGGTTGGAGAGGGCTCTCGTTCAGACGCGGCACGAAATCCTGGAGGTGCAGCACAAAGTAAGCGACGCGATGGGTGCCTCCGAGGGGAGCATTTTTGACGCGCACTTGCTCGTGTTGGAAGACCGCACCCTGATTGACGAGGTGGTACGCATCATCACCGCCGAGAAAGTTAATGCTGAAAGCGCTTTTCATCAGGTCGCAGAGCGCTACGCCACCACGCTCGCTGCGATAGAAGACGATTATTTGCGCGAGCGCGCTACAGACATGCGCGACGTGACCGCGCGAGTATTGGCTAATTTGCAGGGCAGGCAACCGGAATCTGATCTTCGGAACCTGGCGGAGCCGTGCATTATCATCAGCCATGATTTAACGCCTTCCAATACCGCGCAGATGGACCGCAACAAGGTGCTCGGCTTTGCCACCGATATCGGCAGTCGCACGTCGCATACGGCGATCATGGCGCGGTCCCTCCGGATTCCCGCAGTCGTTGGGTTGAAGAGCGCCAGTGAGGAACTGGAATCCGGCCAATACGTACTGCTCGATGGGTTCAACGGGATCATCATCATCAATCCCACCGATCAGACACTGTTCGAGTACGGCCAGTTGATTCGCAAGCAGGTCACGCTCGAGGAGAAGCTCCGCGATATTCTCTCAAAACCAGCGGTGACGCTCGACGGCCACCGCGTTTTTCTTTCCGCCAATATCGAACAGGCCGGCGACGCCAAAGCGGTGCAGGAGAACGGCGCGGAAGGCGTTGGGTTGTTTCGGACGGAATACCTTTATATCAGCCGCAGTCACCTTCCCTCTGAAGAGGAACAATACCAGGCGTATCGGCAGGTGGCGGTGGCATTGAAACCGCAGCCGGTCGTCATTCGCACGTTTGATTTGGGCGGCGACAAATTCCTCTCCCACCTTGAAGTGCCGACGGAGATGAATCCGTTTCTCGGCTGGCGCGCGATTCGTTTCTGCCTGCAAGAGCGCGATATTTTCCGCGCCCAGCTCCGGGCGATTTTGCGAGCGAGCGCCGATGGGAACGTGAGAATGATGTACCCGATGATCTCGGGCTTGGACGAACTGAACCAGGCAAACGCACTCGTTGAAAACTGCAAAGCCGAACTGCGCAAAGAGGGGCTGTCTTTCAACGAGAACATGGAAATCGGAGCGATGATTGAAATCCCGTCGGCGGCGCTGATCGCGGACACATTGGCCAGGCGGCTGAAATTCTTCAGCATCGGAACGAACGACCTGATCCAATACGCGCTCGCAGTGGATCGGATGAACGAGAAGATCGCGCATCTATACGAACCGACACATCCCGCAATCCTGCATCTGATCAAAGCGACCGTGGACGCTGCCAGGAAGAACAACATCCGCGTCAGCGTATGCGGCGAAATGGCGGGCGACCCCGTCCTCGCGCCGCTCCTGATTGGATTGGGTGTGGATGAACTGAGCGCCGCGCCGCCGCTGGTGCCCGCAGTGAAGTACATGGTGCGCCGGCTCAAATTAGAAGAGACGCGGGCATTGGCCGAATTTGCGCTGCAATGCGAGTCCGGCGCGGAAATTCTTTCTCGCTGCCAGGAATTGGCGAGGCGCAGCGCGCCAAGTCTGTTTGAAGATAGGTCACAACCCACCTGATTTCCTACCGGAATCGCGGCACAATTGTTTTGGCAAGCGTCGTGTCTCGTGTTTAGTTGTCCGCACTTGCAATTGTCGAAACGTGTTCTGACGAAATGAAAGTCATCATCTTAGCCGCAGGTTACGCCACGCGCCTTTATCCGCTCACGCTCACGCAGCCCAAGCCACTGTTGCCCGTCGCCGGCAAGCCGATGATCGAATACGTGCTCGACAATCTTGCTCCCATCGGCGGCATTGATCGCATTTACGTCGTCACGAACGCAAAGTTCGCGGGCCATTTTCAGAAATGGTCCGATGGATACCGCAGCGCCGGCGTGAAACTCAACTTCACCATCGTGAACGACGGTTCCACTGATGACTCGAACAAACTCGGAGCCATTGGTGACATTCACTTCGTTTTGAAAACGCACGCGGTGGACGACGACGTCATCGTTGTCGCGGGCGACAATCTCTTCAGCGAAAAGCTCGACGGTTTTGGAAAATTCTGTCGCGAAAAGAAGGCGCCTGTCCTCGCTCTTTATGACGTGGGCAACCTTGAGGAGATCAAGAAATACAATTCCATCTCCACCGACAATACCGGCCGTATCACCTTCTTTGAAGAGAAACCGAAGAACCCCACAAGCACCCTGACCGGCATCGCGCTTTATTACTATTCAAAATCCGTTCTGCCTCTCATTCGGCAGTACATTGCGGAGGGCAACAATCCCGATCAGCCCGGGAGGCTCGTGCAATGGCTCTATCCACGCACTCCGTTTTACACGTGGATAGTGCCCGGCATCTGGTACGACATCGGGTCCAAAGAAACGCTGGAAGAGGCGAACCGGATTTTCTCGAAGAAATGAATCCGGCGGGTGGACTTGCCGCTCATGCAAATACACGGGCCGGGGTGCAGCTTAAGGAAGCAGCATACGTTCAACCCACCCGGAAGGAGATCCGCGCGATCAAATCACGACCGAAACTGTTTTGCAGTCGTTCGAGAATCTCGTGGCGGCGGTAACGCACGATCTCGCTCAACCATACGCTGCTATCCACTATCACGAAAAGTGTCCCTTTTCGGAGGCCTGTGGGCTGCGCGTGCGCCACAATGTTTGGATCAAGTTGATTCCAGACTTTGGTCACTTCTGCTTCAGCACGACGGGCATCAATCCGCAAATCCGCGAGCACTCGAGGCATTACCGCGCCCGCGGATTTCGCCCGGTTGGTGCGGGAGATTTCGTCGGGTGACAAATCAATGCCGCGCCAGGAGGCGAGCACCCGGCTCTTTGGTGAAGCCTTCGGCGGTCCGATGGGTGGAATTCGTCTCGGCGGAAAAATCATTTCACGGTTTTGGCCGCTGATGAGCCTGCGAAGCGGGACCGCTTAAGTCAATTCCTTTACCTCGGGATGTTCGTCGAGCACAAGCACGCCGTGCGGCGGGAGATCATAATTTCCCGAAAACGTATTGCCAGTCAGAAAATCGTGCATCGGCTTGTAGAACTGAATGCGCACCGAGGAATTCTGATGATTCAACAGGAAGAAGATCTTTGTGCCTTCCTTCTCTCGCATGCTGACCTGCACAGTGTCGGGCACTTTCAAAAGCGGGTGTACATTGCAGACCTGTCGCAGCCACCCAATCAGGTCGTGGTAAAACGGTTGATGGCTTTGGGTGCCGATGTAAATCGCCTTCCCAAGCCCATAACTGTTCATCGTGATGGCGGGGCGGCCGGCATAAAAGTCTTTCGAGTAGGTGGCGATCACCTGGCATTCCTTCGGTTCGATGATATCGCACCACAACCGCGCCGGATGCAGATGGCTTGTCGGAAACGTACCTTTGAACGTCAGGTGATTTTCTTCGCCCGGGGGGAGCGGATCGAATTCCAGCACTTCCAGGCCGAACAACTCAGTCAAATCATGCGGATAGCCGGTTTCAGCGGCGACATTATGCTCATCAACGAGTCCAGTATTGAAGGTTCCGACCAGCGTGCCGCCGTTTTGGACGTATAGCTTCAACATGTCCGCTTCCGCGCCCGAAAGCAGATGCAACGACGGTGCAAAGACCAGTTTGTAGTTCGACAAGTCCTCGACGGGCCGCGCGAAATCCACGGAGATGTTCCGGTCGTGCAGTCCCGTATAGAAAAGCTGAATGTGTTCCCGCAGGTTGAAAAACTTGTTTGGCTGCATCGCCTGTTGCAGCACCCAGTCGTTGTCATGCGTGTAAAGAATGCAGGCTTCGGCAACCACACGCGTACCTTTCAGCACCGGCGCGAGCAGTTTTATCTCCTCACCAACCTGGCTGATTTCCTTGAACACGCGGTTGTTCGGTTGGAAATGGTGCGGCAGAACCGCGCCAAAAAACTTTTCGTTCCCAATCCGCGATTGCCGCCAATGGTAATAAAGCACCCCGCACGCGCCTCGCGAGAGCAGTTGAAAGGTGAACAAGCGAATGACGCCTGGCCGCACCAGCGCGTTCACGTCCTGCCAATTCACTTGTCCCGCCTTTTGCTCGATGACCCAGAAGCCGGTATCGCCGTCGGGAGTGCGGATGTCTTCCTTCTTAAGCGAGCGCAGGATGTCAATGTCGCACGCCAGTTCTGCCGCCTTGTTCTTAATGACGGCGTTGCTTTCGACGGAAACGAAATCAATGATTTTGGCGACGTCGAAGTGATCAAATCGCCGAATGAGGGCGCGCAGGTTCGTCGTCAGCGGAATTCTGGGCGTCAATTCCCGCAAAACTTCCGCCTGCATGTTCACGAAAGCCACGATGGTATCGCTGCTGAAACGCGCCCAATCCAGCAAGAGCGCACCGTTGTGCATCGTTGGCGCGTGCATCGGCATTGGCACCTGGTCGAAGGACGAAACGACCTGACCGAGGTAGCGCAAACCGAGTTCATCATTGAGCTTCTCGACGGTTTCGTATTTCAGCTTGAGCCAGTTCTGCCATTCCAAACGCGTGTCGTCGTTGAACGACCATTCGGTCAGGTGGCCGCCGATGCCGCTGTCAATCTGCCAGGCAATGAGCTGCGGATGCTGCCCAAGCGCCTTCGCCATCGCTTCGACAATTCGTTTTGAGTAGTTCCAGTAAGTGTCGTTGTTGAAGCAGACCGCCCGACGCGTGCCTTCGTGCCTTGGAATGCCTCTCTCGTCGAGGGGCAGAATCTCGGGATGCTTCTTCGCCAGCCAGATGGGCGGCGCAGCGGTCGGAGTGCCAAGGACAATCTGAATGCCATGCTTGCTCATCACGTCCATTGCACGTTTGAGCCAGCCGAAATTGTATTTGCCCTCCTCCGGTTCGCAGAGACCCCAGGTGAATTCGCCCATCCGGACCACGTTCACACCTGCCTTCACCATCAGTTCCGCGTCTTGCTCCCACTGGGCTTCAGGATTCTCGAAAGTACCGCCGTAGGGGAAGACCCATTGTTCAGGATAATAATCGACGCCGAAATACATAGGCCGTTGCGCTGGCGCTCTCTGTGCCTCCGACTCTAAAGCCATCGCCCGAGCGCTGCAATGTAAAAATGTCTGACCGCGTAAAAGCGTCATCTTTCGAACCACGAAAAAGCGGTTTGAAATTTAGACTTGACGTTCCAAAACAACTGTCATAGTGTCCTATGACAGTCGCGACAGCGCTATGTTGTTTCAGATTGATTTCAAATCCGGCAAGCCGGTTTATCTGCAACTGGTGGACCAGGTCCGCTACGCCGCGGCGTCCGGCGGGTTGCGGCCGGCGAGCCGCTGCCGTCCATCCGCCCGCTGGCCGAGGAATTGCGCGTCAACCGCAACACCATCGCCAAGGCCTACGCCGAACTGGAAAGCCAGGGCGTCATCGAGACCATTCCCGGCAAAGGTTGTTTCCTCAAGGAGAACAACACGCCCGTTCACGAAACCCGTCCGGCAAAAACTGCTGCTCAAGGAAGTTGATGAAGCGGTCGTCACGGCGCATCACCTGCAAGTGGACCGCGAAACGTTCCTGACGCTGGTCAAGGAGCGGCTGGATTATTTCGAAAGCAAAGCCGCCGTCGCGCGAGACGGCAAAGACACGCCCAGGAGGACCGCATGAAAGAGAACAGCCCAGTCATCGAAATCACGGGACCTGACCCGGCGCTACGGCAAGCTCGAGGCCGTGAACGGCCTCAGTCTCACCGTACGCGCCGGGCGCTGCTACGGTTTCTTCGGCCGCAACGGCGCGGGCAAGACCACCACGATCAAGTGCCTGCTCAACCTGCTCCGGCCGCAGTCCGGCACGCGTGCGCGTGTTCGGACTCGATCCGCAGAAGGACGAAGTCGCCGTCAAATCGCGCCTCGCCTACGTGCCGGACGCCGTCGCGTTTTATCCGTGGATGACCGTGCGCGACACGCTGGAATACTTCGCGTCGTTCCGCACGCATTGGAATCGCGACATCGAAGCCGACCTGCTGAAACGCTTCGGCCTGGATCTCGACGCAGAAAGCCAGCGCGCTTTCGAAGGGCCAGAAAACCCAACTCGCGCTCATCGCGGCCATTTGTCCCGAACCGGAATTGCTCGTGCTCGACGAACCGACTTCCGGCCTCGATCCCATCGTCCGCCGCGAATTCATCGAGACGGTCATCGGCGCGTATCAATCCGGCGATCCGGAAAACCGCACGGTGTTTGTTTCCACGCATTTGATCTCCGAGTTCGAGGGGTTGATTGACGAGTTCACGATCATCGAACAGGGCCGCGAATTGCTGACGATGGACGGCGACAGCGCGCGCGACCGTTTCAAAAAGATCCGCGCCCGCTTCGCGGAACCGCCGCCAAGACTCGATCTGACCGGCGCGTTGCGCGTGACGCAATCCGGCCGCGAGGTGGAGATCCTCGCCAACGGCAACAGCGAGCGGCTCGATTGCTGAATTGCAGTCGCGCGAGCCGGAGGAACTGCGCTGCGAATCGCTGTCGCTCGAAGAAATTTTTGTGGCGTCAAGAGCTTTGACTGAGAAATCCGGATGAACGCGCTCGTTCGAAAAGAAATCCGTTTGATTTTGCCCGCTTGGGCGCTCGCGATGGTGCTGGCAATTCTTCCGGTGTGGCTGCTGTGGCCGAGTAGCTTAGTCCCTATACGGTTAGAACGTGCAAGCGCCCGGTGTCCTGGTTTATGGGCCGTTTGCGCTGGGTGTATTGCTGCTCGGGCCTCGCCCGTTTGGACACGAACTCAATTATGGCACGTTCTCGATTCTTCTCGCTCAACCCGTTTCCCGCCGGCGCCTCTGGCTACAAAGACAATGGTGGTCGGATTAGCCTCTGATCGTGTTTGCCGCGTTGAGCATGTCCGATTGCGTTCGCGTGACGACCGTGATCGCATCACCGTGAATTTTCTCGGACTGGCAACGCGAGCTCTGAATCAGATCGGGACGCAGGAAGCTTGTTCTGGGAATGCATCGCAGGGAATCTTCGGCAGAATTCTGTACGGCACACTCGTGTACGGCGGTCTGAGCGCGCTCGCCGCATTCGCCGGCGGACTGTGGACAAACCTGCTGTTCCGCAACACCAGCGCGGCGTTCTGGTTCTCGCTGCTGATTCCGCTGGGCTTTGGATGCTTGTTCAAGGAGTGTTCGGCTCGGTTGGAGTCGTTGGCAAACATTGCCCTTGATCGGCGCGCTGGTTCTCTACTCCGCCGCTGGATTCATTTGGGCGAAGAAATATTTCCTCCAAGTCCAGGACGTGCAGTGGACGGGCGGCATCATTTCGTTTCCGACCTGGTCCGGTTCAAGAGCGGCGGCTAAAGGAATAATCGAACGAAAACACAAGCCGCTCCGCGCATTGCTCTGCAAAGAACTTCAGTTTCAACAAATCAAATCTTTTCATCGCCGGCCTGCTGCTGCTCACGCATCTGGTTGACATCGCGGTGCGGAAATTAGGCTCAGGCGGCTATTTGCTCTTGCACCGGCAGGCGGCAATGATTTGGGAAAGCTGGCCGTTGCTCTGGCTGGCAATGCCGTTCCTGATTGGCGCGGTAGCCGTGGCGGAGGAACGGAAGCTCGGTACGCTGGAAACGCTGCTGTGCTTGCCAACAAGACGGCGACGCGAGTTCATCGTGAAGTTCGGGGTCGCCGTCGTGCTCGGCATTTTTCTCGGCGGCGTGATGCCGGTCTTCGTTGAATGGCTCGGCACGCTTGCTGGTCTGCATTCGAACGCGGGAACGCTGGCGGTGAACTGGACAATGATTCCTCAAGTTTGGGCCCTGCTGGTCGGGTCCGCCGCACTTGTCGTGCTGGCGTTTTACGCTTCGACACTCACGCGCAATCTGCTCGCGGCGCTGGGTCTGGCCGTCGCTTGGAGTGCCGTCGCGTTCCTCCTGACGGAACTGGTGATTGCAATCGGCCAAATGGGTTATGATCGCGTTGCACTGTGGCGGTGGAAAACTGCCTCTGCTCTCCATTTTGCCAGTCATGTTCGTGGCAGTTGTGTGGCTATCATTCGCTAATTTCAAACGACTGCATACATCTTCGCGCCTGTGGATTAGAAACATTTTTGTTTTGGTGGCGTCGCTCCTATGTTCCGCCGTGGTCACGACCGCGACTTATCACCGCGTTTGGGAGGTGTGGATGCCGGACGAGCCGGCGCAAACGGCAATACAAGTGCTTCCCATGTTCAGTCGTCCGCAAGGAACTCCATGGGTTCCCGGATTAACTTCGTGCAGACCGAAAATACAAACCTCGCTCGCGCACATTGCGGTGGTCTTGCCGGACGGCCGGCTGTGGTTGCAGCCGGGCGTCCAGTTCAACAAGTCAGTCAAAGATAGCGCAGGCAATCTCCGGCAGTATGCGGGGAACGAGGCCCATGGCACTCCGGATTATTGCGGGGACAAACTGGTTGGACGAGCCGTGACGTCGCGGAAGGTGTTTCGCGATTAAGAAGGATGGAAGCTTGTGGGATTTACGGATGTGATTCCCGGCGCTGTGGACCTGAACGCGCCCAAGCGCGTCGGCAACGATCCCGGACTGGAAGGCAATCATTGCCGCCTGCCAAACCACTTCACGGCATTGAAAACAGATGGCACGCTCTGGCAATGGGGCAGCCATGCTCAAAGGCTGACGGAACCAACATTTCCACGGAAACGCGTTTCTGAGCCAAAGCAGCTCGGAACCGACAATGAGCTGGATTGCGATAGCCGATTCCGGGCGCAGCGCGGGAGGCGCTGCGATCAGGGAAGACGGAAGCGTGTGGAGGTATGGGTTTATGCAGGAGAGCAGAAGCCCCTGGCCACGCGCTTGGTTCAGGGACCCGAGCGGTGGCTGTCCGGGCCAAGAGAAGAGCCGCGCTCCATCAGCTTCACGGAAACACCTGCTGCTGGTCTTGGAAGACGGTTCATTTGGGGTTGGGGTTATGATTCGCCGCTCTTTGCGTCTGATGCTCCGCTTTCACATGAGCTTTTCCGGATGGGGAAGTGATTCGGATTGGCTTGAGGCGCATCTCTTCGCGAGGAGATGCTGCTCGCAATCAAACGCAATCATCATTGTGGTATGGCTGATCTTCAATGATGCGTAAGACGGTCTTGCAACCGGTGGTCAGTCGCTA
The DNA here is from genome assembly GCA_963760675.1 of uncultured Verrucomicrobiae bacterium. GTDB lineage: Bacteria > Verrucomicrobiota > Verrucomicrobiia > Limisphaerales > BOG-1460 > CAVXEG01. The sequence goes on from CAVXEG010000011.1 coordinate 114,514, forward strand.
TCGACGAGTGGCTCGCCGTTTCCCGACTGAGGACCAATTTCTTGGTCTCGCCATGGACGGAAGCCTTTGCCAGTGGAATCTAGCGCGCTTTACGGTCCGCGAAGCCGTCGGCACTTCTGGGGCGAAAACCAGCTTCTAATGCCCTCGCGCATCAAGGCCAACGAAATTGTCCAATCTCCGTTGATCAAACTGTCGACACACATCGGTTCGCGCCGTCCGTTCGCATCTCGACAAACCTCTTTCGCCGCGCAAGACTCCCTGCGATGGCTGAAAACCAGGAATCTCCGCTCGACGCGCTGTGGAAGGAATACGGCCTCGCCTTTCAGGACTTCGACGACCTCACGCTCGCGCGCTGGCTTGCGCAAACACTCGGCCAGCTTGAAGGCAAAGCCTGGCGTCTCTCGCATCCGCTGCTCGGGGCGTATCGCCTCGCCGCGCAGCTTGGCCATGAACGGCAAATCTGGTTCAAGCGCATCGCCACGCCGCCACCGGCTTACACCGAATCGTCGTGCTGCCGCGCCCCGATGCTCCCGTTGCTCACGCGTGACGTGCGCGAGAGCGGATTGATTTGCCAGCATTGCAACGACACGCTCGTGCCGTTCGATGAAATTCCCGCCGCGGCGCGCGACGATTTGGAAAAATGGGTTTCACAATACGAACCGATCCACGCCGTCGCGCATTGGGACGACCGCCAGCGCAAGAGCGCGGGCAATTACGACCGCGCGTTCGAACAGGCGGCAAAAGAAGCGGAAGCGCTCCTTACCCGCGCCGGCAGTCAGCTCGCGTCGAAGTTGCTGGAATTTTATCCCGCTGTGGTTTGGGAAGACCAGGATGAGTGCCTCGAAGTCCGGCCCGAGGACGTTTCGCCTCTGACCGTGAAGACGAAGATCAAATCACTGTTGAAATGGACGCTCCGCTTTGCAGTCGGGCTCGTGGCATTGATGGTCTTGTTGTTCCTCTTTAAGGACACCATTTTCCGGTGGGTGGCCGAATGGCGCATACGCGACGAGACCGGCATGCGCGCTGAGATTGGAAAACTTTCGTCAGGAATATTCACGCCAGTTGTCACGGTTCAAAACCTGAGGCTCTACAATACGGCCGACTTTGGCGGCTCGCCGTTTTTGACAATTCCCGAACTGCATCTCGAATGTGACCGCGACGCGCTCGCGCAAGGAAAACTCCGCATCAACCTGATGCGACTCGACGTTTCGGACGTAAGCATCGTCAGAAATCAACTTGGCCAGACAAACCTCACGCAACTTCGGGCGCACCTCGACAAGAAACGGACCGAACGGCGCAAGAAGAAGGGCAGTCATTGGCTGGAGTATCAAGGCATCGACGAACTTGATCTCTCGTTGCGAACGGCCCGGTATGTTGATTTAGAGAATCCCTCCGCCGACCGCGAGTGGCATCTCGATGTCACGAACCAGGTCGTCAGAAATGTGCGCTCAAACGACGACCTTTACGGCATCGCTGTGATGCTTTGGCTCCAAAGCGGCGGGAATACTGATTCGTCGGTGTTTGCCATTGTCGAACAGGCCTTGGCTCGCAAACCACGCGGGGCAAAAACCAACAAGGTGCATAAAGCGGCGGCTCCCGAGTAACGCGAATTCGGATGAGAGACCGGGCGTCCCGAGCCGTTTTCGATTTCTGGCCCGACGCATTGGTTACAGGTCAACCGCCGCAAGGGGAAACGGCTTGTCTCGTCTCACAAATTCTTGTAGAATTTCAAACGCATTTGGAGTTCGAGGAATAGGAACCCATGATCCATCCGGAAAACCACCATGAAAACAATCAAGCTCGCGATACTTTTGGTAGCATCGTTTGCTCTCGCCGCCAGTAGAGCCACTGCCGTCACCGTGGTCGAAGCGCAAACCAATAGCACCATGACCCTGCCCGGAACCAGAGGTGCGGACGGTTCCCTCTATCAACGGTACAAAAACACCTCTCCACTTCAGGATGACGTGGTCCATATCCTCGGTGCGCAGAGCTATCTATTATCCATCAAAACTGCCGTGCCCAATGACAGTGGAACCTACAGGCTGTACATTACGGAGCCAGACGCGACCAATTCAGCCTTGAGCGATGTCTTTGTCCTCTGGGTGGTCAGCGGGTACATCACCAACGTCGCTGGAACTTCTCTGCAATTGGCCGGACAGCCTGTGGCCAATGCCAGTTACCAGTGGCTGAAGGATGATGTCCCCTTGGATTCTGAGTCCAACCCAAGTGCAACGAACGCGATGTTGCGCATAGCAGCGACCTCATTAAATGACGCAGGGCGGTACGTATTGAGAGCGACCCCAACGGCGAATGGCGTGGAAATTGAAGCGGTTTACTTCATTACTGTTGTTGAACCCCTCTTTCCGCCTCATATTACAGGCTTCGTATTGTTGACCACAGGGAACGACATCACTTTTTCAGTCACGGCTACAGGAGGCCAACTGACCTATCAATGGTTCTGGCAGGGGCAGCCGATTCCCGGCGCAACCGGACCCACTCTCGAATACCACAATGCTTTTTTGACAGCACCGGCTGGCTATTACTCTGTCGTCGTCAGCAACGCTGCGGGGCAGGCCAGTTCACCGCCACCCGGCTTGCTTTTCACCAAGACCGTACCGTCGGGCAATTACGAAGGAATTCTGTACGGTCCGAACGGGATCGCCGTGGATTCTTCCGGGTATTTCCAAATGAACGTCTCCGGAAAGAAGCACCGTTTTAGCGGCACTGCAACGTTTGGTCTAAGAACGCTCCGGTTCACAGGTGAATTCGGCGACGATCATCACAGCGACGTTAAGTTGAGCGACGGCACGCAAATACACCTGCAACTGATAGCCACCAATGACACGGCGGAAGTCAGCGGGACTGTTGACACTGGAGACTTGAATTTGTCCCTCTTGGGCTTTCAAAATTCTACACCTCGCAGAATCCATTTCCCGCAGCGGGCAAATACACGCTCTCCCTTTTGGATACAAACCTTCACGCGCTGGCTCGATTGCAGCCCGATGGCGCTGGATACGCCGTGCTCACCGTAACACCAAACGGGCGGGTGAAGATGGCCGGTTGTCTCGCCGACGGAACGCCGTTTTCTCAAACGCGAGGATTATCGCAAGCCGATGCTTTCCCTCTTTACGTTTCCCTTTACGGCGGACAGGGAGTTGTCATTGGGTGGCTCCAGTTTGCGGGTTCAAGTGAGAGCAGCATTCAAGGGTATTCCCTGTATGGATTGGCTACAACGCGCCTTACACGTTCGGAAACGCGAGCGCATTGCTGGCGCAGGGTTCGACGTACACACCGCTTTCTCCCGGCGATCTGGCGCTTCCCTTTACCGAAGGCGTGGCGACGTTTACGGGAGGTGATCTCTACACGAACGACGCGAACGGCTTGACCAAAATCTGGGATTTTTCCAAGGTCCAATACTCGGCGTCCACGCGAGCATTTAAGCAGCCCGGCTTTGGCTTCCATGGTTCCGCTCCTGAATCGGTGTCACTGAAAATCATTCCGGGCAATGGCCAGATTTCCGGTTCCTTTATTGACCCAATTACCGGGCAACAGGCCCTGATCAAGGGAGTGCTGCTTCAGGAGCAAGGCAGTGCGCTAGGCTATTTCCTGAATGCGAACGGTTCAGGTTATTTCGCGCTCGAACCCGTGCAGCCGTAAACTGCGCGCCCGTTCAAGAATACGAACGACTGTCTGGCTAGAACACAAATTCGGGATTGATGGCGGCTGAAATTCTGTCGGAGAATTCGCAAAGATTGGCTGTGGTCCTGGTTGAAGTGTGCACATACCGGTCGAGTCTGTGAGCAGACTCGGGATATGTAGATACCTCGCCGTGCGCTGCTTTTGGCCTCAGACTTTCTGGATCGCTTCCTTCACGCGGTCGGGCGTCATCGGCAGTTGCAGCAGGCGCGCTCCGGTTGCGTCATGGACCGCATTCGCCACCAGCGCGCCCATCAGGATGATCGCCGGCTCGCCGCCGCCTCCGGCGGGGTTTTCGTTGTTCTCGATGATCACGGTCTCGATCTTCGGCAGCCAGGCGAAACGCGGGATCTCGTACGTGTCGAAGTTCGTGTCGAGGACTTTGCCGCCGTTAAAGTGGACTTCCTCGGTGAAGCAATAACCAAGGCCCATCGTGATACAACCTTCCATCTGCAGCTTCGCGCCCTCGGGATTGATCACGACGCCCATGTCCTGCGCGCAAACGACGCGCTTCACCTGCACGGTGCCTTCCTTCGCGTCCACGGAGACTTCCGCGATGGCGGCGACGTAGGTATCCGCGTCGACGCCGCAAGCGACGCCCAGGCCGCGTTTGCTCGGAAACTTTGCCGGCGTCCAGCCGAACTTGTCCGCGGCGGTCTTGAGCACGCGGATCATCCGGGGATTGGTCAGATTCTTCAACCGAAAATCGACCGGGTCCATCCCCGCGGCTGCGGCGAGCAACTCGATGTGTGATTCGCGGGCGAAGGTGTTGGTGTTATTTCCCGGCGCGCGCCAGGCGCCGGTGGCAAAGGGGTGCGCGCTGGCCGGTCCGCCGAAGCCTGAGCCACGCGACGCGGTTCGATGATTCGGCACGCTGTAAAACTGTTGCGACCCGCGTTCGCCCGCAAAATAAACCTCGTAATCCCAGAACGCCATCTTGCCGGAATCATCCACGCCGGAATTGATTTTGACGATCGCCGCCGGCCGGAAGGTGTCGTGGAAGAATTCCTCCTCGCGGCTCCACATCACCTGCACCGGCTTGCCCACGGCTTTCGCGAGCCGCGCGGCTTCGACCGCTTCGAGGTTGAACGTCTTGCCGCCAAAACCGCCTCCAACAAACGGGGTGATGACGCGGACCTTGTTTTCCGGGAAGCCAAGGACGCGCGCGATTTCGGTCCGCGCCCCGAACGGATTTTGCGTGGACGCCCAGACTGTCATTCTGTCGCCTTCGAGATTGGCGAAGGCCGTGTGGGTTTCCATGGCGGCATGCGCCACGTAGCTGTTGAGATAAGTCTGCTCGACTTTCTTCGTGGCCAGCTTCTTCCCTTCCTCGAGGTCCCCGCCGCTGGCCTGGACCCGCGGCGCCGGCGCGACGCTGAGCAAATGATCGAAGACGGTCTTGTCGTCGTACTTGGGCTCGGGCACGTCGAACTCGGCCTTCACCGCCTGAATGGCCTCGGCGGCCACGTCGGGAAATTCATGGAGCACGGCCACGAAATCGCCGTCGTGAACCACCTTCACGCCGGAAATTTTTTCGGCACCCGATGTGTCCACGCTCTTCATCTTCGCGCCGTGAGCCGGCGGCCGCAGGATTTTCGCGTAGAGCATGCCGGGCATCCGGATGTCGCCCGCGTAATGGGCCTTGCCGGTGACTTTGTCATGGCCGTCGCGTCGCAGCTGCGATTTGCCGACGACCTTGAAGTCGGCGGGGTTCTTCAACGAAGGCCGGCTCTGCAAATGCCGTTCAATTTTTTGTCCCTTCGCCAGTTGCGCGTACGTGACGCGACGCTCTTTGTTCTGCGAGTCAGTGATGACGGCGTCTTTCACGGTCAATTGCGAGACGGGAACTTTGAGCTGGTCCGCCGCCAGCTCGAGCAGGACCGCCCGCGCTTCCGCCGCCGCGGCCCGCATGGCCGGACCGAACATGCGCGTGCTCATCGAGCCGAACGTTCCCATGTCCCACGGACACACATCCGTTTCGCCCAGCACGATGTCCACGGTGTCGAGCGGCGCGTCGAGTTCCTCGGCCATCATCTGCGGCAAGGAGGTCATGATGCCCTGGCCCATTTCAATCTTGCCGGTCAGGCAGGTGATGCGTCCGTCTTCGCCGATCTTCAGGAACGCATTGAAGTCCGCGGGCAATTGGCCCCGGCCCCGGCTGCGCACTTCCTCCTGCGCTTGCGCCGACAGAAAATCCGTCAACGCGACAAAGATGACGATTCCGCCGCCGAAGCGCTTGATGAAATCGCGCCGATTCTGTGGCGGGAAGAAGTCCGAATAGTCGTGGATGTCCGTGAAATTGTATTTCAAAAAATCATTGGCGTTCATGGTGCTCATGACTGACCTCCTTTCATTTCGGAGGCTGCCGATTGAATGGCGTCCACGATTCTGGTATGCGCGCCGCAACGGCAGAAATTGCGGTTCATGCCGCGGATGATTTCGTCGCGCGATGGCATTCGGATTGCGGTTCAGCAGACTGACGGCATGAACGACCTGGCCGGGAATGCAAAAGCCGCATTGCATGGCGTCGTGTTCGATGAACGCCTTTTGCACCGGATGCAGCTTGCCGTTCTTCTCAAGGCCTTCGACGGTTGTGACCTCCTTGCCGGCAACGTCTTTGACCGAGAGGACGCACGAGCGCGAGGCAACGTTGTCCACCAGCACGCTGCAGCAGCCACAATGGCCCTCGCCGCAGCCGTATTTGGTGCCCGTCAGGCCGAGGTCGGTGCGCAGCACCCAGAGCAGCGGGCGCTCGCCATCCACGTTCAGGCGAACGGGCTTGTCATTAAGTTTGAAAGAAATGGTTTCGGCCATGTGGTCCTCCAATCAAATGAGTTGTCCGAGTGGTTCGTTCAACTGCTGTGAGTTCACACAGCGGTTTTACTTTATCCAAATGATAAGTGGAAGCTGAAACTTGGACGAGCTTGGCTGGGAAAATGTTCGACTGTGGATTCCATTGCGGATAATTCCTTCGCCCGCTAGAATCCGCCGCATGGGCACGCTTTACTACGGCGATCTGTGCTGAGCGCTACCTCAAGGACGAGAGCGTCGATTCGTTATCTGATTCGCCTTCAACTCGCGCAGAACTACAACGTTTTCTTCTACGTTCAGGCGAACGGGCTTGTCATTAAGTTTGAAAGAAATGGTTTCGGCCATGCGGTCCTCCAATCAAATGCGTTGTCCGAGTGGTTCGTTCAACTGCTGTGAGTTCACACAGCGATTTTACTTTATCCAAATGATAAGTGGAAGCTGAAACTTGGACGCGCTTGGCTGGAAAAATGTTCGACTGTGGATTCCATTGCGGATAATGCCTTGCTCGCTAGAATCGGCCACATGGGCACGCTTTATTACGGCGACAATCTCGACATCCTGAAGCGCTACCTCAAGGACGAGAGCGTCGATCTCGTTTATCTCGATCCGCCCTTCAACTCCGCGCAGAACTACAACGCCTTCTTCCACGAGAAGGACGGCACCGACGCGGCCAGCCAGATTCGCGCGTTCGAAGACACGTGGCATTGGGACATCGAGACCAAGAAAGCCTACGACGCCGTCACCGAGCAGCCCGGCAAAGTCTCCGACGTGATGCAGGCGTTCTACACCTTTCTCGGCGGCAACGACATGATGGCCTACCTCACCATGATGTCCTCGCGGCTCGTCGAACTGCGCCGCGTTCTCAGATCCACTGGCTCGCTCTACCTGCACTGCGACCCGACGGCGTCGCATTATCTCAAGCTGCTTTGCGATGCGATCTTTGGGAAAAATAATTTTCAAAGTGAAATAATTTGGAAGCGAACGAGCGCACACTCGGCGTCGAAACGATGGAACGATGTCCACGACACAATCCTGTTTTACTCGAAGACTGAGAACTTCACTTGGAACCAAGTTCTGCTTGAACACAGCGAGGAATACGCGGCCCGGTATAAGAACAAAGGTGTCGAAGGCAAGCTTTGGGCGGACGACAACCTGACTGGCCCCGGTGTCAGGCATGGAGATTCAGGTGCGGAATGGAGAGGGTTCAATCCAACAAGCAAAGGTTCTCATTGGAAGGTCAGCTTAAAGACTGTTGAGTCTATCGTTGGGCCAGAGAAAGCGAAGAAACTCTCCACTACTGAGAAGCTTGATTTGCTCGATGAGCACGGATTTATCCACTGGCCTCAAACGCGGGGTGGCACAGGCGCCGGCTTTCCGCGCTTCAAGCGATACCTAAGCGCTGGTGCCCCAGTTCAAGATGTTGTCACAGACATTCCGCCAATTAACTCACAAGCTTCGGAACGCCTCGGCTACCCGACACAAAAGCCCGTGGCGTTGCTGGAGCGGATCATCCAAGCGAGCAGTAATCCCGGCGATCTGGTGCTCGACCCGTTCTGCGGCTGCGGCACGACGATTGACGCCGCCGAGAAACTCGGCCGCGACTGGATCGGCATTGACGTGACGCAACTGGCCATTTCGCTCATCAAGAACCGCCTGCAAGACACCTACGGCCGCCGCCTGAAATTCGTGAGCGGTGCGGGAGCGGCTTCTCCTCCCTCTCCTCCCCCAAGGGAGGAGAGGGCCGGGGAGAGGAGGCACGATTCCAAACACACCCCTCTCCCCAGCCCTCTCCCCGCTCCGCAGGGAGAGGGAGCAGAGCACGTCTCCCTCGTCCGCATCATCGGCGAGCCCACCACGCCCAACGAGGCCGCCACGCTGGCCGAGGAAGACAAATATCAATTCCAATGGTGGGCGCTGGGCCTCGTCGGCGCGCGACCGGTTGAGCAGAAGAAAGGCGCGGACCACGGCATTGACGGCAAGATCCTTTTCCGCGACGACCCGAAAGCCGCCAAACCGGAGCAAATCATCATTCAAGTCAAAGGTGGCAAGACGGGCGTGAAAGACGTGCGCGATTTGCGCGGCGTGCTCGAACGCGAGAAAGCCGCCATCGGCATTTTGATTTCCCTCCAACCGCCCACCAGCCCGATGGAAACCGAAGCCGCCAGCGCCGGTTTCTACGAGCACAAGACGAACAAGCAAGAATTCCCGCGCCTCCAACTCCGCACCGTGAAGGAGTTGATGGAAGGAAGAACCGTTGAACGGCCCTCGAACGTTGCCGCGCTGGACGAGACGTTCAAGAAAGCGCCAGCATCAAAGCGCAAATCTGCTGAAGACCAAGTGTTGCCCGGAATGTAGTTCCGGCGTTTTGGCCAATCGGGTGCGCATCTCGGCATGAACAATCGCGAGTCGTTCCTGAAATATATCGAAGCCTACAACGCCAGGGATGTGAGTCGCATGCTCGCTCTGTTCGACGATCAGTGCGTGTTCGAAAACATCTCTGGCGGAAAAGTGACCGTCCGCACTGAAGACAAAGCTGAACTTGAGGCGCTCGCGAAGAAATCATCTGAAGCGTTTGCCTCGCGTGAGCAGAAGGTTATTTCAATTATCGAAAGTAAAAACCGTCTCGTAGCCGAGATCGATTATCACGGAGTTTTACAGGCGGATCTTTCGCCTGATTTGAAGGCGGGCACGGAACTGAAATTACGCGGGGTGTCCGTCGTTGAATTCTCAGCAGGCAAAATAGTTCGGCTTAGTGATTATAGCTAGAGTTGCAAGCCGGCAGGAGAGACAGCGGAAGATAGGGTCCATACCCCGTGCGAATTCGCCGCAAAAAGTTGCAGAAAAGTTTTGCCCTCCTTGCAGACATGGTATCTTTAGACATTCGACAGAAAGGAGAATGGTTATGAGAAAATCCATCAACAGTGTTTTGATTGCCGTTCTCAGCCTCGGGTTAAATCTCGGAACACTCGCGGCGGAGAACAAAGGCGCGAACGATCAACTTGAAACCCACGCACGCCGGGTCAACAAGCAGGCTGATAAGCCCGGAATGATGAACGTCGCATTGGAACGGATTTCAACGGAAACCGGAGTTCCGCTCGACCGCGTGCAAGCCATGCACAAGGATCATGCGGAGGCCGGAGCCGCGGGAATATTGATGGCCAACGTCATGGCGGACGAGACGAAGAAGTCACCGGAAGATTTCCTGAAGAAACATCTCTCCGGCAAGAGCTGGGCTGAGATTGCCCGGGACAACAAAGTCCCCGCTGATAAGCTGGACGTGCGGTTGAATCACCTGGAATCCGCTCTCACCTCCGGGACGGAGAATCCAAGCAAGGCGAATAAAGACAAACGGCAGAAGGGTTGAGGTGCTGCTGCCCCAAGCCGCTTCCTTCGGTGAATCGCCGAAGGATCAGCGGTTCGGTGTTCAAGTCAACCCACGCTAGCCCGCGCTGGCGACGGCCATCTCGGGCGCGGCCACTATGGCTTCGTGATAGATGGTTGGGTAATCGCGGTTCAGGTTTGCTGCGAGGCGTTCGGCCTCTTGCTTGTTCAGAAGCTTGGTGCCGGTTCCACTCCGGCCGCTGGTTCTGCTCTTCCAATGGATTACATAGATCTTCATAGAATTGCTGAGGTGATTTCTTGCGGGAGAATTTACCTGGTGAGTGGATTCGCACAATCCGGGGCGGCGTCTGAACGTGACCCAAGGGATTTACCGGGTGAATGGCCCGAGACCGTCAGCGTGCACTGACTAAATTGAGCGGGATTATATACTTCACAGAGGCAGAAAGTGGTAAGGCAGCAATGGCAGAGCGGGGTTTTTGTGACTTTGGCTTGTGGAGCGGTAGGTGATCCGTTTATTAGCGATTATAGAGACAAATCGTTGCATCCGCTGGCCGTCAGTGATGTTTCGGTGACTCCTATCCCACTAGCACGGACATCCGCTGGCCTATGCCTCTGTGAAGTATATAATCCCGAAATTGAGTGAAAGTTCCGCCTATTTCCCGCCCAATCGCAGGAAAAGTTCGTTCCGGGCGTTTGGATCTTTCTGGAATGTGCCGTGCATGACGTTCACCTTCATAATCGAATGCGTGTCGCGCACTCCACGGGCCATTGCGCACATGTGTTTTCCCTCGATCAACACAGCAACGCCAAGCGGTTCGACAGTCTTCTCGACAAATTCCGCAATGAGATGAGCTGTGCGTTCCTGGTTTTGCCAACGTCGCGCGAAATAGCCCGCAATGCGCGAAAGCTTGGAAAGGCCCAGAATCCGCTGATCGGGAACATAGGCAATGGTAATGCTCATCAGGATCGGTAGCAGATGGTGCTCGCATAAGCCGACCTCGTGAATGCCTTCGACGATTACCATGTCGTGGCAGATCGCCTTCTGGCATTCGGCTTGAAACATTTTGGTGAGCTGCTCGGTGCTCATGCGCGAACCTTCAGTCATTTCGACAATCGCCTTGGCCGCGCGCATGGGCGTTTCCCGCAATCCTTCCGCGTTCAGATCCGCCCCAATCTCGGTTAGAATCGCGGCGTAATGTTCCGCGATTTTAGCAATGTCCGGTGTCTTCATGAATTCAGATACAATAAGTGCACGCGTTCAAAGATCAAATTGTGCGAACCGGAATCAATCGGCCAACTGGAACTTCGTGCCGCTTTTTGCATGACACAGCGCGCAGTGCCAGACAGAATTTTTGAAGCAGTGTTCTGCGAACTGGTCACCGGGATTTGTTTCTGGTGGAAGTGGCCGTTTGGATGAATTGATTGAGCGGGACAGTGATCATTTCTCACAAATACAAATTCATTTTCGTTAAGACCGCAAAGACAGCGGGCACGAGCATCGAAGTGTTCCTGTCTCAATGCTGCGGTGATACGGACGTTGTCACGCCGCTCGGCGATCCGGTTCCTCCGCACGTTCCGAGGAATTATCGCGGTCTGGTGAATCCACTGAATGAGATCATCCTCGGCCGTGGCCGGCACGTTTCCAGCGTTTTTCGCAGGTTCGTGCAAAGGAAGAAGTTTTACAATCACATGCCCGCCAAAGTCATTCGCAGCCTTGTACCTCACGAAACGTGGAACGACTATTTCAAGTTCTGCGTCGAGCGCAATCCCTGGGACAAGACGTTGTCTCATTATCACATGCTGAATCATCGGCGGGGTGGCGCTCTGACGCTGGACAACTATTTACGGAAAGGCAGGTTTTGCACGAATCTTCAGAATTACACGGACAACTCCGGCCGGGTGATCGTTGACAGGATTTTGCGGTATGAGTCGTTGATGGAGGAGTTGGGCGACGTGTTCGGCAAGCTTGGAATCCCCTTCACCGGCACTCTGGGAGTCAAAGCCAAGTCGCAATATCGTAACGATCGCAGGCCGTATCAGCAGGTTTACACCGAGCGACAGCGGCAAATCGTCGCAAATATCTTCCGCAAGGAAATTGAAATGCACGGTTACACGTTTTGAGCTGTGCGTTCGCCGCAGCCAGCTTCTTCGAAATTCTGCAAAAAAGTTCCGAACGAAAAAGGGCTGGCTGGCGTTTAACGTTCAGAGACTCGAACGGGCGGCAGTGCAAGAACGTAATTCAACGGCAGCTCCGCGCAACAACTGAGCAAAATGGCCAGCGTCTTTGGTTCGCTGTTTTCGACGAGCGACGAGCAAACGATGTGGCGGGTCAAGATGCAGGACGACTCGCAGGCGTTTGCGCGGCTGGTGAGTCGTTGGGAATCGCCGATTCAGCGGCTGTGCGCGCGAATGACGGGCGACCCGGACCGCGCGCGGGACTTGTGCCAGGAAGTTTTCGTTCGAGTTTTCACCCGTCGCGCGGCGTGGGAGCCGACTGGCCGGTTCTCAACGTTTCTGTGGCGGATCGCTTTGAACCTTTGCCATGACGAATTGCGAAAAATCAAACGGCGCGGCGAATCCTCACTCGACGGGGCGGACGAAGTCGGAGCTGTTGATGAGGCAATGTTTACTGCCGAAACACCGGCTCCCGACATTCAAGCCGACGCAAGCGAACGCGGAGAGCTGGTCCGGCGGGCAATCATGAAACTGGACCCGCTCTATCGAGAGGTCGTTGTGTTGCGGCATTACGAGCAGTTGAAATTTCATGAAATTGCCGAAGCGCTGGGGATTCCGGAAGGCACCGTGAAATCGCGGATGGCGGAGGCGCTCACACAACTGAGAAAATTTTTGAAACCCTTGAACGAGGACACAACATGCAATCGCAAGAATCAAACACCGGAACTGCGGGTAATGTGAAACATCCTGATGCCAGCGAGTGGATGGACTATCTGTATCGCGAGGTCGCGTCCGAACGCAGACGCGAACTCGAGGCGCATCTGGCGGAATGTGCCGACTGCACAAAGCTCGTTGCGGATTGGCGCGACAGCATGGCCACGCTCAATCAATGGAAACTCCCGCGAATGCGACGTCGGCTGAACCGGTGGCTGCCCGCATTCAAATGGGCTGCTGCCGCCGCCGTTGTTTTGATTTTCGGGTTCGCTCTTGGCAGACAGACTTCTTCCAACGCCCGCGACGTGGCAGGATTGAAAGCATCCGTCGCACAGTTGAGCGATTTGGTGCAACGCCAAAACGCAGCCGCTATCAGCAACAGTGTTGTGCTCGCGACTCGAGCGGCCAGCACGGAGGTTGCGCGAGTGCTGTCGGATTATGCAGAGCTTCAGGACGCGCAGCGCACGAGTGATCAACAGGCCGTTGCCGCCGCGCTCAACAACTTCGACACGCGTTTGGCCGCCTTGCGGACCGAACTCGAGACTGTTGCTGTGAACACCGCGACAGGATTCGAGCAGACCCATGATAATCTGACTCGCCTGGCTTCGCTTTCAGCGTCTGCCAACCAAGAAACTTCCACGAATCCAAATTAAACCAATCATCAATATGAAAACTCCTTCAAGCTATTCTCGCGGGCTCGTTTTGGCGGCGACGCTCGCTGTTGCCACAACGAGTCCCGGCCAGCCAACATCACGCCCGCCGGACGATATGGCGCAAAGCATCGAACGCCAGAACGCAGAGGTGAAGAGGCAAATAGCCGAAACCGTGGCACAAGTGGACGCAGCAAAGGCGCGCGCACTTGCCGTAGAGGACGGCGCACCCTCAGTTCCAAGAGCTGGCGGAGGATTTGGAGGATTCGGCGGCTCGATAGGTAGTGGCGGCGTCACAATAGGCGGCGACGGGGTCGCGGTAGGTCAGAATGGCGTCATTTTCTTGTCTGGCACGGGCGGACACGCGGTCGGTGGTACGCTTATCATTCCCAAGGAAGCGGCAGATCCTAAATCTTTGTCGGAAGCCGAAGAAGATTTGAACGTGATGGCGCGGATTCTTGAAAAGGCTTTCGCCCATGACGAGAACCGGGCGATGGGTATCGTTATCCGAAACGGCGTCATCGGCGGTTCTGCAGGCCCGCGCAGCATCTATATTGAAGGTTACGGCGCATTGTTCTTCCTCAATGTGAACTTCCCGTTTCTCCCGCCCCAGGCGGAAGAAACCAACACGACACCTCCTGAGGAAACAAATAGTGAATGGGAACAAACGAAGCGGGAACTTTACAGCCCGCCGGGAACTCCGCCCGGTTTTCAGGAACGATTCAGAGTGAAGAGCCTTGGTGCAGATTCGGTTGAAACCTACAGCGCGACCAAAGTGGACGAGTTGAAGAAAAACTTGATCGACGCCTTGAAAAACGCATCGCACATTCGGCGCCTAAAGTCGGATGAAATGGTCACGGTGGTCGTGAGTGGTCGGAGCGGGCCGGGAAATCCTCCCGTGACGGCGGAACTTGCTGGCGCTGCGCGGCGTTCCGGAAGTTCCGGAGCTGATGGCCGGGGCACACGCATGATTATTCGCGCGCGAAAATCCGATGCCGATGCTTTTCAGAACAACAAAATAAGCGCCCAGGATTTCGAGAAAACAGTTTCCGTGATGATTTACTGAACTCGCTTCACGACACTGAACCTCAAACCGAGGGCGGATGGAACGCGCGTCATCCGCCCGCTCAAAGTGCGGTGCCTTGACCCGGTTCGGTTTGAGTTCGGGCATCCAGCAATTGGTTGAGGCGTTTCTTATCGAAGCCGGAAATTTCCAGCGCCACTTCGCGTACAGTCCGCCGGGTGTCGTAGGCGACCTTCGCAATCTTTGCCGCCTTGTCGTATCCGATTTCTGGCACGAGCGCCGTGCACATGGCCAGGCTTTGCTCGATGTTGCCCTCGCACTTTTCCACGTCAGCTTCGAGGTCGACAATGCAACGGCGCGTGAAAACACGACTTGCGTTCGTCAGTAGTTCGATTGACTGGAGTAAATTGTGCGCGGTGACCGGCAGCATTGTGTTCAACTCGAAATTGCCGAACGTGCCTGCGAACGTCACCGCCGCGTCGTTCCCAATCACCTGCGCGCCGACTTGAATCACCATTTCGCACATCACCGGATTCACCTTTCCCGGCATGATGGACGAGCCGGGCTGCGTTGCGGGCAGTTTAATTTCACCCAGACCGCAGCGCGGGCCAGAGCCGAGCCAGCGGATGTCGTTCGCAATTTTAATCAAGCTCACCGCGACGGTTTTCAATGCGCCGCTGGTTTCAACGAGCGCATCAATCGCTCCTTGCGCCGCGAAATGATTCGGCGCTTCGCCGAGCTTCAACCCCGTTTCCTTCGCGATGCCTTCAATTGTTCTGCGAGCGAACTCGACGTGTGTGTTGATGCCGGTTCCTACCGCTGTGCCGCCGAGCGCAAGCTCGCCGAGATGTTCTTCAACACAACGGAGCCGCGCGGTGCCGTGTTCAACCTGGCTCGCATAACCGCTGAATTCCTGTCCAAGCCGAATCGGCGTGGCATCCTGCAAGTGCGTTCGGCCTATTTTCAAAACGGAGTCGAACTCTTTTGCCTTTACGGCGAGGGCCGCGTTCAACTCGGTCAGGGCGGAAATCAGGTCATGGCTGATGCCATCCAGCGCGGCAATGTGAATCGCGGTGGGAATTACGTCGTTGGACGATTGGCCGCGATTGACATGGTCATTCGGGTGAACCGATTTGTCGCCGCGTTTGCCACCGAGCAATTCACACGCGCGGTTCGCGATGACTTCGTTCGCGTTCATATTCGTCGAAGTGCCGGAGCCGGTCTGGAAAATGTCCACGACGAATTGTGAGTCCCACTTGCCTTCGATGACCTCCTGCGCCGCTTTCTGGATTGCCCCGGAAATTGTCTTTGGCAACAGGCCGAGCGATTCATTCGTCGCCGCAGCGTGTTTCTTGATTAACCCAACCGCGCGAATGAACCGCCGCGGAAAGCGCAGATTGCTGAGGGGAAAATTCTCCACCGCTCGTGCCGTCTGCGCGCCATAGTAAGCGTCCGCTCGGCACCTGCATCTGGCCCATGGAATCCGTCTCGGTCCGGAAATTGGTTTTCATGCGCTAACGTAGCGCAGACGGTGGGGCGAGGCTACTGACAAGCCGGCTCGCGAGGACACTCTCCCCAACAACAACCGGCCAAGCGGAAGCTTGCCCTCCGCCTTACCCCTTCTTAGGCTGCGCCCAATGAATGTGTTGCAAGGTTCCTTGCTTGAATTGATTCGTCGCACCTCGACTGAAATTCCGGACGATGTGCATCAGGCCATTCTCAATTCGCTCGAGCAGGAGAAGAAGGGAACCATCGCCGAGAGCGCAATGAAAATCATTGATCAGAACATCGCGCTGGCGAAAACCAAATCGCAACCCATCTGCCAGGATACCGGCAGCATTATTTTTTACGTGGATTGTCCACTCGGCTATGACCAACTCGCGTTTGAAGAAGCCGCGCGCGAAGCGGTGAAGCTCGCGACGAAAAAAGGTTTTCTGCGCCAGAACTCGGTGGATTCCATCACCGGCAAAAACGACGGCACGAATGTCGGCCCCGGCTCGCCGACGGTTCATTTTCATCAGCATCGCTCGCCGGAAGTCAGGGTGCGGCTCGTCCTCAAAGGCGGCGGTTGCGAAAACGTCGGTGCGCAATACTCGTTGCCAAACGAAAAGTTGAATGCGAATCGCGACCTCGACGGCTGCCGCAAAGCGATTCTCGACGCCGTGTTGCAGGCTCAAGGCAAAGGCTGCGGGCCGGGCATTCTCGGCGTGTGCATCGGCGGCGACCGCGCGACGGGTTACGAATTTTCCAAGCAACAACTCCTCCGCAAGCTCGAGGACCGCAATCCAAATCCCGAACTCGACAAGCTCGAACAGGACATCGTCGAAACCGCGAACAAACTCGGCATCGGCCCGATGGGGTTCGGAGGCAAGACGACGTTGCTCGGCACAAAAATCGGCGTGCTGAATCGTCTGCCCGCGTCGTATTTCGTCAGCGTGAGTTACATGTGCTGGGCGTATCGCCGACATGGGGTGACGTTGGACTCGGCAGGGAGGATTGGGAAGTGGTTGTATTGAACACAGCGACTAGCTCCGAACGCCTTTGAAAGTTTTCTCTGCGGGGACGATTCGCAGGCAGCGATCACTTTCGATCTAAGCTGACTGTAGGTCGCGTTGATGTTTTATTTACGCCAAGGAGCCCTTTATTGATTACTTCGCTTCCGATTCCTCATGCAACTTTCCCCACATGACCGATGTGATCTATATCGCGATCGTGATGGGCTTCTTCGTCGTTTGCGGGCTTTACGTTCGCTTCTGCGAAAAACTTTAGGAGCCTATGGAAAACATCATCGTGGGAATGATCGCTCTGCTTTGTTCGCGTACCTGCTGGTCGCGATGCTCCGGCCGGAGAAATTTTAACGGATTTGCTATGCAAACTTCCGGCTGGCTTCAACTCGCTCTTTACGTCGTCGCGCTCGTCGCGATCACGAAGCCGATGGGGCTTTATCTCATGCGGGTGCTCGACGCGAACGGCAAAACGTGGCTCGATCCCGTGCTCAGACCGCTGGAACGGCTCACTTATCGCCTGATGGGCGTGGAAGCCGACAAGGAGCAGGATTGGAAACAATACACGCTGGCCATGCTGCTCTTCAGCCTGGTGGGCTGCCTGTTCACCTACGCGATTCTGCGGCTGCAACACATTGCTGCCGCTGAATCCGCAAGGACTCGGGCCGTTGAGCGAGCACCTGGCGTTCAACACCGCCGTCAGCTTCACGACCAACACCAACTGGCAGAGCTACGTCGGCGAATCCACCATGTCGTATTTCTCGCAGATGGTCGGGCTGGCGTTCCACAACTTCGTTTCCGCCGCGACGGGCATCGCCATCGCCGCGGCGCTGGTGCGCGGCATCGCGCGGCATTCGGCCAAGACGCTCGGCAACTTCTGGGTGGACCTGGTGCGCGTGACTTACTACCTGCTGCTGCCCGATCTGCCTGGTGTTCGCCGTCTTCCTCGTGTCGCAAGGCATGATCCAAAACTTCAAGCCCTACACCAAGGCCAAGCTGGCCGAGCCGTACACCATCCAGGTGCCAAAGACCGACGACAAAGGCCAACCGGTGACGACCAATGTTGCGGTGATGGTCCAGGCGCCGAAGCTGGACGCAAAGGGCCAGCCGGTGATGACCAACGGCGTGGCGGTGATGATGGATGTGCCGAAGCTCGATGAGAAGGGCCAGCCGGTGATGACCAACATGCCGGTCATGGTGGATCAAAAGGTGGACGAGCAATCGATCGTGCAAGGCCCGATGGCGTCGCAGGTCGCCATCAAAATGCTCGGCACGAACGGCGGCGGTTACGTGAACGCCAACGCGGCGCATCCGTTCGAGAATCCCACGCCGCTTTCCAACTTCCTCCAGATGCTTTCCATTTTCACCATCGGCAGCGGCCTGACTTATTACCTGGGCCGGATGGTGAAGAACCAAAAGCACGGCTGGGCGGTTTGGGCCGCGATGATGGCGTTGTTTCTCGGCCGGCGTGTTGCTGTGCTGGTGGGCCGAAGCCGCAGGCAATCCGATTCACCAGCAACTTGGCGTCGCCGCCGCCGACGGCAACATGGAAGGCAAGGAAGTCCGCTTCGGCATCTTCAATTCCGCGCTTGTTCGCCACGGTCACCACCGACGCGTCGTGCGGCGCGGTCAATTCAATGCACGATTCGTTCACGGCGCTCGGTGGTTTCGTTCCGCTGTTCAACATTCAGCTCGGCGAAATCATCTTCGGCGGCGTCGGCGCGGGCCTTTACGGGATGCTCGTGTTCGTCGTGCTGGCGGTGTTCATCGCCGGGCTGATGGTCGGCCGCACGCCGGAATATCTCGGCAAGAAGATCCAATCCTACGAAGTGAAGATGGCGATGCTGGCGCTGCTGATTCTGTGCGATTTCCATCCTGGGCTTCTCCGCGTGGGCGTCGGTGAGCGAGTGGGGCAAGGCGGGCTTGAACAACAAGGCCCGCACGGCTTGAGCGAAATGCTCTACGCCTACAGTTCCGGCACGGGCAACAACGGCAGCGCCTTCGCCGGCCTGACCGCCAACACGCCGTGGTACAACACGACGCTCGGCATCGCCATGCTGATCGGCCGCTTCCTGATGATCGTTCCCATCATGGCGCTGGCCGGCTCGCTCGTGCAAAAGAAGATCGCGCCGCCCAGCGCGGGCACGTTCCCGGTTTCCGGCGGCACGTTCGTCGTGCTGCTGCTCGGCACGGTGCTGTTGATCGGCGCGCTGAATTTCCTGCCGGTGCTTGACGCTCGGCCCGATTGTCGAGCACTTCCTGAACTGTTCAGGGAAAACTGTTTTAATCAGCTGCATTCACGATTTTATGACGCAGAAATCTCCTTCTCTTTTTGACTGGAACATCGTCGGCCCGGCGATTGGCGATTCGTTCAGCAAGCTCAACCCGCGCCTGATGATCAAGAACCCGGTCATGTTCGTGACCATGGTCGGCGCGGCGCTGACCACCGTCGGCATTTTCACCGCCGACCGGCCGAGCGCGGCTTCATCGCGCAACTCGCGATCTGGCTCTGGTTCACGGTGCTGTTCGCCAATTTCGCCGAAGCCGTCGCCGAAGGCCGCGGCAAAGCGCAGGCCAACGCGCTTGCGCAAGGCCCGCAAAGACACGATCGCCCGCCGCCTGCGCAATGGGCGCGAAGAAAAAGTCCCCGCCACTGAATTGCAGAAGGGCGACATCGTGGTTTGCGAAGCGGACGATGTCATCCCCGCCGACGGCGACGTGATCGAAGGCATCGCCAGCGTGGACGAAGCCGCCATCACCGGCGAATCCGCGCCCGTCATCCGCGAGAGCGGCGGCGACCGCAGCGCCGTCACCGGCGGCACGCGCGTCCTCAGCGACCGCATCGTCATTCGCGTCACGATGGACAAGGGCCACGGCTTTCTCGACCGCATGATTGCGCTGGTCGAAGGCGCGACAACGCCAGAAGACGCCGAACGAAATCGCGCTGACGATTTTGCTCGCGGCGCTGACGTTCATTTTCCTGCTGGTCTGCGTGACGCTGAAACCGTTCGGCATTTATTCCGCCGCGGTGTTTTCCGTGCCCGTGCTCATCGCGCTGCTGGTTTGTCTGATTCCGACGACCATCGGCGGACTGCTGAGCGCCATCGGCATCGCGGGCATGGACCGCGTTCTCCAGCGCAACGTGATGGCGATGAGCGGACGCGCCGTCGAAGCCGCCGGCGACGTGGACGTGCTGCTGCTCGACAAGACCGGCACGATCACGCTGGGCAACCGCATGGCCACGGCGTTTCTGCCCGCGCCGGACATCAAGCCGGAACGCCTGGCCGATGCCGCGCAACTCGCGTCGCTCGCCGACGAGACGCCGGAAGGCCGCAGCATCGTGGTGCTGGCGAAGGAGAAGTTCAATCTGCGCGCCCGCGAAGTCGCCGCAGCCGCACGCGAAGTTCGTGCCGTTCACCGCGCAGACGCGCATGAGCGGCGTGGATTTTCCGGCGCGTGGATGGCCAGCCGGCGCGCGCCATCCGCAAAGGCGCGGCGGATGCGATCCGCGTTTACGTGGATCAAGCTGGGCGGACAGTTTCCCGAAGGAAGTCAGCCAGGGCGTGGACGAAATCTCGCGCTCCGGCGGCACGCCGCTGGTCGTCGCCGAAGGCCGCGAAGTGCTCGGCGTCGTTCAACTCAAGGACGTCGTCAAAGGCGGCATCAAGGAACGCTTCGCGCACCTGCGCAAGATGGGCATCCGCACCGTGATGATCACCGGCGACAACCCGCTCACCGCCGCCGCCATCGCCGCCGAAGCGGGCGTGGACGATTTCATGGCGCAGGCGACGCCGGAGCAAAAGCTCAAGCGCATCCGCGAGGAACAGGCCGCCGGCCATCTCGTCGCCATGACCGGCGACGGCACGAACGACGCCCCGGCGCTCGCCCAGGCCGACGTGGGCGTGGCGATGAACACCGGCACCCAGGCCGCGCGCGAAGCCGGCAACATGGTGGACCTCGACAGCAATCCGACCAAGCTCATCGACATCGTCGAAATCGGAAAGCAGATGCTCATCACGCGCGGTTCGCTGACGACGTTCAGCATCGCCAACGACGTGGCGAAATATTTCGCCATCATTCCCGCGATGCTGATGGCGACGTTTCCCGCCATCGCGCCGCTCAACATCATGCGCCTGCACAGCCCGACCAGCGCGATTCTGAGCGCCGTCATTTTCAACGCGCTCATCATCATCGCGCTGATTCCGCTGGCGCTTGCGCGGCGTGAAATACACGCCCATCGGCGCGCTGGCCACCTTGCAGCGCAACCTGCTCATCTACGGCCTGGGCGGCGTCATCATTCCGTTCATCGGCATCAAGGTCATCGATGTCATCATCACTGCTCTCAAACTGGTTTAAGCTTATGAAAGAATTATTCTCTGAAATTCGCGGCGCGGTGATGTCCACGCTGGTTCTCGCGGTCGTTTGTTGCGGGATTTATCCGCTGGTCGTGTTCGGCATCGCGCAAGTCGCTCTTCCACGACAAGGCCAACGGCAGCCTGATCGTGGACAAGGACGGAACCGTGCGCGGCTCGAAGACTGCTCGGCCAGGGATTCACCGGCGAGAAATATTTTCATCCGCGTCCCTCCGCCGCCGGCAACGGCTACGACGCCGCCAATTCCAGCGGCAGCAATCTCGGCCCGACTTCGCAGAAGCTGAACGACGCCATCAAAGACCGCATCGCCGCCTACCGCACCGAGAACGGCTTGAAGGAAACGGATTCCGTTCCCGCCGATGCCGTCACCGCCTCCGGCAGCGGACTTGATCCGCACATCAGCCTGCGCAATGCGGAACTTCAAGCGCCGCGCGTCGCCAAAGCCCGCGGTTTACCGATTGAAAGAGTTGCCGAGTTGATTCGTGCGAACACTGACGCGCCCGACCTCGGTATACTCGGCGAATCTGGAGTGAACGTTTTGGAACTGAATCTCGCGTTGGACGGAACCGGCACGAAATGATTTCTCATTGGAGGCGCGATGAATTTATCCGGCATCTTTTTGCTGATGGCTTATTTAATCGGAGGCACCGCCGCGGTTGCACTGATTTTCGGCTGGATACTAAAGCGCTTCGATTCGCCAAAGCATTCATCCCCCAAGTCGCGCGTGTTGAAATCCGACGAACCTGGCTGGCGTAAAGACGGCAATTCCGAAGCGAGGCAGCCATGAACCAGATCATCATCTTTTTTGTTCCGGCAGGCGCGGCACAACGCCATTTTGAAGATGCGCTGCGCGAACAGTTCACATCTCTTCAAAGTGAGCGGCTTTCAGAAAAGAAAGCCGCTCACTGTTCAGACGCTGACAATGACCAATTTCCTTTGTGGACATGGTTTCTGCCTAATCCCGGATTGCGTCATGAAAGTTGAATCCGGTCATCTGTATTACAGCGAGCCTCACTTTTACGAATTCTGCTTTCCGCGACTCGATACGCTGGTTCGCGTCGAGGAAACGGAAGATCAGGTCGTCATTCGCGCGACGCGGGATACTTTTTCCGAGCAGCGCAAAAGATGTTTCCTCCGCGAACTCGTTGCCGAAGGATTTATTTCCGACTGCTATCAATGGTCAACAGGTTTTAATTCCCTGTCATGGCCGCGCATTCGCTGGTTCGTAGACTTTTCCTGGCTGGAACCAACCGGGCATACTGGGAAGCGCGCACACAGATTCATGATTGGCTTGCTGGCATCTACAGTTTTGCTTTGGCTGCTGCTGATGACGCTGCTTTTCTTGCGCTAACAATTTTCTGTGGATTAGACAGAGCCATTCGTACCACGCGCCCACCAAAGGGCGAACGCAAGAAGGAGCAGTCCCGCGACGAGGAACAGACAACCGCGACCGCTGGCCTTGCCAAAAGCGAACGAGTCTGCTGCAAGATTCAGGAGAATAACTCCTGCCAAGGCCGCCAGCCAGGAAACCGCTTTCGGTTTCTTCCTTGACGGTCGGTGTTCCGATAGCTCGCTCATGCGAATTTCAAATCCACGATTTTTTCAGCAGCCACGTTTTCACCACCTGCGTCAGGCCGACGTAGCAGATCAGCGTCAGCAGCAGGAGCAGCCAGTAGAGCGGCGGCAGCGGCACAAATCCCAGAAACGGCGCCAGCGGCGAAAACGGCAGATACGCGCCGATGGCCATGATGAGCAGCGTCGTCATCGTGAGCTGCCAACTCGCGCGCGATTGGATGAAGGGAATCAGGTTCGTGCGGATGACGTGAACGATGAGCGTCTGCGTCATCAAGCGATTCGACAAACCAGCCGGTGTGAAACAGCGCGGCGGCGTAGGTGTCGTTCGGCGACGCGGCGTTGGCGAAGCGCGCGGCCAGATGCCGGCGGCGGCGCGAGAGTCCAGGTGGCTGCATTTGAAAACGAACCACATCATCGCGTAGGTCGTGTAATCGAAGATCGAACTGATCGGGCCGATGAACACGATGAATTTGGCGATTTCGCCCATGTTCCACGGCCGCGGCTTGGCGATCTGCTGCGGGCCGACGTTGTCGGTCGGGATCGGCACCTGCGAGAAATCGTAGAGCAGGTTGTTCGTGAGGACCTGGATCGGGGCCATCGGCACGTAGGGCAGCCAGGCGCTCGCGCCAATCACGCTGAACATGTTGCCGAAGTTGGAACTGGCGCCCATGCGGATGTATTTCAGGATGTTGACGAACACCTTGCGGCCTTCCAGCACGCCTTCCTCCAGCACCATCAGGCTCTTTTCCAGCAGAATCATGTCGGCGGATTCCTTGGCGATGTCCACCGCGTTATCCACGGAGATGCCCACGTCGGCGGCGCGCAGCGCGGGCGCGTCGTTGATGCCGTCGCCCATGAAACCGACGACGTGGCCTTTGCTTTGCAGCGCCTTCACGATGCGCTGCTTGTGCGCCGGCGAGAGGCGCGCGAACACGTCGGTCGTTTCCACCGCCTCGGCCAGTTGCGCGTCGGACATCGTCTCGACCTGGCTGCCGAGCACGATTTTTTCCGCGTTGATGCCGACTTCGCTGCAAACTTTGCGGGTGACCAGGTCGTTGTCGCCGGTCAGGACCTTCACGGTGACGCCGTGCTGGCGCAGCGCCGTCGATGGCCTTGGCGGCGGTGTCTTTCGGCGGGTCGAGGAAGGCGAGATAGCCGGTCAGCACCAGGTCGCACTCGTCGGCTTTGGAATAGGCGGCCCGCTTGTCCAGTTTCTTCGTCGCGACGGCCAGCACGCGAAAGCCGTCTTCGCTCAGGTCATTGACCTGCTCGACGAGGTCGCCCGACGAGGATGGGCTCCATCGGGAAAATCTCGCCCTCGCTCTCGAAGTGCGTGCATTTGGCGAACACCGACTTCGGGCGCGCCCTTGGTCAGCAATTGCCGCTCGCCGTCCGGCCCTTCGACGGCGACCGACATCATGCGGCGCGAGAAGTCGAACGGGATTTCGTCCACCTTGGTGTATTTCTCGACGCCGAGTTCGCTGTGCAGTTCCTTGTGCTTCAGCACGGCGCGGTCGAGGACGTTCTTCAGGCCGGTCTGGAAATGGCTGATGAGATAGGCATCGCGCAGCACCTCCTCGCTCTCGTTCTTGAAAACGTCCACGTGCAGTTCGAGGATGACGTGGTCCATCGTGAGCGTGCCGGTCTTGTCGGTGCAGAGCACGTCCATCGCGCCGAAGTTCTGGATCGAGTTGAGCCTCTTGACGATGACCTTCTTCTGCGACATCGCCAGCGCGCCTTTGGACAGGCAGACCGAAACAATCATCGGCAGCATTTCCGGCGTGAGGCCGACGGCCACGGCCAGCGAGAAGAAAAACGCCTCGTGCCAGTCGTGCTTGGTGAGGCCGTTGATGAGGAACACCAGCGGCACCATCACCAGCATGAACCGGATCATCAGCCAGGTGAATCTCTTGACGCCCTTGTCGAAGGCCGTCTCCACCTGCTGGCCGGCCAGGCTGCGCGCCACTTTGCCGAAATAGGTCTGCGCGCCGGTCGCAACGATGACCGCCGTGGCCGAGCCGCTCTCGACGCTCGTGCCGAGGAAAGCAGAGGTTGGTGCGCTCGATGGCGGAAACGTTTGGCGCGCGTGTCCGGCGCGTCGGTCTTTTCCACCGGCAGCGATTCGCCGGTGAGCGTGGCCTGGATGACGAACAGGTCCTTCGCCGAAATCAGCCGCACATCGCCGGGAATCATGTCGCCGGCGGAGAGCTTGACGACGTCGCCGGGCACGAGTTGCGGAGCGGGATTTCCTTCGGCTGCCCGTCGCGCACCACCGTGGCGGTGACGCTGATCATCGCCTTGAGCTTGGCCGCGGCGTTGTCGGCTTTGGTTTCCTGGACGAACCGCAGGGACGACTCCCAGAACCACCATCAGCAGCATCACCGTGCCGGCGCGCAAATCGCCGGTGGCGAAGGAGACCGTCGCCAGCAACGGTCAGCAGAATCACCAGCGGATTGCGCGACGGCGAGCCAGAGCCGCTGCAGCCAGCCATGCCGCGCTTCCTGGGCGACTTCGTTCGGGCCGAATACCTCCAACCGCTCCGCCGCTTCTTCGTCGGTCAAGCCGTTGGGCGAAGTGTTGAGCCGCTGAAGAATTTCGCCCGCATCCTTCGTTGCCGCATCGCGCACCAACTCCGCCGTGCGGTCGCCATTGGGATCTTTGACAACGGCCATAACCGCTTCACGCCGCGTATCGTTTCAACACTTCCAGCAAGGCGCGTATTTCGCGCCGGCCTTCCGACTGGCGTCGCGGCGCTCTCGATGCACTCGTGCATGTGCGACTCGATCACTTCCTCGCTGAACGATTTCAACGCCTGGCGCGCCGAGACCACCTGCATCAGCACATCGGAGCAATCAGCATCGGCTTCGACCATTCTTTCGATGGCTTCGATCTGGCCTTTGATTCTTCGCAGGCGGACGACGAGCGCTCTCTTCTCCAAACCGGGACGAACTTGTTTCGATTTCATGGCACAAATTTGAAATGCTCTCACGGCGCTCTCAAGCAAAACGGTTTGACGCAGCATAGGGGGTAGGGGTATATGGCATCGTGATATTCTGTCAAGGTTTCACATCGCTTTGGGTTTGTTAAGAACCTGCTGCTCCGTTGGCGAACTCGGCGTGAGTTGAAACAGCAAATTTTATTGATCGGGCACACGCTCTTGGTGAATTTCGAATCATTGCCTCTGGCTAATCAACATAATACTCTGAATTTGTGAACGAGAGTGATCGCCCCAATCCAGACGCGTTGCTGGCGGCGATTCAAAGCGAAACCGCGCGAGGCAAGCGCGGCAAGGTCAAGGTGTTTCTCGGCATGTCGCCCGGCGTCGGCAAGACCTACGCCATGCTCGAAGCGGCGCAGCGCGAGTTGAAGTCGGGCCGCGACGTCGTCATCGGCTACGTCGAGACTCACGGGCGCAAGGAAACCGACGCGCTCACCGCCGGCCTTCCGATTGTTCCCCGCAAGGCCATCGAGCATCGCGGCATCACGCTCACCGAGATGGACCTCGACGCCGTGCTCGCGCGGCGTCCGCAGCTCGCGCTCGTGGACGAACTCGCGCACACGAACGCGCCCGGCTCGCGTCATCCGAAACGCTGGCAGGACGTGCGTGAATTGCTCGACGCGGGCATCGATGTTTTCACGACTGTCAACGTCCAGCACGTCGAAAGCCGCGCGGATACCGTGCGGCAAATCACCGGCGCGGAGATTCGCGAAACGGTTCCCGACAGCGTGCTCGACGCCGCCGAGACTCGAACTCGTGGATCTGCCGCCCGCGGAATTACTCGAGCGTCTGGCACAGGGAAAAGTCTATGTGCCCGATCGCGCTGTTGCAGCCGCCGCAAATTTTTTCCGGGAAGCAAATCTCACCGCGCTGCGCGAACTCGCATTGCGCCTGGTCGCGGATCACGTCGGCGAGGAAACGCCAGGAGTTTCATCGGACGCAAACCGCTGAGGGCCCATGGAAGACGGGGCATCGCCTGCTTGTCGCCGTCAGTGCCAGCCCGTTTTCCGAACCGCTCATCCGCTGGACGCGGCGCATGGCTGACAGTTTGAAGTGTCCCTGGCTTGCCGTTCACGTGGAAAGTTCGAAGCCACTCGACGAAACTGCCCAAAGCCGCCTGGAAAAGAATCTCGCGCTCGCACGGACTCTCGGCGCGGAAGTGATCGACACGGCGGACGAAGATCTTGTGCGCGGCCTGCTGCGCATCGCGCACCAGCACAACGCCACACAAATCGTCGTCGGCAAACCGTCGGTCGCAAATTGGTTTGAGTGGCTGCGGGCTGGACGGTTGTTGCGCCGCCTCACGCGGGACAGTGGCAACATTGATTTGCACGTCGTGCGCGCGGAGAAAACCGGGAGCGACGCCGACTCGTTCGCGCTGGCATTGGCCGGCGCAAACGGCCTGGAAACAGTACGCGACCGTATGCTGTGTCATCGTGGCGGCTTGGATTGATCGAACACGCTTTTGGCTCAATTCACCGGCCCGCGCGTGCCGGGCTTAATTTTTCTGCTGCTGTCGTGTTGCTGGCGCTCGTTTGTCGGGCGCGGGCCGGTATTTCTGGCCGGAGCGTTGAGCGCGCTGGCGTGGAATTTCTTTTTCCTGCCGCCGCGTTTCACATTGATCATCGCCAGCGTCGAAGACGCGATTTTGTTCGGCCTGTATTTCGTCGTGGCAATCGTGCTCGGCCAGCTTGTCGCCCGCATCCGCGCGCAGGAACAGGCCGAACGACGGCGGGAGGAACGCGCCATAGCGCTTTACCAACTCACCCGCGAACTCGCGCAGGCCGGCACGCGCGATGAAGTCGTTTGGCAGCTCATGGGCGAAGTCAATCGCGTTTTTCGTGCGCCGGTCGCGGTCGTGCTGCCCGGTGGTCGTGGACTTATCAGCGCATCCGGACAGTTCACTGACACTTGACTGAAAAGGAAATAAACGTCGCGGACTGGGCGTTTCACCATCGTCAGGCCGCGGGAAAATTCACCGACAATTTGCCGGGCGCGGACGCGTTGCATTTGCCGCTGGCGACGGAACGCGCCGTCTCGGCGTGCTAGCGGTCGGTCTGCCGGAAAAGACGCTCACGCTGGCGCAAGCGCGATTTGCTGGAAGCCTACGCGCGGCAGGCGGCGCTGGTGCTGGATCGCGTGGCACTGCGCGCCGCGGCGGAACAAAGCAAGCTCGTGGCGGAATCCGAGCGGTTAAGCAATGCCGCTGTTGAATTCCATTTCGCACGAACTGCGCACGCCGCTGCTCAGCCATCACGAGCGCGACGAACACGCTCGCTGAATCCAAGGACGCGCGAGATCCAATGCGGCAATGATCGGCGAAATTCAGGAAGCCACCGCGCGGCTGAACCGGCTCGTGGGCAATCTGCTCGACGTGACGCGGCTGGAGTCCGGCCACGTGCAGGCCAGGTTGGAATGGTGCGACATTGGCGATCTGATCCAGACCACTGTTCGCGCACTCCGGCGCGAACTGGCTGGGCGCACCGGTGAAAATTGAAGTTGCCGATGGACTGCCACTGGCGCGGGTGGATTTCACGCTGATGCAACAGGCGCTTTCGAATCTCTTGCTCAATGCAGTCGTGCACACGCCGCTGGCATCTGAAATTCGAGTCCAGTCACGGATGGAACCCAAAGAGCTGGTTCTTCGCGTGTCGGACAACGGGCCAGGTCTGCCGCCGGACGTGCTGCCGAGGATATTCGACAAGTTCGTTCGCGCGACGCACGCTCCCACAGGCGGCAGCGGATTGGGCCTTGCGATCGTGAAAGGTTTCGTGGAAGCACAAGGCGGCACGATCACCGCTGAAAACAAACCAAGCGGCGGTGCCGCTTTTACGATTCATTTGCCGCAACCCGAATCACCCCCCGCGCTGGAACCGCACGCATGAGCGAAGCCGGAACGCTCGAAACACGTTGCGCTCGTTATCGACGACGAACCGCAAATGCGGCGTCTGCTTCGAGTGACGCTCGAAGCAAATGGTTATCAGGTATTCGACGCAGCGAACGGGCAGGAGGGAATTGTGCAAGCGGCACAACGCCGGGCTGATGTGGTGTTGCTCGACCTCGGGTTACCGGACCTCGACGGCGTCGGTGTGCTTAAACGTCTGCGTGAATGGAGCCGTGTTCCGGTTGTCATCCTGAGCGTCCGCGACCGTGAAAACGACAAAATCGCCGCGCTCGACGCCGGGGCGGATGATTACGTCACCAAACCTTTCGGCACAGCGGAACTGCTGGCACGGTTGCGTGTGGCGTTGCGACATGCCGAGCAAAAAGGAGAGCCGCCGGTGTTCCAGAGTGGACAATTAGTTGTCGATCTTGCCAACCGCCGGGTCGCCGTCGCCGGAAAGGAAGTTTCGTTGACGGCGACGGAATACCAATTGTTGCGGCTGCTGGTGCGTCACGCGGGAAAAGTGCTCACGCATCGTTTCATCCTGCGCGAGATTTGGGGACCCAATGCCGAGAACCAAACCCACTATCTTCGCGTTTACATCGCCCGATTGCGTGAAAAACTGGAACTGGACGCGTCCCAGCCGGCATTACTGCTCACCGATCCCGGAGTGGGCTATCGATTGATTGAAATACCCTGAACGAAAATTTACCTGCCGTGAACGGCTCGCATCTACTTGCGCGGGCCGGAAATCGGCGCGAAAGTGAAAACATGCAAGGACAGAAGGTAACTGACTACGAGTTCGAGTTTTATTTCCCCGATCTAGACAATCTGCTGCTCGTTCAATGCGCGGAAGACGGCGCGGTGACGATCCGCTCGACCCGCAACAATGTTTCCGAGTCGCGTAAACTTTCGTTCATCCGGCAGCTCGCAGCAGAAGGGTTTATCCCGGACACCTATCAATGGTTTCCCGGAACCACGGATGGTTCTCTTGGCCTGAAATGGGTGGTTGATTGTTCCTGGCTTAAAATTCCTTCAGTTGTTGTTCATCGTTCAAATCGCTTTATTCGACGAGCGCTCCTGGCTGGCTGCGCACTTTGGCTGGGTATGATGGGCATCTTACTTGTCTCTGCTAAAGCGCGCAAAGCCATGCCGATTTCAAATCAAAGTATTCCCAGCGAAACAACGCCTGGTCCAAAACCGACTCCCGCAAACTATTTCGTCCCGGAAAGCCGCTGACGTAGTTGCCGAAACAGCATAAGGCCGTAACCAGCCGCCACTCCGGCGGAAACCCACCATTCAATACCTTCCCTGAACAATAACGGGCAACCGATCTGGATAGCGATCTGGATAGCGACGAGCGAAATCAGCAGGTAGGCGACGCGGATACTGGCTTTGGAGCGTTGGAACAAATCCCTCCGGACCGCGTCGTTAATTACCAGCCGGTACTGGGCTGTGCTGCAGTTCTTGCACCGGGACGAAGAACCGCAGGAGCGTTTTCCCGGGCTGCCGGTCTGACGGATGATCCGGCGTTGCGCAATTACCTGGTCAAGCGTTCAGTCCTCTAAAGCAAGCTATTTCACGTTTTGAATCGACCTTTCACGCTTATCTTCGGGCGGGTGCAGTTCTTCATCGCCGCAATCCTCACGCCTCCGCGAGCGCACGTTTATTGATTCGGTTCAGCGGCCGTCTTCCTACTGCTCGCGGCATGCGGACCGTTTTCATGGCAGCCGCATGGAGGGGAACGGGTCGTTTGTCCCATTCCGTTTCAGGAACACAAACCTCGCCCGTCGTTCATACCCGCATGGTGAACAGGCGAACCATCATTCTCGTACTCGCAACGTTGATTGCCGCCTCTCTTTTGACGACGGCGCGCGCGCAGGAAATCTCCATCGTCGATCCCGGACTGGACACCGCCATTCGCGAGGCCTTGCAGAAGCTCAGCCGGGCCATTGAGCCGAGCAGGACCTGCTCAATTTGGACAACTTGAACGCCAGCGGCCGGAATGTGAGCAGCCTGGCCGGTCTGAATGGCGCGCATAATTTGACCGTGCTGATTCTGCAGTCCAATCGGCTCGCCAACCTGTCCTTCCCGATCGGGCTGACGAATCTGAGCCTGCTGGATCTCAGCTTCAATCCGCTGACGAATTGCGTGTTCCCCGCCGGGCTGACGAATCTGACCGGCCTGATCATGGAGCAAGCGAGCGTTGAGCTCTGACTCTGCCGGCGGACATGGCCCGCTTGAACACCCTTGACCTTTTCGGAAATCAGCTCACCAACCTGACCTTGCCGGCGGGTCTGGCGCAGTTGGACTTTCTCGAGCTAAGCGCCAATCAACTCAGCGATCTCACCCTGCCTGCGGGACTGACGGGACTGACTTCGCTCGATGTGTTCGCCAACCAACTCCGCAGCCTGACGTTGCCGGCGGACATGACAAACCTGGTCAGCGTGCGGGCTTTCTTCAATGAGCTGACGAATGTGGTCGTGCCGGCGGAGCTGACGCGATTGGGCACCCTTGACCTCGCGGGCAACCAGCTCTCGAGCCTCAACCTGTCTTCGAACCTGACTCAGTTGTCCTTTCTTGACCTCAGCGAAAATCTGTTCACCGACGTCGCTCTGCCCGCCGGCCTCACGAACTTGAACTTCCTTTTGCTCAATGAGAATCAACTCACGAATCTCGCTTTGCCTGCGGGTCTCACGAGCCTGGGTTTCCTTGACCTCAGCGACAATCAACTCGACAGCCTCACGCTGCCTTCGGATATGACCAATCTCTCGTCGCTTTTCCTCGATGGAAATCCGTTCACGGAACTGGTGTTGTCCGAGCCGATGGCCGCCGCGAACCTGGCGGACGTGGTCGCGGATCTGCATGCCCGGAACATTTCCGTGTTCACTTACCCGCTCACGGTCCAGTTGATTTCGCTGCGGCTCCCGGGAAAGGGAATTTTTCAGTTCGCGGTCGTCGGGCCGCCCGGCGTCTATGCGATCCTCGCCTCAACCAACCTGGCTTCCTGGAACACGTTGGCGGTGCTGACGAATCGGGAGGGCGACCTCCGCTTCGAGGAAGCGTCTATCCCGCTTTCGCCGCAGAAATTCTACCGCG
The DNA here is from genome assembly GCA_963760675.1 of uncultured Verrucomicrobiae bacterium. Classification (GTDB taxonomy): domain Bacteria; phylum Verrucomicrobiota; class Verrucomicrobiia; order Limisphaerales; family BOG-1460; genus CAVXEG01. Next base: position 146,359 of record CAVXEG010000011.1, read on the forward strand.
CAGTGTTGAACCCGTGAGCGCGACCCCTCTGCAATTTTCCGCGGGCGGTTTGATGAATGCCCGGAGCGAGCGGAGCGAATGCAGACCGCGAAGAGGCGATCATCTGAACTCGGCGCTCGTTCTGCGCACTGGCGCGGGTCGGCGAAGTGTATCGACGGACCGTTGCGCTGTTCCATCTCGAGGATCGCTCCTGCAAGGAGATCGCGGCAATTCTTGAAGTGCCCATCGGCACGGTCAAATCGCGCATCGCCCGCGGCAGAGCCAGCTGCGGATGTCAGCGGACTGCCGGGAGCCTGGCGAGGATTACTCCGAGTGGGACTTAAGTTCAACCCTCATCGTGGAACCATTTGGCGACTGCTGATTCCTAATTCCGTCACTGCCGCGCCGAACTGCGCGGCTCGAAATCATCAACCAAAACAAAGAACAAGCTCCGGCGCCCCGGCGCCATCACACTGAAACGAAGAAATGAAATCCATCACACTCCTCACCCTCACCACGCTGACGTCGCTCGCTGTGGCCGCCCAGGCCTCCGCCGCTGCGTTCGTTTTCTCGACCGGTATTCCGGACGGAAAAATCGCCACGCTCTCGCGTCCGGCTGGTCCCGGGAAAATGCAAACCGAAACTGCCGATGATTTCGTCACCACGCAATCCATCGTCATCAACCAGGCCACGTTCACGGGATTGCTCCCGGCCGGAGCATCGCTCGACGACCTCACCGGCGTGGAAGTGGAGATCTACCACCGCTTCCCCTTCGATTCCGTGCTGCTGCCCTCGGGCAACGTTCCGACGCGCACCAATTCGCCGTCCGACGTGGAAATTGATTCCGCCACACGCGACAGCGACGAAGGCACGCTGGCGTTCAACGCCACGCTGATCAGCTCGAGCTTCACCGTGTCGAACTCCGTCGTGAACGGGATCAACAAGCACCCGGGCGAAAGAACCAACGGCGAAGGACCGGTCAGCGGTCAGGAAGTGATCATCACCGTGGTGTTCGATCCGCCGATTGCACTGCCTGCGGATAATTACTTCTTCCGGCCGGAAGTGCAATTGAGCAGCGGCGATTTTCTCTGGCTCTCGGCGCCGCGGCCGATTGTTGCTCCGGGAATCCCCTTCGCAGGCGACCTGCAAAGCTGGATTCGCAACGACGCTCTCGCGCCTGATTGGCTGCGCATCGGGACCGACATCACCGGCCAGGGACCGTTCAACGCCGCATTCTCGTTGTTCGGCGAAACCGACGCCGACGGCGATGGAGTCGCGGACTCTCTCGACCAATGTCCGGGCACTGCGCCGGGCGCCATCGTGGATGCGGACGGTTGCAGCATCGACCAACTCGTGCCTTGCAGCGGCCCGGCATCCGGTGGTGCGTGGAAGAACCATGGGCGATTCGTTTCGACGGTCACTCACGTGGTCAAGTCCTTCCTCGCACAAGGTCTGATCACCAAGGCCCAGGCGGAAGCGATCGTCGAACAGGCGGCGGAGTCCGATTGCGGCAAGTAACGAAGCTGAGTTCCCGAAACCTTTCGGGTTTTGACGTGCTTTTGCAACGCGTGCGAGCCATTGCGGGTTCGCGGTAATTCGAGTGGGCCGGTCCTTGAGAAAGGACCGGCCTTTTTTTGGAGGCCATGTCGCGAAGGCACCCTCGCGCCTTCCGCGGATCCCGCAATTCGTCGACCCAGCTTTGAAATTTTACGAACACGCAGTATGTCCTCGGCCGCTTCAGGGTCGGCTCAATTGCTTGAGCCACCTCGCAGTTTCTGACTTAATTCCCCCCGTTACACATTGATAGGCGATCGCTGCTATGATGAACCTTCGGAATTCAAACACTTCGCCACGGAGCGTGATCGGTACGTTTTTGAAAGTCTCGCCCGGGGTATTAACAGGCATTGCGCTGGCACTCTCAGCACATGCCGATGAAATCACGCTGTTCAACGAGACAACTACCGCCGCAGTGCGTTCGCGCACCGGCAAAGTAGCGGATCGCAAGATGCCTCATTACATCCAAATCAATTCGGCGGCAGTTTCGAGTACGGCCGCAACTTGACCGGGTGTATGAATGTCGGGTGCTTCACCGCCGTTCCATTCGGGCAGCTCGACTGCCGAGGCGGGATTGCTGGAAACGATCCCTCGCTTCACTGCAAAATTGTAAAGCGTGCGAAGATCACTGAGATACCCGCGTTGCGTACGCGCGAACCAGTCGGATTTTTCCGGCCACTTCTCAACATCCGAAACCGAAACAGCGCACGCTTCCGCACGACCCCACACTTTGACAAAAGACGCCAGCGAAACCCGCAACTGAGATAGCGATCCGAACGTCCGGCGCGCGCCTTGGCAAAAGGAAATCGCGCACTAACTGCGCGACCGTCATCGAATCAGGATTGTAGGTTTTGACCGAATCAGGAGTGTGAACGGGAGAAGAAGAAATGTTTCCGGGCAAATCGCGTGCCTCACCCAAAATGGCGTTTGCGGCTGCTTTCAGGGCGGCGGCAGCATCCCGCAACGCTTGCCATGCGATCACCTGTTCGAGCGACAGGTTTGTTGACAGGTTGTCGCGGCTGGGCCTTACGCGATCCAAGTAAATCATTGGTCGGAGCGACAGGATTCGAACCTGCGACGTCTTGCTCCCAAAGCAAGTGCTCTAGCCAGGCTGAGCTACGCTCCGACGACGGCGTGAGTATCCACGGAACGCCCGCAGTTACGCAATGTATAATTTACGCGGCATTCAAACCTGCGTGGATCTGCGAGCTTTCAGGCTGGACGCTCCCCGCTTCGAATGTTACATTTCAGCTATGTCAACCCAAGCGCCCGCTGCGCCCCAGAAAATCAACCTCCGCCGCCCGGACATCATGGAGGCCGTCCAGGCCCAGGTCGCTGTCGCATTATCGCAGCGAACTGGTGGAGCGCATCCGCGCCAATGGCGACGTGCTTTCACGCCGGACGACCTGACCATCAAGCTCGCCAAGGAATTCGGCTTTTGCTACGGCGTCGAGCGCGCCATTGATCTGGCCTACGCCGCGCGCAAATCGTTCCCGCCGGCCGATACGCATCTTCCTGCTCGGCGAAATCATCCACAACCCCGAGGTCAACGATCAGATTCGCGACATGGGCATCAAGACCATTTCCAACAAGCCGACCGAGGAGGAGATCGAACCAGAATTTGACCGCGGACGACGTGGTGCATCATTCCCGCCTTCGGCACGGAAGTCGCCACGCGCCAGCAAGCTCGAAGCCAAAGGCTGCGTGTCTCGTGGACACGACCTGCGGCGACGTGATGAGCGTCTGGAAGCGCGTGCGGCAGTACTCGAAGGAAGCCGTCACCAGCATCATCCACGGCAAGGCCATGGCACGAGGAAACCAAGGCCACCAGTTCCCAGGCCACGCGCCTACGGCAGCGGGCCATTACCTCGTGGTGTTCACGCTGGCGGAGACCGATTACGTCTGCAATTACATCGTCCGCGGCGGCAACAAGCAGGAGTTCCTCGAGAAGTTCAAAGGCGCGTATTCCGCGGGCTTCGATCCCGACCTGCATCTGCAGGCCATCGGCGTGGCGAACCAGACCACGATGTTGCGCGGCGAAACCGAGGAAGTGCAGCGGCGGCTCAAGGCCGGCCATGATCGCAGAAATACGGCGAGGCGGAAATTGACCAGGCACTTCCGTTTCTTCGACACGATTTGCGGCGCGACACAGGATCGCCAGGACGCGCTGCGAAAACTGCTGCTTGAGCCGCTGGATCTGCTGCTCGTCATCGGCGGCTACAATTCCTCGAACACCTCGCACCTCGCCGAAATGGGCGAAGCGAAGCTGCCGACTTACTTCATCAAGAACGCCGCCAAGATGGTGTCGGACCAGCTCATCGTCCATTACGACCAGCACTTGCACAAGGAAGTCGAAACGCGCGATTGGCTCCCGCGCGGCAAGATGACCGTCGGCATCACCGCCGGCGCGTCCTGCCCAAACAACCTGATCGAGGACACCATCCGGCGCTTGTTCGAGCTGCGCGGCATTTCGGTGCAGCACCTTCTGGAGAATTAGCCACAGGCTGATCTGCATTCCCGGAGACCTTGGTCTTCAGACGTGGCATGTCTGCATTCTATCCGTGAAGACGCAGGTGCCGCGACCGGAATTTCTTCAAAATAGAATTCTACGGTAGCAAAACGGTAACACTCATTTCCTACTCTGGCGCACGGAAAACGGATTCAGCGAACATGATTTGAGAACGATGAATTCATGAAGACTGAACCGCTTTCCAAAAAGCGGCGTCATGCGTGGAATTTTCCGGCATGTCCCGCTTCACCAAAAACAAACGAGATGTTCAACCGATAAACGCAAATATGAATACAGCCGAAGCCACAGACGTTATTCCTCAAACAGAATTTGTCGAACCTATGACCGTCGAGGCAGTCACTGACGTGCCAAAGGACGCATCGAAGGCGCGCGACGCAGGGCTACGCCGCGCCTTGCTTCTGTTCGCCGCACTGCTCCTTGGATGGCTGGCGTACAACGTCTATACTTCAATGAACGAACTCGACGCGACTGTGCAAAAGATTTACGTGAGCCTGGTGACCGAGTCGAAATGACGAGTGATGAACGAGTCAAAGGAATCTTGAGTGCGGTTGTGCTTAGATTTAATGAACACATCATCGGATCCAGAAGCGCAGGTGAATGAATCACCCTTCGGGCGAACTTTGACTGCGCTTCATCCCCTCGCCGGACACACTTGTCCGGCGCCCTCGCTGCGGATTCCAGTCACTGCAGCCAACCGCGCATACTTACGCTGGCTTCGGGCCGCCGAAATGGCGGCTTGGGAACAAGGGCACATCTGCGGTCCGGAATCGTTGCGGCGGAATGCGACCGCCACCGGAAATCCTAAATCTCTGAACCAACCAACCCCATCATGAAAATCATCGGACGTCTCCACCTTGTCCCTCTTCTTGCGGCCTTATGCCTGAGCGGCGGCGCAAGCTTCGCTGCCACCACGGGTGAACTCCTGCAACAAGCGCTCTACGCGGAGGAAGTCGATGGCAACCTTCAGTCCGCCATCCAAACCTACGACCAAATCATCCGAAACAATTCGGCGGCGCCGAATCACGTCGCGCAAGCCCTGTATCGCCAGGCGATGTGTTACGTGAAGTTGAAAGACGAGGCGTCCGCCCGCGCTGATTTGCAGAAGCTCGTGGCCGAACACACGGACCAGACGGACATCGTCGAAAAAGCGCGTGCTTCTCTTGACGAGCTCACCGACTTCGATCCCGCCGCGCTCATGCCGCCCGGAACACTCGCGTATGTGGAATTCGGCAGCCCCGGCCAGCAAATTGAGACCATTCTGACCATGCTTAAAGGGACACCTTTCGAGAATCCACTCGCGGCCGTCGGTGGCCGCCCTGCGCCCAATTCGAATCAAAAGTCCCCGAGCGACATGATCGGTGCGTTGCTTAATCCGAGCATGATGGCCGAGTTCAAAAAGATTCGCAGCTCGGCGGTCGGCATCACGGCCATTGGCCCGAACACACCCAGTATTTCCGTGCTGTATCCCGGCAAAAGCGACGCGTTGCGTGGCCTGATTCTCGCCGCATTGGGTGTCGCAGGGAAACCCGGCGAGCCCATCGAAGGAATGCAGACGGTAACTATCGACATTCCCACCGCGCACACTTCGTTGGCGGTTGCCTACGATGACCGCGTCATCATTTCCGCGCAACCTGCAAGCCAGCTTGAATGGTGCGTGAAGCACTACAAAGGGCTTAGTTCCGAACCCACACTTGCGTCCAGCAATAAATCCTTTGCCAGGCTGAGCAAGCTTCAACGTCAGAAAAATGTAATGACGCTCTGGGCTAACGTGGACGACGCGTACCGGCCAATTGTTGAAGGTGTTCCCGGAGGGCCAACTTCCGCGCGCAATCGCTGCCGCCAACGCCGTGCTGGACTTCAGCAATATTGACGACCTGGTCATCACGCACTCAGTGGAACTGAACGGCCTCGGCAACAGGTCTGAGATTCATTTCAAGGACGGCAATCATTGCCTCGCTTACGACTTGATCCGCACACCAAATATCAACAAGGCCGCGCTCGAAGCTGTCCCCGCAGGCGCCATTGCGCTGGCGAGTTTCTCGCTGAACCAGACAGATTCAACGCAATCAGAAAGAGTCCGTTCGCAAATCCAAAACATGACCGGGCTGGACATTGGCCGGGAATTGTTTGCGAACCTTCAGCAGATCACTTTGTTTGTGATGCCCGATGAAGACAGTTCCGCCAGGAACGCCTTCCTGCCCGGCCAACTCGGCCTGGCGATCACCAGCCGTAATCCCGAACAGACAAGACAGGTGCTCACGACGGTTTTGGGCACGGCAGATTTGGTTTCAGGCCGGACGCAGAGCAATGCCGCGGGTCAATACAGGATCGGCAGCATCGGGTCCCGGGAACTCTTCTGCTATTTGGACCAGTTCAACGGCACGACGTTGCTCTCGCTCAATCGCGGAATCATTGACGCTTCAATCGCTGCGCTGAAGAACCACAACTCAGTCGGCGCAGAGGGACCCCTACACGAAGCCCTGAGCCAACTTCCACCCAATGCCAGCAAGCTCGTGCTGGCGAACCTCGGTGGCGCGATTCGTCTGCTTGGGCCGCAGATGTTCCGCGGCACTCTCAACGATGCGCAGTCCAGGCAATTGGCCGAAAGCCTCGATCAGCTGGCGCAGGCGGCCAGAACCACAACCATCGAGCTGCGCACGGACGAGCAGCCTGATACGTTCGCCTTGAACTCGGGCGTGAAAGGAATTCCACCACTGAATCAGGTGATCGGTCCGGCCACTCAAATCGCCACGCTTGTTCGCACTGTAAAGGCTGAAGCCGCCGCCAGGGAATTGCGCAGCCAAGCCGCGGCCACAATCATGCCCGCGGCGAAGCCGCCAATAATCGACGGCAATGCGGACGATGCATGGACGAACGCTCCCAGCTACAAGCTCGAAAATGTCCTCACATCGTTTGGCAGCGGAGAAAAACCTTCGGCGCTTTCATCACCTGACGATCTTTCTGCCGATTTCCGTGCGATGTGGGATAATGACAATCTCTATCTGCTGGTGGACGTGACCGATGACAAACTCGTTGCGGACACCGATCCCGATCACCCCATCGCTGTGCCGAGCGGTTCGACGACCATTCCGTGGTGGTACGACGATTCGGTGGAAATCTACATTGATGGCGATAATGCCAAGGCGCAGCAATACGGTAAACACGATGCGCAAATGCGCATCAATTGGAGTCCATCGAAGCCGACGATGCGCTGCTACAATCAAAATGTCGAAACTCCGTTGCCGGGCACCGAGTTCGCCATGGTCAAGACCGCCAAGGGTTATCGGACGGAGGTGAAGGTACCGTGGTCCGCGTTAGCCGTAAAACCCAAACCCGCCGCGCGCATCGGCCTCGATATCCACGTCAACGACGATGACAATGGCGGCGAGCGCGACAAGAAAATCACCTGGCACGACAAGCAGGACAACGCGTGGGAAAGCCCGCAAGCATTCGGCAACGCGGAACTCGCCGGGCTTGTCGGCTCGTGGAAGTTCGACGAAACCGAAGGCGTGACCGCGAAGGACAACTCGGGCAACAAGCACAACGGCGCGCTCGTGGGCAAAGCGAAATGGGCAGGCAGTAACCGCGGTGGCGCAATTGATCTCGATGGACACGGCAGTTTTGTTCGTGTTGATGGGAAGTCTGCTTTCGATTTCAGTGGTCAGGCGACCATTGCCTGCTGGATAAATTTGCGCTCTGTGCCCGCCGAGTGGACCTCTATCGTCACGAAAGGAGATAGCGCATGGCGATTGTCCACGCTTCGACAGGAACGAAAACTTCATTTCGCAGTCGCAGATTTTCAAAGCCACGGCGAAGAAATTTCGGTGGATGGCACGACCACGCTCAACGCGAATGAGTGGCATCACGTCGCAGGCGTTTACGACGGCAAGTCGATCAAGCTCTACGTGGACGGCAAACTCGACGGGAACAAGCCGTGGAACGGTGGAATCGGCAGAAACGACGCTGACGTGCTTGTTGGAGAAAACATCGAAGAGCCAAACCGAGGTTTCGACGGTCAGATTGACGACCTGCGCATTTACAACTGCGCGCTTTCGGAAGCGGGGATCAAGGCGCTTGCAGCGGGTGAATAGAGCCGCAATGATTCGAGCCTGTGCCAGCGTTCTTCACCAGGCGTAATCAGTTGCAATGGGTGGCACTGCTGGCCGTCGCCGTAGTGCTGCCCACAATGAGCCTGCTCTGGTTCATGAGCAAGGCAATCAACAATGAACGCCTTGCTGTTCACCAAAAGCTCACCGCGCTCTACCAGGATAAGCTTGCTGACGCAACGGCGAAAACAGAATCCCTGTTCAAAGCCCGACTTGCGAATCTCGATCAAATCAAATCGAGCAGGAACCCGTATTCCGCATTTCGAAAGTTGATTCTGGAAGATGGCTTCCAAGGCGCGATCTTCTGGAATGCGGAGGGTTCCACGATTTATCCGCGTGCGACCGAGCCGCTGGGCACTGACGCGTCGCCGGGAAGCGCGCTTGCGGATGCCTGGCAACTCGAGTTCGCGAAAGGCCAATTTTCAGAGGCGGCAGAAGTTTATGGACGTTTCACGAGCGATGACGATCCGCATGTCGCCGTCGCCGCGATTGTCGGCAAAAGCCGTTGTCTCGCCAGACTTGGAAAGATTGATGAGGCGATTGAGGAATGCCAGCACGCCGCATTGAGGCCGGCTTCGACAGATCAGGAAATGTCGGCGCGCACAGCCATTGAAAATGCACGTTTGCTTTTGCTATCGCTCCTCAAGGAGTCGCGCGAACCGCAAAAGCATTCAACTCTGCTCCATCAGACCGTGGACACGCTGATGGCCGACCTTTACAACCCGGCCGGCGACCGCGCCTTATTTCCGGCGAATCAAAACCTATTCATCGCGCAAAAAGTTCTCGCCACGCTGAAAGACCCGTTTCGCTTTGATGACCTCAAAGCAAAAACTCAACTCGAAAGCCTTGCTGCCGCCGAATCCATTTCCATTGCAGTGGCCGAGACGCCCCGCAGTACCGCAAACCAGCCTGACGCTTTGTTTCAAATCATTCTGGATCAGCAACCGGTGTACGCAATACGGCACAACGCGCAATCTCACACATTGCTTGTGCTGATGTCCCAACGCGGAGTCGCATCACTGTTGTCCGGTTATCGTGAAGCCTTCGGTGGCTCAGAGGCGGCTTATCGAATTCTGGACGCCGCGGGAAATGTTGCTGCCGGGACACCGCAATCCACGGGCAGCGCATTCACCGTGGCGCCGCTGCCCGCAAGTTTCCCGGGTTGGAAAGCAGAATTGTATTTCCAGGGCGGTGACATATTTCAGAAGGCGGCGAATCGTCAGATAGCTGTTTACGTGTGGACGGGCATTCTGGTCATCGCGCTAATTCTAATCGCGGCGGTGTTTGCCATGCGCGCAATCGGCCGGCAAATTCGTTTGAATGAAATGAAGAACGATTTCATCGCCACGGTCTCGCACGAATTGAAAACGCCGCTCGCCTCGATGCGCGTACTGGTGGACACGCTGTTGGAAGGCCGCGTTCGCGATGAAGCCCAGGCGCAGGAATACCTGCGGCTCACCGCAAAAGAGAACGAGCGCCTCAGCCGGATGATAGACAACTTCCTCACCTTTTCCCGGATGGAGCGGAATAAGATGGCTTTTGCCATCACCGATGCCGCACCTGCGGCGATTGTTCATGATGCGGTGGAATCAGTGCAGACAAAGTTCTCAGCTCGGAACTGTCATCTTTCAGTCGAATTGGCGGATGGACTTCCAGAAATCCAGGCAGATCACGACGCGGTTGTGACCGTGCTCGTGAACCTGCTCGACAACGCCTGCAAGTACACCAATGACGACAAACGCGTCGCGCTGAAGGTCTTCACAGAAAACGATTCCGTTTGTTTCGCGGTTTCGGACAACGGCATCGGATTGGCGCGAAAGCATCTTCGGAAGATTTTCGACCGCTTCTATCAGGTGGACAGTTCGCTTGCGCGCAAAGCTGAGGGGTGCGGTCTCGGGCTGAGTATCGTCAAATTCATTGCTGATGCGCACAAGGGAACGGTAAGCGTTGAAAGCAAGCCAGGCCAGGGCAGCACGTTTACCGTCCGATTGCCGGTCAGTCAGAAAAATGAAGATTGAAAGGCGTCGAACATGGAAACCATTCTCATTATTGAAGACGACCCGACGATGTTGATCGGGCTGAAGGACAACTTCGAGTTCAAAGGATACAAGGTCATCACCGCCGCCGACGGCGAGAAGGGTCTCAAGGCTGCGCTGAACGCGAAGGCGGATTTAATCATCCTCGATATCATGCTGCCGAAGATCAACGGCTATGAGATCTGCCGGCTCATCCGCGAACAAAAGCTCTCAACACCGATCATCATGCTCACAGCGAAGGGCGAGGAATCCGACGTGGTGCTTGGATTGAATCTCGGCGCGGACGATTACGTCACGAAACCTTTCAGCATAAATGAGCTGCTCGCCCGCGCCGCCGCATTCCTGCGCCGCGCGAAGAAGGAAACGCAGGACACCTATGAATTCGGCAATTTACGGCTCGATCTTTCCGCACGGAGGTTGACCCGTAAAGGCCGTGAGATCGAACTTTCCCCGAAGGAATTCAACCTGCTCGAATACTTTGTCAAGAAGCCTGGGCGCGCGCTCACACGCGACGAAATCCTCAACGCTGTTTGGGGCTACGATTGCATCGTCACCAGCCGCAGCATCGATCGATTTGTAACCACGCTCCGAAATAAAATCGAGCCGGAGCCGGCGAAGCCGATGTTCATTCACACCATCCGGCAAATTGGTTACCGTTTCGATCCTCCTGAGAAGCATTGATTCCGGCGTTTGGATAGCAGGCGTGTATTACAGTTTTCCCAACCGCTGCAACTCATTCCCAAGTCATTCATTTTGCGGAGCCAGCCATCCGTCTGATGACTTCTCGTTTCCAGCGGTCATCTCCTCGTGTGAATTGAATCTTCTGCTTTTAAAATCTGGTATCCGCACCGGTTCACCCGCAGGAAGGCTCTGAGTTCTCCGCTACAACTTCATTTAGCGCGGCCAGCACTAAACGCACCGTCTTTCGCTTCGGCAGTTTGTCCGATTGGTTTGCTTCTGCATTTCGAGCCGGTTACGATTCTCGCCAACAGAATCATGCCTCGCACCCGCGCAGAACTGGAACAACTCGAACGTTACGCACTTGCCTCTTACGCTCAGTTCAGCGCCGACACGCGCGGGCGCAAGTACCAGGAGGCTCCTCCCGAATGGCGCACGCACTATCAGCGCGACCGTGATCGTGTCATTCATTCGCGCGCATTTCGCCGGCTCGAATACAAGACGCAGGTATTTCTGAATGGCACCGGTGATCATTTGCGCACGCGCCTGACGCACACCATCGAAGTGGCCGCGATTTCGCGGAACATTGCCCGCGCATTGAAGCTCAATGAGGATCTCACGGAAACGATCGCGCTCGCGCACGACCTCGGCCATTCACCATTTGGCCATAAAGGCGAGACTGTCCTCAATCAATTGATGAAGGGTCACGGCGGGTTTGAGCACAATCGTCACAGCCTTCGCATCGTTGAAGACCTGGAACAGAAGTATCCGGATTTTCCGGGCCTCAACCTCACGTGGGAAGTACGCGAGGGATTGATAAAGCATTACACCGCCTACGACCACCCGAGCCGACGGAACGATTTCGCCGCGAAGCATTCCTCCCTGGAAGCGCAGGTTGCGAACCTTGCTGATGAAGTTACATATTATAGCCACGATCTTGATGACGGCCTTGATTCAGGGTTGCTCTCCGAGCAACAACTTCGTCGCAACGTGCGCCTGTGGGCTGATGCGGCACGCGCGGTCCGCAAAAAACACGGAGCTCTTCCCGACGAATGCCGGCGATATTTCACCATTCGCACAATCATCGACATGCAGGTGAAGGATGTTGTTGAAACCAGCGAGCAGTTGATCGCCGCGGGTGGAGTTCAATCAGCCGATGACGTGCGCCTGTGGCCGAAGCCGTTGATTCAACACAGTCCCGAGCGCAGAACGCTGAACGTTGAATTGCGCCGCTATCTTTACAGGAATCTTTACTTCAATCCTATTGTGAATGAACCGCACGTGCGCGCGAAGCAACTATTGCGTGACTTGTTTGATTTCTATTTGATGCATCCGGAGAGAATTGGCGAGCAACATCGCCGACGCGCGAAAAAGGTCGGGCGGCACCGAGCTGTTTGCGATTATCTCGCCGGGATGACAGACCGTTACGCTCTCCTGGAGCACCAACGCATATTCGGAAGCGCGAAGCGCGCTACGTGATCCCGGAACAGTTCCGAGTCGCTCATTTTTTCGGGAGAATGATCAGCTTCCCATCGCGGACCTCTATGGACTGGACGCCTTTCAAAGCATTCGTGATCTGCGGCATGGCATTCAATTCTGCCGCGAGATTGCGCATCCGGATTGCCTGCGCGAACGTCGGAGGAAATGCTTTTCCGCCGGGTGTCGAGAGTGACACGGCATTGAATTGGATTCTATTGCTGCGCACTTCGAGGCTGAAAGTGCCGGTAGCGTTGATGAAGCGTCCGCGCAGCGGCATCAAGCCCAGTTGCTCGCCGGGATAACTCATCGTTCCAGAGATTTGGTCAGCGCTGAATGACCGAAACTCAAAGTGATGGCGCAGCGACACAACACGGGTGTCAGTCGCAATCCATGCATTCGCTTGCGGCACAGTCAATGTCAGTGGTTCTACCGCTTTACCATCGCGCAAAGCGGTACCGAATTCGGAAATCTGATCGTTCAATCGGACCCGCTCGTCAGAACTCAATTCGATATCGGCCATCGGCATTGATTGGGACGCCGTGAACTCGTTGACGATGCGTTTCGAGTAATGCGTCCCCGCCCATGCAGCGGCAATTACCACCACGCCGGCCAATGCCAGGATAATGGCGAGGTAAAACAGGCAGCCGCGGCCACGTTTTTCCTGTTGAGCCATGCGGAAGGTTAACTTCCATAACTCAGCCGCTCCATCCAATTCGACTGCCAAAAGGTTGGGCGAGATGTTCCGACCCGGTTGGTCTCTGCGTCATTCTCCGGCTCACTTGCCGCGCCGCATGTGCATGCGCGGGCGGATCGGCGGAGGAACTTTCGGCGGCTGTCCGGAGCCGCCCGGTTTTGGCCAGTGCTTCTCGGCGAGCTCGCTCATTTTCTCCGCGATGTTTGTGGCGGTTTCGACGGCGGGCGGCAGCGCTTCACCCGATTTGACTTCCAGCGACTCGACCTTTTTCGAAAGCCAATCCCCAGCGTTCGTGACCACTTCGCCGATCTTCGTTTCGGGAAATTTCATTTCGCCAATCTGGAAATCCGCAAGCGACTTGAGTTGGTCAATCGTCTGCCCGGCCGACTTTACGGCCTCGTTCCACTGGCTGCCCATTGTTTCCCACGTCTGATAGCCATTCACGATCCAATCGAGTTTGCCGGTGTCGACGTCCACAATCAAACCGTGCACCGGAATTTTCGGGCCAATAATCGGACTGTGCCGGACGATGTCACACGCCTTGATGACATTTTGCTGTTCGCTGCCGAACATGCCGAAGAACTCGACGACATTTTCCGGCAACAGGTGCCGTTTCACGCCAATCGCCTCGAGCTTTTCAAGCAAACCCATCGTTGTCGTTTTGCGCACCTGGCAATCCGTGTGGCCGATGATGGCGATTTCCTTGCCGTTCTTGACCGCGCACGAGAGCGCAAGCGAACGCATCGTGCTGCTCACCGGGCCGGTGATGATATTGCCGGCGTTGCGAAGCCAGATAAATTGGTCCCCGGGCAAACCAAGCACGCTTGGAAAGAGCGCATTGAGCCGCGGGTCAATGCAGGTGAGCGCTATGACAGGCAACTCTTTCTCGAAATCGCCGACATGGACACCCGCTTCCTTGTCACCGGCAACTGCCCGGTGATTGGCGTCAATAATGGCTTCGAAGAGGCGCATGCTTCTCTGTTTATACTCTCTGCCGCCTGCCTTGGGCGAGCAAAGTTTCGTACGCGAGGTTGAGAGCCTTTGTCCATTCCTCAGCCAGCCCCCGCGAGTGTTTGTCCATCTCGGCAAACCGATCAGGATGACATTCCTTTACGGACCGCAAGTTTTGTGTCAGCTAGGAGGTCAATCCCAGCGCCCCCGCTTTAACGATGATTGCAGCCGCCACGTACGCCGCGGATTCGACGAATGCTTTCGCCGCGTTTGCTTCAGCCAATCCGTGATGTCTTTCGGCGCCATGCCGAAGCCTTCGGCTCAAAATAGACTGCTCAAATTCCGCGCGGAGCATACCGACACTTTGAACCCGGCATAGCTGTTGGTCGGAGCCGTTGGATTAACCGCAACCCGAAACGCTGTGTCGTCGTTTGGTAGAACGGTGCAATAGCAACGGCCATTAGCGGCATCGACCATGACTCCATTCGTGTCGAAAAATCGGCAGTCAATCTCGACCTCCTTCCAGCCAACCGGACCTCCGTTGGTCAGAACACCAGTAATAAAAATCTGAAGACCATTCTGCGTCTGAGCCCAATTCATTTTCGAATTCAGTATCTTGATCGCATCAGGGAACTCGCTGTAGTACGGCTTTGGATTCTGGAACCGATCAAAGAAAGCAACCGCCTCAATGCTGATTGCAATCCACAATATCAGCAGTGGTACAAGATGGGTGAACATCATGACGAACGGATGACGAAACGATTTCAGCGTCAGCCACTGACGGCAGCGTGGGCAGATCTTCGCCTCCAGCCTGATAACCTCAGCGCAAAATGGGCATACCCGTTTAGTTGGATCGCTCATGATATGTGCGCTCGCAATCAGTTAAATCACTCATCCGTTTTCGGTGGAATATCTGCATCAGTCGCCATCTGAACGCTCACCTGATGTGTGATACTGCTGTTTGTGAATGCCACTTCGCCAACCCCTACCCGGAAGCCATGATCATGATGAGGCTGTATGGCAAACGAGTCCTTTATTTCGCAATGGCGCACGTCCAGCAGATTGCTTTGTCCGTCAAGAAATTGAATTTCCAGTTCACTGATTCGCCACGGATGCTCTCCTCGATTGGTCACAACCCCGCTCAGCCAAAAATCGGATTTCCCAACTGTATCTGGAACCAGCGAAGCATTCGCGACAGCCAAGTCGCTCCGGTACTTGGAAAAACTCCGGCCGGTGACAGCACCGACTTCCGACAATACTACAGCGAGGAAGACGATTGCACCGATGATCAAGAGCAAGGCAGGGACTGCAACGAGCAACTCCTGGCGCAGTAACACAAACCTACCCTGCTTCGAGCGGCAGAATGGGCACACCTTTGCCGCCGCTTTGATTGTCTCCGCGCAAAACGGGCAGACCTTTGTTTCAGTCACGTCACCCGTCATTTTGCCCTTCATCGGTCTGCTGAGACCGCTGCGGACGGCTTCCACGTCCAACCGCAACCTTCACATTTGATTTGACCCATCGGGATCGCATTGCCGCAATAAGCGCAAACCAGGTTCTTGGGAACTTGCGGCTCCATTGGCGGTGGTTCAACACGGTGCGGTTCGCGAGTGAACCCCAGATAACGTGTGCCTTGGTGCGTGAGCAGACCGCTATCGCCTTCGGACAGTTGCCCGTATTCGCGGCCAGACACCGACAGTTCCTTGCGCTCGCCACCCGGAAGTTCAAATGTGATGTAGTACGTCGTCGAAGTGGACTCGCGGCGTCCGGAAACCTCCGTGCGCTTGGAAACGACTTTGGCTTCAACACGGTTCTCCGGCTCCGCATTGTTCGACGCCCACTCCGACACTCCCATGCCGGCCTTGAGCAAGATTCTCCCGATCGCGATCATGAAGACCACGACGAAGAAGAAGATGAAAATGGGGGGCGGAAACGACGTCCTCATTGCGGCAGGAACCAGTGAATGTAACCGCACTGGGCGCAGACATAACAAACGCCCGATGCGTTCGCCCAATCGAATTTAAAGAACGTTGCCGCCGCAGTGTTCAATTGCGCCTCGCGTTTCCAGAAAGCGTCGTGACCACAGACGAGGCATTTCAATTCACGTCCTTGAATTTCCACGCCAACGGAATCGGATTTGAACCAGCTCATACTCAACCCATCACCGGCGGTTGGCTTGGGCGGAGGGTGTGCTGCTTCGGTCTGCCGGCGAAAAAGTAAATGAGCGCGCCGAGAAAATGCAGCAGAGCGACCACGAGCACCCACGCAATCCGTTCACTGTCGGTCAGCCCTTTGTTCTGAATCGCGTTAATCAGCATCCAAATCCAGAACGCCATTGCTGCCAGGGAAAATGGAATGAAGAACAACAATAAAAGAATCTCAGCACCGCCGAGGAAGAACACTGCAAACATAATTTTACCTTTCTGTTTTTATGCGCGACACGGCTTCCAGCCCAGCAACCGGGCCGGGAGAAAGAGCATCGTGCGAATGAGCGTGAAGACAGCGTCAATCGTGATGCCGAGCAGGCGCAGCGGCAGCGACACGAGCCACACAACTGGCAACAATACCAGCGCCAGCAGCGCGATTGGCCAGCACAGAACAAAGAGAATACACCAAGCGATGAACAGAATCAGAGTTTTCATTTTATCTTAGCCAACTGGGTTTCCAGCTTGCGCTCCTTGTCATCCCAATCCGCGCTGTTCGTTCGAGAGGTGGCGCGATAGCCCGACAACTCTTTTGCTAATTCCTTGGCCACATCGCCATCAGGCCACCGCCCCAACCCTAGTGCGCGTCCCCATTCACTGGCCTCCCCCGAAGTGGGAATCGGGTCTTTGTAATATGTTTGTGCCGAGGTGAAGCAAGCCGTCTCCATGAAGCGAGTGGCGCGCGGAACATCACCCGCCCGCAACTGCTGCAAGGCGGCGAAAAAGCTAAGAGTCTGGCCAAAAGTGCCCTGCCTGATGCCGCCAATTGCGCCATTCTTGTAACCGGCTTCATAACCGCGGTGATAAGCGATTCGATATGTGACCAGCGAACAAATGGCATAGGCCGCCACCGAGACCAAGAGCCAACGAAGCGTTTGTTTCATTAATTTGATGATGTCACACGGCTTAAGTTTTCTCTTCGCCTTCCTTCCCCATCGCCTTCTTCAGCGCTGGCACTTGCTCCAGCAATTTCTCGAACTTCACTCCAGTCAGACTCTCCAGCACCGGCGGCAATTGCGCGATGATTTGCGTGACGTCACCGGTCAGCTTGCTCGCGCCGCCGCCCGCGCCGTTGCCGCTGTTGATGATGACCATCTTCTCCGTCTTGCGAGAGCGGCTCGCTGATCTTGCCCGCGACTTCCGGCAGCACCCGCACAATCATCTCGATGACCGCGGCTTCGTTGTATTGCTTGAACGACTCGGCCTTGGCCTGCATCGCGGATGCTGTGGCTTTGCCTTGCGCCTCGATGACCGCGGCTTCGGCCAGACCGCGCGCTTTGTTCGCTTCGGCTTCGGCGATGCCGGTGGCTTTGGCGACGTCGGCGTTGGCAAAACCTTTGGCCTTGGTGGCGGAGGCAGCGCCGGCAGCTTCGGTTTCGAGCTGGAACTTCGTGGCGTTGGCCAGCGTCTCAACTTTGTAGCGCTCGGCGTCGGCGGGTTTCTGCACGTGGCTTCGAGTTCGCGTTGCTTGCGCAGAATTTCCTGTTGCTGCAGCTCGATCTGCTTTTGTTTCTCGATGATGCTGACCTGCACTTCCTCCGCCTTCACGAGCTGGCCGGTCTTGAACTTCTGCAAATCGTACGCGAGGTCCGCTTCGGCTTTCTTCTGGTTCACCGCCGCCTGATATTGCGCGACGTTGGATTGATAATCGCGTTGCGCTTCGGCGATCTTAGTGTCGGCGACGAATTTCGCTTCCTGCCCGGCCTGCGTTGCCTGCGAGGATTTGATCATCGCGTCGCGGTCGGCTTCGGCCTGGGCGATTTGCGCATCGCGTTTGACCTGCGCAATGCGCGGTTTGCCGAGCGCGTCGAGATAGCCTTGCGTGTCGCGGATGTCGCGAATGGTGAAGCTGACGATGCCAAGGCCCATGTTCGCCATGTCGCCTGCGGCGACTTCCTGCACCTTCGAGGCAAACGCGTCGCGGTTCTGGTAAATTTCCTCGACGGTCATCGTGCCGAGAATCGCGCGCAAATGGCCTTCCAGAGTCTGCGTGGCGATGTTCTTGATTTCGTCCGTGCTTTTGCTGAGGAATTGCTCGGCCGCGGTGGCGATGGAGATGTCGTCGCCCTTGACTTTGATTTGCGCGACACCATCCACTTTCACCGGCACGCCTTTGCTCGTGTAAACCTCCGGCGTCTGCACATCAATGGTCAGCAGTTCCAGCGAAAGGATGTCCACCTTTTCCAACACCGGCCAGACGAAGACGCCGCCGCCCTTGACGATGCGAAAGCCGACCTGGCGCAGCGTGCCGTCGGGATCAATCATACTTGTCGCTTGCGCCCGGAAATGACGAGCACCTGGTTCGGGCCGACCTTCGTGTAGCGGCTGGCGAAAATCGCAAGAATGATGAATAAAACGACGACAAAGACGCTGCCGATGGCGACAGCTTTGATCATCGAAGACATTTCTACAGCGGCCAGAATGGGCAACAGGTTCATAGGTTCTTGAGTTCCGTTGTGGTTTGAGATGAGGCGGGGCTGAGCAATTCGACGTAAAATTGAGTTCCAACAATCCGGGAAATTTTCACAGCCTGGCCTTGGCTAATGGCCGCGCCGCTTTCCGAACGCGCGGGCGCGCTGTAGCGAGTGCCGCCCTGGACATAGGCAATTTCGCCCGTGCCATTCACTGGAATGGGAGTGATAATGGTTGCCGTCTGGCCGATGAGAGTAGCGACGCGCGATTCACTGGAGCTTTGGGATCTGCTGAAGACGATATTGAAAAGCCACAACGCCACGAAAGCGAGGCAAAGCGCGCCGGCGACCGAAAGCGGTGCGCTTAACCAAACGCTCTCCGTCGCTGGGATGCCGCTGAAAACAATGCCCAACCCGCCGAATGCCGTGATGAAGCACGCCAGAACCAACGGACTGAAGAATGAGATGCCCGGCACGCCACTGTCGTCAAAACCCGCCTCGGCGTGACCGCCCGTGCCCACATCCGCCGTGATCTCCGCCAAAGAAATGTCCCGCAACCGCGCTGATGATGAGTGAACATCAAACCGACCACCAGGCAGATTGTGTAGAAGAAAATCATAAGGCCTCGCTCAGTTTCGTTATGACTATTAAAGGTTCAACTGAACGGCCTATGCAAGCAGGAAACGGACGCCGGTCTGTGGCCGGTAATGTTTCGTTCTTTCGAACTTTCCTGGCGCAGCCCATACGACCCAAGAATGCGTCCTGCCTGGGTTTCCGCACCTACAATTTGGATTTCGGTTTATAAATCGGGAGTCGAACCGAAAATTGTTTTGAAACATTTTGATTTTCGAAGCGTCCTATATAAGAATCCGAAACACCAATATCATGAATTCAAAAACCGCGTTGATTGCAGTCACCGTGTCTGCCCTTTATTGGCCGGCTTTTGCAAAGGACGTGGATACCAGCAAGCTCCCGCCGGCATCCACCCAGAAAAACGTGACTTTCGCGAAGGACATCAAGCCGATATTTGACGCCTCGTGCGTGAAATGTCACGGTGCGGAAAAACCAAAGGCCAAACTACGGCTGGATTCATTGGAAGGCATGCTGAAAGGCGGCGTGGACGGCAAAGTAATCAATCCGGGAGATAGCGCCAAAAGCATCCTCGTAATTAACATAGCGCACCTGGGCGCTGAGGATGAGTGGATGCCTCCACCGAAGAACAAACTCGACATCGGCCCGCTCACGAAGGAGCAGATAGGATTGATTCGCGCATGGATAGATCAAGGCGCGAAGTAATTCGAATTCAAAAGAACGGCGCAATTTCGGCAGAAACTGCGCCGTTTGCTTTTAAAGAGGCCGCCTTACTTGGGCAACGACTTCTGCAAATCCTTCGCCGCCTCCCCGGTCTGATCCCGCAGCTTTGCTGGCGGTATCCGAGATGCTTTCTGAACCTGACTCATGACGTCCTTGATGGCTTGCTGCTGCTCCGGCGTGAGCTTCGCGTTCTTCGCCAGAATCTGCAAACTCGATACCGGAATAATCCTCGCTTTTAATTGATGCGAAACGGCGCGACGCGTCAAATGCATTTTCCGGCGCGCAGCCTGCCTGAGATTCCACTCAGGCCGGACCGGTCAAAGGGTGCCGCTTCAATTCCCGAAGCTCGTGTTGTTCCCGAAGCAGCGCAATGCGTGTCGCCTCATCCGTCTCCGGTTGATTGGACCGATGAATGAGCGACATGATTTGGCGGTCGATCCATTGGTTCCGCAGCTTAGCGGCCACGTCCGAGATTTGCTGGGCGGGATTTGGAATGGGCCGATCTTCCGTGACGGCTTTGGTCAGGAGATTCCGCATTTCGGGCGTTTCGCATTCGTCGAGAAACGCCGTGAAGTTCAACCAACGCCCCACTCGTTGCGCGTCCAGCCTTTTTGAAACGATTTGCCGGACAAGCGAATGCTGAATCCAATTCGAATCCAGAAGCGTTGCGCACCATTGAACCAGATCTTCGTGAAGAAACAGCAGCTTGAGCAGCCAGAATTCCTGAGCGGATGGCGGCTGAATTTCCTCCGACGGACCAGTCGCTTCCTCCGTCACCACGTTAGTTGTTGATTTGTCACGTGAGAGCTTCTTGAACTCCGAACGAACAGCTTCTGCTCCAACGCCGATCTCCATGGCAGTCTTCTGAGTATAGTAATCAATAAGAATATGGTTGCCAGTCTTTCTCAACACTTCTGCCATTGATCTTACAACCTCAGTCTTTCCACGATCAGAAGAGACGTCATTAACTGCACACAAGTGTTTGAGATAAAAATCGAAGAAGCTTTCGGACTTTGAAACCAATTCACTAAACGCCTGCGATCCGAATTCCTTAATATAACTGTCCGGGTCGTGTGGACTCGGAAGCACCACCACTCGAATAGCCAAACCAGAAGATAGCATTGCATCCTGGATTGGAGATCCAGGTTGGAAAGCAATGCTGGAGATATTCATCTGTTTCGAAAACCCCGAAGCCAGCAATCCATCTAGGCCACGAATAGACGCCCTTTGCCCGGCCAAGTCAGAGTCGAAACACAACACAATTTCGGCCGCATAGCGCGTGATAATCCGTGCATGTTGGTCGGTAAAGGCCGTGCCTTGCGGTGCAACGACGTTTTGGACGCCGGCCATGAAGCACGCGATCAAATCAAGCTGGCCTTCACAGATGATCGCGAAGCCCGCGTCCAGAATCGCGCGCTTGGACTTGTCCAAACCAAAAAAGACCTTGCTCTTTGTGAAGACCGGGGTTTCCGGCGAGTTGACATACTTCGCCGTTTTTTCATCACCGGACAGAATGCGTCCGCTGAAACCAACCACGCGGCCCTGCTCGTCGCAGATGGGAAACATAAGCCGGCCTCGGAAACGGTCGTAGTAGTTTCGGGTTTCTGGCTTCGGGCTTCGAGTTTCGGAAAGTGTGCCGATCTCAGTTCCAGATTCGGATTTCCGGATAATCAGGCCAGACTTCTCGACGATCTCCAACTCGTAGTCCTTGCTTTTCGCCCAGTTCACAGTGTCATCCCACGATTCCGGAGCGGCGCCAAGGCGGAACAGTTTTATGGCTTCTTCACTCACGCCACGTTTCTTCAGATAGTCGCGGGCAACCTGGCCGGCGGATTCGTTGAGCAGGCAATTGTGCCAGCGTTGGCAGATTTGCTCGTGGATTTGCAGCAACGTGTCTTTCAAATGACGCGCTTGCTGTCCGCCTTCGCCCCGTTCGTATGCAAGCGGAATTTTCGCGCGGTCTGCCAGGCGTTTTACCGCTTCAACAAAGTCAATGTTTTCGTACTCCTTGACGAATGTGAATACGTCACCGCCCTTGTGACAACCGAAGCAATGGAAAATCTGCCGGTGCGGATTGACGTTGAAACTCGGCGTCTTCTCTTTATGGAACGGACAGAGAGCAACGAAATTCGCGCCGGCTCGTTTCAGGGGAATATAGGAACCGACGACATCCACGATGTCGCTGGCTCCGCGAATTTGTTCGAGGGTTGCCGAAGAAAACAAGCCGGACATGAGCGCTTACCAAGGCACCGCACCCATGCCTGGCAGTCCAGTCAAGGCAGGGCGTAATCTTTTTGTTTCAGTTGTTTTTGCTCGGGCGCAGTCGGCGTGATCAACAAAGACCCGAGATACTGCTTTATCCACGGGCCGGACAATGATCGGTCGAAGACTTGCGCCTGGACGGCGTTGAAGGTAGGGAAAAACGTGCTGCCGTAAACATCATTCTGATAATTCGCCTCAGCAGTCAGGTCAGCCGAACTATATGCCTTCGCATTCAACAATGCCAACGCAGCCACCAGAATGCATGCAAAGCGGACGAGTCCTGCCAACATGCCCAAATAAAATTCAGTCCGTCCAAAAACATCACTTCCCACCAGTTTTCCCCCCAAGGCCCGCTTCAACAGGGTAAATAAAGCTGATATCACCAGCGCTGCACCGATATACGCCATCAGGTAACCCGAAAGTTTGCCGAACACGGGCGAGTTAGAAATCGTCATTCCAATAGGGCGGTAAAGGAACGCGCAACAGATGATTATCGTCAGCCACTTGAGCACGCCTAAGAGTTCTTCGGATATACCACGCTTTCGGCCACGTTGAATCCCAAGGATCAACACGGCAAGCAAGACCAGGTCAAACCAGTTAAATGGCAAGGCATCAAGGCTCATTTTTTGTCTGTCTCCCAAGCGCAAGTCGATGCGCGAAAGGACTTCGACACCTTAAATCAGCCAGTTTTGTGCCAAGAACATTACTGCGGGTTGGCCGAAAGCCAGTAGCGGATTGCCGCCGCTTGCGGGATGGACGGATTAATTTCCAATGCCTTCGTGTAATGATCTCGAGCTTTTACAATCTCGTGCAATTGCTGAGCGTAGATGTTTCCCAATGCGACGTGAGCGCGGCTTTCGCTCGGATACTTGGCCAGCAGTTTTTCAAGTTGGGACACGGCGTCGAGGACGTAATCCATCTTCTGAAGAACCAAAGCAAAGTTGTAGCACGCATCCAGTGAGTCAGGGCGAACCGCCAATGCCGTTTCATAAGCTGTCAGCGCTTCTGAGTAATTGCCCACCGATGTTGCCGCCAGCGCCAGATTGTAATACGCATCGAAGTACGCCGGATCTAGAGCCACCGCCTGACGATACGATTGCATTGCCTCCGCCGCGAGGCCCGCCTGCTGTGCTCGCCAGCCCTGAGCGAATGCGCGCTCCGCGGCAACATGATCCCCGGCGACTGGTTGCGAAAGCGACCGATATTGGTATCGAGGAAACGTGGGAGCAGTTGGGCTTGTTGAGGCGGTGTCTTGTGCTGTGGGCGATGCCGCGACCGCGGTGGTGTTCGAAGGAGACGGCGGCCTGCTGCTTCTTCGAAATAGATTCAGCGGATTCATCCGCCGAAGAAACCCTCGTTTTGGTGCGGCGGAAGCTTCTCCGGATCCGCTCGTGGTAGCCGCGGGTTGGGCCTGCTTTGATTCGGAAATCGCGTCTGTGTCGGGCGCCGAAACATCCTGCGCGGGGCGGATTGTTGGTGGCGGAGATACTTCGGCCACTTCCTCAGTTGCGACCATTGCAGACGTCGGAGTCTTGATCGCGTTCGTGATGGGAGCCGGTTTCGACTCGGCGACTTGCGCCACCGCATTGCCGGGTGGCTTCATTGCCTGGGGAACGCTTCGTGTCCGAGGTGAAGTAACTGGAGGTGGATTTGTTGCCGGAGGCCTTGTGAGTTCACGCTCCAACTCTCGCGCGACAACATCCACGGCTTCCCAGTCCTCCGGGCGCGGCTTAAGGTTCAAATATTCCCGATACTTTGTCGAGCGCATATGGCCTTTTATTCAAATACGTATGAGATATAACTGCCAGGTTTAGCAACGCTGGCGCGTAGTCGGGACGCACTTTCAATGCATTCCCAAAATATTGCGCGGCCGCGACAGGACGATCACGCTGCATCTGGGCCAGACCGAGCCCATTCAGCGCTTCGGGATTTTGAGCGTTCAGTTTGAGCGCCGAGTTAAAACTCTTTTCAGCGGCCAACAGCTCACCCGCACGCGCTGACGCATTTCCGGTCTTGGCCAACTGCAACTCCGCGATGCCAAGCTTCGCCCAACCGTCCCCCGCGTTTGGATTTCTCAACGTAAAGGCGATCAACTCCGTCCTGGCGAGATCGGGACGGTTCTGTTCCAACCACAAGCAACCGAGATTATAGTGGGCTTCAATCAGATTGGCGTCCAACCCAAGCGCCCTTCGATAAGCCTGCACCGAATTTGCGACGTGACCTAAGTGCTGAAATGCCACTCCGAGATAATTGCAGACCTGCGCATTGGTACTGAGGATCGATTCAGCGAGTTTCAATTGCTCAATTGCCTCCGTGTAACGTCCCTCTTCGATTAGCCTCTTGCCATTCAGCAATGCACGGGCGCCAGGTGGTGTGCAGCCTGCGAACAGAGTGGCGAACAGCAGAAAAAAAATTACATTTCCGCTGGCCCGGTTTTTGATGATCGACATCGAAACCCGTGGTAACATCCATGCCCTGACGTGTCAAGAAACGCACCAGAAAACTCGCGAATTTCGCAGTGGCCACTGCTGATCTCTTACCTGCTCATTAGTGTGGCGGCGACCGGACGCGCGCAGAACTCCACGAACTTTTTCCACGATCAGACCGGTCCAACGGGGGAAATTTTTGTTGCGCACGATGCAGCGGCAACCGAGGCATTTGAACCGCGAGCGGATCATGTTCGTGAAATGGTTGATATCGGCATAACACATCTCACGCAAAAACCGAATGGGCGCCAGGCCTGGTTGAGCCTAGTTTCGACCCAGGATATTGTCGGTATCAAGGTCTTTTCGGAACCGGGGCCGAACAGCGGCACACGTCCTGCCGTCGTAGCAGCAGTCGTGCAAGGGCTGTTATCTTCTGGGTTGCCGGCAAGTCACATCATTATTTGGGACAAGCGCCAATCGGATTTACGACTCGCAGGTTTTAATGCGCTCGCGAGCCGCTACGGTGTGCGCGTTGCCGGAAGCGAACAGGCGGGCTACGACGAAATGACATTTTATGATACGCCTTTACTCGGGAACCTTGTCTGGGGCGATCTGGATTTTGGAAAAAAGGGCGGCAGCGTAGGAAGAAAATCGTTCATCTCAAAACTCGTCAGCAAGCAGATGACAAGAATAATCAATATCTCGCCGCTGATGAACCACAACCTTGCTGGAGTCTCGGGCAATCTTTTCAGCCTTGCGCTGGGCAGCGTGGACAACACCGCGCGTTTTGAGTCCGAAACATCCCGCCTTGCTACCGCCGTGCCTGAAATCTATGCGCTGCCCGTCCTGAGCGACCGGGTTGTGTTGAACGTCACAGACGCTTTGATTTGTCAGTACGAAGGCGAAGAACGCAGCCTGCTGCATTACTCGACTGCGCTAAACCAGCTTTGGTTCAGCCGCGATCCTGTAGCCTTGGATGTGTTTGCTATTTCGGAATTGAATCATCAACGCAAACTCGCCAACGCCACGGCAATAAAGGCAAACCTCGATTTGTACCACAACGCCTCACTGCTCGAATTAGGCATCAGCGACTTGAACAAGATCCGTATCGTCAACGTGCAATGAGCAAACTGATACTGTTGACCTGACGCGTTTGGATGGATCAATTTCCCGCTCCGCGGCTCATCTCTTTGCCACTTCGTAGTACTTCGCAACCTCTGACCAGTTCACGACATTCCAGAGTGCTTTCAGGTAATCCGCACGCCGGTTCTGGTATTTGAGGTAATAAGCGTGTTCCCACACATCGACTCCCAGTACGGGCTTGCCTTCAGCGCCTGAAACTGCCTTTCCCATGAGAGGATTGTCCTGGTTGCCGGTCGAAACGATCTCGAGTTTGCCGCCGTTAACGACGAGCCAGGCCCAACCGCTACCGAACCGGCCCATGGCCGCGGCTTCAAACTTCTCTTTGAACGCATCGAAGCTCCCGAATGCGCTCTTGATATCGTCTGCCAGGCGTCCCGATGGCGCGCCACCGGCGTTTGGACCAAGGATTTTCCAGAACATCGAATGGTTTGCGTGGCCACCGCCGTTGTTACGGACAACGCCGCGAACATCGGCTGGAACTGCGTCCAGATTAGCGATCAAATCCTCAACCGATTTCTTCTCCAGATCTGCTTTGCCGGCGATCGCCTTGTTCACGTTCGTTACATAAGCGGCGTGATGTTTATCGTGGTGGGTTTCCATCGTTTGCGCATCGATGTGCGGCTCCAGCGCATTCTTCGGAAACGGAAGGGGAGGTAATTCGTATGCCATAGGTTTTTCCAATTCAATTGTTGTTCATGACGAGCAAATGCCCGTTCTGCATTTATTGGGTAACAACGAAAACGTAGTCAACATAGCACGTTTGGACAAGAGTCAAGTACACCTGTGCGGAAAGTGAGGGTGCGGGCCAGTCAGTCAACACTGAACCGCGTTGTTGGCAAAGCAGATTGCTTGTTCAGCCAAAGTCTTTTGATAGGCTACGTTCATGCAAACATCTTTGCGGATCGTCCTGATTCTGATCTCGGCCTCAGCGCTCGGAGCCGAACGCGCATTCGACTTCAGCGCATACCAGGCAGATCAATTGCCCGAAGGGTTCCGGAGTACCGTGGCGGGTCATGGCAAGCCGGGCGAATGGAAGATCGTTTTCGATGACGTGCCCCCGTTGTTGGCACCAGTGAACGCAAAAGCCACCGCCGTCAGCAAACGGGCAGTTCTTGGCCAAGTTGCGAAATATCCAATGGCCAATTATTTTCCCATGCTCGTGTATAAGGATGAAACCTACGGCGATTTCAGACTAACGACCCGCTTCAAAATCGTTGGCGGGGCGCTGCAACAGGCGGCCGGCATCGTGTTTCATTTCCAAAACGAATCGAATTTTTACGCTGTTTATGCGAGCGCGTCGGAAGGCGCGTTCCGCTGTTACAAGATGGCGCGTGGCGAGTTGAAACCGCCGTTCGGCCCTGAGATGGCGATTTCAACAGACGTCTGGCATGACCTTTCCGTTGAGTGTGAAGGAACGCGCATTGTGTGTTCACTGGATGGAAAGGATGCGATCAAACTTGTGGACAACGCATCAGCCGGGGCGGCGGGCAACATAGGGTTTTCGACAGCAGGGGACACCGTCGCTTATTTTTCAGACACGAAGGTCAATTACACAACCCGTGAAATACTGGCGCAAGCGTTGGTGAATGATGCAATGAAAGCGTATCCCCGATTATCCGGCTTGAGAATTTATGCTGCGCGCGCGGGCGCAGCGACGCTATCCGTGGTTGCGAGCACCCAACAATCGGATCTGGGCCAAGCCGGGGGGAAGACCGAAGAGGAAGTAATCCATCGCGGTGTTCCTTATTATGAAAGAACCAAGGATACCGCTTTGGTGACAGTACCTCTCCGTGATCGCAACGGAGATCCCATCGCCGCCGTGCGTGTCATCTTAAAATCCTTTCCCGGAGAAACGGAGGACAATGCTGCCGGAAGGGCGCAGCCAATAGTGAAAAGGATGCAGCAACGGGTGCAGTCGCTTGAAGAACTTTTACAGTAGCGTGTCGTTTCTTGGACAAACGCGAGGGCATTAGACATCGGTTGTTCAGAAGTTGGCTTGTCGAGGTTCTTTCATTTCCAAAGCATTACGCTAAAACTCTTCTCTCGAAGATCGATTGACCGGTAACCTTCTTTTTGCGGATTCGTGGGTGGGCGAGGTTTATGCTTTTACCCCTTTCGTGAAGCTTGGCGTCTTTATCGAACGAGATGGCATCCTGAATACGGTGCGCGTGGAACGGCAGCATCAGGTTAGCCCGCTGACTTTTCAGGAATTCCACGTCGCACCAGGAGCGGGATCACTGCTGAAGAGGTTGAGAGCGGCAGGTCTGGTAGTGATCGTTACGACGAACCAGTTCGGGATTTCGCGCGGCTATTTGATGCGACGTGAATTGGATCGAATGCACGATTGTTTGAGACGAACCCTGCCGCTGACGGACATCTTTGTCTGTCCTCACGATGAAGAGGATGATTGCCCCTGCCGAAGACCCAAGCCGGGCCTCTTGATCGAAGCCGCATTCAAATGGCAACTGGACCTCGACCGTTCATTTTTAATCAGCAACAAATGGCAGGATGCGGAAGTGGCGCGACTCGCGGGCTGCACCTCGATCTTGATTGATTCTCCCTGGATGGGAACAGGACATCACGACTTCATCGTTCCCGATTTCAATGCGGCAGTGGAAAAGATCGTTCACCTTCATTCAGCCGATCGCCTTGTTGCGGCCTAGAACTTCACTCCCAAAGATGAACGTATTTGGAGTTCGTTGTGATCCACCTTGGCGGCAGGCTGAGAATCGTACAAGTCCACCACCGTGAGATTCACCGCCAGGTTCTTCCACAACTCATGGCTTAAGGTGGACTCGAATCTAAAGCGATACTCGCCCAGGTCCACCTGCGGGAAGAGTTCATATTTCTCGATCAGCGTTGTCTGTTTGTCCAGCTTCCAATTGAAGTCTTCGGCCAATCTGTAATAGAAATTTTTCACATCGTCGTCTTCCTGCCGGTATTGCGCCTGGTAATTGATGCCAGCTTCAAGGTTCATCAAGTAGTTCGTTTCAGTGAACAGGTGATATCCGGCACCCGGGCCTGCCTCGTATTGGAGATCGATTCTCTGAACATGGTCATAGCCTCCGCCAACAAGGTTGTAGAGATACCATTTCCTGCTCAGATCAAAGTCCATCTTATCGCTGGCGTTCAGTCTGTCCGAAGAGATCGTCCCGTCTGTTCGCCCATACTCAATCCGGAAGTCGAAGGTGTTTTTGAAAAATTCCTTTGGATCAACTTTGTAGGGATGCTGGTAATTGAGGGTCAGTCGGCCGCTGTAAATCTGATGGTCCACCTTGCCCAACAAAACATCCACGCCAATCTGCGCCTCGCCTTTCCAGGATTTGCTCTTCGCTTTGGCGGGTTCGGCTTTTGGCGGAGTGGGCGCAACCGGTGGAGGGATGGGCGAAACCACTGTGTTCGCTGCCGCAGTTTCAGGAGTTGCCTCGGCTTTTTCGCGTCGAGCGATTTCGTTTAGCGGCACGGAGATCGTCTTCGCCCAACTATTCGAGATGACGACCTGGTTCGTATTTTCCGAAATAACGAGGCCGGAAACGCGATCGCCGCTCTTGAGATGCAAGATCACGCTCTGTGAACAGACAGAATTACTCGCCAGGCAAAAAAACAATGCCATCAGCCAGGGAATTACGCTATGAAATAGATCAGGGCTTGGACGTCTGCGCATTGTCATCTGCGATCTTCTGAAGAGGAGGCACGTCGCTCGAAGTAATGCGCCGCTGACCACCCACTACCTGGACATTTCCGCTTTCGTCCACCTTCAATCGTGGACGCGTCGTGACATCGTACGTCTGCCGCACGAGCATGTCACCGTCGGTATTGAAAACGGTGTAGCTGAAAGACCGGGCTCCCGTTTGATACAACACATGTAGGTTGCTGAATTGATCCACCTTGGGATCCGGTTGCCCAAATGAAAGCATCGGTCCAATCGGAAACACTTTGTAAACTTTTCCGGCTCTCCCGGTGAGCTGGAGATAAAGCATGAGTTGCTTGAGATAATTCGCCTCCTGCAACGCGTAAGTCCGCAACTCGGGAATACGATTCGTATCACCCGGCGTCTTTGGCACACCCACCTCTTGTTCCCACATTTTGACGCCCAGAATCACGTCAAAAGGCGTCGGTCTTGCTGGGAAACTGACGGCTCCAATCCTTGATGAACACCGTCGCAGTCACAGTGTACCTGCCCGGCTTCAGCAGATCGAAATACGGAGTGAGGTCAACTTCCTTGATGGCGCGCTTCGATGATTCCAACGTGAAGGGTCCTACGACAGGCACGTCCTGATTCTTGGCGACAACAATGCCATCCTTTGATTCGACAGACAGATTCAGCCAGTCCTGGTCCGCTCCAAGGGACAACGTCTGGCCGGAGCGATTGGCCACCTCCACCTTTGCAAGCACCGCCTCGCCGGGAAGGAACTGCTCCTGATGCATCACAACTTCAACCACCACCTGCGCCTGCGAGCGGCACAATGCAATCAGCAGAAAGCCGAGAAGCAGAGCCGTGTTTTTCATTCAATCACTTTAAAGCGAACAAACGGAGAGGCAAGTCGCAAAACTCGTTTTTGAAATTCATATTGCAGCGATAAATTCTTGATGGAATCTCGCCGTTTTGCTTTCATGAGAGTATGGGAAAGGACGGAATTACAAAAGCCAGCCGTGGACGCGTCCATTCACAGACTGTGCCTTAATCGTGCTATTAAGCCCAACCGAAGCCCATGAAGCGTAAGTTAGCAATCATCGTCGCAGCGCTAGCAGTGCTGGCCGGCGTCGCTTACTACGAGTGGTTGTCTCCGCCATCATCATTCGCGCGAAGGATTGCAGGGCTGACCGTCTTGAAGTCACGATAGAGGGCGAGCCGTCGTCCGCGAGGATGATAGTCACAGGAGAAGAGTTAAACGTCAGTGGACATGGTATCCAGAGCGCGTCGAGACTGGAGGCCTACCGAGCAGAGTTCAGTGTCCGGGCGGAGTTTTTCAAAGGCGCCGAGGCGCTTGGCCAAATGAGGGTTCATCTGCAATTAATGCGGATTGACGGCGCACAATACAGAGATGATTCCGGTTTGCTTATTAAGCTGGTCGCGATGCCAATACTGCATCAGAAGGTGGCGTCCATGATAGCTTGCAACCCGATTAGATTAGAAGGCAGAGGCGCGGGCGCGTGACGGGTCGATTAGACTCTGCCCATGAAGAACCGAACTCCTCCCAAACCAAATCGCTTTCGCGTCGTTCGTTTGCACATTCACCCTGTCGCCCTGTTCATAGCGAAGTTCATCGCGGCTCCCCGTGAATCGCCGCTCACACAGCGTGTCCAGAGTTGAACTCAGCGTTCGCGTCAGCTACTTTCACAGCGCTGATGAATACGAATTTGATTCGGGAGCGGTTGCGTCGGGACACGAAGCCTTTTGTTCTCCGTTTAAGCGACGGAACGCGGGTGCCCGTGGCGCATCCCGATTTCGCAGCTGTTACGCCGGGATTTGGTTTGATTGTTGTCGTTGATAAAAAGTGGCCGGTGAAAGCGAATCGACCCTCTCCACGTGGTGGCCATTGAAGAGTCGCCACGTCAAAGAACCAAGCCCAACGGCAGACACTCGCGCTAAATTTGACTTCTACTAACAATGACTCTCACTGAAACAATTCTCGCGCGCGCCAGCGGCAAGGCACGGGTCCAGGCAGGCGAAAATGTCTGGGTGAACGCCGATGTCCTCATGACACATGATGTCTGCGGCCCAGGAACGATCGGCGTGTTCAAACGCGAGTTCGGAAAGGACGCAAAGGTTTGGGACAAAAACAAAGTAGTCATCATTCCCGACCATTACATTTTCACCGCTGACTCGAAGTCCAACCGCAACGTGGACATTCTCCGCGATTTCGTGAAGGAACAGGGCATCACGTATTTCTACGACGTGATCGATGATCCCGAATGGGCATTGGGTGTTCGATCCCACAAAAGGCAATTTGAAAAGGCAGTACGGCTCGCACTATGCGGGCGTCTGCCACACCGCGCTGCCGCAGAAGGGGCACACGCGTCCGGGCGAAATTCTCTTCGGCACCGATTCGCATACCTGCATGGCAGGCGCATTCAACGAGTTCGCCACCGGCATCGGCAACACGGATGCCGGATTCGTCATGGGCACCGGCAAGCTGCTCCTCAAAGTTCCCGAGACAATGCACTTTCGGTTGGAAGGCAAATTGCAGCCCGGCGTCATGGCGAAGGACATCATTCTGCATTGCATCGGCGAAATCGGCTTCGACGGCGCGACCTACCGCGCGATGCAGTTCGACGGCGCCGGTGTGGCGTCTTTATCCATCGACGACCGCATGACCATTGCGAACATGGCGATCGAAGCGGGCGGCAAGAACGCGATTTTTGAATTCGACGCCCGCACCCAGGAATACGTGGACGCGCGCACGCGATTGAATGGCACCAAACAAACTTATCAGCCAGTCGAAATCGACAATAACGAGAAGTTCATTTACGAACTGACCGTCAATCTCGATAACCTGGAGCCCACGGTTGCATGCCATCCGGATCCGGGACAGCGCAAGAAAGCCAAAGAACTCAGCCACATCAAGCTCGACCGCGCCTACATCGGCTCGTGCACAGGCGGCAAGACGAGCGACTTCGTGGAGTTTGCCCGCGTGCTGCGGGGCAGGCGCGTGGCGATTGACACCTTTGGTGTGCCGGCAACGCCGGAAATCGTCCGCGATCTCCAGACTACTTTTTGGGGAAAAGAGACGGTATGGGAAATTCTGGTAGATGCGGGAGTGCAGATGACAGAGAATGCCGGCTGCGCCGCTTGCCTCGGCGGACCGGTTGACACGTTCGGTCGCATGAATGCCCCGATGAAATGCATCAGTGCGACGAACCGCAATTTCCCCGGCCGCATGGGTCACAAGGAGTCACAGGTCTTTCTCGCGTCTCCCATCACTGTGGCTGCGAGCGCCATTGCGGGGAAAATTGTGGATCCCCGCGAATACCTCTCAAATTAAATCAATTCCAGTTAGAACTGGATCGCCTCGTTCATCTTACCGCACTGCACGCAGCGTGAGCGATCCACATCAGGGTCGTCCGTATAAACGTACCCGCAGTTTGAGCAGCGGAAGATTCGATCGTTGCTTGACGTAGGCTTGAAGTGCCGCTGGCGGAATTCAGTATAAATTGCCACCACCGCAAGCCCTCCGAGCAACACGGCCACATAAAGTAAAATCAGAAGCCACGTTGTCATTGGGGCGCGGTGTTAAGGTTCGTCGAAGCAGGCGGTAGTGTCTGCCAACGGAATATGAACAACCCGAGCGTCACCGGCGTCGCGTTGTTTGCGATTTCCGGCGTTGGATTTTCGAGTGGCTCGAAGCGCGCCGATTTAGCCAGTTGCCTAGCCAAACGGTCAGCTTCGTCTAATCCGCTGCGGGGTCGCAATAACACGGCTGAAAGAGTATTCCCATGTGCATCCACGAGCACCTGCACTCTGTTGTTCGTCAGGAGGTCTCCATGCGTAAAGGCTCGCAGATCCGCAGCCGCAATTCCCGACAGCAGTTTGCGCTTCGCGAGATCGCCTTCTATCCAAAACGCGGATGCTGAGGAAATCGGCTTTACTGGGGTTATCGGCGGAAAAACCGCTTCTGGCTGGGCCATGGTAATGATTGGAAATGACGATTCTTCGGTGTCCGCCAGCAATTCGGAGAGACCCGTTCCCAGGTTGGAAACCGACAAAGTCAACAAATTTGAATCTGCGTCATCCAACCATTCGATGGGTCTAAAAGGAGGCTGCGAAATTTCCTGCCACGTGCCGCCGGAAAATCCGTCCCGATGCGGCAGCGCAAAGAGCGTCGGATCGATCACCAGAAGCTGTGTCGTTTGATTCGCCGTCAGAAAACGAAACAGCGATTGTGGGCCAAGCTTCGGCGGCGTGGCTTCTGACTCTTTGTTAAGCACGAAAATCAACACCAACTGCAAAGCCAACACCAGCACCACGCCAATCCACCAGCGCGGCCAGTTTCGTGAGGCGACCGAAACGGAAGTCATGGAGCGGGATTGCGCTGCGGAGCAAAAGCTCGCCGCTGCGTCGCCAGGAATCCCTTTGTTATTCCCGCTTTGCTCGCCAATTCCATCAGCCGGGTCGTATGCTCTGCGCTCACGGTCTTGTCCTGATAAATCACCAATGTCAGAGGCTCCGGGGATCTCTTCACTCTTGCCAAAAGTCGGGAAGCGAGAGCGCTCTCTGTAAAGATCTGATTTTCGAAATAGAGCTGCCCTCGTCCATCGATTGCCACCACTACTGTCGGTCCGGCAACACCAGGCAGCTCTCCGGATGTACTCACAGGCAATTCGATGCGCACGCCCGGCGTGTAAATCAGCGTGCTCAGAAAAATGAAAATCAAAATTAGGAAAAGCACCGATGCGAACGGCGCCATGTCCAATTGGGTGCGTGACATTCGCACGTTGCGTCCAAGTTTCATGGCGTGTCAGTGGGAAGTCTCGGCGACGATGTTCACGATTTCAGTCGCTGTCCGTTCCATATCGAGCACGATGGAGTTGACGCGGCTCACGAGATAATTGTAGCCGGCGTGGGCAGGTATGGCGACAGCCAGGCCCGCTGCCGTACAGACCAGCGCGTGCCAGACCCCGATCGAATTCACGGCGTTGGCCATGAATCCGGCGGGGTTCACCATTCCGTGAAACACCTGGAGGAACCCGAGTACCGTCCCGAACAGTCCAAGCAAGGGCGCCAGTTGCGCAATCGTCGCCAGCAGGTTTAGTTTTTCCTCCAGCCGCGGGACCTCGACCATTCCTGCTTCTTCGAGAGCTTCACGAATGCGCTCGCGGCCCTGATCGCGGTGCAGAATTGCTGTTTTCACCAGCCGCGCAACAGGTCCCGGAGTCGCGTCGCAAATGGAGATCGCCTCCACGACGTTGTCCCGCCGCAGCACGTTGCGGACTCCATTCAGGAATTCGGTCGAATTAATCTGCGCGCGGTGATAGTGGAGAAATCGCTCGACGAACACGACGATTCCCACCGCGCTGGACAACAGGATCAGCCACAATACCAGCCCGTCTTTCGAAAGCAGGAGCTGCGAGAACGACATGCGATTCTTATACGTTTTCACCCGCCAACTTCAAAGGGCAAAGTTTGGCCATGGCCAATTTGTTTCCGCTTGCATCCCTTTAGCGCAGGACAAATCCTCTCCACATGGAAAAAGCTGATCAACTCCGTGAATTGTTTCGCATGCAGCAGGCGCTTAACGAACGCATTGGTGTGCGGACCGACGGCATGAGCGAAGCCGAGAAGACGAAATGGGTATTGAATTATTGCCGCGCGATGAGCCAGGAAATCGCGGAACTGACCGACAGCGTGCCGTGGAAGTGGTGGGCGAAATATCAGAAGTTCGACGAGCAGAACGCGCGGGTCGAAGTCGTGGACCTGTTTCATTTTCTGATCAGTCTCGCGCAAGTGCTCGGCATGAGCGCGGATGACGTTTTCGAGCGTTACTGCAAGAAAAACGAGGTGAATTTCAAACGGCAGGAGAGCGGTTACGCGGTCAAGGACGAATCGGATTGCCGGAACGTCTAGTGATTTGTCCGTTGACATTTGCCCCGGCGAAAATACGCTTCTCACCCCCCGACCGAATTGGCAGCGGGCCGTGGTGGTTCGATGCCGGGTCTTATGGAGAGGAAGTGAAAACAGATTGACGGAAATTAAATTAAAAAAGGGCGAATCAGTGGAAAAGGCGTTGCGGCGGTTGAAAAAGAAGATCGACCGCGAGGGCACGCTCAAGGTTGTGCGCAATCATCGGCACTTTGAAAAGCCGAGCGAGCGCCGCCGCCGCAAGGAAAAGGCGGCCCGGTTCTCCGCGATGTTGAGCGCGCGTTACGCCGACTTGTAATTTCTCAATTCGTTGAACCGTTGAATGACTGACGTTGATCGGCGCGGCGTTCAACGGTTTAATTGCTTCTGCGGTTCACGACAATCGGTTCTGTCTAACGGGAAGGATGTATTCCTTTTCAACATGCTGGAATTCCCACCGCCACACGGACGGCGGCGCCATGCTGCGCGAAATCCGCGCGCTGGGCTTCGACTATGCTGAGTTGAGCCACGGCATTCGCATCAGTCTGCTGCCCGGCATTCTTCAAGCGGTGGATGGCGGCGAAATCAAAATCTCGACACTCCATAATTTCTGTCCGCTTCCGATGGGCGTGAATCACGCAGCGCCGAACCTTTACCAGTTCTCCGATGAACGCCCGCGCGAACGGGAACTGGCATTGAAATACACGCTCAAAACGCTGGAATTTGCCGAACGCGTCAGCGCTTCGCTCGTTGTGCTTCACGTTGGCAGCATCGAGATGCGGAACTACACCGACAAGCTCTTGGAAATGGTCGCGCGCGGCGAAAGGGAGGCAGAGAAGTATCAGCGCATCTGCGCCGAACTCGATGAGAAGCGAGAAGCCAAAAAAGAGAAATTCTTCGAGCGCACGGTCGAGATGCTGAAACGAATCCTGCCCGAAGCTGAATCGCGGGGATTAAAGCTTGGCGTCGAGAACCGACAGGCACTGGAAGAACTGCCCATCGAGAGCGATTACATGTTTCTCTTTCGTGAAATCTCAAGTCCGAACCTTGCCTATTGGCACGACACCGGCCACGCGCAAATCAAGGAAAACCTCGGTTTCATTCACCACGCAATGCACCTCGAATCCATGCGCGACCGCCTCGCGGGTTTTCACATTCATGACGTGCAATTTCCCGGGCGCGACCACTGCCCGCCAGGCACCGGCACAATCGATTTCGCCGCGCTCAAACCGATGGTAAAGCCGGAGCATATCAAAGTATTCGAATTCAGTCCTTCGCTTACCGTCGAGGAAACCAAGTCGGGCGTGGAGCACGTCAAGAAAGTCTGGGGCAGCGACTGAGTCTGGCATTTGCGGTTCACGGAATTCTCCGTTGCGTACGGGTTATAGATCGTAAACCGTAAGCGCGATGAGTGTGCTGCGCGACACAGCCGCCGAAATCGTCCGCCGCTTGCAGGACGTGGGGTTCGCTGCGTTCTGGGTTGGCGGCTGCGTGCGCGATTTCCTGCTTGGCCGCGAACCTGACGATTTCGACATCGCTACGTCCGCGCAGCCCGAGCAGATTGAACAAATCTTCAAACGTGCCATCGCTGTCGGACGCAAGTTCGGCGTGATGGTGGTCGTCGAAGGCGAACACCAGTTTCAGGTCGCCACGTTCCGCGCCGAAGCGGATTACAGAGACGGGCGCCATCCGGAACAGGTCACATTCGCCGATGCGAAAGCGGACGCACAACGCCGTGACTTCACCATCAACGGCCTGTTTTACGATCCGATTCAAAATCAAACTCACGACTGGGTCGGCGGCGAAGCCGACTTGCGAGCGAAGATCATTCGCACGATTGGCGAGCCTGCCGAACGGTTTGCCGAAGATCACTTGCGTCTGCTGCGCGCCGTGCGCTTTGCCGCGCAACTTGGTTTTCAAATCGAAATCGAAACCTTCGCTGCCGTTCGTGCGAACGCAGCGAAGATCAGGCTCATTAGCCCTGAGCGTATTCGCGACGAACTAGTCAAACTCTTTCAACCTCCATACGGCGCTCGTGGATTGGAATTGCTGCGCGAAAGCGGACTGCTCGAACACATGTTGCCGGAGCTTGCGGCGACAATTCATTGCGAGCAATCGCCGGATTATCATCCCGAGGGCAGCGTCTTCAATCATCTTGTTCTGATGTTGCAGCAAATGCCACGCGATGCTGATCCGTTGCTGCCCTGGGCGGTTCTGATGCACGACATTGCCAAACCAGTGACTGCGTCGCGGGACGCAAAAACTGGCAGCATTCATTTCTACGAACACGAGAAGGTTGGCGCTGAAATGACGGATGACATTCTGGAGCGGCTCCGCTTTCCGCGAAAACAAATCGATGCTGTGGCCAACGCCGTGCGCTGTCACATGCAATTCAAAGACGCGATGCAGATGCGCACGTCCACGCTGAGGCGTCTGCTGATGCGGCCCACCTTCCCACTGGAATTGGAACTACACCGGCTCGATTGTCTCGGCTCGCACGGACGATTGGATGTTTTTGATTTCCTCGTGGCC
Source organism: uncultured Verrucomicrobiae bacterium (assembly GCA_963760675.1). Taxonomy (GTDB): domain Bacteria; phylum Verrucomicrobiota; class Verrucomicrobiia; order Limisphaerales; family BOG-1460; genus CAVXEG01. The sequence goes on from CAVXEG010000011.1 coordinate 184,217, forward strand.
CAGGCGCATGCGCTGGAGAAGCAACCGGAAGTGCGGCCGCCATTATTGACCGGAGATGACCTGATTGCGTTGGGCATGAAGCCGGGGCCCGCTTTGGGCAAATTGCTCGCGGAAATTCGCGAGAAACAGTTGCAGGATGAGTTGAAAACGCCCTCGGACGCGCGCCATTGGGCGACGAATCGTCTCCAAACCACAGCGCCCCCGGATTTTCCCTGAGATCATTTCCCGCATTCTCTCCGGGCCGCAACGAGCGCGTTTTTACTTGCTGGTTTTATACCGGTGAAGTTTCTTATGCCCTCAGTGAACAAAGACGTACTTGGGAGATACAATTTGAAATCAAATAATTCGACGGTAAGGAGCGGAAGCATGCTGGAAGCGAGTGGAACAATGGCATTGCCGCTGGCCGCAATGGTGATTCTGAGTGGTTTGCTGCATGTGCAAGCACAAACTAATTTCCAGCGGCTGAAATCGTTTGGATCAAGTCTCACGGATGGCGCGCAGCCGGTGGGCCAACTGCTGGAAGGCAAGGACGGAATTCTATATGGCGTGACCTATTCGGGCGGCAGCACGAATCGCGGAACGGTATTCAAACTGAACAAGGACGGGAGCGGCTACGCCGAACTGGTGCTTCTGACGAATGTATCCGCGCCACTGGCAGGCGTGATCCAGGGGACTGACGGTTTTCTGTATGGATCCACATCTGTCGGGGGCAGCAGCAATGTGGGAACTATCTTCAAGGTGAACACTAACGGCAGCGCCTTCCAAGTGGTGTTCAACTTCGACACGACCACGACAAACGGCTGGGGGCCATCAGGAAGTCTGGCTCTCTGGACGAATGGGATGTTGTATGGCACCACTTCTCAAGGCGGCTCGAGCAATGTGGGAACGATTTTCAAAATCAATACCAATGGTTCCAGCTTCGCCCTGCTCCACGGTTTCTCGGGTGCGAATGATGGCGCCAATCCTGATGCGGGCGTATGGGTCGCGAATGACGGGTTTCTTTATGGCACAACGCAAAACGGCGGGAGCAATAATTTCGGAACGGTCTTCAAAGTTGATGCCAATGGTGGAAACTATTCCATTCTCCATCATTTCGGAGGCACCGCTCGCAACGACGGACGCCTGCCAGCGGGAAGAATTGTGCTAGGCAGCGACGGACTGTTGTATGGCGCCACTTATAACGGTGGCACGGAAGATATCGGAACGCTGTTCCGGATAAGCACGAATGGCAATGCTTACGCAGTGGTGCATCACTTCATCCGTGAAGATATCGGCGGGTATCAACCTTGGACTGGATTGGTGGAGGGTAGCAATGGCGTCTTTTACGGCACGACGCGCTACGGAAACACAAACAGCAACGACGCCGGAACCGTCTTCAAGATCAATGGCGACGGGGGCGGCTATGGACTGCTTCATCAATTGACCGGAACCGGCGGAGACGGCACCCAGCCTCGCGGCGCGTTGCTGATCGGCAGCGACAATGCGCTCTATGGAACAACGTTCTACGGCGGTGACGCGGGAATTGGAATTGCGTTCAAGCTCAACTTTCTGTCACCCCGCGTGACAATCACCCGAATTTCTCAGAGCGGCTCCGGAAAGCTCCTCGATCTCGCCGGAGGTGCTTCGGGCCAGCTCTACAACATCCAAGCCACAACAAATATTGGCGTGACCAATGGCTGGCAGGTGATCGGTTCGAGTGCGGGTGGAATTGACGGAACATTCCAGTTCCTGGATACCAACGCCTCGAATTACCCGACTCGTTTTTATCGTAGCGCGCTTCCTTGATTGGGAACGCGTCCGCCTGAGTTCGTCAGCACTTCGTGGAACCGCTCATTCCATCGATGAGCAAAATTCACTGTTGTTCCCAATGTAATCAGCTATTCTACGCTTCGATGGTTTTCCTGGCGAATGAGTAAATTGCTGCTAATCGACGACGAGACAGACGTTCAATATTCGTTCCAGCGAATCTTTGATTCGCCTGAGATTGAACTTTCCACCGCTTCCAGCGGAGAGGAAGGCTTAAGACTCGTACCGAAGCTAAAGCCCGACCTGGTCTTGATGGACATCCGTATGGGCGGAATGAACGGACTTGAAACGTTGCGCCGCATCCGGCAAATCGATCCCAAGCTCCTCGTCATTCTCATGACCGCGTACGGCACTACGCAGACTGCCATCGAAGCGATGAAACTTGGCGCGTACGATTATCTGCTCAAGCCATTCGACGTCCTGAAGCTCAAGGAAATTGTTGGCAACGCGCTGAAGGCTGCCAACGACATGCGGCAGGTAGTTTCATACCAACCGCTGCTTGAATCCGAAGATTATGAACTCGGCATCGTCGGTCGCAGCGAAGCCATGCAACAGGTCTTCAAGCTCATCGGTCAGGTTGCCGGAACAGACGCGACGGCGCTCATCACCGGCGAAAGCGGAACAGGCAAGGAACTCGTCGCTCGCGCGATTTATCATCATAGCAATCGCAGCGCGAAACCGTTTCTCGCGGTCAATTGCGCCGCCATTCCGGAGCAACTGCTGGAAAGCGAACTGTTCGGACACGAACGCGGCGCGTTCACCGGTGCGACCTTGCAGCGGATTGGCAAATTCGAGCAGTGCAACGCAGGCACAATTTTCCTGGACGAAATCGGAGACATGACACCCGCGACGCAAACGAAGATTCTCCGCGTGCTTCAGAGCGGGACGTTCGAACGCGTCGGCGGCAACGCACCCATCAAAGTGGACGTGCGCATCATTGCCGCAACAAACAAGCCGCTGGAAGAAGCCGTGGCCGCGCGGCAGTTTCGGGAAGATTTGTTCTACCGGCTGAATGTCGTGCGCATTCACATACCGCCGCTGCGAGAGCGACGTGAAGATGTGCGCCTGCTCGTGAATTATTTTTTGAAAAAGATCGCCCGCGAGCAGCAGAGCGCGCCGAAATCAATTTCTGCCAGCGTGATCAAAGCGCTTGAGCAATACCACTGGCCCGGCAATGTCCGCGAACTGGAAAATGTTATTCGTCGCGGGCTCGTCGTGGCAAAGGGCGATGCGATCTTGTCGAGTGATCTGCCGCCCGAAATCGGCGGACAGACGTCGTCTGGGACAATTGCCGCACCCAGCGCGGCATCTGCCGCTGCACCAGGCGAGACGGCCGTCGGTGACGTTGTTCAGCTTGCGCGGAAACTCTTTCAATGGGCGCGGAAAGACCCCAAGCTCAAAATCATTCCTGCAGTGGAGCGCGAACTGGTGATTCAATCGCTGAAAGAATCGAACGGCAATCAGGTCCAGGCGGCCAGGCTCCTCGGGATTACTCGCGCGACGCTTCGCAAGCGCATCGAGAAGTTCGGCATTCAGCGCGAATTGAGCCTCAAATAGCCGCCATTTGCATTTTTCCGTTTGTCTGCTAATTCATAGCGCGTGACCGAGCCCAGCCTGCTGCTGTTGATTCCCGCGTACAACGAAGAGCACCGGATTGAACCGGTGCTGCGCGACTACGCGGGTTACTTTCAGCAACAATATCAAGGCAAGTTCCAGCTAGTGGTCGTCCTGAACGGCTGTCGCGACAATACGCTCGGCGTCGTGCAACGCGTCGCGGCGGAGTTTCCATTCGTCAGCATGCTGGAATTCAAGGACCCGATCGGCAAGGGCGGCGCGCTGATCGAAGGACTCAAGCTTGCGCCGCTCGCGGAATTGATCGGCTATGTGGACGCCGATGGTGCAACGCCTCCGCGCGCCTTCCACGACCTGGTGAACCGCAGCGGTGAAGCGGATTGCGTCATCGGCTCACGCTGGCTTCCCGGAGCCGTGCTCTATGTCGAGCAAAGCAGCCGGCGACAGTTCGCCAGCCGTATTTTTCATTTGATTGTGGAACTGCTCTTTCACATGGGCATTCGCGATACGCAGTGTGGCGCAAAAGTGGCGCATCGCCCCGCTATCGAAAAGATCCATTCGTCGTTGCGCATCGCAGACATGGCGTTCGACATCAATCTGCTTTACTCGCTGAAGCGCGCCGGCTTTCGCATCCTTGAAGTCCCGACGGAATGGACGGACAAAATTGGTTCGAAGGTGAACTTATTCCGCACGTCGCTCGTAATGTTTCTTTCGGCAGTGCGCGTCCGGTTGATTTATTCGCCGTTCTATCGCTGGCTCCGCCCGCTTCGCCCCCTTGAAGCATGGATTTACAAAAAACTGCGCGCGCCACAACCGAGACCGGGACCAGGAAGGAGTGACAAATCCCAGCAATAAAAAAAGGCGGCCCGTTTCCGAGCCGCCTCGTATTCAGAACAGAAATTAAATTCCCTTTTGGATCATGAACTTCAGCAGGTCCGCCACGCGGCAGCTGTAACCCCATTCGTTGTCGTACCAGCTCACCAGCTTGAAGAACCGCTTGTTCAGTTCGATGCCGGAGCCTGCGTCGAAGATGGAGGAGGCCTTGCAGTGGATGAAGTCCGAGCTGACCACTTCGTCCTCGGTGTATTCGAGGATGCCTTTGAGGTAGGTCTCGCTGGCCTTCTTCATCGCGGCGCTGATTTCGGCGTAGCTGGTGTCCTTGACGGTGCGGACCGTCAGGTCCACGACGGAGACGGTCGGCGTCGGCACGCGGAAGGCCATGCCGGTCAGCTTGCCTTTGACTTCCGGGCAGCACCAGGCCGACGGCCTTGGCCGCGCCGGTGGTGGAAGGAATCAGGTTCAACGCCGCGGTGCGGCCGCCCTTCCAATCCTTCTTGCTCGGGCCGTCGACCGTCTTCTGCGTGGCGGTGTAGGAGTGGATGGTGGTCATCAGGCCTTCTTCGATGCCGAAGCCTTCCTTCAGCAGCACGTGCACGATCGGCGCCAGGCAATTGGTCGTGCAGGAGGCGTTGGAAATGACGTGGTGCTGTTTCGCGATCGTACTTGCCTTCGTTCACGCCCATCACGATGGTGAGGCAATCGCCCTTGGCCGGCGCGGTGATGATCGACTTTCTTCGCGCCGGCGGTGAGGTGGCCCTTGGCCTTCTTCCGGCATCGGTGAACAGGCCGGTGGATTCGATCGACCACGTCGCACGCCCAGTTGCTTTCCAGGGCAGCTGCGCGGGATCCTTGGCGCTGACGACCTTGATCTTCCTTGCCATTGACGACCAGCACGTCGTCTTCGGCCTTGTCCGGCGGCGGATTTCTCCGAGCCGACCGTGCCGTTGAAGCGGCCCTGGATGGAGTCATACTTCAGCAGATAAGCCAGGTTGTCGGCCGGCACGATATCGCCGACCGCGACGACCTCGACGTCCTTGCCGACCAGCCTTGTTCGACCATGCGCCCGAAACACCAGGCGGCCAATGCGGCCGAACCCGTTAATTGCAACTTTTACTGCCATAGTTCGATTTCAATAATTCAATTCGATGTTTCAGAAAATCAGACCGCGCGCATGTTACCGGCGGTGAACGCGCGGTCAACGAAGAATCTAGTCCGACCGTGGGCGGAATTCCGGCCAAATTTCGAGAAAAGCTTCTCGTCTTTTGACGTGGGTTATGAAGCGGCGGGGCTTTCCGAACTCGTTCTAGATATTATCGATTCGTTCCAAGCTCTTCGGAGATTATTCCAAGTTCTGATAGACATCAACCACGGTGCCGTCGTTGGAAACCCTCACTACAAAGTCACTCCGGCCACCGCTGGCTCTTGGTTTGTGAAGTTCGACGTACCACAAATCGTTCCGATACACACAACGATCCACTATAGTGGGGCTCCATCCCAAGCGGCGCATTTCTTGTTTAGCGATTGTTACCGGGAACGTATCGTTCTTGGTTGAAATCGACGAGCAACCCGTGACCGCCACCGATGCCAAAACCCATATAAGCATCAAGAAGCAGATAGGATGCTTCATCTCGAATCTCCGTGTTGGGGTGCGCTAATCACACCAACGGTGTATCGACGCTTCATTATACCTGATTTGTGTTTCGACCTGAGCTTCGCATGCAGCATTTCCCGCACATTGGCTCTTACCCGCCTCAAGGCATTTGGCTCCAGCTTTGGCAGCGCATTTCCTGTTTAGCGCCAATCTCACCTTCCACGCCCATTTCTTTCTTCATCCTTCAAATTAACGTCTTGCTTTTCCAAAGCTCGCCGGAGTACGGGGTCCAATTCTCTCGATGTGCCTAAATATTCCTTCATCACCCCTGAATAGGTCGCGACGATCTTCCCTTCCTCATTGAATTGGACATGATGGTATGGCTTGCCAAATCCACGTGTGAACAGAACGAAGCAACCAACGTTTGGCGGAGTAAAGGATATGTTAATCGCGCAGCGATATTGATCCAGCTCCGTAATACCTTTTTTCGATAACTGCGCGCGCGCCTTTTCTTCTAGTTGAACAGTCGTGAGCGTCGTCTTTTTTTGAAAAAGCACCGTGACCGTAGGCGGCGTATTCGTGACTTCCGCAAAAAGCGCGGGGACGGACAGCAGCATACACGCTACGACTAAGGCATTTGATTGCATCGTTGCACCTCTGTGGCGAGTTGTTGAGATAATTGTGAGTAGCGAGCAGCGTAGTAGTCGCGGAATTCGCGCCCACCACCCCAGTCCCAGAAATCCAGATCCCAATTCTTGTAAGAGTTTAGGGAAAGATGGGTGTCCGCAAGAATTCCGGTGATCACGGCAGAATAGCAGCGCGCTTTCGGTTCCGAGGAACGACAAACACTGGCTATCCTTTCTGCCTCGTCATTGTATTCCTTAAACATCTGGCGATACAGTGCCACATGGTCAAGCTCGTGTTCGTAAACCGGGCGACCGTCGTGCGTTATCGCTCCAGGTACATTCCACCAAAGAATGCGTGCAAAGCCGAAGAAATTGACCTTCCAGCAGCATGGTTCAATTATCGATTTGTACACTTTCGCTCGGGGATGGAATGGCGCCCACATCGTTGCTCCAGTGACGCCTTCCAACGGTCCTTGCGTTGGGGCAGCGGGTAAGGTTCCTGCCTGAACCTGGAGTACCATCCGGAGGCCCAGAGCGTCTATATTTCGAATTGGATTGTTGTTCACGTAACCATAGAGATTCTTGACACCCCTTTCCTCAATAGGATCGCGGTGGAATAAACGACCTTGTGGCAACGCAACTCCTCTTGAGCTTGCTGGGGAAGCCTGGGGGTGTTGAAGTAATTCAAATCCCGGTTCACCAGCCGGGTCTCTGGACAGCCAGCGTCCGGTTTGCGGATTGTAAACAGCGCTTGCCTGCTGGGTTAAGTACAGGCCTGCCAATGCAAGCGCGATCAAGAGAACTTCGCGTTTCATTTTCATAAGTTTCATTGCCATTGATGGTAATCAGGTGATCTGCTACCGATTGTTCACTAAGAATTCGACGATTCCGCCGTCCGGAGCGATCTTTACCCACGCGTCTTTCGTAGGAAAACTTTGATGCTTGCGAACGATGTGTACCTCCCAGTAGCCATCATAAAAACCTGAATAATCCACAGCCACATCCCGCCAGCCACGGCGCTCTGCTTCGCGTTTAGCTACTGCAATGTAAATAGGTTCGCTAACGTCCCTTGGAGTAGAACAACCCATCGAGAGGCAAATGCTTGCACACATTTGAGCAGTTATCAGGGCCGCGCGTAATTGGTGCCTCATAGTGTACAGCTCAAACCGTCGGCTATTTCCAGCGGCAGAAAGTATCCGCCTGTTTTTGCGCATTCTTCAACTGCTCCTCCACTTGCTGCTCGCAATCAATATTCCCACCGCACTGAGATATCTTTGACTGCAAACATTTGACCTCCGCGCTATATCCGTCGCACTCGGCACCGAACCCTGCTTTTGTTGACTCCACCGTGGTTTGGAGTGGCCCAGTCCAACCACAACGAGGCCGGCATAGATTTCGAGGATCGGCGACATGTGAATTTTCGTGCATTTGCAGACAGCTAGAAATGATTTCTTGAGCCGTAGGATCGGTCGCCTTACCGGGTCTGAGTACGCACCCGTATTTCTTACCATTGCAACAGACTGTTATTCCGTACGTATCAGGATCAGTGATATTCCTCTTTGCCCAGCCACATGGATCGGCGCAGAGCTCCTTCGGCCCCGATGGGATTTCCATTTTTAAACCTAGAAAGTCCACGGCGTTAATTGAGTCGTTTGAGTGTTCTCGCCTTGCGACGGGCGAACGGCTCGCCATCCCGATGCCATGTTCATTGATTGGATCGCGGCGGAACAAACGGCCAGCCGGCAAATCTGCCCGTCCTCCCGCTGGTCGCAATGCATTCGCTCGTTGCATCAGTTGAAATCCTGGTTCGTCAATAGGGTCTCTGGACAGCCAGCGCCCGGTTTGCGGATTGTAAACAGCGCTCGCCTGCTGGGTCGAAAACAGACCCGTCAGCGCGAACCCGAAAAAAAGAGTTTGCCATTCCACATTCATAGATTTCATCACTGTTTGATTGTGACAGGAGGCGTTGGCGGGAGCATCGGGTTAATCGGTTTCCCGGTTCTCGCCGCATCTGGCTTATTGCGCGGTTGTACCGGGTGAGTGCTTTGGCGTACTTCACCACGCATCTTCGGGTTGTGGAGGCCACCGCCAGGCGCGGATGCGCACTCCAACTTAGTCCCAATAAATGAAAGCGCAGGTTTTATGGACATGGCCGTTGTTAAACCAGAGCTCGTAGGCGCGATAACTGCCACCTGCCGTGCGTGGTTTGCTATACCGGAGGATGAGCAGAATCGTTTCGTCATTGCTAAAATCCGAGAGCCTGGAAAATTCTTCCGAAAGCCGGGACTCAGATTGAGTGCCATCCGGTCGTTGCGAGACAACTTCGAAATTCAATGGCGTTTTGAGTCGGTCGAGTACGTCGGCCAATGTGTCGCCCGGTTTCACCTCTGCAAACTTCGCTTTGCTGAATCCAGGTGCGTAGTCGGTTCGCAGCAAGAACGCGAAGGCTAATACCGGCACACAGATTGCAAGCCCGACAACAACTAACAAAATCGAGAGCAGCGATCGCCGAATGAGCGGCTTCTTCGGCTTCGCTGGGCCCAATTCCGGACTGAACGTTGTTCCCATCGCTCAACCTTTTGGAGGGTACTCGTATGGTGGAACGTTCCCTGGCCAGTCCTCCGGGCGAGTGCCGCCCACGCACCACTCATTCCCTGAACCAAGCCACCAAGGCCACCTAGAGTATTTTATAGTATATGAGGTTCCGGTGCATTCGCACTTAATCGTTACTGAAGCATTGTCCGCGATTTTCTTCGCACAACCTGGAAAGTAGATCGCATCCGCGTCCACGCAGTACCCTGGCTCAGGCATGTTGTGCAAAACGTAAGGTGGATCTTCAGGGATATAGCGCAATTCCCGGTACCAGGCCCAACGCTTCTTGCAGCCTTTATCAACGCACAATCTGCCCGCCCCGAAAGGCCAACTCCTCAGGCCATACGGGTCAATATAGGCTTGTGGGATATTCATGACGAAACAGTAGGTATTGACTTCACTGGGATTGCCAAGAACATCGCTTGCAAGTTTGTTATTCTCGCCCGCCGCCGTCAAAGGCCGCTCGCTATGACTCAGTGGAAAGACCCTCGACTGTTCAATGGATTCACGACGAAAGAAGCGAGTAGGTGGTAACACAACGCCCCTCTCAACGGACGGCAGAGAGTGCACGGCTCGCAGCAACTCGAAACCAGGTTCACCAGCCGGGTCTCTGGACAGCCATCGCCCGGTTTGCGAATTATAAACGGCGCTCGCCTGTTGGGTCGAAAACAGACCCAGCAGAGCGAGCGCGAGGAAGAGAAGGCGTTTCGATTTCATAGGTTCAACGTGATTTGATGGTGACGGGAAGAGTTGGCGGCGGCAGTGGGGTGATCGGTTGTGCCGGTTCTCGTCGCATTTGGTTGATTTCGCGGTTGTATCGGTTGAGTGCTTCAGCATATTCAGCCATCGCATCTTGTTCCGCGTGCGAGTAGCCCGGCGAAGGCATTGGCATCGGTTGCAGCATCACGAGAAATGACCCATTTTCTCGCACTACAGAATCGATGCTCGCGTGCGGCGCATTCTCGGACATTAATTGTTCATTCCAACCCGAAATGGCAACCATGGCAGAATGCACGCCAACACGATTCCAGTGATCAAAACGACCAAAGCCAAAGCCATGGTGGCTGCAAATATCATTCCGCGTCTTGGCAAAAATTCCCGACACTTTGGCGAAAAAGAGTATACAAGCCAAGGAACAGGAACGAACAACATCCATGCTGGTTTTAAGATGACAAGATACGTGATCAACGGCACTAGTTGTCCCCGTCTGACAAAATAATATTCGACCGATCTCCCCACGACGCTAGAAACAAGCCAACAACCTACAATAGCCACAAAGAAGACAATCCAAGCCAAGAACTCAAACCGCAGCAATCGTTGTTTCATTGGCACTTTATCCGCTCCGCCGACCACCCCGCCGTGCTGACCGTCGCCCGTGTTTACAGGTTTTCAAGAAAAGGCGGGATAGGCGGTCGAGTTCATCCATGATTATGCGCAAGTTCTCTGTTCAGCTTGCGCCAGACTACCAAAATCAGAGCAGCGAGTCCCACTTGTGACGTGACACTCCAAATTCTCGAGCTCGCCGTATCTGCCTCGATTGCCCCGTTAATCCCCTGCCACAAACAAATGCAGATTAGCCCGAGGAACACAATGTTTGTCGTCCATATTCCCCAACGCGCGTTTTGTCTCAACCCAAAATACCAAAGAGCACAGACCACTCCGACTATCAAAACGACAATCCGACTTGCCGACGTATGCCTTTCCATCGAGAGTCCCGTTTCAGTTGACCAATGCAGCCGCTGAATGCCTGTAATCGCAGAGAATATGAAGATGCAGGCAGATGCCAAACTGATGATTCGGAGCAGCCGCATTTCAATCAACCTTTTTGATTCTAAGACCAATGAATCCACCGCCGCCGCCAAATCCCGGCTTCGGTTTTTCCAGAACGTCCCCAACAGAAAAATCGGAACTGGGGCCAACATCGATATCGATATCCCCTTTCACTAGCCTTTCAGGCGCAGATCCCTCGTTTCCCGAAATGCCGATGATGTTAACCGGCCCAATCCCGAATCCAATTGACGCCAAGAATATGCCCGCAGTCTGTCCCGCGAGTTCTTCGCAAGTTCCTCCCCAAAATCCAACTTTCGATTTTCCTTTAATGAGACCGGCTTGGATACCTATGCCGTCCGCCGATCCCGAGACTGACGCTGTGACCGATTTGTCTGACGAGCAAATCACCTTCCCTGTAAACGAACCATGCACATACATCAGGCCAATGACTCGGTACGAAACTTCCGCAGTCCAAAATCCGCTTTTGCAGCAGCCACACTTTAATCCGAACAAATCGTGCAGGTTCACCGGATCATTCCCAATAAAGCAGTAGCGGTTCTTTTCCTCGTCCCAATTGATCGGCTCGTATCGCTGCGTGAGAATCTTGAAGCCAGGTTCCCTCAACGGATCCCTGTTGAACAGGCGGCCATGCGGCAACACAGCGTCACTTCCAACCGACGGTAAAGAGTGCGCAGCTTGAAGCAACTCGAAACCGGGTTCGCCAGCCGGGTCTCTGGACAGCCAGCGTCCGGTTTGCGGATTATAAACAGCGCTCGCCTGCTGGATCGAAAAGAGACCGGTCAACGCGAGGGCGAAGAACAGAACTTGGCGTTTCATTTTCATAAAGATTCATTGGTGTTTGATGGTAAGCGCACTACCACGCGCTGTTTCGACCTCCAAAGGAGCACAACAATCGCAATGGCATTTATCGAGCTTCCGACAACGCCGATCCGAGCCAACGTCCGATAGTACCAGACTGTGTTTCCGGTGGTGAGTATGAGCGCATCAAGCCTTGTTCGATCAAGAGTCTGACTTGTGTCCGCCTTGGCAATTTCGGCAGCAACACTAACCGAATGCGTTCGAAAGACAGCTAATCCGACGGAGCAAAGTCCATACAAGGCTACGAAGCACAAAAGATTTGCCAAGCAAACGGCGTATTTCATTTCACCATGGGGTTGGTACATTGTTGGAGAATTGGGAACGTTACGTACGTTTTGCAGTAACGTATTCTCTTCGGCACGCTTCCTCCCTCTCCGTCCCTGACCATAATCCATTTGTAATCCCATTCCACGCACTCGCCTCGGGTGTCACCTGCATACCAACTTGGATCCCAGGTCGATTTCAGGCAGCAATAAGCCAGACTCTTGATTACGGATGTTTGACAGTTGCTACCCGGACGGCCTGTACCAGCACTGTAGGGATGTCGTTTCAAGCATGCGCTGATGTCGGCGGGCGTTACCGAGTTACAGCACTTGCCATTATCCATTTGTCCGGTCTTGGATACGGTTATCGGATAAGAACTCCACTTGGAGTCTGGGCAGGAATTCTCCTGAATCTCACAATGCCGGATATAAGGGAGAACTAGTTGTGTCAAACTCGGATCGTCAGGTTCCGGATCGCCCGCACGACAGCAAACAACCCAGAGCCCTAGATAATCGATATGGCCTACTGGCGCGTTTCCGACAAACAAGTATTCTCTGCGAGCTTTCCAGAGGGCCGAAGGACTCTGAGCGGGTTGAGGAACTTCGTTTCCGTACGGATCGCGGTTGAATAGACGACCCGGCGGCAAAGCAGATCCGTTTTCAGGGCCCGGGAGGAAGTGTGTGCGTTGGAGCAGTTCAAATCCCGGCTCACCGGCGGGGTCCCTGGACAGCCAGCGCCCGATTTGGGGACTGTAAACGGCGCTTGCGTGCTGGGTAGAAAAGAGACCTGCCAGTGCGAGCGCAACGAACAGAGCTTGGGGTTTCACATTTAGAGGTTTCGTTGCTATTTGATTGTGACAGGCGGCGTTGGCGGGAGCATCGGGTTAATCGGTTGCCCCGGTTCTCGTCCCATTTGGTTTATCTCGCGGTTATATCGGTTGAGCGCTTCAGCGTATTCCGCCATGGCATCTTGCTCCGCGTGTGAAAATCCCGGTGAAGGCATTGGCATCGGCTGCAAGGCAGCAAGAAACAAATCGTGCTCCGGCCACTGCGGAGTCAATGCTTGCGCCGCGAGATATGCGTTCTGCGCCTCACGGAACAACCCTGCAGCTTTCAAGCAATGCCCCCGCGTTTCAAGAAAGATGGCGAGTTCTTCCGCGGCTGTCAGAGACTTGAGAAAGTGCCCCGACTTCATTTCTTCTTCTGTCATCGGATATGGCCATTTCGTGTAGAAAGCGTCATCGAAGGTGTTTAGCCCCCGATTCGTGCCCTCTATGTTGAATCGCTCCTTTCCGTTAGCACTCTCCCATCTCGCAAACAGATGCCCTTTCGCCGCGACCAGTTTCATCGGATAACCAAGTCGCCGCCCGACTGCAACGTAGAACACCGGCATGGAAATGCATGTCCCCATCGCACGCGAACCGGCGATGCCGTGCAAAAACAAATCTTTTGAATCCGCAAAGAAAATGCTGTCGGTCAGCGGCGAAGCCACATCTGCAATCCGCTCCGGATTGTAACGTACCTTGAAGTCCTGCTGAACGACGGTGATCAGCATCAGAACCCGAAAATATCCTTCCGAGTTGTTGAATTCAGACGGATTGCGGTGGAAACGATAGAGATGCCGCTTGGTTTCGGAGTCCACCCATTGCGCCCATTTATCGAGCGTGTTCAGGTGACTCTGGATGTTCAGGCCTTCCGCGCCAGGAAGCCCTTCCGCGCAGAGCATATTCATCAACGCGACATCCACCTTTTCGAGGTCGGCTGGTTTGAATGCAAGAAGCTCTCCTAAACTGTGCGGTATTTCTGCGGTAAGAGATGTGTGTTCGAGGGCAGTGGCGGGTCGCGAAGCCAACGTTCGCTTCGAATTTTTATGAGCCGTCCAAGCCGCAACACCGACTCCAACAATAAGGCACCCAAGGAGTATCAGAAGCGCTGATCGCGTGGGTTTGGAGTTTACTCGGCGCTTTTTCAGCCCATCACGCTGACGACGATTTTTTCCAACCGTCCCCATGACCGCGAGCCTACGCCGCTGACATTGTTGCGCAAGTCGAATTTATTCACATTCTTGAGTTCGGAACATTGGTGTAATCCGCGAGTGAACTTGTCTTCCTCTTGCTCCACCGAATTCACCTTGGCACATTGCCTGTCCACATGCGTGAAAAGTGGAGTGCCTGGACTGAAAGTCTCTACACGTTCGGGCTGGAGGTTATCTCCGGCGAGCGGAGCGGCGCCAAAGCCGCGCTCATGCGCGTGCTGCTCTTCTCGTGTTCGAAGATTTATCAGGTGGCGGTCAAGGTCCACCGGTGGCTGATTAACGTCCGCATCCTCCGCGACGAAACCCTGGGCGTGCAGGTCATCGCCATTGGCAACCTGACATGGGGCGGCACCGGCAAAACACCGGTCGTGGAAAAATTCGCGCGCGAGCTGCGTGACCAGGGCCGCAACGTCGCCATCCTCTCGCGCGGCTATCGCTCCAAACCGGCGCCGCTCCACGAACAAATCCTCAACAAGATCCTCTTGCGCGAAGACACTACGCCACCGCGCGTGGTTTCCGATGGCAAATCGCTCCTGCTGGATTCGGAAACAGCCGGCGACGAACCGTACATGCTCGCGTCGAATCTCCGCGACGTGGTCGTGCTCGTGGACAAGAACCGCGTGAAAAGCGGTCGTTACGCCATCGAGAAATTCGGCTGCGACACGCTCCTGCTCGACGACGCATTTCAGTACTGGAAACTCCGCGGGCGCCGCCAGGACGTCGTGCTGATTGATTGCCAGCAACCGTTCGGCAATGAACATCTTGTTCCGCGCGGGCCGTTGCGCGAGCCGCCGTCGCACCTCGGTCGCGCCAGCACCATTTTCATCACGAAGAGCGACGGAAAGACCGAGGAACTGCGTCGGCGCATCACACACCTCAACTCCACCGCGGGCATCATCGAATGCGTCCACCACCCGCTCTACCTCGAAGACGTCTTCACGGGCGAGCGAATCGATTTGGAATTTCTCAAGGGAATAAAGGTGGCTTCTCTGAGCGGCATTGCGCAGCCGGAGAGTTTCGAGCAAAGCCTGATAAAGCTCGGCGCTGAACTGGTCTATTCGAAACGCTTCGCCGACCACCACCGCTTCACGCAGCAGGAAATTCTGAATGTGATCAACCGCAGCAAGAAGCGACAGGCGAGGACCATCATTACAACACAGAAAGACGCGGTGCGGTTTCCGAAAATTGACCGGCGCGACCTGCCGATCTATTTCATGCGCGTCGAAATCCAGATTCTCAGCGGCGCGGAGGACTTTCGGGATTGCGTCCGAAAAATCTGCTTCCGGTGAGCTCAAGCCCGGGAGTTGCGTGAACTCGAAACTCGAAACTCAGGAACCGAAACGAATTCTCGTGCGCGGCGTGAACTGGCTTGGCGACGCCGTGATGACGATTCCCGCGCTGTTGCGTTTGCGCGAGCGCTTTCCAGACGCGCACATCGCATTGCTCACGTCCGGGAAACTTGCGGAGCTCTGGCGGCACTGTCCTGCCATAAATGAAACCATCGTGTCCTCGACAAATGAAAGTGTGTTTGCCACGAGCCACATCCTCCGTGAAAAGAAATTCGACATGGCATTGGTTTTGCCGAACTCGCCTCGATCCGCCATTGAATGCTGGCTCGCGCGAATCCCGCGACGCATAGGTTACGCGCGCCCATGGCGCAGTGTGTTCCTCACAGAATGCATAATGCCGCGGCCCCACAGCGCGAAAATGCACAAACGTTCAATTGCAGAAATTCAGCGGCTGATCGGGTCCGGAAAGCAAAGCTCCGGTTCCCTCGAACCACAATCTATCGAGAGCCACCAGATCCATGATTTCCTGCATCTGATGTCACCGCTCGGAGTTAATCCCGATCCCATTCCCCCGCGACTGACTGTCACTCCCGATGAAGTTGAAGCCGCGAAAAGCAAATTTGGTCTCAGCGCAATCGCGCAGCCAATCTTCGGAATGAACCCCGGTGCGGAATACGGCCCGGCCAAGCGCTGGCCTGTTGAGCGGTTCATCGGCGCGGCTCGTGAGATTCAGAACAAAACCGGCTGTGTCTGGCTGATTTTCGGGGGCAGAAGCGATATGGAACTTGCGCGGCAGATCGAAGCAGAGACTAAAAACTGGAAGCTCCAAACCCACAATCTTGCCGGCCAGACCTCACTTGGCGAACTCATGGTGCTGCTGAAACTCTGTCGAGTGCTTCTCACAAACGACACGGGCCCGATGCACCTCGCCGCCGCACTCGGTACGCCGGTCGTCGTTCCGTTCGGCAGCACATCTCCAGAACTAACCGGTCCAAATTACTTTCCTGAAAAGAGGCATCGAGTTATCAAAACGGACGCCCCTTGCTCGCCGTGTTTTCTACGAGAATGTCCGATTGATTTCCGCTGCATGAACGGCATCGGTGTTGAGCAGGTGGTCGCGGCAGTGTGTGAACTTACATGTTCATCCTGAGCAGAGATTTTCCCTCGCATCGGGCTGGCTCGTCGGTATTCTCTCGGAAAATGAAGACTTCCTTTTTCTGTGTCGCGATTGTGGGGTTCTGCCTCGCGGCAAAAGCCCAGCCAACGAATTCATTTGCGCTCTGGCCCGAGGGCGCTCCGGGCGCACTCGGAACCCAGCCGAAAGATACTCCCACGCTGACACCGTTTTTCCCGACTTCCGGCAAAGCAACCGGCGCGGCATTCGTGATATGCCCCGGTGGTGGTTATGTCGGTCTGGCCGATCATGAAGGGAGAGCGTATGCGCAATGGTTGAACGATCACGGCATCGTCGGCTTTGTCCTGAAGTATCGGCTCGGCGGTCGCGACGGCTATCATCATCCGGCCATGTTGCAGGACGTCTCGCGTGCGATTCGGCTCGTCCGTGCAAACGCGACGGAATGGAGAATCGATCCCCATCGCATTGGCATCATGGGGTCGTCAGCCGGCGGACATCTCGCGTCAACGGTGCTGACCCATTTCGATTCCGGCAATTCCAACGCGGTGGACATGGTTGAGCGTCAAAGTTCCCGTCCTGACTTGGGAATTTTGTGTTATGCAGTAATCACGATGGGCGACTTGACTCATCGAGGTTCAAGAAACGCCCTGCTCGGAACCAACGCAACACCCGCGCTTGTCCAAGAATTGTCGAACGAACTTCACGTCACCCGAGACACGCCGCCATGCTTCGTATGGTCAACGGAAGAAGACAGGACCGTCCCGGTGGAAAACAGCCTCATGTTCGTCGAGGCTCTGCGGAAGGCGCGGGTTCCATTCGACGTCCACATCTACCAGAAAGGTGGTCATGGAATGGGACTCGGCGTGCGACAATATCCGCCCGAAGATCCAACAAAGATCCATCCGTGGGCTGCGGATTGCATTTACTGGCTGAAGCAGCAGGGTTACGCAAATTGAGCGCGGCGAGCGCGCCACATTAAAGAAGTTCTTCGGATTTCGAGTTTAAGATTCAATAGGATTGCGCTCGGCGGGGATTATTGCAGAATGGAATTCGCATGGCTGGCCGACGCGCTCTAGCGAGTCTCGTCAGCACTCAAAATGGCTCAGGCAAAACAACGTGAAGTCAAAAGCGGCAAAACGCGGATTTTGCTCGTGGACGATCATGCGGTTGTTCGCTTCGGAATAGCTCAACTCATCAACAAACAGGCCGATCTCGAAGTGTGCGGCGAGGAGGAAAGCGCGTCCCGCGCGCTCACTGCCATTGGCTCGCTTAAACCAGACCTCGTCATCGCCGATATTTCCCTCAAAGACAGCAGCGGGTTGGAGTTGATGCGAAATATCAAGGCGCAATATCCCGGCCTGCGCGTCCTGGTGGTCAGCGCGCACGACGAATCCATCTATGCGGAAATTGCTTTTCGTGCCGGCGCGCTTGGATACTTGATGAAGCACGAGGCGCTTGAAAAGGTTCTGATCGCCATCCGTCGCGTTCTAAGCGGCGCGATCTACGTCAGTGATGTGCTCGCCGCCAAAATGCTTCAGCAGCAGGTCCGCGGTCAGAACGACATCAACGAATCTCCCGTCAAAAGTCTCAGCGATCGCGAAATGGAAGTCTTCCGGTTGATTGGACAGTGGAAGAAAACCCGTGAAATCGCCGGGGAATTGCACCTTAGCATTAAGACGATCGAGTACTACCGCGAGCAGATTAAACGGAAATTGAATCTCAAGGATTCCTCCGAACTGACGCAGTACGCCACCTCGTGGACGCAACGCGAATCGGCCGGTTGAATTGATTTCCGCCGGCGCACTATCCGCCTCCCGTTCGATCTACACCTCGTCCGCGATTGTGGCCCCCTGTGTCGGTTCCGTGTTCCGTCACGAATTGTCTCCATCCAGCAGGCGTCCGATGCCGCCAAGAATCGAACCTTCTTCACGCCCGCCATGGCCTGTCTTCGGCGACGCCGCCGTGATACGTCCCGCGAGCCGGCTCAATGGCAGCGATTGCAACCAGATGTGGCCCGGCCCCCGCAAAGTCGCGAAGAACAATCCTTCCCCGCCGAAAAAGGCGGTCTTAATTCCGCCCACCATTTGAATGTCGTAATCGACGGATGGCTGAAATGCGACAATGCAGCCAGTGTCCACGCGAACGACCTCGCCAGGCGCAAGATCGCGCTGATAAATCGTGCCGCCGGCGTGAATGAACGCCAGTCCGTCGCCTTGGAGCCGTTCGAGGATGAACCCTTCTCCGCCGAACAGTCCTGCGCCGAAACGTTTCGTAAACGCGATGCCAAGCGACACACCTTTTGCAGCGCAAAGGAACGCATCCTTCTGGGCGAGCAACTCACCGCCGACCTCCGCCAGATGGACGGGAATGATTTTCCCGGGATAGGGAGCTCCGAAGGCGACGCGCTTCTTGCCTTGCCCGCGATTCTGAAAAACGGTCATGAACAACGATTCACCGATCAGCAAGCGTTTGCCCGCGCCGAGCAGCGAACCAAGGAAACCGCTGTTCTGTTGGGAGCCGTCACCGAAAATGGTTTCCATCTGGATGCCATCATCCATGTACATCATTCCGCCCGCTTCGGCGATGGCCGCTTCCATCGGATCAAGCTCGACTTCGACGAACTGCATATCGTCCCCGAAGATTTTGTAATCAATTTCGTGCATCACTGACATAGGTTCTCTTTCGTTGAATTGGCGCAAGGATGGCATCCAAACATTTCTGCGCCGACTATAAATCCGAGGAAATTTTCGAAGGGGTCAAGCGGCTGCCCGCTGTGCAATCAACCCTTCGACCGCTTCCGGAAGATTGGAGCAAAGCTCTTCAAGCAGGTTGCGGCAGTTCATTTCGGAAATCTGAAGCGGCCTGGCGGCAGCATAAATGAACCCCCGCGTGGTTTGAAACCCATAGCCCAGCAACCCTTGCCGCAAAGGCAGGGAATATAGCGCAAGTGTCAGGCCATAAACCAGCGTATGCCACGCATTCGCCTCGTTGCGCTCCACAGCTTCGAGATAGCGCCTGACCAGTCGTTCATCTCGCAGCGGGCGCAATTTCAACAGTTCCGTCTGTCCGATGCGACGGCTGGCATTTGCAAATGGCCTTAACACCAATTCATTTCCGAGCCGCCTGTCGAACTCGGTTAATTCCCGCACTTCGTGGCGGCATGTATGATCGAATGCGCGTTGAATCGCGGGAAGTTCGTGCGGCAGCAATATCCGCCTCTGGTAATCCTGAAGAAAACAGCGTAGCGACGGCAGGTCATGCACAATCGGAATCTGCAAGGACGCCGAGACTTCTCCGAGCGCGACGAGGCCGTTGGCTGAGCCGAGTTGCTCGACGAGCGGGTGCCAGTCGCCCAGCCATTCGGCGGGTTCGCCCAGCGCAGGTTGAAATTGCTGCCACATTCCATTTTCACCTTGCACGCGGTCCACCGCGATTGCCAGAAGTAAAACTCTCGCGCGAGAAATTAAATTCTTGAAACCCGCGGTTGAGCACGCATAAACTTTGCGTGGACTTCTCGCGCTTGGGTTGTTGGCTTACGTCTCGAGTATTTCGCGCTTCTCGTTTACTCGAATCACAGATGGGTTTCGGCGGTTCTTTTTCTTTGAGTCTTTTCGGAAAACCTAGTATGTTTCCCCGGATTTTGCTTTCGGCCCGGCAAACTGCGGGTATTCCGCCCCCGGCAGCATAGAAAACAACAATTTGATTATGAGTCAGTCATTTATTGCGAAAGCCGGCCCTGCCGGAAAGAACGTTATTGCCCAACCGACGCCCAAATATCCCGGCATCCGCGTCACTTGCAATGGTAACCAGCTTGTCGCGCAATGGGTCGAAACCCGCATCACTGAAGGCGGCGTGTTCTATCCGATCACACCCTCGACCGAAGGCGGCGAAATTTATCAAGGCTCTTACGCGATGGGCGAACTGAACGTCTGGGGCCAGCAGAAGATCGCTGTCGAGACTGAAGGCGAACACGCAGCGCAGGGCGGCGCGACGGCGTTCTCGGTTGCGGGGCGACGCACCGTGAATTTCACATCCGGCCAGGGCATCGTTTACGCGATGGAGCAGTATTATCATGCGCCGGGAAAATTCTCGACGATGGTGCTCGAAGTCGGCGCGCGCGCATTGACGAAGCACGCGTTGAATGTTCATTGCGGCCACGACGACTTTTACGCCGCGCTCGACACCGGCTGGACGATGGTCGTCAGCAAGGACGCGCAGCACGCCGCTGATCAGGCGATCATTCTGCGCAAGGTCAATGAGCTGTCGCTGAATCCTGGAATGAATATTCAGGACGGCATGTTGACCACGCATAGCGAGCGCACATATCTCGCGCCGGAAGCTGAACTGCTTCGCGAATTTCTTGGCGCGGTAGATGATCAGATCGAATGTCCGACTCCGGCCCAACGCGAACTTTTCGGCGCGAAGCGCCGTCGCGTGCCGGAAATGATGGATTTGAAGAATCCTATTTTGCTCGGCCCGGTGCAGAATCAGGAGCATCACATGAACGGCGTCGTCGCGCGCCGGAACAATTTCAACGAGCCGATCCTGAAATTCCTCGAAGATGCTTACGAGGAATTTGGGGAACTCACTGGCCGCAAATATGGATTGATTCATCAATACAAGTGCGAGGACGCGGACACAGTTTTCGTCTCGCTCGGCTGTGCCGCGGACAACATTGAAGCGGCGTGTGATTACTTGCGCGAGCAGCGCAATGCGAAGGTCGGTTCAATTCACATCAACGTGATTCGCCCATTCCCCGAAGCGGCCGTCATCAACGCACTGCGCGGGAAGAAGAACGTCATCATCCTCGAACGCACTGACGAAGGCATGGCCGGCGACAATCCGCTGGCGCGCGACATCCGCGTTGCGCTCGGCAAGGCGAATGAAGTCGCAAAGTTCGGCAAGGGCACACTACCCGCATTGAAGCCGGAAGAAACGCCGCGCATTTTCCGCGGCAGCTACGGCATTGGCTCGCGCGATTTCCGCCCGGAACACACGCTCGGCGCTTACGAGTTCGCAACCGGTCAGACCAAGCGCAAAGACGGCAAGAGCGCGGCGGATGGCGAAACCTATTTCACCGTTGGCATTGATCATCCTTACGCAGTGATTTCCAAAGACACGCCGTCGCTGTTGCCGGATAAAGCCATTGCGGTTCGCTTCCATTCCATCGGCGGTTGGGGAATGATTACAACCGGAAAAAATCTCGGCGAAATTGTCGGCGACTTCGGCGAAATGTTGAAACAGCGCGCCAATGAAATTGCGGCCGATGGTCGTCTCAAGGAAAAGTTGTTTATCATGGCGAACCCGAAATACGGTTCGGAGAAAAAAGGCGCACCGACGAATTATTATCTCACCGTCGCGCGCGAGCAGATCAAGGTGAACTGCGAATTGAACCATGTGGACGTTGTGCTGTGCTGCGATCCGAAAGCATTCACGCACACGAATCCGCTCGAAGGCATCAAGAAAGGGGGCTGCATCGTTTGGGAATCGAGTGACACGCCCGAAACTGCCTGGCAGCGCATTCCCGCTTCACATCGGAAATTCGTTCAAGAAAACAATATCCGCGTGTTCATCCTGCCCGGCTTCGACATCGCAAAGAAAGCGACGGACAAAGCTGAGTTGCAATTGCGCATGCAGGGCAATTCGTTTCTCGGTGCGTTCTTCCGCGTGTCGCCATTCCTCAAGGACAACGGAATCACTGAAGAACAGTTTCACGACACGGTGAAGCATCAGTATCAGAAAAAATTCGGCCGCTTCGGCGAAGCAGTCGTGGCGTCGAACATGGTGGTCATGACTGAAGGCTTCTCGCGCGTGCAGGAAATTAAGTATGGAACATACGAGGACCCGGATCGTTCCTCGATGCGCAATGCGCCGGTGAAACCGCTCGGCAACACGCCGATCATTCCGACCGCCGGCTGCGGATCGGCTTGTGGCACAGGCATTCCGTCGCCCGCCGAACAGACGCCGCGGTATCAATTCCAAAAGCTCGCGACATTCGACAAAGAATTTCGCAACGGCCTCGGCTATCATCAACCCGCCGGCGCTCTCGCGTCGCTCGGTGTGATGGCGGCGGGCACGGGCGCAACGCAGTCCAAATACGTCGCGCGCCGCGAGACACCGGTCTATATCGCGGAGAATTGCACTCAATGCATGGAGTGCATTACGGCCTGCCCGGACACCGCGTTGCCAAATACGTCGCAGGACGTGAGCACGGTTTTGAAAACCGCGCTGAATTTCTACGTCACCGACGCGGGTGAACGCGCAAAGCTCGCGGGCGAATTGAAAGGCATCGAGGAGCGCGCCCGTGGGAAAATGAATGAAGCGATCAAGGCGCGCGCGAAACTCCCGTTCAAGGACATCATCAGCGATGAAGTGACTTTGCTGCCGAACATTTCCGAGAAAGCAAAGGCTGAGTTCACCGGCATCATTGCAAAGCTTCCGCTCGCATACTCCAATGTTCCCGCGATCTTCCGTTCGATTGAAGCGAAAACTCCCGGTGCCGGTGGATTGTTCTCCATCTTCGTAAGCGATCTTTGCAAAGGCTGCGGCGAGTGCGTGCAGGTTTGTGGCGATCATGACGCCTTGCGCATGACGCGCGAGACGGAAGATTTGAATGCCGAGTTGACAACCGCGCAGATTTTCTCGCGCCTGCTACCGGACACGCCGCAGAAATATCTCGGCCTTTACAACGATGGCGACGCCGCGAATTCCCGCGAAGCCGCGTTGCGCAATCACCTGATGGTGCGCCGCAATTACGAGGCGCTCGTCAGCGGCGACGGCGCGTGCGCCGGCTGCGGCGAGAAAAGCATTTTGCGCGCGGCGGCTTCCGTCACCGAAGCCTACATGCGTCCGCTCTATCACAAGAAAGCGGACCGTTTGCGCGGCAAAGCGACGAAATTGGAAAACGAAGGCTTGTCCAAGCTGCAAGCATTGAAACAGCGCGATGAAAAGGAATACACTTTGTTCCGCCGCGCGGTAGCGCACATCATCATGGGGCTTGGCGGCGAGAACGACGACGACACTTCGAAGCGAATCGCTGATTACGAAGCGAAGCATGGCCCGATTACCGACGAGCAAATCGTCAAGGGCATCGCTGCTGTGATGCGGACGGATGCATTCAATCACCGCGATTTGCAGACGATTGATGGCCGCCACTCCAATGGCCAAAGCGTGATGTTCATGGGCGCGAGCACGGGCTGCAATACGGTCTATGGCTCGACGCCGCCGTCGAATCCGCATCCGTATCCGTGGATGAACTCGCTGTTCCAGGATGGCGCGACGATTTCGTGGCTACTCGGCGAATCGTTGATTTTGAATCACGCGCGCCGTTCGGTCGTGCCGGAGCGTTTGTGCGACGCGTTGTTGCAACACGATGACGATGTGATGACCGACGCCGGTTTGTTCACGCTGACGCATCTCGATGACGCACTGATGACCGATCAGGAAATTCGCGAGTTGCCGAAAGTCTGGGTCATCGGCGGCGACGGCGCGCTTGGCGACATCGGTTTCCAGAACGTCTCGAAGGTGATTCTGCAGAATCGTCCGAACGTGAAGATGCTGATGCTCGATACGCAGGTTTATTCCAACACTGGCGGACAAAATTCCGACAGCTCAACAATGCTTGGCGGTTACGACATGAACCAGTTCGGCACCGCGTCGCAAGGCAAGTTGATCGAAAAGAAAAACGTCGCCGAAGCGTTCACGAGCGGACACGGCTCGCCGTTCGTCGCGCAGGTTTCGATGGCCAATGCCGCGAAGCTTTACAAGGCGATGCTCGATGGTCTCGAATACCGTGGCACGGCGTTCTTCCAGGCATACACGACCTGTCAGCCGGAACACGGCGTCGCTGACAACATGAGCGCCGATCAGGCGAAGATGGTTCGCGACGCGCGCGGCATGCCTGAGTTTGTTTTCAATCCGCGCCACGGCGAAACGTCGCAGGAAGCGTTCGATCTCAAGGGCAATCCTTCGACCGACCGCGATTGGTGGCGGACGAAATACGCGAGCACCGGCGATGAATATAATTACACGGTCGCGCACTGGGCAATCACCGAGGCGCGCTTCCGCAAGCACGTCAAGGCGATCAAGGAAGAAGAAGCGCGTGAAATGATTCTGCTCGACGACATGCTCGTGTTCATCACGCAGGACGACGTGATTTATCGTCGCGTGTTCGATGCGAACCATCGCTCGTGCGTGCCGAACTTCGGTTGCTACATCAAGGCTGAGATTGGCGGTAAAATGAAATTCTTCGCCGTGTCGCGTCAGATGGTGCTCTTCGCCGTCGAACGCCGCAAAGCCTGGCGCATGCTGCAAAGCAAGGCCGGCGTGTTGAACAAGGATTACCTCGCGCAAAAGGCGCTGCTCGCGAAACTGGACAAGGGCGAACTGCAACTCGCCGAAGTGCAGTCGAAGACGCGGGAGTTGTTCAATGCGGAGTTGACCAGTGTGAAGTGAGCAGGCCTTTTCACGCCAACTCGGCTTCTCGGATGGTGAGTGGCGTTGGCTAGAGACTCTCTTGTGACCTCAGGTGGATTCCGAAAGTCCCTTTCAATTGCCGACACATTCCAATTCCCGCGCTTGACGTAGTTCGCGTTCTTGGTAGTCTTAGGCCGTGAGTCATTCCAGTCTGCAATTTGCTTTTGGCTTTGTCGCCGGTTTTCCATTTGGATGGCCGGCGATTCGGTACTTGCGGCTGTGCTAACCCAAGAAATCCCAACTAGCCGCAGGTTAGCGCCTGCGGTTTTTTTTATTAAGGCTACCCGCGTTGAGCTATGATCATCATTCTTAAACCCCGTATCTCAAAGAAGCAGGAAGCGACCGTGCTGAAGGAGATCCGTAAAATGGGTTATCGGCCCCACGTCATGCGCGGTGTTGCGCGCACGGTGATTGGCGCAATCGGCGATGAAATAACGCATCAGTCTCTGGAAACACTGGCAACAGTCTTCCCTCAGATCGTTGAAAGCGTGATGCCGGTCCAGAAACGCTACAAACTAGTCAGCCGCGAGGCACATCCGGCCAATTCCACAATTAACGTTCGCGAACATGTCATCGGAGGAAAGAAGTTTCATGTGATGGCGGGACCGTGCTCGGTCGAATCTGAGAATCAATTGCTCAAAACAGCGGAAGCCGTGAAAGCCGCAGGGGCGACAATTCTTCGCGGCGGCGCCTTCAAACCACGCACCTCGCCTTACGAATTTCAAGGATTGGGAGAGAAAGGGTTGAAACTGCTGGCGAAAGCGAGACGCGAAACCGGTCTGGCGATCATCACGGAGCTGCTCTCGGAAGTTCAAACTGAACTTGTGGCCGAATACACGGACATTATTCAGATTGGAGCGCGCAATTCTCAGAATTTCCAGTTGCTCATTGCAGCTGCCAGAACAGGGAAGCCCGTCTTGCTTAAGCGCGGACTTTCGACAAAGATTGAGGAATGGCTGCTTGCTGGAGAATACGTCCTGGCGCACGAGAACAGCAATTTGATGTTCTGTGAGCGAGGAATCCGCACGTTCGAAACTTATACCAGGAATACCTTGGATCTCTCCGCGATTCCGATCATTAAACAGGAATCGCATTGCCCGGTCGTTATTGACCCGAGTCAAGGCGCTGGGCGTGCAGACTTGGTGATCTCAATGTGCAAAGGCGCGGTGTCCATGGGAGCGGACGCGCTGCTGGTTGAAGTACATCCAAATCCTGCAGAGGCTTTGAGCGACGGCGCGCAGCAGGTGTCATTAAGTGTGTTCGCCAAATTGATGGAAGAGATCCGTCCGTTTGTGCTCGCGGCCGGACGAGAATGAATCGGTCTCAGGGTTCAAGATGAACTTCTCGGAGGAATCGAACTCGGAGGAAGAAATACCTGCCGAGGATGCGAGAGCCCATTGCGACACGCGGATTTGCACAATTGCATAACGCACCCCCGGTCAGGGTTTCCGTATGGTTTACCGGCGCCTCGATTGCGGGGAGCCGGGCCATTCTGCTTTCCTGTTCGGAAAGCAAATTGATCTACCCGATCAAGCGAGTTTCGGTTGGGGCACCATCAACGGTGCTTCCTCTTCGTGCCGTCCGTCTGGCCGACCGTAGTGAAAACCCGCCTTGTCTTGATAACCCATCGGTGCTGTCGCAGTGGCAATGAGGCCAATCGCCAAGCCAATCACAACAAACCCGACTATAGCTAAAGCGACTATCATCGAGAAAATTCGAGCAAGCTGGGTGCCACGAAGGAAATGTGCTTCTTGCTCCAAAATCACCCCAGAGAATTTGCCTAATTCCTGACCTCAATGTTCCGCATCGGGACAATTCTGGAATACGTGGCGAGGAGGCGAAGTATTTTGTCTGGGCGATACCAGATTTAGGTTAACCTACTCCAAGATCTTTCCAAACTGCATTTCGCCATCGAACTGTTACAGAATACCACGAAACTGCGCCCTCTAGTTACTGGGCTTGTCGTCGACAAAAACGATCTTCGGCGTGCCCGTTTTCGGAGAGAAGTTTTGCAGCAAAGATGCTCCGCCCACTCCCCCAGACTGAGTTGAGTGATTTTTGTTACACTCAGAATCAAGTGCCGAGCGCAAGGCGCCTTCCACCAACTGTGCGCAGTGGATCTTCATTGGAGGCAGCGGACCGAGTTCACCAGCGAGTTCTTCGGTCTTCAACGCCAATGCTTCCTCGGCTGTTTTCCCCCGGATCAACTCCGTCGCCAAACTCGCCACGGCAATGGCCGTTTCGCAGCCAAAGGACTGGAACGTGGCCTGGTCGATCACCTTCCTGCCCTCCTGTTGTTTGAACTTCACCCAGAGCCGCAACATCTCACCGCAATCTGAGTTTCCGACCGTGCCCACGGCGTCGGCATCGGCCAGTTCCCCCATGTTCCGCGGGTTTGCCAGCGCTTCGCGAATTCGTTTTTCCAAATCTGGGGTCACAGTCAGATTCTACATCGAAGAGGCGAAGACGCAAAGCTGTAAAGCATTCAGTTCCGAACGGCTATCCAGTCACTTCAACTTCTTCTCCGCTTCCTCAATCGCCACGCGTATCTCGGGTGGCATTTCATTCAGCGAACGGTATGTCCGCTCCACTCCGAATTCGTCAACGATTTTGTAGACTGAAATGTCCTTTTGCTGAATCGTTTTCACGGTGATTACGTTGCCATTCCGAGAAGTCTCGGTGACCGACAACTCGCTGCCTTTTTGCTGAGTGGACTCTTCTTCGAGCGCTTCGATTTCTGCTCGGATTTGAGGCGGGACTTCCTCCATCGATGAATACTCATGCTCTTCCCCGTCCTCGCCCACTGTTTTGATGGTGACCGATGCCTTGGAACTGGCATTGTTCGATCAGGCTTCAGTTCCCCGTCGTCAGAGAAATCCGAGTTCGTCCAAATATTTAATGCGCTTCGGTCTCCTTTGTACCAGGGCGTCTGCCACTTCGGAGTCGTGAAGATTCCGATGAGGGCGCCACCGATCGACCATGCGCCGAACCAATAGTACCGTCGCAGAGGATGCACCGCATCAGCGAAAAGCCGGAGCAGCAGCAGTGAACCACGACGACCCGGAGCACAAATCAAAAGGCCCACGATCGCGCCCATCACCGCGCCACAACCAAATCGAACGCCAAGCGTAAACAGGAAGTCTGGCCATTTGCTGCGCATATCCTCGATGCTGCAGTCGATTTTGCGCTCGTAAATCGAAGTTGTCCACCAAGATTTGGGCAGAAAACGGACTCGCGTTTTTGATTTCGCCACAACGAGGAGAGTCAGACTTTGAATTTCTCCAGCCTCAGCGCATCTGCGGTATTAACCCAATTTGTATCGGCGCATCTTGGAGTCAACTTCCCATGCCCAGGCGTCGATGCCACCACGCAAGCTGCGGACATTCTGCAATCCGTGTCCTAGAAAGTATGCCGCCGCGTCCAGTCCGGTCTTGCCTTCATGATCGATAATTACCAAGGGCCGATCGTTGGAGCCGTCCGCCATGATTTCACGCATCACGTCCTGCGAGAGGAGAACTGCTCCTTCGATTCGCACTGCCTCAAATTCCTCACGTGAACGCACGTCCAGAAGTTTCGCGGAATTGTCACGTTTGAGCAGATCCTCCAATTCCTTCGGTTCGATGAGAATTTGCCTGTCCTGCTCGTGACTCGATCGGATGTGCACCAGAACTTCGTTCGCGTCGAGCGCACCGCTTCGTTCGCAGACCTGAGCGAGTGTTTCAGTTGGCTGAAAGCTACAGTGGCTGCAACCGCCGATGTGATACCGGCGAAACATCGCACGCTGCGCCCCTGGAAAAACTTCCAGCACGGCGCTCATCAGTGAATCGGGTGAAATGGTTTCGGGTGTCACAATGGTATATTCTGCATGCAAGACGCGCTGCTGTCCACAATCCCTACGCAATGAAGCCATGTATTTCGACATTTCATTGCAGTTTTGCCATCGTCCGCTAACTTTTCGTGGTGAAGCTCTCGGTAAAAAGTGACTATGCCATGCGCGCGGTGCTGGGACTTGCACGCCACTACCCGAGCACTTCCGCTTTCCGCGTTGAGACCCTGGCATCCGAACAGAGCGTCCCGGCGAATTACCTCGTTCAGATTCTCATCGAACTCAAAGCGCAAGGCATCGCCAAAAGCATTCGTGGCAAGGTAGGCGGTTATCTGCTCGCTCGCGCGCCGTCGGAAATTACGCTTGGCGACGTGCTGCGCGCGGTTCATGGGGAAATATTCGACGCGCCCGCTCTCGGAGATTCAAATTGCGCGCCGGAACTGCGCCGGGCGTGGAGACGATTGAAGTCCGCGATCGATTCAGCCGCTGACTCAATCACCTTCCAGCAGTTGCTCGACGAAAGCGCGGAAAAAGAGAAAATGTATTATATCTGAATCCTGCCGGATGCTCGCTTGAACCCGGCAAAGATCTCTCAAGTGATTGCCGCGTAGACCGGGAATGAATTTCATGGAGGCTACCGGATCTTCAAACGCAGCATGGTCATGGAGCGGGCCGGGAACGTGTGCGTGAAGCGCGGACCGGAAATCTGAATGGGCGATTCTTGCGGCGCAACGCCGCGCGAATCGGCAAATGAGTTCTCATCCGCGAGGCTGGAACTCGTCAGCACTGTCGCTCGTGCGTAGTCGCTCGCAACCGATGCACCCGCAACGTCAATCTCCGTCTCTTCCACTCTTTCACCAGGATTGACCACTTTCAGGATGAGTTCGCCTGCGGAATCGTCCTTCGTGGCACTGACATAAAGACTTTGAACATTTGGCGCCGGAACGTCCCCCCTCTGAACCAGCTTACCATCGAGATAACAGCTTACAGAGCCGCCTTTCAGTTCAATCTTCACGTCATACCAACGCCCGCTTTCAATCGAGCCAGGATTCTGCGCAATAACATGATCCTGTTGAGCAAAGTGCCAGAGGATTACGTTTGCAGAATTGCGGTTCGCCCCCAGATTCCAAAGGATGTAATCCTCCGGCCCGTTGTAGCGCACCATGATCAGGAAACCTTCCGAGCCGCCAAGTTTCCGGGCTTTGGACGAAAGCGTGTAATCGCTCCAGGCGTTCTCACCGGCGAAGACACTCGATGTGGCGTTGGAATTGGATTGTTGATAGGCCCCGTCTTTTACATCCCATCCTTCACCGCCCGTCCATCCGTTGGTGGATTGCGAAAAATCCGACGCGAGCAGCGTTTCGGTACCGTGTGTCACGAGCACATCCTTGAACTCTGCCGATGTTCGATAGGTGCCGAGACCAATTCGGCCCGACGGAGTTGCCGGCAAATCGACGCCAGTCAATTTCACGGGCAGCACCTCATCGCCACGATTCCGGCTGAAGAGTTGTTGGACATAATAATTCGGCGTGGCATAGACGTTGAGACTGTCCGCCCAAATCAGATTGGGTGTCCACTGCCATGCGTCAGCGTTGCCAAACAGCGGCGCGTATGACGCCATGCGGACGACGTCGGCGTTCCGCTCGAGGCCGGTCATGTAAGCGGCCTCGGCGAGCGCGCAATCCAGATTGTTCCGATTCTTCGTGCTGACAATTGCCACGCTCTGCGCGGCGTATTCGCCCATGAAGACTTTTGGTCCATTGCGATCGTAATTGTCGTAACGATGGGAGTTCGCAAGAAACCAGATGGGATTGGCGTAGCAATGCTGGTCCACGATGTCTGCATGGAGGTCAAGCAGCTTCGGCCAGAGAAATTGAAAACGCTCATCCGCGGGTGAGGGTCCCGACGCGGAGATGAGCGCGATTTCCGGATGCTTTTCCTTGAGCACCTTGGAGAACGCGACGTAGCGGTCGATGTATTGCTCGGCCCATTGCTCGTTGCCGATGCCGAGCATCTTCATGTTGAACGACTCGGGATGGCCCATCGCCGCACGCTTCGCTCCCCACGTGCTGGTCACCGGCCCGTTTGCGAACTCGATCAAATCCAGAGCGTCCTGAATGTACGGTCCCAGTTCGTCGAGCGGACACAGTTCGCCGGAATTGAACTGGCAGGCCATGCCGCAATTGAGAATTGGCAGTGGCTGCGCTCCGATATCTTCACACAACTGAAAGAATTCAAAGAAGCCAAGGCCGAAGGATTGAAAATAATCCGGCGTAGGCCGATGCAAGAATTCATAATTCCAGCGGTTGATGAGGAGCTTTCGCTCGGCAACCGGTCCGATGGTGTTCTTCCACTGATAGCGCTTGTCGAGTTCGCTGCCTTCGACAATGCAACCGCCGGGAAAACGCATGAAACCAGGCTTCAGATCCGCGAGCATCTTCACCATGTCCGCGCGGAGTCCACCGGGGCGGTTCTTCCACGTTCCTTCCGGGAACAGCGAAATGAAATCCAAATCCACCACGCCTCTGCCGTCCACGAGCACGTAGAGTTTTGCCTTCGCATCGGTATCATTGGGATGCAACACGGCAGAATATTTTTTCCAATCGGAAGAAAAATTTCGCAGGGGAACAGAATCAAGCAACGAGCCGTTGCCGGAATACAGTTCAATGCGCAAGCCGGGCGTGCCGGAGACGTTGCGGATTTGCGCTGTAAAATTGTAGGCGTCGCCTTTGCGAACGCCCATGCCACGGAAGCCTTCATTCGCGATGCCGAAGAGATCTTTGCCTTCGGACTCGATGTGGACGTAATGCGGATTGGCGGCGTTGAACGGATTTTCATCGCGGATCATCAACGTGCCGCGCGCTTTGCTGGGGCTAAGTTTGCTCCAACCCATCATCGGGTCGGGAAATTCAAAGCCGCGATTCTTTACCAACTCGGCGTACAGTCCACCGTCAGCGCCGAAGTTGATGTCCTCGAAAAAGATTCCCCACATCGCGGGACTAATCTTCGCCCCAGGCTTGTCGGCCTGAACGGTAATAGTGACGGGCGCGGCTGTGACACCGAACGCGACGAGAGCGAGTACGACAGCGAGTGCTTGCCTGCTCAATCTGAACGACTGTGATGAGTGTTTCATAAGAATGCCGTGGTTTGATCACTTCGTCCTGATGCGGAGCACAGTGAATGAGTTGCCGGGGAAAACGTGACGCAGCGATTTGCCGTTGACCGCGACCGTTTCGGTTTTTGGCGAAACCTTTTCGGGCTGGTCCAGTGAGTTTTCATCCTCGGGCCGCTCCGAACTCAACACCGTCAGCTTCGCCGAACTTTCCACTGAAGCGATGCCGTCCAATTGAACTTCGGTATCCTGCGGCTCGGCCGATGTATTGACGATCTTCAGGATCACGTCTCCATTCCCCTCAGCGTGAGTAGCGCTCGCGCACAGGCTTCGCATTTTGGGCACCTGGCCCTCGGATGTGAGTTTGCCATCCAGATAGCATTTCACGCTGGTTCCCGTAACTTCCACCCGGATGTCATACCAGCGATTCGTTTCAATGCTGCCTTTGGTTTCGTTGCCAACCACGTCGCCCAACTCTAGCGCGTGATGGTCGTTGCCCCAGCCGCCGACGTTCCACCACGATTTTGCCTCCGGGTCGGCCACGTTGAACAACACGAGGAATCCTTCCCTGCCAGAGAGCTTCCGCGCCTTGAGCGAGTAGGTGAAATTCGTGAACGCCATGCCAGGCAAAATCGCCCGCACATTGTCGTCCTCGCTGGATCTGACGCAAAACGCCATTCTCCGCAGACCACAAGCCGCCGAGAAATCTCCAGCCATTGGTTCCGGCGGAAAAATCGTTCGCGTAAAGTGTCTTGCCATCTGATCCCACGACCTTGAGTTCCTTGAACTCGGCAACGGTATCCCACGTGCCGATGCCGATCGAGCCACCCTTGAGTTTTCCGACTGTCTCCTGGCGACTGCACCGTAACAGGCAGCACTACGTCACCCCGGTTCTCACCGAACAAGCTGCTGCACGTAATAACTCGGCAAGCCGTACGACCGCGCGCTGTCGTAGCAGATGAGGTCGGGATTCCACTTCTTGTAATTCACGTTTGCGAACAGCGGCGCGTAACTCGCCATCTGAACCACGTCCGAGTTGCGCTCGATGCCGGTCATGAACGCCGCTTCGCCGATGGCCGCGCGCAAATTGCCCTGGCCGCAACCCTGCGTGACGGCGTATTCGCCGATGTAAACTTTCGGCCCCTTGCGGTCGTAGGAATCGTACATGCCCGCGCGTTGAATGAAAAACTCCGGCGAGTTGTAGTAATGTTCGTCCACCAATTCCGGCAGGAAGTTCGTTGGATAACCGCCCCAGACGTTGGCGATCAAGTGAATGTCCGGATATTTCGCTCTGATGGCGCGATAAAACAGCTCCCAGCGTTGGTGGTAGGCGTCCCCGCCGTTTTCGTTGCCGATTTCCATGTATTTCAAATTGAACGGCGCGGGGTGTCCGTTCTTCGCGCGCAAGGCTCCGTAGCGGCTCGTCACCGGGCCATTGCAGTATTCAATCGCGTCGAGCGCGTCCTGCACGTACGGCCCCATTTCATCGAGCGGAACGGTTTCCTTGTGCGACATGCCGCAGTTGATGACGAACAGCGGCGTGGCGCCGAGGTCTTCGCACATCTGGAGATACTCGTGGAACCCGACGCCATGCGTGGCGTTGTATTGCCAGAGATTGTATTGCGTGCGGCGCTGAGAGAGGTCGCCGATGGTCTCCTTCCAGCGATAGGAGTATTTCATCGTGTCGCCTTCGACCCAGCAGCCGCCGGGGAAACGGACGAACGACGGCTTCAGCCCGGCGAGTTTGTTCATGAGGTCAGGACGCAGGCCGCTATTCTTCCATGTCTGTTTTGGAAAAAGCGAAACCATGTCGAACCATACCGTGCCCGGACTCGACACACTCAACACAAGATGCGCGTTGGGCTCCGTCGCGTCCGAGGAAAGCGTTGCGTGAAAGGCTTTCCAATCGGATTTGAGTCCGGTCATCGTCTCCCGAGCGCAAACAGTCCCGTCGGGTTTTTGAAGTTCGATTGTGACTGGTCCAGTAAATCCGTCAGCGCAGCGGGCGTTAAACGACAACTCGTAAGCCGCGCCCTGCTGCAACGCCATTCCCCAATAGCCTTCGTTGGCCACGCCGACTGGATTAGACGCATCCGTGTTCGCCACGCTTAAGCGAAGAGAGCGCTGATTTCGCTCCGAGAGCGGATCGCTGTTCATCGGGTTCTCCAGGCTCACGGATGTCTCGCCTTTGCCGGTGCCTTTGGTTACGAGTTTCCAGTATTCGGGCTTGTCGGAATTTTCCAATGACCGGTTGCGAACCATTTCGGCATAGACCCCGCCGTCCACCGAACAATTGATGTCCTCGAAGAAAATTCCCCAGAGTGTCGCTGGTATGCGGTGTCCCGGTTTGTCCACCTGCACAGAAATGCGGGCGGACGGTTCGGCGGCCCGAAGTTGCACGGGCCACAAAGTTGATGCGCCGCATAGAAGCAGCGCGAGGAGGTTGATTCGGGAGTGGTTCATAGAACATTTACTTTCACTGAACAGTATTGTCCATTCTACGAGTGTTCGTCTATTCTCTTCAGTTACCTTCATAGGACGTTGCCGACTTTGGCACGTTCCGCGTATGCGACAAGCTCAGGTCGCAAGCCATGTGTACGCGCAAGCCACTCGTCAACGACGACCCTGATGTTCGGATAATAAAATTGCCATTCGCTGATGCCGTGAAGTGCGCTCTCTCGACACGCGTCGTGCGGAATAGCGAGCAGTCGTGGAAGGATTCGCAGAACCTCGACATCAAACGCAGCGCGCTCCGGCTCTTCAGGCTTGCCGTGGATGGGGAGAATGTCCCACCACATGTAGCAAGCGCTGTTGAGCGAATTTGCCGGCTGCTCGTCCAAATGCGACAAATGCGATGAGCAACGCACGGCCATAATCTGATTGAACAGCGGAACGAATGAGCGGAGAGCGCGCAGCCGGATGTTTAGCGGAACCGAGGATTCGACTAGAGAGAACATGAAATCGGAGCAACTGCCGCTGACGAGATACCAGAATGCCTGATTGAGTTGTGCGTCGCTGAAGCGGGCCAGCAGCTCGCCGGATCGCTCGAAAGTTTCAGCTATGAACGTGGCGATGTGCTCCGCGCTGTCATGCCAATAGGGTGCATCGGGCGACCAATGCCATTCCGGATTAGCCACGGGGTGATCGAAGACGTGTGCAACCCAGTTCGCGAGTGAATGAGCCTCGTTCACGTGACACACAATGAATCCCCTAAATCATGTTCGCAAAACTTCAGTTCACTCCACCGCAGCGCGCCAGAGTATGATGCTCAATGGCTTCACGGAGACTTTTCCTCAGCCGGAAGTTGCCCAGTGATGCGAGCCAGGTCCACTTCGGCTTGCAACCGCTCGAAGCGAGCAATGTCCGCAGCCGATTGAGATTGTGCGCCGAGTTGAACGTCAACTTGAATCTTCTGCTCGATTTGTTTGGCGGTGTTCGCGTAGCGCTCATAAGCCTCGGCTTTCGATCCTGACGCCGCTTGTTGGTCACGCAAGCTTTTGGCGCTTGCAAAGCCGAGAGCTTCCACCTGCGCTCCGGCCCCCGCTTCACGCATTCGTTTCTCGGCGGCTTCGGCTTTGGGCCGCGCCTCGTCTCGCTGCTTGAGCAAATGCTGGGCTGGGTCAGCCTGTGCATCAGTCCCTGCGGACTTGGTCGCAGGCTTGCAACCGCACCACGATAGAGCCGCAACAAGTGCAATTAAACCAATCTGGTTTTTCATTTTTCCTTTCGTTGTTGTTGCCTGTGTCAATATCACTGCACCGCAGCGCGCCATAGCGTGATGCTCAATGGCTTTACGGAGACTTCGCCGTTCAGATTCGCCGGGGCAGCGGTTTCGATGTCCACGTGGCGCGGTTCACCCGGTTGATTCTACGCCATCGGATCGTTGCCCGCGATAATCCACGTCTGCGCCGCATTCGACGGACGGACGGAGCTGAAATTTAATTTCATCCGCACCGACTGGCTCGTGGGGTTCACGACACCAATCGTCAGCGCTTTCCTGTCGCTCGTGAGCGCGGCCGAAACATCGAGCGGCGCAGCCTTTTGTTCGAGCTTGATCGGAATCGTCCCGAATTCGCGGCGATAAAGCATCAGCGGCAGACCGGTGGAATCGAAATCGGCGTGGGTCTTCGTGGTCTTGATGCAGCCAATCACGTTGACGGTCTGGGCGTAGCAGGCCATGAAGAGGATGTCGCTGTCGCGGAAATATTCGTGCAACCCGGCGGCGATGCCGAGGGCGTCCTTGAGGTGAGTACCGCACGCCCAGTTCGCCGAAGACGTGCGGGCCGTACCAGTAATTCCATTCGTCCAGTGAAACCCGGATGTCCTTGCCCTTGAGCGAGGGAATTTCCTTGCGAAACTCTCGATGCGCATCGGCGATCTTCTTGACGTTGTCCGGAATCTGTTTCACGTGCGCCGGAATGTCGTTCGACGGATTGAAGATGTAGAAATGCTCGCTGAGCAGATTCATGTTGTTGGCGCAATTGGTCATCATCCACCGGCTCCAGCCGCTCGGAAGGTCGCCCGAGCCGATGGTCTGGATGGTCGGGTCCACCTGCCGCATCTTCTCTTCGATCCAATTGTGCTTGATGACGTAGTGCTGGACCTGCATGTAACCGAGCTGCCAGTTCCCCCACATCTCGTTGCCGACACACCACCATTTGACGTTGAAAGGCTTGGCGTGTCCGTTCGCGGCGCGCAATTTGCCCATGCGCGTGCTGGTGGAACCGTTCGCGTATTCAACTTCGTCGGCGCACGAATAGGCGTCGCCAAAACCGGTGTTCGCGGCGATCATCGGCTCGGCGCTCACCAACTCGCAGAAGCGGATGAACTCATGCATGCCCATGTCATTCGGCTCGATGCCCGTCCAGGCAGGATTCGTGCGGGTCGGGCGCTTGTCTCGTTCGCCCAGGCCATCGCGCCAGTCGTATCCGCTGACGAAATTCCCGCCGGGCCAGCGATAAATGGGCGCATTGAGCTGCTTGAGCAGTTCGAGCGAGTCCTTGCGGAAGCCTTCCACGTTGTCCGCCGGCATGAGCGAGACACAGCCGATTTTGAGCGCACCTTTGCCGCTCGATGAAATGGTGAGCCGCGCGTTGTCGCTATCCGCCCCGGCTATGAGTTTAAACGGCTCCTTGGTGAATTTGTTGCCGACACGTTTGATCGTGTGAACCGCCTTGTCGTTTTCGCCCGGTGCCCCACGAAAGGCTGACAGTCACCGGCGCGACCTGCCCTTCGCCCGCGAGCAAGATGTAACCCGTGTATTCCTTGCCTTTCAACACTCCGAGTTCCTCCTGGTAGATGCCGACTGTCGAGCCGCCCGATGCCTTGATTTGCGGTGAGTGTTTGCCGACGAAGATATCCTTCTCGTCCATGCTGACCGTCTCAGCCGGTCCAATCACCTTCCACGGCGAGGCCGCGAGAACGCGGGCTTGTTCGCGGGTGAGCCGCCAGATGTCATTCGTCGCCGGTACGTCGAAATAAAATTTCCGATCCTCGAGCATCTCCGCCCAGATGCCGCCGTAGATGCACCTGCCCAAATGCTCGATGAACTGCCCGTAAATGTATTTGCTGATCGGCGCACCCGTTTGCGACGCGTCAACATTGATCTGCGCAATGGACGACGAACTCGAGTTCGCCTCTTGCGCTCTCAATTCTCCGGCGGGAAACGCCGCTGCGAAGCAGCCGATTGCCAGGGTTGTTGCGAGGAATGCCCGTCTCATTGGTTTCATTGTCGTGGTGTGGTTTGGTTTTCTTAAATTGAATCAGCCAGATCATTGCTCTGCCAGAGCGTCCACTACCGGCCAGCCTTCGGCGTCCCAGTGCATCGGACGCAGCGCGTATCTTGACGTTCCGCGCTGCGTTGTTCCATCGTAGAAATGGCAGCTGAACCAGTATTTTTCTCCATCGGCATAAATGCCTGCATGCCCTGGTCCGATGAATGCCCCGTCCGTGTCCAGGACTTTCGTCCCGCCGCCCGCCACCATGTCCTTGCCGTCGCGGTCGAGATAGGGCCCGGTGATCTTCTCGCTTCGGCCGACGCGAATCTCATACGTGCTGTCCACCCCACGGCAGCAATAGCCCCAATTCACGAACAGATAATACTTGCCGTCATGATGGTAAATATAGGACGCCTCGATCGTTTCGTAATGCGCCAGCGAATATATCGGGGAATCAGGCGCAATCCGGAGTCCCGTTTTCGGATCGAGTTGAATCAGCTTGATACCAGTCCAGAACGAGCCGAACGCAAGCCAGGGTTTGCCGTCGGCATCGAGCGTGACCGCAGGATCAATCGTATTGAAATCATTTGTAGTGAATGATTGCACCACCACGCCCTGATCCGTCCATTCGTAATCCGGATTGTTCGGGTCGAGTGTGGGATTTGTGGCAAGCCCGATGCCCGACGTATTCTTTCCGAATGAAGAGGCCGAATAATAAAGCAAATAGCGATTGCCCAGGTGAATGACGTCAGGAGCCCAGAAACTTCTGCCTCGAAATCCCGGAACGTTCGTTGTCCACGACGGCGCGTTGGTGAATACGACCGGCCCACGCTCCCAATGAACGAGGTCTTTCGAGTGATATGATGGAACACCCATGCCTGTGTAGAAAATCCAATACTCGTCCTTGCCTTTCGCAATTGTGGACGGGTCGTGAACGCCGATGCCACGGCTGCCGAGTTTGACGAGGCGATTCGTCTCGTCCGGCGGGAAAACGCGTGTGTTGGCGCGGCCCCTGCGAGGACCGCCGCTCACAGGAGGCGTATTGGTCGGCGCAATGCCGGAACCGTCCGGCGGTGCCAGGACGCTCGACGCTGCGCTGTTCGTCAATGCGGCGGGTTGCGCGACGACTATTTCACCGGAGAAAAGCAGTCCCGTGACAACCCAAGCGGTAATTTGAGAGCGTTTCATGAAGAGAGTTCGTTTCTGTCGTTCAACTCAGACGCAACACACCTGGCCAAGGCAAGCGCTTCATATGTGCGAGGCGCACCATTCGAGTGTGGCAAAAATTCGGCGAACGTCCAGTCTGATTAGCAG
Organism: uncultured Verrucomicrobiae bacterium; assembly: GCA_963760675.1. GTDB lineage: Bacteria > Verrucomicrobiota > Verrucomicrobiia > Limisphaerales > BOG-1460 > CAVXEG01. Next base: position 223,059 of record CAVXEG010000011.1, read on the forward strand.
AATCAAGAACAAACAGGCCTTCACGAAACGCTCCTTATCATGGAGCCGGCATTTGGCGAAACCATGACGGGCATCCGACACGATACTTGCGCGCTCCGCAGCCGCGAGATTAACCTCCCGCAATCGTGCGCAGATGACAACCATTCTCGGCATCTCGGCCTTCTACCATGACAGCGCCGCCGCGCTGATTGTCGATGGCCGCATCGTTGCCGCCGCTCAGGAGGAACGTTTCACGCGAAAGAAACATGATTCCCGATTTCCCGCTTGCGCGGTTGAGTATTGTCTCGAAGCCGGCGGGATTCGCCCCGAGCAATTGGATTACGTCGCGTTTTACGACAAGCCGCTGCTGAAATTCGATCGGCTGTTGGAAACGTATCTTGCGTTCGCGCCAGCGGGATTCCGCAGCTTTCGGATGGCGATGCCAGTATGGCTCAAGGACAAAATTCATTTGCGCCGCGTGCTGCGCCAGCAACTCACGGGCGCCCGCAACGCGCGCTTTGTTTTCACTGAACATCACGAGAGCCACGCCGCAAGCGCGTTTTTTCCGAGTCCATTCGAGGACGCGGCGATTCTCACGGTTGATGGCGTGGGCGAATGGGACACTGCCACCATCGGCGTTGGTGAGGGCAATCGCATCCACCTGTTGCGCGAGTTGAAATTCCCGCACTCGCTCGGGCCTGCTTTACTCCGCATTCACGTACTACTGCGGGTTCAAGGTGAACAGCGGCGAATACAAGCTCATGGGCCTTGCACCCTATGGCCGGCCGCGTTTCGCTGATGTGATTCGTCAGAACTTGCTCGATTTGAAATCCGACGGCAGCTTTTGGATGAACATGGACTACTTCAATTTTTGCCAAGGGCTGACGATGACGAACGAGTGTTTCCACGCGCTCTTTGGCGGCCCGCCGCGCGCGCCCGAATCCCAACTCGAGCAACGCCACATGGACCTCGCCGCGAGCATCCAGGTCGTGACAGAAGAAATCATGTTAAACATGGCGCGCGAAGCGCATCGCTTGACCGGGAAAAAGAATCTGGTGCTCGCGGGTGGCGTCGCGCTCAACTGCGTCGCGAATGGAAAGCTGCAATACGAAGGACCGTTCAGGAACATTTGGATTCAACCAGCAGCCGGAGATGCTGGAGGCGCGCTCGGCGGAGCGTTGTTCGTCTGGCATCAGTTGCTCGAAAACCCGCGCGCACCCGCGCCTCACGATTCACAACAGGGAAGCCTTCTCGGCCCGAGTTTCTCAAATGAGGAGATCGAGCGCGTTTTGGAGTCTGAATCAGCGCCGGGCCAGAGGTTCGATGGTGAAGCCGGGTTGCTTGAGGAGGTCGCCGGCCTGCTCGCTGCAGGCAAAGTGGTCGGGTGGTTTCACGGTCGGATGGAATTCGGTCCGCGTGCCCTTGGCGCCAGAAGCATTCTGGGCGATCCCCGCAACCCCGCGATGCAGTCATTGATGAATCTGAAGATCAAGTACCGCGAAAGCTTTCGGCCATTCGCACCGTGCGTTTTGAAGGAATGCGCCGCCGAGTTTTTCGATCTGCCAGATGACGCGGAAAGCCCCTACATGCTGCTTGTCGCTTCAGTTCGTGAGAAATATCGCGTGGCCATTTCGGAATCTGACTCGAAGCTTATGCAGAACGATCCTGACCTGCGCCGTCGCGTGAACGTCGTCCGCTCCACACTGCCTGCGATTACGCACGTGGATTACAGCGCGCGATTGCAGACCGTGGACGAGGAACGGCACGGGCGTTTTTATCGGCTGTTGAAGACATTCGAGCGCAAGACCGGCTGCCCCGTGCTCGTGAACACAAGCTTCAACGTCCGCGGCGAACCCATCGTTTGCACGCCTGCCGACGCATTGCGCTGCTTTCTTGCGACCGAAATGGACGCGCTCGTGCTCGAGGACTTTCTCCTGCGCAGAGAGCGGGTAACAAACCTTCCATCTCCCGAGTCGCGCGCGAAACATCTCGCTGCGTTCGAACCTGATTGATTCATGAAATGGTCTGACCTCCCTTTGAAACCATCGTCGCGAATGCTCCGCCAATTCGCCACGGCCTGGCTCATCGTCTTTGTTGCTCTGGCTTTGCGCCAGTGGTTGGGGCACGGACATTCAACCGCAGCGTGTGTGCTGGGTGCAATTTCAATTATCGGCATCGCGGGGTTGGTAAAACCCGCGGCGATTCGCTGGTTGTTCATTGGCGCCACGGTCGTGACATTCCCGATTGGCTGGGTAGTGACGCAAATTGTGCTGGCGTTACTATTTTTTCTGGTGCTGACGCTTGTCGCGCTGGTGTTTCGATTGCGTCGCCGCGACGCGCTCCAGTTGCGCCACAAATCAAACTCAATGAGCTACTGGAGCGAGCGCTCGGTGCCGGTCGAGCCGGAAAGATACTTGAAGCAATTCTGACGTGCAGTATTCTCAACGGTGCGCGCATGAAGAACCCCAGTGAATTTGAAAAAGTCGCGGCCCGTCAGCCTGGTGGCGGTTTCCTCGGTGAACTATGGGCTTTCCTTAAGACGAACAAGAAGTGGTGGCTGGTTCCTATTCTGGTCACGTTTTTGATCTTGGGATTGCTGATTCTGCTATCGAGCACTGGCGTCGCACCGTTCATTTACACGCTGTTCTGATTTCCTGTGTCGCAGCGCAAATCTGTGGTCAGGGCGGTCAATTAACCTCTTGCGTCTGAGTTGTGGGGAACCTATATTGCGCGCTCTTTTTGAGAAAGTTGATTATGCGACGACCCAAAGGCATCAAGACAAAGAAATCCGTGGCCAAGCGCTTCAAGATTACCGCTGGCGGCAAGGTCCTTCGCTCAAGCGCGGGCCGGCGTCACCTGGCGCAAACCAAGGTCCCTAAACGCCGTCGCGCATTGCGCGGCCTCACGAGGGTCCACTCGACCGATGAGTATCGCATCAAGCAGAATCTCCCCTTTAGCCACTGATTTGCCCGACACCTGACACTTTCCTATGCGAGTTACCAACGCCCCAGCCTCACGCAAACGACGCACGCGGATGATTCGAGCCGCAAAGGGCTTCCGGATGCGCCGCTCGAAACTCTACCGCTACGCGTCCGATGCTGTGGACCATGGCCGCCAGTACGCTTATCGCGACCGACGCCGCAAGAAGCGGACGTTCCGTTATCTATGGCAGATCCGCATCAATGCAGCTGCGCGCGCGGCGGGAATCACTTACAGCCGGTTCATCGAAGGATTGAAAGCAGCCAAGTGCGCGCTCGACCGGAAAATTCTCGCCGATATTGCGGCGACAGATGCCGCAGCGTTCAACGAACTGGTTAAGCTGGCGAAAGGCGCTCTGAAGACAAAGGGCGTCAAGGGCTGACAACCAGTCGAAGTCCAGATTTCGAATTCAACAGGCGGCCATCAATGGCCGCCTGTTTTGTCTTTAGTTCTCTTCCCGAGCCGAAGCATTTCATGTTTGCTGCCGGATGATGCGATCCGGATGCCTCGCGCGGCTGACAGCAGTGTCGTAGGTGACCAGGCACTTGCAGTAAAGGTCGTAAAGGCAATTGTCCATCAGCACCATTCCGTCTTTTCGTCCGGTTTGAATCGTATTCTCCAGTTGATGAAGCTGGTTCTCGCGAATCAGATTCCGCACCGCCCCGTTCGCGACCAACAATTCGTACGCAAGCACGCGGCGTGTTCGATCCGCGGCTGGCAATAAATCCTGCGCGATGATTCCCTGCAATGCATTGGAGAGTTGCAGCACGATCTGCCGCTGCGCGTTGCCATCGAACACACCAATCATCCGCTCCAGCGCGTGGGAGACGTTCGGCGAATGCATCGTCGCGAGCACGAGATGGCCGGTTTCCGCCGCCGTGAGCGCCGTGGCGATGGCTTCATGATCGCGCATTTCACCGACGACAATCACGTCCGGGTCCTGACGCAAAACATGGATGAGAGCGCGGTTGAATGAACGGACGTCTGTGAGCACCTCTTGTTGAACAACAATGGCGCGCTTGTTCGCATGAACAAATTCAATCGGATCTTCGATTGTAACGATTTTGCAGCGCCGCTCGCTGTTGATGAGATCCACGAGATAATTGAGCGTGGTTGTTTTCCCCGCACCGGTCGGTCCGGTAATCAACACCAGCCCGTTTGGGCGTCGAGCCAGTTCGTCGATTCGATCCGGCAGACCCAGTTCTTCGCGCGTTGAAACCCGTTCACCGCAAAATCGAAGGCTGAGTTCCGGATGCCCATTGCGCTTATAGAACGTGACGCGAACGCGGCCCGCCTCGCTGTGCAGAAGTGATATGCAGAGTTCCCATTCCTGCTCGAACTTCAGTCGTTGATGCTCGTTCAGCAACCCATCCGACATCGCGGTAATTTGCTCCTCGGTCAGCACGTCCTCGTCCGCGATGATGATTTCGCCATTCACCCGAAAGGCGGGCGGCACGCCCGAAACAAGGTGAAGGTCAGACGCATCGAAATCTTTTGCCGCAGCGAGCAGCCGGTCGAGAAAGGACGTGTTCATCGTTTGAAAAGCCGACGCAACCAGCCGCGCGCGCGCGCGGAAAATCCAGTTTCGGAAAGACTCACGAGCGCCAGGCTCGCTTCCTGACAGTGAGGATTCAACTGCCGCGCCTGCGCAAAAGAATTCCTCGCCGGACCGATGAAGCCGACGGCGTGCTGGCAGCGGCCAAGTTCCAGCCACAACAGGAAATGGCCTGTATTCAATTCGACGGCCTGTTGAAGCAGCTTCAGCGCGAGAACAAATTGTTTGTAATAAAACCGGATTCGCGCCGCGAGCCACGCGGTAAACCAATCATGCGGCGCCAGCAGCAGCGCCTTTTCGAAACAGTAATCGGCTCGCTGCTCTTCGCGCGCGAGCAATACGTCGCCCCGCGCGAGCCAGATGTAAGGCGTATCGCCGCGCTCCTCAATGGATGCATCCGAAAATGCCAGCGCGCCCTGGAGGTCGCCGCTGCGCGCCAGAGCCACGGCTTTGGCCGCGAGCAGCTCGGATTCGTGGGGGAAACGTTCGAGAGCTTTGTCCGCCCACAGCCGGGCTTCGCGGAATTCACCCAACTCGATCAACATGCGCACCTGGCCCGTCCACGCAGCGGCGTTTTGTGGATTGAACTCCAGCACCTTTGAGTAGAACCGCAGCGCGGATTCGAAATTCCCGTTTTCAAACGCGGCGCGCGCCTCGTTGAGGTAATAGGCTTCATCCTTGAGCAGCGGCTGCTGCTGCGTTTCGCGGGGTTGGTCCTCTGACTCTCCGCCTAATTCTAGATTGACGAACCGGCTCATAACAAATTCTGACGCCGCCCAAACCATCGTTTGAATGCCGTGCCGGCGAACCGCTCCTGGGGAACGACGGCCAACTGCATCATGGTTGATGAAATCGCCGCCTCGCCGACGTTGCCGCGCATCGTTATATCGAATTCAGGCCAGATGAACCAGTGCTTTTCCGGCACAACGAGGATTCCATCGGTGGGCATGTGCGGAAAAGGTTTTCGCATCGTCCCGTTCACGGAAAATGAATTGGTCGAGAACTCGACGCGATCTCCGCCCAATGCCAGAACCGGGCCGCAACCATAACCTCCCCGAACCCAGACCGCGCCGCCTCGATGTCCGTCGCCTACGTTCTCCTCGTCCAATCTAAATGCTGCCATATCTCCGCGCTGGATTGTTCCCGGCGCGGTTGTTCGCCGCACGACAACGACGTTGCTACGCACGCGCAGTGGCATGAAGAAATGATCTTCAACAAACCGGACCAGCGGCGCGTACATTCCGAGCCAGACCACCAATAGCGTCAGGCCGGCGAGAACCAATCGCGTGCGAAACTGCGAACGCTCGCGGAGCCAATAGCCTTCCAGGAAAATGATGCTTGTTGCATGCGCGCCAATCATCACACCGTACGCCAGCGAACCAACCCGGTAGCCGAGTGCGACAACGAAGATGATCGCGGCAACGCAATATCCGGTGACGAATGACCAGCCAAGGATATGGCGCCTATTTGTGAAGAAGGCGAAGCCCGGCACGATGATGCTGAGGACAAACTGGCGAAGAGTGAGACGGTTCGGCAAATGGATTCTATCCAGATGAGACATCCGCTTCAGCCGCCAGCCGGCTGAGAAAATGCCGCTATACCACCGCGCCCGCGGCGGGGAGTACGGCGAAGAACGTTCAGTGTCAGATATCATGCGCCATTTGTCAGGTGCTCGCTCACGCGATGCCTGACACCTGACACCCCGTGCCCGGCACTGCCATTAATGCTTTTGCTCGATGTTGAACTGCACCTGCTCATCCGGCTCGTAGAACTCGCTCGTCTCGCGTCGCGATCGGAGCTCCCCCACCACCTGTTCAAAAATTTTCATCGCTTCCAGACAGCTCCTGCCTTTGTAACCTTTCACGTGGACCTCCACGCTGCCGTCCGGGGCTATCGTGATTTCAAATTCGCGGTGAGGCATGGCTTTGTTAAATCGTTGAATCGCGATCCACTCTCCACAAGCCGTAAATACCGACAACTGTGCCGCCCGGCAGAGCGGGCAAAAGCGCCCAGTTCAGAAGCCGGGTCAGTCTTCGCCCTTCTTCTCGATTGAACCATCGAGCGCAGAGCACGACGACGATGGCTATCGTGTATGTGAAATTGATCCCCGCCACCCAGGGAAAAGACCAGTCGGGCAGGTGGATACCAACTGCGCCGCCCGCTGAAGCTCCGGCAAGAAACAACAGCAATCCTGAACTCAATGCCGCCACGACTGCCAGAGTGGCGAGCGCTGCTGAATACATTCGATTATGGTTAATCATAGCCTGTCCTTGTTTTTTGCTGTGGCTTGATAAACGGTTTAACGATTTTTCATCCATCCCAATGCCGCACTTTCAGGCGGATGGCGTTGTTTTCATCCACTTCTTCTTCCACCACGTTGAACTTCCGTGCACGGATTTCTTCGAGCAACCGCTGATGAACGTATTTCTGCACCACGCGCTGGCTCAACTCCTGTCCGATTGCCCGCAACTCGTCATCAGTGTGGCCCGCGCCCGACACGCAAACCGACGCTTTGCCGCGGGCATCTCGAGAGAACGTGACGGTGACCGTACCACGGGTGACGCGGATGCATTGCTGTCGGCCAAGCTGGTTGGTCACAATTTCGCTTTGCTCGATTTCAAGATTTACCTCGCGCTCGCTGGTCAGCGCCGTCTTTTCGCTCTGCATCTGCTTCACGCCCTCGTCCACAATTGTGTAGCCGAGAGATGTGGCCGCCGCGACCACCGCCGCGCTGAACGCGGGCCACGCGGCAATCACCACTGGAGTCAATATGCAGACACAACTCATGTTCAATATTTCAGGTCAATGTCGGGCGCAGGCCGTGACATCCTGCCCAATTGTTTCTTCATTTCGTTCTTAAGTTTTGACCGGGCCGCGCGCCGTTCGTCACTCGATAACCGCGGAAAATCACAGCGCTCGGGCCGACGGAAGAACGTCCGGTAGAATGAAATGGCAGTCCAAATGCCGAAGCACACCATCGCGATTAGTAGTACTACACGCAGAAACCCGTCAGAACTGTTCCGCAAAATCCACACTGCAACAGCCAGAAACCCAAAGAACAGTCCCACGCTCATGAGGAACAGCGCGCCGTAGCGTCTATCCTTCACGCGGTCGTAGAGGTTTTCCCAAAGATTCTTCATTTGCAGTTGTATTTGTCCCGTGCCGCAGTTTTACCACCAGTGTTCTGAGAGCAGCCGAACGGCAGACGCCATGACGAAGAAAACAAGAATTACGGTTCCGCACATCTCGAAGACACGCGCTTCGTCAGTCCAGACAGAATGAGCGACCACACGCATCGCGTAAGGAGAGGCCAGCAGAAGAGCCAGCCCGCCGTGAACGCATGCTCCGAGCACGACATACGGAGCATCAAAGGTTCCGCAATTTTTCAGATATAGGACATCCTCATTCATGACCGAAGGCAGCAGGCGGAAAATGGCAGCCGTCCAAACGCCGAACCTTAAACAATACTGCACGTTCGTCCAATGCTTCAATGAACCTTCATGCGCGGCGAATCCGAATGCCACCAGCGCTGCCGCTAACGCGTTCAACAATAAAATGGGCGTGCGCCGAAGATCATTCGGAATGTCTTCAACGGCGCGATTCGACACGAGGATTGCCAGCGTGAATGCTGACAAGGCCAGCGCCCAACTGGCGGCATTCGCCACCCGGACTTTGCTCGCGGACAGTTTCCAGGATATGGCACCGGATTTCATGTCACAGCTCCATGCGCCGCGCCTCCGGGGGGGGCACAACCGGCGCAACGACACTTGCATTGCGCGCGCGTCCAATCGCCCACTGCCGCTGCGCGCCGATCTTTTCCTCCATGGTTTTCGCGAGCGGCACGGTTTGGACCAATGCGGCGAAAACGTGTTCCGTTTTCAACTCCTGCTTCGCGTAAAACGCGTCGTACAGCGCACTGATGATGGCCTCCTCGATTTCCGCGCCGCTGAATTCCCTGCTCGCCGTGACAAGCACTTTCAAATCGAAGTTCTTGGGGTCGCGCCCGCGTTTGGCGAGATGGATGCGGAAAATTTCCTCGCGCTCCTCTTCGCTCGGCAAATCCACATAAAAAATTTCGTCCAACCGGCCCTTGCGCAGCAATTCCGGCGGCAACTGCGAAACATCATTCGCAGTGCACACGACAAACACCGGCGCGCTCTTTTCTGAAAGCCACGTGAGAAACGTCCCGAACACACGCGCGGTCGTGCCGCCATCGGTCACACCGGAGCTTTGCGACCCGACGAACGCCTTGTCAATTTCATCCACCCACAACACCGCAGGCGCGACGGATTCCGCGACTGAGATTGCGCGCCGCACGTTTTCTTCCGACGACCCGACGAGGCTGCCGAACATGCGGCCCATGTCGAAGCGCAGCAGCGGCAATTGCCACAGCCGGGAAACTGCCTTGGCGCACAAACTCTTGCCGCAACCCTGCACGCCCAGGAGCAGAATGCCTTTCGGCGATGGCAACCCGAACGCGCGCGCCTCCTCGGTGAACGCCACCACGCGCTTGTTCAGCCACTCCTTGAGGACGCTCAATCCGCCGACACTCGCGAAGTCTTCGTTTGCGGCGTAATACTCGAGCAACCCGCTTTTGCGGATGATCTGCTGCTTCTCGGCGAAAACCTCGTTCACATCGTCGCCGCTGAGACGGCCATCCTTGACGATGATTTTGGCGAACACGTTTTCGGCCTCGCCGAGCGTCAGGCCCAGCGCCGCCTGCAACAGTCGCTCGCGCCCCTCGCCGTCGAGATCAATCTGCACCTGCTTGTGCTCGCGAACTTCCTCAATGATCTTGTCGAGCATCGCGCCGAGATCCTCCTTGGTCGGCGGCGGGAAGTTCAGCACCGTGATTTCCTTGTCGAGTTCGGCGGGAATCTCCATCACCGGCGAAATCAGAATGATGGTTTTGAAGCTGTTCTTCAGGTGCAGCGCAATGTCCTTGAGCTTGCGGATGATGGCGAAATTATTTCGCGCGAGGAACGGATGAAAATCCTTGAATAGGAAAATCGCCGGCTCAACCTGTTCGATGACCTGATCCAGCGCGGCCAGCGGGTCTTTCGTCGCGCCGTTGCGGGATTTATGCGACTGGATGGAGGTGCCGGCGGGCACGATGCCGTTGCTGTAGGTCCACTCGAAAACTTTCTTCTGCCGCTTGGCGGCGATCTCGACGATCAGGTTCTGCACGCGCATCTCCTCGCTGGTGATGATGTAGAGGATTGGATAGCGCGCGCGGATGAGCGTTTCGATTTCAGTCTGGAAGTTCATGGGTAAAAGGTGTTACGTGTTGCGTGAATGCGGTTTTGGCGCTTGCGGAGCAACACGCGAGGCGATTTGTTCGCAATCGGGATTCAATTCTCTCAACAACTCCGCGAACGGTTGCGTCAGGTTGTGGACAAGAACCTGGCCGTCGGGAAGGATGAGCAATTCGGTGGTTAATTGTGGCTTTGTATTCTTCATCAATTCATTTCCCACGGTTTGCGGGCTGGAGACGTATCCAACAAAATAGGAGGCCATGTTGCCTGCCAGCGAAAAAAACCATGCATTCCACCACCTCACACCGCTGTAATTGTCCCCCGGCAATCCTGAAAATTTGGACAAAACTATGATTACTGAACCATCAACGGTTACCACTAGGAGTTCCAAACCCGGAATGCCAGCCGCGATCCAAAAGTGGAGAAAATAGAAAGAAATAGACTGCTGCGTTGCAGAAAAAGTAGCTCAAGAACACCCGAAACGGGGACATTCCTTTCCACGCCAGCAGCAAAGCCACAATGCCGGATTCAACAACAAACGCAAAGAACGCGACAATCCAAAACGCAAGCAGTGAGCTGGGATTTAGGGTGTATGGGTTGGCGAATGCGATTAGTGGCGCAAGAAGAAAAATTGCAGTTATCGTGAATCGTTTCATTTCACCAAATTCAATCTGCACCCCTCGGCGATATTCAATGCAAACTTACTGTCCGTTCCTGAAACCGTCCCACGCAATTCACTGTGCCGCGAGGAATGCCATGCTGGCCAGAAGCCGGAACGCAAATTCACTTTCACGCCGGGCAAATTCTCCGCGAGCCATTCCGCCACCGGACGCCAGCAACATTCCACATGGCCGGGCATCAGCAGATGACGCACGATCAGTTCGCTGTGCTCATTGGCCCAAAGCAGATTCTCACGAACGACGCGGGAATAATCCGGCACCTTCGCCAGCCGCCGCGCGCAATCGCCGTTGCCGAATTTGTAGTCAGCAAGCCACACGTCAAACATGCCGTCGAGCAATTCACGGGCTTGCGCGGACCCATGAGCATTCGTTTTCCAGATCAGCCGCGCATCGTCCGGCAACGCGGCGACGAGTTCCAGCGCCGTCGGCAGATGAATCGTCGGCTCGCCTCCGAGGAACATGATGGTTCGCGCGCCGTCCGCGAACGCTCCCTTTGCAGCATGCGCGAGCCTTTCGATATTCACGGATTCGCCCGCGCGCGCGTTCCAGCTTTCCTTTCCGGTGATGCAGAAATCGCAGCGCAGATCGCATCCGCTGAACGCGATGGCAAACGTCGGAATCAATTCCAGTTCATCGGCCACTTCAACTTGAACCGAGAATATACGGGAATCCGCTCCAGCATGGCAGATTCCCGCGTTGCCAATCAGACGGTTCGCTCCGCATTCGTGGGCGCACAATCGGCAGTTTTCCAGCGCGGCGCGAGCCAGGATCGCGCGTTCGCGGGCGAGAGCGGAACGTAGCACAGGCACCTTGCCTGTCCCCGATCTGTCTGCCGGTTTGGAGAATGGAGACAGGTTGGAAGCCTGTGCTACAAGTTCACACGACTGAGCTCCGGATCCCCGGAATATTCCGGCCTCAATTTTTCCGATGGCAGCCAGCTCCATCATTAATCGCCCCTCATAATTCCAGTCGTGCGACGCGTTCGGACCGAACCTGTTGACTGCTTCTTCCCATCACGCGTTTCGATCCAATCCAGAGATAAAGCCATCCTGCCGCGCCGCCGCACAGCATCGACAGCAGGCCGAGCCAGCCGCCGCACGAAAAGAACGCGATGACGCCGTTAATGGCCGCGATGAAAATGGCCGCTTGCCGAACCGACACTTCGCCAAAACCAATCATGATGAGCCGTTCGCGATGATAAAGCCGGTCCCACGCGGCGATCAGTGCAAAGACAATCGCGCCAGCGCTAAAAACCCGAACGTCCACACGAGGCAAGAAAAGAACGATCGGCACCGCACCGACGGACGCAGCCAGCAGGCAGTAAGTCCAGAACTTCGTGGACGACCAGTCGCGCGCCAGAATCAAAATCAACGTGCCGAACCAGAACAGGTTGACCGCCCATCCCAAAACTCCCGGCTCTACAAGTGAGTAAGTCAGCATCCGCCACAGCTCGCCGTGCCACACTCGTGCGGGCGACAAGCCCAGCCAGTATTCAATGACATTCGTGTGCGCAGCGGCGTGTTCGATCAGAAACACCGGAAAGCTGAACGCGTAAATCGCGAGGAACAGCAACATTCCTTTCGGCAGCGAGAAGATGTTTCTGACTGGGGTGTTCACGGTTTGATTCCTCCAAAAAATCGTTTCCACCACGAGCGATTTGGCGGCGGCAACGACGCTGCGGACTCCCGAAGCCGTTGCGCGATGGCCGGCGGCACTACCGTTTGCGCGGCGTCGAAGCGCAGCGCCTCTTCCGGCGTGGCAAACTCGTGTGGGATTTGCTGGTTCTGTGACTGTGTTTCGGCAGCGTGCTGTTGCTGCTGTTCGGAGGTAAATTTCGTCTGGCGTTTCATGACTTCACTTCATGCGGATTTTTCAAAAAGAGTGGCGAAAGCTTTGCGCGCGCGGTGGAGCTTGCCTCGGACGGCGTCGGGCGATTGTTCAGTGAGCACGCCGATTTGGTCGTAGCTCAGGTGTTCGTCGGCGACCAGCAGCAGCAACAGGCGGTATTCACCCGGCAACCCATCGAGCGTCTTCTGGATGCGCTGGCCGAGTTCCTTGATTTCAAGCACGCGCAACGGCGAATCGGTCTTGGCCGCGGCGCCCTCCCACAACGCATCGTCGGCGTTGCTGAACATGTGCCGGTCGTTCCAGGACTGCTGAATGTTCCGGCAATGATTGATGGCGATGCGATAAAGCCAAGTGCGGACGCTCGATTCGCCGCGGAATTGATCGAACTTGCGGAACGCCTTTAGGAAAACGTCGTGGGTGGCGTCCTCGGCCTTCTGCGGATCACCGAGAAAACGCAGCGCGAGATAATAAATCGCGCGGCTGTGCTCTGAATAAAGGTCTGAGAATTCGGACGGCGCGAACTGGTCGTGCGTCGGTTTGACGGACTGGCGCTCTGCTACAGGCTCGTTCACGAGCGATCTCACGGCCCATTAGACAGCAGCCGCCCGCAAAAGTCACGCGGGCAAGTGGAAGGGCGCTGATTGCTAGAATGAACCAGTTCGAGAAGTGGAATTATCAGAAGCCTGAAAAGCATTAATGGCACAACAAACGGTTGGTAGTGGACGGACCAGCAGTACCAAACGGTTGACCGCATCGCAAAGTAGCAGCAGAATAAGCAAAGTTAGGTGGTTTGCATTACAACCAATCCGCACTATGCAAATGTTTCCACACACCAAGCACGAGTGGTTAAAGGCCGTATTATTTCCTTTTGAGGCATTCGTGGTAATCGCTCCTATCTTTTTCAAGATTTCCGTTGGCCTTAACCCCTATCGCCGTCTTGCCGCAACAGATTTTGAGGTGCTTCTCACTATCCTTTTGTTTCCCGATGCTGTCATTTTGTTATCTGCTGCGTTGCTGCTGACGGCGGAGCGCAACACACGAGGTGATGCATTGGTGGTGGCGGGATTCGCTGTCGCTGCATTTATCATAGGAGCGCACCTACTGGTTGGTTTAGCTAGACCATGACCGTGCTGCTTAAGCTGGGAGATGATTTCAAATTAAGACACTTCCGCGCGACTGCCTTGCTTGACAGTCACTTCTTCACTGTTATGCTCCCGCGTTCCGATTTCGGAGAGTTCCCGAACTTCTTTTGTCTCGGGCACAATTTCGGGTGGTTCAGTTGAGTTGAATTTATGAAACGACAGTATCAACCGTCAAAAATCCGCCGCAAACGCCAGCATGGTTTCCTGGCCCGCAAGGCAACCAAGAGCGGGCGCGCCATCCTGCGCAACCGCCGCCGCGTGGGACGCAAACGCCTTACACCCGTTTAACCCGGCCCATGGCCGCCCAAGCATCCAGGCAACTGAGATTCACCCGCGCCATGCACATCAAGCAGGGACGGGATTTCCTGAAGGCGCGGCAGGAGGGACAACGCTCGGTGACCGGCTGCCTCATCGCCAACTGGCGACAACTGCCGGCAGGCACAACGTCGCGATTGGGAGTGGTGACCAGCAGCAAGATCGGCAATGCGGTTGCGCGCAGTCGCGCGCGGCGTCTGTTGCGGGAAACGTTTCGGGCGCATCAGCACGATCTTGCGCAACCGGTGGACCTGGTGCTCGTCGCGCGGAAATCCATCGGCGGCAAGGGATTCGCTGACGTGGAAAAGGATTTTCTGGTAACATTGCGTCGGGCGAATCTCCTGAAGGAATGCTGAAAGAAGAGCATGAACCCCCTTCAACATGGCTTAATCGGAATCGTGCGACTTTATCGCTGGACGCTATCCCCGGCGAAAGCGTTTCTTTTTGGCCCACTGGCGGGATGCCGGTTCACGCCGAGTTGTTCCGAATACGCACTTGAAGCAATCCGCACGCACGGCGCGCTCGCCGGGAGTTGGCTCGCGTTGAAACGGATTTGCCGGTGTCATCCATGGGGCGGCTGTGGAGATGATCCGGTGCCCCCGAAAGAGTTTCGACTTTCGAGTTCAGGGTTCCGAATTTTCAGGCGACCGCATTGCGCATCGCACGCTGCTGTTCCGGCCGCATCGGGGCATTCCCACTAACGTTCATGGATCGCAAGTCAATCATCGTCATCATCGTTTGCCTTGGCCTCATGCTGCTGTGGCCAACCCTGACCAATAAATTGTATCCGCCGAAGGTCCAGCCCCCCGCTCCAACCAACGAGATCGCGTCCACACAATCCATGGCGCTGACGAACGTCGCGGGCACCGCCCCTGCCGGAATGTCGAACGCGCCTTCGCTTCCGTCTGGCCTCGCGCAGTTCGTCACCGAAACCAACGAGGAGTTGCTGGTCGTCACGAATGCGCAGGCGCGCTACACGTTCACGTCGCGCGGCGGAGGACTGAAATTGATCGAGTTGCTGCAGTTTCCCGAAGCGGTCCAGCGCAAAAAGGAATCGCACGCTGGCCACGTCGCGGCGTTGAACGAGAACGCGCGCGTGCCCGCTCTGGCGATTCTCGACGGAGAGGCGGTTCAGGGCGATAGCATGTTTCAATTGACACAGACGGCTTCCGGAGTGCGTACCGAGAAACAGCTCACCAACGGGCTGCGCATCACAAAGGAATTTACACTCAGTTCGAATTACATGGTCAACGTGAGCGTGAAATTCGAGAACCACGCCGGCGAGAAGCTTTCACTGCCTCGACAGGAGTGGACCATCGGCACCGCCACACCAATGAGTCCTGAAGATCGCGGCCAAATCGTGGGCCTCATATGGTCGGACGGGAGCAAAGTGCAAACTATGATCGGTGGCAGCTATTTCTCGGGCCGTGGATTCATGTGTATGCCGCGCAATCCACCATCCGAATATCGCGAAGGTCAAAGCAATGTCGTCTGGGCTGCGGTCGAAAATCAATTCTTCGCATTGGCGACGATCGCGCGACAGCCGGCCGCTCAGATTGTCTCGCGAAAAATTGATTTGCCGTTGCCGACTGTGGAGGAACTTCAGGAAAACCCGACTGCCACACGGTTTCCGCAAGGATACGAAACCGCGATGGTCTATCCCGCATTTGCACTCGAGCCGAACCAGACGTTTGAACGCGAGTTCGTTCTGTTTGCCGGGCCAAAAGAGTACCGCACGATTGCCCGGCTTGCCGCCCAGTTGAACATAAACATCGATGCGTTGATGGGCTTCGACAATATCTTTCCGTTCTACCGGTTCGGCGGTTTTTTTGCCAAAGCGCTGCTGCTGGCAATGAATACCATTCACAAGCTGTTTCCGTTCTCCTACGGCTGGGTGATCATCGTTCTGACCGTGGTTTTGAAACTCCTGTTCTGGCCGCTCACAGCCGCAAGCACACGTTCGATGAAACGCATGCAGGCGCTCCAGCCGCAGATGAAGGCGATTCAGGCGAAGTACAAGGACGACCCCGTCAAGATGAACAAGAAGACGATGGAGTTCATGAAGGAGAACAAGGTCAGTCCGCTCGGTGGCTGCCTGCCGATGCTGATTCAGATGCCGGTGTTTTTCGGGTTCTACACGATGATCCGCAGCGCCATCGAACTTCGCGGCGCAAGTTTTCTGTGGATTCCTGACCTTTCGAAGCCGGACACGCTGTTCATGATTCCGGGAACGACCATTCCGTTCAACCTTCTGCCGCTCATCATGGGTGGGACAATGCTCTGGCAATCGCATCTCACGCCGCCGTCACCCGGATGGATCCGGCGCAGCAGAAGATCATGCGTTACATGCCGCTGATGTTCCTGGTGTTCCTCTACAATTTTTCGTCCGGCCTGACGCTCTATTGGACTGTGAACAACCTTCTGACCATTGCGCAGACCAAGCTGACCAAAACCCGGCCGGTCACGCCTGCCGCTCCAGCCTTGACGCCGCCTCCGAAAAAGAAGAAATAGGGCAACGCGGATCTGACACTTGATACCTGACGCCTATGAATTCTAAAGCCACGCTGGAAAAAGTGCTGGAAACGCTCGGCTTCAATGTCACGGTCGAGGAACACGTGCTGGACGACGGCATTTTGCTCGACGTGAAAACGGAGGACTCAGGCCGGCTCATCGGCCGCCAGGGCCAGACGCTTTCCGACCTGCAATACATCACCAACCGGCTGCTGTTCCAGCAGGACGCCGCCGCGCCCAAGGTGATGGTGGATGTCGGCGGTTACCGCGCGCAAGCCCGCGACGCGCTCGTCAAGAAGGCGAAGGAAGCCGCCGAAAAAGTCCGCCGCTGGGGCGACGTGGTGGAATTGGAGCCGCTCAGCGCGTTCGACCGCCGCATCGTGCATCAGGCGCTCAAGGATGATCCGAGCATCGAAACCCACAGCGTCGAAGTCGAAGGCACGGAGAAGAAAGCGATTCTGCTCCGGCCGAAACATTGAGGCGCCCTTCATTCACGCGCGGGTGTTGAAGCATCGCTTGAAGCGATCCGCGGTTGGAGGCCGATTTCATCTCTTTGTCTTTGTCTCAATCTCTTTCTTTGGAGCTTGAACAAGCGGCTTTCCGGACAGACGGCGGATGCGGTCATGTTCGCCAATGGCGATACGAACCGGCTCTCCAGACTCCGTCGTAACGGTGAAGCCGAATTCTTCAAGGGTGATATCGCAATTCTCCCGCACTTGCGTAATGGTAGTGCTAGGAATGGAGGCGAGTGCATTGCTGACGCGATTGAACTCGCCGTGGTATCCAAACGTGAATCCGTGGTTAGTTTCGGAGTCCCAGCGATAGCAACGAATGAATCCAACGAAGACCACGAATACCGCTGACAAGATGAAGATGAGCTTCGTCATGCACGCGAAGTCACCTGACATTCATTTCCCCAATTCGTGGCCGGGAATCGAACACGTCGGCGGCGGACCAACTGCGTTCAAGGTGGACTGACCACCAGCGGGGCAAACCGGCGCAGCCTGGTTAGGCAAATACGCAAGGATGTCCTGCAGCGTTGGAATATCATTCGCGGTCTTGTTGTGTTCCAGCGCCCACTGATGCTTGGCGCCATCCAACTGCCGCAGATTGTTGATGCAGGCGTTCCGCTGGAGCGCTTCCTGACTCTGAACGGCGACGGTTCGCAGCTGCTGGTTCTCTGCCTGCACTTGCTGCATCTGTTGCACACCCGCCGTAAGCTGCGCCACGCGCGATTGCGCCCGCTCGGCTTCCGCCTGTGATGACTGAGCCTGCTTCGCCAATTGCTGCTGCTTCTCCTGCATCTGCGCCACTTCATTGCGCAATCGAAGCAGATCCTGCTTGTCTTTGCGCAGTGTCGTGAGTTCTTCGTCCTGCGCTTTGGTTTGGGTTTTCGCTTCGTC
Source organism: uncultured Verrucomicrobiae bacterium (assembly GCA_963760675.1). Lineage (GTDB taxonomy): Bacteria > Verrucomicrobiota > Verrucomicrobiia > Limisphaerales > BOG-1460 > CAVXEG01. The sequence goes on from CAVXEG010000011.1 coordinate 240,726, forward strand.
CAATTCCGTCTGGAGACCCTGAGTTTTTTCACTTTCCTCGCGCAGTGTGGCGAGTTCCGCGTCCTTCTTTTGGCTGGAGAGATACACAGACGCCAGGGCTGCGGAGAGTGCCAGCACGAGAATCCACGGCAACAAGACTTGCGTTTTCATTTGGTGACCTCTGAGTGGCTGTTGTTGAACTGGTACGCGAGGCGGGGGTCGAACCCACAACCTTCGGCTCCGGAGGCCGACGCTCTATCCAATTGAGCTACTCGCGCAATGCCGCAACACTAGGTCAATTTCCACGGCCGGGCAATCCCTATCCGAGCAAGGCGCAGCCGTGCCAATGGATTGCATCCAACGAACGATCAGCCAGAAAGGATTTGCCAATGCAAATCTGAATCCGCAAAGTTCCTTTCATTGAAACAATTTTTCGGGCTGCTTCATTCCCATTCGTGAATTTTCCAGCGGCCTGAAAGTCAAAGAACCTGGACGAAGTTTCATTAGCAAAGAGCGACTTATGCGAAAGACACTAATCACACTCGGTATCGTTTTGGAAACGCTGTTCACCTCCGTCGCCGGCGCGTCGGCCGCCGACAAGCCACTCACGCTCGCGGCTATTCCAAAGAGCACCGGCAATGAATTTTGGGAGACCGTTGCCAAAGGCGCGCAAAAAGCCGCCTCCGATCTCGGCGTCACGCTCAAATGGGAAGGCACCGTCACCGAAACAGAAATCGCCGAGCAAAACAAGATTATCGAGAACATGGTGAACCTCGGCGTCAACGGCATTGCGCTCGCACCATTGAACCAGAGGGCCATGCGCAAACAGGTGGAGAACGCGGTGGCGGCAGGAATTCCAGTCGTCATCTTCGATTCCGCCGTGGATGGCAACGCGCACTCCAGTTTTGTCGCCACGGACAACCATCAAGGCGGCGTCATCGGCGGCAAGGAATTGGTCCGGCTGATCGGTGATAAAAAAGGCGCGAAGGTGATGTGCATGAGATTCGTGCAAGGCACAGGCAGCACGGAAGCGCGCTCCGCTGGATTCATCGAAACGGCCAAAGCCGCGGGTTGTATGGTCGTCGCCGATCCATATCCCGATTCGGGGACGATCGAGGGCTGTAAGAATGTCTCAGCGAATACACTGGAGCGATTTGTCAAAAATGGCACGTTGGACCTCGACGGAATTTTTGCGGCGAACATGATCGCCACGCTGGGAGTAGCCTCGGCACTGGACGACCTGACCAAAGGCGGCGTGAAGGTGAACGTAAAGTTCGTCGGGTTCGACACCTCGAAGAAACTTGTTGAAGACGTTCAGGCCGGGAAAATTGACGCGCTCGTCGCGCAAAATCCCGAACGCATGGGCTACCTCGCCGTCGAGACGCTCTACAAAGTCGTCAAAAAGGAAAAGGTCCCGAAGGTTATAGACACCGGCACGGTACTGGTGACGAAGGAGAAGTTGGCGAATGATCCGGAAGTGAGGAAGCTGGTGGGACTGCCGTAAATGACCGCTCGCCTCGAAATGCGCGGTGTGCGCCGGAGTTTCGGCGCGACGCATGCGTTGCGGGGTGTTGACCTGGCCGTCGCGCCTGGCGAAGTCATGGCGCTCGTCGGCGAAAATGGCGCGGGCAAGAGCACGCTCATGAAAATCCTGTCGGGCGCAATCCCGCCTGATGCTGGGGAAATGTTTTTGGACGGCGCGGAATACGTTCCCGGCAACCCGCTTCATGCGCGGCGTTGCGGCGTCGCGATGATTTACCAGGAACTCGCGCTCACGCCTCACCTATCCGTCATGGAAAACATTCTGCTCGGCGTCGAGCCGAGAATTGGTCCGTTGATGAACTGGGGTGAAATGCGGCGGCGCGCCGCAGCCGCATTGGACGAAGTGGGGCTGAGGCAAGTCGCGCCCGATACATTGGTCCGCCGGCTTTCCATCGCGCAGCAACAACTTGTTGAAATCGCGCGTGCCGTTGCGCTCGATTGCCGCGTGCTGGTGCTCGACGAACCGACGAGTTCCCTGACCGCCCAGGACATTGAACGCCTCTTCGCGTTGATTCACCGCTTGAAGCAGCGGAACATTGCCGTGGTTTACATCTCACATTTTCTCGAAGAAGTGCGGATGATTTCCGATCGCTTCACTGTTTTGCGTGACGGAGAAACGGTCGGCGCCGGCGTTACCCGGGAAACTTCAGCCGACGCAATCATCGCGCTCATGGTGGGTCGCGCGGTGGACGAATTGTATCCACGCTCGACACGTCAGCCGGGCGAAGTGATTCTGGAGGTGAAGAACCTGGCGGGCGTCGCGAAGCCGCTCTCGGCCTCGATTCAGTTGCGCCGTGGCGAAGTGCTGGGAATTTCCGGATTGGTGGGTGCCGGGCGAACGGAGTTTTTGCGGACGATCTTCGGTTTGAATCGCGTTGTCAGCGGTGAGATCCGCATCGGTGCTTATCACGGGCCTGCGAGTCCAGGAAAGAGATGGGCGCACGGCGCCGGCATCGTTAGTGAAGATCGCAAGACCGAAGGGCTGGCGCTGGGCTTGAGCATCGCGGAGAACATGACCCTTCCTCGGCTGCGGGGACTTGGACCATGGCGCTTCGTTTTCCCGTCGCGGCAGCGCGCGTCCTGCCGGCCGTGGATTGAAAAGATTCCCATCAAGTGCCAGGGACCTCAGCAGCGCGTCAGCGGGCTCTCCGGTGGAAACCAGCAGAAGGTTGCGCTGGCCCGGCTGTTGCACGCCGACGTGGACGTGTTGCTGCTCGACGAACCAACGCGCGGAATTGATGTCGGGTCGAAGGCACAGATTTACCAGTTGATTGATGAACTTGCCGCGCGCGGAAAGGGCGTGCTGATGATCAGCAGCTACATTCCCGAGCTGCTCGGGGTATGCGATCGCATCGCGGTGATGTCGCGTGGCCGGCTCGGCGAAGCGCGCCCGCGCGAACAATGGGATGATCGTCAGTTGATGGCGGGTGCCATTGGAATGGACGCATGAACCGAACGACGAACCAACTTCCGTATTGCGCCGGATGAAATTCAGCCTCTCCAAAGCAGGTTGGGGAAATGTGCTGGGCCGATTCCTGGCGCTGATTCTCGTATTTGCATTCTTCGCGATTTTGGTTCAAGGCGGGAAGTTCTACACGCTGCGGAATCTGGAAAACATTCTGCGGCAGTCGTGTGTTTACGCGACGGCGGGCTTGGGGATGACAATGGTGATTGTCGCCGGCGGAATTGACCTCTCCGCTGGATCGCTCATTGCGTTGTCCGTCGTGGCGGTCGCGTGGTTGCTGAACCTGAACGTGGCCGGTCCGGACGGACAGACGCAATCAATCGTGCAACTTCATCCGACGCTCGCGCCGATTCTCGCTGTGCTCGCAGGGATCATCAGCGCGACGCTCGCCGGCCTGGCCAACGGCGTGATGGTTGTCGGCCTGCGGCTTGTGCCATTCATCGTGACGCTTGGCACGATGGGAATGATTCGCGGTCTCGCGAAAGGGGTCGCCCACGAGCGCGACATTTATCCGCCGGCAGACACCTGGATCAGCAATATCATGGACCCGACGCTTTCAAGCCAGACCCGCCACTGGATGATTCTGCCATTGGGTGTCTGGATTTTGATCGCGGGAGTAATCGCCGCGTCACTATTTCTGCGGTACACGCGACTGGGTCGGCACATTTTTGCTGTTGGATCGAACGAAGAAACCGCGCGGCTTTGCGGCGTAAGCGTGGGCCGGACGAAACTTTTCGTTTACACGGCTTCAGGATTTTTCTGCGGGATTGCCGGCCTGATGCAGTTCTCCTACATCGGCGGCATCGGTCAGCCGACAACCGCAGTGATGTATGAACTTTTTGTGATCGCGGCCGTGATCATCGGAGGCGCGAGTTTCACGGGCGGAGAAGGTTCAATCCTCGGAACGCTCATTGGCGCATTGACGATTACGATTCTCTACATGGGCGGCCAGCAAATGGGCTGGCCAAAGTGGGTTCAGGAAATGGTCATCGGCGGAATCATCATCGCGGCCGTGGCGGTGGATCGTTTGCGGCATCGGAAAATGGCGTGAGCCCTCGATGCTCATCTGCCACCTTTCTTGTTCACGTCCTCGCGGACGGAACTTCTCAGACGCAGGTTCCTGCAAATGGTTACAGCATTTTCAGCGGGTCCAATTCCCATGTCCGGCAATTCTGGCGTGACTTTGGGTGTTTCTCATGGAAAATTCTGCGGCCTATGAAAAACTTGATTTCAATCTGCGCACTCAGCATTGCGCTGGGCGTTGGCGCCGGACGCGCCGCCGAAACCAACCAACCGGAAGCGAAAGCCGAATCGAAGCCGGACTTTGCTGATTCCGCGAAACTCACAGCGAAAGCGCCGGAGTCCTTCAAAGCGCGATTTGACACGAGCAAAGGGCAATTCACCGTGGAAGTCACTCGCTCGCTCGCACCAAACGGCGCAGATCGTTTTTACAATCTGGTCCGCTCCGGATATTTCAAGGACGTGGAATTCTTCCGGGTAATCCCGGGCTTCATGTGCCAGTTTGGAATTCACGGAGACCCGAATATTTCCAAGTCATGGCGCAACGCGGAGATTCCGGACGATCCGGTCAAAGGGAGCAACGTCCGAGGCGCCATCACGTTCGCGACTCGCGGTCCAAACACGCGAACCACGCAACTCTTCATCAACTTCGGTAACAACAACCGGCTCGATGGAATGGGTTTCGCGCCTTTTGGCAAGGTGACGGAGGGAATGGATGTCGTGGATAAAATCAATGGAGAGTACGGCGAGGGTGCTCCGATGGGACGCGGGCCGGATCAAAGTCGCATTCAAGATGAAGGGAATACTTACCTGAAGAAAGATTTTCCGAACCTTGATTATATCAAATCCGCCACCATTCTGCCTTAACACAAGACTTCATGAATACTTCCCCAAACGAAATCGCTGTTATCAAAACCACCGAAGGCGAAATGACGCTGGAATTCTGGCCGGATATTGCGCCGGGTCATGTCGAGAATTTTAAGAAGCTCGCAAGGCAGGGATTTTACGACGGCACCTGTTTTCACCGCGTGATCAAGGATTTCATGATTCAAGGCGGCGATCCACTTACGAAGGACCCGAAAATGGAATCACGCTGGGGCACCGGCGATCCGGGCTACAAAATCAAGGCCGAGTTCAACGACCGTCATCACGACCGTGGCGTTCTTTCGATGGCGCGTTCGAACGATCCAAATTCCGCAGGCAGCCAGTTTTTCATTTGCCACGGCTCGCCGCGATTTCTCGACCGGCAATACACTGCGTTTGGCAAATTAGTCAAAGGCGACGAAGTGCTGGAGAAGATTGCGACGACATCGACTCAGCCGGGTGACCGGCCCGTCAAGCGTATGGGCATCGAAAGCATTAAGATTGTGCCAGCAGAGTCGTGAAGTGAAGACCTGTTCCGCGTTGCGTGTTCCGTGATTTCGTTTCGCGCTCAGCGGAATGCGGAGCATGGAATACGCGAAGCCATGGAACTTTCAGCACTCGCCAAAGCGCTTGCTGTGCTCGGATGCCCGCAGGAGAAATGCGCGGAAATGGCGGCGCAACTGGACAAGCGCGCCCGCCAACTGGCCCGGCAGAAGAATCGCTCTTACGAAGAAGCTTTGGCGCATCTGCTGAACTTGATGAGCCGAGGTTGGGCGGCTCAAGAGAAAAACTCCGACATTCCACGCTGATTCTCTTTCTTCCGATATGATCAAACCCTGGGAAAAAATCGGTTCACACCTGGTCGGTGACTTTCGCATTTTCACGATCCGTTCCGACCAAAAAATCTCCCCGCGTACGGGAAAGGAACATGATTTCTACGTCATTGATTCCGTCAACTGGGTCAACGTGATCGCGCTCACGCCAGAACAGGAAATGGTCTTGGTGGAACAATATCGACATGGCTCGGATACAATCGAACTCGAAATACCGGGCGGAATGATGGACGCAGCGGAAAGGTCGCCCGTGGTTACTGGACTGCGCGAGTTGCGCGAGGAAACCGGCTACGAAGGGGAGAATGCCCGCGTGCTCGACCAGGTGTGGTCCAATCCGGCAATCATGAGCAACATTTGCTATACGATTATCGTGGAGAACTGCCACTGCTTGCATGAGTGCAATTGGGATCACGGTGAAGACTTGATCACCCGGCTCGTGCCCGTGTCGGAAATTTCAAAGCTCGTGGCAGAAGAAAAGATCAGGCACCCACTCGTTGTGGCGGGACTCTATCACTTCGATTTGCTCCGGCGCGGCTTGAAAAAAATCTGATTACGATTTGCCCTGCCGCACGCGTTCTTTTCTGTCGTCCAACTCCGCCTGAAGCTTTTTTCGTTCCTTCGAAAACTGCAGCTTCAGTTCGCTTGCCTTTTCAGAATCTCCAGCAGTCTCGGCTTGATGGATCTGGTCCTTTAGACCGATCTCCCGCTCTGCAACCTTTGCCGTGTACTCTGGAATCCAGTTCGGCCAGTTCTTTCTTCTTTTCGGCGGTCAACACGACGCTCGGTGAGGTCTTGTTCAACCGCTCCATGGCAAGTTCGTAGGCGGATTTCATCTATTCATTCATCTCTTTCTCGTCCTTGTCATCGATTTCTGCTTTCGACTGCGGGGACGTTTTTTTCTTCCACGGCATGTCAGGAAATTTCACCGGCTTTGCCACCCGAGAAACCGATGGCTGCACTTCGGATTTCGCCATCTGCAATTCCGGATTTTCCACAGGCGCGCCGCCGGTCTTTGCCTCCTGCCGCCAGGACGCGATGCGCGCTTGAAGTCCATGATGCTCCGCGCGTGCTTTGTCACCGGCTTTCATATAAAACAGCGAAAGATTCGTGTGAACCAGTTGCTCGCCCGGTTTCAATTTTTCCGCCTTATGTCCCTCTTCGATCGCAGCCTCGTATTCTTCTTTGCGGTAGTAAGCCATCCCGAGCGCGAGTTGTGCGTCAAAATGAGCAGGTTCCTCTGCAAGCACAGCTTTCAGTTTCTCTATCGCGCTGTGGTAATTTCCAGCGCTGAAATCGAACATGGCGTCATCGAATTGTTCCTGAATGCTCATGTCGTATTAGCGACACACTAATCCACGAAACGGCGGCGACGCAAGAACGTGTGTTGCGCGAGGCCTCTTCCGTGAATTAACATTGAGGCGCTTGTGTTTCGTGAAGCACGGAACACCAGTGCGAACAATGTCTTCAATCAAGCTAATTTCGACTGATTTTGACGGAACCATCTTTGCCGAATTTGCAAACCCGCCGATACCAGAGAGGCTGCAGGGAATTATAGGAGCTTTTCAAGCGCGCGGCGGGAAATGGGTGATTAACACCGGGCGTGATATGTCCAGCCTCATGGAGGCGTTGGCCCGAGCGCGGATTTCCGTCGAACCGGATTACTTGATCCTCGTCGAACGCGAAATTCATCAGCGGAACGGAATCCGCTATGCAGGGTTGGAACCGTGGAACCAGGGATGTTCGCGCTCACATCGAGGAATTATTTGCACGGGTACGGCCAGATCTGCCGCAGTTGACCGGATGGATTAACGAGCGGTTTCATGCGACGGTTTACGAAGATCCTTACTCCCCGTTCTGCCTGATTGCCGGCAACAATGGCGATGCTGACGTGATTCATGATTACCTGACGGAGTATTGCCGAAGGATTCCAAATCTCACGGTCGTCCGGAACGATGTGTATGCGCGGTTCAGTCATGTTGCCTATAATAAGGGAACAGCGCTTGCCGAATTGACGAGGCATCTGGGACTCAGTCCAGCGGAAGTCTTCGCCGCCGGCGATCATTTGAATGACTTGCCGATGCTCTCACGTACTTACGCGCACCATTTGGCAGCACCATGGAATGCCATCGATTCAGTCAAGGCTGCGGTCCAAGTTCAAAATGGTTTCTTGAGTTCACTGGCCCACGGAAATGGAATTGCTGAAGCGCTCGCCGACCTTATTCAGTAGGCGTCCTGAAACAAAATAATTTGAGATAAAGACCCCTAATTAACATATTTTGGCCTCTCTTGGCCATTCGAGTGAGCCAATCTCACTTTGCTGACAATCAGTAACTTATGATTCAGGATTAGAATTTGACACGGTGCCCCGCAATGTTAGTGTGTCAGGGCAACGGCGCTGGGTTTTAAGATTCGCGATGTGCTTCCACCTCCGTCTGCACCGGTAATAATTGAATTGGACTGATTTCATGAGCGACACGACTGTTACTGTTTCTTCGTCGGGCGGTTCTCCAAAGATTTCCAAAATCTCCGAAGCCATCATCCGAATTGCGGGCAATTCTCAAGACGGCATCCAGGCGATCGGCGGTTTTCTCGCTCGCCTCGCGGGCCGCAGCGAACAGGAAGTCATGACGTTCATGACAATTCCTGCCACAATCTCCGGCGGCCCTTCCATCTTCCAGGTCCGAATCGGTTCCGGAGAAGTGTTAAGCTCCGGCGATGAAGCGGATGTATTGCTCGCGTTTTACCAGCACTCGTACGAGGGCCACATATCATCCCTGAAGAAAGGCGGTATCGTGCTTTACGATTCGGACCACGTTGAGCCAAATCCGGACTGGAAAGACGTATATCACCACGTTGGCATTCCGATTTCCAGTTTGACAGTAGAGGCCATTGGCGGAACTGCGAAGGACAAGGGCAAGAATATTTATTCTCTAGGACTGATCGCCCGGATGTTCGACTTGAACGTGCCCAAACTGGAACGGCTGGTCCACGAACGTTTCGGCGGTAAAGACGAAAGCATCGTTAAGAACGCACTGGCCGCTTTTCATGCCGGTTATGGCTATTCGATTGGTAATCTCATTGAGTCGTTCCGTTTCGCCGAGAGCCAGATCAAAGGTCGCAGTCAGGTTGTTATGAATGGGAATGAAGCATTGGGCTATGGGTTAATTGCTGCCGGCGTGCGTTTCGGAGCCGGTTATCCCATCACACCGTGGTCGGACGTTATGGAACTCTTGCGCCGTGAGTTGCCGAAATACGGCGGGACATTTGTTCAATGCGAAGATGAAATCGCGTCCATTTCAATGGCAATTGGCGCCAGCTACGCCGGTCGCGTGGCAGTCACTGGTTCCAGCGGACCGGGCATCTCACTGAAAGCCGAATCCGCCGGATGGGCCGGTATGGCCGAAGTGCCGCTCGTCGTCATAGATGTTCAACGCGGCGGACCTTCAACCGGCATGCCGACGAGTGTAGAGCAATCCGATTTGAACATTGCATGCTTCGGAAGCCACGGAGATTCTCCGCGCGTTGTGCTCGCTCCGGCGAACGTCGAAGAATGTTTCTATACCGCGATTGAGGCGGTTAACATCGCGCGCAAATACAATGTACCCGTTTACGTTTTGACTGATCAGGCCATCGCGACGAGGATTGAAGCGTTTCCAGAGCCGGACCTGGAAAATGTTTGTCAGGACATCACTCCTGATCTCTCGCCCGTTCCAGACTACAAGCCGTACGACCTCTCGGCTCCCGACGGGCTCGTCAATCGTGTCGTGCCGGGCACCCGCATTCTCAGCGGAAGGTATCCAATAGCCACTGGCCTTGAGCACGATGAATTGGGCCATCCAACGGCTGCTCCCAAGCTGCACATCCAGATGACAGCCAAGCGCCGCAAGAAGCTGCAAGCGCTCGCGGCCACACTGCAGACGCCAAAGATTCATGGTCCGAGTGAAGGGAACGTATTATTGGTCGGCTGGGGTTCAACACAGGGACCGATTCGTGAGGCCGTTGATCGCGCCCGGGCATCCGGCGACAGTATCTCTTCGATTCACATCCGATACATCAGTCCGCTCCCGCCCGGTCTCGAAAATGTTTTTTCAGGATTCAACCATGTCTTCGTCATCGAAATGAACGATGAGGGCCTTTACGGCTACGGTGGACAACTCGCCGCTCTCTTGCGCGCCCGCTATTGTGACGCGCGCATTCGAGGGATTAATAAAACGGACGGTCTGACGTGGAAGGTGAAAGAAATCCTCAATGCAGTAAAATCCAGGCTCTCCTCGAATGGACATGCCTCCAAAGCATAAACACGTCTGCACACCAAACGATTTCAAATATGAGTTCCCAAATTACCGATATTCCGGCCAGAGCGGGCAACATCGTTGCAGTTACACCTGAACCAGAGCGCAAAGCACTAACCAAGAAGGAAATCGCCGCCGACCATCCGACCTGGTGCCCAGGTTGCGGTGACTTTTCAGTTCTCGCCCTCTATTTCAAGCTGATTGAAAAGCGGAAGCTTTGGCACGAGAAGATTACGACTGTTGCGGGAATTGGCTGCTCCAGCCGGTTTCCCTACTTCGTCCAGTCGCATGGCGTGCATTATATCCACGGACGAGCGCTTCCTTTCGCCAGTGGAATCTCGCTTTCGCGGCCCGATCTGCACGTGTTCGTCTTCGGTGGGGACGGTGACGCGTTCTCGATCGGCGGAAATCATTTCAATCACACTGCGCGCAAGAACATCAAGTTGACCTACGTTGTGATGGACAATTGGGTTTACGGCCTCACGAAGAAACAGACTTCACCCACATCACCGGTCGGTTTCAAGAGCAAGACCGATCAATGGGGCGCGATTGATTATCCCATCAATCCGATGAAGCAGGCGATTGCTGCCGGCGCCACGTTTGTCGCGCGCACAACACACTCCAATCCGAATCATGTCCTGCAAATGATGGAAGCAGCTATGGACCATGATGGCTTCAGCTTCATCGAATGCCTCAGTGAATGCGTGGAGTTTTACGAAGGCGCGTTCGATGCGTCGAATCCGCGCAAAGGCGGCGTGTTCAAGGAAGTGCCCAAGGACCACAACGTCACTGACGAACTGGCGGCTTACAAACTCGCCAACGATCCGTTCCCCGGCTACTTCGGCATTTTCTACAACGTAAAGAAGCCCACGAAGAACGCCAAGGAAGCCGAAATCAACAAGGCGGCGATGGAGAAGGTCAAAGGTCTGAAGGACTGGGAAATCCTGAAGAAGAATTTCGACAAATCGAAGTAAACTCCAATTTCGAGACGTTCAGGGCCGCTGGGTTTTCCGTGGCCCTAATTTTTTCTTTGCGCGAAAATCGCAAATCGTGAATCGTAAATTCCGATATGCCCATTTACGAATTTGCCTGTCCGAGATGCCGGAAGATTTTCAGTTTCCTCTCCAAGCGCATCAATCCGGAGCGCTCGCCCGTCTGTCCAAAGTGCGGCAACAAGCGTCTGGAAAAGCAGGTCAGCCGCTTCGCCATGACGCGCGGGCTCGCCGAGCCCGCCGCGAAAGGCGAAGGTGCTGGTGAAGAAGGCCCCATGCCCGACTTCGACGACCCGCGCGTCGCTCGAGCCATGGCCGAAATGGAGCGGGATATGGAGCACATGGACGAAAATAATCCCAGGCACATGGCTCACATGATGCGCAAGATGAAAGACCTCATGCCCGCGGGAACGATGCCCAAGGAACTGGATGTCGCCATCAAACGCCTTGAAGCTGGCGAGGATCCGGAGAAGATCGAGGAGGACATGGGTGACCTGCTCGGTGACTTCATGGGCGGTGAAGAAGGCGGGCCGGGGGGCGGTGGTTATACGAAGGATAGCGGGCTCTACGACTATTGATTCGTAGTTCACTTCAACCGCCAAAGCCAACGTGTTGCGTCAGCTACCTCTCAAGCGCATTTGTCAATGTCTCGGGCGCAATCTCGCGAAGCGCGTTCCCAGCATATGTTCGCACTTGCTCATCTGAGCTCCGAGTAGCAAGCAACAATGAAGATACGCTGCCTTTTGCTGCCGTACCGTATTCTTGCAGGGCAAAGACAGCATTCAGTTGCAAGTTATGATCGCCATGTTCCACTGCTTCGGCCAAGGCAGGGACACCACGATCGGCGTCGAGTTTCAGACTGCCGAGCGTAAAAGCCGCGCATCGGGCAACAGTTGGGTCGTGATCATGCAGCAGCTCGATGAGGAACGGAATAGCGGTTCGGCGGTTTTTCCCATGTCTTCAAGCGCGGCAGCAGCGCTGCTCCGCCGTTCAGCAGATGTGTTCGTAAGACAGAACATCAATGGCGAAAGTGCGTTTGTATTACCAGTCCAAGCAAGGGCGTAGATCGCACGAGCCGCTATCGTATCCGATGTAGAACTATTGGTCGCGAGCTTCAATAACGGACTTATCGCTTGTTGGACTGCCGGGCCAAGCGCTCGAAATGCATGGATTGTGAGATTCGCGCGGTGAGCGCGCCGTGAGTAGAAGACATTTCTTCCGATCTTTGCGCCAAGCGTCTCGCGGAACTTTGTTATTCCCGCAGGTTCATCATATTGAATCCATTTGACCAGAAACGAAATTGCATTCGTGCCAATGTGGCTGATCGCATCAGCAGCCGCTTTTCGTTCTGAAGCGCTCCCTCCGTAATAGCGATCATTGAGGCCCACGTAATAGCTCAAAGGTTTCCCGTCGTATGAAGGTTCAGTTTCATCCGTCCTCCACATGATCAAGACAACTATTGCCGAAATGACGCAAGTGCCGAAAAAGAGCGCCTTTGTGTGCGGTTGCATGGTCGGATTGTTTACAAACCAAACAGAACCAGCGAGTAAATTACGCCTGCCGGCATCACCTAATGTTTGATTTCCTTCTTCGCGCATTGGTGCGTTTGTAATTAGAATTCTCTCGGCATCTATGGCCCACATCCACGAAAGGATTGATTTCACTGTCGCCATCTTCGTCGTTCATGACGGGAAGATTCTGCTGATTCATCATCGCAAGCTCGAGAAATGGCTTCCGCTGGGCGGGCATATCGAACTCGATGAGGACCCCGAGCAAGCCGCGTTGCGTGAAGCACGCGAGGAAAGCAGCCTTGAAGTCGAACTGATGGGCGAACGCCCGCCAACCACTGGCCCCGGAACGCGCGCTCTTATTGCGCCCCGCTTTCTCGACATCCACCGCATCACTGACACTCACGAACACATCGGCTTGATTTATTGGGCGCGGCCGAAAGGCTCAATCACCGCAAAGTGCGCAACCGAGGAGCATCACGAGATCCGTTGGTGCTCCAAGGAAAAGTTGGACTCGCTTCAACCCCGGATGGATGCTGCCGTGAAATGGTATTGCGAAAAGGCCCTCGAAGAAATCTCCGGCTGATCTCGCCACAACCCCCGCCGCAGTGTTGCCAATTCTGCTGCAGCAATGCACGCTGTCCGCATCAGGATTCGGCAATGACCCAACGCCAACTTAAAACGGGCTATTTCACTCTCGCGGCGCTGAACACGCTCGCGACGTGTTACTTCTCGAATTTCGTTTTCTTCTTTTTGCGCGATCGTTTTGGGTTCGGAAATCGTGAGAATCTTTGGGTCTCCGCGCTGAACGGCTTCATTTACATTTTTTCGGCGTGGCAATGCGGTCGATTCGCCCAGCGTCGCGGCTTTATCACCAGTCTCAAAGTCGGCTTCACCGGACTGGCTCTCGTGATGGTTGCGGGCGGATTGCTCGGCTCCATAGCGAGCATGTTGTGCGTCGTCGCGGGCTATAGTGTCGTGTTGCTGTTTACGTGGCCCGCACTGGAGGCGCTGGTCAGCGAGAATGAAACGCAGGCCGGCGTACAGCATATGGTCGGCATCTACAACACAACCTGGGCGGCTGCTGCGGCGTTCGCTTATTTCACAGGCGGCAAGCTCTATGACTGGTCTCACCGCGGCGGCGTGTTCTGGGTACCGGCAGCCATTTTTGCTGGCGAACTCCTGTTCGTCGTCTATCTGGCGCGGCAGGCGGCAAAGATTCCGGCAATCAAGCCTGGAATTGTTCAGAACCGGTTACATTCACCGGAAGCAGCGGCGTTCCAGCAGCCCGTCCGTCCCCGGACCTTTCTCAAAATGGCGTGGATGGCGAACCCATTTGCCTATGTCGCCATCAACACGGTAATTGCCGTGATGCCGGGCGTGGCCAGGAACTTAAGTTTGTCGGCGACGGAAGCGGGATTGGTTGGCTCAATCTGGTTTTTCGCGCGGCTGGCCGCGTTTGTGGCGATGTGGCGATGGACCGGCTGGCATTACCGCTTCCGCTGGCTGCTGGCCGCATTCATGGTTCTCACCGCCAGCTTCCTTGCCATCCTGCTCGTGAATCACGTTTGGCTGATGGTCGGCGCGGAGTTGCTTTTCGGATTCGCTGTCGGATTAATCTATTATTCTTCGCTGTTCTACTCGATGGATGTGGGCGGCGAGACACAGGGCGAGCACGGCGGATTGCATGAGGCCGCCATCGGCGCCGGTATTTTCGCCGGCCCTGCCGTCGGTGCGGCGTCGCTTCAATTCCTCCCCGGAATCGCGCACGCGGGTGTTTACGCGGTGGGCGCACTCTTGCTCGTCGGCTTGGGCGGACTGGTTTTCGTCCGGCAAATGGGGCGAACTCGCTGATTTGTTCGCGTTTCTCCCCTTGCCACAATCGCGCCTTAACCGTTACATCATGGGCATCGATAGAACAAGAGTGACGGCAAATCCGTCCATTGAACGATTAACAGAATTTGAATTCATGTCCTTGCTTGCTGGAAAATTTGGAATCGTCTTCGGCGTTGCCAACAAGCGCTCCATTGCCTGGGCCATCGCGCAGGCGTGGCACAGGGCCGGCGCACGGCTGGCGTTCACATATCAGGGCGAACGCCTTAAAGAAAACGTCGAAGAACTCGCCGGCACCTTCGGTTCCGACACGCTCATCCTGCCGTGCGACGTGACCAAGGACGAAGACATCGCGAACGTCTTCAAAACTGTCGGCGAAGAATTCGGCAAGCTCCATTTGATGTTGCACTCAGTGGCGTTCGCCCCAAAGGACGCGCTGGAAGGAAGCTTCGTGAACACCAGTCGTGAAGCGTTCCGGGTCGCGCATGATGTGAGTGCGTACTCGCTCGTGGCGTTGGCCCGCGCCGCCGCGCCGCTGATGACTGAGGGCGGCAGCATTGTATCGATGACGTACTACGGCTCGGAAAAAGTCGTACCGCATTACAATGTGATGGGCGTGGCGAAAGCCGCGCTGGAAGCGAGCGCACGTTACTTGGCTTACGATCTCGGCCCAAAAAAAATCCGCGTCAATTGCATCAGCGCCGGGCCGGTCAACACGCTTGCAGCACGCGGCATCGCCGGTTTCACCGAAATGTTGAAACATTATGAAGCCCATTCACCTTTGAAGCGAAACGTGTTGCCGGAGGAACTCGGTGCAACGGGTGTCTTTCTGGCCAGCGATGGCGCAGCCGCGATTACGGGCCAGGTGATCTACGTCGATTCCGGCTATCAAATCATGGGAATGTGAGCTCGATGGTGCGCGATAGAGGGTTCGAACCTCTGCGATGCTTCGTGGATTTTCACCCGAAAACCCGCGAATTCCCAATGAAATCCATGGTTTTCGACTATTTGAGCAGTTTACCGGAGAGGAAGAAAGCGGAAAGAAAATGAACGTCCGATGGGAGGAATTGGCAGGAAGAGCTGACTTCCTTCCTGATCGGACCGACGCGGAGAATTTGACCGAGCCGCTCTGGTTGAGAATTCTGAACTCGACATAGCTGGAGCAGTCGCATTCCTGACCGAGAGCGAACCGGGCGTGCTGAGTGAAGAACTCCCAACTACGCTCATGTGTTGACCGGGATAACGCCACGAGGCGGGCAAGGTGTTTGGATGTTCAGTTGATGTAGGCAAGCTTTCCTCAATTGCGTGAGTGTTCGCAGCCGAGAAGCTGCTCCGGCGTTTAATTTTCGCTGGCACAACCGGTGCATTGGTTGGCGTGTAAGGTTCAAAGGTTCAAAATATGAGCTCAGTCGTCTAGAATCACGGATTTGCCCTTTGGGAGGAGATAGGCCCCTACCGACTCGCCATTAGTAAGAACTATATTATGACTTCGGGGGTCATAATACATTCGACGGTTCCACACATGTAACTCGATTAAACCGTTCGTTTGAGCCAATGCCGCTCTCCAAGCTTTTCGAGCATCTGGATCCAGCACATAGCTCCAAGTGTCTTGCCGTGCATCGGTATGCAGGAACTCTGTGAGGTAACCATCACCTACGAACAATTGAACGATTCGGAATCGGTCACCAGCTGTCGTTCGTATTTGCCCCAACGTGATGGGGTGATCCGTTACCAGGTCCGGGAGCCAGATAAACCTACTGATTGCACCCAGAAGCACTAAAACGCCACCTGCAGCTAGAATTCCAACGGTCACATTCGGAATTGTGATTCTCATACGACTAGATAGTCGGGGGGTTAATCGGTGGTTGATGCGGGGGCTTATAGATTGGTGGTGTCTCAGGGGGGTTGTCGTCAGGTGCTCCCCGACCGTGAGGACTACATGGACTTCCCGGCGTTCCGTCCCAATGACAATTTTGACTTTTCTTTTGCTTCTTTGGATCGTTTGGACACGGAGAGTCACTTGGAGGTTTACAGGCATCCAGAGTTCCAGTGCCGACCTTGTAGAATTCTCCACCTATCCAAACACCATCGACATCATCAAACTGGCCGATTTGACTTGCGGTACATTCGCCAGCTGGCAACTGGTAGTACTTTGTGTCTATTAGGTACGTAAACCGGAGTCTGATTGTTAGGGCAGTTGCACACTTTGCCATTTAACGGCCAAGGAGTTGTATCTAGTCCCCAAGAATCCAACAAGCCAAGCGGATCATTTAGGACAAAGCAATACAGGTTCTTTTCAATTCGCTTTCGTGAACCGGCGAACCCCGTGCGGTTCTGGAATGTCGTATCCGACATTGGATCCCTATTCAGCCACCTTTGAAGATTCGGCGAGTACCAGCGGTAGCCGTAGTAATAGAGGTTCCACGTCGGATGAATCTCCTTGCTGCTGAAGCGATACACGTTCGCGTAACACAGGCTCCCGCTCAACGAGATCGTGTTCCCATACGCGTCGTATCGGTAACTCGCCGCCAATGTCTGGCTGCTGTTCACCAGATACGTGATGTTGCCGTTTCCATCCGCATGATAAAAGTTGTGGCTTGTCCAACTACCCGCGGAATACCCATCGCTCCGGGCCAAGAGCCCTCCTATCCCACCCGCACCTTCCAGTGAGCCGGAGAGGTCTGTCCCTCGCGTGTAGCTCACGCTTGGCGTGTTGCTGTTGTCACGTTCCTGAACTGCCCGCATCCCGTCGTAAATGTAATGCACTTCGCCCGTCCACACCCAGCTCCACGACGGCTGGTCAAAACTGTATTCCGTCCGCTTTCTCAACCTCCCCAGCCCGTCATACGCAAAGTCCGTCCGGTTTACTGTCGAACCGACGTAACTGCTGTAATTGATCACTTGCACCAGCCGGTTCTCGGCATCGTAGGAGTATTGCGTGTTATCGGTCGTCCCTTCCTGCGTCAAATTCCCGTTTCCGTCGTAAGTATCCGAGCCGGTCGGCCCGGAGGTGAGTTGGTTCTTGCCGTCCACGCTGAACGTCGTTGTCGAAGCGTTGACGTTCCAGGCAGCGATTGGCTTCTCCGGTTCTAAGAACACTAACTTCACTTGCTCTCGCTCGCCGATTCCTCAACAAATTTCCGTGTCTGCTTATCGAAGCGATACTTGAACTTTGATATAATCCGCCTCGGCGGCTCGTTTGTAATATCTCCACCGAAAGTCACACCCGGACCATAATCAAAAATCACTCCAGAGATATCCTCCTGAGCGCCCCAAGAAGTATCTACTCCAACGTCAGAACCCCATACAGTGTATTCTCTTCTAAAAAGCAATGGTTCGTCGTTGTCCTTGAGAACCACGCTAACGCGAACCGTTTTTTCGGTCTTATCAGAAAATGAATGACCGAACGCACCGAAGATTCGACAATAAACTCGATATTTCCCGTCGGGGGAATCATCAAACCCTCCAACCGCCGCCCGATTGCCACAACCAACGAGCATCCCGATTATTATCAATAGGGCCCAACTCCGCGGCAGAACGACAGTCGTCATGAATGAAGATGCTCGCCTCTTGTCACATATCGCGAAGTGCATCGTTTATATCATCAATGTGGTTTGACCAAGGATCACCGCGCCGGTGTGGCGGGGAATCGAGCCCGTTGGCTTTGAGGCAATCATCTATCGCGGTGTGACAATCCTTAATTCCAGGGACGAATGCCCCTTTGTCCGCATTATCCTTGCAGCACTTCATTACTGCATCCTCTTTTCCGTCCCCCCCGTCCACAGGATAGCATGTCGTTCCCCGAGGTCCATTCCAAGGATTGCCGCTTGCTCCAGCGGTTGGTCCGATATTTCCGGACTTATTCCCTTTTCCTGAGCCTGAACCATAGGCACCTTCTCGGCCACACTCACGTTTTCCTTTAGGGGTTCCGGCTCGATTATCCCAGAAATATGCATGCCGGCCTATGCCACCAAGGGGGAAACCACTTGTGCGGACAGTACAAACCCATAGCTTCAATTGACCGGGTTCACTTTTCTGGGCCACCGGGAGAGTTAGTCCGAGGACCTGGTTCATGGTTAACTATTGTTCTGGGTTTTGTCCATCTCTGACGGAGGAAGGGCGTAGCCCGACCGGAGTCAGAGATGGACTGTGTTGCGCCGCGAACCGCTCCGGGCTCAGGTAGCCCAGCCGACTGTGCGGCCGCAGCCGGTTGTATCGGCACTGATAATCTGCGATCACCACTCGTGCTTCCGTCAACGTCCACAGTTGTTCCCGATTCAGACATTCGTCCCGAAACCTTCCGTGAAAGCTCTCCACAAACCCGTTCTGCCACGGACTGGCAGGCTCGATGTAGATCGTTTTGATGTGATGCTCGGCCAGCCACCGTTGCACAACCCGCGCGATGAACTCCGAGCCGTTGTCCGAACGCAGATACTGGGGTGCTCCGTGTTGTTCAATGGCCTTTTGCAACCAGCTCAACACGTCGGCCGCACGCAGCGCCCGATCCACTCGCAGCACGTGGCACTCACGGGTGTATTCGTCCAGGATCGTCAGAATCCTCAAGGCGCCCCCACGCACCGTCGCATCGGCGATGAAGTCCCAGGTCCAGACGTGATTGCGATGTGTGGCCCGGGTCGGCAAGCCCGTCGAAACCCCACGGCGGATGAGCTTTCGCTTCGTGGGCGGCACCCGCAATCCCTCCGCCCGGCGCAGGCGTTGAATGTGTCGCTTGCCCACGGCCCAGCCTTCCTGGCGCAGCAACGCCGCGATCCGTCGATACCCGTAGCGCGGATGCTCCGCCGACAGTTCCCGCAGTCGCTTCCTTAACTGTTGCTCGGCGCTGGTCGGGGGCCGCCCCCGATAACGGTAAGTGGAGCGGGCCAGCTTGAGAATCCGGCAGGCCGCCCGGCGCGAACACAACCCCGCGGCCACCACCGTCTGCGCTGCAACCCGGCGATGGGCCGGGCTCACAACTTTTTTTCGCATACCGCCTCCAACACCCGGTTCTTGAGCAGCGACTCGGCCAGCATCTTCTTCAACTCCGCGTTCTCCCGTTCCAGTTCCTTGAGCCGGCGCGCTTCCTTGACCTCCATCTGCCCAAACTGCTTCTTCCACCGGTGGAACGTCACGTCCGAGATGTTCTCCTCCCGGCATAGGTCCACGATGCTTCGCTCCCCGCGATCTGCCTCTCGCAATATCCGTATCTTCTCTTCCGTCGTATACCGTTTGCCTTTCATCGTCTGGGTCCTTTCTGTGGCCCCAGACTAACACCTCAGCCGGCCCGAAAAAGCGAAGTCACGTCAATCCGATATTAGCCTTGGAGCGAGGTTTGAAACTTCGATGTTGAAGGAATCCGAGAATCTGTGCAGTGCCGATGAGAGATGCTTTTGATAATCCTTGGATTTGCCTTCACTTTCACTTTGCTCCAGGAATTTTTCAACGGCATCGGACACGGAGATCTTCGGCAACACGGTTGAATGATGATCGGCAAAATAGCGGGACGCTTCGGAGAGCGTGCCTTTGCCGTTCAGGATCACCAGCGCCCGCGCCAATTCAGAAGCAGCTACATCCAAAGGGACTTGGGAATCTCGGAGCGCTTCGAGGGCGCGCAGATATATCAGCCTGTCTTGGTTCTTTAGTTGAAGAACATGCTGCTCCCCATTGGCGATCTTTCGGCACGCTTCGAGTGCAGCTCGTTTGGCATCGTCGAAATCGGTGCGCCATTCTCGTGTTCGTTTTCCAAGGAGGGTGTACTCGACCACATACGCCGTGTATTCACGACCGCTCTTGAGCTGAATGGTTTTGCGGATTCTTGCGGAGACTCCCAATTCGCTGACCGTGACCGGAAACTTTTGGGCTTTCATCGGTTTTCTTAACGCGCCACGTCTCCCAAAGTGGGAGGAAAGTGGCAGGAAAACCATGGACCATGAGAAAACCCCTATAAAATATGGTGCGCGATAGAGGGTTCGAACCTCTGACCCCTTCCGTGTCAAGGAAGTGCTCTACCACTGAGCTAACCGCGCAACTGCGCGCCAGTAAACTTGCAGAGTCACCTCCCCATTGGCAAGTGGGATCTCGAACTGCATTTTGCCGATTGACTCCGCGCCGTTCAGTGACAGATCGTAGCCGCCGTTATGAGCAAAATTCAACGCGCGCTGCTCTCAGTTTCCGACAAGACGGATCTGGTTCCATTTGCACAATCCTTGGCGAAGGCAGGAGTCGAACTCATTTCCACCGGCGGGACTGCTAAAACCCTGCGCGAATCCGGGCTTACGGTAAAAGATATCGGCGAGCATACAGGTTTTCCGGAAATGCTGGACGGCCGGGTGAAAACTCTTCATCCCAAGGTTCACGGGGGATTGTTGTATATCCGCGGCAATCCGGTCCATGAAGCGGCCGTCCGGGATCACGGCATCGAGGCAATCGATCTGGTCGTTGTGAACCTTTATCCGTTCGAGCAAACAGTGGCTCGACCAAACGTCTCGTTGCACGATGCAATCGAGAACATCGACATTGGCGGGCCTTCCATGCTTCGCAGCGCCGCGAAGAACCATGACAGCGTAACCGTTGTCATCGATCCGGCGGATTACAGCGAAGTCGGAGAACAGATTTCATTAAATGGCAGCACGACTCTGGAACTGCGCCGCAAACTCGCCGCCAAGGTCTTTGCACGAACAGCCGCTTACGATGCTGCGATTGCAATGCACTTGCACTCAGAGTTCAACATTCGAGGTTCAGATTTGCCGAAATCGCTGATGATTTCTGCGCAGTTGGCGCAGCCCCTGCGCTACGGCGAAAATCCGCACCAGGCGGCCGCACTCTACGGAAGATTCGACCAATTCTTCAGGCAACTCCATGGAAAGGAACTTTCCTACAATAATATTCTGGATCTGACCGCGGCTGTGGCATTGATTTCAGAGTTTCCGGACGACAAACCGGCTCTCGCGATTCTGAAGCACACGAATCCGTGTGGTGTCGGACTGGGAACTTCATTGCGCGAAGCCTGGGAAAAGGCCTTCGCCACGGACAAACAGGCGCCGTTCGGCGGCATCATCGCGGTGAATCGGACGCTCGATGGCGCGTGTGCTCAGGCCATTGCCGAAATTTTTAGCGAAGTCATTGTGGCGCCGGATTTCGCCCCCGAGGCATTGGAACTTCTCCAAAAGAAGAAAAACCTGCGCGTCTTGAGAATGCTCAAAGCGCCGTTCGCTGCCGGAGCGTGGGATGTGCGGAGCGTTGGCTGCGATTCGTATCTGCTGCAAGAGCGCGACATGAAAGAGACGAACGAGGCGAACCTTAAAATCGTGACGAATCGCAAGCCCACGCACGCAGAGTTGGCTGCGATGTTATTCGGTTGGCGTGTTGTGAAGCATGTCAAATCGAACGCCATCGTTTACGCAGGTTCCGATCGCACGCTTGGCATCGGTGCCGGGCAAATGAGCCGGGTGGACGCAAGCCGGCTCGCGGTTTGGAAGGCGAACGAAGCGGGGCTGTCTCTTGGAGGAAGCGTTGTATGTAGTGACGCGTTCTTTCCGTTCCCGGATGGATTGATTGCGGCGGCGGAAGCTGGCGCTACCGCTGCCATTCAACCAGGCGGCTCGATGCGGGATGCGGAAGTCATCGCAGCAGCCAACGAACGCAACATGGCGATGGCATTCACGGGTATTCGGCATTTCAGGCACTGACGACCGCGTGCTCCCAGGAGATTCAGCGGGAATGTTAGGGCAGCACGCGCCAGATCAACGCGATTTGTCCTGCGCACGTCGCGACCAGCGTAATCCACACCAGCCATTCCCAGAATCTGAGGCCGCGCTGGCGCGCTTCGCTCAGCCAGAACTGCAGCTTCTGAGAGCCGAACTCAATGACGTCTCCATTGCGCAGAACTGCGCGTTCGACAGGCTGGCCGTTGATACTGGTGCTGGCATCGGGGCGAGTCTCCAAGATGAAACCTTCAAGCCTGTCCGCTCGAATCGTCAGGTGTTCATCCCAAACGCCAGCTTCCTCAAGTTGAAGATCAGAAGTCTTGGAACGGCCAATCTGTACAGGAAAATGGCGGGTCAACAATGAGTCTCCCGCCTTCTTTCCGGTGAGAACATTAAGCTGGACCATCAGAAGCCAAAGGGATTCCGGCGAGGCACACTTATGGTGTCGCCGGGATAAACACTGACGTTGTATTTCTGATTTTCCAGTGCTTTCACGCAATTGACGATAATCGGTTTTTCAGCGCCGGAGCGCTTCAATTGGACCTTCTTCTTGTTGGCGAAATCCGTGAACCCACCTGCTGCACTAATCGCCTTGATGATATCGGTTGGCCCAAGATACGGATAGGCACTCGACTTTATGACTTCGCCTTGAACATAGAAGTACCTCTGCAACGGCTCAACAGTGACTGTGAGTGTTCTATAGTACTTGCTATAAATCGTCTGGATCTCCCGCTCAAGATCCCCGGGAGATTTGCCGACGGCATGGACAGCATTGGTCTCAAGGGTACTGATGTAGGGCAGTGTAATGGTTCCATCATCCTTGATGTTCAGAGTTTGCGGGTTGAAGTTTTGCGAGTTGACGCCTGAGAAGTCCACCTTAACCGGATCACCGACCTGGAAGACATTGCCGGTCGGGATCCCTCCCCCGCCAGCCGGAGAAGTGCCGCCTGAAACATCATTTTTAAAAGACTGTTCGCTTGTGTGGCATCCGACAAATAACAGTCCAGCGAAAGAAATTCCGACGATTGCCCGCGTTATTTTCATTAGCTGATTCATTGTGTTCCCAGAACTCCCTTAGTACTTGGATTTGATGTCTAACTTGGCTTGCTGTTCAGCTTCGCCATTTGAGCGCGTCGTCGAATCTGCCTCTTCCTCATTCTTGGAGTAATAATCGTGGTAATAGCCGCTGTAATAGTAATAGCTCTCGTCCTGGGACATGTTGATATTGTTCAGGACGATACCGAGCAGATTCCCGCCGACCTTCTCGATCATTTGCTTGGCCCGAATATTCATCGGCTGCGGATAGCGACGATATTGTATGACCTGCAGGCTGAGATCTACCTCACTCGCGAGAATGGAGGCATCGCTCACACCCATAATCGGGGGTGAATCAAAAAAGACGTAGTCATATCGTTGCTTGAGTTCCGTAATCAGTTCTCGCATCTGCGTCGAACTGAGGATGCCGAGTGAACTGCTGGGTAATTTGCCGCTGGCCAGAAAATCCAGTGTCGGCAGTTTGGTGGTCTGGATGACTTCTTCGAGCGTATTCTGCTTCAGAAGATAATTTGTCAGACCGATGCTGTTGGTCACGCGCAACATCTTGTGCAAGGTCGGGCGGCGCAAGTCGGAATCGACCACGACAACACGATTTCCGTTCTGGGCGAAAATGGTTGCGAGATTCATGACCGTGGTGGACTTGCCTTCGCCAGCGCCCGCGCTGACAACAGCTATCGAATTCAAGTTTTCATCCTTGCGTGAGAACAGGAGATTGGTTCGCAATACGCGGTAAGCCTCGGCATGCGGACTTTCCGCTCCTTCTTCGAGCAGGAAGCTTACATTCTGCGGAATGACACCCAGCACAGGAGATCCCAACGTACGCTCGACGTCGTCGATGGTCTTGACGCTCGTGTCGAGATACTCAATAAAGAAGGCAAGACCGATTCCAACCACCAGTCCAATTACAATTCCAAGAACGATATTCAGCGTCTTCTTTGGGCTGACCGCGCGCTGGTTGAGAACAGCCGGGTCAATGACAGCAACCATCGTCCGCGGAAGATCGAGGTCGGTCTTCTCAGAAGCGATCTTCATTCCAAGGATCTGATTGAACTGAGTTTTCTCCGCCAGTTCCTGTTTTGCCTCGTAATAGGGCCGGCTCAGGTTGGCGTAGTATAAATCGTTGCTGTTGGCACTTTCAATCCGTTGCTCCAGTTCCGCGACTCTTGCCTTCGTCGCCTGCAATCCATTTTCCAGCCCGAGGAGAATTCCATCCACCGCCTTGTTAATATGGCTGTCCAGCTCCTCCACCTGCTGCTTTGCGCTGTCGTAGCTGGGTTGCCCCGGTTTCATTTCGCTTCCCAAGGCCACCAGCCGCTGTTGGGCCAGGATAAGATCACTGCGCAAACTAGCGAGATACGCATCGGGTTGGCCAAGCGCAGTCTGGATCGCTTCGCGCATTTCGGCACGGTCGAGCTTCTTCAAGTGCTCCAACTGTTTTGCTTCGTTGATTTCTTTGTCTTTGAGGAGAATCGATTGCGCCTGCAGTTGCCGCAGGGCATCCGCTGATAGGGTCGGTGTGGGAGCAAAACTCATCGGATCCACCTCGTGGATCTGAAGCGTTCTCCGCAGATAATCCACGTTAGTCTGAGCTGTGTGAACCTCTTGTTCCTGCAGGTGCAACCGATCCAGAAGTGCATTAATGCCTGCCATCATCTGATTCGTGCTCTGGCTCTGGCGATAAAGCTTGTATGTTTCCGCTATTTCGTTAGCGATGTCGCGAGCGTCGTCCGGTTTATCGCTATACACCCGGATCTCAATGATGCTCGTATTGCGGACGGGGCTGAGATAGATGTTTTGTTTCAGCCTTTCCATCGCTTCTGTGTGCGAAATTTTTTGGCCGCCGTATTTCTTCCCCCACTCTTCGGCGAGATGCATCTTGTCAACCACCTGACCGAGGACCACTTCAGATTGGATGACTTCAAATTCTGTCTGAATGAAATATGGATCGTAACTGCCCTGGGCGTACCCCTGTTGATTGAGAAGCGGGCTGATATCCGCAACGTTCCTGTCCACTCGGATTCTTGTGGTGCTGGAAAACGACTGGGGCAGGATAAACGTCACGAGTGTCGCGGTGATCACCACGAGCAGGAACACAGATAGTATCACCGTCTTGCGAATGCGTATAATACGCCAGTAATCGAGGAAGTGCAGTTTCGATTCCTGCGGCGAGGAAGTTTTTGTCGGATCCATAAGTCAAAAAAAAGGGGGCCAGTTTTTTAAACCCAGCCCCCGAATCGGTACATCAGCGCTAATTAGTAGCTGGCAATCAGGCCTATATAAGCTCTGTTTCGATCAAAACTCCGTTTTAGCCCGTTCAGACCTGAGTCCAAGTTGTCGTAGTTGTAACCAATCTCGGCTGCCAGATATTGGTTGAATAGGGTACTTCAGGTTCAAACCAATCAAGAAAAAATTCTCGGTGTCATTGTTAAACGTTCCGCCATTTATGGTAGAATGTTGGTACTGCCCGTCTAAGCGTCCGATGAGATGCGGCATGAATTGATGATTTAATGCCGCGAACAACACGGCAGCCTCCTGGTCGCGCGCGTCGAGTATGTCTGAGGCAGCGCGGTCATAGTTGAAACCCGCCTCCACATAACTGCCCACTGTATAGTTGTAGCGAACGCTGGCCAGGATATATGGGCTGATCTTGTCGCTGGCTTTATTGGGGTCATTGTAGAAATCCGCGTCAACAATACCCGCTCGCAGCTTTGTCGATAATTCCGGACTGAAGCTGTGATCCACCCCAGCATACCCCCTGTGCATACGAACGTTTCTATCGCTGCTCATCAGACCACTCGCCGGATCCACTACCTCATCAGCAGTATAATCCGTCAGGCCGAACTCGTAGCCAAGCCGTGCCGTTGTTTCGGGCGCTACCTTAAACGTCCCGTCCACGTGGGCGCGGTGCTCAATTCGATCCAGCGCCGCGGAAAGGCTCCCCGGACCATCCTGATGGTAATCGTAGAACGCATTGTTGTATCCAACGTCCATACCCAATAATTCGGTAAACTGCGCTGTCAAATCAATCCCCCCATAATTGCGAATGTTGTCGCCCGAAACGCGCTGGAAAGTCGAAAATGTGTTTCCCGCACGGAGCGTATCAGGCTCCTGACCGATTTCAAACGAATCGTTAAGGCTCAACTTCACGCGCTCGTTGAAGTTGTGATCCAGCCCAGCATTGAACGTGTGCGAGTAATCGTCTCTGTCGTGCGAATTAACAAAATCGTGATCGTAATGCTTCCAGGAGAATATGTATCCCAGATCAACCGTCGTCTGTTCGGCAGCCCAGTTAAAAGTGGCAGCCGGTGAAATCTGGAATCCGAAAGTATCTGTCTTTATCTGGTTCCCAGACGCATCCCTCGCCGAGCTGTTTACAGTATTGGGATTGCTATCATAAAACCCGCGCAGCGTAGCAGAGAGGCTCCAAGGCTTTGAGGCAGGGGATTCGATACCTCCCGCGTTAAGAACCTGAACAGTTGACGCACTGAGCGCGACCAACCCGACAGAGGCGACGATTTTATTCATAAGTCATTTAGTTGTTTTACACCCGAGAAGCAGTGCTAACAGTAAAACTGTGGCTTTTTATACCCAAACCGTAAGCAGTGTCAAACAATTCTTCCACTTTTCTTTGCGAAGAAAACTGCATGTCCGGCCTGGCGCTGAACACAGGATTCTGAGCCGTCCTCATCTGATTTTTATGGGCATACTTTAGGGCCTAGCTCATTGACTCATAAAGCAGCTCTTTGTTCAAATCTTTTTTGAGGGAATGAACTAACCTTTTTTTGCTCCCTTTCATCACAATCAAGCAGGCGCGCACATAGAAAGGTTGCGTGAATATCACGATGAGCCAAGCCGGACATTTTGGCTGCTTGATCGCGTATCAAAAAGCCGACATCGCCCGCGTCCTTAACAGCGGCACCCAGGTTCGAGAGCGTTTCGACCGAAGGATATTGGGACGCATAGTCGTCTGCCTTGTGAAGATTGCTACGTCCACGTGAGCGCGATGAACGAACCTGAGTCGCTCTCGATTAATCTTCACGTAACCGGGGTTGACGCACGCGTTGCGCAAATGAAGCGTGAACAATCTAGATGCATATCCTATTTCCGCTGGCGACATGTCTGCGGAGGGAGCCCGTCACGATGCCGGACGATTTCGGATTTGGTCTGATCCCGACTCGATTGCAGGTGCAATACTCAAGCACTCGGCGCCTCCGAACTCATGCCGTATTTTCTGGCTCATCCAATCGCGCCGTTCGGTGAAGAGGAGAACGAGAATAGGAATGAATTCAAGGGTGTAACTCTTTCAGCGAGTGAATAGAATACAAGCGCGTCCTGCTTCCGCAAAGAAGATCCTGAATTAAACCGGCGGCGAGCTACTGCTACGCGACCGAAGCATTAGCTTTCGCGTAGTTGTTCAGCACGTGCTCAATAGTGGCAAGCAGTTGTCCACTATCGATCGGCTTTTGAAAAAAAGCGATCGCTCCTTCGGCCAGCGATCGATTTTTGTATTTCACGGCATCGCCGCCGCTCATGACAATGATCGGCGTATTCTTCGCCTCCTGAACACGCCGTAGCCATTGGATGATTCGGAAACCGTCCCAAGGCACGCCTGTAACTTCCGGCGGGAAACTGATATCGAGGAGAATCAAATCGGGACGTTCTGTCCGAACTGCGCCAACCGCTTCAGAACCATCCTTCGCGGCAATTACGTCATAGTTACTTGACTTCAGCTTCATGGACAGCGTCGTCAAGATCACTTCGTCGTCATCCACAATTAAAATCTTTTTGCGAGCCATACTCTAATGGTTACCCGGTGAACGGACGAAGCACAACTTGATCCAGTACGTCATTCCCCCTTGAATTTTCGGCATTGTCTTTAAATCCGTTCTACTGTCCTTGCCATCTGTACCAAATTTAGTCGCTTCGCAGCCGGGTTTTGCTGAATGTTTATCTGGCAGCAGAAACGTTTATGTCAACCGGTTCGTTCTATAACCGAGGTGAACAACGTGCGAGGAGCGTCGATGCTCTTTTTAGCACCATTGCCACCCATTACGATCTGATGAACGATCTGCAAAGCTTCGGATTGCATCGCGCCTGGAAGAACCGGCTGGCACGACTCGCAAGAGTGGCTGCAGGCGAGCGCGCGCTCGATGTTTGTTGCGGCACTGGAGATATATCAATCGCCCTTGCTCGATGCGGTGCGACCGTATTTGGATTGGACTTCAATCAACAAATGCTTGCTGTCGCACAGGAACGATCTCAGAAATTCTTATTGCATATTCCTGCAAATCGGAGACACAGCAACTTGAATGTGGAAAGTCTGAGTTTTCTTTGTGGCAATGCGATGCATCTTCCATTTCGTGACAATTCGTTTGACATCGTCACCGTCGGTTACGGATTGCGGAACCTGGCCGATTGGGAAACGGGACTCCGCGAGATGCAACGGGTTGCCAAGCCCGCAGGCCGGCTGCTCGTGCTGGATTTCGGAAAGCCGGACAACGCCGTTTGGCGCGGAATTTACTTTGCGTATCTGAAAGCAATCGTACCGATGCTTGGCCGAGTTTTCGCCGGCAGCGCTGCGGCGTATTCGTATATTCTGGAGTCACTGAAACCGTATCCCGCGCAACACAGCGTTGCCGCCAAAATGCGCGGACTGGGATTGTCAGAAGTTCGCGTATTCAACCTGCTCGATGGAATCATGAGCATCCACTATGGCGAAAAGCCGCGGGGCACCCGCAGCCCTGGCTGAAAGTCGTTGCCATTCCAGGAGCACTTTTCCACGATGAGCGGATGAATTTTCGGGAGAAGATCATTCCATGGGCCCAATTGCCGGCGTGGCGATTAGCCATCCGTAGAAGCGGTAAGAAACTTGTCGTCACCAATGGATGCTTTGATTTGCTTCACCTCGGCCACGTGACCTATCTCGAATCCGCCCGCAATCAAGGGGACGCGCTGCTCGTTGGAGTCAACAGTGACCGAGCTGTTCAAGAATTGAAAGGACCGGATCGCCCGGTGAACAGCGAATCGGATCGCGCAGCCGTTTTGGCCGCACTCGAAAGTGTCAGTGGCGTTTGCATTTTTTCAGAAAAGACCGCAACGCGTTTCCTCACCGTTGCTCAACCCGACGTTTACGTCAAAGGCGGCGATTACACCTTGGAAACTCTGAATCAGGATGAACGCCACACTGTGGAACGGGCGCACGGAAAGATCGTGATTATCCCATTCGTTCCGGGAAAATCCACGACCGCGCTACTGAGGAAGATTTCCAGGCTTTGAAAACCGAAACTCCGTCGCCGCGAACGCTGTCGATTCGCTCGCGCTTCTCATGAGATTCCTGATGCTCAACTGGCGCGACCCGGAAAATCCGCTCGCCGGCGGCGCGGAACGCGTCTCAGTTGCCTACATGACCGCGCTCGTTCAGAAGGGACACGAGGTATTTTGGTTCGCCAATACTTTTCCGGGCGCACAGCGCGAGACAACGATCGACGGCATCCATTATGTCCGCGGCGGTGGAAAGGGCACTTCGGTTCTGAAAGCCATCCAGTGGTATCGCCGGCAGCCGCGGTTCGATCTCGTGATCGATCAGCACCACGGCATCCCGTGGTTTGCGCCGTGGTGGTGCAAGACGAACTGCGTTTCCTACATCCATGAGGTGCTCGGCCCCATCTGGAACGCGTTTTATCCGTGGCCGGTGAGCACGATTGGCCGATGGCAGGAACGCTTGACTCACTGGCTATATCGTAACGTGCCATTCTGGACGGCCAGTGATTGCACCAAAGAGTTTCTTCACGCGCACGGCGTGCGCTCAGTCCAGGTGATTCGCTACGGTGTTTACACGAAGGCACTGTCCGAACTTGAGGCCAAGCTTCTGCAGTTGCCTTTGCGGCTCATTGTTGTCTCACGACTCGCTCCCAACAAACGTGTCGCTCACGCCATCCGCGCCGTGCAGCATCTGGCCGGGAAACAAATTGACGCCAATCTGACCATCGTCGGCTCCGGCGAACAGGAAGCGTTGTTGCGCAGATTGGTCGCCGACCTGCAACTTGGAAATCGGATTGCGTTTACCGGACCGCTTTCCGAAGAGGAGAAAGACAAACGATTGCGCGAGGCGCATGTGTTGCTTCACACATCCATGCGCGAAGGTTGGGGCTTGAACGTGATTGAGGCGAACGCGATGGGAACACCCGCTATCGTTTATCCGGTTGCCGGTCTGATCGAATCCACTTTACACGACCGGACTGGAATTGTGGCCGACTTTGAAACGCCGGAAGCGCTGGCGGAGGCCTTGATCTCACTTACGCGAGCGCCGGAGAAATATGAAATTTACCGGCGCAATGCGTGGAAGCGGGCGAAAACGCTCCATTGGAACCAAATACTGCCGCGAGCCTGTGAATGGCTTGAAGCGCAGGCTGTAAAGACGCCGCGGAAGAATTAACCCTTTGCCGGCGAGGCAATGTTTTCCAACGCCTGCGTCATCTCCGCTATCAAATTCGTGAATTCCGTTTTCGCCTGCCAGTTCAAGAGCTGCCGGGCTTTGGCAGGATTTCCGACGAGTTGCGACGGTTCATCAGGACGCATGAAGCGCGCGTCATGCTTCACGTATTGGCGCCAGTCGAGTCCCACCGTTTCAAAAGCGATCTCGACGACTTCCTGGACCGAGTGAAGCTCGCCCGTGGCGATCACGAAATCCGAGGGCTTCTCCTGCTGGACCATCAGCCACATTGCGCGAACGTATTCGCGCGCATCGCCCCAATCGCGCTGTGCCGTGAGGCTTCCCATCGGCAATTCACTTTGCCGACCTTGTTTGATGGCGGCCGCGGCGCGGCAGATCTTCTGTGTGACAAAGTTTTCTCCGCGTCGGGGCGATTCGTGGTTGTAGAGGATTCCGTTGCAGGCGAACAGACCAAACGTCTGGCGATAGACGGAGACCAGTTGCGTAGCGAACGCCTTGGCACAGCCATACGGCGTCACCGGCCTGAACGGGGTTTGCTCATCCTGCGGCCGTGTTTCCGGCCGGCCGAAAATTTCGCTGGACGAAGCGTGAAAGAATCGCGGCGCCTTCGGAAGGTCGCGGACAATTTCCAGCAACCGCAACGTTCCCATCCCGGTAATGTCGCAGGTTGATTCCGGCATCTCGAAGCTCAAGCCAGCGTTGCTTTGCCCCGCGAGGTGATAAATTTCATCCGGCGCGGTTTTGAGCAGGATGCGCCGCAACGAAACAGGATCGGTCAGATCGGCGGTGTGAAGAAGGAACCGCTGATTGTCGGCAGTCGATGATTTCGTCAGATGTCCGACTCGCGTTTTCTCTGGCAGACTGTTGGGCCGGATCAACCCATGCACCTCGTAACCTTTTTCAAGCAACAGCTCGGCAAGATACGAACCGTCCTGCCCGGTGACGCCTGTAATCAGCGCAGTTGGCATAGTTTCAGGAAGCAACTTTGATCCGCCCTTCGCGATGCGCCTTCAGCAACTCAATGTCAGCTTCGACCATGAGTTTTACCAGTTCCCTAAACGTGGTCTTCGGTTTCCAACCGAGTTGCCGATTTGCCTTGCTGCTGTCGCCAATGAGCAAATCCACTTCCGCGGGACGCAGATAGCGCGCGTCATGGACAACATATTTCCGCCAGTCGAGTCCAACCAGTCCAAAAGCCGCTTCAAGAAATTCCTGCACGGAATGGGTCTCGCCGGTCGCGACGACATAATCGTCGGGCTTGTCCTGTTGCAGCATGAGCCACATGGCTTCGACGTATTCCTTTGCGTAACCCCAATCGCGTTTCGCGTCCAGATTACCGAGGTGCAGCTTGTCTTGCATCCCGGCGAGGATGTGCGCGACGGCCAAGGTTATCTTCCGCGTCACAAACGCTTCGCCACGTCGAGGTGATTCATGATTGAACAGAATTCCATTGCTCGCGTGAAGGCCGTACGATTCGCGATAGTTCACCGTCGCCCAAAAGGCGCAGACTTTGGCGACCGCGTATGGGCTGCGAGGATGGAACGGAGTTTTTTCCGTTTGCGGAACTGCCTGCACCTTGCCGTACATCTCGCTCGAAGAAGCCTGATAAAACTTCGCCTTGACGCCCGTTTCGCGAATGGCTTCGAGCAGGCGCAACGTTCCCGTCGCGGTCACATCCAGCGTATATTCCGGCACGTCGAAACTGACGCGCACATGGCTTTGCGCGCCTAGATTGTAAACTTCGTCAGGTTGAATCTCCAGCAGCAGACGGCTCAACGATCCGGATTCGCCAAGGTCACCGTAGTGCAGGAACAGGCGCGTCTCCATGAGTTCCGGATTCAGGTAAATGCTGTCGAGCCGGCCACGGTTGAAGGAACTCGCGCGCCGGACGATCCCGTGGACTTCGTACCCCTTGCTCAACAGCAACTCCGCAAGATAGGAACCGTCCTGACCTGTAATGCCAGTAATCAACGCTTTCTTTGCCATGCGGAAAAAGTCTTCACGAAATCGAAGATGCGCACAAGCGTTAATGGTCATCGGCGCTGGCGACGGAGGTCACGAATAATGAGGTCGACAAAATATGAGAACTGCGCTTGACAGGATCTAGGATGATTGCAAGTCTTCCGTGACCACTTTTCCGAAACCAGTCAAATGTATGAATTCCTCGCGTCGCCCCGGTGAGTTCACTTTCGCACATCATTCTCGCTCGCAAGCTGCATGCGCGATCGAGGTCACTGCAATCGGTTTCACTTTGATCGAGTTGCTGGTCGTCATCGCGATCATTGCCGTTCTTGCCAGCATGCTGCTCCCCGTGCTGGCCAAAGCGAAAACGAAAGCCCAGGGCATTATGTGCATGAACAACACCAAGCAACTCATGCTCGCGTGGCGATTATACGCCGACGACAATCAGGATGGTCTTCCACTGGCAGGCTTTGCGCCCGGAGGTCCGTCCGCTCCGGAATGGGATGGTGGCGGATGGCTGGATTACACCGCCAACAAACCGGACAATTACGATCCTAACCAAAACATCAAGAAGAGCCCGCTGTGGCGTTACTGCGGAAATTCAGTTGGAATTTGGAAATGTCCCGCCGACCGTTCCACCACGCTCGTCAATGGCGTGCAGGTTCCGCGCGTCCGGAGCATGACGATGAATTGCTTCGTCGGCGGATCAGCGCCGATCGGCCTTGCCGGCTCCTGGCGCGTTTTCACCAAGCTCACTCAGATCACCCGGCCAACTCAGATCATGACGCTGCTCGACGAACATGAAGACAGCATCAACAACGGCTATTTCTGGATCGATATGCGCGGTTATCCCAGCACGCCGGCGCAGCAATTTATCGTGGACTACCCGGCCAGCTATCACAACCGCGCGGCTGGAATCGCGTTTGCCGACGGCCATTCGGAGATTCACAAATGGCTGGATGCCCGCACGACACCGCCGGTGAAACGACAAACACTGGTTCCCAATACGGCCGGCACGCCCTCGCCCAACAACCCCGATGTCTTCTGGATCCAGGATCACGCCACGATTGCGAAGTGATCGAACACCGCGCCGCTCTGAACAGGACCTCAATTTCCGTTCTGCGTTGCGGCGTAATCCACGAAGTTCTTTAGTAACTGCAGTCCGACCTTCTGGCTTTTTTCCGGATGGAACTGCGTAGCGAAAACATTGTCGCGCCAGACTGACGACACGAACGCCTCGCCATACGTGGTCCGCGCTGCCCCGATGGATGAATCTTCGGGCCGTGGAAAAAAGCTGTGGACGAAATAAACGTAGCTGCCATTGCTGATGCCGCGGTAGAGCGGGCATTGCGGTTTGATTTCCTCAAGCTGGTTCCAGCCAATCTGCGGAATCTTGAGACCGTTCTTTTCCGAAAAACGCACCACGTTCCCGCGGAAAATTCCCAGGCCCGCCGCACAACTGTTGAACTCCTCGCTCCGTTCGAACAACGCCTGGTAACCCACGCAGATGCCGAGAAACGGGCGGCCAGACCCGATGAAAGTCCGCGCTGCTTCCAGCAACTCCTGTTTCCGCAGCGCGTTGATGCAGTCGTCGAACGCCCCAACGCCCGGCAGCACCATCGCGCGCGCGTCGCCGATCTCGCCAGGCGCTTTTACGATGCGCACGTCGGCGCCCACCTTGAGCAGCGCCTTGTGCACGCTGCGCAAATTACCGGAGCCATAATCAATCAACGCAATCACGCGACAACCTTAGAATACGAGGAACGACAATTCAATCGCGGCCTCGGTTACAAGAGTTGCGCAGTGATATGCTAATTCCGCTTCGTTCTTCGGCTGGCGCGCTCGCGGGCTTCGCGCAACGCTTGAATGTTTGAGTCAGTAGAACCGGACGTTGCTCCTGTCTTCGGCGTGACGGCTTGTTCTTCCGTTTGGGCCGGGGGGCGCTTTGACTCAGCGCCTATGACTGGCGACTTCAACTTGCGAACCCGTTTGCGGGCGAATCGTTTCCAGAATTGTCGTTTCGGCGTGGCGATTTCCGCAGCTTCGTCGGCGGGAACCATGACCGCCACCGGCTTACGGGCGAGCCATCGGGAAACCCATCCGGTGCGCCGCTCGAAAATTTCCAGCAACAACAAAATCACTGCGAGGACGAGAAGCCATGGCGCAAGTTCAATGTAACGCGGCCGCGATTGCAGATCCGCCCACATTTGCGGCATCTCGATGCGCTCCTTGCCTCCGCTGGTCGTCGCAATTTGCGCGAGCGCCGTCGCGCCCCGGCCGGGTTGGTCCGGCGCGAACTCCGGCGAATACGGCAGGCACACGGGTGGAAGCGTGATCGCAATCGCGGCGCTGGGATTCTGTCCGTTCGGCGAAGGTTGCGAACTGGCAGGTGACACTGCGCCGCCGATCTCCACCGTGTTCAGAATCGTTTCGCGTCCTGAAACCGGAATCGCTGCTTCGAGCAGGTCGGCGCTTTTCCATTGCAGAGGCGCGTCTGTTTGCCGGCGGGAGGCCGGGCAATCCGTGAAGCACCTTCACCTGCGGCAGGCTGGAAAACGGATCGCCCTTGCGATCGGGGTCGAGATGCAATTGCACGAAGCAGACGCCATCGCGAACTTGTTCGGTCAGCAATTGGTCGTTCGGCAGCGTCGGCGTTTGCCGGCAGTCCAGCGCGCCAGCGTCGCATAAAATTCGCCCGTTTGTTCCCACGCCGCGAATTCACCGCTGAATTTTCCGTCCGCTTCGCCCGTAAAACACAGCACGCGCCCGTTGCCAGCGATCCAAGACGCGACAACCGGCGCTTTGTATTCGTCGCGAGTGACGGCCGCGAGGTTCCCTTCCGGCCGGATGTAACACAGGTTGTATCCGCCCAGCGCCGGCGGCGCATCTTCGAGCATCGAACCGAGCAACGAGAAACCCGGCTCGATTCGAAATTGCGTCGGCTGATCCACGAACGTGCTGCGCGCGACCGTAAACGTGTCTTGCGCGAACAGCCGCGGAATTTCCTCCGCCGTGTCGGTGAAATAACACTGTCCGCCGCCAAGCTGCGCTACGTCTTTCAAGATGTCCGCGTCCACATCGTTCCGGTGCCGATGACCGACGACGCTGACGGTCACCTCGGCCTCTCGAAATTTGTGGATGATTTGCCGAGTAGTTGCAGGGATGCTGCCGGGAATCGGCGGCATCGGCGAACAGGATGAAATGCTTCGTCTGCGCTTTCGCGCTGGCGAGCATCGCGCCGGCCGCATTCAGCGCTTCGTAGATGAGATTCCGCCGCCTTGCGAACCAATGGCAAGAATCTTTCCGCGCATGGACTGATTTTTTTCTACGTCATCAATCGGCACGATGAAATGCGGCTCGGTGTCGACGGCGAAGACGCCGAATTCATCCATCGGCGAAAGCAGATCCAGCACCTGCACCGTGCCAAGGTCGGCAAGGTCCATTTTGATGCGGCCATCCGCCCGCCGGCATGGACATGCTGCCGGAACGATCCAGCGCGACCACAATAGCGAGCGAAACTTGCGATGCTCGCGGCGCATTTCCATCGAGATCGGCAAGATGGGATCCAGCGGCGATTTGAAATAACCGCCCGGCCCGTACGATTTCTGCCCGCCGGTCATCATCAGGCCGTTGCCCGTGTCTTCGACCCAGGCGCGCGATGGTCTCCATGCCGCTCGTGCCGATTGAATTGGCCGGAACATTTTCAACGAGCACCGCGGAATATTGCGACAGTTCTTCCAGCGACCAGTTGCATTGCGTCGGCGTTTTCGGCCGATCGACATCAACGCCGCCGCCGCGCAGCAATTTCGCGAGGCCCGGAATTTTCGCCGGCGGCCGAAACCACGAGCATCGGGCTGGCGCCTTCGACAGCAACCAACGCGCGCGCCTCGATTGTTTTCCGGAATGGGATCGTCCTTCGGGCCTTGATGGAGAGCGTGTAATCCACGACGCCGGCTATTGCCCGCGCGGTCGCGAAACATCAGCCGCGTCAGCCCGGCGCCGAAACCTGCTGCGAACCGGAGCCGATGATCGTGTCGCCGCGGCGCAGTTGATATTGCACCTCCTGTTCCACCGACGAACGGATCCACGCGCTGAGGATGTACGCCTGGCCGGGTTGAACAGAATCGGGCGTGAGGAAATGATTGAATGGCCACGTCGCTCATGTGCGGCCGGGCGAGCAGGCGATAATCAATCGGCACTCCGCGACCCGCCGCGCGCGCGCGCCGCGGCGAGGGATCTTTGCCGGTCCATTTGCCATCCGAGACACGAGAATGCGTCCGCCGCCATCGGGCGGAATCAGGCTCAGCGCGGTCTCCAATGCACTTTCGAGGTCGGAATGATCCGGCCCGACCTGCGCCGTGAAGCCGCCGAATTCGCTGTGTCTGCGGCGATTGCTCGACGACGGCCTGCCGTCCGAACGCGACGATGCCGAGCGATCGCGCGGCTTCATGGATTTGTGGAGCAGATCGATGATTTCCTTTTCCGGAAGCTGCGGCCTGGCGCGGCATGGACTCGCTGCGATCGGCCACAACGATGACCGTGCCGGCGCGATCCGGCAACCGGATCGGCGAATTGCGCCAACGCCAGCACGACCAGGAAGAAAACCAGCGCGCGAACAATTCGCAATCCGCGTCCCGGCAAGGCCCACGCGAACCACGCGACCGCCAGCGGAACCAGCAGCAGCAGCCAGACGGGTTGGAAAAAGATGAGCATCGGTAATGCTGAGAACATTCAACATTCAACATTCAACATTCAACCTCATAACGGGCGCTCGCCTGAGCTGGAGTTCGATTCAAATGTGTGTCGCCGCTTCCCGCGAGCAGATGCGCTGAGCGCCCGCGCCGCCAGCGCCAAACACCCACGCCATGCGGCGTTGCTCGAAACGCTGCTCGACGCCGCTGTCCCACGCGCCCCATTGACCGGTCGCGCATGGCTGACAAATTCGATTCGTCCGGCGCCAGCAGATTGACGGCAAACAAATTCGTCGAGCTTCCCCATCACGACGGAATAAACCCCAGCAGCGGCATTTCGAGCGCAAGTTGATCGGCGGTTTGCCGAAACGATTTTACTGTGCCGTCGGGCCACGTCACCGTCACAGGTTCGCCGGTGGTTTTCAACGCGACTTCCGTGCCGAGCCGGGCGTTGCTTTCGAGCAATCCGGGAATCTGCGACGCGCGCCATTGGAGAAGGTTCCAAAAAACAATCGGCCAGTCGGGCGTGGTCTGCAGCGTGGAAAGCGCCGGATCGAAATTGAGCGTGAGAGAACTCGCGGCCAAACAAATCTTCGTCGCCGGACAGCAGCGGCACGTTGCCGGCGAGAATCATCGGCACGGCGATCGGTCGAATTCGTCAATGCGGCGCCGCGGCCCAGACGACGCCATGCAGCGCGATGCCCTGCGCCAGCGGATGCGAACCGTCGATGATGAACGGCCCGGTGTAAGCGGTGGCTTTCTCCGGAACGATCCAACTGCAAGACTCCACGCGTTGCTGCCGGACGAAGTGTCGGTCGTGGA
The DNA here is from genome assembly GCA_963760675.1 of uncultured Verrucomicrobiae bacterium. GTDB lineage: Bacteria > Verrucomicrobiota > Verrucomicrobiia > Limisphaerales > BOG-1460 > CAVXEG01. The sequence goes on from CAVXEG010000011.1 coordinate 278,741, forward strand.
TGACGAGCTCGGGATCGTCGGAGATGGCCGCGCGCAGGCCGGTCGCGGCGAGCGTTCGCTCCGCGAGTTCAGCCAGCGCGGAATTTGTCAACGCGACTTGCACGCGAACGCGTTTGCGAATGGGCGGCAGCAATTGAATCGCGGTTGTCGTCGGCCAACGCGTCCGCGTCCAGCGTCGCTTCGATCATGGCGTACGGATGGGAAGATTGAATACGAGCCGTTGCTGCTCGTTTGCGCGCGAGCGAGAGGCGTCGATTGCTGGACGGTCATTCGATCCGGTCTGACACCAGCAGCCGCGCGCTCTGCGGCGGCTTGGAGAAATTCGCGATCTCGAGCAGGCAACGGTCCTGTTCACCGTTGGCGGTGCGCGAGGCGTTGACGATCGCCGCGTTGTCCAGCGGCGCGCCGAACGAGTGCCACTGCAATCGGTCGCTCGCCAGCTTCTCGTCACCGGGCGCATGGTCGGTCAGCACGAGAATGTTGGCCTGTTGCTTGCCGATTTCGGACGCGAGCGTGATGGCGGCTTCAATGCGATGCGGCCGGCGCGCGTGCAGGTCCATTGCTGGAGCAGCCGTTCCACTTCGGACCAATTCTTGCTGGCGCGCCGAGCAACCCGGCTTCCTGCCCGGCCAGCAACACCGCGTTGACAGGCGGCGGCTGGAAGCGAAACAGTTTTCTGCAGGAAATCCCGGGCGCGATGTTGGGCCGAGGAATTCTCCGCGCACCGCGCGCATGGAAAAGGAATCGTCCAGCACGACGATGAGCGGACGCGTGGACTGCGGCAATTTCCAGTGCGGCCCGGCAGCGGCGGTGACGAGCAGCAGCCAGCGCGAGCAGTTCGAGAAAGAACAACAGCGGCAGTTGCAAGCCGGTGGATGCGCGAGCCGCCTTCCTTGGATTGAATCCGAAACTGCCAGAGCATGAGGCTCGAAACCTGACGGCGCCGAAAGCGGTTCCGCAGAACGTAAATCGCCGCGAGCGCCGGCAAGGAAGCCAGCGCAAGCAGCGCGAGCGGATAGGTGAGAAAGGGGATCATTCCGAATTAGCACAGGGCATCTCGCCTGCACTCACGTCGTTGTGCTCGGGCAACCTGGCAGGCGGGACGCTTGCGCAACTTTGCTGGCAGCGGGCGAGTTCATGCGGGCACCAGCAATTGAATCGACTCCAGTTCGCTTAAGCGAATTTTCCAAATCCTCGGCGATCAAGCGTCGTCAGATGCGCGCCGCACTGGCGGCAGGCGTCGTCCCAGGACTGCTGAAGCTGCGCGAGATTGTCGCGATATTGCTTCTTCACGGTCGGAGTCAACGTAGATCTCGGTGACTCTCGTTCGTCTCGCTGTCCACGAGGCGGATGCTGCCGTGTTCGGGCGGCGTGGCATCGTCGCGCGCGAACAGTTGAATGACGAACAGCGTCGCCGCGCCTTCGCGCAAGCGGCGGATGGTTTGCAGCGGGTTTCCCGGCCAGAGCAGATCGCTGATGAAAACGCGAATGCCGAGCCGGCGCAATTTCGGGCTCAGAATGTCCAACGCCTGGTCCGGGGTGCGCGCGGCTGTCGAGTTCGAGGCCATCCAGGCGGATGCGGGTGCGTGTCGTTGGCGAGACGGCGGAAACCCTTCGCCGGAAATCCACACGGCCTGCGTACATTGCGCGTTGGCGGCGGCGGTGGCGAGCAGCGCGGCGAGTTTCGCGGCGGCTGCCGCCTTGGCGGAGACTTCAAGATTCATCGACCGCGAGCCGTCGAGAACGAGGTCGAGATGCGGCGTGACTTCCTCGCGAAAGAGTTTGATGCTCAAACGATCCGTGCGCGCGTAGATTCCCCAGTCAATAAAGCGGAGGTCGTCGCCGGGCTGGTATTCGCGATAGTCCTGAAAATCGATCGAGCTGCCCGCGCGGCGGCCAAGGCGTGAGCCAATCACGCCTGATGCGGCGACTTGCGGAATCTGCAGCGCGTAACGCACGCCAAGCTTCTCGCCTTCGCGGAGCGCTTGTTGAAGGACTGTGTCCATGTGGCAAATCAACGAACGGCGAGCACCGCATCTTCAACTTTAGATGCTACACGGTGCCAGTTCATGTTCGATGTCATCCCACTTAGCTCATCGCCGCCGGCATGACTGGCGGAGCTTCAGCCCCAATTCGCTCGGGCTGGCCAGCGCGGCCAGCGGCTGGAAGTTTCTGGCCTGGCGAAGGAACCACTTTGCGTTGAGCACCAGCATCAGCAGCACGCAGGATTGCGGCGAACCGAAGTGGGCACCCCTCTGCTCCGGAGTTCTTCACGATAAAAACATTGAACATGTTTCCCAATTGATTTCGCTCAACGGATTCCCACGAAAGCTTGTTCACGAAGAACAAAACAATGTTCGGAACGAGCGCCCACGCAGCGGGCAACAACAGCGCGAACACTCCCGCAAGCCGCGGTGTGCGGCGGCCCAAGAATTGGCGGTGAATCAGCAGCGCGGCCAGGGCGTAGGCCAATGCGTAGAGCAGCACTGCGCCGCATTGGACGTCGAAATCGCGGAGGTCGTCCCCGCTCAGGCCGGAATATCGCGTGAATCGCGTTCCTGACCAATGCTGAAAAAGCGAAGTAACCGTGTAAGGTTGCGACGACCAGCAACCCGGCCCAAACCAGTCCGCCTGCGGCGCCGTTATAGAACAGGAACGCCAAAGCCCGCCTCGCCGGTGAAACGGGAATTGTGCGGCGCACGCGAAGGCTGAGTTGATCGGCATTGTTGATGACAACCGCCAGCGCAACTGCCGCATCGCGACGAATGTCAGAATCGCCCATGGCAGCAACGAGCCGCGCGTCATGCTCTTTCCGCATCCAGCAAATGAAATGCCGCCGCCGACCATCCAGGAATCGCAGTCATGTAGATCCGCAATGGAAACGCCCGATTGGTCTGAAGGCGGTGAAATCAGCGCCACGGACAGGAAGTAGAGCAGGAGCATTCCTGCCAGGACCAATCGGCGCAGGACGTGAAAAAGCCGGGCCAGAAATCGCGACCAGTAATCAGCATGGACCCAATGCCGGAACGCATCATTTCGAAAAACAGGGCGACGATGGACGCCGTGGTCGGGACCATGAACACGGTGGCAACCAGCGCCAGAAGGATTTTGAAGAGCTTGCTGATGGGCAGGCACGCGACAAAGATGCCCACCTGAATTGCGGCGCAGACGATCAGGAACAGACAGGCGAGAATGAAGGCAATGGTCGGCAAATCGACTCCGCGCAGCAGGTTTGTGAAAACCATGAACGGCATGCAGGCGCTGAAAAAGAGAATGGTCACATAGGCGCCGCAGAGAAATTTCCCGCGAATGATTCGCTGCGGCGTGAGCGTCGTGATGTAGAGCAGATCGAGATTGGATTCCTGGCGTTCAGCCGCAAGCCGAACTCCAACGTAGAGCGGAATAAAGAGGAGACTTGCTCCGGTCAGGATTGCCACAAACGACTGGAACACGATCGCGCCGAGCCGCTGATCAATAGTGACCTGAAAACTCTGCGCAATGAGAAAGGCGAGCGCCGTGCAAAACAATACCACGAGAAAAAGCAGGAGCATGCCTGTGACCGCCCAACTCCGGACCGACTGGCGCAATTCCTTTACGACAACAGGATTCAACTCCCACGAGCGCCAGTTGGTGAAGTGCTCTTTGATCTTCGATAGAGAGGTAGTCATAGCAGGCTCCGGGTGAAATCGAAAACTGTCATTGCACTCCTCCTTTTGTGACGTTCATGAAAATTTCCTCGAGGTCGGCCTTGGTCTGCCGGAATTCGAGAATCTTGAATCGCTTCTCAACCAGGCCGGCAAGAATGTCACAAGCCGCCGATTCATCGCCGGACAATTCAAAATGAACTTCCGCGCCGGATTCGCGTGCGTTCTCGATGTGCGGGGTCTGGAGCAACTCCTTCAACATCGCCGGGCCTTGTTGCGCGTCGAGCAGGCGGATGGCTACGGTGCGGCGCGGCGCGCTTTTCTGCAATACCTCGTCAATCGTGCCCGTCTCCAAAATTTTCCCACGCTCGATAATGACCACGCCGTTGCAGATTTCTGTCAGCTCCGTAAGAATGTGCGAACTGATAAGGATTGCTTTTTTCCGTTGCGCAAGCAATGCGAGCAACTCGCGAAGCTCGACCCGTGCGCGCGGATCGAGACCAGCCGCCGGTTCATCGAGGATCAGCACGTCCGGGTCGTGCACCAGCGCACGGCCCAGGCTCACGCGTTGTTTCATTCCTTTTGAAAGCGCTTTGAGGTGTTTGTCACGAATTCCCGTGACGTTGGTAAATTCCTCGATCGCCGTCACCGCCTGCGCGCGTTTAGCGCTGCGAAGACCATAGGCGCGCGCATAGAAATCAAGATATTCATGCACAGTGATGTCAGCGTGCGCCGGCAATGTATCCGGGACATAGCCGACGACCCTCCGCGCCAGCTCGGGCTGCTCGCGAATAGAAACGCCATTCAGCAAAACATCGCCGTCCGTCGGCTCTTCAATCGTGGAGATGATGCGCATCGTCGTCGTTTTGCCCGCGCCGTTTGGGCCCACGAAACCGAACACATGACCGGAATCGAACGCGAACGAGATGTTGTCCACCGCCACGGTCTTGCCGAATTCCTTGCGCAGATTTTTGACCTGAACTTTCATCGTTCGTCTATTTGCCAGCCGAAGGCGGCTCCAGAATCCCATAGACGACCGAGCGCGATTTCGTCCGCGCGGATTTGGCGCGTGGCCCAAGACCATTTTCCAGAAATGGATTCGTCTCGAGTTCGGCGATGTACAGTTCCCGGCCGCAGATAGTCTCGCGCGTTTGTTAACAATACCTCGCCGGTTGGACTGGAACCCACCTGCCCGAAAAGCGCACGTACGGTCTTCGTGCCGCCACCCGCGCCGGAGTTTTGCGGCGACGCGGAAAGATTCTCGCGCTGTCCGCCGGCAATGTTCGCGCCCGTATAGATTTTTCCGGAATAATCCTCGAGCCAAAGAGAACGAACCGATGCGCCCAACCCGTTCACAACCGCTAACTGTCCATTGGCATTTTCGATTTGAAGCCGCTCGCGCCGCGTTTCCGACTTGCGCAAAAGAAAATGTGCCGGCACCCGAGCCATGGCCCATCCGCGTTGAAGGTGCTGGCCCTGGCTCCAGTCGAGCTCGCGCGGCGTTCCGGTGCTGCGGCCAAAGCGATGATCTGACGCCTCGACCAGCGGTGTGGCTTCGGTATCAAAATCAAACAAGAGTCCCTGGCTCGGCGTGAGCGGACAATAAAATGCGGTCATCCCCAGCGTCGCCGCGCGGCGATTGACCTGATCGAGCAGTGTCAAACCTTCGATGCGAGCATCCGGAGTCACACCTTCGCGCAGCAGGCTGTAGGCAAAGACCAACAGACAGGTGGCAAACGAAATTGCGGGGATCGTCCACAAGAGCCATGTGCGCCGTTTGAGTCTGGAACACACGAACAGATTGACGGGGCCAATGACAAGGACGAACGCGAGCATGATGAACACCGTGCCGCGGACGGGAATGCGAGAGTTCTCCACGACGGGAAATGATACGTTGGCTCCGGCTTCATCCGGCAACGCCAGCCAGTACCGTGCGAAACTGTTGACTGAATCCATGACAATCTTCATGTCCGCCGCTGACGCCGCGGAAGGCGTATCATTCTTGAAAACGTAACATTCACCAAAACCCATATCGAAGCACTGGCCGCCTTCCAAAGTGGTCCTGGTCGAAACGTGCCATGGTTGCGGCGGCGCGCCTCCGCCGAGCAAAACCAGATTTCCGCCGCATTCGGCGTAACGCCATAACGCGGTGAGGACCGCAGGCGGAGCCGCGCTGATATCCCTCTCATTCAAAACAATGGCGTCGAACGATGAATAGGAAAGCCATGCATCGCTCCATTCGGAAACGGAAGTTTCGGAACGAATCATCGCCAGCGGTTCGGAGCCGGGAACGCTCGGCGCAGAGCCGTACGGAGAATAAGTGCCACCTCCTCTTGGGGCTTCGCTGCTCGCGTGCGCACCGGAGGCCCAAGCGCTTCCGGATGGCCCGGCCAGTTCCACCGCGTCAATACCGGAGCCGGCATAGATAGAGTTGAAATCTATCCGAACCGTCTTCACCGGCTCGGAGGTCAGCGGAAATGCAAGCTCTCGCAAGGGGCGGACCGGTCCAGACCTTCGCCCGGGTGGCGGATTGCCGGCTGGCCCGGAAAACGGAATTCGAACAAGGTTAGTGCCGGAGATTCCGATCAGCATAATTTCTCCAGAGCTTGCGAACCCAGTGGTCGTCTCATAAACCCGCACATGGTCCGCGGCGAGCGGCCGTGTCGTAATCAAGCTCGATCCAGTGCGGCCCCGGCTTTGATGAATCGGGAGTCCAGGCGGTCGGCACCATTCCGCGGCGTCCGCCAGAATCGGGCGGGCCGGTCGCCATTTTTGCCGAGAACGCAGTGTTGTCCGATTTCATCGCGCGCGCGACTTCATCGTAGTTCAAACTCCGGCTGACCAAAATCGCCGCAGGCGTCCCACCGCCATATCCGGCACCGCGCGCCATGTGGCGGAGCACCCCAGCCACCGGGCACCGTTCCAGCCACTTCGTCGTCGACAACCACGCGGTAATTCCCGCTGCCGTTCGCGGGAAGCGGTGGTTGCCAAAGCGAGACCAGCGCTTGAGACGCCGGTGCAAGCACCACCGTGCGCGACATGCGACTGATGGAATTGCCGTAACTGAACGCGCGGTCGGGATAAATCAACGTGACGCGATGGGTATCCTTGGTGGATTCGTTTTGCAGCAGCACGCGGAACTCGTGATAGCCATGAAAGGTTTCACCGACACTGAGCGACTGCGGCGCGACCGTGATGTCGCCAAACCGCTCGGCGGCGAAACTGCGCGTCGCGGAAAGGGCAAAACAACAAATCGAAACGATTGCGGCATGTTTCAATGAGAATAGAGAATGGAAGATGGAGGATCGAAACCGGGTGCAGGATCCCATTCTCGATCCTTTATCCTCCATGTTCGTCTTCAGCTTCGCCATCATGCCGGCTGCAATTCCACGTCGCCGGGCAGCTTCAGGCCGGTCTCGTCCAGTTGCCCGAGCAATTGCCGCACGAGTTGCGACGGCGTCATGCGATCGAACCGCGCCTGATAATTCAGCAGCAGGCGATGGTTCAACACCGGTTCCGCGACGGTCTTCACATCCTCGAAGCCAACCGTCGGCCGGCCGGAAAGCAGCGCGTGCGCCCGCGCTGCCTCGGCAATGGCAATGGCCGCGCGCGGAGAAGCGCCGTAGGAAACGTAGCGCGTGACGGCTTCCGTCGCTTCCTGCGCGCCCGGATGCGTCGCGGAAACCAGCCGGGCGACGTAACGCGAAACTGGCCGCGGCAGATAGATGCGGCCCATGATTTGAAACAACGATTCCAGTTGGGCGCGCTCCATTTGCCAGGTCGGCTCCGGCAGTTCGCCGCGGCGCCGCTCGGAAATGATGCGGTCCAGCACCTCGGTATCCACGTTGTCGAACAGCAGGCGGAAGAGAAAACGATCCAGTTGCGCTTCGGGCAGCGGATAGGTGCCTTCGAGTTCGATGGGGTTCTGGCTCGCGAGCACGAAGAACGGCTGCGGCAACATCCGCGTCGTGCCGAGCAGCGTCACGGAATTTTCCTGCATCGTTTCGAGCAGCGCTGATTGGGTCTTCGGCGACGCGCGATTGATTTCATCCGCCAGCAGAATGTTCGTGAACACCGGCCCCGGCTGAAACACGAGTTCGCGCTTGCCGGATTCCGTCTGCTGAAGAATGTGCGTGCCGAGAATGTCGCCGGGCATGAGGTCGGGCGTGAATTGCACGCGCTTGAAGTCGAGCCGCAGAATTGCGCCGACGGTGCGCACCAGCGCGGTCTTGCCGAGGCCGGGCACGCCTTCGAGCAACACATGGCCTTTGCTGAGAATGCCAATGAGCACGAGCCGATGAAGCTCCTTTCGGCCGAGCAGAATGCGGTCAAGCTGCTCGAGGGTTTTGCGTGTCAGTTCGGTCGCAGGCGCGAGTTCTTCTGGTTTCAGGATGGTGTCAGGCATAGATTAGGGAAAACATTCGACATTCAGCGCTCAAGATACGGCGGCCGGAGCTAGACCTGAGCGGCAACGACGACGTTCGAGTTTCATTAATCGGTCAGTTGCCTGGCGTGGCAGCTGTTGCTTGCTGCGAATTATTAAGTGCCTTCGCATCTGCTCGACGCTGACACCATCGAACTGCCAAACCTACAAACAATCCAGCCGCACCGCCGATGGCGCCGAATACCAAAGCTGTGGTCCAATCGCGTGGATCGGATATCAACACGAGAGACGCGCTGCTGAATATCGCCAGTCCCACGTAAGCCGCCTGCTTCCGGTTAGCCTGCCTTCAGCCCTCTCCAGTACGCAATCTCAATGAAAGCCGTGCAACAAATGGATTGGATAATGCAGGCGCGCATGGCAAGGACGACTGCAGCGCCAGCTCCAATAAGGAACTCACCCATGTTGTGGGCACCGACAACAGCCAAACATGCGAAGAAGAAGCCACCCAGCGCCGAAGGCGCGATCAACTCGAATATAATACGAGGCACAGGATATCGCATAGGTGCCCCTAACCTCCAATTAGAATCCGCATATCGGGAGTGGAAGATTGAACGCTGAGCATTGAATGTTCACTTTTCTTCCCGCTTGAAAAACTTCTGCACGGCCTGGCGGTGCTCGCGGCAAAATCACCTGCGCGTTCGCGCCGCCGCCGCTGCCTTGGGCGCTGGCCAGCGCGCCGTGACTCGCGACCACCTCTTCGCCGCTCAAATCCGGCGCCGCGCGGCTCACGCCGACAAATTGCGCGTCGGACAAGCGCGCTGACGGCGGAAGCACATCTTCTTTGAACTTCAAATTGTCCTCCGACGATTTCTCCTGCCATGTCATCGGTCCCGTGCCGCCGCCGCCGCCCGGTCCGCCCCGACCGTAGCAGAGCGACGCGAGATTGCACTGGCTCGCGTTGGTGCAAGTGGAGAGAAACGCCGCCAGCGCGTTGGTGTTGTTGCACTGGCCTGCGTTCTGGCATTGCGAGAGCAGCTTCGCGTCAATGAGCCTCAGGTTCGCGAGGTTCGTCATTGCCTTGCCGAGATTGATTTTGTTGAATTGAATCGCGGAAAGCAGTTTTCCCAGTTCCTCCTTGTTCAATCCATCCAACTGCGACAGCAACTCCGGCGGGATTTCGCCTTTGAGCAGGCCGTCCTCCAGCTTCGCGGATTTCAACATCGCGGCGACGTCGCGCGCGGCCTGCGTGGCGGTGTCCGCGTTCATGCCCGCGTCCGCGGCGGAGTTCATCGCGCTGGCGAGCGTTTCCGCCGCGCCCAGCGTGGACATCTTGTTCAACGCCTCTTCGCCCGCGCGTTTGGCCAGTTCGGAATTGGCTTCCTTCATGTGGTCCAACGCCTCCCAGGTTTTGTTCGGATCAAGGCCGGAGGATTGTTCCTTCAGTTTGGCGAGTTGCTTCTGCAAATCCTCGGCCTGCTTCGGCTCAAGAATTTTTTCCTGCGCAAGCGTGGTGACTTCCGCGCGCAATTCGCCGACAAGCTGGCCAATTTCCAGCGGACGCGGACCAGTCAGCGCCGTCAAACGGATGGGAAGATAAAGCGCCACCGCCACGAATACTGCGGAAAGGCCGAGCAATCCGAATGCGCGTCCGCCGCGCCAGCGCAGCGCCGGAGCCGAGGACGTGCGGTAAGCGTCGCCTGCCACGCGCTCATGTCTGCGGTTTCCTCGGCCATGATCATGCCGCCGCATTGATTGAAGCGGTCGTACGTGGCGCGGATCTTGGCGATGCTCGCGCGCCGGCGATGTTCGCGAACGGCAACAATCGCCGCCAAGGGAACGAAACCGAGCAGGCCGAGCAACAGCGTGCGATTGCTTCGCGACGCCAGAAATTCTCGTCGCGAGCACGACGACGCCCCAAAGGAAGAACCAGATGGTGGTCCAGCGCACCGCGCCGCGGAACATGAGGAGCAGCGAGAGCTTTCTCGCGAACGATTGCAGAGCGCGCGCATGGGGCTTCATAATTTCGTCCTTTCGTCGTCGGCATTGTGCTTTGACTGGATTAGAGCACGCCCGAACGCTTTCCTCACGCCCGCAGTTCTCAAATCCTTATCGCGTATATTCGGCGAAATTAGCGGTTCCGCAAGTCTGGATTTGTGCTGAACAAGCATCAGATCGGAATGGCGATGACCTCCGTCAGGATGGATTAGGTCCTCCGACCCGCCGTCATGGCCTGCGGTTCTGTCGTTGCCAACTCGCGCTCCATCTTCAACCGTAACTGTCCGCACGCCGCGTCGATGTCATGGCCCTTTTCGCGACGGAGCGTTGCGGCAACCTTGCGCTTCTTGAGTTCGCTCAGGAATTTTTCCTGCGACCGTTCGTCGGGCCGTTCCCACGGCAAACCTTCCACTTTGTTGTACGGAATGAGATTCACCTTGGCGTTCAGCCGACGGGCAAGCTTCGCAAGCGGTTCGACCTGGTCTATGCCGTCGTTCACACCGGCGATGAGGATGTATTCGAAAGTAATCATCCGCCCTTTTTTCTGCTGGTAATACTCGCACGCGGCGGTGAGTTCCTTGAGCGGATATTTGCGATTGACCGGCATGATGCGGCTGCGCGTCGCATCGGTGGCGCCGTGCAGGGAAATCGCGAGGCGAAACTGCTGGCGTTCATCCGCGAGCCGGAGAATCTGCGGAGCGAGCCCGCTCGTCGAAACGGTAATCTTCCGCGCGCCAATGCCGCCGCCCCACGGCGCGTTCAGAATCTTGAGCGCTTTGACCAGGTTGTCGTAATTCGCCAGCGGTTCGCCCATGCCCATCACGACAATGTTGTCAGTGAAACGGGTTCGAAGTTCAAGGTTCCGAGTTCCGCATTCATTCAACTCCAAACCTCCAACTCTGAACTCTGGACGCTGGACACTCCATCTCTCAACCGCGATCACCTGCTCGACGATTTCGTCAACGCGCAGGTTTCGTTTCCATCCTTCGAGTCCGCTCGCGCAGAATTTGCAGCCGTACGCGCAGCCGACCTGGGTGGAAATGCAAAGCGTGTGTCGGTCGCTTTCCTCACCGTAAAGCGCTGGATTGGCGGGAATCAGGACGCTCTCGATGAGCGAACGATCGTCGAGTCGCCATAGAAATTTCTGAGTCGTGTCGCGCGAACCTTGTTTACGGACCAGTTCAAGCGAGCGTAGCGAATAGTGCGCGCGAAGTTTTCCGCGAAGCGCCTTGGGCAGGTTCGTCATCGCGTCCCAATCCGTCACGCGCTCGGCGTACAGCCATTTCAGCAATTGCGTGACGCGATACGCAGGCTCGCTCCACTCCTTGAACTGGAGTTCCAACTCTTCCTGCGTTTGCGATTTGATGTCGGGCTGCACAGGAGAAACGTAGTTCGAATTGATGGCAAAACCAAGCGCAGCGAAGTGGCGCGCCTGAAAATCTTCACTATCGCTTCGGCAAAACGCCGCGCCGCTGAATATTTCCTTCACGCGCTACTCCGCGGACCAGGCAAGTTTGTTGCCTTGCAAACCTATTCACGGCTGAAGACCATCGCTTCCATGAACCCTGTCCAAGTTCCGTCAAACGGCGGCAAGAAGGTGAACGTCCTTGGCATTCCAATGGTCATTCGGATTCACGGTCACGATACCAACGGCGCAGTCAGTGTTGTGGAATCGCACGATGTGACCGGTGGCGGGCCGCCGCCGCACATTCATCATCGCGAGGACGAGACGTTTCAAATTCTCGAAGGCGAATATGAGTTCACGGCCGGCGGCAAAACAATTCTCGCCAAACCGGGTTCGACTCTCTTTGCGCCGCGCGGCGTGGTACACACCTATCGCTATCTCGGCAAAACGCCCGGCAGGCTCATGTGCATCATCACGCCTGCCGGTTTCGAGGGCTTCTTTGAGGAAATCGGCGCGATGACTTCACAGCAACAGCAGAACATCCCGCACGTGATAGAGATAGCGAAGAAATACGGACTGGAAATTTTGCCACCGCCGAACGCATAAGGACAGAAACTCGAAAACCCCTAAGGCGACTGAATTCCTCGTCCTGAATTGAGCCTTGGGCGATGGCCAACCGTTGCCAGTTCAAGACCGCTGCAAAATTTCAATCGCGCTGATCTTGGGATTCTCCACGTTGGGCGTGAACGTGATGTTCAATTTGCCGTTGGTCACGTCCACATCCACGCTTTGAACGTAGGCCTTGTTGGAACCGCCGGCCTTGGCCCAGATGTCGAAATCTTTGAACTCCTGCCCTTGAACATTGAAGGAAAACACCCGCTCACCCGGACCGCTAATGCCCGAGTAAATCTCCGCGAAATGGAGTTTCACCGTGTATTTGCCATTGGGAACGGCAAAAGAGTAGCCCGCCATGCTAAATCGTTCCGTGCGATAAAGTGCGGGATCCTTTGTGTTGGAAATCTCGGCGTCAGGCGCCTCGTAAGTCTCTCCTTCGATGTAACCCTCGTCCGGCAGCCACACGTTGCCTGCGGAATCCGTCATCTTGTCGGTGACGCCGGCCTTGATGCGAACCGGAGGAGTGACAGATGCGACGGTTGAAGACGTCGTCGCGGGCACGGCTGCGGGAGTGACCGCTCCCGGAGCAGCAGACTGGGCTGGGGTGGCTGCGGGTGCGGCATAGGCAGGTGTGGTGGTTGCAGTGCTCTGTTCCTTGCTCGATTGGCAGCCCGCAATCAAAACAACGGCCAGCGTAACAGCAAAACAAACTCCCGCTTTCTGCAATAAACGATTCGTCTCTTTCATAAAATCCTTTTGGTTCCGATCAGCGGCGCTCTGAAACCCGGCATGAAGCTGGGCCCTTGATCACAGCGAAACCAAAAGCTCGTGAAAAAATCGTGCACTACATCGGTCTGGACGTCCACAAGGAAAGCATCGCAGTGTCCGTGAGACCGCGCGGAATTGCGGCTTGACGCCTTCTTGCGAAAAACTTATCGTAGCGGAGAACGGTAAAGATTTGCTGGCCTGCCAGCGCGCCAAAGTCGGAAGATTAAAGCTTGCCGACTTTTTTGTTCCCCTCGTGGGACTCCCGTTCTTGTAACGCTCTATGAATGCCGACTTTCTGGCAGTCTTGGAATACTGGGAAAAGGAAAAGGGCATCAGTCGCGATGTCCTGATGTCCGCTGTACAGGAAGCGCTACTGACGGCCGCCAAGAAAGCCGTCGGCCCAGCGCGCGAATTGCGCGTTGTGATAGAACCTAAGACCGGTGATATCAAAGCTTTCGCGAAGCTTGTGGTATCTACCCAGGTGGCATCCAAGCATGACCAGATTTCCGTCTTTGACGCACGTCGCATCAAGGCTGATGCCCAAGTGGGTGAAGAGCTGGAGGTGGAAGTCACGCCTACCGGTTTTGGGCGAATCGCTGCACAGTACGCCAAACAGGCGTTGATGCAACAGATACGCCGGGCTGAAAAAGCTTTGATCTTTACCGAGTTCAAAGATCGCGTCGGGGATATTATAAGCGGCACAGTTCGACGATTCGAAAGATCGGACGTAATCGTCGATTTAGGTAAATATGAGGCGCTGCTTCCGAATCGCGAGCGCGTTCCCACAGAGGAATACCAGACCGGGGAACGCATCCGTTGTTATGTTAAGGCAGTAGAACAAGGTCCTCACGGTCCGGAAATCATCCTGTCCCGGGCTGACCCACGGTTCGTTATCAAGCTTTTCCAGCTCGAGGTGTCGGAAATCAACGATAGCACCATTGAAATCAAAGGTATTGCACGCGAGCCAGGCTTCCGCACGAAGCTGGCTGTCTGGACTCGCGACGAAAAGGTGGATCCAGTCGGCGCATGTGTTGGATTGCGCGGCCAGCGGGTGAAAAATATTGTCCGCGAGCTTAATAACGAGAAGGTAGATATTATCCGTTGGGATCCGAACGTCCGCAATTTCATCACGAACGCGCTTTCACCCGCCAAACTGAAGAACTTCGAGATCGATGAAGCCAACAAGCGCGTTAAAATCATCACGAGCGAAGATCAGCTCTCGTTGGCAATTGGCAAACGCGGACAGAACGCGCGGCTCACATCGAAACTGACCGGCTGGCAGGTGGACATCGAGCCCGAAATAGTGGTGACCAAGGGCTTCGAAGAGAAGGTTGCCGAAGCGGTGGAATTGCTGGCTGCCATTCCCGGAATTACTCGCGACCAGGCCGACGCACTGGTACATGCCGGGCTGACGCGGCTTGAAGACCTGTTGCTGGCTGACGAAACCGATTTGGCCGGCATTCCGCAAATCGGTGAACAGGCTGTCCTCGTCATGAATGCGGCGCGTGACGAAGCCAAGCGGCGGCAGATTCAATTAGGCGGAGATAATGCTGCCGCAGCGTAGCTGCACAAAATGCAGTTCAATGAAACAATAGAGTATGCCCGTTCGTATTTACGACATTTCAAAGAAGCTCGGCTTGGAGAACAAACAAGTTCTCTCCAAGGCAAAAGAGCTGGGCATAGCCGCAGCGCGAGTAGCATCGAGTTCGCTCGATAAGATCACGGCTGAGTACCTTGAAGAACAGCTTCGAAAAGACCATCCCGAACTAAATACTCCTGCGCCGCAGCCGGCATCCGCCGCTCCCGAATCGCCACCTGCGGTTCAACCGATCGTTGTAGTTTCAGCACCACCGCCGGAAACCCAGCCCACGCCTCAGGGACCGGTGACTGCCACCGCCACTCTCGAAGCAGAGCCGCCTGTGGTTGAAGCCAAGAACCGAGAAATTGCCGAACCGGAGAAAATCGTCGCCGAACCACCGCCGTCCGCTCCCCCGCCCTTGCCACCACCGGTCGCCAAACCCGCTCCAGCGCCACCGCCACCTCCTCCGGGTCCGAAAGTTGGAGAGAAGATCGGATTTATTCAATTACCGCAGAAACCTGCGCCTAAAGCGCCTGACAAGTCTGTTGGCAGATTTGCGGGCGCACCTGCTCGAAGAGTGGAGCCGAGCAGAACTGAGTTCACCAAGCGCGGCGACATTCGCAGTGTGCGGGGCGGAGCGGCTGCCCCGGGAGTTCCTCCCGGGAAGTCAGGCGGAGCGCAAAAGACCTCCGCAGGAAAACCCACTGAAGCCGCACCCAAGGTCGTATTGCCGCCGGACGCCACGGTGATTTCCATAAAGCCGCCCATTGTGGTTCGCGATCTTGCCGAACAGCTCAAACAGAAACCATTCATCATCATTGGCGACCTGATGAAGCTCGGCGTTTTTGCCAATGTTAATCAAGCCATTGACGAAACAACGGCGCAAAAGGTCTGTGCGAATTATGGATACCGTTTCGAGGTCGAAAAACGCGAGCGCGGAGGCGGAACCGTTCATGCCCCGGTCAAGAAAGTTGAGCTCGATATCGAGGATAAGCCGGAAGACTTAATACCGCGCGCGCCCGTAGTCACCATCATGGGCCACGTTGACCATGGCAAGACGACGCTTCTCGACGTGATTCGCAAATCCGATGTCGCTGCTGGTGAAGCCGGCGGAATCACGCAGCATATCGGCGCCTATACGATCTCTTTCCCACATCCCGAACGCAAAGACGAACTGGCTCAAGTCACGTTCCTCGACACCCCCGGCCACGCGGCGTTCAGTTCGATGCGCGCGCGCGGCGCGAACGTCACGGACATTGTTGTTTTGGTAGTCGCCTCCAACGACGGCGTCATGCCTCAGACACTGGAAGCGCTCAGCCATGCCAAAGCCGCAAAGGTCCCGATTCTGGTCGCGGTCAACAAAATCGATCATCCCAATGCAAATCCGTTAAAGGTCCGCCAGCAGTTGCAGGACAAAGGTCTCGTACCGGACGATTGGGGCGGCGACACGATCTATGTGGATGTTTCCGCGCTGACCAAACAGGGTGTGGACAAGCTCATCGAAATGATTTTGCTCCAGGCTGACCTGCTGGAGCTGAAGGCCAATCCAAATCGCCGCGCGAAAGGCAATGTCATCGAATCCGGTTTGGAGCCTGGTGGTCCGACGGCGACCGTGCTCGTGCGAAAGGGAACCTTGCGAGTCGGCGACGTTGTGATTTGCGGCCAGTATTACGGTCGAGTCCGCGCACTGATCAATGAAGAAGGCAAGCGCCTCAAAGAAGCGGGGCCTTCCGTCGCGGTGAAATTGCTCGGAATGAATGGCGTGCCGGACGCTGGGCTGGAATTCAGCGTCGTGGAAGACGAGCGGGCCGCGCGCGAACTGAGCGAGCAACGGATTCAGGAAGCAAGGGCGCAAGGACAGGAGGCGGCGCGGGCCAAGGTCACGCTTGAAAACCTTTTCGCCACTCTTGAATCACAACAGAGCAAGGTGCTGAAAGTGGTGGTCAAGGCGGACGCGCAAGGTTCGGTCGAGGCCATTGTGGACGCTCTCAAGAAGATTGAATCGGAGAAGGTTTCGCTCGAAGTCATTCACAGCGCTGTTGGCACAATTACCGATTCCGACGTGGCGCTCGCTGCGGCTTCCAACGCGGTCATTCTCGGTTTCCATACGCGAGTGGACAGCGGCGTGTCCGACAAGGCCAAACACGAAGGCGTTCAAATCAAACTGTACGCGATCATTTACGAGCTGATTGACGAGGTTAAAGAGGCAATGGCGGGTTTGCTCGAGCCAATCTTGAAGGAACTCGTCATCGGTTCGGCGGATGTGCGGAAGATATTCGAGCTCTCCAAAGGCGCGCCCGTCGCCGGTTGTGTGATCACCAGCGGACGCATTGCCAAAGGCAAAGTGCGGGTGCGACGCCGCAAGGAAATCATTTATGAGGGATTGACACAATCGCTGCGGCGCTTCCAGGACGAAGTGAACGAGGTCCGCGCAGGCATGGAATGTGGCATTCGAATCGAAGGCTTCAGCGAATACCAGATCGGAGATGCTATCGAGTGCTACACAGTAGAGAAGATTGCTCAGAAATTGTGAACATTGGTGCACCGTGAATCGTTGCGTCTTTACGTGGCGGAAGCCGCCGATGGCTTGAAGGCGCATGAGGTAACGATTCAAACTTTTAAAGATGTCTTCTCTTAGAATCCAACGAGTCCGTGAATTGCTCAAGCGAGCGATTGGCGAGGCGATCCGTCAGGAATTGCCGGTCAGCGAGGCTGGGCTGGTTACGGTGAATGACGTGGACGTGGCGGGTGATTTGAAAAACGCTACCGTGTTCATCAGCGTCCTTGGCAGTGCCGAGCAGCAGAAGCGGGGCTTTTCCGCCTTGGCCCGGCACCGTTTGCGGATCCAGGACCTGATGGCACGCGCCGTCGTTCTGAAGTACACTCCGAAGCTTCGTTTTATGCTGGATGATTCCGTCGTGCGCGGCAATCGAGTCCTCGAAATCATCGAAGAGCTGGAGAAGGACGAGCGCACCACAACCGAATGATTCGACCATGCTGCCGGTCAGGGTAACCACCAGGGTGAATTCCGGCGGAGCCTGAATGAAAACATATCCGAAGATCATTGATCGTATTTTGGAAGAGGTCCGCCAATGCCAAACATTCTGCATTGTCGGCCATGTCCGACCGGATGGCGACTGCGTCGGCTCACAACTGGGTCTCGCTCTTGCACTCAAGGCACAGGACAAGAAAATCGTTTGCTGGAACGAGGACGAGATTCCGCGGAAGTATGCCTTTCTCGATCCCGACCATCTTTACCAAAAGCCCAAACGTCAGCAGCAATTCGATTGCGTCATCGCGACGGACTGCGCCAGCTTTGAGCGACTCGGCACAGTGGCCCCATGCGTTTCTGACCGGAAAACCCTCATCAACATCGATCATCACGCGAGCAATACTCGTTACGGTGACATCAACTGGGTTTCCGCGCGCGAGCCTTCCAGCGGAGAACTTATTTTTCGGCTCCTCACCGCCGCCAGGTGGCCCATCACGCGTCCAATAGCGGACTGTCTCTTCACTGCGGTGTCAACGGATACCGGCTCTTTTCAATATCCAAGCACGCAACCCAGCACCTATCACGTCGCCGGTGATTTGGTCCGGCGCGGTGCGAATCTGGCGAAAATCTGCGACGAAGTTTACCAGTCGTATCCACTCTCTCGTGCCCGTTTGCTGAAACACATCTACAGCCATTTCCGGCTGACGCACCAAAACCAGATCGCCTACTTCTGGCTCAAGAAATCGGATTTCGTCCGGTCCGGCGCAAGCAGCGACGATACCGAAGGTCTGATCGATCACATCCGTGCGATTGAGCCGGTTGTGATCGCATGCGTGTTTGAGGAAATTGAACCGGACCTGACGCGCATCAGCCTTCGCTCCAAGAGCGATAAGGTGAACGTCAATGAAATCGCGGCGCAGTTCGGTGGCGGAGGACATCAGGCTGCTGCGGGCGCGCGAATTCGAGGGAATCCGCTTTCAGCGCAACGCAAAGTCATCGCTGCCGTGAAGCGGGAGTTGCACAAGATCAAGTAAGAGTGACTGCCGTTCCGAATGAGCATCTCATCTCCAGCGCACTGGCGAAAATAGGGTTGGCCCGATTATGCAGGAATTCTCTCCCCTGGATGGCGCATTGTTAATCGATAAGCCCGCCGGCCCAACGTCGCACGATGTCGTGGATGCCATTCGCCGGCGTTTCGGTATCAAAAAGGTCGGCCATTGTGGAACGCTCGATCCGAATGCGACCGGTCTGCTCATTATCGTGCTCGGTCGCGGCACAAAGCTTTCGGAAAAGTTGATGTCGGACGACAAAACGTACGAAGGCTCGATGAAATTCGGCGAATCCACCGACAGCTATGACGCAGATGGCGAGTTGGTTGCCTCTTTGCCCGTGCCTCCGCTGACTCTGGATGAACTGAACAGCGCGGCGACGGAGTTCGTCGGCGATCAGATGCAAACACCGCCGATGGTTTCCGCGATAAAGAAGGATGGAGTGCCGCTTTACAAACTGGCGCGCAAAGGGGTGGAAGTGCAACGTGAGCCGCGGCTGATTCATATCTACACGTTTCGTTTTTCGAGTTACCAGGAGCCCATCGGCGATTTCCGGGTCGTCTGCACCAAAGGAACGTACGTCCGCAGCATCGCGCATGATCTGGGGCAGAAACTCGGGTGTGGCGCGCACCTGGCGTCGCTGCGGCGCGTTGTCTCGGGGAAGTTTGATGTTGCCGAAGCGATGCCGCTGGATGAGTTAATGCAGCTTACCCAGACTCAATTGGAAGCGCGCGTGATTCCATTTCTCAAATTGGCCGCGGGTTGAAATATCCGTGCCTATGAATCGTAGATCGTAAATCGAAATGAAACACCGCTCCGTGGTGGTATGACGATTCAGAGTTTTAACGCATGAAAGTGTCCATGCCGCAACCGAGCTTTCGGCAGACGACAAGAACGTTTGCCTCGCCATTGGCTTCTTTGACGGCGTGCATCTCGGCCATCAGCAAATCATCCGGCAAACAGTCGCGGACGCACGCTCAGCAGGATGCATTGGCCGCTGTGCTCACGTTCGACCGCCATCCGAATGCAATTGTTGCGCCGTCCCGTGTTCCGCCATTGATTTATCCGCTCGCGAAAAAATTCGCGCAATCGAATCACTCGGGACAGATGCTTCGCTGTTGATTCAATTCAACAAACAGTTCAGCGAACAGTCGGGTGAGGAGTTCATCCGGGGTCTGGCGCGCAACGCAGGCAATCTTCGTTCCCTTTGCGTCGGCGCGGACTTCACGTTTGGCCACAAACGCAGCGGCAATGTCGCGCTGCTCAGAAGGCTCGGTGACGAACTCGGTTTCGCGGTGCGCGGCATGCCCGCGGTAACACTGGATGGACAAATAGTCAGCAGCACGCGCATTCGTGAGGCGATCCGAGTGGGCGAATTCGATCGCCAGCCAGATGCTCGGTCGGCCTTACACCGTCGCGGGCAACGTCGTTCCCGGTGATCAACTTGGACACAAGCTCGGCTTTCCGACAGCGAACCTCGACGTCACCGGTTTGGTTTTGCCGCCGAACGGGGTTTATGCTGCGCGCGCAATGATTGCCGGAAAAGCTTATCGGGCTGTCCTGAACATCGGCCATCGCCCGACGCTGAAAAGCCCGACGCCCGAAGTTCGCTTTGAAGTTCACGTGTTGGATTTTTCCGGCGACTTTTACGATCGGGAGATGGAAGTGACGTTTGCTGCCAAACTGCGGGATGAAACAAAGTTTGCTTCGCTTGACCAACTCAAAGCGCAGATCGCACGCGACATCGCAGAGGCGAAGAATCGGTTTTAGAATCCGCAAATTGCGCCAATTTTCGCAAATTTGGATTTTATCGGTTCATCTGCGTTAATCAGCGAAATCTGCGGATTCCGCTTTGAACACTCCGGCTGGATTCGTTGTCTGTCTTTCCGTAAATTTTCCATCAACAATGAGCACAGGAATCAACGCCATCAACGAAGCGGTCAAGGAAGCGAGCGCCTTCACGCGCCCGCTGTTTAACGAACTCGGCAAAGTCATCGTCGGCCAGAATTATCTGACCGAGCGGCTGGTCATCGGCCTGCTGGCCAACGGCCACGTCCTCCTCGAAGGCGTGCCCGGCCTGGCGAAGACGCTCGCCGTGAAATCGCTGGCCAACTGCATGCACGTGAAGTTCTCGCGCCTGCAATTCACGCCCGACATGCTGCCCGCCGACGTCATCGGCACGCAGATTTACAATCCGCAATCCGGCGGCTTCACCACGCGCAAAGGCCCGATCTTCGCCAACCTCGTCCTCGCCGACGAAATCAACCGCGCGCCCGCCAAGGTGCAGAGCGCGCTGCTCGAAGCCATGCAGGAAAAGCAGGTCACCATCGGCGACCAGACCTTCAAGCTCGACGAACCGTTCCTCGTGCTCGCCACGCAAAATCCCATCGAACAGGAAGGCACGTATCCGCTGCCCGAGGCGCAGGTTGACCGCTTCATGCTCAAGCTCAAGATCGGCTACCCGACGCGCGCCGAGGAGCGGCAGATCCTCGAACTCATGGCGCGAACGTCCGGCACGCCCACCGCGCAGCGCCGTCGTCGACGCCGCAGCAAATCCTCAAGGCGCGCGAAGTCATCAACGACATTTACGTGGACGACAAGGTGAAGGATTACATCGTGGACCTCGTCTGCGCCACGCGCGACCCGGACCATTACAAGATCGCGGTGAAGGATTTCATCCAGCTCGGCGCGTCGCCGCGCGCGACCATCGCCCTGACGCTCGCGGCCAAGGCCTACGCGTTCCTGAAAGGCCGCGGCTACGTCACGCCGCAGGACGTGAAGAGCATCGGCATGGACGTGCTGCGCCACCGCGTGGCCATCACCTACGAAGCCGAGGCCGAGGAAAAAACCAGCGAAACGGTCATCCAGAAAATCTTTGATGAACTGCCCGTGCCGTGAGAAACGAATGCCGAAGTCGCAAGAATGTAGAATGAAGAATTCGCAACGAACGAAAAATGGATGACCCGCTCAACATACCTCTAATTACAGCGCATTTATCGCTGATGGTTGATGCAATGTATCTAAACGCGGCGGAGCAGGCTTTCGAGCGAGCCACGAAGGGAAGAGGCACGGTCGAAAAGGCGATGGGAAAAGTGGAGCGGCTTAATCAACGGCGCGATTACATTCTCGAAAAGCACAACGGCAACAGCCATGCAGCGTATGATGAGCTTGAGCCAATCTCAATCTGCCTGGAGTCAGCTGAAAACGACTTGGGAGTGGCGCACGCACCTGTCCTGCAAGCATTGGCTCTCGTTCACATTCTGGCGGCGGGGGCGCTAGAAGCCCATATAAACGGACAAGGAATTGAACGGCTTCCCGGCAAGCACTTCGAGTTGTTTGAAGAATTATCTCTTGAAGCTAAATGGATTACGCTTCCGAAGCTCCTCGGTCTAACTGGATTTGATGTTGGCGCTGAACCGTTCCAAAGTTTTCACGATTGGTGAAGTTGCGAAACCGCTTGGTGCATTACAAATCCAAAAGTGAGGATTGGATACCACCCGGCGTGCCGACCTTTCTTACCGAATCGGCTTGACACCGGAAGAAGGAGAGAAATCAATCAAGGCGGCCAAGCGAATGATTAAGGACTTATCCCGGCAGCTTGGTAATAGCGAGCCGTTCTGGTTACGTCGAACGGACAAGGTTAGCTATTTTGAAGTGAACTTTGAATAGTATGAAAGCCAAGCAAATGAAATGGCTACTGCTGACTGTTCTGCTGGCTGCAATTATCAACGCGTCCGCGCAACAACCTAACTCGGATTCCAAGATGATTGGCGAACTCAAAACCCAAGCAGAACAAGGCGACGCCAAAGCCCATGCGGTCTCGGTTTGATTTATTGCAACGGCGAAGGCGTGGCAAAAGATTTCAGTGAAGCCCTCAAGTGGCTACGCAAAGCAGCAGAGCAAGGTGACGCCAAAGCCGAATATAACCTCGGCGTCTGTTATGAGCGAGGTGAAGGCGTGGAAGACGAATATTGTCGAAGCAGTCAAATTGTATCGCAAAGCCGCCGAGAAAGATTACGCGAAAGCTCAATCAAACTTGGGCGTTGCTTACTACAATGGGTGGGGAGTCGAAAAGAACCTTCATGAGGCGGTGCGTTGGTATCGTAAATCTGCGGAGCAAGGCCACGCGAGAGCGCAAAGGAATCTTGGCGTTTGCTACGCCCTAGGCACTGGTGTCCCGAAAGATTTGGTTGAAGCTGAGAAATGGTATCGGAAAGCTGCTGAACAAGGTGATGTCGGAGCGCAATACAATCTCGGAGTCGCCTGCTACAAAGGCCAAGGCATTCAAAAGAATCAGATTGAAGCGGTGAAGTGGTTTCGCGCCGCAGTTGAGCAAGACCATGTTGCCGCAAAATTCAATCTCGGCGTTTGCTATCTTTACGGCGAGGGCATAGTGAAAGACGAAGTAGAAGCCTACAAATGGGTCAGTCTATCAGCCGCTCAAGGAGACGCAGCCTCAAAGAAGGCATTGCCAACTATTGAAAGCCAACTCACTGCGGAACAAATTGCAGAGGGCAAAAGACGTGTCAGTTCTTTCAAACCACACAAACCACCGGAAGAAGGTGGTTTTGATTCACAATAGTTGCCGCATGATTCCCCGCGAGATTCTCAAAAAAATCCGGCAGATCGAGCTGCGCACGAACCGCATCGTGACCGAAACGCTCGCGGGCCAATACCATTCCGTCTTCAAGGGCCAGGGCATGAACTTCGACGAGGTGCGCGAATACCAGCCCGGCGACGACGTGCGCGCGATTGACTGGAACGTCACCGCGCGGATGAATCATCCGTTCATCAAGAAGTTCGTCGAGGAACGCGAACTCACGCTCATGCTCGTCGTGGACGTGAGCGGCTCGGGCCTGTTCGGCTCGCGCGACCAGTCCAAGCGCGAACTCGCCGCCGAGATCGCCTCCGTGCTCGCCTTCTCCGCCATCCGCAACAACGACAAGGTCGGCCTCATCCTCTTCAGCGACGAGGTGGAGAAATTCATCCCGCCGCGCAAAGGCCGCAGCCACGTCCTGCGCGTCATCCGCGAAGTGCTGTTCTTTGAACCGAAGCGGCGCGGCACCGATTTAAATGTCGCACTGGAATTCCTGATGCGTGTGACCGCTCACAAAGCCATTGCGTGATTGATTTCGGATTTTATCGGATCGCCCGCGCGTTCGGCGGGGTGGCGGACGCCAACTGCGTCCGCAAATGATGCTGCTGGAATCACTCGCCCAGGCATCGTTCACGATGCTTGCGCCAGGCGAATCGCCGTCACGATGTTGTGGCCGTGCAAATCACTGATCCCTACGAACTGGAGCTGCCGGACATTGGGCGCATTGTTCTCGAAGACGCCGAAACGGGCGAGATTGTCGAGGTCAGCACCGGTGACGCGCGCAAGCGCGCGGCATTCGCTCAACGACAGGCGCGGAGCCAGGCGGAACTCGCGCGCCTTTTCCGCTCTGCCGGGATTGATGCCATCCAGTTGCGCACCGACCAGTCCTATTCGGCGACAATGGGAAAATTTTTTGAGACGCGCGAACGCCGCCGTCTGCGAGGTTGAAGAAATGAGTCAGGCTTCCCCGTCCAACATCGTTTCGTCTGCAGCGCAAACTTCAACCGGTTTGCACGACATCAAACCCCCCGTCGAAATTCCGAGCGGATGGATTTGGATTGGCATGGTTCTGGGAATTCTGACAGTTGCAGCGCTGGCGTTTCTCGCGTGGAAATTCTGGCGGACTCGCAAAGTGCACATCTCGGCGCCGCCGCTGATTCCGGCACATGTCCGCGCGACGCCAACGACTGGAAGACGCGCTCGCTTTGATCGCGCACCCAAAACCATTTTGCGTCGCCGTTTCAGACACGATCCGATTTTATCTGGAAGAGCGGTTCAATTTCCGCGCTCCGGAACGCACAACGGAGGAATTTCTTTACGAGTTGCAGGGAACCGATTTGCTGCTGCCGGACCAAAAGGAAAGCCTGGGCGAGTTTTTGAAACAATGCGATCTCGTGAAGTTCGCACGCTACGAGCCGGGCGAGCGAGAGCTGCGCGAGCCTGCATGAATCCGCATTGCGGCTCGTCGAAGAAACCGAACCAAATCCCGAGCCGGCTCAACCCGAAACTCAGAACCCGACACTCGAAACTTCAGCAGCATGACTTTCGCGCTTCCATATTTCCTGCTGCTGCTCTTGCTGCTTCCGCTGCTCGCGTGGTTGAAAGGGAAACGTGGTCAGCCGCCTGCATTTCTTTACTCGTCCGTGCAACTCGTGCGTGCGGTTCTTAACGTGACGCGCTCGCGGTCCGGTCAGTTTCTCGCCTCGCTTCGCTGGCTGGCACTGGCGTTATTCATCATCGCGTTAGCCCAGCCGCGGCTCACCAAAAGCGAGACGCAGGTAAAAGCCAGCGGCGTGGACATTGTCGTTGCAATTGATCTTTCCGGCAGCATGGAAGTGCCGGATTTCGTGGCGAACGGTCGCCGGGTCAACCGGCTCGACCTGGCCAAGGCCGTGCTGAGAGTTTCATTTCCCAAGCGGCCCAGTGATCGCATCGGCCTCGTGGCATTTGGCGGGCGTGCCTACATCGCGTCACCGCCGACGCTCGATCATGATTTTCTCCAGAGGAATGTGGACCGTTTGCACCTGCACATGATTGAGGACAACACCGCAATTGGTTCGGCGCTGTCCACGGCCGTCAATCGGCTCCGGGAGTTGAAGTCGAAAAGCAAGATCGTGATCCTGATGACCGACGGCCAGAACAACGCGGGCGAAGTTGATCCCATCACCGCCGCCGAAGCCGCGAAGGCGATTGGTGTGAAGGTTTACACGATTGGCGTGGGCAACAGCGAAGTCGTGAGACAGATGAGGCTCTCGCCCGAGCTGTTGCCGGACGAGGATACGCTGAAGAAAATCGCGGCGCTGACCGGTGGGAAATATTATCGCGCGGACAACACGGAACACTTCCAGGCAATTTACGCCGAGATCGACAAACTGGAAAAATCAGAGGCTGAAGTGAAAAAGTTTACCCAGTTCAATGAACTATTTCCGTATCTGATCCCACCGGGGCTTGGTTTGCTGCTCATCGAAATCACGTTCCGACACACGTTGCTGAGGAGGATACCATGACGTTCGAGTATCCGGACTATTTGTGGTTGCTGTTGTTCGCGCCGGCCATGGCCCTCTTCTTCTGGTGGTCGTGGAAGACACGGCAGAGGCTGATGATGCGGTTCATGCAAACTCGTTTGCTGTCCGAACTGGTTGCTGGCATCTCCCCCACGCGACAGAAGATCCGCGCTGGATTTTTCATTGGCGCGGTCGTTTGCCTGATAATTGCATTGGCTCGCCCGCAATGGGGATATGATCTGGACGAGGTCCGCCAACGCGGGCTCGACATCATGGTGGCCATCGACACTTCCAAAAGCATGCTGGCCGAGGACATCGCGCCGAATCGCCTGGCTCGCGCGAAACTGGCCGTGCTGGATTTGATGCAACAGGCGAAATTTGATCGGCTGGGGCTTATTGCCTTTGCGGGAACGGCCTTCCTGCAATGTCCCCTGACAATTGACGATGCGGCGTTCAGGCAAAGTGTCGAATTGCTGGACGTAAACACGCTTCCTGAAGGTGGCACAGCCATCGCCCAAGCGATCGACACTGCCGTGAAATCCTTCAAGGGCGAAGACAATCATAGAGTGCTGGTTCTTTTCAGTGATGGCGAAGATCAAAACTCCGGCGCATTGGAGGCGGCGCGCAAAGCCGCGGATGCCGGGGTGCGTGTTTTCACAATCGGCATTGGATCGGCAGCGGGTGAATTACTCCGCGTGCAGACTGCAAACGGGCAGACGGACTATATTCGCGATGAGAACGGCAACGTGGTGAAGTCGCATTTGAACGAGCAGTTGCTCCAGCAAATCGCCACGACGACGGACGGATATTACCTGCCGTTGCGCGGTGCGGACACGATGGACGTGCTTTATGACCGTTTCCTCGCGCCGCTGCCGAAATCTGATTTCAAGGAGAAATGGGTAAGGCGTCCCCGCGAAAGATACCATTGGCCACTGGCGCTCGCGATTCTGCTGTTAACGGCAGAGATACTCCTGCCGGAGCGCAAAAGGCAACGACGGAGTGTGGCAGTGAACAAAGAGCCGCCCAGGCCGGTTCTTGCTCAGACGGCATTGTTCGTTCTACTGCTTCTACCGCTTGCGGCCAGAGCCTCAACAGCGGGGGCGCTTCGTGAATACAAGTCGGGCAATTACACCAAGGCCTACGAGGAATATGAACACCTGCTCCGGAAGAACGCGGATGACGCGCGCCTCCACTTTAATGCGGGCGCAGCCGCATATCGCGACCAGCAATTCAGCACCGCAGCGAGGCATTTCGGTGAAGCGCTCCATTCGCAGGATCTCAAGCTGCAGGAGCAGGCTTACTACAATATGGGCAATGCATTGTTCCGCCTTGGTGAGCAAAGCGCTGATCCATCCAAGAAATCAGAGGCATGGGAACAGTCGCTGACGAATTACGTCAGCGGCCTGAAACTTGATGCGAACGATGCAGATGCCAAACACAACTACGAGTTCGTAAAACAACAGCTTGAGGAACTCAAGAAACAGCAACAGCAACAGCAGAATCAGAACGACCAATCAAAACAGACCAAGGACCAGCAGCAACAGAGCCAGCAAGCGAAGAACGATCAGCAGCAAAAAGATTCCGAATCGCAATCTCAGCAAAACCAAAAACAAAACCCTTCTCAACAGTCCCAGCAGGAGGCTGCGAATCAAAAGCGGGGGCATGACAAAGAGCAGGCGCAAAGCCAGCCACAGCAGCAGCAGTCAAAAGAGCAGCAGAGCCAGGAGGCCCAGTCAAACGATCAAAAAAAGGAGCAGAACAATCCCAGCCAGGCAGCGGAGGCCAACGTGAACGCCAGTGGCGAGATGACATCGCAGCAGGCCGAGCGCTTGCTGGATGCACAAAAGGAAGACGAGAAGATGTTGCCTTGGCGTCCCGCGGGGAATTCAACACCTCAACAGCGCCCGATTCGCGATTGGTAGAGCGAGCATTGCGTTCCTTGCGATCTGGGCGCGGATGACATTTCGACAATTTCCATACATCCAGGATGATGAGTTGGTTGTTGCTTGTGGAACGCGCCGAATCTTTACCTCGGCTCATGACAACTGGATGGCGAGATTGCAGCGAATAGGTGACGTTTGAATGTGGCCGTCATTCCTCACACAAATTCGCTGGAGAAAAAGAAAGAACCGACTAGCATGCGCGACATGGCGAGACAGTCGCTCAAATCTCTTTTTTGCCA
Organism: uncultured Verrucomicrobiae bacterium; assembly: GCA_963760675.1. GTDB lineage: Bacteria > Verrucomicrobiota > Verrucomicrobiia > Limisphaerales > BOG-1460 > CAVXEG01. The sequence continues at coordinate 306,455 of CAVXEG010000011.1, forward strand.
GCGATATGATTGTCCCCTCTCGGAGTACGAGCAGCGAGCGTTCAACCGCTGCCTTTACACTCACGCGAAGATTGTCGCGCCAGTTATCCGACGAATCACTCCCGAATTCTTCGCGCCCGATTTCAAGTTCATTCAGGATCTCGGCGAAACCATTGGCAGTCGTGAGGCTTCGGCGGAAGCATCGAATTATCAGGACGCGAACCGCGCGCGGCCCAATTTCTGGCGGACAGGACTGAAGATTCGCGTCTCAGGGCGCAAGGCGACTGCATTGGCCTACCGGCTGTTCGCTGCCGAACAAAAACATGAGATAGCACCCCGGCCGCTCAATGAGCGCTGACGCGATAGAAGCGGTTCGTGTCAGAGGTGGAGTCCGAGAGGGAATTCGTGCCACCGTTGCCGACGAGAGTTGTGGATGAAGACGGCCAATTGGCAATTGGTGCCGTCAATCCCGTTGAGTTGGTAAAGTGGAGCGTATAGGTCGCTCCATTTGTTGTGGTGAAGAAAACCATCGAGACATTGTTTGAGCGGATAATCGAGAGGATTTGCGGCGCGGGCGGCGGTGGATTCGAAACTGCGGAGGAAGCGCGCGTGAACGTCATGGTTCCATCCGGGTTCAACGTGAAGTAACCGATGTAGTATGCCGCGCCGCTGGTCGTGCTGCTGTTGGGGTCGGTGTAGCCCGTCGGAACCGATTGATAGAGGTCCGAAACCACCGCCGAAGTGAATGAGGCCGGTGTCGTGTTTTCAACCGTGGTCGGCATGTTGCCAGCGAAATCGCCAATAGACGCGTCCGTCGGATTCGCGATAAAAGTGCTGAGGGAATTCGCGTCACCAACCGGCTCCCGCACGAGATACAGGTTGTTGTCGGCGTTTGTCGTCCCGATTCGGCTGGACAGCGCATTCGCGCCGTTTGCAATGGAACTGATTTCGCTCAGAACCTGCGCCTGGGACGTGCCCGACCGCCGCGTGGGAGAAGAGGATTGAGTACCGGGGGTAAAGCGCGGCAGTGTGAACCAGATTGTATTCAGTTGGAATCCATTCCAAATATAATTGGGCGGACCGGTGAACGTCGCCGAGACAGACCACTGGAGATTGTTGTAATCACTGAAAGCGTCTGAAAGCTGGGCCGGAGAAAATCTACTGATCGGGATGACTGCTCCCGGAGTTTGAGCCAGGAGGTTGGTCACGTTCCCGACGTTCACGACCAATTCGTAAGCGCCGACGCCGGGTTTGCGAAAACCGGCCAGCAGATCGCCTTTGCCGGCGACGAAATATTGCGCATGAGCCGTGGCGGACACGAGGAGGAAAGCCAGCAATGTCAGTTTCAAACAGCGAATATCGTTACGAACTACGTGCATAATTTTGGAAGCAATCCGATTTCAACTGCATCGTAGTTGCGGATGGCGGCGGGGAACTACCTGTGTCAGGACATGGACATGTAGCGAGCGGACACGGCGCGCGCCTGCGCAAGGAGGTTGCGTTTTTTCGACTTAGGCTGGAAACAACCCCGCCGCGAAGGAGTCCTGTCGGGTGACGAACAGCATCGTAACACGTTCGCTTCAATCGTCTCTGAATCGTAACTTGCCGGGCCGGTCGCTGATAATAATCTGGCCAAAATGGAATCCAGAATCTACGTGCGCGTGCCCGCTGCAATCTCGTTCGCGCTATCAGCCGCGTTGATTCTGAGTTCGGGCTGCTGCTCTCATCCGGTCGAGTCTGCGCCCCAAACCGGCGTGCCGGCGACACGGACTTCCGAAGCTCGCGCGCACTACGATCTTGCCCGGTGTTACGCGCGGGGAGACGGCGTCCCGCAAGACCACGTAAAGGCTGCAGAACAGCTCCGCCAGGCTGCCGACGCAGGATTCGCTCCTGCCCAGACTTATCTTGGCTCCTATTACGCGCGCGGGTTAGGCGTGACGAAGGATTTTCAGCAGGCGCTCGACTGGTATCGAAAAGCCGCCGCTCAGGGAGATTCACTCGCCGAATACTGCCTCGGATACGCCTACGCGCATGGCGACGGAGTGCCGAAAGACACGGCCGAGGCGATTAAGTGGTGGAACCAATCCGCCGCGCACGGCCAGGTGGAATCCCAAAATGCCTTGGGCCAGTTTTATCTTCGCGGTGAATTCCCCGGCGACACCAATCACATCAACTATTCGGAAGCAGCCAGGTGGCTTTCCCGCGCAGCCGCGCAGGATTATGTCCCCGCGATGAACAACCTGGGTTTTCTTTACGAGAACGGCTTCGGTGTAGAGAAAGACCTTCACGAAGCGTTTAAATGGTATCGCGCCGCTGCGGAGAAAGGCGATGCAAAGGCCCAGGCAAATCTTGGCGTGATGTATCAGGACGGCAACGTGGCGCCATCCGATCTCGTGCAAGCCTACGCATGGTTCGCGTTAAGCGCTGAACAAGGCGACGTTGTGGGCAGGCATTTTGTTGAAGACTACAACGAGCATCAGCGGCTGACGCCAAGTCAACTGGTGGAAGCGCGAAGGCTCGTGACGGAGTTCCGCGCGCAGGCACGCGTGAATCAAGCGGCTTCAGGAACCCAGTAACGGTGGACGTCCGCCCGCGCCATCACCGTAAGTCAGGCCTCTCGCCTGTCTCCATTCAAGAATCGGCAAGTTTGAGAGAGGCAGGATGCCTCTCCTACGAAAATCAACCTGGAGGAATACCGACCGACCGGGGAGATCGTCTCACCTTGCCAACGCGGAAGGATCGATCGTCACAGGCGCGACACCGGCGTCTAAAATCACCTGCTCGAAATTCGTGTAGTAATGATGGAGCTGAAATCCCATGTACGCCTGCATGCCAAGCAAGCCGCGCAATGCGTCGTCGGCGACTCGCTGGGCGGTCTGCCATCGCGCAAGGTAAGCGGGGCTGCTCGGGTCCTGAGCGATGCCGCCAATGTCACTTACAAACTGCTGCTGCAATTGGCTGATGATTGCTTTTTGTCCGTCGCTCAAGTCCGCGTTATCCCGAACTCCCATTTGGAACACCAGCGGATAGCCCGGAGGCGTTGAATCCAAAATGTCCTGAGGTCGCAGACCTGCTTGAACACCGGGAGCGCTCCGTCATGCGCCGTCGGTCGCGAACCGGACTTTGGAACAAACCCTTCCGAATTCAGGCCGAATGGAGACGAACTCTGTTCTGGGGTCGCATGCCAATGTATTTCCGATTGCCTGTGGAAACGTTTCGCTACAGCCGAGGCGGCGAGTTCAGGTCTTGTTTCAGCGCCAATTGATGCAACTGAACCGGAAAGTTCAGCGCCAGATTCTTGAGATGGCGCGTGCGTTTCGGGAAATTCCGAAGTTGAAAGAACTACTCGTCCCTTCTCCCTCGCACCGACGAAAGTCAGCGCAATGAGCAAAGCAGCATTTAGCAGCAGTAAGATTTTCAGTCCCATGTTCATAATGGAAAACCAGCGCGGGTGACGGCCCGCACTGGTTGAACTGAACCGACGGAACCTACCAGACCAAATCAGTTGCGGGTCGGATACGCCACGTCGCTGGCCTTGTCGCAGTGCATGTACTGCAGCGCGATACCCGGAGAATGGGCTGTCGGGACGCTTCCCGCCGTGCCGAGGGAGGATTGCAGGCCGGCGAAGAGTTTCTGGCCCGCAGTGTCCTGGAAGCCGCTGATATTGTGCTTGCCGAACAGGTGTTCATGCCCCCACAACACATATTGCCCTTCCTCGATCGCGCCGTCGGATTCAAACACCCCGTCGGAACTCAGCCAATGATTGGCGATGGTCAGGCCATGCGTTTGCGCGTCACTGACACCGAGAAAGGCGACTGCGAACCAGCCGGGATTACTCGGGAAGAACGGATCGGGGTTTTGTTGGCAACTGCCGTCGATGCCCAAAGCCGTCGCTACACCGCCGCCGCTTTCATAGCCGTTGTTGGCCTCATATTTCAGCAACAGGGTGGTGGTCTGTGCTTCCCCAGGCTGAACGCCGCCGCCGATGGAGAATTGTTGAACTGCTCGCGTTGTGCCGTAACCGGTGTCCGCCAGTTCATTGGCGCGGGTGCCGGAGCCTTTGTTGCGGCCCACGAGGTAAACGTTTCTGTTCGTATGCGACGAGTTGCCGGTGAAGAAAGCGGCTGGCTGAAAACCCTGGGCGAACAGCACGTTCGCCTGGGGAATGGTGATGTTGGTCAGCGCTGTCCACTCCGCCGTCGGACTCGTATTGACGTTCTTGCACCACGTGAACGTGACAATCGCCACTGTGCCGTAATCTTTGAGATCTGTGGACGTGTTGAGCACGCGCGGCGTCAGCGAAACTTGCTGGGAAGTATCGGCCATGGCCAAATCCGAGCCGTGACTGCTTGCTTCCAGCAAACCGGTCGTATCGGAGTTGTGGCTGCCGTCGAGCGTGAGCTTTGTGACGTCAAGCCACGTCTCCGGAGAGCCGGCGAGCGGAATCGTGTTTCCGTCGCGGTCAGTGTTTTGAATGCTCACATTGGCGGCGGAAGCGATGCCGGCTTCGGAACCGCTCCAGGCGCAGTTGATGTAGGTGGCCGTGCCGTTGATGTTCCCGTGGAACACCATGTAATTCGCGCCGCTCGAGCTGGAGCCGCCGTACGTCACTTCCGTCACTGCGCCGTCGAACACGGTGCCCGCCGCGTGCAGGGCATTGTAAGTGGTGGCGCGGAATGCGGTGGAGCCGGTCAGATAAACGACGTTGTCAGCGCTGGCGCTGGAGATGATTCCCAGCGCGATAAGCGTTAGCGTGGCTTTGAATGCTGTCCTGACTTTCATAGTTTTTGTTACTGGTTGTTTGGTCTGGTGTATTTGGTTGTCGATTTGTTTAAAGAGTTGCCTCATGCCGGCGTTTAAATGCCCGGAAAGAAACGAACGACAGGAAGCCTGCCAGTGCGAAAAGCCCGAAGGTGCTAGGCTCCGGAACCGCTGCCGCCGACGGGGTAAAAGTCAAATTCGGAGAACCGCCACTGAGGTCGAACGTGAAATAGCCCTGATAGGAGTAAGCGCTGTTTGCCGTCGTTTTCCAGAGGTCTTCGTGAATTACACCTGTACCGTTAATCGCCGAACTTGGATCAATCCCTGAATTGCCGTAGAAAGAACTTACCGTGAACGTCGGCGACACATCCGCCGTCCACGATTTGCCCGAATCGGCAACGCCGCTCCCCACCGAGGGAAACGCCACGCCGGTAATGGCCGATACCGCATTCGCGATAGTGCCTTGGCTATGATTGAATCCGCTCAGGTCCGATCCCGCCAACGCGGGATTTCCGGCTCCGCCCACGCGCAGGCTGGTGACATACAAGTCGTAGCTCGATGGAAACTGGCTTTGGCCGCCGACGGCTCCGACGCTTACGCCGGTCGGACCGGACGCGAATGTCGAGTTGAACAGCGTCAATGAAAACGCGCTGTTGAGGTTCACGACCGAAGAACCGCCAACTCCCGCAGTGCCGGGTTGACCGAGGTCAATGAGATAATCGCTGGACGCGCTGGATTGATTGAAACCGAGATAGATGTCGTTCGCGGTGAATGACGCGTGCGCGGAGAAGGAAACCAATCCCATTCCAAACGCGAGCGCCGATACCTTTCTGAAGTTTGTCATAGTATTTCTTCTTTGTTTCTGTTTGGCCATTCATGGAATTTGCGGAGAAAACTATATGCGGGGCGAATCGAATTAACATCATGCTGGAGGACATGCTGCTTCTGATTGAGGACCTGCCATCGACAGATTCTATTGGCTAGGGTTCAGCCGCTTGCGCGTGATTGATTGATGCCACCGCCGATTCCATCCACGCCGTTGCAGGAAGGTAACGGAACACGCAAGAGAGTTGTGTATTGTCCTCGATTCTCCGCTTCGTCGCCAAATCGTAACACGACGCTGAACAGTAAACTGTTTAAATGCGCGCGTGATTGCAGTATGAATCGCCCGCTTCAAATAGTCCGACGCGTTACGAAGTTGTTTCTCAGGATTTCTCCCGTCTTGCTTCTTCATTTTGTCTGGCAAGCCAATGCGATTGGCGTCGTGGCATGGGGAGCGGGAGCGATTCTCTTCACCAACAACAATAATGATTTTGGACAATGCATCGTCCCCGCAGGTTTGACGAACGGCGCGCAGGTGGCGGGCGGCTGGAGACACAGTCTGGCGTTGAAAACAGACGGAACGCTGGAAGGCTGGGGCGATGACTCGTTGGGACAGGTCGATTTTCCAGCAACAAACAACTACCTGGCCATTGCCTGCGGTGATCTCTTCAGCATGGCGCTCTCAACCAATGGCACGGTGATGGCGATTGGAGACAACAGCTTCTACGGAGAAAGCGATGTGCCGACAAATTTGACCGGCGTAGTGGCCATCGCGTGCGGTTTCTATCACGGACTCGCATTAGAAGCGGACGGCACCGTCATCGCGTGGGGCGGGACGGGTTCGTACAGCTACGGCCAGGGAACAATCCCGTTCGGTCTCTCGAATATCGTAGCCATCGCTGGGGGCGGATGGCACAGCCTCGCGCTGAAATCGGACGGGACGATCAAGGCATGGGGCCGCGACGATTATGGTCAAGGCGCTGTTCCCGCAGGCATATCCAATGTTGTCGCGATCGCGGCAGGCGCAGCACACAACCTCGTCCTCAAAAGCGACGGAACACTGTTTGCGTGGGGATCGGATTTTTACGGTGAAACGGAAATTCCATTCGGCTTGAGCAACGTCGTCGCAATCGCCTGCGGCGGCTGGCACAATCTCGCGTTGAAGAGCGACGGCAGAGTGGTCGCTTGGGGCGCGGGCGGCGGAACGAATTCCAATGTGGATTACGGGCAGAATTTGGTTCCGGCGGGTCTTAGTAATGTCGTTCAGATCGCCGCCGGAAAATTGCACAGTCTGGCTTTGGTGGGTGATGCGCCACCCATCACGGCGGCGCTCGTGACGAACTTCACCTTCGGAACGAATGGTTTCACTCTTCGTGTCCCGACGCGTAATGGCCGGGTCTATAGGTTGGAATACAAGAACTCATTGACGGACACGAACTGGAGTGTGCTGCCTCTACACGCGGGTTCGGGAAGTGCTATCGAGCTAACCGATCCTGACACGTTCGCACCGCAAAGGTTTTACCGCGTACGCCAGTGGTGAAACACTTCGTGGTTTCAGTCGTCACGAGAACGTAACCGTCTCGCCATAAATCTGTCGTTTCGGACTCCTTAAAGTAGCGCGATGCAAGATTTGCCAGCGCGAGCTTCCCGAGCGGACTATGTCGTCTGTGAACCCGATTTGCGTTTTTTGAAGTGCTGGACCGTTCTTCTGTGTGTTTGCGCTGTTTTTTGGCGTGTGGAGAGTGGCTTTTCCGCCGAGCAGGACCCGTCCGACCCGATTATCAATTTGTTTCTTCAGAAAGGGTTCATCACCGAAAGCGAAGCGGCGAAGGCCCGGGCGGAAATGGAGGCAATTCGTACGAATCAGATGCAGCAAATGCCCTCGATTTCTGAATCCAAGTGGAAAATCAGCGAGGGAATCAAAAAGGTGCAATTGTTCGGCGACGTTCGAGTGCGCTATGAAGGCCGTTCGGTGACTGATCCAGCAGGTGGGAACATCGATTTGCAGCGGTTCCGCTATTCCGTGAGGTTGGGATTACAGGGTGACGTCTTCGACGATTTTTATTATGGTCTGCGGCTCGATACTGCATCCAATCCGCGCTCTCCGTGGGTTACGTTCGGTACTTCTTCGAGCGGCGTGCCCTATCACGGCCCCTTTGGAAAATCGACAGCAGGCATTGGAATCGGCCAGGCATATCTTGGATGGCACCGATGGGACTGGCTGAATCTCACTGTCGGCAAAATGCCGAATCCGCTCTTCACGACTCCGATGGTCTGGGATTCGGACCTCAATCCGGAAGGATTCTCAGAGCGATTCACTCGCACGGTCGGATCGGCGGACCTGTTTGCGACATTTGGTCAATTCTTATACCAGGATGTTAACCCCAGTTCCGCCTCTGGTGGATTGGGCTTTAACGGACTTACCGGTCAGAACACGGATAACATTTTCCTTTTCACGTGGCAGGCCGGCTTCAACTACCACATCGCGACCAACCAGTCATTAAAGATGGGGGCGACCTTGTACAATTACGTCGGACTGCAACGCAGTTCGGTGAACAGCCCGTCCGCCCTTTCGCCATTTTTCGGCGATCCCTACATCGGCGAAGGCGCGTATCTCGGACCGGGCTCCGGCACGGTCAATGGTTCCAGCGGATACGGCACGTCGAGCACGTTGCCGGGTTATGGCAGCCTCGGTTTCCCTTTGAACCAGGTGGGATTGGATCACTTGTTGGTCGTCGAGGTTCCGTTTGAATACAATTTCAAAATCCGCAAACTCGACGCGCGTTTCTTCGGGGATTTCGCCTATAACCTCGAAGGCAATCAGCGCGCGAAAGCCGCCGCTCAAGGTTACGCCGCCTGGCTCGCTAGCCAGCCAACGCCTCCGAACATCACACCGTTCTCTGCACAAAAGAACGAGGACAAGGCATATCAATTCGGGTTTGCGATCGGCAGCGAAGGCGCCCTGGGTCTCGTGCCGGGGCAAACCACAAGCCGGCATGGATGGGAGTTCAGAACCTATTGGCAGCACATCGAGCAGTATGCCCTGGACCCGAACCTGATTGACTCGGACGTCTTCGAAGGACGTGGAAACATGCAAGGAATCACCCTGCAAGCTGCGTACGGGTTCAGTCGCAATTTCATCGGCACGGTTCGCTACGCCCATGGGATGCGAATCAACAACAAACTCGGTACCGGCGGCAGCAACCAGGACATTCCGCAGATGAATCCTATCAACGACTACAATCTGTGGCAGGTGGACCTGACACTCAAATTCTAGCGATCGTCACAAGAGAGAAACAGTCACGTAATGGAATCGAAACTAAAATGAGTTCAATGATTATCCACCCGATGTTCGCCACGAACGCGGCGGTTTTCGCCATTAAAAATGCCACCACCGAGGGTTTGGTCACCGTCGGCGTGCTGTTCGCTCTCTCGCTCTTCAGTTGGAGTGTCATCATCACGAAATTCCGGCAAATCCTCATCGCGCGAAAAGCCTCCAGGAAGTTCATAGCCGCCTACCATTCGACGCACGACCCGCTGGACATTCAGCGCAAGGGCGAGGAGTTCGAGGGCGCACCCGCGTACCATCTTTACATGCGCGGGGCTGAGGAACTGACGTATCAACTGAAGAATCATCCCGTCGAGGTGACACAGGTCCCTCACGTGGAATCTTCCGCCGGTGAATCCAATACTGAATTTCTGGCCAAATCGAATCCGACCAAGATCAATCTCGCTTCGTTTGAAGCCGTGAAAGTCGTCCTCGAAGAATCGGCGGGAGAACAGGCCATGACGCTGGAGAAAGGAATGATCATCCTTTCCACCGCAGTGGCGGGCGGACCGTTTATCGGATTGCTCGGAACGGTCTGGGGCGTCATGTCCACATTTGCCGGTATTGCCGAACAACACTCCGCCAGCCTCACCGCCATGGCCCCCGGCGTTGCTGCCGCACTCGTCGCCACAGTTACAGGCCTTCTCGTCGCCATTCCAGCGATGTTCGCCTACAACTTGATGGTAACGACCATCCGCCATCTCACGCAGGAGCTCGACGGGTTTGCCAGCCGTTACGCCAATCAGATCGAACATGTGTATGTGGATCACCGCCCGCTGGCCGACGAAATCCGCTACGCGAACGAGGTATTGGCCGGACGAATCGTTGGCGCTTTGAAGCGTTCCGACATTCCAGCGCTCGTTGATCCATGAAGAAGTGTTCACGGTCAGCCCATCATTCGCTGACGGAGCTCAATATCACTCCGCTGCTGGATTTGGCGTTCGTGCTGCTCGTCATTTTCATCATCACCACGGTTCCGCCCGTGAACGATTTGGATCTAAAACTCCCGGATGCGACCAAGCGCCTTAAGGATCCCCCGCACAAGGCTTATTACATTTCCGTCCAATCCGACGGCGCCCTGTTCTTGAACAAGAAGCGGATGGCGGACGCTCAGGACATGCTTCAAACGCTAATCGCATTCCGGATGGACGATCCAGATTTAAACGTCATCGTGCGCGGTGACGGCAAAACCAAATACAAGGAAATCCGCGCTGTGCTCGATGTATGCCAGCAGGCAAACGTGCCCAAAGTGGACCTGGCCACCGAACCGTTGAAGTGACATGATCCCTCAGACCCGCCCACGCAAACCGCGCAACTCGTCGAAGGTGAACCTGCTGATCTCGGTCATCTTCCATACGATCATCGTGCTCGCGGGCGTATACTTCGCCGCGCGCGGCGGATTGCTGGGCAAGCAGTTGAAGAAGATCGCGGTCGAAATGGTCAAGGAAAAGCCGCCGGAAAAACCCAAGGAGCCTGAGAAACCGAAGCCCGAGCCCCCGAAAGTCGAGACTCCAAAAGAATCACCCAAGGTGGAGGCTCCAAAGCGAGTCGAAGCACCGAAGATTTCCGCACCTCCTTCCGTTGCTCCTCCTGTAGTAGCGCCGCCAGCCGCCGAACTGCCTGCATTTACCTTTGAAGGCGGCAAAGCGGTCGAATCCAGCTCCAATCCGGTCGAAATTTACCGAGGGCTGCTTCAATCGGTCATTACCTCGAAATGGAACAAACCGAACGACCTTTCGGACGACAACTTTGTGGCGGAGGTGCAAGTCTCCGTTACTTCAGATGGACGCATCAACAACGCGGAATGGCTCAAAAGTTCAGGAAACCAGCGTTGGGACGATTCGGTGCGCCAAGCCGTCGCCGCCGTAACACGGATGGATCGCCGGCCTCCAACCAATTTCCCGTCGCGCGTAATCATTCGCTTTGACGTGCAGGAGCAAACCGAACCCGTCCTCCAATGATGCCGTGAAGAAGACTTCGCAATCCCATCACAGCACGTTGAACGAGCTGAACATTACTCCGCTGCTCGATCTGGTGTTCGTGCTTCTCGTGATTTTCATCATCACCACGCCACAGATGATGAACAATCTCGAAATGACCTTGCCGTCCGGCAAACCACCGCCGAAGACCGACCAGCCAAAACCCAAAATCAACCACATCGTGGTGGATGCCAGCGGACAGACATTCCTGAATGACCAACCGGTCACAATCCCGCAACTCAGAAGCGATTTGGAGCAAATGAAAAAAGAAACCCCGGATCTAAGCGTAGTCGTAAAAGGCTCCGATAACGTGGAATATCAAAACATGATCAACGTGCTGGATGTCCTGCAACAGCTTGACATTACCAAAGTGGGTCTGGCGACAGAAGGAGGATAGTGCAGCCATTTTCAGTTCGATTGTTCCGCCAATTCAGAACATGCAAGATTCGCCCAAACGTAACCCTTTCGCCGCTCAACCGTCATCGATTGGCTCTAGGATTTCTACATGAGAAAAACGGCCGTGTTTCTGGAATCGACTCACCTGGACGGGCCTCAACTGCAACCCTTGCCAGATGCGAGCGATGTAGGGTGGGATCGTTGGATGCTCGAAGTGACCGGGGCGGTTGCTCCTTCGTGGCGCAATACTACGCAGTTGACGCCAGACGCGGAGTCGCAAGTTCGTGCTTCTATTTCCGACGACTAGAAAAACGGGTTGGTTTCGGCAGGCGCACGAGAAAAGGCATCTTCCGGACGGTCTTTCCGAATACGCCAGAAGAATCGAGACTCCGACTGACTGGCCCGCTTCTCACTTGAACAAGGAAGCGGAATCAGCGTAAACCCGAGCGACCTGTTCCATGGACGGCCTGCGGTCAGGATTCTTCTCCAGGCAGGCCATGATCATGGCGGCGGTGTTGCGGAGCAGGTTATGCCCATCTTTGAGAGGAGAAGGAGGTGTTTCCTCCCGAATTGCCCGTTCGATTTGCGCCGTGTTGCCGTCGAAGGGATGCTTGCCCGTGCCCGCATAATATGCCATGACGCCAAAGGCGAAGACGTCGCCTTTGAAACCTTTTGTAAAATCACCATCCCATTTCTCCGGGGCCAGATATTGCGCGGTTCCGGACAGATTCTGTTTCTTGTCCGTGACGAAAGGAGGAAGGCTCCCCTCAAAGAACGAGTGAGAAAAATCAATGAGCCGGGTTTCGTCAGGCGCCGCCAAGGGCACCATAACATTCCTGCTTTTCAAATCGTTATGGACGATGGGCCGCCCGCAAAAGATCCCCGCATGCATGTCCGCCACCGTTTCCGCAACATTCTGGAGGAGCCGATGCGTGCGAGCCGGATCCCTGCGCGTGACCCCCTTTCGCACCAAATCATCCAACGTCTCGGCCTCGATATATTCCAAAAACAAGCGGTGCGTAGTGGCGTCATACGCCAGTTTGCGCCGGATGCGCGGGTGCGTCACTTCTCCCAGCATGTAGGCCTCGTTGGAGATGAAAACCTCATCCCAGAAATGCGCCGGCTCCTTGAGCAATGCGGGATACGGATACCGATCAAATTCCACGCGCGCCAGCTTTGAAACGCGGGACCGCACTGCCAAGGGTTCCCGCTTTTTAATGTCCCGTATTTTCATGTTGTTCGATGACGGTGCGCAGAGCACTGGCAGAAACCTTTTTTTCCGTCAAGTGATGAATCCCAGGTCCACGCAAGCACCACACGTCTGAAGCGTGGCAGCAAGGGAAGCAACGCCATGATAGAAACGCAAAGGAGATTGTATGTGCAGGTGTTAGAGCGTGCCTCTGGGCGCTACATTAATTAATCGGTCACGAAGAATCAACGTGCAGGCAAACCCTATGAGTGCGCCGGATAAATGCGCGGTCATGCTGACTTGCGGCACCATGCTGTCAAAGACCGTCTGCATTACAAGAATCGCAACCATCGCCGCCAGTCGCTGTCTGGCAGAAAATGCCTTTTCTCTCAACCAACCCCGAAGCATCAGGGCTCCGGTCGCTCCTACCAGTCCCATGATACAACCCGATGCACCGACAGTTAATTGTTCCGATGCGAGCATCATCACTGTAGCCATGGAACCGATTCCAGAAAGCAGATACACGAAAAGACAGCGTGAGAAACCGAGCGCAAATTCTGTAAAAGGCCCCAGCACCCACAAAGCGAACATATTCATTGCCAAATGCAGCAGCCCGAAATGGAGAAACAAAGACGCAACCAGCCGCCACCACTCGCCTGCGCGAACCGCCGGTGGAAAGAGTGCTCCCAATTGATACAGCGTCTCTGGATTTGTCGCTCCTCCCGATAACACTTCAACAACGAAGACCGCTACGTTAAGGCCAATCAAGAGTTGTATTGCGCGTGCATGCTTTGAGAACAACGACCGCCTTGCTCCAAACATTTCGTCATGGCTTTGTTCGAGTGCTGCTTCCTGAATAACCCGCCGTACTGCTGCATCCAGCGGTTCCGGTTGAAGCCACAGTCGCGAAAGCCGCCGTTCGATTGCACCCCGCATTGCCGGATCGCCGGTCGATAACAGTGGCTCAAACTGAAGTCTGGCCGTTTCGATTTCTCCGCTGGTGAGATTGGCCGTTGCCATCCAGAATTCCTGCGTTGACGGGGGTAACATCGAGAGACTTCCAATCATGAGACGGTTGACGGCGTCACGTTGGCCGCAGAACGCGAACAGCATCAGTCGGCACAAATCCCGTGAAGCGGGTGGCACCAGTCTGGCAATCCGCTTTTTGTTTCGCTCATAGAGTTCAACCATGCCGCGCAGGTCACCGTTTTCTCCATGCGCGCGTAGCAACACAGGCAAAAGTTGGGAGTGTCGCTCCAGTTCAGTCTGATGTTGCTTCAGCCAAACAAAGAGCTCCTCCCACTTGTTGGTGAGCCTGTAAAGATTCGTAATTGCGGCCAAGCCGAGCACCGATTTTGTTGCTTGAAAACGTCGAAGAGTTTCTGTCGCGCTGTTCAAGTCGCCGCGCTGCGCCAGTTCAAGCGCGCGAAAAATCTCTGGTTGTTGTCTCAACCCGTCGGCTGGGTGCAGCCAACCGATGATCCGAGCGATGCGACGGGCGGTTGAATAACGCTGCTGGAGAAAATGCCGGTAACACACTCTTGAAAGCAGTGAAGGCAATACCACGAGAAGCAACCACATCATGAAGCTGAGATAAATGAGCCCGCTTTTCTCCAGCACCCGGCCAACAATCACGAATGCGAGTATGATCAAATACACAGATTCCCATCCGAGCGCGGCAGCGCGCATGCGGGTGGTCACCACTGTCAAACCCGAAACGCACGTGAGAACGAGAAACCAGAATAGGACAATATCCGTTTCCATTACTTCGCTGGTGTCGGTGTGAGGAACGATTGCTGGAATGGTCTCGGATTTTGCAGACTCAGTTCTGCCTTGATCGGCTGCTCAGAGGCGAGTTCCAGTTGCTTCAAGTTCTGCCGAATTCGCCGTTCGCCGCAAGTATTTGCCGAGCCAGAAAGCCACCGTCGTCTTCGGTCAGTCGGCTGACGCATTCTCAGACTGCCTCCACTCAACCACCAACAACGACACCGCCTGCCGCGGCAATTTGAAGTTCGCGGACGCGGTTCCTGATTGATCCGTTGAAATTCTCGGCGCTGTTACGGACGCGAGATGTCCGGCCTTTTCCAACTCGGCGTACTGCTCCGGCGTCGGCGATTTTGGCGCGCCCATCCTTTTCCAGAACATTACGGCGTTGCTGTGCTCCTGATCGATTTGAAATTGTTGCACGCGTAGATTCCTCACGGTCTTCGGCAAGCCACCGAGCGCGAGATGCACGTCCGCGTCCGGACCAGGCACATCGTCATCGTGATAATGCCAGACAAGCACGCATAATTTATTATTGTCCAGACTTGAAAACGCGGACACGTCGGCATCGCCGCGCACGCCGCGTCGCATCACGTCGTCGAGCGGCATGCCATGATCGCTCTTCGTCTCGATGCGCTGACCGCTCATCTTGCTGAACATTCGGAAGGTGTTCAGCACCGGCTTGTCGATGCCGCCGCTCGCCAGCGTTCGAAAGCCGTCGAACATGGACGCATCTTCAAATTCAAATGCCCAGGTCACCGCGCCTTCGAGGTTCATGCCGCTGCGTTCCGCGAGCTCGTGTTTGCGCGCGAACACCGCCGCCTCGTAGCTCGCAAACTGAGTGCTGTTGCGATAGCCGTTGGCCGGGTACACAGCCGCATCGCATGCCGCGCAACTGTCGGGATCGGATTCGCCGATGACGATGGGCTTGCCTTTCAATTCGGGATACGACGAATAAATTCTGAACGCGTCGGCGATGTTATTTAACTGCGCGGCGATTCCCATTCGCACGTGACCGTCCGTGAAAGCCGGCGAGCCTTTGGCATGGAATGACAGGAAGTCGAGCGGCGTTCCAATGTTTCCGGTTGCAAAATTCGTTCCGCGCAAGCAGTGCTCTAAAAAATTTCGCGTGAAGTTTCCTCCGCTGCCCGCAGTGTCCGCACCGCCGACTCGCGCCGTCGGCAATGCGCGCCGCACGCCGTCAATCGCGTAGTCGTGCAGCTTCAGGAATTCCTCCGGTGTGCCGTGCCAATAGCCGATGTTCGCCTCATTCCACACCTCCCAATACCATGACTCGACTTCCGTGCGGCCATAACGATCCACGCAGTGCTTCACCCATTCGTAAACGAGATCGCCCCATTGCTTGTAATCGTTTGGCGGGTAACTCCAGCCGGTGAAAAGATTCGCGCGACTGCCCGGCGCCCAGTTGTGCTGATAGGGATCAGGATGCGTCGAAAGTTCCTTCGGCATGAAACCGATTTGCGCGTACGGCTTCACGCCGTGTTTGAGATACGTGTCGAAAATCCCGTCGAGAATTTTCCAATTGTAAACCGGATTTCCCTGCGCGTCCTCGGTGTAAGCGCCGGTGGAACCCCATTTCATCGCGGGCGTGCCGTCGCCCGACGTCAGCAGATTGTGCGCGCGGAAATAGACGTGCTTCGGCGCAAGCTCGCCAAGTTCGGTAATGAGCTTCTCGCCATTTTTCATCGTGGCGTAGTTCGGCTCGTCCGCGCCGAAGAAACGCCAGATCGGTTTTAATTCACCCAGAGTTTTGTCGGCGTTGACAGTGATGGAAACGGGGAACGAGTTCGTCTCGGCGGCAACCGGCCTGGCCGCAACGAAGATCGTCGCAAGAATCGAAATGCAAAACCTCGGGAAGCTGGAATTCATGCGCGGATACTACGCGAGCAAACGTGCTGTGGCAAATCGCCAAAAACATTCGACGCCGTTCCTTTCGCTGATTAATGTCGCGGCTATGAAATGGCCGGTGAAGCTGTTTTCGTTCTTCGCGCTCACGGTGGTTTTTAATTGGAGTTCAGCGTGTCGCCTCACCGCGCAGGATTATTTCACCGATTGGCCAATCGGCGCGTCACCGCAGGAAATCGGCAAGCGCGTCGCCGAAAATTTCACCGCTCGCAAACTGGATTTCGAGACGAACCCCCGGCGGCAATACATCATCTATCCCGAAGCCTGCGCGTGGTACGGTTCGCTGACTGTGGCGCAATTGACGAAGGACGATGATCTGAAATCAAGGCTCACCAAGAAATTTGACGCGGTGCTCGCCAGCCCGACGAACCGGATTTCGGCGCAGCCGCACGTGGATTATCGCGTGTTCGGAATCGTGCCGCTCGAAATCTACATTCAAACAAAGAATGAGAAGTATCTCGAAATCGGCAAGGGTCTCGCCGACAAACAATGGGAGAAAACCACGCCCGACGGCATTACATCCGAGGCGCGCTACTGGATTGATGACATGTTCATGATTACCGCCGTCCAACTCCAGGCGTATCGCGCGACCGGCGACGCGAAATACCTCGACCACGCCGCGCTCACCATGACGGCTTATCTCGACAAGCTGCAACAAACGAACGGGCTGTTCTTTCACGCGCCCGATGCGCAGTTTTACTGGAGCCGGGGCAACGGCTGGGTTGCGGCCGGCATGGCGGAACTGCTGCGTTCGCTTCCGGAAAATCATCCGAAACGCTCGCGCATCATGGAAGGTTACAAAACGATGATGGCGGAGTTGCTGAAGTATCAGGGCGAGGACGGATTGTGGCGGCAGCTCCTCGATCACCCGGACGCATGGCCAGAAACTTCGGGCACGGGCATGTTCGCCTTCGCGATGGTCACCGGCGTGAAGAACGGCTGGCTCGACGCAAAGACGTACGGTCCTGCCGCGCGCAAGGCGTGGCTCGGACTCGTGAAGTATCTCGACAAGGACGCGAACGTGAGCAACGTCTGCGAAGGAACTGGCAAAGGAAACAGCGTCCAGTATTATCTCGACCGTCGCCGCAACATCGGCGACCTGCACGGTGAGGCACCGATACTGTGGACGGCTTCGGCGTTGGTGAGGTGATGTTGCCGACAATGATTGGCGATTCATCGGAGAAGTTCATAGTTGCGTCAAGCCGCCGTCTGATCTGAATATGAAAGCGCTTCAAACAATTCTCTCTTCGGTTGCAGTAGTTGTCCTTGTCGGGTGTAAATCAACTCTCCACATCCAATCATATCAGGCTCCAGCAGATATGCTCCGACCTGAAGACGCGGTGTTCATCATTGTCCCGCCAGACGCGTACGATGAGCCGGGCTCGGGCAGGAAATGCGCCGATACCCTGCTCGAAGCATTCAGGCCGCATGCAAATCGCGTAAAATTATCCGATGAGGCGGCGACGTTGAGTGTTCATCTGACGAACGCTGCCACTCAAAGGTTCACATACGTGCTCGACACCAAAATCTACAAATGGGAGGAAGAGCCAACCGAATGGAGCGGCAAGCCCGACATTCTGGACATCGGTCTGCGTCTGCTGCAGACACCCGATGGCAAGGTTGTTTCGGAAACTCGCTTCGGTGGAAAGAGCAAGTGGGCCACACTTGGCGGGGATCATGTTGAAGACCTGCTCAAACCTCTCGCAAACGATTGGGTGCGCGCGATGTATGAAGGTACTGATTTCAAATTGCCCACACCCGGTAGTGAAACCAACTAGAAGCTTGCTGTATTCGCCGAAGCAGTCTGAGTCGCGCGCGGTGGCTGAGCGGTTTCATCCAATTCCAGCCGGAGGTAGTCATAGACAATTCCGCTCATGAGGCCGCCGCCAGGGATCGTCAGCTTCAGCACGTTCTCGCCCGCTTTCATCAGCGACGCGTCGAACGCGAGGTCGTGCTGGCCCCAGGAACCTTGGATTCCGTCACGGTTTATCGTCGCGTTGTAAACCAGGCCCGTCACTGCTCCGATGGATTTGTCATTCACTGTCGCCTCGATGGTTCGCGTGCCGACACCGCAAATCGCCAGCCGCAGCGTCGCTTTCCCAAGCGGCGCTTCAGGAAGCGTGAACGAGATTGACCATGTGGTGCTGCGGCCAACACCGGTGCCGGTGGTGTTGTTCGGATTTTCGTTGTGCGGCACTTGCTCGAAAAACCAATCCTTCCGAAAATTACTTTTGCCGATGACATAGTTGACGTCGTTCGGGAACAGCTTCGGATATTCGAGATACCAGCCCCAATGGAAGTAATCGTCGCCCTTGAAGAATTCGGAGCCTTTGCGGTTTGGAATGCCGATATCCCAGAGTTGTTTTCCGTAGCGCACCGGTCGCCAATCCAGTTTGCCGACCCTCAAAGCGTCGCCCGCCCGGACCGTCACGTTGGTCAACGTGAACTTCGCCGAGCACACCATCGGCAATCGCATGGAGCGTGTATTTGCCCGGGCGCACATTGGGAATCGTGAAGTTCCCACGCGCATCGCCCCGGACCCAGAACTGGTAAACTTCGCATCGTTCTGCCAGTCCACGATGCGCGGCACCAAATCCGCCGAAATCAAAACCGCCACCAACTGTTCCTCCACGTCCGCCGCGTCGCCCGCGACCAGATGCATTCGTACTGGTTGAGCCTGCTGCGCGAAGAGAGTTGTCAGGATTCGTTCGGTTCGTTTCCGTCGTCTCATCATCGCCGCCGCCAGCGGGACCGATTCCGGCGAATACCGGACCGCCACGGCTGATTCGAGGCAGCGAATAATCCGGCGCGGACAAGCCGACAAGCAGGTTCTCCAGCCTGAGCCGTGGCGCCTGCGGATCGTTCAGCACGAGTCTGGCCCTTCACGGTTCCGCGTTCGTTCGCATGCGGATAATCCACGCCTTCCACCCAGTCGTATGGCCATGCCTTGGATTCCCTGGTCGAACGCGCAAGCGCGTCCTTCCACATCGCGTCATGGCTCTGGGACCGGAATTGCAGTAAATCAAGAATGGCCCGATGACTTTCGTCCATTCCTCGCCCGCGGCGATGGAGCAAATGCTGCCGCCGTAATGGCTGCTGCGCCAGTAATTCAGCAGGCATGGCGGTGCCGGAGCATTGAGCGCGTTCGTGTTGAACGTTGCGTCGCGATGCGCGGACAACTCGACTTTCGTCGGTCCACCACTGAGATATTCCGTCGTCGGATTGATGAACCAGATGCCGACGTGCTTCTCGCTGCTCGACCAACCCCATGCGAGCGTGTCGAACTGGTTTGCGGAGTAGTCATACTTGTGCTCGACCTGGCCTTTGTAGATGCCGGTGTTCATGCGGCGCGCTTCCTTCATGTTCATTACTGTGCCGTGGTTCCAGTCGTAGGCAGTGATAAGCTTCATGTTCCGATTGGCGTCCACAGTCAGCCAATCGAACACGTCGTCATTGAGTTTCGCGCAGAATCGCGCCTCGCCGAAAGACGTGCCGGGGCAGTTCGTTGGGTGCGTAAAAATCGAATACGTGTAAACGCCGGAATCACCGCGTCCAAGCGCATAACGAATCTCAATGTCGGCAATCACACTGCCGCCGGGACCACTACCCATCGGACGGCCATTGCTAACGCCCTTTACGGAAACTTCGCCGCGTTCGCCGCCGTTACTTTTGGGATCAATGGTGATACGCGTTGTGCGATCGCCGCGCGATGTGTCGTGCGACCAGTAGCCGAATCCGCGCCCCTCGCTTGTGTCGAGCATCTCGAGGCTTTCATATTTGAGCGACATCAAATCGCCGGTGCGTTTCGAAACGCGCGCCGTGACGATGCCGTTATCCAGGATGAAGCTGGATTCGTTCTCGGAAATCGAAACCTCCTTTGCTGCCCAGAGTTGTGTAAAAGGCGAACAAACGAGCAGAAGCAGCGAAACCTTCTTGAATTGCCGGGAAACGGCCTTGAACAGGTCTGCGGTGCAAGCGGGTCTGTGATTCATCGAATACACGAATTGAAACCACTGGCGCGAAACAGTCAAGGCAAGCTATAATTCGTCGCCGTTTAATTGCTCACTTCGCGGCCTGCACCAGTCTTCGCATCCACCTTCGCAATCCATGGGTATTTGGACAAGCCACGCGGTATTTGTTAGCTTGCGTCTTGGTAATGAGCAATCCAGTCGCCGATGCCCGAGAACCCGCGCCATCCGATTTCATCCGCGACATCGTCGCGCAGCACGTCGCGGAGAAGAAATATCCGCGCATCCACACGCGCTTTCCGCCCGAGCCGAACGGCTACCTGCACATCGGCCACGCCAAAAGCATTTGCCTGAACTTCGGCATCGCCCGCGAGTTCGGCGGCATCTGCAATCTGCGCATGGACGACACCAACCCGACCAAGGAAGACGTCGAGTATGTGGATTCCATCACCGAAGACGTGAAATGGCTCATCGGCGGCTGGGCGGACGACAGGCTTGGCTTGAAGCCCAAAGGCAAAACGCCGGAACGCGATCACGAGTGAACGGCAAACCGGATTTCTATCTTGCCCGCCGATCGTCGGCACATCGACGCGATCACGCGACGCCGCAACGCTCGAGCCGTTTTACGCCTCGCGATTACTTCGACCAGATTTACGAATACGCCGTTGCAGCTCATCAAGAAGGGCAAGGCCTACGTCTGCGATCTTTCGCCGGAGGACACGGACAAATATCGCGGCGCGCCGGACCGTCCGGGCAAGGAAGTCCCCTTCCGCAATCGCTCGCATCGAGGAGAACCTCGACCTCTTCACGCGGATGAAGAACGGCGAGTTTCCCGACGGCGCGCGCACGCTGCGCGCGAAGATTGACATGGCGTCGCCGAACATCTGGCTGCGCGATCCGGTGCTCTACCGCATCCGCCACGCCGAGCATCATCACACCGGCGACAAGTGGTGCATCTATCCGATGTACGACTTCGCGCATTGCCTGAGCGATTACATCGAAGGCATCACGCACTCGCATCTGCACGCTGGAGTTCGAAGTGCATCGCCCGCTTTACGATTGGATTCTGGAGAGCCTCGATCTGCCGCGTCCCCTGCCGCACCAATACGAATTCGCCCGGCTGAGCCTCGAGCTACACGATCGATGAGCAAGCGCAAGCTCATGCAGCTCGTGAACGAAAAGCTCGTCACCGGCTGGGACGACCCGCGCATGCCGACCATCTGCGGCCTGCGCCGCCGCGGCGTCACCGCCGAAGCGCTGCGCGCTTTCGCCTACAACATCGGCATCACCAAATACAACAGCCTCACCGACGTCGCCGTGCTCGAACACGCCATCCGCGAAGACCTGAACAAGCGCGCCCTGCGCCGCCTCGCCGTGCTGCGGCCGATCAAAGTCGTCATCACGAACTATCCCGAAGGCAAGACCGAGGAACTCGACGCCGTCAACAATCCCGAAGACCCGAACGCCGGCAAGCGCAAGATTCCCTTCAGCCGCGAACTTTACATCGAGCGCGACGATTTCATGGAAATGCCGCCGCCGAAATTTTTCCGGCTCAGACCCGGCGGCGAAGTGCGCCTGAAATACGCCTACATCATCAAGTGCGACGAAGTGGTGAAGGACGCCACCGGCAACATCGTCGAACTGCGCTGCACCGCCGACCTCGACAGCAAGACCGGCGGCGCGACCGCGGGCCGCAAAGTCAAAGGCACGATCCATTGGGTCAGCGCCGCGCACGCCATTGACGCCGAAGTGCGCCTCTACGACCGCCTGTTCACCGAAGCCGAGCCGGAGAAGGACGGAGCGATTTCAAACCGTTCTGAACCCGCACTCGCCTCGAAGTCGTCACCGCCAAGTGCGAGCCGAGCTTGAAGGACGCGAAGCCGGAGCTGCGCTACCAATTCGAGCGCCTCGCCTACTTCGCGCTCGATAAGGACAGCGCGCCCGGCAAGCTTGATTTTCAATCGGACGATCACGTTGAAAGACACCTGGGCGAAGGAAGCGCAGAAGGGTTAAGCGCCTTCGCGTCGCAATGCTGCCTTTCGAATTCTCTGAACTGAAAATCATTTGAATTTGCCATTAAAACGCCGCGTCTTGCTGAGGATCATCGGAACGGTCATTTTCATTGCTGGATTTTCCAGCGCTATTGTCCTCTATTGCGTGCGAACTCAATCTCCTGACCCTTACGATGATTTGTCGATGCAGGGCTATTCAAATCCACAGCGGCGGCAGATGGGCGTTCTCTATGGCAAGATGGGAATTTTGGTTGAAGACCTCGAAGACGATCTTAAACAGCCCGGCACGCAAGCGATTCTCATCGCCGGGCTCTCCGGGATTATCGCCGGGGGGTTTTTCTTCTTCGCGCGCATTGAGCCCCGTAAGGGCGCACCCTAAATAACAGACTAAGCGCTTTCAATCACCTCGTCTGCCTTGATTCCCAGCCAGCATGCTGCGGATAGGAGATAAAAGAACCCGACCGTCAACAGCGAGACATTCCACGAATTCCACCAATCGAGACATAAGCCCATCAGCAACGGCATCGCAGTCCCGCCAAGATTTCCGAACGTATTCATCGTGCCTGTTACAACGCCGGCATGCCGTCCTCCGATGTCGAGACACGCCGCCCATCCGGGCGCGACGCCGAATGTGGCCATGCCACCGGCGGCGGCGAGGAGCAATGCGGACGTTTTCGCATCACCGGTTATGACGCCAAAGACAAGCAGCAAGGCGGCGATTGGCAGGCCGAGTAATCCGGGCATACGTCGCCCCCAACGCCGGCCAAAATGCTGGACCAACCGGTCGCTGATCCATCCTGAAGCAGCAACGCCGGCCGCCATGCACAGCAACGGCAGCGTCGCCAACCAACCGATGGTGCGCAGATCGAAGCCGCGTGCTTTGAGCAAATACTTTGGCAGCCATGTCAGGAAGAAATACCAGCCATAGATGACCCCGAAATACATACCGCAGAGCAGCAGCATGGAACGGTTTCGCAAGAGATTAGACCACGGCACGCGCGAATGTGATTCCGGTGGGGATGTGCCGATGAGTTTCAATTCAGCCGCATTCACAGAACGATGTTGGTGTGGTTCATCGCGAAACCACCAAAACCATGCAATGGCCCAGAAAATTCCGACGAGTGCGTATACGAAAAAGACCGTTCGCCACTGCCAATGAAACGTCTCGAGAAGTTCAGCCGTGAGTTTTTGCGTCAAGGCCCCGCCGATCAACGCCGTCATGATGGCGAGTCCAAACGCATTGCCGCGCCACGTCTCCGGCAACCAGCGAGAGAAAGCACGTGAAAGCCCGGGGAAGGCGCCCGCTTCCCCAATGCCAAACAAGAACCGGATGGCGATGAGCGAACCGAAACCGCCCGCGAACCCCGTTGCCGCAGTGAACAACGACCACCAAACGACGACGCGCGTCATCATCAGTCTTGGTCCAAAACGATCCGCCAGCCAACCCGCGGGAATTTCAAAGACGGCATAAGCAAACGTAAACGCGCTGAAGACGAGGCCCATTTCTGTGTCGCCCAACTTCAGATCCTTTTGCATGACCGGAGCAGTCATGGAGATGCACACCCGGTCGAGATAGGAAACAGCGGTGATAGCAAGCGTGAACGCGAGGACGACGTATCGAGCGCGAGTGGCACTCATGCCGGCAGGCAAAGCGGTGCCACTCGGTAGTTCGGCCTGCGGTTCTGCCATGCCAGAAGCATAGCCAAAGAATCTATGCGGCGGCAATTGTATCGAACGAGCTATGGTACCAAAATGCGGTAGAGTCTCTGAGTGCTGGACGTGATCGTGTCGCTCTTGGAAGCGACCGGGCCGATTGCATAAACGTCGGGCTGAAGATCGGTCCAAACGCCGCTGACAAGATCATCCGTGTATTGAACGCGATACGTTTGTCCGCTGATTGCGCTCCAGTTGATCGTCACCACGTTGTTTGAAAGCGAAATCGATTGAATCATCGGCGGCGGCACAACAATGACTGCAAACGACGTCTGGTCGCTCTGGGGCGGGATGCCGTTATCATTCACTCGGACGGTGATTACGTTCGTCGTGCTCACAAAAGAGCTATTTGGCGTCCATGAGAACATGCCTGACATGGAATCGATCAAAGCGCCGGAAGGGGCATTGGTCCCCAGAGTGAAGGTTAGTGTCTCCGTGGACTGCTCAGGATCGGTCGCCACCATTCCGACCATCAGCATGCTGCCGACGTGGATTGTTCTGTCCGGTTCCGGTGCCAACACCGGCGGATCGTTGACTGGTGTTACCGTGAGGAGGAATGAGTTGCTCGCAGTCGCCATGCCGTCAGTGACCGATACCGTCATCGTGCACGAGCCGTTTTGATTTGTTGAAGGCCAGACCGTAAGCGTGCGATTCGTGCCACTGCCGCCCCAAAGGATGTTCGGTGCCCAGACAAGATTCGGGTCGGAACTGTCGGCATAAATCATCAAATCGGAGACCAATGTATCCGGATCGCCAATCGTAAATGGGATTGGACCGACGGGCGTATCTTCTGGAATCGTGACAGCCGAGAACGTGGAAATGCTCGGCGCGGCATTGACAGATACAGCCGCTGTGGCCGTGTTATTGTTTGCCGCGGTCTCAAGCGTGGAAGATGAAACTGTGGCGCTGTTTGTCCACGTCCCGGATGCGCTTGCGACGGCCGTGATTGTTACTGTGGCGGCGGCGCCATTGGTCAGGGTGCCCAGCGCACATGTAACCGCTGCACCATTGTTCGAATAAGCGCCTTGGCTGGAATTCGCGGAAACAAAGCTCAAGCCCGCCGGCAACGCATCCGTAAAGATGACACCAGTCGCTGTATCTGGTCCGAGATTCGTGAGACCAAAGGTGAAGGTGATTTGCGCGCCAATGTTTGCCATGCCCGGATTCACCGTTTGTCCTGCAGCCAAATCAGCCAGGCTCGCCACTCCTGCGCAGCAGACTGCGTTGGAGGTGATGATGTTGATTGACCATCCTTGATTTAGCGCGCCGGCATCACCACTGGCGTCATCCTGTATGTAGAGCGACCACGTGCCATTCGGGTCGAGCCCACGGAACGCCGACAACGTCTGTCCGAATGGACCGGTCGGCGCCGGTGCCGGAAAATTATCGCTCGCAGGGTCGTAGTTGGTGGGCTTGTACATCCCCGAAAAAATCTGTGAAGAGTCGGGCAATGGATTGGCCGTATCGTCATCAAATGTTAAGTTCACTCCCGAGACATCGTTTGCCCCGCCGGCGTCTGACATCAGCATTACGCTTTGACCGGCAGGCCCGACGAGTACCGCGTCAATGTCATCAGGATAGGTATGGGTCAGCCCGGCAAGTGTCACCGTCACCTTGCTGACGGTACCGGTGATACCTGAAATGGAAATTGTGGTCGGATACGGCGATGCCTTTCCGAGGGTGCCACTTGCTGGAATGGAGATTCGCGCAGAATTTGTCGCACTCCTTACCGAGACAAGTTGCAGGCCCAGCGGCACGGAACAAACCAGCCTTCCCAGAACCTCGCTGCCGTCGTTCAGTTGCAGGACCGGATTGATGGTTCCTCCGCAAAGTCCGGCCGCAGTAAATGTGAACGATCGTATCATGGGTCCGCCACCCGCGACCAGGGTACCGTAGGATTGTGGCGCCGAAGGCGAGGTGACGCCATTGGTTTCCATGAGTGTCACCGTCAAATTCGTTGTATCAGCGCCGCCGGTATTTCTCAGGGCAAAATTGAGGGTCACAGTTTCGCCGGGATCCACAACACCATTGGTTGGAAAACAATTCTCCGAAGTGACAGTGAAGCCATCGAGGGCAATCACAGGCACCGGTGCTTCCACCGCATTATAGATTACCAGCGCAAAATCTTGATCGAGTGAGGGCGCTTCGTTGGGCACAGCGTCTGAAACGATGTTCGCCGCGGTGACCGTGACGACGAAACTGCCGGAAACACCGGCTGGCAAAAGCACGCTCTCGACGTTGTTCTTGAAATCGGCGTTGCCTCCAGTGACCGAGTACGCGCCACTAAAAACGTTTCCTTTGTAGGTGTTGCCTCCGACGGTCACCGTCAAATCAAGGTTGTTGTTGTACGCGCTGCCCGTCGTGCTGCCCGGCGCATCCGTCCAGGCCAGAGTCACGCGAAATGGTTTGGATGAATCAGTGATGATTCCGGTTAACGTCCGCGTCTGGCCGGTCGCAGTGAACTTCTCGGCGGTAATCTGGTCGTGCAACACGCGCGGCACGCCATCAAAGGCATCCCCAAGATTCAACGTGCCCATTCCCTGGCTGCTCGACCAAAGCGTATCGCCGCCATAGATGCCATTCAGGTACCGCGCTGAATCCATGAGGCAAGCCTTTGTCATTGCGGGACTCGGCGCGGCCAGACCGCTATTGATGAAATACTGGCGCAACAACGCACATGCGCCAGCGACCGCCGGAGTTGAATGGCTCGTGCCGGACGAAACGGTGTAGAACTGCTGGGAGAGTGGAAAAAAATTATTTCCAAGCAAACCGCACACTCCTGATCCGCTGAAGCACGAAAGCGCGATGCCGGTCCCGTTGGTCGTAGCAGCGCCGGCTTGCGCAACGCCTCCTGTGATGTGCGTTCCAGGAGCAACAATATCTGGTTTCATGCGTCCGTCCGCGCATGGACCACGCCCGGAGAAATCGCTGACATCATCGGCATTGTCTGCGTCAGTATCGGGTGTATTGCATCCATCGTTGCCAGACGAGTCACTGCCGCCGTTGGCGGGAGAAAGTGAACGGACGTTTTCAGAAGCGCCCACCGTGATGACGTTTTTCGCGGAACCGGGAGAATCCATCGTTTGCGTTCCAGGACCGGCGTTCCCTGCGGCGAACACGATGACCATGCCCTGATTGCCCGTGGTGGGATATGTTGAACCAGCCGGCTGTGCATCGCGTACCAATGCGTCAAAAGTCTGCGCGTCGGTATCATACGCACCCGAAACATCCGAGCCCCAGCTATTCGCACTGATACGTGCACCGCTGTGATACGCGTCCGCCTGAAGATTTGCAAACTTCGGATTTGTGAAAATATCGGGATCGAAAATCACCGAAGACCCGACTCGCACGAACGGGCAAACGCCTAATCCATATTCAAAACCCATGGCATCCGTATGCTTAAAGCCCGGGGGCATCGCGCTATAGCCAGCAATAATATGGGCGTTCAAGTTGCCATGGCCGTCGCATCCCGCGAGCGTGCTGTTCCGGTTTGGCGCGCCCTCGAGCCGATTGTAAGCGACGCGGCTTGGTTGGGTTGGAATGCCAAAGTCGTAGAGCGCGAAATGACCCGGCGTTGTTGTGCCGTTGTCGATGCCACTATCGCTCACGTCCACAAGAAAGCCGGACGAATCGAATTGCGCCTGCGAAAATCCTTTGCTTGCGAGCCAGGCAAGATAACCGGGACCGGTGGGCGCGTTGCCAATCAGATTGCCAGCGACGATTTGATCCTGACGTTCATCCAGCTTGTGCCGCTGGAAATACGGTTGAATCGAAATCACCTCAGGCCGCGTGGCGATTTTCGGCAGGTCCCCGGGCGAAATGCGCACAATGACATTCAGATAATTCAACACGTGCGATTCGTTTTGAATCGGTTCGCGCTTGAGTTGGTCGATCAATTGCAGCGTCGCGGGATTTGCGTTCGTGTCATCCACGAGTTGAATCGCGAAGACATCGGTTGGAGGGATTTGCGGATCTCCCTTCTCGTCCACAAGCCGTGCGCGCGGATGGATTTTATAGTCGTCGGCATAATCACCTTCCCACTGAACGTAACTGGCCGCGCGCACCCAACCCTGCATTCGCGCGAGCGCCGGGGCATCGCCGTATATCAAGTAGGCGTTCTGAGGAACATAGCTGATGATTTGGGCGCCGCTTCGTTCGAGAGCATCCAGCCATTCTGGACTGATTGGGCCGGCAAAATGCACGAGGTGTAGTCGCTTGCCGGTGAATGTGGCGGCGGCATTCCTCAACGCTCGCATTTCAGGGGTGCGTGTATCCAGAGGCCTTGCGTTGAGCTCTATGATATTGTCCCGATCCTCCATTTCTGCCTGATCGGATGCAGCATTCGTCAGGACGGCCACGTCTGTTTCCATAATCTGAAAGCTGCCATAGTCCGCGACGAGTTTCCCCCCACCCTCCAACAGTGACTTCGCCAAAGCCGGATCGTTCACGCGCAATTTATGGGATTGAGCCCCAGCCGTCGCGGCCACGATCAGCGCCGCGCCGATACCGAGCCCGCGAATGAAATTTCTCACCATGAAGCTCGATTAAAAGATGGCAGAATTACAACTGAAGGGAAGATAGATAGGCGCGCGGGAGCAGAATCAGGCCGACCAGCGAAAAAATCCAATTCCGTCCAGGTTCAAAGAAAACCGACATGAATTCATGCTAACCAGTATGCAGCAATTGGGTCCGAAGTCAAACCGGCAGCACGAGCCAAAGCCGGATTTTTTCGGACTGCTGGGCCTGCGGTGATCGACCCCGAAGACCACGAGACGAAATGCCGCACGCTTATGGTTGATGAAGCCGGAAGAATCTTCCCTGGGGATCGTAAGGCAACGTGACCTGCACTTGCCCATTGTTGGTCGTGCGGACGGCGGGAACGGGTTGCCAGTCTGGCGCGTTGAGGTTCACGGTGGATTCGACAGTCACCGCACCAGCCGTTACGGGCCAAGAGAGCAAGAACGAAGCACCGTTGCGGACTATTCCCAAGGTTGGCCCAACGGGCGCGACAGTTCCATGCGTATTCAACAATATCGAAACGCTGTTGGTCAGATTGAGCACGGCTGCGTCCGGTTTGCCATCGCCATTAAGATCGCCAACGGCGATTGAGCCGTAAAGCGCGTCATTCAGTGTCGCGAAATAGACCGGTGGCTGAAATGTGCCGTCGCCGTTGCCGATCGAAACAAACATCCCAAAACCGGAAATTCCTCGCACCGCCAGATCAAGTTTCCCGTCGCCATTGAAATCCGCACAGGTCACAAAATCCGGATCCGCCCCGGCGAAGTAGTGGATTGCTGGTTGAAATGTTCCGTTGCCGTTTCCGAGCAGAACGGAAACTGAACCATCGCCCACCGAAAACGTGCCGCCATCCGCAATCGCCAGATCGAGATTGCTGTCGCCGTTGAAATCGCCGACCGCAATTGACTGGCAATTCGTGCCTGCTGTGTAGCTCACAGCGGATTGAAACGTTCCGTCTCCCTTTCCGAGGAATACATAGACATTCGTGCTGCCGGAATTAACCAGCGTAAAATCCAGATTCGTGTCTGCGTTAAACCGGCCGATCGCGATTGTGGCAGGGCTGAACCCGAAAGCATTGACACCCGCTGCGGCGACGGCGGGAACGAAACTGCCACTTCCGTTTCCTAACTGCCCTTGCATCCCCGTGAGCAAACTGTTCGCGAGAATATCGAACTTGTGATCGCCATTGAAATCCCCCGCCGCAATGGGTCCGCCGCCATAGCTGCCATAATTGGGCAGCGGTTGGAACGTTCCGTTGCCTTTCGCTAACAGCACTGAAAGCTGGTTCGTGCTCGTGAGTGTCGTCGCGACGATGTCATTCGTGCCGTCACCATTGAGATCGGCAATGGCGAGCGATTGAGGCGCGAAAGCGGTCGGATAATTTACGGTGGGCTGAAATGTGCCGTTGCCGTTATTGAGCAACACCGAGACGTAGTTGGTGCCAAAATTGGCGACCACCAGATCCGGATGCCCGTCATTATTGACATCGCCCATGGCCACGAATTGAGGATTCGGTCCCACCGGATAGTGCGGAGCGATTTGGAACGTGCCGTCGCCATTGCCGAGAGAAATGCCTACCTTGCCGCTGCCTGCCTGAACGTCTGCCGCCAAATCCATTCTTCCGTCACCGCTAAAATCGGCCGCAACCACTGTTTCCCACAGACTGTCGTAAACCGCGCCCAATTGAAATGTTCCGTCACCATGTCCCAACAAGATTGACACGGCACCCGCAGTCGCCACCGCGAAATCATTCGTTCCGTCATTATTAAAATCAGCAACCGTCAGAGCCGTGGGATGAACGCCGACGGAGTAAACCGCATTGCTGCGCAATGTGCCGTTATTATTCCCGAGGAATATCGCAACGGTTCCCGCATCATAGTTTGCGACGGCGACATCATTGGAGCCGTCCAGATTGAAATCGCTGACTGCGAGAGTCGAATTGTTGAGAGAGGAGACCGTATTGCTCGCTCCGTAGAATGTTCCGTCGCCTCTGCCCAGCAGCACTGAAACATGGCCCGTAGCCGTGCTCGAAGTCCCCACCACGATGTCATTCGTGTGATCTCCGTTCATGTCCGCCACGGCAAACGACATGGGACCTTCGGAAGTGCTGATGGTATAATCGGTTGCCGCCTGAAAGCTGCCATCGCCATTACCGCGGCGCACCCAGAGAAAAATGCTGCTGGCGGTCACGAGGTCCACATTCGTGTCCGAATCGAACCGGCCGACTGCAAAGGGGTAACCCAATGTGCCGGTGA
Organism: uncultured Verrucomicrobiae bacterium; assembly: GCA_963760675.1. Lineage (GTDB taxonomy): Bacteria > Verrucomicrobiota > Verrucomicrobiia > Limisphaerales > BOG-1460 > CAVXEG01. Next base: position 337,065 of record CAVXEG010000011.1, read on the forward strand.
CCTTGATGGGCGATTGGAAGGTCCCGTTGCCGTTGCCCAAGAGAACATAAAACTCGGAGGCGACGTCATCCGTCATGAGATCGGGATTGCCATCATGGTTCACATCCGCCACCGCGATGCTCGTAGGAAAACTGGCCGGCGTGTACATGATCGGCGGCTGTAAGGTGCCATCGCCATTGCCGAGAAATATTTGAACCGTGTTAGTCACGCTGCCTACGGCGACCGCCAGGTCTGCTTTTCCGTCTTTGTTGAAATCTCCCGTGGCCACCGAAAATCCAACGCCGCCGACAGGATACGCACGCGTGGCGGCAAACGTCAGAACGTTGGTTGCTTGAGCGCAGGCCTGCCAATGGCAAAGCAAGGCCATTGCGATGAGGAAAAGGATTTGAGCGGAGGACCTGAAGAATCGATTCAGTTTCATACGTTCTTTCTCGAGGCAAACAGTACGCGGCTCGCAAATTATGCGCTCGCCTCAGGGGAACTGTTCCTTTTTCTCACAACAGCGATAATTGTGTCGAGAAATTTTTGGACGGCTGGAAATAGCCCTTATTCTGCCTGGCGACGCCGGAAACCCGAACAGACCCTCGCCACTGGGGCATCAAAAGCCAGCGAGCTTTATCGCTCCATCAAGCGGGGTAAGCAGGAGACCAGGCGTGCAACCCAAAAGCAGCACGGCGGCAGCAAGAAGACAAATCGCGATTTGACTGACAATCGGAACTTTCAAAGCCCCGGCTTCCACAGGCGAATCCGCGACGTAGATCCTTTTCAGAACTTGAAGGTAGTAATAAAGCGAGACAGCGCTCATCGCGATGGCGATAAACACGAGCCAGAGCAGTCCCAGACCCGGAGCGCCAGTCTGAACTGCAGCGGTGAACACGTAGAATTTTCCGAAGAACCCGGCCAGCGGCGGAATGCCCGCGAGCGAAAGCATGAAAATCAACATGCAAAAGGAGACCAGCGGCGCGCGGCGGCTCAATCCGGCAAAAGTTCGCGAGTTCGTCATCCGCCAGTCGCGCGTCTCAACTACTCCAACCACGCCGAATGCGCCTACGGTCGTCAAGCCCGTACGTGACCACATAGTAAACCAGCGATGCGGTGCTCTCCGAGGTGTGGGACATGACGCCGAGCAACATGTAACCCGCATGCGCGATTGCCGAATATGCCAGCAAACGCCGGACGCTGCTTTGCACGATCGCGGCCAGATTACCCAGCAACATCGAAAGCGACAGCTAGAACAGCGATCACCGGTACCCAGCCAGGCGCATACGCCCGCCACGCTCCGCTCCCTTCGGCTCCCGCGAACGCCAGCATCATCACCTTGGCAAAGATGAAAAAGCTCGCGACCTTTGAACCGGAAGCGATGAATGCGGCGCTCGGACTCGGCGCACCTTGATATGCGTCCGGCGCCCACAAATGAAACGGTGCCGCTGCGACTTTGAACCCGAAATCCAATCACCGCCATGACAATCGCAACGACCAGCAATGGATCGAGTCCTTTGCCGGCCAGCGCAGCGGCAATCTCGCGCAGAGTTCGTCGCGCCCGACAGTCCGTAAACAGGCTCAAACCAAACAACGTGAACGCCGCGGACATTCCTCCGAACAGAAAGTATTTCAAGCGCCGCCTCGGCGGATTTGACGTTCGCGTTTGTTGAACGCAGTAAGGATGTAGAGCGAGAGACTCGTCAGTTCGAGCGAGACAGAAGATCATCAGAATGTCCTCCGAGCTGACCAGGAACATCATTCCGACGGTTGCCAGCAGAATGAGCGCGAGATATTCGCCCGCGTGCGTCGTGAAGTTCGATTCCATCGAAAGCAGCACGGTGAAGATGGTCAGCACGAGCAGGGCGATTTTCACCAACTGCGTCAGCGGGTCCACAACAAGCATTCCGCCAGGCATCCGCGTGTCGCGTGCGAGATCAGCATCCAGACGATCGCGCGCCACGCAACCGACGCAGGCGACCATGCCGCCGATGATGAAGCGGAAGCGCGGTTTCCACACCGCGCATGGCAACGAGATCGACCAGCAACACCACCAGCGCAGTCATGACAACGATGGTTTCCGGCGCGGCGAGTTTGAGCAGATCGAAGTAGCTCATTGCGCACCTCCCTTCTGCAGCCAATGAAACAATGGCGAATCGAAACTCGGCACGATCACGTCGAGCAAGGATCTTCGGATAAAGCCCGACAACGAGCGACGCGCCGATCAGAAGCACAGCGCCAAGACGTTCAGGAACAGAGATCGCATCCATCGCGGGATCATGTCCGTTATGCGTCTTCTCCCTCGCCCCATCCGATGGGCTGAGGGGCTCGTGTGTTCTCACCAAAAAATGCCTTCTGCATCGCGCGCAGCGTGTAAGCCACGCCGATCAGAATGCCGACGCCCGTGATCACCGCCAGACTCGGAAACGCCTTCCACGCGCCGATAATCACCTGCAACTCCGCAACGAATCCGCTGAAGCCCGGCAATCCCATCGAAGCGCAACCCGCGATCACAAACGTCACCGCCGCGAACGGCATCGCCTTGCTCAGACTGCATTCCTTCCAGCACGGCCAGTTCGCGCGTGTGCGTGCGGTCATAAACCATCCGCCCGACCACAGCGAACAACAGCCCCGCGATGATGCCGTGCGAAAACATCTGCAACACCGCGCCGCTCAAGCCGATCGTGTTCAGCGTCACCAACCCGAGCAGCACGAAGCCCATGTGGCTCACGCTCGAATAGCCGATGACGAATTTGAAATCCTTTTGCACCAGCGCCACCATCGCGCCATAGACAATTCCGATCACCGCGAGCACTGCAGACTCGCGCCAGAATCGTTCCAGCGCTTCGCCAGTCCATTCCTGCGGAAACAATGTCATCGCCACGCGCAAGCAGCCGTAAGCGCCGAGCTTCATCACCACGCCGGCCAGCAACATCGAAGCGGCCGTCGGCGCGGCGACGTGGCCGGTCGGCGCCCACGTGTGAAACGGCCACATGCCGGCGAGAATTGCAAAGCCAACGAACACCAACGGAAACGCCCACATCTGGAAGCTCGTGCGGGAACTGGATACTGTCGCCAGTTCCGAGCAGGCTCATCGTGTGCGCGCCGGCGACAACGTAGGCGGCGATCAAACCGATCAGCACCATCGCGCTGCCGACGAACGAGTAGAGCGCCAGCTTCATCGCGCCGTATTCCCTGCCGCGTCGAACCCCAGATCGCGATGATGAAATACTTCGGGATGATGGCGATTTCGTAGAACACAAACAGCAGGAACAAATCGAAGCTCAGGAACACGCCATACACGCCGCCGATCAGCGCGAGGTAAAACGCGAAGAATTCCTTCGCGCGATGCTCGATGTTCCAGGAAAACAGAATGCCCGCCACCGCCGCGATCCCCGTGAGCAGCACGAGCGTCAGACTGATTCCGTCCGCCGCCAGGTGATACTCGAATGCCGAGCGACGGAATCCAAGGCACGTTCGCGACCGTGACGATCTCGCCCGCTTTGAACTGCAGCGAATGCCCGCCAGCGCGACGACCAAAGCCCGCCACGGCGGTGAGCATGGCCACCGCTGCGCGCCGCCGACGCATTGCCCTTCGGCAGGAGCATCAGCACCAGCACGCCGAGAAATGAAATGTAAATCGTCCAGGCCAGCATTTTAGAATTTCAATTGCTCCACCATCTGCATGACCGTCGCAGTTGATCAAGCCCAGCACCAGTTGCGGATAAATGCCAAGCACGAACATCAGCGCGATCGGCACGGCAGACGATCACGCGCTCGCGCAAGGTGAGATCGGGCAGCTTCGACCATTTCTCGTTGAGCGGCCCGATGAAAGACGCGTTGCAGAATCGTGAGGATGAAAATCGCCGTCACGAGCAAGTCCAATCACCGACAGCGCCGCGGCCCACGGCACCAGCGGAAACACGCCTTTGAAAATCAGGAACTCGCCGACGAAGCCGTTCAGTCCGGGCAAGCCGAGCGAGGAGAACAGCGCAATCCCCATCAGCCCGCAAAACACCGGCGCGATCTTTGCGCAGACCGCCGAAATCATTCAGTCCGCGCAATCCGCCGCTGCGCTGTTCGAGGAAGCTGACGAACAGAACAGAGTCGCTGCCGTGAGACCGTGATTGAACATTTGCAGCAACACGCCATTGAGCGCCGCAGTTTTTTCCGTTGCCAATGCGGTGTCATTCGTCGCGGTGAATCTTGCGACGGCGAAAATCCCCAGCAGGCAATAGCCGAGATGGTTGATCGAGGAATACGCGAGGATGCGTTTCAGGTCGCGCTGCGCGAACGCGGCGCACGCAGAGAAGACAATGGTGATGACCGCCAGCCACAGCAGCGGGTTGAGAATCCAGTTGCATCTGGTCGGGAAATATCGGCAGCAGGATGCGAATGAAACCATACACGCCCATTTTCGACATCAGACCCGTAAGCAGCATTGTGACCCGGTGGGCGCTTCGGCGTAGGTCGCAGGCAGCCACGTGTGGAACGGCATCAGCGGCACCTTCACCGCAAAGCCAAGCAGCACGCCGACGAAAATGACAGATGCCAACTGATCTGGTCAGTTCTGCCAGCCCAACCGGTCTGCCCGGCGAGCGCTTGATTCAACTCGCCGCGGCTCGCCATCTTCGCAAGCTCGATGAAATCGAATTGTTTCGGTCGCGAGAAAAATCGCGAGGAACGCCAGCAACATCGCGACGCTGCCGACCATGGTGTAAATGAAAAACTGTGTCGCCGCCGGAGCGCGCTGCGGTCCGCCGTAAAGTCGGACGAGAAAGAACGCCGGAATCAAGCTCAGTTCCCAGAACAGGAACCAGTGAAAGAAGTTCAATGCCGTGAATGTGCCGAAGAGTCCGGCTTGGAGGAAGAGAACAAGTGTGTGATAAAGATTTTCGTTGGTAGGGACGCGCTGCTGCGCGTCCAGGCCGACCAGCAGGTCAGTCCTACCGAATACACTCGACGACGCGAGCAGCGCCATTGGCGTAACGATTGCCGTGAGCAGCACCATCAGCAATCCAAGTCCATCCACGCCAACGAAGTATTGAACTCCAAGCGACGAAATCCAGTCGTGCTTCTCGACGAACTGCAATTCACCGGATCCCTTGTTGAACGAAAGCCACAGCGCGATTGCGAGCGCAAGCGTGATGCAGCTGGAAAGCAGCGTCAGTTGCCGCGCGAGCTTTTTGTCCTGTAATCCCACGACGATGATTCCGCCAATAAGAGGAAGCAGTGTGAGAATCGAGAGGATCGGCAGCCCGCTCATTTCCCGCCTCCCCAAATCAGGAACAGCACAAGTCCCGCGAGTGCGAGGCCAATGATGCGGAGATAGTTTTGTGTCCGGCCATTCTGCAACTGCGACATCAGGCGTCCGCCCAGCGTGACACGCTCGCAGCCCTTGTCGAAACCGAGGTTCACCACGTACTCATCGCAAAAGCGGTTCACACACGAGAGTCCGATGACCAGATACGAGACGAGCTGGACCGCGCCGTTCCAGACCCATTCGTCGAGAAAATCGCAGACCGTCGCCCACCAGGCGTTGAAGCGAATTACAGTCGCTTCATAGATTTCGTCCACGAGAAATTTTCTGCGGAGCAGCCAGAAAATATCGGGGCGAAGTTTTTCCAGCGGATCAAGCTCGCTGGATTGCTGAATCGGTTTGCGGCCGTAGAACCACCAGCCGAGTCCGATACCGAGAAACACGATGATGCTGGAAACAACCATCAACGAGACCATGCTCGTGTTGAAACCGCCTTCAGTTTCACCGCCCAACAATTTTTGGAACCATGGCCACGCGGGCGTGCCGATGAAGCCGAGTAGAATCGAGCACGCGGCGAGAATCACGAGCGGTATGGTCATGCTCGCGGGACTTTCGTGTGGCGCGTGTGGCAATTCGACGTGCGGATGTTTTGCTGCGGGTTGGCCCCCGTGTTCAACCGTGCGTTGCTCACCACCGGTCGTGCGACCGAGTTCAAGTCGGCAATTTCCAAAGAAGACATGGAAGACTTGGCGAGTCATGTAAAACGCGGTGAGGAGCGCGCCAATGACGCCAAGGTAAAACGGCGCCTGCGAAACGCTCCAGCCATGGGCGGCGTGAAGAATTTCGTCCTTGCTCCAGAAGCCGGAGAACAAAAGCGGGAAGCCGCAGAGCGCCAACATGCCTACGGCGTAAGTGGCGAAGGTGACCGGCATGAATTTGCGCAAGCCGCCCATCCGGCAGATGTCCTGTTCGTCGTGACAGCCATGAATCACCGAGCCCGCGCCCATGAACAACAGCGCTTTGAAAAATGCGTGCGTGATGAGGTGAAACATTCCGACCGCAACACCGCCCACGCCGAGACCCATCATCATGTAACCGAGTTGCGAAACGGTGGAGTAAGCAAGGATGCGTTTGATGTCATTTTGCGCGACGGCGATGGACGCGGCAAAGACGGCGGTGATTGCGCCAATCCATGTTACAACTTGAAGCGTCGTGGCAGTATGACTGAAGGTGGCAACGGTAAAACTCACGGTGCCTCCAAGGTCCAAGCCAATCACGGCCATCAGCGGATAGACTCTCGCTACGAGAAAAACACCCGCCGCCACCATCGTCGCTGCGTGAATCAGCGCGCTGACAGGTGTTGGACCTTCCATTGCGTCCGGCAACCAGACGTGCAGTGGAACTTGACCGGATTTTCCGACCGCGCCCGCAGAAGATTAGAAGACCAATCGCCGTTGAAACCGCCATACCCACGCTTGTTGTCTGCGCGACCATTGTCGTGAGAGCCGATTGTTCCATGCAGCCGTGGCCGTCGTCGTAAAACAGCAGCGTGCCGCTCGCGTGATAAAGCCACACCATGCCCAGCAGCAACGCCACGTCACCGATGCGCGTGGTGATGAACGCTTTTTTCGCCGCCGCCGCCGCGCTGGGTTTGTGATACCAGAAACCGATGAGCAGATACGACGTGAGGCCGACGAGTTCCCAGCAGATGAACAGGAGCAACAGGCTGTTTGCGATGACGACGCCGAGCATCGCGCCGGCGAACAGCGAGAGGAACGTGAAGAAGCGCGTGAAGTTTTCGTCGTGCGCCATGTAGCCGACGCTGTAAATGAAAATCAAAAGTCCGACGAACGTGACCATGACGAGCATCACCGCCGTGAGAGGATCGAGGACCCAGCCGAGTTTGAGTACGCCTGCGTCGCCGGAAGCGAATTGCAGCCAGGCGAAATTGAAAACTTCCTTGGCCCCTTCATGCTCCGCGTGCAGCGCGTGAGCAAACGCACATAACGACAGTAAAAGTGAAATCACCATCGAGCCGATGGCGAGCGACGCGGAGAATTTACGGCAACGTTGCGGCGCAAGCGCGCTCAATCCCGCCGCCAGCATCGGCAGCGAGGGAATCAACCAGAGGTTTTTGACAATCCAAGGCATTTTCAAAAAGCCACAGAGCCGCAGAGAGCATGGAGGTCTTGTTTCTCTGTGTGCTCGGTGTCTCTGTGGCGAAATTCCATTTAGCCTTTCAACGAATTCACTTCATCCACATTGGTGGTCCTGTAATGCCGGTAAATCGCGATGACCATCGCGAGGCCCACTGCTGCTTCCGCTGCCGCGACACCGATGGAAAAAATCACGAACATGATTCCGGTGAGCGCTTCCGGATTCGGCCCGTAACGCCAGAACGCGATGAAGTTCAGGTTCGCCGCGTTGAGCATGAGTTCGATCCCGATAAGCACAATGATGGCGTTGCGCCGAGTCAGCGCACCGGCCAGCCCGATGGTGAAGAGAAACGCGGACAACAACAGATACCCAGAAAGAGGCGTCATGGGTGGCCTCCAGACGAGGATGGAGGATGGACGATGGAGGATGGCGACGGACCTTCGGCCATTTTTAATTTTCCATTTTCGATCTTCGCTTCCGCCGAATCATCCTTCATTGCAATAATGACCGCGCCGATGAGCGCCGCAGTGAGCAGCAGGCCGATCACTTCCAAGGGCAAGATGAATTTCGTCATCAGCGCATCCCCAATCTGCCGAACTGTCGCAGCAGGTTGATCTGAAGCTGCGGGCTGAATTACGGAGTTTTTCGCTATTGCGTAAATCAATATGCCGAGCACCGCGAGAGCGGTTATTGCCCCTGCGACCCAGCCGGAAGAAAACATGGATTGCGGCTGTGGCTCGCTGCCGCGGGTGAGCAAAATCGCGAACACAATGAGGATGGCCACCGCGCCGATGTAAACGAGGATTTGGGCAAAGCCGACGAATTGCGCATTGAGCTGCAAATACGCGGCAGCCAAACCGGCGAAGGCGATCGTCACTGCAAGCGCGCAATGCACCAGATTGCGCAGACTCATCGCGGCGACTGCGGCGGCGATGGTGACAACAGCAATAATGGCGAACGGGACGTTCATTGTGGCGCCGATTTAACGGCGTAACGATTCGGCGCTTTCATTCTGCAAATTGATACGTTCGTTTTGCGACCCTGTTTCCTTCCATCAGGCCTCGACCAAGCAGGACGTAAGAGCCGGCGATCAACACCGAGCAAACAAACCAGCGTTCAACCGCTGGCAACGCCAGCATGAAATGCCAGACTCCGGTGGCGACAATGTTGATGAGCGCCAACGGCAGCATGAATTTCCAGGCGAAGTTCATGAGTTGGTCCATGCGCAATCGAGGCAACGTTCCGCGGACCCAAATGAAAACCGCTATGAGCGCCAGCAGTTTTGAAAAGAACCATATCCACGACGGCGCGGATTCGAGAAATGGCAGCGGCGCATGCCATCCGCCGAGAAACAACGTGATACCCATTCCGCTTACCGCGAAAAGGCCGAGATATTCGCCGAGGAAAAACAGCGCGAACTTGAATCCGGAGTATTCGATGTAATAGCCCGCAATGATTTCCGATTCGCCTTCGGGCAGATCGAAGGGCGAGCGATTCGATTCCGCCGTGGCCGCAATCATGAACAGAATGAAACCGGCAAATCCCCAAGGGGTGAACACGAACCAATGCGGCACCCAGCCATAGTAGCCCGATTGGGCGGCGACGATTTCGACGGTCGAAAGCGAACCTACGATCATGATGACCGTCACGGCGGAAAGAATGAGCGGGATTTCGTAGCTGATCATTTGCGCGATGGCGCGCATCGCTCCGAGCAGGGAATACTTGTTGCGGCTCGACCACCCGGCCATGAACACGGAAAGTTCCATTGCCGCTCCGACCGCAAAGAAGAAAAGCACGCCCGCGTCGAAATCCACCAGCACCATGTTTCGGCCAATGGGCAACACGGCGTAAACGAGGAACGCCGGCACGACGAGCACAACCGGTGCGAGGAAATGCACTGCCTTGTCCGCCGCGCGCGGAACGAGGTCTTCCTTGATGAGCGCTTTGATGCCGTCAGCCGCGGGCTGCAAAACTCCGAACGGCCCAACACGATTTGGGCCGTAACGATTCTGAATTCGTCCGAGGCCTTTCCGTTCGAGGATGGTCGTAACAGCAAAAAGGGTCGCGAATGCTCCGATGATTGCCGCGATGGATATCAGCGCCGACAGCAGCGGATGCCAGGCGGGTGGCGTCAAATCCACCAGCCAATGTTTCAGTATGACAAAGATTTGGTCGAACGATTCCGACATTACGGCGTGCAAAAGAAAAGGGAAATCTGCGCCGCTGTCGAGTCTGCATTCACTTGAAACAAAAAATGCGAAGGCTTGGGCAAAATGTGAATGTTGAGAACAGGTTGAATTCCGAAACAATTTCGTCGGGGACCAAAACCAAGCAGAACCAAAACGCGGTTGTGCCTGATTAATTGTTCAAGTTAGTTTGGATTGTTTTCGGCTCAAAAACGAGGTTAGTCTTGTACCGCAAATGGCACCGGGTATTCGAACCAATATTGTGGTCGTGGCTGCTTTGTTCCTGGCCGGAGCCGTATTCCGGCAGGAAATGGAAATCCGTCGGTTGCGCACGGCAATTACGGAATTTAGCAGTGGCCGGAGCTACGGAACGGCAGACATCTCAACGAATACCGATTCGATTCCTGCAGATGTCGTAGTACCGCAGCGAGAGGCCGCCGAAGTCCAACGTTTGCGAGCCGAGGTTGCTCAATTGCGTCGGGAGAAAGCGGAGGTGAGCGCACTTCAGGTAAACATTGATAAACTGGCCAGGGAAGTATCCGCCATTTCAGGAAACCTAACCCCAGGTCCAATTCGATATACGGCTTTGGCCACCTTCACGTCTAATGCATCGTCCGTCGTTTCTCAAGCAGCTTCCATGGCTCAAACGTCTCCCGAAAAAGCTGCTGAGTGGGTCGCAACATTACCCGCCGGGAACGACCAGAATCAGGCTGTGCTTGCTGTGGTTGACCGTTGGGTCGGTTCCGATCCTGCCGCAGCCGCAGCTTGGACATCCGAATTTTCGGAAGGACCGTTGCGAGGGCGGGCCTTGTCTCTTGTCGCCCGCCAATGGGGTCTTGACGACTGGAATTCCACGGCCGCATGGCTGGAGACCTTGCCAACCGGGGCGTCGAGAGACGCCGCAATCGGTGCTTTCGTGACCAGCGCGGATGGAAATGATATCAAGCTGGCGACGGAATGGGCCAATCGCATTGAAGATCCCGCGGGCCGTGCAGCGCGAGTGGAGGAAACGGCTCGGCGCTGGCTGAGAGAAAACAATTCGGCTGCGCGCGCATGGATCGAGAAAGCTCAATTGCCAGCGGCAATGTCCGAACGGCTGTTGTCAGGGAAATAATATAGCCGTAGCGTGAATGATATTCTTCATTAAGCGGGCGCGGTTGCCGCTTTCAATTTTGCTTCCGCGGCAGCCTTGACCTTGGCTGCGACGTCGGCTTTGGCTTTGGCCTCAGCCTTTGATTTCTCAGCCGCGAGCCGCGAATCCACTTCCGTCGCTTCGGTCGGATGAATCTTGTGGTAATACTGGTTGGGCCTGGCGAGTTCGTTTTTGTGGACGAGCAGGCCGCCGAAGCGATCACTCGTACTCAGTTCGAAATTCGTATCCATCTTGATGGCTTCGAACGGACAGACTTCGACGCATATCTGGCAGCTCATGCAGACGGAAAGGTCGATGTTAAAGACCGCCGGATAAAGCTGCGATTTGCCAATGTAATCCGGTTTCTTGTCCTTGCTCTTCTCGATGTAGATGCACTTGGGCGGACATTCCTTCTCGCAAATCTGGCAGGCGACGCAACGCAGACCTTTCTGCCAGTCATCGCCATCGAAAACCAAAAATGGAAATTGCCGCGTGGCTTCCGGCAACTGCTGCCGTTCTTCGGGATACTGAATCGTGGTCAGCCGTTCTTCCGAGACGTAACTGCCGAGAAAATTTTTGGCGGTGACCGCCATGCCTTTGATTATCTGTTCGCCTAACATATTTTTGCAGCCAGAGACTCATAGAGATCTAACAGGAAAATTTCTGTGTGCGCTCTGTTGATCTGTGGCAAATAATTCATCGGTCAACTTCTCCCAAAACGATATCCACGCTGCCCAGGATAATGACGATGTCACCGACCATGTGGCCGAGGCACATGTCTTCGAGAATCGTAAGGTTGATAAAGCTCGGCGGGCGGACGCGGTAGCGATAGGGATTCGGCGAGCCGTCGCTGATGAGATAAAAGCCCAGTTCGCCTTTCGGCGCTTCGATCCGGCCATACGATTCGCCAGGTTTCGGTCGAAACCCGCGCAATTTCGCTTTCGGATCGACAATCGGCCCTGACGGGATTTGGGGCAACGCCTGCTTCAATATCTTGATCGACTCGCGCATCTCGAGCACGCGCATCATGTAACGGTCATAAACATCCCCGTGTTCTCCGAGCGGCACTTTGAATTCAAATCGATCATAAATCCCGTACTTGTCCACCTTCCTAATATCGTAATTGACTCCGCTCGCGCGCAGCATCGGGCCAGTGATGCTCGCGCTGATGGCGAGTTCGCGCGGCAAGACGCCGACGTTTTGAGTGCGCGACATGAGAATTTCGTTTTCGTTCAGGAACGTTTCGAATTCGTCCAGGAATGCGGGAAAATCATCCACGACCTGCTTCACCCTCTCCAGCCAGCCTGCGGGCGCATCGCAACGGCAGCCGCCGAAGCGCATGAAGTTGCACATCATTCGCGCGCCGCTGATGGCTTCGAACAAGTCGAGGATTTTTTCGCGTTCGCGAAACGCATACATGAGCGGCGTGCCAGACGCGCCCATGTCCTGAAGCAAAAAGCCGCACAGCGACGCGTGATTTTGCAATCGCGTCAACTCGGCAAGAATCACGCGCAAATACTCGGCACGTTCCGGCACTTGAAGACCGGCGAGTTTCTCGACTGCGAGCGCGTACGCCCAATTGTTCGTCATCGAACAGAAATAATCGAGCCGGTCCGTGTATGGCATCGACGCGAGATAGGTCGTGCCTTCGGCGATTTTTTCGTGATTTCGATGGAGATAACCGAAAACCGGCTTGAGCTTCACCACACGTTCGCCGTCGAGCACAACATCCATGCGGAAGACGCCGTGTGTGGACGGGTGTTGCGGCCCCATTGAAACTTCGAGCAACTCGCCGTCACCGCCGGATTTGGACAGCAACTCAACCTTTTTTGGAACTGTCTCAGCCGCGAGACTCATGGTTTTGCTCCCGAGTGATGCGCCTTCGTTCTTTCCAAAACGTCGTCATGCGGCGTCGGCTCGTATTCGTAATCGTCCGGCTCGACGTAGTCCTTGCGCATCGGATGATCTTTAAAGCCGTCCCACATCAGGATGCGGCGCAGGTCGGGATGGCCATCAAAAATGATTCCGTAAAGATCATAAATCTCGCGCTCTTGAAATTCTGCCCCACGCCAGACAGGTGTGAGCGACGGCAGATGGTTCTTGTCTGCGCGATTTTCGGTGCGCAGACGAATGATCACCGGCCCGTGCTTCTTCTCCATCGAATAGAGATGATAGACTGCTTCGAGGTAACCCGACCGAAGTGTATCAATCGTTTCCTCGACTTCCTTTTCTACGCCATGCACGGCAACCTTCTTTTTGACCTTGGTTTTGGTCACAGCTTCGGGCCAATCAATACCGGTCGCATTCGAGCAGTAATCGAATCGCAATTCCGGGTCGTCGCGCAATAATGTTGCGACAGCCAGAGCGTGCTCGTTGTCCAGGAGCAACGAGTGCTGGGCTGACGGGCTGTCGTTGGGAACGATCTCCACCCGCGCGCCGGGCAGTGCATGCGTGATGCGGGATTTGATTTGTTCGAGCGTTCCCATTGCAGATTAGGCCTCGACCGGTTTCGGCGCTTGCCACATTTCCGAATTCTTCGGCGGCACGAGATCGTGTTCGCCATACTCCGGCACTGGAAATTCGCTCGGCGCATCGGCAACGAGATGCCGCGGGCGATTCGTGCCGGTGAGCTGTTGCTCGTCAATCTTTCTCTGCAGCGTCATGAACGCGTGCAACAGTGCTTCGGGCCGCGGCGGACAGCCGGGAATATGCACGTCCACCGGGATGTACCGGTCAATGCCCTTGAGCACGTTATAGCCCTGCTTGAACGGGCCGCCCGAAATCGCGCAGGCGCCCATGGCGATGACGTATTTCGGCTCGGGCATCTGGTTGTAAAGCCGCACCACCTGCGGTGCCATCTTCTTGGTCACCGTGCCGGCGACGATCATCAGGTCTGCTTGACGCGGCGAGGGACGGAAAACTTCCGCGCCAAACCGCGCGAGGTCCCATCGCGACATTGAGGCCGCGATCATTTCAATGGCGCAACACGCCAGTCCGAAACCGAGCGGCCACACCGAATTCTTGCGCCCCCAGTTGTAAAGTTCCTCCAGGGTCGTCGTGAAGATGCCCTGTTTCTGCAATTCGCTTTTAAGTCCTTCGTCCATTCTTCTGTTCGTCAAACGCGCGATTCAACACGTCAAATTACTTCCAAGTCAGTACGCCTTTCATCCATGCCCAGACCAAACCTTCGACCAGCAGGAACAGGAAAATCATCATTGCGATGAACGCGCCCACCGAGAGATGCGCGAATGCCACCGCGAAGGGCAGCAGAAATATCGTCTCCACATCGAAAATCAGGAACATGATCGCATACAGATAATATTCCGCTTTGAATTGCACCCATGCATCGCCCTTGGATTCCAGTCCGCACTCATAGATGGCATTTTTGTCATGGCCGGGCTTTTTCGGAGAAAATTTCCTGGCCCACAACCAAGCCAGCGCGATTGGCCCTAATGCGAACGCGACCGCCGCGAGCAGCAGTATTATTACCGGGAGGTAGGACGGCATACGTAACTTTGTTCCATTTCCAAAAGCACCGTACCAACCAACACTCCGCGCGTCAAGGAATGCGCAAAATACGGGGAATGAAAACCAAAACAAGCGAACCAGCAAACACGAGTCATCGCGAATCGGACCGGCGCAACCCGACCGTTTGAGCAATCTCGTCGAATTCTTCGTGGCTGACGTCCTCAAGTTGTTTGCCTTTCGAAGCCAGCTTCTCGTTTATTTTGATCGCCTTTTCGGTCATTTCCTCGTGCGTCTGCTCGGAACCGCCGACGAGCGCGAAGTTTGGGCCCTTCGTGAGCCGTTTGTGTCCGTCGGAATCGAGGCCGACACCCAGCAACACGGCTTTGCGTCTGGATCTTTGTTTACCGGTCTGCGCCATGGAGCCAGCGTACGAGGTCATCAAAACAAGGTCAAGGAACCTAATTTTCTGGCATCGCTCAGGATTTCCGGCAATTAATTCCCAAACGCTCTTAACATTTTGTGCCTCGGCCCTCAAACATCACCCCAGGACGCGAAGCGATCGAAACCAGCCGCGGACGTTTTCTGGCCGCGCTAAAAGTCAACTGGCTCAAAGCGCGGCTGAGCCGGCACGAAATCTCCGGCTCCCTTGGCGACATGGGATTGTTCGTGCCGCTGCTCGTTGGAATGGTAAGCACGTGCGGATTGAACTTCGCCGTGGCGCTGTTTTTCGCGGGTCTCTTCAATGTCGTCACCGGTCTCCTGTTCACAATCCCGATGGCGGTGCAGCCAATGAAAGCCATCGCCGCGATCGCCATCACAGAAAAGCTCACCACTCCGCAAATTCTCTCCGCGGGCATGATTACCGGAGCGGTCATTCTGGTGCTGGGCGTCACCAATCTGCTCGGCGTGGTGATGCGTTGTGTTCCGAAATCCGTCGTCCGTGGAGTGCAACTGTCCGTCGGCCTGAGCCTGATGCTGCAAGCCGCGCAGATGTCCGTGCAGAATCATCCGTGGCTCGGCGCGGACTCTCTGATCGCGGCGATCGTTGCAATGCTTTTCCTGTTGGTCGCTTTCGCGCGGTCCTGGCCGGGCGCATTGTGGGTCTTTGTGGCGGGGCTCGCGCTCGCGATGCTCGCTCATCCGCATGCAGTCTCGCAAGTGACGTTCGGTTTCGGAAAATTTGCGATGCCGGCCTTTGCGGCTTCCGATTGGTGGATCGCGGCACGAAAAGCGGCCATCCCACAAATTCCATTGAGCTGTCTCAACTCAGTCATCGCGGTCTGCGCATTGTCTCGCGATCTATTTCCCGAAAGGCCCGCCTCCGAAAAATCTGTGGCGATCAGCGTCGGATTGATGAATCTCATCGCTTGTCCGTTCGGCGCGATGCCGATGTGTCATGGCGCCGGTGGTCTCGCGGGACAATACCGCTTCGGCGCCCGCACGAACGGCAGCATCCTGTTTCTCGGCGCAATGAAAATGCTCGTGGCAATCTGCTTCGGCGGAAGCCTGCTTGCGCTGCTGTGGGTATATCCGCAATCGCTGCTGGGAGTGCTGTTGTTCTTTGCGGGACTGGAACTGGCGCTGGTTTGCCGCGACATTTCGGAACGCGACCCCGCCACTATCATGCTGCTGACGGCAATTGTCGGGCTGGCGATGAAATCAGTGGCCGTCGGATTTGCTGCTGGCCTGGCGGTGCATTATTTCTTGCTGCTCATCAAACCAAGGATTGAAAAGAGGTAGCGGTGGTCGTGACCTTCGATGTTTTGCATCATGGGGAGTTCGTCACAGATCGAATGCCGCCACAGCCTCAATCATTCGCGCCACGAATCGGCACCGTAAGTTGCGCTCCGTTGTCCTTCGGACCGAGCGATAGCAGAAACGGCGCTGCAATTTCCGCCCATTCTTCAGGTCGCGGATAATTTCCAGCCGAGTGCCCGAATGCGCTGCGCAACATTTCAGTATCAACGATTCCCGGATTGAGCGGAACCGCCGCCATGCCGGTCGGCAATTCCTGGACAAGCGACTGTGTGAGCCCTTCAATCGCCCATTTGCTCGCGCAGTAAGGCGCGACCTCCGCGTCCGCCGAACGGCCCCAACCGGAACTGAAATTCACAATCACCCCGCTTTTGCGCTTCACCATTGCTGGCACGAAATGGCGAATGACGTTCACCGTCCCCTTCAAGTTGACATTGATCACTGTGTCGAAATCCTGTGCGCTGACTTCCCACAATCGCGCGTTTTTGTTGATTACGCCCGCGTTATTGATTAACAGGTCGGGCGGACCGTGCGCGGTCAGGCAACCGGCAGCCCACGATTTCACCGCTTCGTCTGACGATACGTCCACAGCGCAGAAGTCATGGCCGCGACCGAATCGTTCGTTCAGCTTTTCAATTTCCGCTGCTGACCGCCCGCAGCCCGAAACCTTGTGGCCATGCCGGATGAATTCTTCCGTCATGGCGCGGCCAAGACCGTGCGTAACGCCGGTGATCACGACAACTTTGCTATTCGCCATGATTCATTGTCGTTTGTTCACGCGGTCTGTTTCAATTGGTTTTTTCCCGTAGCCTTGGGCCGCAAGACCCCCAACGTGATTTTCCTGTCCGCTTTTCCTTATCTGCGGCTGTATGTTCATAGAAACACATGGCCGACGACCATCAACTCCTGCGCCGTTACGTTGAGGAATCTTCCGAAGAAGCCTTCGGCGAACTCGTCGCGAGGCACGTGAACCTCGTCTTTTCCGCCGCGCTTCGACGCACCGGTGGCGACACGCATCTCGCTCAGGACGTGGCGCAACTCGTCTTCACCGATCTCGCACGCAAAGCTCGTTTGTTACGGCCCGATGTTGTGCTCGCCGGCTGGCTCCATCACGCTACACGGTTCGCCGCAGCGCAGATCGTGCGAACCGAACGCCGTCGTCAACAGCGAGAACAGGAGGCCGTCACGATGAATTCAATTGAATCCGAATCCACTCCCGATTGGGAACAAATCCGCCCACTGCTCGATGGCGCGCTCGACGAACTCAATTGCGAAGATCGGGATGCCCTGCTGCTGCGCTTTATGGAACAACGCAGCCTGGCTGAAGTCGGCCACGCGCTTGGCGCGAACGAAGACGCCGCCCGCAAACGCGTCAGCCGTGCGTTGGAAAAACTTCGCGCGCATCTGATTCGTCGTGGTGTCACAACAACTGCTGCCGCGCTTTCAGTCGCGATTTCAACGAGTGCAGTTCAAGTCGCGCCTGCTGGTTTGGCCGCGGCCTTGACTAGCGCATCGCTCGCAACCGCGGCGGCAGGAACCGGAACCACATTCGCAGTTTTGAAAATAATGACTATGACAACACTTCAAAAAACCTTTGTCGCGACAATGCTCGTCGCTGCAGTTGGCTCTGGAATTTACGAGGCGCATCAAGCCTCGCAGTTACGCAAGCAAGTGCAAACGCTCCAACAGCAACAAGCGCCGCTGGCCGGGCAGATTCAGCAATTGCAGAGCGAACGGGACGATGCAACAAATCAGCTGACCACACTCGTGTCTACACTCGCCAACTACAAGGGCAACGACGCAGAACTGCTGAAACTGCGAGCCGAAGTGACGCGACTGCGCGGCGACTCACAGAAACCCTCCGAGCCAAATGATCCGGAAGAAGCAACTGTGCGGGAGTGGACAGCTCGTGTAAAAGCCTCAAAAAATTTCATCAAAGAAACACCCGGATGCCAAATCCCTGAGTATCAATTTCTCGATGAGACTGATTGGTTCATGGCTATTGAGGTGTCGAACAACGCCTGGAGAACCGACGTTGATATTAAACGCAATGTGGTCCCCAATCTCACCGAACGCGCCAAAGAACATTTCGCAGGTGTGATGATAAATGCCTTGCGAGAATTCCTCGCGGAAAATGGTGGCCAACTCCCAACCCAGTTAGCCGAGTTGAAACCCTTCTTTAAGGTTCCAGTTGGAAACGAGGTGCTGGATCGCTACGAGCTTTTGCACTCTGGAAACGTAAAGGACCTGCCAGAATACAACAGGAAGAACGCCCTTGTGTCTGAAAAGAAGTCTGTCGCCGATAGTAGCACTCAAGTAATGATGCAAATGGGCGACACCTCCTTCAGAAATTTAACCTCGTTCTGATTAAAACATAGATTCACAACTTTTCGCCGAGCTATCGCGGCAAAAGCACGCAGCTTCAAACCTGGCGGATTCCACGGCCAAACGGGGTACCCGAAAAAACTTTGTCGGATCTTCCTCACCTGGGTTTTTAATGGATGAGAATGCGCGAGAAGTCCGATTCCCAGTTGCTCCGCGAAACAGCCGACCGCGGCCACGAACCGGCCTTCCGCGAAATCGTCACGTGGCACACGGACTCGTTTTTTCTGCCGCACTGCGGCAGGTGTAAATCAATTCCGAATATCAAGCCCGACCCAGAGTTCCGGGTGCGGTTGGTGGTCAATGTTCCACATAGACGCGGCGTTGGTCGGATTGAACAGTATCGCAGGTTCAAAAGCTCCGACGTGTCCGTCACAAAACAACTGATTGTAAGTCCTGCCATGCCGCATCGGTAAAGGCGGATTGCCGTAGTAATTCTCGTTGACGTGTCTTCCCCATATGTTCCCGCAATACATGATGAAAACACAGGAGTCGTTCGGCACGCCCCTCTCGCTCCTGTGTCTGGATTCGCCAATCGCCAACATTTCAGCAGGTGCAACTATCTGGGAGTGGGAGATGGGCAACGGATTTCTTCGGGGGCCACTCAGCCCGAGGCTGATGAGCCCGCGCTTGTAAAGAGGGTTTTGGGAGTCGTAACTGCCCACACCTGCTGCATTGTAGGCACAACTGCCAAGTGGATCATGAGGCAGGCTCCCGGCAAATCCGGTAATGAGTCCTCGGGTACCCTGGACAATGATAAGCGCGATTGCTCCAGGCGAGGCTGTAATGTGGGAAAATGTCGTCGTACCAGATGCCTCGATTTGGATACCGGTTTCCGTTCTCGTGGACGTACATCTGCAGTGCCATACCCATTTCATGCAAACGGTTCTTGCAGCTTGCGGACCGGGCACGGTCCATTGCTCCTGAAAGCGCAGGCAGCAGCAGGGCGGCCAGAATGCCGATAATGGCGACGACGACCAGAAGCTCCATTAAACTGAAACCACCGCCGCTACCGCCTTGCGAAATGAAGAACGGGCCAGGGACCGGACGCCGCAGACTTTCCGACATGTCTTTCACCACCACTTTGGACCAACTTGCAATGGGTTCATCACGAAGCAGTCATCTTCATAAATACGCCCCCTTGACCTCGATACGGGCCATTGAGAGCGCCTTTTTTAAGGCGATGATTTTCAAGATCGGATTTCGCTCGCGTCAGTTGTTTAATGGGTGAGATGCAGGAACAGTCCGATGCCCAATTGCTCCGCGATTACGCTGAACTCGGCAATGAAGCCGCCTTCCGTGCGTTGGTCCAGCGCACACAGACTTCGTTTACTCCGCCGCGCTATCCCGGCACATTGGAAGCGGGTCGGGGTTCCGTTCCAGCAGCCGGTTGACATTCACGTCATACCGGCGGTTCGGCGCATTGCCAGGTTCCAATCCAATTCGCTTCGCTGTAAACTTCCGTCGTGCAAATCATCACGCTCACGACCGACTTTGGCATACAGGATTGGTTTGTCGGCACGATGAAAGGCGTCGTGCTCGCCATCAATCCAAGCGCGACTATTGTGGACGTTACGCACGAAGTTCGTCCCGGAGACATACGCGGTGGAGCGTTTGCGCTGGCGGCGGCTTATCGGTTCTTCCCGAAAGACACGATTCACGTTGCGGTGGTTGATCCCGGCGTTGGAAGCGAGCGGAGAGCGATCGCAGTGCAAACGGCAAATTACTTTTTTGTGGGACCGGACAACGGCGTGCTCTCGTTCGCGTTGGGGAATGAAAGAATCAAAGCGATTCACCGACTGGAGAACGACAAGTTTTTTCTGAAACCGGTCAGCCACACATTTCACGGTCGCGACATTTTCGTGCCCGTTGCCGCACATCTCAGCCGGGGCGTCCAGATTCACAAGTTCGGCCCGCAACAAAAAGATTTCATCCGGCTGAACTGGCCTGAACCACGCCTCAGTACGAGCCGGATTGAAGGTGAAATCGTTTACATTGACCGCTTCGGGAATGCGATTACGAATGTGCCAAACGTAAATCTGAATTTGAAGCACACTTACGAAGTGCGCGCCGGGCGCAAGCGGCTTTGTGAAGTGAGAGCATTCTACGGTTCCGTTCGCGCGGGCGAAGTCGTCGCCGTGCCCGGCTCCAGTGGGTTATTGGAGATCGCCATCAACGGCAGTTCGGCCGCCGCAACGCTCCTGCTCGCCATTGGCACCAGAATCCTTATCCAACCGCGCTGAATTTCGGGTCAACTTTTCTGTCCGGTTTTCGTTTGGCCGGGTGCTATAAGGTGCCCATGACAACTGACGGCGAACTGTTGCAACGGTACGCGAATAGCCGCTCTGAAGAAGCGTTTGCGGAACTGGTCCGTCGCCACGTGAACCTCGTTTATTCCTCGGCGTTGCGGCAGGTGAACGGCGATGCACACCTCGCACAGGATGTGGCACAGACGGTCTTCGCCGATCTCGCGCGCAAAGCCGCGTCGCTCTCGCGTCGCGCAGTGCTGACTGGCTGGCTGTACACAAGCACACATTTCGCTGCGGCCAAAGCGGTGCGCAGCGAGCAACGCCGCCACGCGCGTGAACAGGAGGCCCACACCATGCGCGAACTGCTTTCCCAATCCCCTGCTCAACCGGACTGGACACGGCTTGGTCCGGCGTTGGATTCAGTGATGCACGAACTGAAGGAAGTTGATCGCGAGGCGATTCTCTTGCGCTATTTCGAGAACCGTCCGCTCGCGGAAATCGGAGGACGGCTCGGGTTGACCGAGGACGCCACGCGCAAACGGGTGGACCGCGCATTGGAAAAACTGCGCGAGCGTTTGGTTCGTCGCGGTGTCACAACAACTGCTGCCGCGCTTTCAGTCGCGATTTCAACGAGCGCGGTTCAGGTCGCGCCAGCCGGTCTGGCTGCGGCACTCACAACCGCGTCGCTTGCAACCACAGCGGCGGGAACCGGAGCCACACTCACACTCCTGAAGGTTATGGCTATGACGAAAGTTCAATTCGGTGTCACTGCGCTCGTCATCACGGGCGCGGCGATCAGTTTGATGGTTCAACATCAGTCACAAACAGAACTGCGCGAACAAAACAGGTTGTTGAAAGAGCAAATTGCGCAGCTTGAAAGCGACAACGAAACACTTTCAAACCGCTCTGTTCAAGCGAAGAGCGTGTTGAAATTGAATCTCCCCGCGCCGCGAGTGCAGGCTCAGACACGAGCGAGCGAGTCGGATTTGGACGCCACTAATCTCATCGCGCGGCTTCAGCGCGGCGAAAAGGCCCCAATGTTGACCCCGGAACAGGCGGAAAAATATCTCAACGAAAATCATCGCAGCGCCGCCAGTTTGCTCGCGGCATTCCGCGCGACGGGTGACCAAAAAGCTCTTGAAAGAGGCGACTGAGAAATATCCGAACGATCCGCAAGTCGCGTTCACGGCGGCATACGCGCCGGACGTGTCGCCAGAGGATCGAAGACGTTGGCTGGACGTATTCAAGCAATCGGCGCCGGAAAATTCGCTGGCGAACTATCTTTCCGCGCTCGATTACTTCAAAGCTGGTCGCACCGATCAGGCAATTCAGGATTTGAGCGCTGCGGCAGCCAAGCAGAAATATCAGGATTATTCCTGGGACTTCATTCAAGGCGGCCAGGAGGCGTATCGCTCCGCCGGCTACCCGGAAGCCGAGGCGAGAATTATTCCGAGCATGGCCCTGGTGCTGCCGCAGCTCGCGGAGTTGAAACAATTGAATGAACAGATGATCAATCTGGCAACTGCGTATCGGCAGGCAGGCGACGAAGCTTCGGCTCAAGCTGCGTTGCAAATGGACGCGGCGCTTGGTCAACGTTTGGACGGGCCAGGAAACACTGCCTTGATAACTCAGCTCGTTGGCATGGCCATAGAGAACATCGCGCTCCGGCAAATGGACCCGAACGCCCCTTACGGCAATAGCGGACAAACTGTCAAAGATCGGTTGGACGAGGTAAACCAAAGGAGAACTTCGCTGACCGATTTTGCCCATCAACTCGACGGCATTTATGAATCCATCTCCGCAGCGGACTGGATCAGCTATCACGACCGCTGGCTGGCATTCGGCGAAGATAACGCGATTCAATGGTTACTCGCCAAGTACGGCCAGAAATAATTTACGAAAGTTCCTAACCCGCCATCTTCTTAAAATGTGACTTGCGGATGGAACAAATTTAGACTTCACGGTGTCCATTAAGGAATCGCCTGTCTAAATGAAAATCAGCCGGGTTATCTTTGCTTTTGTATTGGCTGCAGTTTTGGTGTCAATCGTCACCGCTTGCCGTCCGCGAACGAACGCGCCGGAATCGAACAGTGAATCACAGATTGCTGCGACTGAATCATCCGCGCCGAATGTGACAGAATTGGAGTCAGCTCCCAAACCGAGTTCTCCCATTCCGACCGTCCAAACTGTTACCAACACGCTGGTGGAAAAACCTGTTACCACCACAAAACAAACTGGAACGCCTCAACCAGATTCGCGAAAGCTTCCGCACCCTCGCTGCCGGTGATCGTACTGCGGCCATGCGCGCGGCAAAGCAAATCACAAACGAAGTCGAACGCGAAACTGCGCTGCTCACGCTCGTTACCGAATGGACTCAAGGTGATTTGGGTTCACCCACGCAACGCGCGCGAAATATTTCCATGTTCGGTCTCGATGCGGGTTTGGGAATTGAGTTGGCCAAAGATCCTGGACTCGCACTGCTTTGGGCCAATGAATTCACGGAAGGTCCGAAGCGTTCCGAGTTTTTGCAGCAGATTGCGCACAACATGGTCCGCAGCGATCCGACGAGTGCGTTTGCCTTGAACGAGCAATTGCCGGAAACAGACCGCCGAAAATTCTATGAGGCGCTCCTTGCCAACTGGGCCAGCTTCGACACCGATGCAGCCTTAATATGGGCGGAACAATTCTCTGATCCCACCGACCGGGAAGCTGTGATTCAGGCCATACGCACCGCGGCGCCGGTTGGAATCGGAGCCGAGTTGCGTGCCCAAGACGGATACGCGATCATCCAGGGACTGGTGTCTGGTTCTCCTGCCCAACGCAGCGGGCTACTTCAACCCGGAGATCGGATCGTCGCGATTGCGCAAGGCAACAGCCCCTTTATAAACGCGCAAGACATGAACCTGGCCAACATCGTCGAGATGATTCGCGGCGCTCCGGGCACGACATTGCAACTGCAAGTGCTTTCTCCGGGCGCTCCGCCGAATTCCGCGCCGCGCATCGTCACGATTATTCGAGATCAAATCAAATTCAAGAGGTGAGAAAGATGAACCAATCATTCATTAAGTGCAGCGGAAGAATCCTTGCTTTTACCAATGCATTGGTGCTCTTGGCAATTCATGCGAATCTTCGAGCGGAAGAATTCATCCAGATCAAAGGCGAAATCACGCAGACCAACTACGACTCGAAGAATCGCTACAGTGGCAAGTGGTCATTCCCGTTCACCTGTGTTACGAGCAGCAATGTGTGGCGCATTGATGATAACTACTCAAAGAACGGAAAATCAGCCTGGGACTATGATGGAACAAACGTGTATCGCAGTCTTCAAATCTCGAGAGCGTCAGAGAATTCTCCCGCCACCATCCTCATCTCTCCTTCGCCTGGTGGTCATCCGTTGGGAGATCTTGGTGTAAACCTGCCGTGGCTGGCTTTCTGTTCCGGGACTTATTTGAAACGCCCCGAACGAGACATTCCGCTTCCGGTTGCTGATGTTCACGAATATACGGACAGTCTTTCTTGTACCGATAAAACAGAGATATTCGATGACGTGGACGGCCTGCCGAGTCTCGTCGAGCTTTTCACTTCGCGATCCAAATTTAAGAAGTCGCTGGACGATGATCGGCTGTATCGCAATTCGCGCCTGCAACAAGCAAAAACCAATTCAGTCTATACTGTCGCAGAAAATATTCTCCGATTTCGATACGTTGTGAGCGCGTCCACGAATTTCAATGCCCGGCATTTTCCGACTGAATTCCGATATTATGACTATCGTTTGAGAGACGGAGGAACCAATTGGAGCCTGGTCTCTGAAGGTATCGGTCAGACCAAATCCATCGGCTGGGGCAGCAAACCAGAAAACGTTTTTGTACAGGGCCGGAATCAAACCGTTTTGGATATGCGTTTTCGCCACAAAACAAAACCCATTGACGCTATTATTTACCAATGGACGAACGCAGTTGTTCCATCAGCCGATGATCCAGTTCTTCGCGCAAGGATGGAAGAATCGGGAAAGTGAATTTATAAGGGTTTCATAACTGCTTCTCAATGATTTCTGGTGGAGGCAGCGGAAAAAACGCACGAACTGAAGCTAAGGTATACAAATCCGAATATCGCGGTGTCTATGAAGTAAACACTCGCGATATGAAAGCATTCGATCCAGAGAGAGCAGGTCCTAACAAACCTGGGGCCAAATCGCGGCGTTTGTTGTGGTTTGTGGTTGTCGGAGCTTTGCTGGTAACGCTCATCGCTGTTTTTCTTCCGCGACCGAAGACTTCTTCATCGAACGGTCTGAATTCACCAAATCGATCCTCTGAGAAGTCGAGTTCGGAAAGAATTGCGAAGACTTCCTCGCTTCATCGGCGGATACATTCTGGGGCGGGAACTCAATCGACAAAATCTGCCGAAGAAATCGTCGCAGAAAAAGTAAAACAGTTTGGCCAAAACCACCGGGACATTGCGGAAAGGATCGCACGTCGCATGAATCAGCCCCTGCCGCCCGAAATCGCAGCGTTCTTTGATGCCGTCGAGGATGGAAATTGGGACGAGATTCAAAGTCGCTGGAAAGAATTGGCAACGCACACGCACCAGTACGAATATTCCAAAAGTGATCGCCCTGATCTCGAACCATATTGGGCAATGGTGCTTGACGCATACGGTGTGGCGGAACAGGCACATGACTGGCCGGCAGAAAAGCTCTTGGATTACGGCAATGCCATTCTTGATTCACTGCGACCGGACATGGTTTACGTCGGCGGCACCGACAATGGTCGATGGGTGCCGGAGTTGCTCAATGAAACCAGCGCCGATCCACACATCATCGTCACTCAAAACGCACTTGCGGACGGGACCTATCTGGATTATCTGCGCGAGCTTTACGGCGACCGGTTCCAAACATTATCGCCAGAAGATTCGCAGCGCGCCTTCCAGGAATACACAGCCGACGCGCAAAAACGCCTTCAACACGATTTGGATTTTCCTGATGAGCCGAAACAAGTGCGTCCTGGCGAAGATATCAAAATGGCAGATGGTCGCGCTCAAGTCTCCGGCGTCACCGCAGTGATGGCAATCAACGAAAGACTTTTGCAGATGCTCATGCAAAAAAATCCCGACTTCTCATTCGCGTTGCAGGAATCGTTTCCGTTGCGCGGTACTTATGCGGATGCCGTGCCGCTCGGTCCGTTGATGGAACTTGGCGCGACCGACCCACAAAACACTTTCACCGCCGAACGGGCGGCACAGTCTGTGGATTACTGGCAATCCATCGCACAAGCCACACTCAATGATCCAGAAGCTGCAGGTTCAGACACAACGCTCAAGTCCTATTCGCACGACATCAATTCCACAGCCAACCTGCTCGCGGCACATGACTTCAATACTGAAGCCGAACAGGCGTATCGTCTTTCAACTCAGCTATGGCCCGCGAATGCCGACGCCGTCGGCGGCCTCGCGAACGTTCTCGCCCAAACCGGCCGGGCCAGTGAAGCCCGCCAGTTGCTGGATAATTTTGCCCGCGATCATCCAGACCAGCGCAGTGCTCTTGAAAAAATATCCATAACCTTCCTTTGGACCGCTCCGGCAACGAAGCCGTCACCCTGAGCACTGTGCGGTCGGGCGAAACACGTGATTAATTTCCTGTGCGGTTTTTATTTCGGCGGGTGCTATAAAGTGAACATGACGCCGGACAACGAACTGCTCCGCCACTACGCCATTGCCCGTTCTGAAGACGCTTTCGCGGAACTGGTCCGCCGTCACCTCAATCTCGTTTATTCCGCTGCGCTGCGTCAGGTGAACGGCGACGCGCACCTTGCACGGGACGTGACGCAAACGGTTTTCACCGATCTCGCGCGCAAGGCGGCAGTGCTATCGCGGCGCGCGGTGCTGACCGGCTGGCTGTACACGAGCACGCATTTCGCCGCTGCCAAAGCTGTGCGAGGCGAACGCCGCCGCCACGCGCGCGAACAGGAGGCCTACAACATGCGCGAACTGCTGCACGAATCCGCGTCCGACTTTGACTGGCAGAAACTCCGACCTGTGCTCGACGTCGCAATGCACGAACTCAAAGAAGCAGACCGCGATGCAATTCTGCTCCGCTACTTTGAAAACCGCGCGCTGGCCGAAGTCGGCGAAAAACTTGGCGTCAGCGAAAATGCAGCGCGGATGCGTGTGGAGCGCGCGGTGGAGAAACTTCGGACACTGCTCGCGCGGCGCGGCATTGCCAGCGCCGCTGCGGCCCTTGCAACGATCCTTTCCAGCAATGCCGTTCAACTTGCGCCGGTTGGTCTGGCGGGAACAATCACGACCGCTTCGCTGGCGGGTGCAGCCGGAACAGGAATCACACTCACAATGTTAAAACTCATGACTATGAACAAACTCGTGACAGGAATTATCGGCGCAGTTGTCGTTGCTGGTTTGGCGACGCCTTTGGCGATTCAAAATCACGCGCAAATTGAACTGCAGAAGAAAGACGAAGCGTTGCAGCAAGCGAATGAACAATTGGTTCAATTGATTGCGAAGAACACTCAATTATCCAATCTCCTGGCACAGGCGAATCAGCGCGACGATAGGCTCGATGAACTGCTCCGCCTGCGCAATGAAGTCACTCAATTGAATGCGGATTCACGGGATCTGAAACAACTCAAGCAAATTGCCGGGACAACAAGAGCATACAACCCCAATTCAAAGGCGACCGTGTTGTACTCTGGGGCCGTCTATCCATCCCTTGGAATATTGAGCAAGCATGCCCTCGATGAGCTTGCAAGAATGACGGTCAAATTGAATCTCTCCGACGAACAGCAGGAGGCCGTGCGTAAGATTCTCCTGAATGAGGCGACCGTGAATTCGCAGGCCACTTGGAACAAGGTCCTCGAAGGCAAGCTCACTCCTAAACAGTTCAGCGCAATGCGAGCCGAGGCAGCTGACAAAAAAACGCAGATCAAAGCTCTGCTGAGGGTTGATCAACTGGCAGCGTATTCGGAATTCCAGAAAGAGGATTGGGATAATCAGGCGCACGAAGCCGCTGGCCGTCAGGCATCAAGCCTGGAGGATGAGTTAGATCTAAACACGGAACAGGTGAAAGCGGTGCAGGCAATTCTCTCCACTCTTTACGAGAACCGACGAATAACAAACGAGCAACGGACAGGTCCCCAGACTCAGTTCAAGGAATCTCAATTACAACTCGCGCAGAGGTGGTTTGAAGAAACTGTTGAAGCTTTCAAAGGCATCCTCACTGAGGATCAACTCGAAACCTACCGTCAGGACGAACAGGCCAAATTGGACCTTATGCGTTTGACCATCTCAGGTTCTGACAAAAAATGACGGTCCAGTGCGATTGACCTCCAACGCATCAAAATGTCATGACGTCGGATAACGAACTCTTCCATTCAATCCCTCGGATTAAACCGCGACTCGCGCGCGAGTTGTTCCCAGAGCTTCCGTTCCGATTCCGAAATCTGCTGCGGAACCTCGACGCGCGTCACGACAATCAAATCACCGTGACCGCCGCTGCGGTCCGGCAGGCCGCGACCACGCACGCGCAGTTTTTGTCCGTTCTGCATGCCCGGTGGAATCTTGATGTTCACCCGGCCATCGAGCGTCGGCACCGAAATGCTCGCGCCGAGCACGGCCTCCCATGGCGCGAGTTCAGCTTCGTAAATCAAATTGTGATCCTCAACGGCGAAGTCGGGATGCTTCGCCAGGCGCACGCGCAAATACAAATCGCCCGAAGCGGCGCCGCCGCTGCCCGCCTCGCCGCGTCCGGCCACGCGCAATCGCTGGCCTTCCGTTACGCCCGCCGGTACTTTCACCTGGTACGTATTTGTGTGCGAATTGTGCCGCACCGAAACCGGGCGCACTGAGCCTCGCATCACCTCCTCCAGCGTGACCATGATGTCGCCTTCGATGTCGCGCCCGCGCGCCGCAAAATCCTCTTCTTCAAATTGCGCCTGTCGGCCAAAGCCACCGCTGCTACCGCGCATGCGCGAGCCGAACAGTTGTTCGAAGAAATCGCTGAAGCCCGTGCCGCCAAAATGAAACTCAAATTCCTCCGCGCCGCCGCCGCCGCGGAAGCCGCGCGCGTTTCCTCCAGTGAAATTTTCCCAACCGGGCGGCGGACGAAACTCCGCGCCCTGCTTCCAATTCGCGCCAAGCTCGTCGTATTTTTTGCGCTTGGCCGGGTCGCTCAGGACTTCGTAAGCCTCGTTGATTTCTTTGAACTTTTCCTCCGCCTTCTTCTTGTCCTTGGCGACGTCGGGATGGTATTCGCGCGCAAGCTTCCGAAAAGCCTTCTTGATGTCCGCGTCGCTCGCGTTGCGCGGTACGCCGAGGCTCTCGTAATAATCTTTATATTGAACAGCCATGAACCGTGTATCAGGTGTCAGGCAATATGTGTCGGGCGTCAAGCTGATTGAACGTCAACCCGTGGGCCTGCTGTAAGAATCATGCCCATTGTTGAACGTTTGTCAAAAGGCCGAGGGACCACCTCTTGTTGAGAATGAACAAGGCCAAAAAAAAAGCGCAGCCACAAGGACTGCGCCCGTCTGTTTTGGGTTTGCCTGTCTAAATTACTTTTGCTTTTTGGCTTCCCAATCTCGCTCTGTCGGATCGCCACCGCCACGGCCCGGCGCCACGACTTTGCCTTTGATTGAGTCGGCGCTGACCTTGCCCGTGTATTTCGTGGTCATGCTGTTCCCGCCGAAGTCGCGGGTGATCGAGAAGGAGAGCTCGTCACCGGTCATCTTGCCGTCCTTGATTTCCGTTTCAGTCGGGTCGCCACCGCGGCGTCCTGGAGCCGCTAATTTCCCAGTGACTTTGTCGCCTTCCATTTTCAAGACGAGTGTGTTGGTGCGGTCTGGCCCTCCATTGCGGCCGGCCTGAGTCCAGATCCATGTGCCTGTGGGGTCCGCCTTCTTGTCTTGCGCCTGAGCCGTCGTGCAGAGCGCGAGGCCGGCGCACGCGGCGAGTGTGAGGAACATAGAGAACGTGCTTCGTTTGTATTGCATAGGGTTTGAGTTTGCTTGGTTTTACAGTGCCCTGAACGCTCCGTGCGTCCGGAACCTGCTGCGTAGAATCTAGCTGATGCCCGGCCGGGTTACAATACTAATCCGGCAACTATTCCCTGCGGGTCGGCAGCCGCCCGCAATCAGTTCAAAATCGCTTTCAGAGACCGCGTCTCTATGACCCCCCGCTCAGCCGCATGCCGCACCAAATCTGCGATGCAATGCAGGTTCAACTTGCGCATGGCGGACTGACGGTGCTTCTCCACGGTCTTCACGCTCAAGTTTAGTTCATCTGCAATTTGCTTGTTCAGAAACCCTTCCGCAATCAACTGTACCACTTCCGCTTCGCGGACGGACAACTGGGGAGCGGGAGCGGGCTGGCCTTCCGGGTAATCGTAAGACGTGCATCGCTTTTCGCGCAATCGCTCGGCGATGGCCGGGCTGAAATATGCGTTGCCCTTGTGCACCTCGCGAACGGCGCGAATCAAATCCGTAGCGGCGGTCTGCTTCAGCAGATACGCAGCCGCGTCCACCGCCAGGGCGCGTTCGATGTGCTGATCGTCGTAATAGGCGGAAAGCACAATGACTTTCGCGGATGGGGAGGCACGGGTGATTTGGCGGGTCGCTTCCATCCCATTGAGAAGCGGCATGGCCAGGTCCATCACCACGACGTTCGGTTTGAGTTGTTCGGTCAATGCGATAGCCTCGCGCCCCGACGCGGCTTCACCGACAATCTCGAAATCCGGTTCGCTGCTCAACAATGCCCGGAGGCCGTAACGCACGACATTATGATCGTCCACCAGAAGCAGGGTTATTTTTGACATGGGTTCAAAAGGTTGAACCGAGGATAGTTTCTGCTGGAAAATCGTGTAGTAGGTAAACGCCCCACGCCAAGCGCAACTCGTCAAATCCTGCCAAGACTCTCAGGGCTGGCTTCGGTCGGTGTTTTGATTTCCTCCGGCGGTTTCGGCTTCTTTCCGATGAGCCGGTTAAACGTTTGCGCATCCATCGTTTCGCACTTCAACAATTCGTTGGCGACCAACTCCAATTGATCCCGATGGTTAATTAGAATCTTCTCTGCAGATGCGTAGCCGTCCTCCAGAATTTTCTTCACTTCCACGTCGATCTGCTGCGCAGTCTGCTCACTGCAATCGCGCTGGAAACCGGCGCCGTCGATATTCGGCAAATACATCCCATTCTGCCGATGGGCACAATGAGTCAGCCCGACGGCTTCGCTCATTCCAAAGAGACACACCATCTGTCGGGCCAGTGCCGTCGCGCGCTCCAGATCGTTTTCAGCGCCGGTGGTCACTTCGCCAAAAATGATTTCCTCAGCGCTGCGGCCTCCGAGCATTCCTCGAATACGGTCGAGCAATTCGGAGCGTGTCATCAGGAATTGATCGTCGGCCGGAAGTTGCAGCGTGTACCCCAGCGCGGCACGCCCGCGCGGTATGATGCTGATCTTGTGAACCGGGTCAGCATGTTCGCTGTAGGCCGCAACGAGCGCATGGCCGACTTCGTGATACGCCACACGCCGTTTTTCCTCTTCCCGTAATCGGCGACTCTTTCGTTCCGGTCCGGCCACGACTTTTTCCACGGCGTCCTCCAGATCTTTTTGGCTGATTTCCTTTCCGTGATGGCGGGCGGCCAAAAGCGCTGCTTCGTTTGTGGCATTGGCGAGGTCAGCGCCCGAAAAACCTGGAGTCGCCTGCGCGATGCGGCGCAAATCGACATCCTTCGCGAGCGGTTTGCCACGAATATGCACGCGCAGAATCGCCTCGCGTCCATCAATGTCCGGCGCATCGACGACTACCTGCCGGTCGAAACGTCCGGGCCGCAACAATGCGCGGTCGAGCACATCCGGGCGGTTTGTTGCGGCGAGCACAATTACTCCCGCATTGGGCGCAAAGCCGTCCATCTCGACGAGCAGTTGATTGAGTGTTTGCTCGCGCTCGTCGTTCACCGCGCCGACATGCACGCCGCGTTGTCTGCCGATGGCATCCAGTTCGTCAATAAATACAATGCACGGCGCCTTGGCTTTGGCCTGAACGAAAAGGTCACGCACGCGCGCGGCGCCAACGCCCACGAACATTTCCACAAAGTCACTTCCGCTGAGTGAAAAAAACGGCACGCGCGCTTCACCGGCCACGGCTTTTGCCAGCAAGGTTTTGCCGGTGCCAGGCGGGCCTACCAGTAGAACGCCTTTAGGAATGCTCGCGCCGATGGATTTGTAGCGCTCCGGATGCTTCAGAAAATCCACCACTTCTTCCAACTGGTACTTCGCTTCCTCACAGCCGGCCACATCGTTGAAGGTGATGCCCGTTTCCTTCTCGGCGACGAGCCGCGCCCGGCTTTTGCCAAAGCTGAGGATGGATTCACCGGCACCGCTCACCCGCTTGCTGATGTACATCCAGATGAACGCCATGATGCCGATGGGCAAAATCCAGGCGAAAAGAAATTGCGACATGAACCCCGGCCGTTCGCCCGCGAATTTTACGTTCGCCTTCTCCAATTCGCCGACGAGGTCTGGATCATCGACCCGCACGGTGCGGAACAGGAATTCCTTGCTGCTCGTTTCCGCCTTTGCTTGGGACGAAACTGAATTAGTGGAAGTCTCAGAAGCGGCTTTGGTCTGGGGATGCGGTTGGATTCTTCCTTCGATCGTATCAGCCTTGACCGTGCACAGCGTCACCTCGTTCTGGCGGAGGTAATCCTTGAACTCGCTGTACGAAACCGTGCGGTAAGAGAACTGAACAATGGCGCTTTGCCAGAGCCACAAGATTAGCAACATCACCGGGAGATACCACAGCGGCGAACTCCACTTTGGGCCGGTGGGCCGCTTAAAATTCCTTTTCGGTGGCACGCGTCGCTCCATATCAATTGGGCGCGCGGTGAAGTGTCACCACCGCCCAAGCAATCTACCGCGGTCCCCGCGCAATGCCACTGGGGTCTTGAAGGCGGCCAAGGCTGCTATTTCGGATTTTGGACGACGATGACCGTGCTGCCGCCACGACCTCCTCGCCCGCGCCATACACGCAGCAGCACTTCTTTTTCGTCCGCGGCTTTCTCGCTTAGTTGCACCGCTGCATTGGCGTCACGCACCGCCTGCCGGTCTATTTCCAGAATCACGTCTCCTTCATGCAACCCAGCCTCGGCAGATGGGGAATTCTCGTCCACGCTGGTGACCAGCGCGCCACGCACGTTCGTAGGAATTCCGAACTGACGCCGCGCATTTGCATCGAGATCCGTGACTTCGACACCGTCAAGCGCGTCGGACGTGGACGCATTATCGGTGTTCCCCTCGTTGTTGTTATTGCCGCGGCGAGCCACATTTCCAGGCAGGGTAGCCAGGGTTGCCGTGATTGTCTGCTCCGATGGCCGCCCGCCGGGCTTGCTGCGAAGGACTTGCATCGTGACCTTCGTTCCAGGCGATTGCTGAGCGACGTAGAGCCGTAGCTGCTGGCTGTCCTTCACCTTCTTGCCGTCAATCTCGCGAATCACATCATACGTTTCCAATCCCGCTTTGGACGCAGGTGAATTGGGCATGACATCGTTTACCATTGCGCCGTCCTGATCGGGAAGCTTGAGTTGTTGCGCGAGTCCTGAGGTGAGTGGCTCTGGCGCCAGGTTCACACCAAGATAACCGCGCGTGACTTTGCCGTACTTGATCAGCCGTTCCATCACGCCACGAGCCATGTCCACGGGGACGGCGAAACCGATGCCGGCATTACCGCCGCTGGGACTGAGTTTCGCGGTGTTGATTCCGACGAGCCGGCCTTCGGCGTCAATCAGTGCACCGCCAGAGTTGCCCTCGTTGATCGCAGCATCGGTCTGAATAAAATCTTCGTAACCACCCTCGCCGTAGATGCCGAGGTTGCGTCCGACGGCACTGACGATTCCCATGGTGACTGTGTGCGCGAGACCAAAGGGCTGGCCGATGGCAAGGACCACATCGCCCACTTCGAGCTTGTCGCTGTCGGCGATGGTGACCGCGGGCAAATCCTTCGCGTCAATTTTCAGCACAGCCACGTCGGTCGGCGGATCGGTGCCAATGATCCTGGCGTTATATTCCTTGCCGGTTGAGGTGACCTGGACTTTGACGCCGTTCGGATCGGAACCTTGAACGACATGGTTGGCTGTCAGGACGTAACCATCCGCCGAAACAATGACGCCGGAACCGAGACTTTGCTCCTTGAGAGGCCGTGTGCCGCCACCCTGGCCTTGATCATCCGGCCCGCCAAAATTGGGACCAAAAAAGCGGAACGGGTCAAACGTCGGCTGGCGCATGCGGACGGTGCGCGTGGAACTGATGTTCACCACGCTCGGCGCCGCTTTTCTGATGACAGGCGCGTAACTGGTAACGCCACGCGTTTCGCGATTGATCGGGGCTTCCTGAACATTGAATTGCGGCACCGAATTCGTTTCACGGCCCAACGTCGTATATTGAAGCGCCACAAACACGGCAACACCGCCGGCGACTGCCGCGCACATCCCCAGAAACGCCTTTGAAATTCTCTTCATACAATCTCACCTTTCACAAACACACCAACGTGCATATCACTTCGTCCGCTCTCATTTCTCAACCGTTTTGAGTTTCCAACCTTTATTCCGTTCAAAAAAAACTGGCACGGCACAGACTGCCGCACAAAGGGAAAAACTTCCAACCGGGAAGAAACTTCGTCGGCAGCAGAGCTTTGTCAACGAGGTGGGCACCCCAGTGAAGAGAACCTGCGCACCGCAGTCAGACACTCAAACCGCAGATGCGAACATGTCGTTTCTCTGTTCAACCGGCTGAGGTGTTGTGGTTTCTGCCCCGTTCGCAACTCGCAATTCAAACCAGAATCTGCTGCCGTGATTGAGCTCGGATTCAAATCCGATGCGTCCGCCCATCCGCTCCACGCCTTTGCGGACCATCGCAAGACCAATACCCGTGCCGGGATAAGATGTGGCCGGGTGAAGCCGCTGAAACAGGCCGAATATTTTCGGGTGATGTTCCGCCGCTATTCCAATTCCTTGATCCTCCACCCAGACGCGCAGGAAATCTCCTTTCGATTCAGCCCTTACGCGGATTTGGGGTGTGGCATTCGGAGAAACGAACTTGAGTCCGTTGGCGACGAGGTTGTACAGGACCAGACGCACCGTGGCGGGATGTCCGATAATGGCGCCGAGCGGAGCCGTTACTTCGATCCTGGCCTGGCGGCTCTGAATCTCGTGATCAATTGAGGCGAGAATGTCCTGCAACGCCGTTTGCAGATTGACGGCGGTCAGTTCGAATTCGGATCGGCCAAGGCGGCTGTAATCCAGCAGCCCAATCAGCAGCGTGTCCATGTACTTCGCGGCGTTTTCGACACGGCGGAGATAATCCTGACCTTCGGCAGTCAGCTTCGATTCAAACTGGCTGCGAATCACGTGCGTGAAGCTGGAGATGGAGCGCAGCGGTGCCCGCAGGTCATGAGAAATGGAGTAGCTGAAACTTTCCAGTTCCTTGTTTATTTCCGTTAAATCATTCACACGACGTGTCAACTCGTCGTTCAGCGTTTTGACTGCTTCTTCCGCCATGCGTCGCGCAGTCGTGTCGCGGCCAAAAATGCAGATCAGCCGCTCTTCCGGAAACGGCGCCGCGGTCCAGCCCAGCCATCGGTATGAACCGTCTTTGTGGCGGCAGCGCACCTCGAAATAATCGATTGGCAGACCCTCCTTCACCTTTTCCAGCCTCGTATAGACCGCCGACCGATCATCCGGATGAACGAAGTTGATGGCTTCCACTCCCTTTAATTCGCCCTCAGTGTGACCCAGCACTCTTTCCCATGCCGGATTCACCTGAAGCAGCCGGCCGTCGAACGTTCCGATGCCGATCAGTTCCAGCGCGAGAGTGAAAAACCGGTTGCGTCTCGTCTCCACCTCCAGCCGGCTCGCGTGTTCGGCAAGTTCCCGTTGGTGCCGCGCTTCCGATGCGAGCCGGAGTTGTTCGGCCTGTTGCTTGATGAGTTCTGTCTGCTTATGGAGTTCGACGAATACCGAAACCTTCGTCCGCAGCACGTCCGGCACAATCGGCGTGATGATGTAGTCCACGGCGCCCAGCGAATAGCCATGGAAAATATTATTCTCTGAATTGCTGATTGAGGTGACGAAGATGATGGGCGTGTGCTCCGAGCGCAGGCGTTTACGAATCATTGCCGCCGTCTCGAAACCGTCCATCCCCGGCATAGCCACATCCAGCAGAATGACCGCGAAATCCTGTTGCAACAGGTGCCGCAACGCCTCTTTGCCGGAGCGAGCTTTGACGAGGTTCTGCCCTAGAGGCGCAAGAATCGTCTCCACCGCCAGCAACTTGTCCGAGCGGTCGTCCACCAGCAGGATGTTTACCTTTGTATCGATCTTCACTTTCCCATTCACATTCGGCGATGCTGTCGCCTGCGGCACTTCTAGATCCACAGACTCGGAGGACAGCTCCAGAACAGTACCAGGACCCAAACCCGCTCCGTTCGTCGTCACCTCGTTCTTTGAATTCTTTCGCGTCGCCGCGCCTTTTTCGGCAGTATGACTTCCGTTGTCCAAGCATTCCACCTGGCCGTCCGCGGGCCTTTGTTTTTCGCGAAGCATTGGGCAATAAAAGTGGTGGCCGTGTTCAACGATGCAGCCAAAGCCTGATGGTCGAGCGCAGTTGTTCCGCGTCTACCGGTTTGCACAAATAATCCGAAGCTCCGGCTGCGATGCATTTCTCTCGGTCGCCTTTCATTGCCTTCGCGGTAACCGCGATAATAGGTAGTTCTTTGAATGCCGCAATCTCGCGGATGGCCCGCATCGTCGTGTAACCGTCCATCGTGGGAAGCATGATGTCCATCAGCACAATGTCCACGTTCCGGTCCTTCATCAGCAAATCAATGGCGTCCTTGCCGTTCTCCACTGAAACCACTTCCATCGAGAAACGTTCCAGCAGGCTGGTCATCGCGAAGATGTTCCGGATATCATCGTCCACCAGCAGCACTTTCTTGCCTTCGAGGGCGCCGTGATGCAGCGTTTCGATCATTCTTCGCTGACGCTCCGGCAACTTGGAAATATTCCGATGCAGCAACAGAGAAGCTTCGTCCAGCAACCGCTCCGGCGAGCGCACGTCCTTGATGAGAATGGATTCGGCCAGGCATTTCAGCTTGGCGGATTCCTCCTCCACCAGCTCGCGCGCGGTGTAGATCAGAATCGGCAGCGATCGCGTTGTTGTGGAGCGTTTGATTTGTTCGAGCAGCTCCGTGCCCGGCATGTCCGGCAGGCCGAGGTCCAGAATCATGCAGTCGTATCTTTGCGATCGAATCGCCGCCAGGGCTTCGCGTCCAGTTCCGACGAATGTGGTTTGCACATCGCCATTGCCGATTAACTCGCGAATGCTCATCGTCTGAATCTCATCATCCTCGACAACCAGGAGGTTCTTCACCGGACGCTCGATGAATTCCTTCAACTGATCGAACGCGCCGTGCAGCAGCTCCTTCGATGTGGATTTCGTGACGAAGCCCAGCGCTCCTTGCGTTCGATTCGGCTCCGCATCGTCCTCAATTGTGATGATGTGGATGGGAATATGCCGCGTTGAGAGATCGACTTTGAAGCGATCCAATACTTTCCAGCCGTCCACGTCCGGCAGACGAATGTCGAGCGTTATCGCGGCGGGCTGGAATTCGCGCGCCAGAGCGAGCGCTGCCGCGCCGGACGCGGCGACGATTCCTTTGAATCCCGTTTCGCGCGCTGTATCGAGCAGAATGCGGGCGTAGTTCGCGTCGTCCTCCACGATGAGGACGACTTTGTCGCCGGCATTAACGTGCGAGCGGTCGTCGTCGACCATACCCTCGATCTCCGGGGCACCCAAGATTTCGGCGCTGACGGCGGGATCGATCGCGGGAACAGTTCCGGGCGATGCAGCGGCGGGCGGCGCTTCTTTCCGCAGAGCGCGCATCGGCACGTGATTCTGCGGCAGATACAGCGTAAACGTGCTGCCCTGGCCAAGCGCGCTGGCCAGGCGGATTTCGCCGCCGAGCAACCGCGCAATTTCACGGCTGATCGCGAGCCCGAGACCAGTGCCGCCATACCGCCGTGAAGTTGATCCATCGGCCTGTTGGAATGGTTCAAAAATGATTTGCTGCTTTTCCGGGGCAATCCCGATGCCGGTGTCGCTCACGGAGAAGGCAATTACCGACCGCGCGTGGTTGAGCGCATCGTTTTCGGGATTCCATCCCTCGGTCACAGGCGCAATATTGAGTACCACATTGCCCTGCTCGGTAAACTTGAACGCGTTGGACAAGAGATTGCGAATCACCTGCTCCAACCGCTGCGAATCGGTGAACATGTTGGATGGCAAATCCGGATCCATATCGATTTGGAAATCCACTTGCTTGGCTTCGGCCACATGACGGAACGTGCGTTCGACGTAGTCCCGCAATTCGTGGAACCGCACCGCGGCAACATCCACGGTGACGGTGCCCGATTCTATCTTCGACAAGTCGAGAATGTCATTGATGAGACTCAGCAGGTCATTGCCCGAGGCCTGAATCGTCCGGGCGAATTCGATCTGCTTGGACGTCAGGTTGCCTTCGATGTTCTTGGCGAGCTGATCGGCAAGGATGAGCAGCGAATTCAGCGGTGTGCGCAACTCGTGCGACATGTTCGCCATGAATTCGGATTTGTACTTCGAGGTGATTGCCAGTTGCTCGGCTTTTTCCTCCAGCGCCTGACGCGCCTGCTCCACTTCGCTGTTCTTGCGTTCGACTTCGGCGTTTTGTTCGGCAAGCAGTTTGGCTTTTTCCTGCAATTCCTTGTTCGTGTTCTGCAATTCCTCCTGCCGGCTCTGCAATTCCTTCGCCAGCGATTGTGATTGTTTCAGCAAATCTTCCGTTCGCGTGTTGGCTTCAATCGTGTTCAACACGATGCCGATGGATTCGACCAGTTGATCGAGGAACGCCTGGTGAATCGGGCTGAACTGCTCGAATGAGGAAAGTTCCATCACCGCTTTGACTTGTCCTTCGAACAGCACCGGAAGCACGATGATGTTCGTGGGCGGCGCCTGGCCGAGGCCAGAGGTGATCTCGACGTAATCCTTGGGCGCTTTGGTGATCAGGATGCGCTCCTTCTCCAGCGCCGCCTGGCCAACAAGCCCCTCTCCCAGCTTGAAACGGTTGTTCATGTTCTTGCGGTTGCGGAATGCGTAGCTCGCAAGCAGCTTGAGGTAGGGATCGTTGTGTTCGCCTTCTTCCGTTGCCTCTTCCCTTGGATTTTCCATGACATAAAAGACGCCGTGCTGCGCGGATACCACCGGCGCGAGTTCGGACAGGATGAGCTTGCCAACCGTGAGCATGTCCTTCTGGCCCTGCAGCATTCGCGTGAACTTTGCGAGGTTCGTCTTGAGCCAGTCCTGCTCGTTGTTCTTGATGGTCGTGTCCTTCAGGTTGCGAATCATCTCATTGATGTTGTCCTTCAACGCAGCGACCTCGCCACGCGCATCCACCTGAATGAACCGCGTCAAATCGCCTTTCGTCACCGCGGTCGCGACATCCGCAATGGCGCGGACCTGCGTCGTGAGATTTGCCGCAAGCTGATTCACGTTTTCGGTCAAGTCTTTCCACGTTCCTGCGGCGCCTGGCACGCTGGCCTGGCCGCCAAGTTTTCCTTCAACACCGACTTCGCGCGCTACCGTTGTCACCTGGTCGGCGAACGTTGCGAGCGTATCAATCATGCTGTTGATCGTGTCCGCCAATTCAGCAATTTCCCCTTTTGCTTCCACCAGCAGCTTGCGTTTCAAATCTCCATTCGCAACTGCGGTCACCACTTTGGCAATGCCGCGCACCTGATTCGTCAGGTTCGAGGCCATGAAATTTACATTGTCGGTAAGGTCTTTCCACGTGCCCGACACGCCGCTCACTTGCGCCTGGCCGCCGAGTTTTCCTTCTGTGCCGACTTCACGGGCCACGCGCGTCACTTCGTCGGCAAAGGACGAAAGCTGGTCCACCATCGTATTGACAGTGTCTTTGAGCTGCAGGATTTCACCTTTAACATCGACGGTAATTTTTTTGGTGAGATCGCCATTGGCCACAGCCGTCGTTACGGCGGCGATATTGCGCACCTGCGTGGTAAGGTTCGACGCCATGAAATTCACATTGTCGGTGAGGTCCTTCCACACACCCGCCAAGCCACGAACGTCCGCCTGACCGCCAAGCTTGCCGTCCGAACCGACCTCGCGGGCGACGCGCGTCACTTCCGAGGCGAATGAGCGGAGTTGATCCACCATCGTGTTGATCGTGTCCTTGAGTTCCAGAATCTCACCTTTGACATCCACTGTGATCTTCTTCGACAAGTCACCGTTCGCGACCGCCGTGGTCACCGCCGCGATGTTACGGACCTGACCGGTGAGATTGCCGGCCATGGAATTCACAGAGTCAGTCAAATCTTTCCACGTGCCCGCGACACCTTTGACTTCCGCCTGGCCGCCAAGTTTGCCTTCGGTGCCGACTTCGCGCGCCACGCGTGTTACCTCAGCCGCGAACGACGACAGTTGGTCCACCATTGTGTTGACAGTGTTTTTTAATTCCAGAATTTCGCCTTTGACGTCCACTGTGATCTTCTTGGAGAGGTCACCGTTCGCCACTGCTGTGGTTACCGTCGCGATGTTACGAACCTGAGCGGTGAGGTTGGATGCCATCGAGTTCACTGAGTCGGTCAGGTCTTTCCACGTGCCGGCGACGCCTTTGACTTCCGCCTGGCCGCCAAGTTTGCCTTCCGTGCCGACTTCGCGCGCGACGCGTGTCACTTCCGACGCAAACGAGCGGAGTTGATCCACCATGGTGTTGATGGTGTTTTTCAATTCAAGAATCTCACCTTTGACATCGACCGTGATTTTCTTCGACAAGTCACCGTTCGCCACAGCGGTGGTGACGTCAGCGATATTACGCACTTGCGCCGTGAGATTGCCGGCCATGGAATTCACCGAGTCGGTCAAATCTTTCCACGTTCCAGCGACGCCTTTCACTTCCGCTTGTCCGCCGAGTTTGCCTTCGGTGCCCACCTCACGCGCGACACGCGTCACTTCCGCTGCGAACGACGAAAGCTGATCCACCATGGTATTGATGGTGTTTTTGAGTTCGAGAATTTCACCCTGCACATCCACGGTAATCTTCTTTGAAAGGTCGCCGTTCGCGACGGCTGTCGTCACTTCGGCGATATTGCGCACCTGCGCGGTAAGATTGGAAGCCATGGAATTCACGTTGTCTGTAAGATCTTTCCAGGTTCCGGCAACGCCTTTGACTTCTGCCTGACCGCCGAGTTTGCCTTCGGTGCCGACCTCGCGCGCAACCCGTGTCACTTCCGCCGCGAACGACGAAAGCTGGTCCACCATCGTGTTAATCGTGTTTTTCAGTTCCAAGATTTCCCCTTTGACGTCCACCGTGATCTTCTTGGAGAGATCGCCATTGGCGACGGCGGTGGTCACGGCGGCGATATTGCGCACCTGCGACGTGAGATTGCCCGCCATTGAATTCACCGAGTCGGTCAGGTCTTTCCAGGTTCCGGACACGCCTTTGACTTCTGCCTGGCCGCCGAGCTTGCCCTCTGTCCCGACCTCGCGGGCAACGCGCGTCACTTCCGCCGCGAACGAACGAAGTTGATCGACCATCGTGTTGATGGTGTCTTTGAGCTGGAGAATTTCCCCTTTTACATCGACGGTGATCTTCTTCGACAAGTCGCCATTCGCGACAGCCGTGGTGACCTCTGCGATGTTGCGGACCTGGGCAGTGAGATTACCGGCCATCGAGTTGACCGAATCCGTCAGGTCTTTCCATGTGCCGGCGACGCCGCGGACCTGTGCCTGACCGCCAAGTTTACCTTCAGTGCCAACTTCACGTGCCACGCGTGTCACTTCCGCCGCAAAAGATGAAAGCTGATCCACCATCGTATTGATGGTGTTCTTGAGTTCCAGAATCTCGCCTTTGACATCCACGGTGATCTTTTTGGAAAGGT
Organism: uncultured Verrucomicrobiae bacterium; assembly: GCA_963760675.1. Classification (GTDB taxonomy): domain Bacteria; phylum Verrucomicrobiota; class Verrucomicrobiia; order Limisphaerales; family BOG-1460; genus CAVXEG01. The sequence continues at coordinate 378,617 of CAVXEG010000011.1, forward strand.
CACCGCTCGCAACCGCTGTCGTCACGGCGGCGATGTTGCGGACCTGTGCGGTCAGGTTACCCGCCATGAAATTCACGTTGTCGGTCAGGTCCTTCCAAGTGCCTGAAACGCCTTCCACTTTCGCCTGGCCGCCGAGCTTGCCTTCGGTGCCGACTTCGCGGGCCACGCGCGTCACTTCCGACGCAAATGACCGCAGTTGATCCACCATTGTGTTAATGGTGTCTTTCAACTCCAGAAATTCGCCGCGGACATCCACGGTGATTTTCTTGGTGAGGTCGCCGTTGGCGACTGCCGTCGTCACCGTCGCGATGTTGCGCACCTGCGAAGTGAGGTTGGATGCCATCAGGTTCACGTTGTCGGTAAGATCCTTCCAGGTTCCAGCGACGCCTTTTACCCTCGCCTGGCCGCCGAGTTTCCCTTCGGTACCGACTTCACGGGCGACGCGGTTCACTTCCGATGCAAACGCGCCAAGCTGGTTCACCATCGTGTTGACAGTTCTCGCGGTGCGCAGAAATTCGCCTTCAAGTTTTCGTCCGCCAATTTCCAGGGTCATGTTTTGCGAGAGATCACCCTTGGCAACAGCGCCGATGACGCGTGCCGTTTCGCTGATCGGATGCGCAAGGCAATCCATGAGAGTGTTCACCGCGTTCACTCTTTCGGCCCAACTGCCGCTGAGTGAACCGACCGAGAGGCGTTCCTGAATCCGGCCTTCTTTGCCGACAACATGGCTGATGCGGTTTAATTCTTCGGTCTGCCACGCCATCAATTCCGCCATTTCATTAAAGGCACTCGCGAGTTTCCCGGAAAATCCTGACCATGTCTCCGGAAGCCGCGCCGCGAAGTTCCCTTTCTTCATGGCGAGCAAAGCGGAAAGCAATTGTTCGTTTTCAAAATCGTAGCCGTTGCCATTGTTCTTGTCGGTTCGCAGGAATACTTCCTCGTTAGCGGGCGGAGAGGGCTTATGACCTGCGCGGGCAGGCGTGTTCCGGCCATTTTTAGCGCGGGAATGGGGAGAATCAGTCGGGGTGGTGGCAGATGGGTGGGTTTTCATTGGTAACAATGTAGAGTGGATTGAGAGCCAAGAGAGGGCGCACGAAGGCAGTTCATTCGCGATGGACAGTTCTGGTTGTCATTCAACCTGTTCTTTTATTCCCCATCCTTTATAGCTTACATGGGGTATTCACCCACCTCGCGCTTTCAAGGAGCCAGCTTCGAGAGAACTGAAGCGGAAAAGAAGGGGAAGGTGTTAACCCGGCCTTCGCTGCGCGCTATTTCGTCAGCGTTGCACCCGCGCGCTGCCGCCTTTGACCAGCGATTCGACTTCTTTGAGCGACGCCATGGAGGTATCGCCAGGAGTGGTCATCGCGAGAGCGCCGTGAGCCGCGCCGTACTCGACGGCCTTCTGCGGATCGTTGAATTGCATGAGCCCGTAAATCAATCCGCTGGCAAAGCTGTCTCCGCCCCCAACACGATCAAAAATCTCCATGTCGTCACGGTTGGGCGCCTGGTAAAACTTTCCGCCTGCCCAGCAAATCGCACCCCAATCGTTGCGAGTGGCTGATCTTACGGCGCGAAGTGTGGTCGCCGTGACTTTGAAATTGGGATACGCATTCACGGCGTTGCCGATCATCTCCTTGAATTCAGTCACGTCGATTCTGGAAATGTGCTGATCCACGCCTTTGACCTCAAAGCCAAGGCACGCGGTGAAATCTTCCTCGTTGCCAATGATCACGTCCACGAAACTGGCGATTTCCTTGTTTACTTCTTGAGCGCGTTTCAGCCCGCCAATGGCTTTCCATAACGAGGGACGATAATTCAAATCGTATGAAACAATGGTTCCGTATTTCTTCGCTGCCCGGACCGCTTCGATGACCAGTTTTGGCGTCGTGTCGCTCAGTGCGGCAAAAATCCCCCCGGTGTGAAACCACCGCACGCCGAGCTTGCCGAAGATTTGATTCCAGTCGAAATCGCCCGGCTTAAGCTGGCTTGCAGCAGAGTTCGCGCGATCTGAGATCCCCACGGCACCGCGCATGCCAAAACCGCGTTCGGTGAAGTTCAACCCGTTGCGGACTGCACGGCCAATGCCATCGAATGGCATCCACGTGATGAATCGAGTATCCACGCCGCCCTGCAAAATGAAATCCTCGATCAACCGGCCAACATCATTGTCCGCGAATGCAGTGCAAATCGCCGTCCTCAATCCGAAACAACGGCGTAGACCGCGCGCGACGTTGTATTCACCGCCGCCTTCCCACACCTTGAATTCGCGCGCTGTCCGAATGCGGCCTTCGCCCGGGTCCAGGCGCAGCATGATTTCTCCGAGCGCGATCAAATCGTACCTGCAGGACTCGGGTGGTTTGATTTTCAGAGTCACCATAGATGGATTCGCACCAAGGCAATCAGCGTAGCTGTATCGCCCTGTAATATGAGTCACACTGCGCCGGGCAGCAGAAAGAATTTAAACATGCGGCGCACGGGTTTATGGGTAGGGCACGCGGTTTTTTGTGTCAATTCGATACCTCACCGGAAAATTTCGCGCGATTCAGGAACAATCGTTTGCTTTAAGCCAGAGCCTGTGCTGTATTGAGGCGCTGACCCTGTGCGCATCGCTCACGTCGGCGAAACAATTTATGGAAACAATGACTCAAGAAAGCACCATTCTGCTGAAGACGAAGGAACTTTGCCGGACCATTCTCGACGAACCGGGGATGCAATCCGCCCGCGCGCAAATTGATAACTTCATGGCCGACGAAAAATCCCGCGCGCAATACGAAGGGCTGATGGCCAAAGGGCAGGCGCTTCAGCAAAAGCAGCAGCGTTCACAGACCCTCAGCGGCGAGGACATCACCGCTTTCGAAAAAGACCGCGAGGCGCTGATGAACAATCCCGTTGCACGTGACTTTCTTGAGGCGCAGGAAAAACTTCACAACGTTCACCACTCCATCAACGACTACGTCGTGAAAACACTGGAGCTGGGACGCGTGCCCACTGAAGCGGATTTTGATTCCAACGGGTGTGGCGACGGGTGTGGCTGCGGACACGACCACCATCATTAAGGTCGAGTCCTGTGAAAAAGGCATCCAGCTTGTCTCTCTCTGGAATGTAGAGATAGGCTCTGTGCCACCGGGTCATCCTACAAGATGACTCAGGCCGTCTGCAGAGACATGCTCTGGTAGCGAACGGCTTCCAATTTCAGCGCGCCACTTGAGAAAGCAAGAAAGAGGAAAGCAATCAAGGAGATACCCGGAATCATGAGGCCAATCGCAATCCAACCACTCTTTTCCCTCGCTTTCACAATATTCAGGCACCACAACACCCACACTACCAGGCTGAGCACAGGAACCAGATAGCCCAGGAACCACCAGCGCGACATGCCAGCCGCACGGAGCAGCGGAATCATTTGAAACCCGGGCACCCACACCAGCGCGCTCGCCGGCGCCTTGGCTTTGACACAAATCAAATGACAGCAGTAGCAGAAAGAAAGGTACGTCAATAACGCGCCTGCCAGGATCAAATACAGCAGGGGTGCATTGAGGTGAAAGCGGAGTTGATTCGCCGAAATCGCGCTGCGCCATGACTTCTCCAGCGGCTTGAGCTTCTGTGTAATTGCGGGCATCGTCTGCGCCGTAAACTTCGTAATCGGACCTTTCACCTGCGCTTTCTCCGACGCAACCGCATATCCAAGCTTCTGCTGAATCTCGTCCGGCAAATCCTGGATCTTGATATTTGCCATTCCGGCGGAATGCGTGATGAAAATGTAGTTTTTGGCTCTCGTCGTTACCGTCACGTTTGTGTACGTGGCTGTCCTTGTATTGAGCACCGGGAAAACCGGATCCGTGACCGGCGCGCTGAAGCCCAACTGCACCAGCGATAGCGCTAAAGCGGGCCAACCCAATTTGCGCGCGACAAAACTGAAAATGCCGATGGTTTGCATACTTTTTCACGAAACCGTACGGGCTGCCTGACGAAACAACGGCGACGGTAGGGCACGAAGCATGCCACTGGCACTTCCGATTGTAAGACGAACACCGAACTGAAAATGAGCTTGCGACTGAATGACACCGCTCTGGAGCAGAGGAACCTTCGCGGGGTGAAACGGACACAACGGAAAGCAGCATTACCGATCGGACGCACCGCCAGAATCGCGTTCCAGATCGAAATTTTACGGGCGGAATGCTGCAAAGCGGCACAGATGGTGACTTGCGAAAAGCATTTTGATGAAAGCGAATTGGAAGAATGTGCCCAGTTAGACGACGCGCTGGCCAGAGCCCACCGGCTGCTGAAGTCTACCATTGGCCATATCATCATTGCGCGACTGCACCGCAGAACCCAGACAAGCTAGCATCTTTCTCGGAAAGCCTTTGTTGAGAATTTGGACGGTGATCCCTTAACGATAGCTGCCTCTTTCAATTTGCCTGAATGTTTCGCGGCCCAATCCTTGCTTGTTGGAACAAGCATGAAAGCAGTAGCCGATTTCTCCAGCGGAATTCCGAACGATTTCTACACCTCCACCCTGGCCCCAGTGAGCCAAAGGCGTTCTTGCCGGTTCTGCGCCACGGATATCCTCCTGTTGAGCATCCTCTTTCTCGAAGTTGCAGCGGTGATGCGCTTTCTTCTGGCGAGATGAAACCTAAGACCCCGAATTCTATGAGCCACGAAGAGCAAGACCAGATGACAAGCTTGCAGGAGCAACTGGCCAGCGCAAACCGCACCAGTGACGAGTTACGCTCCTACTTTTCTTCCGCCCTCGGCCAATCCAACAACGAAGCACGGTTGTACCGAAGCCTCTTCTGGTGCCTCCTCGCGCTGGCCTCAGCCGCCGCGATCCTCCGTATCATCGACTAACGTTGTCGACGTTCCCGCTCGGAAGTCAAGACACGGGTCCAAGCTATGCGACTCTTGTTTTGGACTTGTTGCGAGTTTTCTTGCTTATTCGCTCCGAAAAATACTTTCCGTTTCGATTCAAAATAACTGGTCTTTCACGGGCGTTTTCTGGTATAAAACAGGAAAGCCAGTGGCCATGTCATTTCTCTATCAAATCAAGCCGGAGGGCTCTCAGGCTGAGTGCTGGAAGGTGGAAGAGAAGCCTTTGGTTTTCGGTCGTGGCGATTCCGCGGATGCATACGTGGATGATGACTCGCTTTCGCGCAGCCACTTCCTGGTCGTGCGGGAGGGTTCGGAATTCTTCGTCATTGACCTGCATTCCAGTAATGGCACCTGGGTGAATGGAAAGCGAATCGCAGCGCACAAGCTCCGAACCTCAGAAATCATCCGCGCTGGCGGTTCCGCATTCTATTTCTCCACGACCGCCATTGCGCCAAATGCGTTCTCAATTCCCGCAGGCATGCTCGACAAGACTGCCACGTCAGCGTTGCGACTCGGCACTGGAAGTTCGTAACTCCGCCCGTCGCGGTCAGTAGCGCGAGCGCCGAATTTGCGGCACTTGCGAGACGCGAATTCCGGCTGGCGGATTTTCCACCGCGTCAACGAGCGCCGAGAGCATCTGCTTCAAAGTCACCAACCCCAGCCGCCTCGCCTTCGCTGCGCACCGCAATGTAATCCTTCATTGTCGGCGCAGGCTGAGCGACGCTGACGTAAATAAAATGCGAGATGTCTTGTTCCCTCGCTGAGACAATCGAAGCCCGGACTGAAACCAAATCCACAGCGCGAAACTGTTCGGCTTTCGACGGACACGGATGCGGCACACCAAGTAATTGAATGAACGTATCCGCGGGCTGGATTCGATTTGCGAACGTGGCTTTGTCCAGCGCATTGCCGAAAATTATTTCACAGCCAGAGGGCACCCGTTGTTCGGAACCTTTTCGCACAAGAGCACGAATCTTGTGACCGCGCGATTACAGAAGCGGTATCAACCAGCGCCCCACGTAGCCCGTGCCGCCAGTGATGAACACAAACCGGGAATTCACGCCCGAAGCATTGAGACAAATCGCCGTGCGGGCCAGTCAAATTCAAGGCCACGGGCCAAAAAGCTTGTTTACCACCAACCGCCGTGTAATACGTTCGCGAATGCTACCTACGCGGCAGGGCTCACTCAGACTATTCCGGCTGGCGGGAATTGACGTATTCCTTCACTGGTCCTGGTTCATCGTGGCGCTTTACGAAATCCAGACTCGCGGGAATCAATATTCCTCGACGATCTGGAACGTGGTGGAATATCTCTCGCTGTTCCTAGTCGTGTTGATGCACGAATTCGGCCACGCACTCGCCTGCAGACAGGTTGGTGGTCAGGCAAATCAAATCGTGCTTTGGCCACTGGGAGGAGTCGCTTACGTCGCGCCGCCGCAACTGCCCGGGGCTGTCCTCTGGAGCATCGCCGCCGGCCCGTTGGTAAACGTCGTTCTCACTCCGATCTTCGTCGTTCTATATTTCGGCGCCGGCTTCAGTGGATTGCCAGCCGCGTCGCCGAATATGTATGCGCTTGTCCAGTCAATAACATTCATAAACATCTTTCTTCTTATTTTTAACTTACTCCCGATTTACCCGCTCGACGGCGGACAGATTCTGCGTTCACTACTCTGGTTCGCTTTTGGTCGCGCTCGAAGCCTGATGATTTCCGCCGTGTTTGGACTCGTCGGTGTGCTGGCTTTGGGAACCACAGCGCTTCTGTGGCGGAACATTTGGCTCGGAGTATTTTGCGTCTTCATTCTCCTCAATTGTCTGCGAGGTTTGGCGGAAGCTCGGGCGTTATCGAAATTGGATCACGGGCCAAGGCACCATGAATTCGTATGCCCATCGTGCAAAGCGGCGCCGCCGGCAGGTAACTTCTGGTTGTGCAGCCAATGCCGAAACGCATTCGACACATTTGCTTCCGGTGCGGTCTGCCCGCATTGCGGCGCACAATTCAGCGTCACCAGGTGTCCATTATGCGGTGCAACGCTGCCATTCGAAGATTGGCGGGTTCACACGGAAGCGCCGCCGAAAATCTGACCAGAGGTGGTTGATCTCGGGAGCGTCAAGCGCCAATCAGGCGCGCCAGTTCAACTCTGATTTGTTCCAGACGCCGTCGATCCGTTTCCCGTTTCGCCTGCAAGATCTTCGCCACTTCCGGGCTATGCTTGAGCGTCGTTTCTATGTGCTGTTGAAATTTCAGATCAACCAACTCTTCAATCATCTTCGTAATCGCTTCTCCGTTCATGACGATCGAACGAGCAAAATTCATGCTTGGCAAAGCCGCATAATCACCGGCTCGTACGTGAAACGCGGCCGCCGAGAGGGCGGCGCAAAAGATCACGAATTGCGTGCCGGGCTTTACTTCAATTTCGCGAGTGTGGACTGGATTGCATTGAAATTGGGCAGCTCCTTGGGCGTGGGCGTTTGCTCGCTATATTGAATGATTCCTTGTTTATCGATCACGAACGCGGCCCGCGCGCTGACGGCGCCAATACCGATCAGGTCCGGCAGCAATGTTCCGTAAGCCTTCGCCGTTTCCTTGTTGAGATCGCTGGCCAGGGTGACGGTGATCTTTTCTTTCTGCGCCCACGCTTCCTGCGAGAACGGGCTGTCCACGCTGATGCCGATAACGTCCGCATTTGAGCCAACATACGCATTCATACCGGCGGTGACGTCGCACATTTCCTTTGTGCAAACGCTGGTAAATGCAAGTGGAAAGAAAAGAAGCACAGTGTTCTTCTTGCCGAAATTATTGCTGAGTTTCACGTCCACGATGCCGGACGCCTGTTTGGATTTAAGATTAAAATCGGGTGCCTTGCTGCCAACTGAGATTGCCATAGTGATAGTGTGTCTTGTTCTTTGGTTGTTCGGTGCGTCTTTATAGTCACGGACGCCCGGAGTGTCAAATTACGATTATGAAAGCGCGGCCAGCACTTCCTCCGCGTGCTCGTCAGGCTTTACCTTCGGCCAAATCCTCCTGATCCGTCCATCCGGGCCAATCAAAAACGTGACGCGATGTGTGCCCATGTATTTCTGGCCGAGAAAACTTTTTTCACCCCAGACGCCGTACGCCTGAACGGTCTTCTTTTCCTCATCAACCAGCAACGTGAACGGCAGTTTGTATTTCTGGACGAATTTATCGTGCGACTTCACCGAATCGGTGCTCACGCCCAGGATGACTGCGCCTTTCTTTTTGAACGCGGCGAACCGGTCGCGAAACGCGCAGGCTTCTTTTGTGCAGCCGGACGTGTCGTCCTTCGGGTAGAAATAAAGAATGACGTTCCGGCCCTTGAAATCGGACAGCGTAACTTTCCCGCCACCGTTCGTTGCAGCCGAAAAATCTGGCGCCATGTCGCCTTCCTTCAACTTCAATTCGAGATTCGTTGCCATGCTGGTTCAACTTTGACTTTGCTTTGGTGCTGCCGAACTCGTCGGATGCGAACCCAATTGTTTTGTTCCATCCCAAATGTAAAGCAGGCCGGATATGCCCGTGCAAATCGCCGCAGCCGTCGTCCAGGTCTTGAACCACGCGGCGTTCAAATATGTGTCCCACCTCAGCAGGACCCAGATGATGCAGAGCATTTGCAGCACGGTGGCAATCTTTCCCAGCACGCGCGGACGGACCGTCACTTTGCCAACCATCATTTGCGTGACAACCAATCCTATGAGCAGCAACAAATCGCGGCCAATGATGGTGCCAGTGAGCCAGAGCGGAATGCTGCCCAGATGCGGATTGTCCAGGCTGAACAGAATGACGCCTGAGACGAGCAGCAGCTTGTCCGCGAGCGGATCGAGGATCGCGCCGAGTTCGCTTCGTTGATTAAAACGTCGCGCGATGAATCCATCCACACCATCGCAGATCGCCGCCACCCCAAACACACTGATCGCCAGCACCCGATGCGTCTGGATTCCCGTCTTCATGTAATACAGCACTTCCACGACAAAGAAGGGGATCAGCAGAATTCGGAGAATGGTGACTTTGTTCGCCGTGGTCATCGCTCAGTTCAGTGCCATGATGCGTTTTCCTATGGCAGCGTCAACCCGCAATGCCCAGCAGATTGGGCTGATTCTTCATTGTTCCACTTTGTCTCCAGCATCGCCTGTTGTTGGGCAATTCGCCAAGAGGTGTTTTCCAAACGCTTGGATTTGTCATCAAATATGATCTCTCAGACACGAACTTGAGCAGGCTCAACGCAGAAATGGTTCTACGAACAATCGATCTGGTTCCAAGTTGCGAGACCCGTCTCGAGTGAACCCATCGAATCGTTCGAGAGATACGGGAAAAATTCTTGGGTGAATGAAGTTCATACGACTTAGCCAACTGCCTTAATGAATATGTCGTCATTTCCATTTGCGCTAGTGACAGTCGTGGCGGCTACAAGCTTTTTCTTTCAGAGTGGATTCCGACAGTCCTTTAGAACACCTTGCGAATGATCGTCTGCCAAGGACAGCGTGGTCCCCCGCGTTCGGCTGAACAAGTTCCAGCCGCTTGCCTTTCCTAACCCCCTGCTGAATACTGCGACCGTGCAGTTGACCGTCACCCAACTGACCGACCGGCTCGTCGCTTCCTACGCCCGCGCCGGCGGCATCAACCATCTCGACGGCAAGAATCTCCCGTCGAAACGGGTCGTCACTGATCAATCACCATTGATCTGCTGCGGCTGCTATTTCCAGGTTTTTTTGACGAGAAATTGATTCATTCATCGGAAATCAAAGTCGAAACGGCCACCCTGCTCGACACGGTTCTGGGGAGTCTCGAAGATGAGGTCTACAAAAGCCTCGAATACCGTCCGCCGGCGGAATATCCGAAGAAGGATTTGCGCAAGGTCGCGCACTCGCTCACGCTCGAATTTCTCGACAGCCTCCCGCGCATCCGCGAATTGCTCCAGACCGACACCGAAGCTGCGTACAACGGCGATCCCGCCGCGCTCAGCAAGGAAGAGGTGATCGTCGCTTATCCTTGCATCGAGGCCATCGCCGTCCAGCGGCTCGCGCATGAATTGTATTTGAAGAAGATTCCGCTTATTCCGCGCATCATGACCGAATGGGCGCATGGGCGCACCGGCATGGATCTCCATCCGGGCGCGCAAATCGGCACGCACTTCTTCGTGGACCATTGCACCGGCACCGTCATCGGCGAAACGAGCATCATTGGCAATCACGTCAAAATGTATCAAGGCGTCGGCCTTGTTGCGAAATCGCTCGCCGCGGGTCAGGCATTGCGCGGGCAAAAACGCCATCCGACGATTGAAGATCGCGTCACGATTTATGCCAACGCAACTGTCATGGGTGGCGATACCATCGTGGGCGAAGGCAGCACGATTGGCGCAAATGTGTTTCTGACCAACAGCGTTCCGGCGCATTCACTGGTCGTGCAAAAGGACGCGAACGTGGATGTGGTAAGTAAGAAAGAGCGAATGAAAGCAGCCGATGAATTTCAGATTTGATCACCTTCAGGCAATCTTCGTAGCTGATTGCGCCTTCATTGGAATGCCTCCTGGTTTCACGCATTCGGATACGGGAAAACTCATGCGCGCCGAACCGCTGTCAAAGAGACATCACTGCGGCTGAGGGATAAAAAGAAGCGCCCCACACCCGTCGAACTGAGTTCAAGCATCTCCATTGAGGTGCAGTGCCCTGATTACCTTTTCCATGAAATGGCTCGCCATCGCACAAAAGAGGAATGGATTTCACGCAAGCTGTCTGAAGGAAAAATCTATGAGACCGCTCATCGCTTTTGTTCTCACGTTCGTTGCGATCAATGCAAGCGCACAACATCCTCTTCATCGTTTCGGCACAGTGCGCTACCCGTCCGGCGAACCGGCGGCAGGCGTGCATGTGACATATTATCCGGGCGGGTATTACAGCACCGATGATTACAATTACCATGATGCCATCACCGATAGTAACGGCTTCTATGAGATAATCCCTCCAAAGAAAGTCTTTGGGTTTGTTAGTGGCCCGGTTATTCTGACCATTCCATTATGGCCCGTGATTTCGAAAAGAACTTTGCCGCTGTTCAGGGCATTTCCTGGTGGGGACCACCAATGTTGATTATAACACTGCACCGGCCATCACTTTGTCCGGTTCAGTAATAAATACTGAAGGCGCACCTATCCAAGGAGCCGGAATGCCGCTTCAATTCGTGTCTGAGGGTTACGTTCCAGAGATACGCCCTCCATTTAAGCTGACTGAAAACGGTCAATTCTCCATACCCGCCCTGCCGCAAGGTGTTGAATATGGAATTGTGGGAATTATGGCTAAAGGGTACGGGTCTACCAATGCAGCCGTAAAAGCAAAAGATACCCAAACCAACCACTACGAGTTCCCAACGTTTGTGCTCAAACATGCGAACCGCACGCTCGCTGGACGCGTGCTGGACAGCTACGGCAAACCTGTCGCCGGAGCGGAAGTGAGTTTTTATGGCAATGGTCAGCCCCAAGTCTCCGACACGAAAACGAAAACGGACAAGGAGGGGAAATTTTTCACTGATGCGGTTTGCGAAGGTATGATACACGTTTCTGCTGTTTTTTCGGGGTCCACCTTCATGAGTGACGGCGGAGGTGCTGGCCGCAGAAGCAGCGCGGTCGTCTCGACAGCTGGAATAATCTTCAGCGGCGAAATTTTCTTCGCTAGGTTACTTCGTGTCGGCGCTAAGTTCCAAATTTAGTAGCGCATCCGCACGGGAGGTGGTTCGGCGTTTTGAGAAATCCCCGTTTCTTTGAATTGCCTTCTCGGCTAATCTCCGGAGCGTGTTGAGATTCAAACTCACCATCGCCTACGACGGCACGGCTACGAAGGCTGGCAGGTGCAGAAGACCGGCACGGGCGTTCAGGAAAAAGTCGAGGCCGCGCTGGCGAAATTATTTCCGAGCAAGCCGCGCCTGCACAGTTCCAGCCGCACCGATACCGGCGTCCATGCGCTCGGCATGGTGGCGCACTTCGAAGTGCCGCGCGCGCAATGCAAGATGACACGGCGCAAGCTCGCTGCTCGCCCTCAACGCGTGGTTGCCGGCAGGACATTCGCGTGATGTACGCGCGGCACGCGCGCCCAACGATTTTCATGCCCGCTTTCAGGCCGTCGGGCAAGCAATATCGCTACTCAGTGTGGAATCACGCGGCCATGAATCCGCTGCTTCGCGCACACCGCGTGGCACGTGCCGCGTCCGCTTGACTCGAGGCCATGCGCGCCGCCGCGCCGTTGTTCGTGGGCAAGCACGACTTTCAGATCCTTCGCGGCGAACCAAGGTTATGCAAAAGGAATCACCGTCCGCACCTTGACGCGATGTGAAGTCAAAAAGACGCGGCCCGCTGCTGACGTTCACCATCGAAGGCGATGGGTTTCTTTACAAAATGTGTCGCGGCATCGTGGGCACGCTGGTGCAGGTCGGACTCAGGGAAAATTTCCGCCGACGGAAATCAAATCCATGCTCGCGCGAAAGGACCGCCGCGCTGCCGGGCATGACAGCGCCGGCGCACGGATTGGTTTTGTGGAAGGTCTTTTACGAACCGCAGAGACGCAGAGGTTCAGAGAGGCTGAAACGTTTCCGTACTCATCAAAGGGGCCGTGATCCGCTTTTCCTCATTGCTTTCTCTGCGTCTCCGCGTCTTTGCGTTAACTAATGAATATTGTTCTCGTCGAACCGGAGATTCCGCCGAACACCGGCAACGTTGCCCGGCTCTGCGCCGCGACAAATACGACGCTTCATCTGATCGAGCCGTTCGGTTTCAAGCTCGACGACGCGCAACTGAAACGCGCCGGAATGGACTATTGGCAGCACGACACGCTGGCATCGCTGGACAAACTGGGCGGCGTTCGGCCAACAGTTGCCGGCATCTGCGCGGCTTTGGTTCATCGAATCCGGCGGGCCGAAGCTCTACATCGAAGCGAAGTTCTCGCCGGGCGATTATCTGGTGTTCGGTCGGGAAACCGCGGTCTTGCCAAAGAAGCTGCTTGAAGAAAACCGCGAACGCTGGCTGCGGATTCCCATGTTCAATCCAAACGCGCGCTCATTGAACCTTTCCAACTGTGTCGCGCTGGTGTTGTTTGAAGCATTGCGGCAGCAAGATTTCGCGGGAGAAATCTAGATCGGCAAGCGAGTTGCCACAGTCCAGAGCGCCGTGCGCGCGCCGCTCATATCGAACTACAGCTTCGCCTCCGACTCGCGAATGAGCGCCAACACCTTCTTCTCGTTGTCTGCCGCGAGCAAATCCTGCCGCAGTTTGGGATCGCGCAGCAGCCGGCTGATGCGCGCGAGCACGGCGAGATGTTGCGTGACCGTCGGGGCGACGAGCAGGAAAAACAGCCGCGCGGGCACGCCGTCAATCGAGTTGTAAGGAATTCCCTGCGCGTGACGGCCAAACACAATGACGGGATGGTCCACCAAACCAACGAGCGCATTTCGCGCATGCGGCAACGCCACACCGTCACCGATTCCCGTGCTGTAAAGCTGCTCGCGTTCATGCAGCGCGCGGAGCAGAGTCTGCCGCGCTTCGGGTTCGTTCACAATTTCGGGGACTTGATTGACGAGTTCCTCGAGGACGCCTTCGCGTTCGTGGCTTTTCAAATTCAGATTGATGGCCGCGGGCGAAATCAACTCGCTCAGCCTGGCCGATCCGGTGTTGTTCATAGTCGGAGCATGTTAAGCGCGCGGCGCATCGCGGGAAGAAAAATGTTTCGCCGTTGTCAAAGCCGGAGCCTGTGCCTACCTTGTCGGCGGTGGGGCGCTTGGCGCAGTGGTTAGCGCGTCTCGTTTACACCGAGTAGGTCGGGGGTTCGAGTCCCTCAGCGCCCACCACCTTCGCTCGCAGCTCAAATCCCGCGTCGAAGTCCTCCGTCCATCCAAACACCGCTTGAATTTGTGCCGACTGAACTTATGCTTACGGGCAAATGAACCGCCGGACGTGGCAATCGTTTGACGAGATGCGCAAGGCCGCTGATGAAGGAGATCCCCAAGCGCAATGTTATCTCGGCGTGAGCTGCCAAAACGGCCAGGGCGTGACTTTGGATTATCACGAGGCAGTGAAGTGGTTCCGCAAGGCGGCCGATCAAAACGATTCCGTGGCGCAATGTTATCTTGGCGTTTGCTACCAGAACGGACTCGGCGTCCCGCAAGAGTACGGCCAGGCGGCGAAATGGTTTCGTGAAGCTGCTGAACAGGGCGATCCTGCGGCGCAGTTCAATCTCGGCGTTCTCTACGAAACCGGACAGGGCGTTCCGCAAAATTACGCCGAGGCAGTGAAGTGGTATCACGCGGCGGCGGACCGGGGCGAACCTCAGGCACAATTCAATCTCGGCGTGTTTTACGAGCAGGGTCACGTCGTGCCGCAGAATTTCGAGGAAGCCGTCAAATGGTATCGCCGAGCGGCGGAACAGGAAGTCGCGCCCGCGCAATGCAATCTCGGTCTGTGTTATCAGACCGGTCGCGGCGTGGAGCAAAACACGCGCGAAGCCGTGCGATGGTTCATCCGCGCCGCGCGCCAGGGCGACAAAACCGCGCAGCACAATCTCGGCGTGCATTACGCCACACTCGAAGAGCCTGAGCAACCGGCTGAGGAGAATGCTGAAGAGCAACCGGCACAGGAAGAAGCGGCCGGCGAAGCGACCTGACTATCGTCACGCGTCATACCACTTTCACCAAAGAAAGATTTTGCCGACGGCATCCTGAACGAAGAACGCTCAATCGGCAGTTCATCATGAATTTTGCTGCTCAACCATTCTTTTCCCGCTGATGCGACGCTATGCAAGCCGAGGCTGTGGCCGTTCTTCGAGTTGCAGCATACGAGGATTGATTCGAATCGGGGAAGGTTCTTCGGAGCGGCAATACCTTATCGCTTGGATGAAGTCTTGAATAGTTGCTGGTTCCCGGCTAAACCATGGCACTCCATGTTGCGCTGGCGCATAGCGATTCTCATCAGTGTAGCGATTATTCTCAGCTATCTCGATCGGCTGACGCTTCCGTGGACGCTGAGTGAAATCAAAAAGGAGTATGATTTCTCCGACCAAATCAAAGCGCTGTTCGACTCCGCGTTCCTGATCAGTTACGGCCTGATGTATCTCGGTGGCGGCTGGTTGCTTGATCGGTTGGGCACGCGACGTGGGTTTCTGCTCGTCATGATTTTCTGGTCGTTTGCCTGCGCCAGCCAGGGTTTGGCGGGCAATTACGGAGCGCCGCTGTTCGGAATGGCGTTCGCGCTCGTGATGCTCGTGGCGAGCCGATTCCTGCTCGGCGGCGGCGAAGGCGGCGGGTTCCCGGCGGCGACGCGCGCGGTCACCGAATGGTTTCCGGTGAATGAGCGTTCGACGGCGATGGGCATCATCAACGGCGGCACTGCCGTCGGTGCCGTCGCTGCGCCGTGGTTGATCTGGCTCGTGCTGAACTACACGGGCTGGTTCGGACTGGCGCCGTGGCGCTGGGTTTTCTTTATGTCTGGCACGATGGGTTTGGTTTGGACGCTGTGGTGGATTTGGGATTATCAGCCGCCTGAACTGCACTCGGCGTTGAGCGACCACGAGCGCGCATTCATTCTCGAAGGTCAGGCGACGGGCGCTCAGCCCACTGCCGCGTCGGGAAGAATTTTCTTTGGCGAACTCCTTTCGCATCCCGAGGTCTTGGCCGTCGTCGTTGCGAAGTTCCTCACGGACGCTGCGTGGTACTTCTACATGTTCTGGCTGCCGAAATTCCTCATGGAAATGTTCAACATGAAATTCAGTGCCGCGACGGGCGTAGGATGGATTCCTTACGCGGCGTCCGGCATCGGCTGTCTCGTGGGCGGCGGATTGTCGAGCTGGCTGTTGCATCGGGGCGTATCGGTCAACGCCTCGCGCAAGATCGCACTCGGCCTTAGCGCTGCCTTCATGCCGTGGGTGATGCTCGTGCCGCAACTGCATTCCATAGGCTGGGTCATATTCATTTTCAGTCTCGCATTTTTCGGCCAACAATCCTGGTCCACGCTCGTGATGATTTTGCCGACCGACATGATTCCGAAACGCGCCGTGGGAACCGTCGCGGGCATGGTCGGCTTTGGCGGCGCGATGGGAGGCATCGTCCTGGGACAGATTGCGGGATACATGCGCGATCACGGTTCCAGCTTCACGCCAATCCTGATCATCGCAGGCTCGCTCCATGTGCTGGCGTTTGTTTTGATTTGCTTGGTCATTCCCAGAATTCAACCTCTCAACTTCGCAATCGTGAGGACACAAACATGAAATTGAAGAAATTCCTGCTGGCCGCGTTGTGCATGGCCGCTTGCCGTTTCGCCTTCGCGGGCGCCGGGCCCGCACCAGAACCAAACCCGCTCACCGTGCCGCTCGCGGCGGAAAAGCCACTTTACCTCAACATCAACGCGCTGCTCGACCAGCGCGTCGCTGATCTCGTCTTGCGCATGACGCTCGAAGAAAAAGGCGTCGCGCTCAACCACAATGGGCCGGATGTCGAGCGCATTGGCTTGCGGTCGGACAAATGGAATCAGTGCCTGCACGGCGTCGTATGGACCGAACCGACGACGATGTTTCCCGTTTCCATCGCGATGGCGGCGACGTGGGACACGAATCTCGTTTATCAGGAAGCCGTGGCGATTTCCGACGAAGCGCGCGCGGTTTACAACGGCTGGCATCAGGACCCGAATTTCCGAGGCGCACACAAGGGCCTCATCTATCGCGGGCCGGTCATCAACATCAGCCGGAACCCGTATTGGGGGCGCATCAACGAGACCTATAGTGAAGACCCGTTTCTCGACGGACGCATCGGCGTGGCTTACGTCGAAGGTTTGCAGGGCAATGATCCGCGTTATCTGAAACTTGCCGCGACGCTGAAACATTACGCCGTGAATAACGTCGAGCGCGGCCGCCAGCAACTCAAGGTGAATGTTTCCGAGCGAATGCTCTACGAATACTGGCTGCCGCATTTCCGCGATTGCGTCATCGAAGCGCACGCGCAATCGCTCATGGCGTCTTACAACGGCATCAACGGCACGCCGAACAACATCAATCACTGGCTGCTCACTGACGTGCTCAAAGGTCTGTGGCATCATGAGGGCTTCGTCGTGTCCGACCTCGGCGGCGTGAATTCGATGGTCAATGGCCATTTCGGCCGGCAGATCACCTTCGTGGATGCCGTCGCTGAATCGCTCATGGCCGGCTGCGATTTTTCCGACCGCGAATTCATGGAGAACATTCCCCCCGCCGTGCGCACGAACAAACTCACCGAGGCGCGGCTTAACGACGCCGTCACGCGCGTGATGCGGACGCGGATGCGGCTTGGCGAATTCGATCCGCAGGAGATGAATCCCTACAGCAAGATTTCGACGAACGTGATTTGCAGTCCTGAACACCGCGCGCTTGCGCTCAAAGCCGCGCGCGAAGCGATCGTGCTGCTCGAAAACAAAAGTTATTTTCTACCGCTCGACAAATCGAAGCTCAAGACCATCGCCGTCATCGGACCGCACGCGGATTTGTTCACGGCGGGCGGCTACAGTGGACGGGCTAAAGACCCCGTAAAGCCGTTGCAGGGAATCCGCAACCGCGCGCCGGGAGCAGAAATCATCCACGTCGCCGGTTGCGGCATCACGACCGGACAGCGCGGCGGCAACGCCAATGCAACCGAAGTCAATGACGAGGAGATGAACAAAGCCGTTGACGCCGCCAAGCGCGCGGATGTCGCCATTCTTTATCTCGGCACAACGACCGGCATCGAAGCCGAAGGCCGCGACCGGACGAGCCTTGCCTTGCCTGCGAATCAGGAAAAACTCGCCGAAGCCGTCATCGCGGCGAACCCGAAGACGGTCGTGGTGTTGATGAGCGCCGGCCCGCTCACAGTGCCGTGGCTCAAGGAACACGCGCACGCGATGCTGCAAGGCTGGTGGCTCGGTGAGGAAGGCGGCAACGCGATGGCCGATGTGATTTTCGGCGACGTAAATCCGGCGGGTCACCTGCCCTACACGATTTACGCGTCCGAAGCGCAGGTTCCGCCCCAGGACGAATACGACATCAGCAAGGGATTCACTTACATGTATGTGAAAGGCGAGCCACTGTATCCGTTCGGCCACGGCTTGAGCTACTCGACCTTCAAGTATTCGGGGTTGAAAGCCTCGCCGGAAAAAATCTCCGCCGACCAAAATATTTCCGTGAGCGTGGACGTGAAAAACACCAGCCAGCGAGCAGGCGATGAAGTGGTGCAACTCTACACGCGCGAACTCAATCCGAGCGTCACGCGGCCTGTCCGCGAACTGCACGGCTTTCAACGCGTCTCTTTGCAACCCGGCGAAACGAAGAAGCTCACGTTCACCGTGCCGGCGGAGAAGTTGGCGTTCTATGACGAAGCGAAACACGCCTTCGTCGTCGAGCCGGGCAAATACGAAATTCAAATCGGCGCATCCTCAGCCGACATTCGCGCCACCGCTGGCGTGCAGGTTACGACCGGCAGCGTCGGCGAGAAATGTCCGCCAATCGTGGTGGCAAAATGAAATCCATGAAATCAATCATCGGCTTGTTCGTTGTCTCGACCTTCGCATTTTTGTCTGGCGTTGGGCGGGCACAGACGAATCCGCCACCAGCGGCCGCGACCAATTCCGTTTCCTACGCTCCCGCCGTTTTGCCGGGCAAGGGACTCGCACAACATTCGTTCCTCTACACCGGGGAAGCGGACAGCCGCAACAAAGACCAAACGCTCTTCGTTGTGCGCGACGGCAAAGTCGCATGGAAGTATTCCGTGCCGTCCTATGATCCCGACGGCGCGATGGAAGAACTCGGTGACGCGACAATGCTTTCCAACGGCAACATCGTTTTCTGCCGCAAAGTTTCAGCAAGTGAAGTCACGCCGGACAAACAGATCATCTGGAACATGGAAGCGCCGAAAGGTACGGAGATTCATTCGGTGCAGCCTATCGGATTGGATAGCGTGCTCGTCACCGTGAACGGACATCCGCCAAAATTGGTGCTCATCAACACGAAGACCGGTACGACGGAAAAGGAATTGACGCTGCCGGCTGTGCGCACGAACGGCAGTCCGCACCTGCAATTCCGACGCGTGCATCAGACGGCTGCCGGCACTTACGTCGCCGCGCATCTGATGGACAACAAAGTTTCCGAATACGACGCGGACGGGAAGGAAATCTGGACTTACGCCGTCAACGGCCCGTGGTCGGCGACGCGATTGAAAAACGGAAACACCTTAATCGCGGCGTATCGCAGCCGGATTCTTGAGGTTAATCACGACGGCAACGTGGTCTGGGAATTTTCGCCGACGAACGCGCCGGACTACCGATTGTTCATCTTCCAGGAAGTCGGCCGCCTCGCCAACGGCAACACGGTGGTTTGCAGTTGGTGTCCCGGCGGCATCCGCAACACGAACGATTGGCCCGGCTCGGTGCAGGTCCTGGAAATTTCGCCGGAGAAGAAAATCGTGTGGGCGTTGAGCCAGTGGAAAGACCCCGACCTCGGCCCGGCTTCTTCGATTCAATTGCTCGACGAACCCGGCACGCCGGAAAAACCCGGTGACCAACAGCGCTGAATTTTTTACGTCGCGATTTCAAACAGCAATGAAACATAGATGCATCCTCTCGTGTGTTGTGTTCCTCAGCACAGTGTCAGCTTGGGCTCAACACCCCTTTATTTGTGCTGACAACCTGGCGGGCAAAATCGTGGTGGTTGCCGCCGATGGAAAAATTGAGTGGGAGTATCCCTGCTCCTCGCCGCAGGATTGCTGGCGGCTGCCGAACGGCAATTATCTCTTCTGCCACGTCCACGGGGCAATTGAAATGACGCCGGACAAAAAAATCGCCTGGGAATACAAGTCCGGCACGAACACCGAGGTCCACGCGTGCCAACCCTTGCCCGATGGCCGCGTACTTGTCATCGAGTGCGGGCCGAGTCGGATCGTGGAGGTCGATCGCGAAGGGAAGATCGCAAAGGAAATCCCGCTCGTCCGTCCGCCGCCGTCCGTGCGATTGCACGAACAATTTCGCGGCGTGCGCAAGACGACTGCGGGACATTATATCGTCTGTCGCAAGGGCGAGCATCAGGTCGAGGAACTGGACGCCGACGGCAAATCGCTGCGCCGGATTTCCGTGCCGGGCGACGTGCATGAAGCCGTGCCGCTGCCGAATGGGCATCTGCTCGTGGATTGCGGCGACGGACACAAAATCATCGAACTCGATGCGAGCGAAAAGGTCGTCTGGGAGTTGAACGAAAACGACCTGCCCGGCAATCCGCTCCGGCTCATGGCCGGATGCCAGCGGTTGCCGAACGGCAACACCGTCTTCTGCAACTGGCTCGGCCACGGTCACACTGGCGACGCGCAGCCTCATGTTTTTGAAATCACTCCCGACAAAAAAGTAGTCTGGGAATTTGCCGACCATACGCACTTCAAAACCATCAACCAGATTCAGTTGCTCGATGTGCCTGGCGATCCGGCCAAAGGTGAAATCCTGCGCTGACCCGCGCTTCAATTTTCAAAAACATTCCGCGCCGATAAATCGAAAATGAAAATCAAACGAAATCCGCACCCGCGTCGTTCAATGGAAAGGCAAGACCGTTCCCCTGCCTCCGCATTTTTGCACCAACCCGATGGACGTCATCTCGCCGATGCTCACGCGCGCGACGATGGGCACGTTCACGTTTCACGGCTGGCTCATCTGCGAAGTCTTCGCCGACAACGGCCTCGTCGGCATTGGCAACGCCGCGCTCTCGCCGCTCGTGACGAAGCAGGTGATTGATCAATATCTCAAGCCGCTGCTCATCGGCGCGGATCCGTGGGACACGGAATTTCTCTGGCAGCACATGTATCGCAAGACAATGGCGTTTGGTCGCAAGGGAATTGCCATGGTCGCCATCAGCGCGGTGGACATCGCGCTCTGGGATTTGCTCGGCAAATCCGCGAAGCAACCAGTGTATCGTCTGCTCGGCGGACGAACAAAGCCGAGATTCCGGTTTACGCCAGCCGCCTTTACAGCACGCCGTTGAAAGAACTCGCGGGCGAATCGGCGAAATACATAAAAGAAGGCTACAAGGCAATGAAGCTCCGTTTCGGCTGGGGACCCGTGGACGGCGCGGAAGGAATGCAGAAGAACGTCGCGCTCGTCCGCACCGTGCGCGAAACCGTCGGCGACGGCGATTGACATCATGGCCGACGCTTACATGGGCTGGAATCTCGATTACGCCAAACGGATGTTGCCATTGCTCGAAAAATTCAATCTGCGCTGGCTCGAAGAACCGGTGATTCCCGACGACATCCACGGCTACGCGGAATTGAAACGTTTCGGGCGCATCCCGATTGCCGGCGGCGAACATGAGCATACGCTTTTCGGCTTCCGCGAACTCATCGAAGCGCGCGCGGTGGATTACATTCAGTTCGACACCAACCGCGTCGGCGGCCTGACGCAAGCGCGCAAGATCGCCGCGCTCGCCGAGGCGCATCAGATTCCCGTTATTCCGCACGCCGGGACAGATGCACAACTTCCACGTCGTAATGGCGAGCTTGAATTCGCCGATGGCGGAATTCTTCCCGCCCGTGGACGTGGAAGTCGGCAACGAACTGTTCTGGTACATCTTCAAAGGCGAACCGATGCCGAAGGACGGTTTCATTGATCTGGATGAAAATACTCCCGGCCTCGGCATTTCGGTGGACGAAGCGGCATTGAAGAAATTCCATGTGACGGAATAAGAACTTACACTGATTCATTTGACTCCCGTGGCCGGCGCAATTATTACTGGCCCATGAACCACGCCCGCAGATTTCACATCGGAGTTTTAATTTTCAAACAGGCCTTAACCGCCTTGCTCGTTGCTCTTGTTTGCACCGTCATTGCCGCGGAGTCTTATACGGAAAGTCCCGGCTCGGAGGGCGATGGCAGTTTCATCGTCGGTCCCGACTATACGATTGCTCGCGATCTCACCGATCTCGGCAATCCCAAAGGAAAATATTTCGAGTTCTCAATGCGGCTGGCCGATAGCAAAATCTTTCGCGGCGACGACAAGACGCTCGACCCGGCGCGGAAACCGGTGCGCAAGGAGCGAAAAATCTTTGTCTATGTGCCTGCGGCATACATGGACGGCACGCCAGCTCCAATCCTCATTATCCACGATGGCCCCGGCCAGATGAATCTCGTCCGCAACGCGCTGGACAATCTCACGATTTCAACCAACGGGAACCGCAAGCTGCCCGCGTTCATCGCCATCGCGGTTCAAAACGGCGGCAGCGATGCCAAGAAGAGCGAGCGCGGCCTGGAATACGACACGATGTCGGATCGTTTGGCGCGCTTCATTTACGAGGAAGTGTTGCCGACGGTGCTCACGAACGCCGAGATCAAAGCCGCTTTCCCAAAGATCGCTTTCACCAGCAATCCATGGGGCCGCGCGGTGATCGGTTGCAGCTCCGGCGGTGCGGCGGCGTTGAGCATGGGTTGGTTTCGTCCCGATCTTTTCCGCCGAATCATCGCTTACTCCGGCACGTTCGTGGATCAGCAGGATGACGACGCGCCTGAGGAAGCAAAGTTTCCGCTCGGCGCGTGGGAATATCATTCCAGCATGAAACTCATCGAGACGAGCGAGCAGAAGCCGTTGCGGATTTTCACGCACGTTTCCGAAAATGATCTGCGATCCAACGATCCCGAAAGCACTTATCACAACTGGGTGATGGCCGGCCAACGCACGTCCGCCGCGCTGGAAGCCAAAGGCTATCATCACCGCTTCGTGTTCAGCAAAGCTACCGGCCACTGTGACCGGCGCGTGTTTGAGTTGACGCTGGCCGATACGCTGGTCTGGGTCTGGCGCGGTTATCACGCGGACTGACGTTCTCACGACGAAATAGTCCAAGACACCATGAAATCCCTTTACCTGATTTTGCTCCCATTGCTTTGCTGCCAACTCGTCATCGCCGCCGACGATTACAAGCCCGGACCGGACTCCCTGCCGAAGGACGGCGTGCCCAAGGGCAAACTCATCGGCCCGCGCCAGTGGTCGAGCAAGATTTTCGAGGGCACCACGCGCAACTATTGGATTTACGTTCCCGCGCAGTACAACGACAGCAGCCCGGCTTGCGTGATGGTGTTCCAGGACGGCGAAGGTTACACTCGCACGAATGGCGATTACCGCGTGCCGAATGTTTTCGACAACCTGATTAACAAAAGGGAAATGCCGGTCACCATCGGCATCTTCATCAATCCCGGCCAACGCACCAACGCTCCGGCGGGGGGACGCGGCGGCGGCAGCAATCGGTCGTTCGAATACGACACGCTCTCGGACCAATACTCACGGTTCCTCATTGAAGAAATTCTTCCCGAGGTTGCTAAGGATTATAAGCTCACCGACGATCCTGAAGGCCGCGCGATTGTTGGATTGTCTTCCGGCGGCATCTGCGCGTTCACGGTCGCGTGGGAACGCCCGGAAGTTTTCCACAAGGTCGTCAGCACGATTGGCAGCTTCACGGGCATCGGCTATCGCCCCGCGCGCGACGGCCAACCGATGCGTCCTGGCGGCGATCTTTACCCGACGCTCATACGCAAGAATCCGATCAAGCCGCTGAAAATATTCCTGCAAGACGGCACGAACGATTTGAATAACGAGCACGGCAACTGGCACCTCGCGAATCAGCAGATGCTCTCCGCTCTCGAATGGGCGAACCGCAACGCCGACCAGCGAAACACGCCCGGCCCGCGCTATCAGATAAATCACGCATGGGGCGACGGCGGCCACACCGGAAAGCACGGCGGCTCGATCTTCCCCGACATCATGCGCTGGCTGTGGCAGGGGTACGAGCCGAAGAAGTCGTAGAGACGCACGGCTGCATGTTGTCGTGCCCAACCTTTGACTGGCGCCTTGTAACCATCACTGCCCGGTGCTAGTCTGCCTTCATCAGCCTGACTTAGCTGCGCGATGAAAATGTCTATCATTGTTCACCGAGCCAAAACGGAACGCCGTCTCCTGTCGTGCGGCTTGTGGATGATTTCATGTTCTGTTTTCGTCGCGGCGCTCGTGGCTTCCAACTATCTCCCGGCTCAAACTATCATTAAGTCTCCGATTACCGCGCAGTTCATTGAAAAAAATTGCGCGGATTGCCACGACGACGAGACGAAGAAAGCTGACTTGGATTTGCTTGATCTCCCGTTCCAGCCAACGAACGAAGACAATTTCGCTCTCTGGGTCAAAGTCCACGACCGCGTCAAAGCCGGCGAAATGCCGCCGAAGAAAAAGGCGCGGCCCGACCCCGCTGAATTGGACGCGTTCGTCAAGAGCCTCGGGTCCGACTTACGCAATGCCGAGCGCGCGGAGATTGAGAAGACCGGTCGCGCGATGATGCGGCGGCTGAATCGCTACGAATACGAGAATACGCTGCGCGATCTGCTCGACGTGCCGTGGGTCCAAATCAAAGACCGGCTTCCCGAGGACGGCGAAAGAATATCGCTTCAACAAGATCGGCGAGGCGCTCGATGTCTCGCACGTGCAATTATCGCGATACATGAACTCGGCTGACTACGCTTTGCGCCAGGCAATGAGCGCGGAACTCGAACACCGGAATCCGACGACGAATCGCTACTACGCCCGCGATGAATTTGGTTTGCTCAACTTCCGTCCACGCGAAAATGGAACCTTGCCGGACCGCCTTTCTTTTCCGGTGCTGGATTCCCACGCGCAACCGGACGTTCGCGCCGGACGCGCCCCGGTTTCCAGCCCGGAGACGCGCGAACGCGAAGCGGTCGGAAAGGTGTCGAGCATTTTCAGCGACGCGGGTGGTTACAGTTGGAGTCAGTTCCGCACGCCGGTCGCGGGGCGCTATCGCCTTCGTTTCGAGGGCTACACGATTTGGGTGAGCGGCGGCGGCATTGGCCGATGGTTCTACGAAGGCTTCGGCGAGGAGAAGGCGCCATACTATTATCTTCCGCTTTGGCATCGGCCCAACCTGGATGAAGTCTGGCCGGGTCGTCGCAATGAACCGATCGGCGTGTACGCGTCGAGCACCGGACAGAATCGGCCCATCGGCGAATTCGATTTCAAACCGGAGCCCACCGTTCACGAAATCGAAGTCCTGCTGGCAGCGAACGAAGTGATTCGCACCGACGGCATGAGGCTGTTCCGCACACGCGTGAACGGCTCGGACGAGCAGTATGTCAATCCCCTGGCGCAACCCGACGGAATGCCCGGCTACGCGATTCAGTGGATGGAAGTCGAAGGTCCGCTAAAGGATGAATCGCAAGGCGCGGGCTATCACCGGCTTTTCGGCGACCTCCCGATGAAGCGACTCGGCGAAGGAGAAACTGGCGGTGTCGCGCTCGAAGTCGCGGCTCAGGCTCCCGCCGGCGGACAACGCGGCGGCTTCGGCGGTCGAGGCCGGGGCGATGCGACCGGAGCGCGAGGCACGAATGTCACGGCGGGAGCGCGCGGCGGTCGCGGGGGACGCGGAGGCCGAGGAGGTTTTGGTGGCCCGCGAACGGTGAATGTCGAAATCGTGACCGAACATCCGCAGGAAGACGCGGAGCGATTGCTGCGAACTTTCATGCGCCGCGCCTATCGTCGTCCGGTCGAAGAACCCGAAGTGCAGCTCTTTCTCGGCTTGTTCAAGAACCAGTACGAACAGGGCTTTGGTTTCGGCAAATCAATGCTCGCGGCTTACACGGCGGTTCTATCGTCGCCGGGATTTTTGTTCTTCGACGAATCGCCCGGCCACTTGAATGATTACGCGCTCGCGTCGCGCCTCTCGTATTTTCTCTGGAACTCCGAGCCGGACGAAGCCTTGCGCGCGCTCGCGGAACGCGGTGAGTTGCACCGGCCCGAAATCTTGCGCGCGCAGACGGAGCGTCTGCTGAACGATTCCAAGGCGCGCCGCTTCGTCGAAGCGTTCACCGATTACTGGCTCGACCTCAGAAAAATTGACGACACCTCGCCGTCCACGACGCTTTACAACGATTATGAACTGGACGATCCGTTGAAATTGTCCGCTGTCGAGGAGACGCGATTGTTCGTCGAGGAATTGCTTCGAGCGGATTTGCCGGCGCGGAACATCGTGGATTCCGATTTCACTTTCCTCAACGAACGCCTCGCCGAGCACTACGGCGTGCCGGGCGTCAAAGGAGCCGAGATGCGGCGCGTCGACGCTTCCTAAAGACAGCGTGCGCGGTGGCCTGATGACACAAGCCAGCGTGTTGAAGGTCACCGCGAATGGAACAACTACATCACCCGTTTTGCGGGGCCATTGGATTACCGAGCGGATTCTCGGAATCGAAACGCCGCCGCCACCGCCAAAAACGCCAACCATCGAGCCAGACATTCGCGGCGCGACGACGATTCGCCAGCAACTGGACAAGCACCGCGCCGATCCGACTTGCGCCTCCTGCCACACCAAAATGGACCCGCCCGGTTTCGCGCTGGAAAGTTTCGACGTGATGGGCGGCTGGCGGGATCGCTATCGTGCCACCAAGGAAGGCGCGACGAACGCACCGGGCGTCGGCATGGACGGACAGCGATTCGTTTTTTATTACGCGCTACCGGTGGATTGCACCGGGGCGTTGCCGGACGGACAGTCCTTCCACGATGTTCGCGAACTGAAGCGTGAGTTACTCGAAGACCCAACGCCCATCGCGCGCAACCTCGTGCGGCAACTGGCGGTCTATGCGACCGGCGCGCCGGTGCGCTTCTCTGACCGCGAGGCGATCGAAAAGATTCTCGATCGCACGAAGGCCGGGCAATATGGCGTCCGCAGCATCGTACGCGAGCTGGCGCAGAGTGAACTGTTTTTGACGAAATGATCCACGAACATTGAGTCGGCCGATGAGTGAACACAAAACATTTTCCATGAAACAAAACTCAAACTCGTCCGGCTGGCCTCCCTTCGTCTGCACGCGCCAACCGATTTCGCGCCGCCACTTCCTCGGCGGCGTCGGCGTCGCGCTCTCGTTGCCTTTTCTCGATTCGATGATGGCGCCGTTTGCGCGAGCTGCGGAATCCGCATCACCACTGGCGGCTAATTCAGCGCCGCGCCGCATGTTCGCGATCTGCAATAATCTCGGCGTGTTGCCCGCGCATTTTTTTCCGCAGGGTTCAGGGAGAGATTACACGCCGTCGCCTTATCTCGATTTGCTGAAGGAGCATCGCGACGACTTCACCGTCTTCAGCGGCGTCTCGCATCCGAACGTGGACGGAGGGCATCCGTCGGACGTGAGTTTTCTCACCGCCGCGCCACATCCGGCCAGCAGTTCGTTTCGCAACTCGATCTCGCTCGACCAACACATCGCCGAACACATCGGCGTTCAGACGCGGTTCCCATCGATTTCCCTCTCGGTGAATGGCAATCGCAGCCTTTCGGTCACCGGAACCGGCGTGGCGATTCCGCCGGAACAAAGCGCGTCGCAGGTGTTCCGGCAACTTTTTCTTCAAGGAACGCCAACTGAAGTGGAAGCGACAATCCGCGAGCTGGACACGGGCCGCAGCATTCTCGACACAGTCGCGCAGCAAGCCAAGCTCCTGCAGCGCGAAGTCGGCGCGCAGGACCGCAGCCGGTTGGATCAATACTTCGGCAGCGTGCGCGATCTCGAACAGCGGCTGTTGGCGTCGCGCGGTTGGGAGAACAAGCCGAAGCCCGTCGTCAACGTCGCCGAACCGATTGATCCGACAAGCCCCGCGCAATACATGGACAAGGTCAAAATCATGTACGATCTCGCGCGACTCGCGTTCGAGACCGATTCCACCCGCGCGATCACACTGATGTTGAACAGCGTCGCCACTCCGGTTTTGCAAATCCAGGGCGAGACGATCACCGACGGCTACCACAATCTTTCGCATCACGGAAAAGCGCCGGACAAACTGGCGCAATTAAAGGTGATTGACGAATGGCACATGCGATTGCTCGCGGGATTGTTCGCGGGCCTCAAGTCCGTCCGTGAAGGCGAAGCCGGACTCCTTGATCGCACGATGGTTCTTTATGGTTCCAATCTCGGCGATGCCAATGCGCATTCGACGAACAACCTGCCCGTGCTTTTCGCCGGCGGCGGCTTCCGGCACGCCGGGCATCTCGCATTCGACGCGCAACAAAATTATCCGCTGCCGAATCTTTTCGTCTCGATGCTGCAACGGATAGGAATTGAAGAGAGCAATTTCGCATCGTCCACCGGAACGATGCGCGGGTTGGAGATGGCGTGATCAGTAATCAGTTTTCAGTAATCGGTAATCATGTTTACAGCAAGTCATCAAAGAATCCTTACCACCAGCCGAACACAAGCGCGACAACGCTTATTCGTCAGCTTCCTATTTCTGCTGCTGACTGCTCGGCTGACATTCGGACAATCTGAAGTCGTCGTGGATTTTGAAAAAGCGGAAATCACCGGTCGCTGGATTGAATCGTGGAAGGAGAAAGGCGTCGTGTTCACGCCCGCCCATGCGCCGACTCGCAGCAAGGCCAAAGCAAAGCTCATGTTCTTTCCGCACAGTCCATCGGGCCACAAAGGAATTCTTAGCGCGATGGCAGACGATCCGATTCCCGTTCGCGCGCGATTTCCAACCAACGTTTCATCAGTCACGATCACTTTCTGGGCTTCGACCGGCTGTCCTGCTCACCTTGAAGCGTACGATGCTGACGGAAAACTGTTGGACAAAGCATCGCTCGATATGGCGCCCGGCCGCAAAGCTCCGGGCGATCCGATTCCAACGTTCGAATTGACGGTGAAAGGGAGCGGCATCGCTTACGTGGAGTTCAGCGGTCCGCGCGCCGGCGAATATCTCGCGTCTGATGAAGTGCGCTTTGTGCCACAGACCCCTGCGCCGAAGTAGCTGCGAGTTCACACGCACCTTCTCGCGCGCTGAGGCGATAAAATTTTCTGCTCCCAATTCCCGGCACTCTTATGCCATACTCGCCTCATGCCCGACCGGATAAGAGTTTTCCTCGCGCAAACGCGGAAACCCGTTCCACCCCCGGTTCGCAGCACTCCGGCGGTCAGACCCGCCGCGAAGTCAATGGTCGAAAGATGGGCGGAATACAAGCGCGGGGATCCAAAGCCGAAGAAAGAGAATTCCAGCGATCTTCAGGCTGAATCGAGCTGACCGGGTTATTCCAAGGTCACATCCAGATAAACGGAATAACGCGCGTAACTCTCGTAGAACGGCCTGAACTCCACGTCACCGGCTTTGAAATGCAGAGCGCGCGGATCGCCCGTAATCGATTTGGCGAGGTCTTCGCCATTTAAAGTTATCTTGCGCCACGTGGAAAGCGGCTCGGGTTCTTGCGCGGCGAGCAGGATTGGGCCGTAAAAGAGGCTCGCGAGGTTCGGCTGATCCATCACGGGGCTCAAATGGAAGCTGAACGGCATTCGGAGTTCAATCGAGTCGCCATCCTTCCAGTTTCGTTTCAACGTCAGATACGTGCCCGGCACGGCTCTCACCATTTCTTCCCGTCCATTAATTGCGACGGTGAACCGTGCCGCCCATTTCGGAACGCGAACGTTGATGTCAAAGTTGCCGCTGCCATTGAGCGTGAGTTTGGTGGTGTCGGCGTACGGAAAATCTGTGCGCTGCGTGAGCTTCACCTTGCGATCTGTCCATGTCAACGTGGACGGCACGTACAGATTCACGTAAAGAGCATTGTTGTCCGCGCTGTGGAAATAGATTGAATCCTGAAGCTTGGTGTTGCTCTCCAGCGCAGTTCCGTTGCAGCAGGTGAATCCATCCATGCGCGCGTTGCCGAATTGTTTTCGCGCCGCTGGATTGAGCGGAATGTGATACGTGTTGCCCGGATTATCTTCGGCGACGGAAGCGAGGATGTCGTTATACATCGCTTGCTCGTAATAATCCATGTAGTGCGCGTCGTCGGGATCGAACATGAACAACTGCCGGCTCAACTTGAGCATGTTGTAGGTCGCGCAGGTTTCGTTCTGGCCGCCGCGCGCGAAGCCATCAGCGAACAGGCTATCAGGATGCGCGGTGAAACATTCGGCATTGTTCGGGTTCTTCGCGCCCGCCACGCCGCCGATGTTGTACATGTACGACCGCGTGCAGATGTCCCAGAAATTGTCGGCAATCAGATAATAATCGCGCTCCTGCGTGTCGCGATACTCCTCCAGCGCGCCGGTGATTTGCGGAATGTGCTGGTTGGCGTGACGGCCGCGGAGCGTGTCCACGTTCTTCGCAAGCCCGCCGGAGTGCTGCGCGTCGCCGTAAAAGAAATTCACGTTGTCGAACAATCGCGCGCAATCCATGAACGTCTTATCGCCCGTTAGCCGATACATCCGCGCAAGCACTTCGTTCATGCCGCCGTACTCGCCGGCGATGTAGCGATTCCACATGCTGATCCGGGTTTCAGGCGGAACCAGTTTCAGGCGAGCATAAACCCACCTGCCCATGCCTTCCGCGATTTCCAGCGCTTTTTTGTTCCCGCCGAATTCATAACAGTCGAGCAGTCCGGCCAGGATTTTGTGCAGGGTGTAATACGGCGCCCAGATTTGCCGGTTGCTTCCGCCGTACGTCGCGCCCTTCTCCAGCATGATGAACTGGTCCGGCGGATACGCGCTGATGAATCCCTTGCCCCAGTTCCAGTAATCCGTGCGGATGCCACTCGCGCTGAGGTCGGAATCGTAATTGGATTTGCCCGGCCCAATCGGAACCGCGGTGGGATCGGCATTGAACGGCGCGCCCTCGTTGGTCGGAGCCCCCGACTTATGCGACAGCGCGTAAAGCGTATCAATCACGTAATTCATCTTGCCGAGAAAGTTCGTGTGCAGCGCTTCGTCGTAGCGTCGTGCTCGCGTACGCCTGCGCAATCGCGGAAAGGTAATGACCGCTGGCATGGCCGCGCAGTCGCGTCGTCTCAGAATCCCAACCGCTCAAAGGCCTGGTGCCCTCGGGCTGCGGCTGGCCAAACGCGTCGCGGAAATTGTAGAGAAACCGGTCGGGATTTGTGGTGGCGAGCGTGCGAATGAACTTGTCGCGATTCTTGATGAACTGCGTGTCGCGTCCCTGTTCATCCCGGTTCAATGCGATGCTTCCCAGTGGAAAGGCTTCCAAACGTCGTTTCGGAAGCGGCGTCTCTGGCGCGTTTGCTTTCACGGTCACCGTGGCCTTCGGCTGAAACGAGGTTCCGACCACCGTGCCAATGATCGAGTACGTGCCCGGCTGCGCTACCTGAGCGGTGTTCGTCGGTGAAGGCCAAATGACGCGGACCTCCGGTCCCACAGAGACCATCGTCCCGTAGGTGTTTGTGTGATAAATTCCCCAGACAGTGGCAGGCAACCTCGGCAGAGTTCCGATCGTTGTTTCCACTTTCACGTCTGCCACGCCGACCAGCTTGTCGGCCATGGGCTGCGCGATGCCGCGAGAGGAATTTGCCGGTTGATTGGTTTGACCGGACCTTTCGGCCACGACGGTCGGGGATGCGCTCCCGCCAATTGCGTTGTCGTGAATCGTTGCCACCTGTCGATCCGTCAGGGCAACGCTGTAGATTCGGAAGTCATGAACCAGCGCATTCAAAGTGGGGATGTTGTCGTCTTGAGCGCGGCCGATAAATGCCAGGTTCATCGCGGCATTTTCCTGATGCAGGATTTTGTCCAAGGACATCGCCACAGCGAGAGTCTCCGGGATCCTGTTGCCGTTGATGTAACACGCCATCCTCTTGTTCGCTGAATCGAGAACAACAGCGATGTGGACCCAACGATTCGTCGGAATGAGCGGGCCTGAAATGCTTCTTGCGCCCGCCAATCCCCCCTGCGTGATGCCGACGTGAAGACCTTCGCCATTGGACTCAACTGGCACGCAGAAAAAATTTGAAATGGCGCTTTGTCCGAAATCGAAGAGCCGCTGACCCCGTTCATCCGACCGGAGTTGAACCCACGCCGACACGCTAATGGTATCCAACCCGTCGAGTGCCTGTCCGGGAATCTGGACGTACGCGCCTTTCTCGCCGGGAAGTAATAGAACTCTGCCGAATTGCGGGTCGTCCACGTAAGTTCCTCCGGTGCCTTGGAGCGTCGCATGGAAAGCATTCCGTGAGGCGTCGCGTTCATTACCATGGAAAACGTATCGCGCGACGAGTCCCGTCTCGCCGATGCCATCCAGGAATTGATCTCCGCCGCTCTGCGCCGTCACGACTACTGGCGAGGGCAATTGGCCAACACTACCAACGACGATGCAGACCCAGAAAAATGATTTTGGTTTCATGTGCTGAACGCGCTTCGAGCGGTGAACCCTAATAGCGCAGAATTATCCACACGGCAATGCGTTTTCCATTGACGAGATTTACCGAAACAGTCCGTGACCCACGCAATGCGGCGGCTCAACGTTTCGATTCATTGTGAAGAACCAGGACGGTCGGCTGCCCTTGAAACATCTGAACGAATCGCGCCAGATGCTCGCCTGGAATGCCGGTCGGAACGTCCGCCGCTCCGAGAACCAAATCGATTCTCCCATCCCCGTCCACATCGCCGGCCCCAACACGCATCCACCGGTTCCAATAGCGATTGTCGATACCCCATCGTTTGACCGTGCCATCTGCTTGATGCATCAACAAAACGAAAGTGGTCGGGTATTGCAGTCGCCAGTCGGGACAAAATGCCGTCACAGCGAGATCGACTCGCCCATCTCCGTCGAAGTCACCGGCGGCGACATCCATGGCGCCGAAGAGCGGTTCGAAAAGCACCTCGTCGAACTTGAAATCGCCATCGTTGTGCAGCACCCGCACTCCATGCTCGGTCTTGAGCGGGCGACCGCGCAGTTCAAGGTTGTTTCCCGCGCACTCGACGATGTCTTGTTTTCCATCGCCATCCCAATCAACAAGCAGGCACCGATTGTAGCCCCAACCAGCCGAGCGATCGACAATGATGTTCGGAAAGAATTGGCGTCCACCCTGATTGCTGAACGCTATCAAGCGCCCCCGGTTGCTGCCGATGGAGACGACGATGTCCAGCTTGCCGTCACCATTAATATCGGCAACGTCACACCAAGTGGCGCCTGGCTCCTCAAGCAACAGATCCTCCCGCGCGTTTTGGTCGCCACCCCAGAAAATCCCGACCCATCCGGTCGGATAATCGCCGAAGCCGCAGACGATCAGATCGTCTTTGCCGTCGCCGTCCAGATCGGCCGTTCGATGCGCGGCTATGCGTGGATGTCGATCAACAAGCACGAGCGGCGATCCGCCGTTCACGTTGAAATCGACCACCTGCCCTTCGCGCAAGTCGCGGCCGAGATTGCCAGCGAGTGCGATGCGCCGCAACGAGTCGAGGCGCTCGAACGTGACTGGTTCCGAATGGACATCGAACGCCGTCGTCACGCCATCTTTCCAAGCGAGCAGCTTCGCGGGCTGCGAAGTGCCCAGGATCAAAGAATGATCGTGAGGATCGATCTCGGCCATGCTGATGATCGAAGCCGAAACTGGAATTGGAATTGGTTTGAACAATGGCGAAGCGGGCGGTTCAGCCGCAGGCGGAGGCAAATGATACTGAACGGCGGATTGCCCAATGAAGTAGTTTCGAATCGCGGCGAACTGTTTTCGCGTTATCACCGGTTTGGCGGGAACGAAGCCCTTCGCGACGATGTCCGGATTAATTTCGATGTCCGGAGCGTATCCGATATAATTTCCCATCCATGCCAGCAGATACGGCCATTCTTCGGGCGGCAGATGAGCCGGTGAAGGAACGCGATGGCATTGTGCGCACACAATGGACGCGAGTGCTTTGCCGTCTGTTAAACCAGCCGTGGACGAGGGAGGCGCTTTTTTGCCACAACCAGCAAACAGCGCGATCATCACGAGCAGATTTATCCCGGTTGGCTTGGAAGGCCGTGCCATTAGCGGTTAAGAAGGACAACATCTATGCCTGCGAGCGATTCCAGACTCGCGATGAGAAGACAGCCCGTCAAGACGAAAAGCCGGAACCCTTCCAAATGCGAACCTAGAGTTGACCGACCTCGCTGAATCCGATAGGATTACCGTGGAGAAGTTGCCCGATAACGCCGCCAATTCGCGAGCCGTGCGCCTGAATTCCAGGTCTGGACGCGCGCGGCGCCGGCAAATAGGATTGGCCCATGACCCGGCTCGTTCAACTTAGGCATGGGACCGAACGCCGAATCGCGCTCGTCGAAGAACCACGGCTGCGCTTGCTCGGCAAATTCAGTTCAGTCTACGCTCTGGCGCGAGCCGCCATCGAAGCGCGAAAATCACTCACCGCATTGGCGCGAGAACACGCGTCAGGCGACGCACTGGACTACGAGGCGATTTATCACTGCGAATCCGCCTGGCGATGGCTTGCGCCAATTGATCATCCCGATGAATCCGCGCGTTGTCTCGTCTCGGGCACCGGTCTCACGCATCTCGGAAGCGCGAAGGATCGGAACGCAATGCACGAAGTGAAGGACGCGGAGCTGACCGACAGCATGAAGATGTTCCGTTGGGGAATGGAAGGCGGTAGTCCGGTTGCCGGGAAGATCGGCGTCGCGCCCGAGTGGTTTTACAAAGGCAACGCCACGATTCTTCGCGCGCACGGTGAGCCGCTCGAAACCCCTCCGTATGCCGAAGACGGGGGAGAGGAAGGTGAGATTGCTGGCGTTTACGTCGTCGCACCGGACGGCCGGCCCTGGCGAATCGGAATGTGCATCGGCAACGAGTTCTCCGACCATCTATTTGAGAAAAAGAATTATCTGAACCTCGCCGGCTCGAAGATTCGCACCTGCGCCATCGGGCCGGAACTCGTGGTCGATCCGAAGTTCGATTCGGTCCCGGGCAAGGTGATCATCGAACGCGGCGGAAAGGTCTTTTGGTCGAAGGACATTGTCTCCGGCGAAGCCGAAATGTGTCATAGCCTTCAGAACATGGAACATCATCACTTCAAATTTGAAACGCATCGACGCCCAGGCGATGTTCACGTCCATTACTTCGGCGCGTGCGCTCTGAGTTTCGGCGCTGGAATGCAACTGGTGGAGGGCGACGTAATGGAAATTCAATTTGCAGGATTTGGGCGACCGCTGCGCAATCCGCTGCGGTTATCGAAGGCTGCGCCCGAATTGGTGACGGTTCAATCTCTGGCTTGATATGGCAAAAGAAACAATCGCATTGATGGGCCTTGGAACGATGGGAATCGGCATGGCGCGCCGGCTTCTCGGTGCGGCGTTTCCGCTGACGGTTTACAATCGCAGCCGCGAAAAGGCCGCTCCGCTTGAATCCGAAGGCGCGAAGGTTGCCCCGTCGCCGCGCGAAGCCGCTTCGCATTCGGACATCATCATCAGCATGGTCGCTGATGACGTCGCATCGCGCGCGCTGTGGCTGGGTGAACAGGGCGCACTGGCTGGCGTCGTACGCGGCTCGTTGTTCATCGAATGCAGCACCCTCAGCGTCGGTTGGGTGCGGGAACTTGCGGCGGCTGCGGCTGAGCGCGGCTGTGAATTGCTCGACGCTCCAGTGACCGGCAGCAAAATGCACGCGGCTTCGGGCGAATTGAATTTTCTTGTTGGCGGCTCCGCGGCTGCGCTCGAAAGAGCAAGACCGGCTTTGTCTGCCATGGGCCGT
The DNA here is from genome assembly GCA_963760675.1 of uncultured Verrucomicrobiae bacterium. Taxonomy (GTDB): domain Bacteria; phylum Verrucomicrobiota; class Verrucomicrobiia; order Limisphaerales; family BOG-1460; genus CAVXEG01. Next base: position 413,994 of record CAVXEG010000011.1, read on the forward strand.
TCGGTCGTTAAGGTGGGCCCGACCGGAAGCGGCGCGTTGCTCAAGCTCATCAATAATTTTCTGTGCGGCGTCCAGGCCGCTTCGTTTGCGGAAGCGCTCGCGCTCATGGATCGCGGCGGACTCGACCGCGACAAAGCCGTCGAAGCGCTGCTGAACGGCGCGCCGGGCAGTCCGCTTGTCAAGACGGTTTCGTCACGCGCGAAGTCGGGAGATTTTACTCCCAACTTCCGGCTCCGGCTCATGGCGAAAGACCTCACTTACGCGTTGAAGGAAGCGAGCGACCGTGGCCTCTCTCTCCAGACGGTGGCGGCCGCACTCGATCTTTTCAACAATGCCGTTGCAACTGGCAACGGCGACAAGGATTTCTCGGCCATTCTGGAGCAGCTTCGGGATCGCGACTGAATTGCCCGTCCGTGTTGCGATGCGACCAGGCTCGCAACCAAGCCACTCATTTCTTCCGCGGGTCTCAAAGCTTGCGTCAACCGCGACTTTCTCTTCGTTTCTCCTACGGGGATTGGCATACGACGATTCGACCATTGAAAGAACCAACCTTCGATTAAGATGCCGTAAACGGCTCGTTAGGATCCATTCAGGATCGGCGCGGGCTCCATGGATGTTTATCGGCAACACGCGCACCGTGCAAAGTGAGTTGACTGACGTTTGAACTCCTATTACGGTCTCCGACATCGCCCACTGTATTAGCGCCTGAACGCATGAAGGCCATCAGCCGTGAAATTCTGTTGAGCTTTTGGAAGATCCATATCCTGCACCATGCCCGTGAAGAGCCGTTGCACGGGCAGTGGATGCTCACCGAACTGCGGGAGCACGGCTATGCCATCAGCCCCGGCACGCTGTATCCATTGCTTCAGCGGATGGAGCGGCTCGGTTGGCTCAAGGGTCGGACGGATTCTCGCGCCGGAAAGCGAGCGCGCAAGGACTATCGCCTGACAGCCGAAGGCGAGCGCGTGCTGGATATTGTGCGCGCTCAGATCCAGGAACTTCACGAGGAAGTCGTCGAACGCGCGGCAGCCAAACGGAAATGAACCTGGTCCAAACTGCCCTGCGCCGTCCGCTCACTGTCATTGTGATGGTCGTCGCGCTCATGCTCGGCTCTGCAGTCGCCCTGAACAAAATGCCGCGCGACATTTTTCCAACGCTGGGCATTCCCACGATCTACGTCGCGCAGCCGTACGGCGGCATGGATCCGGCACAAATGGAAGGTTTTCTAACCTACTATTACGAATATCACTTTCTCTACATCACCGGCATTGAGCACGTTGAATCGAGATCCATTCAGGGCAACGCGCTCATCAAACTGCAGTTCCACCCAGGCACCGACATGGCGGCGGCGATGGCCGAAACTGTCAGTTACGTCAATCGCGCCCGTTCGTTCATGCCGCCGGGAACCGTGCCGCCGTTCGTCATGCGTTTTGATGCGGGGAGCGTGCCGGTGGGAAATTTGGTTTTCTCCAGCGAGACCCGTTCCGTTGCCGAAATGCAGGACGCCGCGTTGAATCTGGTTCGGCCACTCTTTGCCACGTTGCCCGGTGTTTCCGCTCCGCCTCCATTCGGTGGCAGCGCCCGCAGCATCGTCGTGGAGGTCAATCCTGAAAAGCTCCGCGCTTATAACATGTCGCCCGATGAAATCGTCGTGGCGCTCACCGCAGCCAACACCATCAGTCCATCCGGCAATATGTCCATCGGGAAGAAATATCCGATGGTCCCGCTGAATTCGGTCGTCAAAAATATCAAGGATCTGGAAAGTGTGCCGATTCGCGCAGGTTCGTATCCCGCAATCTTTGTGCGGGACGTCGCGACAGTGCGGGACGCGACCGATCTTGTAACCTGCGTTGCGCTGGTAAACGGACGCCGCACCGTTTACATCCCCGTCACCAAACGCGCGGACGCCTCGACGCTCTCGGTCGTTAACCTTGTCAAGAAGAACCTGCCGAAGTTCCAGAGCGTGCTCCCGGCCGACGTGAAGGTCAGCTATGAATTCGATCAATCGCCTTACGTTACGCGCGCCATCGCGGGTCTGACTATGGAAGGTGCGCTAGGAGCGGCACTCACCGGGTTAGTGGTTCTGCTATTCCTGCGCGACTGGCGCAGTGCGTTCATCGTCGTTATTAACATTCCGCTCTCGCTGTTGGCTGCTTCGCTGGCATTGTGGATTTCCAAACAAACCGTGAACATCATGACGCTTGGTGGATTGGCCCTCGCGATCGGAATCCTGGTAGACGAAGCCACGGTCTGCATCGAAAACATCCACACGCATCTGACCCGCGGCAGTCCGCCGGCGCGAGCGGTACGCGACGCGACCGTGGAAACCACCACGCCTCGGCTGCTGGCGATGCTGTGCATCCTCGCGATGTTTGTGCCGACGCTCTTCATGACCGGCGCAGCAAGAGCGATGTTTCTGCCGCTCTCGCTGGCCGTCGGTTTTTCAATGATCGGCTCGTATCTATTGTCGAGTACGCTCGTGCCGGTCGTTTCCACGTGGTTGATTCAGGCCCATGCAACGCAAGAGAACGCCACAGGATCGAGTCAGTTCTCTTTTGCCCGAGTCCAAAACAGCTACAAGAACGCGCTGCAAAGAATAGTGCGTGCTCGCTGGCTCGTCGTTGGTTTTTATGTGCTCGCAGCGGGACTGGTCATAGTCATCGTGGGCCGACGGCTCGGGAGCGAAATCTATCCGCAAGTGGACGCCGGCCAGCTTCAGCTTCGACTGCGCGCTCCCGCCGGCACGCGCGTCGAGGGCACTGAAGCCATTGCACTGAAAGCCCTCGACATCATCAAACAGGAAGCGGGCGCGGACAACATTGCTATCACGCTTGGTTTCGTTGGCGTTCATGCCCCGAGTTATCCGATTAATCTGATCTATTTGTGGAACAGCGGGCCGGAAGAAGGTGTACTTCAAGTGCAGCTGAAGCCGGGGACGCGCATTCACATTCAAGATTTGGAGGAACGCCTGCGCAAGCGATTGGCCTTGGACCTGCCCGATGTGAACTTCTCATTCGAGCCGAGCGATATAGTGAGCCGCGTGATGAGCCTCGGCGCTTCGACGCCGATTGAAGTGGCGGTCAGCGGGCCGAACCTCGCCGCGAACAAGGAATTCGCCGACAAGATCAAGGCGCGCCTCCAGAAGATTCCGTCGTTGCGCGACGTGCAATTCGGTGAGGCGTTGGATTATCCAACGGTGGACGTCAACGTGAATCGCGAGCGCGCCGGACTCATGGGTGTTAAGATGTCCGAAGTTTCCCGCTCGTTGGTTGCCGCAACGTCCTCCAGCCGCTTCGTCGTGCCGAATTACTGGGCCGACCCAAACAGTGGTGTCTGGTACCAAATCCAGGTCGAAATTCCCCAAACCAACATGACTTCGCTTGAAGCCGCGCAAAATCTTCCGGTCAGCTATCGCGATGGCAAGGCAATCCTGCTCCGCAACATTGCGAGCGTGAAGGAAGGAGCAATGGTGGGTCAATACGACCGTTACAACATGCAGCGCATGATCGCCATCACTGCCAATATCGCGGGCGCTGACCTTGGGTCTGTGACGAAACAGGTGGACCAGGCTCTGAAGGATGCAGGGACGCCACCGCCCAGAGTCAACATCGCCTTGCGTGGGCAGGTCGTGCCGATGCAACAAATGTTCTTTGGCTTGCGGACCGGCCTCATCCTCGCTGTTGTCGTAATCTTCCTGCTGCTTGTGGCGAATTTCGAATCGGTGGAACTGGCCATGATTGTCGTTTCGACCGTGCCCGCCGTCATCGCGGGTGTAGTCCTCGCTCTCTGGACCACACACACTACTCTGAACATCCAATCGTTCATGGGCGCTATCATGGCCATTGGAGTAGCGGTTGCGAATGCCATCCTTCTCGTGACTTTTGCCGAACGAAACCGGATGCGTGGCGCAACGGCTGCCGATTCTGCCACGGAGGGCGCACGCAGCCGGCTGCGTCCCATCCTCATGACGAGCCTGGCCATGATGGCTGGCATGATGCCGATGGCTGTGGGTTTGGGTGAAGGGGGCCAGCAGACCGCGCCATTGGGCCGCGCGGTCGTCGGCGGGCTTGCGGCGGCGACGCTTGCCACATTGGTTGTACTGCCATCGGTGTTCGCAATTTTGCGCGCACGCGCGAGCACACGTTCGGCTTCTTTGGACCCGGAAGATCCTGGAAGTCGCCACTATCACGCTTCTCTCCCCACAACCGGGAGCGCGGCCTCGTAAACTTATGCGTACTCTGATTTCCCATTTCAAACTCGCCGCCTCCGCCGCGCTAGCGTTGTGTGGGTGCTCACGCGAAGCACCGGGACTTTCGCAAAAAACAGTCGAGCCCGTGCAGGTTCAAGTTGTGCGAGCCAAGCGCGGCGACATTACGCGCAGCATCACGCTGCCCGGTGAAGTGCACGCATACCAGCAGGCTACCCTCTACGCCAAGGTGGCCGGCTATCTCAAAACCATCACTGTCGACAAGGGCGACACTGTCCAGTCCGGTGTCTTGTTGGCGGAGATCGAAGCGCCCGAACTGGCCGCAGATCGCGCCCGTTACCAGGCCGAGGTTGAAATCGCAGAATTGAACTACAAACGTCTGAACGAATCACGGCAGAAAGCTCCTGACCTCGTCGTCCCCGAGACGGTGGATGAAGCGAAATCAAAATTCGACGTCGCAAAGGCGAACCTTGACCGCGTCGAGATCCTGTTACATTACACGAAGATCACCGCGCCTTTTTCGGGCATCGTCATACGGCGTTTCATCGATCCTGGTGCTTTCATTCCGGCGGCGACTTCCGGCAGCACTGCACAGACCGCGGCCATCGTCACGCTGTCGGACTTCAATATCGTGCGCGTGCAGGTTGCAGTCCCCGAAGCCGAAGCTTCCCGTGTTACGACCGGTCAATCGGTCCAGGTAACCGCCGAAGGGCTGCCCGGCCGCCGCTTCGAGGGCAAGGTTACCCGGTTTTCGTATGCACTCGACGACGCGACAAAGACCATGCTGGTCGAAATTGAGTTGCCGAATGCGAAACTCGAATTGCGGCCCGGCATGTATGCGACGGTAAGAATCGGGATCGAGACGAAGTCAAATGTGCTGCTTGCGCCCGCGGATGCCGTGCTGGTGGAAAAAACGGGCAATTCAGTATTCGTGGTCGAGGACGACAAAGCCAAGCGCCAGCCCGTGCAAACCGGTTTCACTGAAGGCACGAACGTTGAAATCATCAGCGGCGCGACAGCGGGCCAGCCACTGATCCTGATTGCCAAACCGGTAAGTAATGGGCAGGCAGTGACGGTTTCGGAGGCGAAATGAGAAATCCGAAATCCGAAATCCGGAACGCGAAGAAGAACAGCGGCGTATGGCGTGTTCCATGTTCCGTGTCGCATGTTTTGAATGTCGTGGAATTATTGCGACACTTTGCGCGGATTCACGGGACACGGAACACGAAACACGTCTCGGTTTTCGGATTTCAGATTTCGAGTTTTGGATTTGCCCTGGCGCTCAGTTCCACTGTGGCGATAGGCCAGACGACCAACACCGCACCAACCCTGATTGATCTACCCAGCGCGCTTCGGTTGGCCGGCGCGGCAAGTCTGGACGTTCAAATCGCCCGCGAACGTCTCAACGAAGCCAAGGCACAACATGACAGCGCCATCGAACAATTCTTTCCCTGGCTCTCTCCTGGCGTCGTGTACCATCGCCGCGACGGCATGGCCCAATCAGTTCCGGCGGGCATCGTTTCTGAAGCGCACTTCGACTCCTATGCGCCGGGCGCGACAATCGGCGGACAGGTGATTCTCGGAGACGCGATTTACAATTCGCTCGCCGCGCGACAGAAGGTGCGCGCTTCAGATCAAGCCCTCGCCGCGCAGCACCAGGATTCCACGCTTGCGGCAGCCGAAGGCTACTTCGATTTGGCAAAAGCACGGACGCTCACTGACGTCGCGAAGCAGGCTGCTCAGACCTCGCGCGACTACCAACAGCAACTCCACGCCGCGACCGAGGCTGGTATTGCTTTTAAGGGCGATGAACTGCGCGTGCAGACCCAGACGGAACGCTACGAAATCGCTGCGCGCCAGGCGCTCGAACGGCAACGCATTGCCGCGGCAGATCTCGCGGAGGTTCTGCACCTCGACCCGGCGGTTGAATTGGCGCCGGTTCCGGATGAATTCGCTCCTGTTCGCCTAATCTCCACAAACGCAGCTCTGGATTCTTTGGTGCAGTGGGCGCTGCATTCTCGTCCAGAAGTGGGCCAAAGCCGGGCTCTGGTTTCCGCCGCGCAGGTTTCGCGAGACGGCGCCGCTTATGGTCCGCTGATACCAACGCTGAACGGCCAGGCGTTTCTTGGAGGACTGGGCGGAGGGCCGGACAATGGCCGGAGCAAGTTCGGAGCGTCGGAGGATTACCTCGTTGGGTTGAGCTGGCGAATCGGTCCCGGTGGTTTGTTTGATCGCGGACGCCTGAAGGACAACAAGGCTCAACTGGCATTGACGGAATTGAACGACGCAAAGCTGCGGGACCGGATCGTGCGCGAAGTCGTGACGGCGCTGGCGCGCGTCCAATCTCTTTCCGACCAAATCGTGCTTGCGGAGCGAAACCTGGCAACTGCCACTGAAGCGTTGCGCCTCACCCGCGAACGCAAGCAGTTCGGCGTGGGGGTAGTGCTGGAGGACATCGAAGCGCAACAAGATCTTGTACGGGCGCGGTTCGACTACGTTGAAACAATTGCCGAATTCAACAAAGCCGAGTATCGCCTGAACAGAGCCGTTGGCGGACCGCTTGAACCGGGAGCGCATGACCGTTCGAAACCCTGACTGTTTACTGCGCCGCCACGCCCCATAATTTGTCCGACAGCCAGCGCTTCAAATCGCAGCATCGTTTGCCACAAACAATGCGCACGTTTCAACACGAGTTGCGCGAAGATCCTCACCAACCGTAACCGAAGGAGTTGCTGATTGGGAAAATCAGTCGCCTTTGACCGCGCGGAGGAGGCCGAGCTTGTAAGCCAGGCTGCCGTAGCCACCGCGGTTGTCGGCGTCAGAAATTCCCTGGTAGAGGAACATGAGGTTGTCGGGGTCGAGAACCATGCGTTCATCGTTCACTTCACGGATCATTTCACCGTGGCTGACCTGGCCCGACCAGGGCGTGACACCGTCTTCAAAGGTCATGTTGGCTTTGCCGGCAAATGGGTGACTTACCGTGTCGAACCCTTCCACCGGATACCATTCCCCATCCAGTTTGTCGGCCACATAGGCACGGTAGTAACGACCGGCCCCCAGGGCTTCCACGCAGGTCAGATATTTATCCACACCTTTGATTTTGTAGGTGAAGCCGGCTTCGAACACGGTGTCGCGGGTGCCATGCATGGCGATCACCGGCATGCTGAAGCCCTTGGGGAAATCAGCGTAGGTGGTCCGGCTGCGGTAGAAGTTCCCGTTGTCACCGGTGAAGAACAGATACATGTATTCCCCATCGCCAATGCAATGGAAATCGATCCACGGCAGGTTCAACGCCCGGCGCAAAGAATGGCTGCGGCGCAGTCCAGGACATGGGATCATCGGGAGTATCGGTGGTGCAATAAACCGGCGGCTGGGTCTGGAAGATGTAATACCACTTCTTTTGCGGAGAGAAGTAGAAAATTTCCGGCGCGCACCTGTAGCCGCCGAAGCCCGGTTTGGCATCCATGTAGAAAAGCTTGGCGTTGGGGGCGTCCTTCCAATCCGCAAAGCTGGCGTGAATCATGTTGAACGTCTCCGCCGCCGCCACGACGCGGGCCCGTGCCGGGCTGGTTGGTGCCCGGATTCAGCAGGGCTGCCGCGGCCGGGCCACTGACCATGTTAGCGGTGGCGTAGATTTCCCACTTGCCGTTGTAACGGAAGATGGTGGGGTCCTTGATCGAGTAGAGGAAATGGGTGGCATCGTTCTGGGGGGCAACGAGGATGCCGGTGGAAACCCATTTAATCGGCTTGCCCAGCAGGCCGGGCAGGGTGTTCGGGACGGCAGCGTGGATTTCGGGAACAGGTCCGAGATCCGGAGCGCCGCGTCGTCCACCCCTGCCTCTGCGCGCTCCGGCCGGAGCGGCGTTCGACGAAGCACCAGTTGCTGCCGGTGCTGCGACCTGGGTATTGGATGCAGTCGGCGGGGCCGTCAACTCTTGAGAAAAAAGAGCTGTGGCCGAAGCCATTGCTAATCCCGTCAAACCGACGATAACAAGTGAGCGTTTCTTCACGGTCTCGATAGTAATGACGCGCGAGCAAATGGGTCAACGGCTACTTTGAGTTTTTGGAGGACTGCATTCGGCTGGAACCCGAGCAGCGACCTGAGCTCGCAAGCGCAATGGTCTGCCGCCTGCGTGGCCGGAGCGTTTTCTGTAACGTGCGACGAGCCTTACGCGCGAGCAGGCAGAGACACTCTGCGTAATCTCCTCGACGAGACGAGGAGAGCCAACCTGCCGGCGCGCCGGGGCGTAAACCAGATTAACGTAGCGCTGCACCAGGTCGGTGAGGCCGCTTCCGAGCACTCTCCAAACATTCCCGCAACAAGTCGGCCATCGGCATGTCTGCATCAAATGTCCGGCCAGTTCGAAAGGTAACAGGGAAATTCGATTTAATTATTGGCAAGCGCCGCCGCATCCGTATTGTGAGCAGACGAAAATTTTTGAATTGAACTATGGCCAGAACTGAACGCGCACACATTCGCTCCCGGGAAGACATCTCCGAAATGCCGGAATGGCTGAAGGAAAAGAATTGCCCGCACAAAAAGCAATACATGTCGGGTAAACGCATCCAGCCCAAGAATCTCAACGGCAGGGAAAAACTCACTTACATCATCGACGAAGTCTTTCTCGCCTACAATTCCGCGCGGCTGAAGGAAGCCTGCCAGCTCTTCGCGAATCGCATGCTCGCACCCGATGTCACTATCGGCATGAGCATCTCCGGCGCGCTCACCCCCGCCGGCCTCGGTTGCTCGAGCATCATTCCATTGATCAAGGCCGGATTCGTCGACTGGATCGTGTCCACCGGCGCGAACCTGTATCACGACATGCACTTCGCGCTGAATTATCCGGTGCACAGCGGCAGCTTCAAATTTGACGATACCGATCTGCGCGACAACGATCTCGTTCGAATTTATGACGTGGTGATTCCGTACAGTGACGGCTTGATGACGACGGATGAATTGCTGCGGGAAATCTTAATCAAACCCGAATTCCAAAAGGAAATGGGCACGGCGGAACTCCATTATCTTCTCGGTCGTTACTGCGCCGAATGGGAACGCAAACATAAGCTAAAGGATGTTTCGGTGCTCGCCGCTGCTTACCGTGCCGGCGTGCCGTGTTATACGAGTTCACCCGGCGACTCGACGATCGGCATGAACTTCGCCGGCGTTGAACTTCGCGGAAACAAACTGCGAGTGAACCCGTCGATTGACGTGAACGAGACGACGGCGTTCGTGCTCGGCGCGAAACGATCCGGTGGCAGGAGTGGCGTGGTACTTTGGGGCGGCGGAAGCCCGAAGAATTTCATGCTGCAAACCGAACCACAGATTCAGGAGGTTTTGCGGATCAAGGAATTTGGCCAGGACTTTTTCATTCAGGTCACGGATGCGCGGCCTGACACAGGTGGACTTTCCGGCGCAACGCCTAGCGAAGCGGTGAGCTGGGGCAAGGTCGATCCGACCAAGCTCCCCGATGCCGTTGTCTGCTACACGGACACGACAATCGCGATGCCATTGCTGACGCATTACGCCTTGGCCAAACACAAGCCGCGCAAATTGAAACGCCTTTACGATCAGCGCGAGCGCCTGATGAAAGCGCTTACGAAGGAATACTTCACGCACAACAAAGTGAAGATGATTGACGGCAGCGATCCGGCGCTGGATTGAATGGGTGAAACTCAGCCATGGCAATTGCCCTCCCCAATCTCGCAAAACGATACCGCATCACCGACGGTGGGAAGTTTCGGCTGAAAGATTTCGATCCTGCGGATGCCTGGAAAATCAAATCCAAGGAACACGCTCAGGAATTATTGCAGCAAGCGCTTGGCGTTATCGACGAACTTCAAAAGAAGCTTTACGCTCAAAGCACCCACGCCCTGCTGCTGATTTTCCAGGGCATGGATGCCTCCGGCAAAGACGGCGCCATCACGCACGTCATGTCGGGCTTGAACCCGCTTGGCTGCTCTGCGTTTTCCTTCAAGGCACCGACGAGCGAGGAACTGGAGCATGATTTTCTCTGGCGCTGCGAGAAACGGCTGCCATCACGGGGTCACATAGGAATTTTCAACCGCTCCTATTACGAGGAAGTTCTCATTGTGCGCGTGCACCGGGAGCTGCTGGAAAAGGAGAAGCTGCCACGCGAGTTGATTACCGAAAAGATCTGGAAAGAGCGCTTTGAAGACATCGCAGGGTTCGAGCGACGCCTCGACCGGAACGGAATCGTCGTCCGGAAGTTTTTTCTCAATGTCTCGAAACGCGAACAGAAGGAGCGGTTCATGGCGCGTCTCGACGACCCGCGCAAGAATTGGAAGTTTTCCTTGGGCGACATCGCTGAACGCAAATGCTGGCCGCAATACATGAGCGCGTATCAGGACGCAATCCAGCACACAGCGACCAGGCACGCGCCGTGGTACGTCGTTCCGGCGGATCACAAGTGGTTTGCCCGCCTGGTTGTGGCGGCTGCCGTCCTTGAGACACTTCAATCCTTGAAGCTCGAGTTTCCGAAATTGGATGAAACGGACAGAAGAGAACTCGCTGTCGCGCGCGCCGCGTTGCGCCGAATGAAATAACCTGGCTCGTGGCGGAATAATCTGGCGCAGCCTGTTCCCGCTTGCCCAACGGGGCCGTCTTTGCCCTGCTATTTGCATCCTCTGCGTCTGGTGAATGGAAACGAAAGTTCCATACTTCCAGGGCAAAGTCGCTCTTGCGGCTGCGTCGCTTCTCACATTTCTGACAACGTTTGCCCAGGCCCGGGATAATCCTGCCGCGTTGCGCATTAGAGCAAAGGAATTCTTCGAACCACTGCCGGCGCAGACGCCCGGCGCGGAGAATGATTCTCGCGCTTTGGTGCTGCTTGGCAAACGGCTTTACTTCGACACCCGATTCTCGGCAAACCACTCGCCGTCCTGCAATTCATGTAACAATATCAATGAGCCGGGCATCCCGTATCTCGGCCCTTCTCTGAAGGAGCGTTCTTTCTCGATTCGGGCTGTCAGAAGTGCCACGACAGTCCTCTGTTCGGTGGCAATGGATTTCTGAGGATGGGACCGGTGCATTCATACTCGAACACGAATGATGTCGGCCAGGCAAGAACCACTGGAAAGGAAGAAGAACGTTTTGCATTCAAGATTGCTTCGCTTCGCAATGTCGCTATGACCGTTCCCTATTGTCACGATGGCGGGGCAGCACGCTCATCTCTGCCATTCGGCAAATGGCATATCTGCAACTCGACAATCGATTGTCGGCGGCAGATGCGGAGGCGATTGAGAAATCTCTGCATGCACTTTCTGATAAGCGACTGGCAGTCCGGCGGACCCCGGTGCCTCCGGCAATTGTTAATCGGTAATTGGCTTTGACATTGCCGGCAGCCTTGACGAAGTGAAGTTAGTTCGGTTTCTTTATGACGTCTGTTGCATCTCGCCGAGAGGTGCATCCCGACCCTTGGACGCCAATGTAGCTCAGCGGTAGAGCAACGGTTTCGTAAACCGTCGGTCGCCGGTTCAATCCCGGCCATTGGCTCCATGTTTAGGCGGGTAGTAGCGGTGTAGTGGGAGTGTAGTGACCGAGTAACCCCGGTTTGGCACCTTCGGAGAATCCCCTTCGGAAAATCCAATGGACAAAAAGGAGTAGTGCATTGACCGTTGTTCGCCGCTACACTTCGGCTTATCCATGCAAGCAGCGGGTAATATGAGCGACGAGGCAGTACTGCGTCTGATCGTGGAAGGAACTGTGTCGGAGACCGGGACGGAGTTCTTTCGCGCGCTGGTCCGAAATCTCGCTCAGGCCCTGGGAACACATGGTGCGTGGGTGACGGAGTATTTCCCGGAATCGAAGAGAATGAACGCCCTCGCTATGTGGATGAATGACGGTTTTATCGAGCACTTCGAGTACTCGGTCGTTGGCACCGCGTGCGCCGATGTTGTCGAGTCAGGAAAGCTGATCCATATCCCCGATCGGGTGATTGAGTTTTATCCGCGTGATGACGACCTGATCCCCCTCAACGCCGTCAGCTACCTTGGCGCACCGTTGTTCGACACGGATGGCAGCGTCATAGGCAATGTCGCTGTTTTGGATAACAAACCCATGCCCAAGGACCCACGGGCGATTTCACTTTTTGAGATTTTCGCTGCGCGCGCAACCGCGGAGCATCGCCGCCTGAAGGTGGAGCGGGAGGTTCGTACCCGAGAGGAGCAATTGTCCACGCTCCTGGAGACGGCGCTAGACGCGATTGTGGTTCTCGACACGGAGCTACGCGTCGTGCGCATCAATCAGGCGGCAGCGCGCGTTTTCGGCTGCACAGCGGAGGACATGGTCGGGGAAAGCATCCGCGATTTTCTGGTAAAAGACAGTGCCTCCCGGGTCGAGGCGTTCGCACGGGAACTGGAAGCGCGGCCGGCCGGAAAACAACAGCTCTGGGTACCGCAGGATTTCATTGCACGGCGCTGGGATCATTCGGTGTTTCCGGCCGAAGCGACTTTTTCGCGATTTGAGAGCCAACGGCAGTTCTTTTACACGCTGATTCTGCGGAATGTGGACGAGCGGCTGGAGGCAGAGCGGCAAATCCAATTGCTGATGCAGGAGGCTGAATATCTGCGTGAAGCGGTGCGGGAAGTCCCGGGACACGGCGACATGCTGGGCCGCAGCGATTGCATGCAGGCGGTTTATCGGGCCATCAAACAGGTGGCAAAAACCGACACGACGGTGCTTGATCACCGGGGAAACCGGGACCGGCAAGGAACTGGTGGCGCGTTCCATCCATCGCGCCAGCAATCGGGCGGAGAAGCCGCTCGTGTTGGTGAATTGCGCGGCCATTCCGGCCAACCTGATCGAAAGCGAATTCTTCGGTCATGAGCGCGGCGCGTTCACCGGCGCGGTCACACGACGCGAAGGACGTTTTTCCCTGGCGAACGGCGGGACAATTTTCCTGGACGAAGTTGGCGAGCTGCCCCTGGAATTGCAGGCGAAGCTGCTGCGCGTTTTGCAGGAGGGCGAGTTTGAACCGCTGGGAAGCACGAAGACAGTGAAGGTTGACGTGCGCGTCGTGGCGGCCACCAATCGGATCTCAAACAGATGATTGCCGAAGGTGAAGTTCCGTGAGGACCTCTACTTCCGATTGCATGTGTTTCCCATTCACATTCCCGCGTTGCGCGAGCGCGGGAGGGATGTGGAACATCTTGGCGCGAGCTTTCGTGCAGCGCTTCGCAAAGCGGATGGGCAAGAGAATCGGCCCGCTCAATGACGAGCAGCTTAAACGGTTGCAGAGTTACGACTGGCCGGGCAACGTGCGCGAACTCCAAAACGTGATCGAACGCGCCATCATTCTGTCCACGACGGCAAGGCTGGAACTGGAGCGCGCAATGGGTGGAATTGCCCCTGTAAACGAAGCCCCATCGGCGGCGCGATCTCCAAACGATGGTCGTGTGCTTACCGCCAAAGAGTTGCTCGATCTGGAACGCGCCAATCTTGAACGCGCGCTGAAATCCTGTGAGTGGAGAATCTCCGGCGACGCTGGCGCGGCGCGATTGATCGGCATCCCCGCTTCCACATTTTCTTCGCGCATGAAGGCGCTGCTAATTAAGAAGCCGGCTTGAGGACTTGACGATTCGGCGTTTTTTGCGGGGACATTTCACCTCTCCATCCGGGAATACTCCGGACTCTCGGCTTTTCGTCATTAACACCTCGCGAGTTTTCGTTAATTGCGATTTCTCGCGAGGCACTCTTCTACGGGCGTAAAGTCGTTAAGGACTGTTCTTCAAGGTTTTAAAGACCTTCATTGGTGTTGGCATCCCACCAGCAAATGAGGCCTCAAGCGCGCCGGAACGGTTCCGGAAGCAGCGACAGAAAACCAAACAACATTACTAGAAAAGAAAATGACGACCACAGCAGAAGTCCAAGAGGACACGCTCCTCAACGGCGTAAACGTTACCAAACTCGGCCAGACCATTGAGGCAGTGAAACAACAACCGGAAATTGCTGAATTCAAATTCCGTGCCCGCAACCAGTGGGATCTCGGTGCCCACACCGTAGCGACCATTTCCGATTTCTACGGCACCTGCCAAGAACTGCAACACAAGGCTCCGTTCCACCTCGACGCCGACGAGCACCCGGTGTTGCTGGGCGGCGACACCGGCCCCGGCGCCGGAGAGTATGTGCTTGCCGCTCTCTCGGCCTGCTTAACCGGCACGCTCGCGTACCACGCTTCGGCCCGCGGCCTGAAGATCGAAGACATCCAAAGTGAGTACGAGGGCGATATTGACCTTCGAGGGTTTCTGGACATCGATCCCAGAGTTCGCAATGGCTTCAGCGAGATCCGGGTCAAATTCAAGGTCAAGGGCGATTTGAACGAAACTACCGTGCGGGAACTCCTCAGCAAGTCCCCCATTTACGATACCCTCGCCAAACCCGTGAAGATCAAGATCGAGGTGGAAAAGGTGTAAGCCAGACACTGACGGCCCTGCGGCCGGAGAAGAATTCCCGGCTGCGGGCTGGTCACGGCCGCGCGCAGAAAGATCACCAATCACCGGGTCTTTCGTGCCATTCACAACAAATCAACCCATGACCAAGAATATATCCTATGAAAAAATCCATTGCCCAATTTCGAAATCAGCGGCCGTTCGCGGGTGTCACTTCGCTCGCTCTTGCACTTGCTGCTCTCACGGTTGCCTCTGTCTCGCGTGCCGACGAAACCTGCATGTCGCCTTACATGGCCAAGATCACCGGCCAGGAGGAATTCGTCTATGTCTGGACGCTTGGCGTCGAAGGCTGGGGCGACGGCTCAGACAAGCTGGTGACCATCGACGTCAAGCCTGGCTCGCCGACCTACGGCAAGGTGCTGAATTCCGTTTCCGTCGGCGGACGACACGAGGCACATCACGGTGGATTCACGGATGATCGTCGCCAGCTTTGGGTCAGCGGACTCGACACCAGCTACATCTTCATCTTCGATGTGGCAACCGATCCCGGTCGTCCAAAGCTCATCAGGACAATCACCGATTTCGAGAAAACCACGGGTGCAATTGGGCCGCACGGCTTCTATGCCTTGCCGGGGCGGATGCTCGTCCCGTGTCTTTCGAATTCAAAGGACAAACTTGGCAGAACCGCCATCGTGGAATACAGCAACGAGGGCAAACACATCGCCACGCATTGGATGCCGACGGACCAGAATCCTAAAGGCGCAAAGGTTGAAACCGTGGCAGACGGCTACGGCTACGATGCTCGTGTGTTGCCGCGAAAAAACGTGATGCTCAGTTCGTCCTTCACCGGTCACGCGAATTATATGCGACCGTTCGGCGAATTGGTGAAGGACCCCGAAGCCCTAAAGAATGTCGGGCAGACAATGGTGTTGTGGAATTTCCATACCCGCCAGCCTCGCCAGGTCTTCCACGTTCCGGGCGCCCCGCTCGAGGTTCGCTGGGCTTTGCAGCCGGCCCACAACTACGCCTTCACGGCCACAGCGCTGGCCTCCAAGCTGTGGCTCGTTTTCGAAAACCAGGATGGAGAGTGGAAAGCAGAGAAGGTGGCGGACATCGGACCGGAAGGTGGAGTGTTGCCCGTGGACATCAGCCTGAGCGCCGACGACCAGACGTTGTTCGTGGACTGTTTCGGCGACGGCAAGTGCCGGGTCTATGACGTGTCGAATCCACATCAGCCCAGGCTGACCTATGAGCAAACCATCGGGAAGCAGGTCAACATGGTGTCGCAGAGCTGGGACGGGAAGCGTCTCTATTTCACCACTTCGCTCTTGGCCAATTGGGACAAGCAAGGCGACGACAACGAGCAGTTTCTGAAAGCATACGATTGGGACGGAAAGCAAATAACGCCCGCTTTCGCTGTGGACTTCAAAGCCCTGCAACTGGGACGGCCGCACATCATGCGTTTTGGCTCGGCGAGTCTTTACAACTAAGCCAAACCCGAATCGGCGGGCGCTTTCACCCAAGCCGGACAACAACTCCAAACCAATATGAACACATTTGCAAAACAGATCCTCGTAGTTTGCGGATTAACGGCAGTATGCCTTGGTGGGGTAATTGCGTTTTCAAAACACGAGCAGCCGGAACACATCACAACGCTGGCCATGAATACAGTCGAGCCAACGTCCACGACCGAGCCTCAAACCGCTTTTGGCTCGTCCGAGGAATACGATTATGACGCTCCTGAACCCGGCAGTTACCACCTGCCCGTCCTGCAGGACGCGAGCGATGGAACGGTCGTCGCGCCGGACGGCAAGCCGGTTCAACTGCACAAGTTGCTCGACGGCCGCATTGCGATTCTTAGCTTCATCTACACGCGCTGCAGTGACCCGCGCGCGTGCCTTCGGGCTTCTGGTGTCCTGAGCCAACTGCAGCAACTCAGCCGACAGGACAAATCTGTCGCCAACCGGCTTCAGCTCATTACGCTTAGCTTTGATCCGGGTTATGACACCCCTGAGGTCATGGAACGTTATGGACGGGTTTTCAGTCGGCATGACGGCGGCGCGGGCTGGATGTTCCTGACGACAAGAAGTTACGATGAATTGAAACCGCTCCTCGCCGCCTACGGGCAGCGCGTGGACAAGCGCACCAAACCCAGCGTGCTCGGCCCATACCAGCACACGTTGCGTGTATACCTCATCGATTCGCGGAAGCGCATCCGCAATATTTACAGCTACGGCCTGCTCGATCCACGTCTCGTGCTCGGGGACATTCGCACGCTGATGATGGAGGAAGGCAAGCCATGAACTCATCCGACCTCCAGACGCACCTGCGCTGGCCCCTCTTGTTCGCCGGGATTTTTATGCAGGCTGGTTGCGGCAACTCCCCCCAGCATCATGCCGCTCCGCAATCGCAGTTGCCGTCGGTTCAAGTCAGCACACGAACGGTCGAAAGTCGCACTGTCCCGGTCTTCGAGGAAGTGGTGGGCACGGTGAGGGCGAAGCTTCGCGCCACGATTGAGGCCAAGATCACCGGACGCATCATCGAGTTGCCCGTGGCTCTCGGGCAGAAATTCAAATCGGGCGATTTGCTGGCGCGACTGGATGCGCCCGAAATCAAAGCCCGGCTCGATCAGGCTGAAGCCGGATCGCAACAAGCCGAGCGAGACTGGAAACGGGTCGCCGCCTTGTTCGCTCAACAAACGGCATCGCGCGCCGAGTCGGACGCAGCCGAAGCGCGCTACCAGATGGCCAAAGGGGCGGCTGCTGAGGCGCGCGCACTGCTGGGGTATGTGGAAGTCCGCGCGCCTTTCGACGGTGTCGTGGCCAGGAAGTGGGCTGATCTGGGTGACTTGGCTTTACCCGGCAAACCGCTGCTGGACATCCAGGACCCATACTGGTTGCAACTTGAGGCAGATGTGCCGGAGGCAATTGCTGGGAAAGTGCGGTCGGGCGACCGAATGACGATTCACCTGAGCCAAACCCAGAACGCTAAAGTCGGTAGCGTGGTTGAAATCGCTCCGATCGCCGATCCCATCAGTCGAACCTTTCGCGTGAAGCTCGACCTGCCGGACAACAGCGGGTTGATCTCTGGCCAGTTTGCTCGCTTGGCTATCCCATCAGGTGAAACCACTGCGATGCGCGTGCCTGCAGCAGCGGTCGTGCGACGAGGACAGATGGAAACTGTTTTCGCGGTTGAAAACCAGCATGCCCGGTTGCATTTGGTCAAGACGGGCCGCTGGCTGGATGACGAAACAGAGATCTTGTCCGGATTGGATCCGGGCGACGTGGTGGTTGTGGAAAATCCTCAGCGCTTGATCGACGGCCAGTCTGTGGAAGGGAAATAAGTGAACTCCTTATCCCGCAACTCCTCGAGCGATCTGGGCATTGCCGGTCGTATCGCGCGCGCGTTCATCGATTCCAAGCTGACGCCGCTCATCCTCATCACGTCGGTGTTGCTCGGCGTCGCAGCCATTCTCATGCTGCCGCGGGAGGAAGAACCCCAGATTAGAGCGCCGATCGTGGACGTGCTCGTGTCCATGCCAGGCTTCAGTGCCAAGGAAGTCGAGGAACGCGCCACGCGGCCGATGGAAAAGTTGCTCTGGGAAATTCCTGGCGTCGAATACGTTTATTCCACCTCACGCCCAGGAGAGAGTCTGGCCATCGTGCGATTCAAAGTGGGCGAGGACGTCGAGCGCAGCCTCGTCAAGCTCAACCAAAAGCTGCGGTCCAACTTTGACCGCATTCCGCAAGGCGTCTCCCAACCGCTGATCAAGCCAAAGTCCATTGATGACGTACCAATCCTGGCCCTGACGTTTCACAGTCGCAGCCAGGACCAACTGACTCTGCGCCGACTCGTGGCGCAAGTGGACGATGCGGTGAAGCAAGTTCCATTGGTGGCGGAAACGACGCTGATCGGTGGCGCAAAACGACAGGTCAGCGTGTTGCTCGACCCGATTCGCCTGGCCTCGCACAACCTCAGTGCCGCCGAGATTTTGCAGATGCTAAATCAGGCGAACCGCGAGGCTGTCAGCGGCGGTCTGACGAGCAACAACCAGGAAACCATCGTCGAGACAGGCGGGTTTTTGTGTAATGCCCAGGATGTAGCCAGCGTGGTTGTTGGTGTTTTTGCCGGAAAGCCCGTCTATCTCCGCGACGTTGCTGAAATTCAGGACGCGGCAGAGGAAACCTGCCAATATGTCTTCTTCGGTTCAGGCGCGGCCACTTCCGCAGCGGCTGATGAACAGGCAGCGGTGACGTTGAGTGTCGCGAAGCGGCCCGGGGCGAACGCGACTTCGGTCGCTGACGAAGTGCTGAGAAAAGTCGAGACGCTCAAGGGCCGCATCATTCCGCGCGACATCCAAGTGACGGTGACTCGCAATTATGGGGAAACCGCTACCGAAAAATCGAACGAACTGCTGCGGCACATGGCAATCGCGGTGGCGGGGGTGTCTTTTCTCATGCTCCTGACGCTTGGCTGGCGTGAGGCGGGCATCGTCGCCATCGCCACTCCGGGGACTCTAGCGCTGACCTTGGCGGTCTTCTACCTCTACGGCTACACGCTCAATCGTATCACGCTGTTCGCGCTCATCTTCTCGATTGGTATCCTGGTTGATGACGCCATCGTCGTGGTCGAGAACATCGTCCGACACTTTCGCCTTCCGCAGAGCAAAGGACGCAGTTGGTCCGACGTCGCCGTCGAGGCGGTCAACGAAGTCGGCAACCCGACCATTCTCGCGACGTTCGCCGTCATCGCTGCGGTGCTGCCGATGGCTTGTGTGGGCGGGTTGTCGGGACCGTATATGCGTCCCATCCCGATCGGTTCGAGCGCTGCCATGTTTTTCTCCCTGGCGATTGCCTTCATCGTGACACCGTGGGCGTCCGTGCGGATTCTGCGCTGGGGCAAAAAATACGCCTCGCTACGCGGACGCAAAGAGCGAATGGCCGGGCGCATTCGCATCTGACCGGGCCGGAAGATTTCTTCACGCGTCTCTACCGCCGCTTCATGGCACTGTTAATCGCCGACGGTGCGGGCGCTACCTGTTTCTGGCGGGTATCGTGGGGCTGCTGTTCGGTGCGATGGCCCTGGTGGGCATCGGTTGGGTCAAAGTGAAGATGCTGCCGTTCGACAACAAGAGCGAGTTCCAGATCATCCTCAACATGCCGGAAGGCAGCGCGCTGGAACGGACCGCCCAGGCCGCGCGCGAAATTGCGGCCGCCGTGCGGGTTGAACCGGAGGTCACGGATTACCAGGTCTATGCCGGCGTGGCCGCGCCCTTCAACTTCAACGGCCTGGTGCGCCATTATTTCATGCGCCGGGGCGCGCACATCGCGGACTTCAGATCAACCTCGTCTCCAAAAGCGATCGCAAGGCTCAGAGCCACGAGATCGCCAAGCGCGTGCGACCGCGCGTGGCAGAGATCGCCGCCAAATACGGCGCGCGCGTCGCCGTGGCCGAAGTGCCGCCCGGGCCGCCGGTCCTGCAAACGCTGGTGGCTGAAATTTATGGGCCGAGCGAGGAGAACCGGCAAGGCCCTTGCGCAGAAAGTGATTCGAAATCTTCCGCGCACACCAGGGCGTGGTGGATACCGACTGGTATATCGAGGCCGACCAAGCCAAGGCGCGCTTTGTCATCGACAAGGAGAAGGCCGCGCTCCACGGCATCAGCGCGGAGACGATTTCCCAGACCCTGCGGATGGCCGTCGGGCGGTGAAGCGGTGGACCTGCTCCACGTCCCGCGTGAGAAGGAGGACGTGGACATCGTGGCTGCAGCTGCCGCGCGCTGACCGGACCACGCCGGAAGATTTGCTGGCGCTGCGGGTGCGCTCCGGCGCGAATCCATCGGCGCCGCTGGTGCCGCTGCGCGAACTGGTGAAGGTGGAGCAGACGACGGTGGACAAGAGCATCTATCACAAGAACCTGATGCCGGTGACCTATGTCATCGGTGACGTCGCCGGCGTGGTGGAGAGCCCGGTCTACGCGATTCATGAAGATGAACAAGGCGCTCCGCGCGCTCGATACCGGCGCAGTTCGGCGGCAACGGCTCGCCGCTGAAGATCTACAACGCCGACCAACCGTTCACCGACAATGAACCTTCCATGAAATGGGACGGCGAATGGCACATCACGATCGAAGTGTTCCGTGACCTGGGCACGGCATTCGCCGCGGTGTTGGTGCTGATATTCATCCTGATGGTGGGCTGGTTTCGTTCATTTGTGACACCGCTGGTCGTCATGGCGGCCATTCCCTTTTCGCTCGTGGGCATTCTGCCGGCGCACGGACTGATGGGCGCGTTCTTCACGGCCACCTCCATGATCGGCTTCATGGCCGGTGGCGGGATCGTGGTGCGCAACTCGATCATTCTCGTGGACTTCATTGAACAACGGCTGGCCGAAGGCATGCCGCTTGATCAGGCGGTCGTGGACGCCGGGGCGGTTCGATTTCGCCCGATGCTCCTGACCGCCCTGGCGGTGGTGGTCGGGGCGAGCGTCATCCTGGCCGACCCGATTTTCCAGGGGCTGGCGATCTCGCTGATGGCGGGTGAAATCGCGTCGCTCCTCATCAGCCGCATGGCCGTGCCCGTGCTGTATTTCATGACCCATGACCGGAAGGAACCGGCAAGCCTGTCCCTCCCGAACTTCGCGTTCGATTTCGTCGCGCACAAACTCGGCTGCGTGGCATTGCCGTCCGCGCACAATTCCTCGAAGGTCTCCGACACAACCGAAGCGCGTGCGGAACATCTGGAAGTGCTCGCGAGCCGTGAATAACAAGACTTCTGGCGAGGTCGAGTTCATGACCCAAACGCTGTCAGCATCGGTGCTGCAATCGGCGCTCCGGCGGAAATTCTGTGGCGCGTGATGACTGCCGCCGCACAGCTTTCATAATGTTTTTGAATGCAGGCCGACTGTCAGTGAAAGGGTGAACTCTGAGGAGTTTCGAACTAAGTTGGTCCGACCTCGATCCAGATGAACCAACGGACTGGTCTTGCCCCGATTTGGTGGACAGGGGATGTGTGAATGAGGCATCGGGTTTGTTTTAGTTGAGTTGTTGTTCAAAGTCCACAGGGGATTGATAGCCCAGAGCGCTGTGGAGCCGCTCTCGGTTGTAAAAGATTTCGATCCATTCAAAGATCGCTGCGCGCGCCTGGGCGCGCGTGGCAAAATGAACGCGATGCACCAGCTCACGCTTGAGACTGCTCCAAAAGCTTTCCATCAGCGCGTTGTCGTAACAGTTGCCGCGCCGGCTCATGCTCGGCACGACGCCGGCCGCCGCCAGTCGTTGCCGGTAAGCTTCGCTGGCGTATTGGACGCCGCGATCCGAATGATGCACCAGACCCGCCGGTGGCCGCCGGTGTTCCAAGGCCATGTTCAATGCCGCCAACGGCAGAGTCGTGGCCAGGCTTTCACTCATCGCCCAGCCCACACACCGGCGCGTCCAACGGTCCACGACCGCCGCCACGTAGAGCCAGCCTTGCGCGGTGTTCACGTAAGTGATGTCCGCCACCCACACCGTATCGCGGCGTGCTGGCAGCAAATCCTTCAACCGGTTGGGCGCGATGGGCAACGCATGATTGCTGTCGGTCAGACTCAACGGACGAAACCGCCGCCGGCTCTGGCTGCGCAGACAAGCCTGGCGCATCAGGCGCGCAATGCGATGGCGTCCGCATGCGTGACCGCGTTGCCGCAACCAGCGATGCACGCGCGGGCTGCCGTAAGTCTGGCGGCTTTCCTGGTGCGCTTGCTGAATGAGCGGGAGCAGTTGCGCGTTGGCTTGTGCCCGTGGCCCGGGCCCACGAGCCACCCGCGCATGATAGCCGCTGCGCGTCACGCCTAGGACCTGGCACAAATCGGCAATGGAGTATTCCGGACTCATGGCTTTCACCCGAGCGAACCGCTGCCCGGCGTCTCGGAGTGATACCCAAGGTTTTTTTTAGAATGTCCCGTTGCACCGTGATCCGGTGCAACTCGCGTTGCAGGCGCCGGTTCTCAGCCTGGAGGGCTTCCAACGTGCCGGCCACTTGGCCGGCCGGCAGTTCTTTGAACTGCTTTTTCCAGGCATGCAGCGTTTGGACGTTGACGCCCAGTTCGGCAGCAATCTGCCGGACCGACTTGCCGCTGAGCATCCAACGCTCGACGGCGGAGCGCTTGAAGGTTTCGTCATATCGTTTGTGGGTCTTGGAGGTGCTGGACTCGGGGTTGTTCATGGGTGCTGCCCCTAGCTCACACATTCACACATCCCCTGTCCACCAAATCGGGGCAAGACCAGTTCATGGTCGGCAAGGCCAGAAAGGATCAGGCATCCATTCGAACTCGTCGTTCACGGTCCATGATTTGATCCGATCTGTCCGAGCCCGGAGCGCGAAGAACTTATTCACGATAAATGGGACGCATCGTAGAGCCGAGATGAAACACTACTTGGTGAAATCCGATCCACCTGAGTTTCCTCTCGACTTCATCCACTTTGATATCGAATTCGGTCTGGGGCAGTGATCTCGTGGCTGGACCCATGGTCACAACAGCCAACTCCCTGTTCGTAGTACACTGGACAACCGCCTCTTCAAGCGTGGGGAGATTCGCTACTATCTGATGTTCAAAGTCCGGCGGCACGGCCAGGAAAAGTTGTCTGTCGTCTTCGTAATCGATGGCCACATTCGCCGCATGCAATTGCATCGTCGCGCGCTCTGTCTCCGGGTTTCTCACCTCCACAAACGGATACTGTCTGGTAACGACAGGAAAATTGCGATGAGCACATCCCGTCAGCAACAAGGCGAGGCACAATCCGACTGTTACAGTGTGTTTCATAAGTTAATGCCAGGATCGAGCGGGGCGGGCGGCCAAGCACGACCGCAACCCACGTCGCCGATCCGTATCCGCTCCAATAAATTTTTTAGCCGTATTCACCGCTACATCCCAAACCATCTGGCGCGGCGGCTCGAACCGAAATGCTCCTTGTCCGCGCGCAGCGCGACCGACGGCTCATAATACTTGCCAACCGGATGATCGGGATTGGAGAAAAAATCCACATCAACGCGGCCGATCCGGCCGGCGCCGAACTCGATGTAGCAGGAGCCCGTCCCCGCGTGAGTCACTGGAACCTCCTCGTTCCGCAGGCGCGCAATCAGCGCCCTTGCGACAGCGCGCGCGGCGCCCTCCGCGAAGACGCCGGCCTTTGGCGTGCCCTGTCGCGCGCAATCGCCGACGGCGTAAACGTCGGGGAAACGCGTCTCGAGCGTCCTGGGCTTCACCGGTACATAGCCGTCCTCGGTCATGCCACTATCCTCGAGCATCTTCGGGGCACGGATGGCCGGGACGCCAAGGAAAAGATCGTAGGGAAACACGCGGCCATCGTCGAGGGTCACAACCCGGCGCTGCGTATCGACCGATTTCATTTCACGGTCCCCGACAAAAGTGATGTTCCGCTCCGCGAACGCCTCAAGCAACGCCCGTGAGGTTTCGGGTGACGGAGGGATCGGAACTTCGAGCGGGAGGATCAGCGTGATTTCGCAGGCACTGCGAATTCCGCGAGTCGTGAGATAATCGTGCATCATGAGCGCCGCTTCGCTCGGGGCAGGGGGGCATTTGAACGGCGCGCCGCCGACAGCAATGAGAACGCGGCCCTTTGTGAACATCGGGAGGATTTCACCCAGCCGCGTTGCGCCCTCGAGGGTGTAGAACTCGGTGGCGTCAGCCATGCCTGGCGTGACGGCAAAGTCGTAGTCCGCCCCGAGCGCGACCACGAGGAAATCCGCTTCATGCACTCCGTGATTGGTGGTGACTCGTCTCGCGACCGGGTCAATGGACGAGATGGTTTCCTGGAGAAGCTGCACGCCGGGCTTCGCGAATTTCTTGTACGGCAGGCGCACCGCGTTGGGCTTCGCGTGTCCGAACATCACGTCGAGCTTCGAGAATCCGAAATAGAAGGAGTCGTTTTTGTCAATCAGCGTCACTTCGATGGTGTCGCCAAACGCCTCGGAGAGCATGGTGCTTAATTCGAGTCCGCCGAAGCCGGCGCCGAGAACGAGGATGCGCTTTTTCATAGTTGCTGAAACAATAGTGGTTCAGTATTCGGCTCCGTGGCTACGAGATGTGAGCGACGGCTGCGCCAATGCGATAACTCAGGCTCTTCAATGCTTGACCTTTCGGCACTACACAGGAGAACACTCCGCCTGTCAAACGATTCCCTTGTCTGCTTAACGCGCCAATGAATTGGTGCTCGATGGTTCGTTGGAGTCCTTGTGTCGATCGCGTCCGCGATCTTTACCATGATGCTGTATCTGCTGTCGCCGCGCTGGCACTCAAGAAGCCAGCCATCAACAATTGACCAGAACTCAAGTCTCGTTTGA
This sequence comes from uncultured Verrucomicrobiae bacterium, assembly GCA_963760675.1. Taxonomy (GTDB): domain Bacteria; phylum Verrucomicrobiota; class Verrucomicrobiia; order Limisphaerales; family BOG-1460; genus CAVXEG01. The sequence continues at coordinate 438,946 of CAVXEG010000011.1, forward strand.
CTACACGATCAGCGCCACCCCCGGAGTTGTTCCAAAGCCGTTGCTTGGGAAGGCGCCTGTGCATCCACAACTGTGATCTTTCCACTCCCGGCAGGGGCCGGGTTTGGCAAATCTTCCATTCATGCTCTTCTGAATCCGGGAGATGCTTCGCGATCGAGATTTCCGCTGCGTTCCAGCTCCTGACGATCAGCTTGCTGTTCACGAGCAATGGCGCATACTATTTCTCGAATGGAACAGAGCGAATTAAACTTGCGAACTGCGTTTTCTGCCACTGCTTGTCTGCTTGGGCAGAGTCTGGATTGTCCAAGCGCCTTTATGCGACCAGTAACGCAATTCGTGGTTGTTTTGTTCAATTCCACGTCGATATAAGGTTGCGCCCGTAGCTCAGTTGGATAGAGCATCTGCCTTCTAAGCAGAGGGTCCCGCGTTCGAGTCGCGGCGGGCGCGCCATTTCATCAACGACTTACGAAATTCGAGAGTCCTGCAAATCCACTGAGTAGTATCAAAAGTAGTATCAGGCGCGATTCGGGCATCCTTCCGTCAGGCGCTTTTCGCTGCGGGCACTTTCACCTGTTCGGAGGCAGTAGGCTGCCACTCGCGAACGGGGCGCGTGTGTCGGCCAATGCAGGCGAGCAAATCATCCGGCTGAATCTTTGGTTTCCCGCTTGCGAGTTGCCAATCGGGTAACTGTCTTGACCAATCGAGGCGGTAGCGGCGAGTGTCGGGCAAATGAGGACTCTCTTTTTCCGCACAGACCGTCCCCACGGTGTCGGAGGGTAGCCCCCTTTTGACGGGGTCGGTCAAATTCTTATGGAGACCGTGAAACACCGGGTATTTCTGGAAGAACGTGCTCAGTGCCAGAAGAGGGCCTGAGGAATCTCTTTTTTCGCGCCTGCGACCGTAAATAGTTTTGCCCGGCTCGGCTGGGAGCAGTCGCAAACGAAGTTAAAATCCACCTCGATGCGCGTTTGGAAAATGTTGAGGTTGCCCTCTGGAGTCCGGCCGGTGACGTGGCCGAAGCCGTCCTCGAAACGCCATTTCACATGCGAATGGAGATACCAGTTCACGCCTGCCATCAGCATGGACAGGCGCCCGCCTTGGATGTCAGCGCTGTCGAGATTCACAAAGGAATAACGGCCGGTAATTTCCCATGCGCCCCACCCGCCATTGCCGAAGTTGAAATTCCTTTTGGGAATGACGCGTCCAAAGGTGCCCTGTGTCGGGTCGTAAGGTCGGCTTTCGCCAGTGAGAAACCAACTTGCCGAGCCGTAGAATCCGCCAAAGTTCACGTCCTTGCCGGTATTCGCGCTCACCCAGGAATGCAACACTTCGCCTTGCACACAGAGCGGGCCGTTAACCCAGGCCGCTTCCGTACCCAAAGTCACGGCGCCATCCGCCCTGATGTCGCCGGTGTCCACCACGTAAGGCGCGAGATGACTCTCCGGGCGCGAGCGGTAGCGCACCGTGTTTTCACTGGCGTAAACGATAGACGCGCTCACTCCCAGGTGCAGCAGGCGTTGGGATTCGGGATGTTCGGGTTCACGGCTGAAAATCGGCAATCCGGTCACCCGGCCCACGGCGCGGCCAAACCCCTTCGTCGCCTCGCCAAAGTCGCTGCCGACGCCGACACCGTCCGTGAAGAATCCCAGCGCCCAGGTCATGCGCTCACCGAACATCGGCTTGCCTACTTGCATGCCGGCATTCACCCCGGGTGCGAGCGCCGTTACCGGTGACGCTGACTCCATAAACATGAAGTCGCGGCTGCTGCCATAGTTCTCCAATCCCATGGGCACCTGGTATTGGCCGATCTTGAGGCTGCCCAGGAAGTCAAAGAAGCCCAGATTGTGGAACTGAAGATAGCTGTTCTCGATGTAAAACGAACCGGGAATGTAACCAACCTCGAACTCGTAGGAAACCGGCAGAAGCAGCAGGCTATCCCCCTTCGCGTACACTCGCTCGCGGCGAAGCTCAACTCCACCGTCGAAGTCGGTGAATTCCTTGCTGGTCACGAACCCCGCGGCATCCATGGCGAACTTGGCCCCGATCTTGCCGGCCATTTGGGTTTCTGCGAGTTGAAAACCATAACGGTTCGTGCTGATGGCCAACGATTCGCCAAGCAGCGTTTTGCGAGTCAGGTCAAAATGCCAGCCATCCCAGCCTTTCCACTGCCCGCTCCACTCAAAGCGCTTTGCCGGCTGGTTGGTTTCGCCAGACTGCCCGGTGGATGGCGGCAAGTTGGTCTCCACGATGACCCGCGTCTGCCTTTTCAACTGCTCGGGGCCGTTCCCGACTACGACGACGGCGTTGGAAGGAGAAAGCGATGATGTTTGCTTTTGCTCACCCGCGCGGGCCGGCAGAAACGGAAGCAACGCCGCGAGGGCGAAGCCAGTCGCCGTTCCAGAAATCACCGGAGCGCGCATGTCAGAACCAAGGATTGCCTGCACCCAATGCCAGCACAAGCGCGGCGAGGAACTGCGCCGTCGGATGACACCGAAACCAAAAGCCGGTGGCAGGCAAAGGATTCATTGTGGCCATCGCGGACAATTGATTCTCGACCGTGAAGGCGCGGGCCGCCCGCTCGGATAGCCCGCGTATGTCACAAGTGAATCTTCACGTTGCTTCAGTAGCTCAAGGTTTCAGGTCGAATTGCTTGAGCTTCTTCGCCGCCGTGCCGAATGGGCCGAGCTGGTAAACCGCCGCGCCAGCGGGCGAGAAAGTGAAATTCTCAAACGGTTCGGCCAGCATCTGGTCGAGGTAGGCCGTGGGAGCGACGCCGGAGCTGACGTGCGGATTGTAGTTCGCGCCGGACATCTTCGGATCAAACGTCGCCACATAACCGATGAGGGCCGCATCAATGGCGGGATTGTCGTGCGGCGCGGTGAACGCGCCGATCGGGCCGGTTGCCTGCATGAACGGCTTCGCGGTGGCGATGACGTCCGCCTGCAGCTTCAGGATTTCTGGTGTTGGCTTGGCGCAGATGCCGGCTACGCCCGTCGCGCCGGCCGGGGCGTAGTAGTATTTGAACGCTTCCAGCTTTATCGCGTTAATGTTGGCCGCGGCCAACACCTTTTCTTCGGCGGCATAAAGCGGGTCCAAGTCTGCCGTGCGGACGAAGCATTGGAGCATCGTAATATGCGGCGTGTGTGTGTCATCCAGCGCGAAACCTTTCGGGAATTCTTTGAGCAGGCGGGCGTTGTTGTCGGCGGCGTGGCCGAGCATCGTGGCGTCCGGCTCCAGCAGGATGTCAATGGCCGTGATCTCAGACTGCGCGGCGGGGAAGACGGTCTTCCAATCGTTCTTCATGCTCACCACGGTCCAGCCGTCCTTCTTCGCATGGTCCTCCAGCGCGGTGGTGAAGTATCCGTATTTCACGTCCGGCAATCCGCGCGCGGGGCCGTAGGCAAATTCGCGGGCCGCGTCGTCGTGCAGCACGAGCAACTCGAACCGCGCGCCGCTGCCGCCTTGCGTGTATTCCAGCATCTGCTGGTCGCCAACGGAATTGCCGAACGCGGCGATGGGCCGGCGACCGATGTGCTGGTTGATCCCGACGGGCTTGTCGGCTTTGTCATCATTGAAGTTCAGCGCGGGCAGGCGCACGAGCACGGCCTTGCCATCGCGCAATTCAAACTTCGTCTTCATGCTGCTGCCGATGACCTGTTCCGGCGGGATGCCGTAGGCCGCTTCCGTCCACACGCGCATGAACTCGATACCGCCGCCGGAGACGATGAAGTTCTTGAAACCGTTTGCCCGCAGGTAGGCGAGCAATTCAAGCATTGGCTGATAGGTCATGTCCACGAACCGTTTGCCAGTCGCCGGATGTTTCGCGGTGGTGATCCAGTCTTTGACCTGCTGCGCAAACTCGTCGGTGGTCATGCCGGTGTGCGTGGCCATGAAGAGTTCCATCAGCCCGTGGTCGCCGCTGCTTTCGAGCGCCGCTTTCACATCGCCCCGGAGCAGCGAGGCGAACGGTTCCTTGTCCTTCCACTCGGGATGCTGCGGTGCGAGCGCTTTCACGCGGTCGGCCACATAGTAGAACTGGACCGGCACCGGCTGTTCGCTCCAGAGCGTGCCGTCGTTGTCATACACGGCGATGCGTTCCGGCACCGGCACGAAGTCCGGCGAACCTTCCTTGGTGACCTTGGCGACAAAGTCAATAATGGACTGCTTGGCCTTGCCGTCATTCCACGAGGGCAACGGATCGGCGGCGCGCGTGATGGTTGAAGTGAAAGCCAGCACGCAAACGAGTGCGGCGGCGAGCAGGGTCTGTTTGTGTGTCGTTTTCATGTTCGTTGTTTGTTTGCTTCGCTGGTGAAGTCGCGGGCCGGCCATCAGGCCAGCCCGCGTGTTTCACAAGCGTCAGGATTGTTTCTCCATCACTTCGTCCAACTGCCCACCTTCTGGCTCGGCGGGTATTCCTTGAACGTGGCCATGAAGTTCCCGATGAGTTCCTGCACGGGCACCATGATGAACATGTGGTCCACCCGCCAGTCCCAGTACATGGCGGAATGGTCGGCCTCTTCGAAGGGATCTGCGCGGAGGTTGTAGAGTTTGGGAATGGACAGATTCGAATAGTCCTCCTGCCAGGCTTCAGCGCCATGGGCGCGCTGTTCCTGGAAGGTGATCTTGTATTGGTTGTAGCGGACTGCGGCCAGGTCGCCCCGGTCGTTGAAATAGAAGAACTCGTGGCGCGGGCTGGGCGTCTTGCCGGCCAGCGCGTCGGTGAGGTTGTAGCCGTCGAGGTGGACCTTGAAGGTCTTGTCGCCGACCTTCATGCCGGTGAGCAGCTTGGATTTCACATCCGGATCGCCGGCAGCGGCGAGGAGGGTGGGCAGCATGTCTTCATGGGAGAAGATGTCATTGAGCACCGTGCCGGGCTTGATGACGCCGGGCCAGGTGATCATGCAAGGCACGCGGAAGCCGCCTTCGAATTGGGTGACTTTCTCGGCGCGGAAGGGCGAGGCGCCGCCGTCGGGCCAAAAGGCCTTCTCGGCGCCGTTGTCGGTGGAATACATGACGATGGTGTTGTCGTCGAGACCGAGTTCCTTAACCGTGGCGAGGAGCTCGCCAACCATGCCATCATGCTCAACCATGCCGTCGGGATAGACCCCGAGGCCGGTCTTGCCTGCGCTTTCCTTCTTGAGGTGAGTCCAGATGTGCATGCGGGTGGCGTTCCACCAGAGGAAGAAGGGTTTGTCCGCAGCCTTCGCCTCTTTCATGAAGCGGATGGAGTTGGCGGTGAATTCCTCGTCCACCGTCTCCATGCGCTTGAGCGTCAGCGGGCCGGTGTCCTCGATCTTCTGGGTGCCGTCCGGGTTGGCGAACGAATGGATCACGCCGCGCGGGGCATATTTTTTGACCAGTGCCGGGTCCTTGAAGTAGTCGGGATGTTCGGGCTCCTGGCTGGCGTTGAGGTGGTAGAGCGGGCCGTAGAACTCGTCGAACCCGTGCGCGGTGGGCAGCGTCTCGTCGGAGTCGCCGAGGTGGTTCTTGCCGAACTGCGCGGTCTTGTAGCCCTGGGCTTTGAGCAACTGGGCAATGGTGACATCGCGCGCCTGCAAGCCTTCCTTTGCGCCGGGCAGACCGACCTTGAGGTTGCCGGTGCGGAGGCCGACCTGGCCGGTGATGAAGGACGAGCGTCCGGCGGTGCAGCTCTGCTGGCCATACCAGTCGGTGAAGAGCGCGCCGTTTTTGGCGATGCTGTCAATGTTCGGCGTCTTGTAGCCCATCATGCCCTGGTTGTAGGCGCTGATGTTCCAGATGCCGATGTCGTCGCCCCAGATGATGAGGATGTTGGGTTTCTTGCCTTGCCCCGCCGAAGCTGGAGCGGAGGCTGGTCCGCCGCCCGGGCCGTTCCGCCGGCGCCCAGCAGCGCCGTCGAAGCGGTCAGCACGGTCAGACCATATCTTAACAGGTCATTTCGTTTCATTTGTTCCTTATTGGTTTTGTTTTCTCTGTCCGTGCCGCCGCTTTAATTGAGTCAGCGACAGCCAAATTGATTCCGATCATGTGCGCTTCCGCGGTTGATGGGTCCGCTTGCGCATTGAGGGCGCTCCAACCGGCTTGAGATCCTTATCCTACTGCCGTCCCATTGCCGCCTGGATGGCGTCCTCGGGATTGACCAGGTGGTCCGAATTGTTCGGGTCATCCGCGATCGAGAGTTGCACGCCCTTGACCTCGCCGTTGAAGGCGTTGCCGACCGGGCCGTAGTCCGGCGAAATCGCGGCGCCCGAATCCTCACCGACATCGGTGCCGTCGTCGGCGGAGAAGATCGTCGCCAGCGTCGCCTCCGATGTTCCCCTCGCCGACCTTCTTGCCGTCGGTGTACAGGGTCACCTTGCCGCCCTTGCCCATGCCGCCGCCGGCGTAGGCGAATTCCATGCGCACCTGGTGCTGGCCCGCGGGGAGCGCGTCGGCGGATTCGACCATGAAGTTTTTGAAGCCGCCCCAGTTGTAGCAGTACTTGAGCTTGCCCTTGTGGGCATACAGGGTCCACCCGCCGATGTTCGCGCCCTGGCAGACGATGACGCCCTCGGCACCCTTCTCCGGCACCACGATTTCGGCGGTGATGGAGTGGGACTTGTTCTTGATGTTGAGGACGCAGTTCTCCGAGAGGCGTCCCATGCCGCCGAAGAGGAGCTGGGTCTTGCCCTTGATGAGCACCGGCCGGCCGGCGAGGTCCGGGTTGAGCTTCTCGAACAGCCGGTCGTCCAGCGGCAGCACCTTGTAGCGCGCGGCCTCGATCAGCCATTGCCGCTGCAGCTCGTGGAGCTTCTCCGGCATCTGCTTGGCGAGGTCGTTCGCCTGGCTCCAATCCTTGGTCCCGTCGTAGAGCTCCCACACATCGTCGTCGAATGCGGGCCTCTTGGACTTGAATCCAGGGCGTGTAGTGCTTCGTGACCGCGGACCAGCCCTTGTAGTAGATGCCGCGGTTGCCCATGATCTCGAAGTATTGCACGTCATGCTGCTCGGGGGCTTTGGCGTCGTCGAACGAGTAGAGCATGCTGGTCCCCTCGATGGGATCCTGCTGAATGCCGTTCACCGAAACTGGGCTGCGGCAGACCGGCCGCCTCGAGGACGGTCGGGGCCACGTCAATGACATGGGTGAACTGCGAGCGAATCTCGCCCTTGGCCTTGATGCCCTTGGGCCAGTGGACGACGGTGGCGTTGCGCGTGCCGCCCCAGTGGGAGGCGACCTGCTTGGTCCACTGGTAAGGCGTGTTCATGGCGTGCGCCCAGCCCACGGCGTAGTGGTTGTAGGATTCCGGCCCGCCGAGTTTGTCGAGCCGCGCCGTCAGGTATTCGGCCGTCTCGAGGCCTTGCAGGCCGTTGAAGTAGCCCATCTCGTTGAAGCACCCGTTGATCCCACCCTCGGCCGAGGCGCCGTTGTCGCCGACGATGTAGTAAATGAGCGTGTCGTCGAGGATGTTCAGCTTCTCCAGCAAGTCCACAATGCGGCCAACCTGGTAGTCGGTGAATTCCATGTAGCCCGCATACACCTCCATCTCCCGGCGCAGCACGGGCTTGAACGCTTCGGGCATCGTCAGTCCCAGGCCGGCACCTCCTTGGGGCGCGCGGTGAGCTGGCAGTCGGCCGGGATGACCCCGAGCTTCTTCTGCCGGGCGAAGGTTTCCTCGCGCAGTTTGTCCCAGCCCTGGTCGAACTTGCCCTTGTATTTGTCGGCCCATTCTTTCGGAACGTGGTGCGGCGCGTGGGTGGCGCCGGGGGCGAAGTAGATGAAGAACGGCTTGTCGGGCGCCAGCGCCTTCTCCTGCGCAATCCACTTGATGGTCTTGTCGGTCATGTCCGCCATGAGGTGGTAGCCTTGCTCGGGCGTCTTCTTGTTCTCGACCGGCGTGGTGCCCTCGAAGAGCGTCGGATACCACTGGTTCGCCTCGCCGCCGAGGAAGCCGTAGAAGTATTCGAAGCCGCCGCCGCCGGTGGGCCACGCGTCGAAGGGGCCGACGGGGCTGGTCTGCCAGACGGGGACTTCGTGGTTCTTGCCGAACTGCGCGGTGGCGTAGCCGTTGAGTTTGAGCGTCTCCGCCAGGGGCGCCATGGAGTTGGGCCGAACCGAGCAGTAGCCCGGCGCGCCGGTCGCGATCTCGGTGATGCCGGCCATGCCGACGGAATGGTGGTTGCGCCCGGTGAGCAACGCCTGGCGGGTCGGCGAGCAGATGGCGGTGGTGTGGAAACGATTGTACTTCAGGCCGCCCGTCGCCAGCTTCTCCAGGGTCGGCGTCTGGCAGGGGCCGCCGAAAGTGCTGGAGGAGCCGAACCCGGCGTCGTCAATGAGGACGATCAGCACGTTGGGCGCGCCCTTCGGCGGGCGCAGTTGTTCGATGGGAGGGATACTTCGTGTCCGGGTTTTTCGCATCGTAGTCACGAGGCTTGGCCGGACCGTGTTTGGCATGGGCAGATGCGCGCGGTCGAGGGCGACTTCACGAGTCTGCGCCAGGCCTTGTGGGGCAAGCGCAGTTCCCAGCGCGAGGCTGCCTGCCATGGCGGCCCTGAAAGCCGTGCTAGGGAGTTTCTTTGTCTTCATGATTTCTATTCTTTGTTTTGGTCTGTTGATTATTGTTTGTTTTGAACAGAGTTCGGCAGGCTCACATCCGTTTTTGGGGTTGCAGGGGTTTCTTCCGCAAGTTAGCGACAATGCGTTCCACTTCGGGAATGGCGTGCGCGAAGTATTTCTTGAAGCCGCGGCAGAGATAATTCAGGCCCGGCTCGCCGTCCGGCGTGCGGATAATCCGGTTCTTCGGACATTCCCCCCAGCAGTCCGAGAGATACGGACATTGGCGGCAATACTTCGGCAGGGTCTCGTTCTTGGCGTAGCCGAACTTCACCTGCGTCCGGGAAAACACCTGGCCGTCGAGCGCGCTGTCCTTGAGGTTGCCCAGCCGATACTCCGGATAGACGTAGTGGTCGCAGGAGTAAACGCTGCCATCATGTTCCACCGCCACGCCTTTGCCGCAGAACTCGCCATAAATGCAGAGCTGCGAACCCAGGCCCATATGCTGCGACACCAGCGTCTCGAAATGATTGACCAGCACCTTGCCCAGGTCGTTCCTGCGCCATTCGTCAAACACCTTGCACAGGAAATAACCCCAGTCGTCCGGATCCACCGACCAATCGGTCACGATGGAATTGCGGATGGCCGGGCCGGGCTTCGGGGTCGCCGTCACAGGGCAAGGCGTCGTTGTTCCATTTGTGCGGCGCGGTTTTCTCGAAGCCCTTGTATTCGACGATCGGGATGAACTGCATGTAGGTGGAGCCGACTTCATTCCGGAGAAAGCGGTAAACGTCCAGCGGCTTTCTGGCATTGAGCCGGTTGACGCACGTCAGCGTGTTGAACGGAACTCCGAATCTCTTGAAGAGTTTGACCGTGTTGAAAACCTTGTCGAACGTGGGTTTACCGCCCTTGGTGACGCGGTATTGGTCATGGATTTCGCGGGGCCCATCAATGCTCAACCCGACCAGGAAGCGGTTCTCTTTGAGAAACGCGCACCATTCTTCATTGATCAGCGTTCCGTTGGTCTGCAGATCGTTTTCGATTCTCTGGAATGGCTTGGCGTATTTCTTTTCGAGCGCGACAACCTTGCGGAAGAAATCCAGCCCCATCAGCGTCGGCTCGCCGCCCTGCCAGGAGAACACCACTTCCGGCCCGGTCACACCGGCGATGTATTGCTGGATGAATTTCTCGAGCGTTTCGTCGGACATGCGGCCCGACGCCCGGTCCGTTGGGCAGGGTTTCCTTGCTCAGGTAGAAGCAGTATTTGCAGTCGAGGTTGCAGGTGGAACCGCCCGGCTTGACCATGACGTGGAATCGCTTCCGCCCCTGGTTGCCGACCAATGAAGGCGCGTCGTATTTGTCCGCCGGGTGGCCAGCGGGGAGTGGTGGCACACTCACGCCGCCAACTTCAAAGCCGGCAGGCATGGGTGCGGGTTGGATTCCAGTGGCATTCATTTTGCCGCCGGCTCCTTTCCCTCCACGTGCCTTCCATCCTTGACGCAACGGAAGCCAAGGTGATTGCTGCCGGTGTCCACGTCC
>CAVXEG010000012.1:0-5559 GCA_963760675.1 uncultured Verrucomicrobiae bacterium
TCTTGATTTGATCGAGTTCAACCAGTTTGCGGTTGGATTCCTCGAGCTCTCTCCGGTTCGCGTCCAATTCGAAGCGAAATGCAAATTCTCGATAGCGCAACTGATTGTAAAAATAGCTTCCGATGACGACGAACACACCTGTCACAGATATAAAGAAGACATTGTTAAAGAAGATTTCCCTGTGCCCGATCGAGCCAGGACGCAGGAGACATGCGGCAAGATACAATCCAAGCACCTCGACAAAAACGATAAAAGTGTCCAGAAACGTCCACCGAAGAATGATTGCTGCGCCGAGCAATACCAAATTAAGGCCAGCGTAATATGGCGAATCTGCGCCCTCGGTTTCATAAATGATGATCGAAAGGAAGAACGTCGGCAGTGCCGGCAGCAGCAGTCCCAACAACCGGTAAACCCGCAATCCGACGGGCGTCTTGACCATCCACCAAATGAACAGCAACAGTGCCGAAGCAATCAGCCGGAGTATGAGGAAGTCGTGGAAGCGCTCAGGATAGATTAGGGCATCCAAGCTGCTTCCAGCGAGGGAGAAAATGGCAGCCAGAATGCAGGCAACCCGGTAATTGCGAACCCAAACCGCGCGTTCGCCTTCAAGGAAGGCCCGCCTGATCGAGTTGAAATTTCGTGCTTGGAAGTCAGGCATTTTCAGGTTTCTTGATTTCGAGGAAGATGTTTACTCCAGTCGGCTCGGCGACGACTCGGGCGGCATCCGGCGGGACCTGTTTGGGAATGAGGGCGGCCATCTGCTGCGAATTGCGATAGCACAAATTCCAATCCACAACGTACCTCCATCCAGCCGCGCGAAGGATTCCGCCCATTCACGTTCGAAACCATGACCAGGCCTCCGGGCCTCGCCAGGTCATAAAAAAGTTCCATGAGCCGTCTGCAAACTTGGTCGGAGAAGTAATCGAACAACCCCGCGCAGTACACCAAATCGAATTGTTGTTCCGGCGTGCTTGCGGCGGCCTTGGCTGATTCCTTCAGTACCTGGTGGACTGACTTCTTGAACAAATGGATTGGCGTGCCACGCCTGCGCGTGGATCTGATATCCTCCAGTGTCCGACGCACGTGTGCCAGTGTCTCTTCGTTGAAATCGAGCAGCGTAAACTGTGCCCGCTCGCAAAGGCGTTCCTCTTTCAAAAGCCGCTGCACTTCGATTGCCGGCCCGCATCCCAGGTTGAATACTTTGGCGGTTCGCCCGCGGTGTGCGACTCGATTGATTTCCTGCACGAGCACGCGATAAAGGTAATCAATGCGATTGCGGTGGCCCACGACCGGCGGGGTGTTCAAAAAGTACGTGTTCAGGATTTTGGCGAATACAGAGCCGCCTTCAAACGGGTTTCGCACCATCATGTTGACCATTTCGTAATCACCAGCGTATCCCAGCGGTTTCTGGAAGGTCCGGTACATAAACGGAGCACAAAGGACCACCGGATGGAGTTGGCGTTTTGCGTAAATGCCGTGCGCCGATTGCACGCCCATCTCAATGTCAGAGGCGACATGCTCAAAACGGTCGAACAGCGCCTCAAGCGCCGGCAGCACCGGTTCACGCAACCTCTGCAGAGTATTCCGCTCAAACTCGTCGCGGCTGCCAGACGGTTGTGAGCGCGCGTTCAGTTCCACCTGTTCGAGCCAAAGTCGCAGATCTGACAGGAAACTATGCATGTCTGCAACCACCACCTTAAACTCCGGCATGACTCGATAGAATCGTTGCCATTCTTGTAAGAAGCAGTTGAATTCATCGCGCAATTTGCCGTTCGAGTAGGCGTCCGACGTGAACTCCAAGTCCAGCCACGCCCGCTCGCCCAAGGCCGCCTCACAGATTACCATCGACCCGGCGTCAACCAGACTGCGCACAACAGCACGACCGGAGTAAATCGTGCGGTCCCGAAGCACGATTTTGAAATCATCGAGCACTTCTGACGTGCGCAACACCAGACTTGGACTATAAACCTCGAAGACCACCCGATAGCGTGTTAGCTTCGTCGGCGTGCCGCGCAGTTCCAAGCCTTGGCTGGTCTTGCAGAGCACCAGGCTCTCTTTGACATCCGCGCTGCGTTCAATCGTTTCTTTCGGCATGGTTGTAGGTGCGTTCACGATGCCCTCAGCGACCGACCTAGCTGCGGGCGTGACAATTCAAGCGCAATGGATAGAACATTTTTCAAGCCAAAACAAAGCGAATCGCTGCGAACCGCGTTCGCTGCGGCTGTTTGTGATTCCGGCTTGGCATGTCCGCTGCTTTCGTTCCCTTGCCGCTGCCGCTTGCCCATCAGGTTTACGTGCCGTTCTGCTGTTTAATGTTGGCAGATTGAAGGTAACTGTCCTAAAACGCGGTAGCAATTGTCCGAAGTGCAGAAGATCCGAAACATCGAAGCACAACATATGCAAAGCCAATCGTTTGTTATGGTTGCGTCACGGTTCCCAAGAAGCCGGCTCCTCCTGCCGCTGTTGGCGGGAGCAAGCTTGCTTGTGCTGACTGCCGACAGACTGGGAGCAGTCGGCTTCCGCTTGCCTCATCAGGATCCGGAAGCCATTGCGCGGGGCGACGCGTTCGCAGCGACCGCGGACAATCCCTCGGCCATCTACTACAACCCGGCCGGCATCACGCAACTTGAAGGCAACAATATCAGAGCTGGCATATATGTCGTTTCCGCGGACACTGAATTCACGTCGCCGGACGGGGCGACTGCGAAAACCGACACTTCGCTGCAAGCCGTTCCCCAACTCTACTACGTGCATTCATTTGACACCGCGCCAATTTCTGTTGGCTTTGGAGTTTACGCGCCCTACGGGCTGTCGCTGGATTGGGGAAATCATTCGCCGTTCAACACGGTGGCGGAGAGCGGCAGCCTCTTGTATGTGTGCTTCAACCCGGTCATTGCGTGGAAGGTCCACCGGACACTTTCCGTGGCTATCGGCCCGACCATTAATTATTCGCAGGCGACCTTAAAGCGGGCCCTTGACCCTTCCGGAGCGACTCAATTCAAATTCGATGGTGACGGCATGGATTACGGTTTCACGGCTGGCGTTCTCTGGCAACCGCATCCGATGTGGTCATTTGGCATCAATTACCATTCGGCCACGTCGATAGATTACAAAGGCAGCGCGTCGCAAACTTTGACCCCGTTTCTCCCATCGTCCACTTCCTCTAGTGCCGCAATCAAGTTCCCTCAATTCGTCGTCGGCGGTATTTCATTCCGGCCAACCCCGGATTGGAACTTGGAATTCGACTTGGACTGGACTGAGTGGAGTCAGGTTAGAACGATTACCTTGGATAATACACCGTTTGGCAACGTGCCGTTTAAGCTGAATTACAAGTCCACCTTCCTTTATGAATTTGGTGTCACGCGGCAGCTTGGCAAACGATATTTCGCCAGTGTGGGATACATTTACAATGAGAATTCCAGCCCGGACGCCAATTTCAACCCGCTGATTCCGGATGGCAATCTGCATATCGGCAGCGTCGGCCTTGGCCGCCACGGCCAGCGATGGGATTGGGCGGCCGGCTTCCACTTCGCCTATGGCGAGCGCACGGTCCAAAATGACACCAGCGCCTCGGCAAACGGGACTTACAAGACGTTCAATAAAGGTTTCAACGTCTCAGCCACGTATAAGTTTTAGGCCGAAGCCTTGTCGCAAACCGCAGCCGCTTCGGTCAGACCACTGTCCAGGTCAATTTCGATTGCCTTGACCCAATCTCGCATCCACGCTGTGGCAACGGCGGGATCCGTCGTGAGTTCCGGATGGATCGAAAGCGTCATGCTTAGCCTGTTCTGGAATGTGAAGCACACCACGCCAATCAGTTGGCAGCGCAGGACCGGCGAGGTAGCCAACCAGGCGCCCAGACAGTCCGGTTGTGTAATCTTCTTCTCGGGATCCCAGACACCCAGGTTCGAGAAAACTCCGAGGTTCCACTGCGTCGTGACCAGTTCATTACGATACAAAAACCGCCTCATCCGATGCGTGGTGTATCGCCCCAGTTCAAAGCCGAACCAGTTGGTGCAATGCTCTTCGCGTTCCAGTGCCGAGCAAATGCTCTGATGAACGTCCCGCACGGAATCGTTCGGCCGCACTTTCACACTGACGTAACTGGTATGATTGGCCGTTTCGGGGTCGCAGGTCACTCGGCCGCGCATGTTGACCGGAATCATCCACGGCACCGCAGGAGACGATTCCTCCAAATACGGCAGTATCGTCTGGGTCAACTTCTTTAGCAGGAACGGATTGACCGACACCCCTGCCCGGCTACAGACTTCTCGCATCTGCGACGTTGTGGATTCGTCAAACGCGTGCCACGCCATCGCCGGTGGTGGCTCCGGATAACAGCTCCGCTTCTCGCCCAGTCCTAATTTCCTCCATTTCAAACGCCGCCGCGGCCGCAAGTACATCTGCAGCAGTCTGAAAAACGAAAACATGGACGGCTTCGCCGGATGCTTCGCCTGCGGCAGACTGTCGAACGTCACGCCTCTTTTGCGGAAGATTTCCCCAATGGCGCCAAACCCGTCGCACTCGGCATGGCTGATAGAGCACCATTCCGGCTCGCTGGCTCCCGGTGCCAAGCGCCCGAAACGCATGCCTATGTATTCGCCCTCGGCTTCCGCCGCAATAAACCACGGCGCGACGGGATCGGAAACTTGCTTTGGCATGTCGTCTATCGTACCGGCTCCTTAATTACGCGTCAACTGCCTCGCTCAATCGCCAAGGTTGATGAGATCGCATACAGGCGGCGGCTTCCCCAGTCGTGAGCCGCGGTTTGGCTCGCGCCTTGTCGCGGAAATCAAAGGCATAGGCCACGGCGCGGCAGCCGCGCTTCTCCACTGCCTCGTGCAGTCCCGTCGGAGTGGTGAGTGGTCCTCATTTCTGACGAGATTGTCCAACAGTCAGTCAGAGTGCGAATCAGGATTCCCGCTGTCCCATACAAGCCGGGAAAGTTCTTCCTGAGCAATTTGCGGTCGTGGTGTACACCATGACCCAATTTGCGCTGCGCTGTTCAATTGGCTTGAAATCGGATAACATCCGCCATGATATTGCGCCATCACCGAGATGCGGCGGGGCCGTAAACGATGAGCCGATCCGCGCTCGCGTCAGAAAGACATCTCAGCGCGCCAGTTGATGCCGACGAAACACCTCAGCTATGCAGAAACGGGTTACGAGGGGATCACGTTCGAAGACATTCTGCATGAATGCCTCGCAATTGGTGCGCTCACAATTGATTCCCAGGGCCGTGTCTTCACGGCGACACCCGAAGCCGAACGGCTTCTTGGATGGGCGAAGAAACCGGCGCAACTGCAATCCAGAAAACTGCCCGCGCCGCTCGAAATCATCCTCAATGAGGCAAGGAAATCCGGTCAAATCGTTTCCGACCGACGAGTCGAGATTGAATTGACTGGAAACAAACGGAAGCAATTAACCGTTTCAGCAATTCCTGCTTCACCGCAACAAGCCGCCGGCACGATGGTGTTCCTGCTTCGGGATCTCTCAGCCGCAGACAAACTCGAAAGGCAGATCCAGCGCCTGGACCGCCTGGCAAGCATCGGCACTCTG
>CAVXEG010000013.1:0-559667 GCA_963760675.1 uncultured Verrucomicrobiae bacterium
CTCGGCGTGCCCGAATACCGGCTGCCGCGCGAGATCATCCAGGCGGAGATCAAGGCCATCGAATCGCTCGGCGTGGAGATTCGCTTCAACCAGGACTCGGCACGCGACTTCGCTCTCGCGGACCTCAAGCAGCAGGGTTACGAAGCGGTGTTCCTCGGCATCGGCGCCCACAAGAGCCGCGAGCTGGCCATCGAGGGCGTGCAACACGACGGCGTGCTGCGGGCGATCGAGTTTCTGCTCAACGTCAATCTCGGCTTCCGCGTGTCGCTCGGCCGCAAAGTCGTCGTCATCGGCGGCGGCAACGTCGCCTTCGATGTGGCGCGGTCGGTCGTGCGCCAGGCCGAAAAGTTCGCCGGCATGAGCGAGGCGGAATTGCGCGCCGCGTTGCACCAGGCCGCCGCCGCGCTGGAGGAGTTGACCGCGCGAGAGCCCGAAGCGCCCGACGAGGTCCGCCTCGCGCTGGACGTGGCGCGCGAAGCCATCCGCAAAGGCGTGCCCGAAGTCCACATGTATCTGCCTGGAGAACCTCGACGAAATCCCCGCCGCGCGCGAGGAAATCGAGGAGGCCGAAAAAGAAGGCATCCGGCTGCACACGCGCTTCGGCCCGAAACGCATCCTCGGGAGCGACGGCAAAGTCACCGGCATCGAACTGATCAAGTGCCAGCCGCGTGTTCGACGAGAACCGCCGGTTCAATCCGCAGTTCATCGAAGGCAGCGAGGAGACGGTGGATTGCGACACGGTGGTGCTGGCGATCGGCCAGGCGGCGGACCTTTCCTGGATTCGGCCCGAAGACAATTTAAAGCTGACGCCGCGCGGCACGCTTGCAAACCGATCCGCAGACGCATGGCCACCTCGCGGCCGGATGTGTTTGCCGGCGGCGACGTGGCGTTCGGCCCGCGAATCATCATCACCGCCGTTGCCGAAGGCCAGCGCGCGGCGACGTTCCATCGCCAAATTTCTCACCGGCCGCGTGCCCGAGCCGAACCCGCAAGGCGCGCGTGACGATTTATCAACACGCGACAGTACCGGATGACGCCGGATTACGAGAAGCTCGCGCGCCGTCCGCCGCCGACGTTGCCGCTGGATCGCCGCATCGGCATCGCCGAAGTGGAGAAGGTTTATCCGGAGCCCGGAGCGCGTGGTGCAGGCCGATCGTTGCCTGAAATGCCACATCAGCCCGGTTTTCAACGGCGACAAGTGCATTCTCTGCGGCGGCTGCGCGGACGTTTGCCCGGAGAATTGTCTGCGCCTGGTGGATGTCTGCGCGACTTGCGCGGGGACGAGAAATTGCAGGCCGCGCTTCTCGCCCGCTACGGGCGCGTGCCCGCAGCGCGGCGAACAGGGGGCGATCATCAAAGACGAGACCCGCTGCATCCGCTGCGGCCTGTGCGCCGTGCGCTGTCCGACCGGCGCGATCACGATGGAACGCGTCGAATTGGTGCCGGCGTGATATGAACCATTCGAGTCCCGAATGAATCAAGACGACGTTCCGCGACGCAGCTTTCTTCCAACTCACCTTGGGCTGGCTGGCCGGCTGCCTTCGCCGTCGCGGCCTCACCGGCCGCAGCCGGGCGCTTTCTCGTTCCGAACGTGCTGTACGAGCCGAACCAGCGCTTCAAGGCCCGCAAGCCGGACGATTATCCCGAGGGCTCGGACGTTCCTGCCGAACTGCGGGTCTTTCTGTTCCGCAAGGGCAACACGTTTCGCGCTGTCTCTCGGCGATCTGCACTCATCTCGGCTGCACGGTCAACCGCGCCGGACACGGCTTTCATTGCCCGTGCCACGGCAGCGTGTTCGACGAACGGGCGCGGTCAAAAGCGGACCGGCCCCGCGCGCCTTGGCGTGGTTTCAGGTGACCCTGAGCCGGGACAACGGCTGCTGGTGATCGAAACCGCAGCAGTTGAGGCCGGATAAATACCTGGTTCGTGATGTGAACGCGCCTCTGCTCAAACGCCTCTGGAAAAGTTTGCAGCGCACGCGCGTGGGCCGCTCGATCTTCCGCGTCGGCTTGCCGCGAGAGCAACCTCGAGCGCTCGCAGGTGATGATCTCCAGTTTCCTGCTGCACATTCAGCCGGCGAAGGTCAACCGGCACGCGCTCAAGTTCCGCACTACGCTCGGGCTGGGGCTGATTTCGCTTTACCTGTTTCTCATCCTGATCGGCACCGGCGTGCTGCTGATGTTCTATTACGTGCCCAGCACCGATACGCGCTACCAAAACATGAAGGACCTGGAGTTCGTCGTCTCCGCCGGCCTGGTGCTGCGCAACATGCACCGCTGGGCGGCGCATCTGATGGTGCTGTTCGTGATGCTGCACATGTGCCGCGTGTTTTACACCGGCGCCTACAAACGCCCGCGCGAGTTCAATTGGGTGATCGGCGTCGGGCTGTTTCTGCTGACGCTGGCTTGTCCTTCACCGGTTATCTGTTGCCTTGGGACCAGCTCGCGTTCTGGGCCATCACCGTCGGCACCAGCATCGCCGGCTACGCGCCGGTCATCGGGCAGAAACTCAAATATCTGTTGCTCGGCGGCAACGTGGTCGGGCAGGAGGCGCTGATCCGATTTTACGCGCTGCACGTGATTGTGCTGCCGACGGCTGGCGTTATGTATGGTCGCCGTTCACCTGTGGCGCGTGCGCAAGGACGGCGGGCTGGCGCGTCCCGACGAACCGGGCGACGTCGTCGAGGAGATTCGACCTCGCGCAATTGCCGACGAACAAGACCTACGGCCTGATGGAACTGGCGCGCGGCACGACGCCCGCAGGTCGGCATCAACCCGAGGACGAAGTGTTCTCGTGGCCGCACCTGGTGTTCCGCGAAATGCTGTTGTTCCTGTGCGTCACGGCGGTGGTGTTGTTCCTGGCGATTTTCTGGAACGCGCCGCTGGAGGAAATCGCCAACCCGATCCATCCGCCGAATCCCGCGAAAGCGCCGTGGTATTTTCTCGGCCTGCAGGAACTGGTCAGCTACTCGGCGTTCTGGGGCGGCGTGGTGGTGCCGGGATTGCTGGTAACGGCGCTGCTGCTGCTGCCTTACCTCGATCGCAAACGCGAAGGCGTCGGCCGCTGGTTTGCCCGCGAGCGGATGGTGGCCAACACCATCTTCACCATCTGCCTGGTCATCGCCATCGTGCTCACGGTCATCGGCACATTTTTCCGCGGCCCGAACTGGGGCTGGTTCGAGCCGTGGAAACAGCACCCGCAATGACGGAGGGCCATTGAAATGAACACGGCTCCGTCCGCAAATTCTACCCCTGGTTCACGGTGCTCGGCCTGCTGGTCGGCGGGCTGGTGGTCGTCGGTTATTACAGGGACAATACCGCGAATGGAAGGACTAGCAGCGCAAGTACATCCAGGAGGAAATCCGCCGCGCGACCACTCCGCAGCAGAAGGCGATGGCCGGAAGCCTCCCCGTCGAAATCCGGCAGATCGTGCTGCCCGAACTGAATCGCGTGGACCGTTGCACCACCTGCCATCTGGCGGTGGAAGATCCCAGCTACGGCGGCTACCCGCAACCGCTGGCCTACCACCCGCTGCACGAGCAGCATCCGTTCGAGAAATTCGGCTGCACCGTCTGTCATCGCGGCCAGGGCCGCGCCACCACCGCCGCCGGCGCGCACGGCAACGTGCGCACTGGGACCAGCCGATGCTGCCGCTGCAATACATCCAGGCATCCTGCGGCCAGTGCCACCAAGCGGCCGACAATCCCGCCGCGCCGGAACTGGCCCGCGGCCAGCAGGTGTTTGAGACAGCGGCTGCCGCGGCTGCCACAAACTCAGCGGCGTGGGCGGCGTCATCGGGCCGGAACTCGACAAGGTCGGCGCGCGGCGCTCGCCGGAATGGCTGAAGAAACATTTTCTGACGCCGGCCGCCGTCACCCCGGGTTCCGCGATGCCGCCACAGAAATTGTCCGAGACGAATCTCGAAGCGATCGTTTTGTTTATGCTCAGCCAGACCGGCGAATCGGCGCCCGGTTACTACGCTTCGATGAAAGTCATCCCCAGCGCCGGCGAGGGACAGCGGCTGTTCCAGCAAAAGGGCTGCATCGGGTGCCACTCCATCGGAGGCAACGGCGGCAAGGTCGGTCCGGCGCTGGACAACGTGGGCATGCGCCGGTCGCCCGAATGGATGATGCAGCATTTCCGCGATCCGCAGAGCGTCACACCCGGCACGGTCATGCCCAAGTTCGGTTTCACCGAAGCCGAGGCCCGCGCGCTGACGGATTTACTGCTGCATCTGCGCGAGCAGAACGTGGCGTCGAGTCTGCCGTCGCTGATGGGCCCGGTCGAACGCGGTCGCGAAGTCTATCGCAAATACGGCTGTGCGGGTTGCCACGGTCGCCGACGGCAAAGGTGGCGTGCCCAATCCCAACGCCAAAACCGCCCAACTAGTTCCCGGCCTGACTTACGTCGCCGATGGTTACACGAAAGACGGAGTTGAAAACCCGCATCGTAAAAGGCCAGCGCGAGATTCCTGCGCTTGATTCTGAAACGTCCGCCGCCTCCTCTTTACATGCCGGCTTGGGGCAGCGTGATCAAGGACGCCGAAATCGATGATCTCGTCGCATATCTTATAAGCCTTAAGCCCAAAGGCGAAGATGTTGGATTTTAGGGAGACACAGCACGTCGTCCCGTCGAGTCACCCGGCTAGAGCATTTCGCCATTGGAATTGAAGAGGGGGCGAATCGTGCCTTATGGCCCCGAATCCCAAATAACACAAGGGGTTCAGCAACCCCTCTTTCCGCCAGTCGACGTTTCCACCTTTCCTCACTGACGCGCGCGGATGGTCGTTGATTCGGATTTCACTTCGGCGTGTAACAGTTTAGACACAATTTGTGGCAATTCAGAGTCGATGAATGTGCATTAGACCATTGTAAATATTGGATATATTTGAGGTTGCTACCGGTGGTCGGAATCGAACTTTCATACCAGACGGTCAATTCCGAGGAACTGCGTAATCTGCAGGGATAGTGAGCGATTCGGCTGATGCCGGTTGGTCTCCCATCCCCAGAGGGTTTTGACGCTGATGCCCGAGTATCCTGGCGAATTCCTTGCGCGTTTTCTTCATTTCCATGCGTCGCCTGATGAGCTGTTGGCCAAGGCTGACTGGCAACCCGGAAGGTAAAAAGGCAACGCCTATGGTTTCGTTGCCTTTGGGCCTGCCGAGGGCCGGATTGGCGAAAGGGTCGTAGCCGAGGTAGGCAACGATTCGTGGCCAATAGGGCCAGGTCGGGTGCAACCGGTCAGATTCCCAGCGACTCAAGGTGACGGTGCTAACCTCCAGTTTTCGAGCGGCTTCTGCCTGGAATAGTTTCAACTGGAGCCTCCGTTTGCGGAGATGCCCGCCGAGGGTGGTCGGTTCCTTTGGAACGGGGATTCCCCGGTTGCGGGAGGGCAGGTATTTGCTCCTCACAACCCGATCACAAAATGGCAACATCGCGCACGCCGGATGGAAAGATGCCCGGTGAATCGCGCTGTTCGCCGCGTGAGATTCAAAATTATCTCGGGCGAATCTCAGGGCCGTTGCTGGACCGGATTGATCTGCACATCGAAGTGCCGCAGGTGAAGTTTCGCGAGATCACGAGCGAGCGCAACGGCGAAAGCTCGACGCAAATCCGCGAGCGCGTCATCGCCGCGCGCAAACGGCAGCAGGAACGGTTCAAGGAACGTCCGAAGATTACGTGCAATGCGCGGATGGGCACGCGCGAGTTGAAACAATACTGCAAACCCGACGATTCCACGCTCGAGATGCTCAAGTTCGCGATGACGGATTTGAACCTGAGCGCCCGTGCGTACGACCGCATTCTCAAAGTCGCGCGCACGATTGCGGATCTTGCCGGGTCAGAGGAGATCAAAGGCGAGCACGTTTCCGAAGCGATTCAATATCGGTCTCTTGACAGACAGATATGGAGCTGAAGAACTCGCCACGCAGTTACATTCAATTGGAATACTCCCTCGGCCGTATCACGAACATTGAACTTCACACGCCAACCAACGCAGCAGGGATGCCAAACGAAAACCAGGTGCCGGAGCAGCTTCTTGGCTACGAACGTCTCCGAGTGGGGGAAAGCTTGCCTAAATTGTCCGTCTCGCTGGAGTGTGCGAATCCCGCATTACGGCACTGATCACCAGATGGCAAAAAGGGTTCAGAAACCACCCCTTCCGCCAGCTCGATTTCGCTCAATGTTTACAGGGGTTTTGTAATGGTTCCGCTGTAAGTCTTCCGGGGATCATGTTTCCCAGATCGTAAATCCAACGGGAAAACCAGCAGGCCGGTCGTTAACTCGGCGGCGATCAAAATGGCGCTGAAAATACTGGAAAGGACGTAACCCGCGCGCACCCGCAATGCCTGAACTTGCAGACAGATGGCGGGACAGATAGAGTTCTCCCGTTCCCAAATGTATCCGCCAGGTCCAGTTCAAGGGCGTGACGATGCGGCCAAAGCAACGGGAGAAAAGGAGCGCCCACCGGCGAAGCTCGAAGCTGCCGGGACTTCGACGAATGTCCCCACCGTTCCCGATTACGAATTGCTGCGGCGCATCGGCGGCGGCGCGTACGGCGACGTGTGGCTGGCCCGCAGCAAGGCCACCGGCGCATTGCGCGCCGCCAAAATCGTGTGGCGAGACCGTTCGAGGACGAGCGTCCGTTCCAGCGCGAGTTCGAGGGCATCCAACGCTTCGAGCGGATCTCCCGCGAGCATCCCAGCCAGCTCGCGCTCTTCCACATCGGTCGCAACGAGGCGGAGGGATATTTCTACTACGTGATGGAGCTGGCGGACGCGTCGAGGACGGCAGCGAGGTCAGAGTGAAGGAAGTCAGAATGATGACACGAAAGCGCAGGCTCCGAACATCTCCACGCTTCGACACCTCCAGATCCTCGACTTCGACTACACCCCGCACACCCTGCGCGCCGATCTCGACAAGGCCGTCTGCCCGCCGCGCGCGTGCTGGAAATCGGCCTCGCGCTCACCGAAGCGCTTGCGCATCTGCAACAAACGGCCTGGTGCATCGCGACGTGAAACCGTCGAACGTCATCTTCGTGAATGGCCGGCCCAAGCTGGCGGACATCGGGCTGGTGACGGACGCGAGCGACCAATGCTCGATTGTGGGCACGGAAGGCTATCTGCCGCCGGAAGGGCCGGGCACGCCGCAGGCGGATATTTTCGCCTTGGGCAAAGTGCTCTACGAAGCCGTCACCGGAATGGACCGCCGCGAATTCCCGGAACTTGCCGGAGACTGCGCGCCTGGCCGGATGCGAAGCAGGTGTTTGAACTCAACGAAATTATTCTGAAAGCTTGCGCGCAAGATTCGAAACAGCGCTACCAGACTTGCGACGAGATGCGCCGAATTTGGCGTTGCTGGGACAGGGCAAATCGGTCAAACAGAAGCGGACGCGGCAGCAGCGCACGCGGATCGCTTGGACAATCGTCCGCGCCGCCGCGATCATTGTCGCGACTGGTGCAGCCGCGATATTCTTTTGGCAAGCTCTGACCCAGCCAGGCACGCCTGCGACCGCGCTGAACAACGGGGCGGCAGCCTTAGCGTATTCAAACGGCTATGCCCAATTGCGCCTCGGCACAGCCGAAGGGTTTAGTAACGCGACAATCGAGTTCGCCAGAGCCAAGAAAGCGGAGCCGAGGTCAGTTCCACCCAGCGCCGGATTGTTCGAAGCTACCTTGATGGATGTGAACATCGAGGCTTCGTTTACTGATGAAAAGATACGCAGGCTGAATGAGTTGGCCGATGACCTCGCCGGGATTGCGCCGAACAGTACGGAAACCCATGCAGCGAAGGCAATCATGCTCTGGCTAAATGAACGTAACCCGGGGAAAGGCGAGAGCGAATTCAAACAAGCACTGGAAGCCGACCCCGACAGTCGCATGGCGCTGACTTGTTATGGCTACTTCCTGACGCGACTTGGCCGAAGCAACGCCCCCAAGGTTCTGGAGCACGCTTTGGTGCTTGATCAGACCTCGCCGTTGATCTTGAACTTGCTTGGCAACCGGAGAAACCGGGAAGTTTTCCCAAGTGACGGGACTACGGCACCTTCCCGAACAAATGCGGCGACAATTAAGTAATCAGTGTCGCGGAACAAACCTGAATGCGAAACTTGAACTGAGCCATCGCTGGTCGCGCTTGGTCTTTCAGGGGCGCTATGGCGGGTCCCGCAGGCTCATAGAAATACCAATCCAGCGTAGGCTCGGACGGAAAATGCGGCAGCGATGTGATTTCGCGGGTGAAGTCCTGCTTGCTGGCATGGCCATCGGCAAAGAGAGCCGGAGAAATAAACTGGTCCCTGACGTTGGTCAAATCCCCGATGACAGTGCTCGGCCCGCGAGCGTAATGCCAGAAGAAATAATGCCACTGCCCGTATCCAAAATAGGGCGTCGCGGGCGGCTCATGGATTAAAATAAAACGACTCGGACTGTTCACCCAGGTTTCCTTCTTGCCGGCCACGCCGTTCGTAGAATCTTTTTGCGGCAACAACGTCCAACCATGCCACAGAGCGGCACTATATTTATAGCTGGTGCCGACCGTTAAATAATCACTGTCAAACGGTGGCATAAATGGCGAGATATCCTGCCCGCGGTCGGAGGGGCAGCGCCAGGTTTCGCTGCTCGTGTAACGCGATAGAAGCCGGTTCGTCGCCCATTCGAGACCGAATCGAGCCTGCGCGCTCGGATCCGGATCGCCACCACCTAACCGAAAGGACTTCCAATTCTGGCCGGTAGTGGTCGGATATCGGGCATCATAGTCGTTGAGATACATTTGAAAGGCGGCACCGATTTGCTCGACGTTGCCAAGGCACTGGGTCATGCGGGCATCCTCTTTGGACCGACTCAACGCCGGCAGCAGCAACGCCGCCAGAATCGCGATGATGGCGATGACGACCAGCAATTCGATCAACGTAAATGCTTTTCTTGATTCGGTGGGTCTCATAGCCGGTGATTTCTATTGTTTTTTCACCGTGGTTTCGCTTTTCAATTTTTCCCAATCAGGATCCGGGTAGGTTCCATCGTCCCAGGCGGAACTGGGGGCGAGCCATTTGTCCGATTCCAGATGCCCGTCGGCAAAGGCCAGTTCATAAGCGCCGCCGTGCCGCGTGGAAGGAAGGTCGAACATTCCATTTACCGGCGCCATGTCCACGACAAACATGGAATCATTGATGGTGCTGCCATCTTCATCAATCAGATACCACATTCGGGAGGGCTGGGTGATTTGATTTTCCTTCCGGAACAAGACGTAGGTCAGCCCCGAGTCCCTCTCAGGGGTTGTAAAGTTTGAACTCCCCGTCGGATCGCCGTCACTCCGTCCATTCATCCACGAATTCATTGAATAGCTGCGGACCACCGGCAGTCCCCCAATGCTCCGGCTATCCGCAGGGCAGCGATAGACACCCGCCGATTTGATGTATGGCCAAACGGTGCCCTGTTGGAGAGCATAGGCATTGGTGCAACTGAATTGCGGGGCGGGACCATACGCGGAGTCGTGAGGCTGCGTGGATGCCCAACCCGGACACCACGAAAATGGATTCACCGGGTCGCTGCCGGAACCCAGCGGCCAGCTTGAAACCAGTTTGCCCTGATTGTCATCAGTGTAAATTTTGCAGGCGGTGGACAATTGCCGGAGATTGTTCAGACAGGCGACGCCCAACCCTTTTCTTTTGGCGCCGTTCAACGCCGGCAGCAAGAGCGCCGCCAGAATCGCGATGATGGCGATGACCACCAGCAGTTCGATGAGCGTGAAGCCAAGGCGAATTGCCGACCGCGCTGACGGAAGTTCGCGGTGTTTTTTCGGCGGCTCGCACCGGGGTTGCATTCCCAAATCTGGCCTTCCGATTTTCATTTTGCCATTCCTTTCCTAGGGCGAACGGAGGCGGTAGAAGCGGGCGGGATAATTGGACGATTGCGGATCGCTGAAATAAACCGAATCGCTGGTGAGAATGTTGGTGGCTACCGGAGTCCAGAGGGGATTGGACAGGTTGCTGGCGGCTTCCACCACGACGGTCTGGCCGCTGGCCCAGGCGATGTTGAATCCGAATTGATTCGTCCGCACGCCGAAGCTCGCATCGCCGGTTTGGAAGAGTGGAAGCCACAGCACGACCGGAATACCCGTGTTGGTGGAGAAAGCAGCCCAGCCGGTTGTGCCGGGTAAATAGTAGGCCGTCCCGTAATAATAATAGCCATAGAGAACCGGTGAACACCTTCCCATCAGCGGCAGGGGCGTTGCCCTTGAAATATGCGCCGGCCAGGTTGAAGCAATAAGCGAACGCCCCACTACCAATGTTGGTGACACTTTTGCCAATCGTTACGCTGGTCAGGTTGGTGCAGTAAACGAACCCTTCATGCCCGATGCTGGTGACGCTGTTGGGAATCGTCACGTTCGTCAGGCTGGCGCAGACGTTCAAACGCCCCGTCTCCGATGTTGGTGACGCTGTCGGGGATTGTGTAACTTCCGCCGAGTCCGCCAGGATATACGACGAGCGTGGCCTGGCTCTTGTCGAACAAGACTCCATCGACACTGCTATAGACAGGGTTGTCGTGTCCACCGTGATTGCGTCAGGTTGAAGCAACCAGCAAACGCTTCGCCTCCGATGCTGGTGACGCTGTTGGGGATCGTCACGCTCGTCAGGCTGGTGCAGTAAAAGAACGCGCACCTCCAATGTTGGTAACGCTGTTGCCAATCGTCACGCTGGTCAGGCTGGTAGCAGTCGTTGAACGCAAAATCCCCGATGCTGGTGACGCTGTTGCCAATCGTCACATTCGTCAGGCTGGCGCAGGAATCAAACGCCCCGTCTCCGATGTTGATGGCAGCTGTTGGGAATTGTGACGGTGGTCAGGCTGGAACAACCGGCGAACGCCTCTTCTCCGATGCTGGTGACGCTTTCGGGAATCGTGTAACTTCCGCCGAGTCCGGGCGGATACAGAATGAGCGTGTTCTGGCTCTTGTCGAACAACACTCCATTGACACTGCTATAGACAGGGTTGTTCGTGTCCACCGTTATCGCTGTCAGGTTGAAGCGACCACTGAACGCATCAAATCCGATACTACTGAACGCATAAAATCCGATGTTGGTGACACCATTGCCAATCGTGACGTTCGTCAGGCTGAAACAGAAGGAGAACGCCTCGTCTCCGATGCTGATGACGCTGTTGGGAATCGTCACACTCGTCAGGCTGGAACAGGAGTAGAACGCAGCATGACCAATGTTGGTGACACCCTGGCCTATGCTGATATTTGTCAAGCCGGAGCAGCCTGT
The DNA here is from genome assembly GCA_963760675.1 of uncultured Verrucomicrobiae bacterium. GTDB lineage: Bacteria > Verrucomicrobiota > Verrucomicrobiia > Limisphaerales > BOG-1460 > CAVXEG01. Next base: position 11,256 of record CAVXEG010000013.1, read on the forward strand.
AAACGCGCCAGCTGCGCCCGAATCAAACTCAAGCCCCTGGATGTCCAGGACATTGTCAGGAATAGTGATGCTGGTAAGATTGCTGCACCACAAAAATGCCCCGCCCCCGATGACAGTGACTCCGAAGCCAATTTTCACGTTGGCCAGCTCATAGCACGCCGCGAACGCAAACCCCTCGATATTGGTCACACCGTCGCCAATATCAACATTGGTCAATGCGGCGCACCCCTCAAACGCCTGCTCTCCGATGCTGGTAACGTTGTCGGGAATCGTCACGTTCATCAGGCTGTCACAGGCAGCGAACGCATTTTCCCCGATGCTAATGACGCTGTTTGGAATCGCCACGCTCGTCAGGCTGTGGCAGGCAAAGAACGCACCATCACCAATGCTGGTGACATTGTTGCCAATCGTTGCGCTGGTGATGCCCTCGTTATACCAGAAGGCACGATTACCGATGCTGGTGACTGGCAGGCCATTAATTGTGCTGGGGACGGTCACCGCGCCGCCAGGGCCGGTGTAGTTGGTGATGGTGATCGCGCCGTTAGTGGTCGTATAACCAAATTGGGCTTGCGCTGCGGCAGGCAGCGTCAGCGCCGCCGCTAGCAGGCAGGTTTGAACCAGATTTTGTCGTGCCTTTGTCTTCATACATTCATGTCGGGCTTGGTGATGTTCATGGCGATACTGCTCTCATCTCCTCTGAATGTTGTAGAAATCCGCATTTGTCGGGAATAAGGGTGTCGTGCTCTTGGGGCAGGTTTCAAAAAAACAGAGGTTTGTTTTCATACGCCTTGGTTTCCATCCTCCGATCGTTACGGCTGATAAAAGGGCGGTTGAATGCCCCAACGGAGTGCGAGCAGCCAGCTCAGCGCGTGGCTGCAATAGGACGAACCAAGCTCAACCCCGATGGATGCGGCGCTTTCCATCTCGCCACTAGCCGGCCAGGGTCCGGGCCTTGACACGAAGTAATCCTTGATGCATTCCTCGCAGTCTTTGACTTGGCCTTGGTTGCACAGATCCAAGTGCCCCTGCAAATCCACTGTTTCGAGCGCCACCAACCGAAAGAACTCGGGGCCGTTCGTCCAGATTGGTTGTGTCACCGGCGAAGCATTCGTGAGCATATACCAATTTATGTTTCCACTGGCCCCGAATTGACCCGCCAAGAGAGCCATGTTGCCGGTCCACGACAGCGTCACAAATCCTGGCGCGGATTGTGAGATGAACAGCGTCGCCGGAATGAGGACCGTCAAGTGCACGGCTATACTGTTGGTATTTCCCGTGGCATCTGTTACGATGGCGCGATAGTTCGCCGCGTCATTCGTTTGAACACCGCTTATCGTCAGGATGGCGTTGGTTTCGTCCAAAAGGTCGGTGAAATCGGTGGAAGGTCTGTCCCATTGCCACTGATAAGTCACCGGCTCGGTTCCGGTCGCCGCCACTATGAACGTGGCGGTAGTGCGAACATAGTTAGTTTGGGAGAGTGGTTGAGTTGTGATAGCAGGTTGCCCTAATGCGCTGGTTGCCAGCGCTAGTGATAGAACCGGGATTTTTGCTTTCATAGGAGAGTGCTTTCCTTCATCTGCTCTGAACGTTGTAGATTTCCGCATTGGTCGGGAACGAGGGTGCCGCGCTCTTGAGGTAGGTGCCAAAAAACCACAGCAGACAGTCGGAAATAGCGCGGTTCGGACTGCGCCCCCCTGGCAGATTCACTCCCCAGGCGCCATCGGTGCAGGTGTTATGGCTCGCCCCTAGTATTTGAAGGAAGGTCGCAACGTTATTATTCGCCTGCAAAAACAACGAATTATCTTGCGAGAAATAAGAGTTGATCTGGCCAAGCATGATGAGCAACGGCTTTTGTAGCGGCTGGTTCGCAAAAACAGTTCCATCGTAAATCGCGGCGCATTTCACCTGCGAATTCGTTCGGGCGATATCGATCACAAAGCCGCCGGCGGAATGCCCGAAGAGGCCAATGTTGCTCAAGTCCAGCCTACCACTGAAGAAAGGGTCGCTGCTGTTCAACTCAGCGAGTTTATTGACCAGAAAAGTCATGTCTTGATGCCGTCCCGCCGAATCTCCGTTGTGGTTGCCGTAGAGATAGATACCGTTTGGAAATTCGGTTGCCCAGCAATCCGGATGATCCATTGAGACGACCACATAGCCGTGACTGGCCAACTCGGCCGCCTGTAGCGTGAATGTCTTTCGATAAGACGGCAGACCGTGCGCAAACAACACGACCGGAAACGTCGCTGGACTGGACGCCAATGGAACGTTTGCAAAGCTGAGTTGCACGACGGTTTGAAAAATATTGGTCCACTGAAAATCCACGCTGACAGAGGCCAACCAGGCTAGATCCGTGAACAGGCGCTGATCAAAGGCGAGCTTTGGCATCGTTCCCGGTGGCGGCGTGGAGGCCGGATACCAAAACGTCACCATAAAGGCGTTAGTCGGCGGAAAGTAGCGGTAGAGATTGGTCCGGGCGGGATCCACCATCACCCGGTCCACTGTGCCGACCGGGAATGGCCCGGTCGGCGCCGGATAAAATGTAAGGAACTGGTTTGTGGCGGTGCGGTAGAAACGCTGCGCGACCGCCGCAGTGCTCGGATCGTCAAAAACAACGGGAGCAGGATTATTGTTGGTGCGCATCATCCACGCCAGCCCGCGCCAATGAACCAGATCTTCCGACGCTTCGACCGGATACAAATCGAACATCTGGTTGAACTGATTGGAGATCGTGCCGGTCAGGTTGAACATATTTGACACGCTGCCATCCAGCGTCAGCACGGCGTCGCCGCCAGGACTCTTTGTGATGGCGGTGAAATGGTGCGGGATCGGCAGCGCTGACGCGCAGAGTGCAGCCGACAACGCCAGGGCAAAAAATGGGACTTTTATTATTCTTGTTTTCATTTTTATCAACTTGAGTTTCAGGCTCTCTCCTTTAACCCGCCAAAAACGTGAATCTTTCAGAAAGATGAAAATAGTTGAAAGAACTGCTCGCACCATCCGTTCAAGGGTTGACACTATGCTGCTGCTTATGACCCAGCCGAAGGATGACTCCTATCCCACGCGGTCCAGCTTGCTTCACCGGGTCAAGGACACGGCGGACCAGCCAAGCTGGCAGGAGTTCAACGATCTGTATGGCAAGTTGATTCTCGGCTTTGCGCTCAAGGCCGGGTTGACGGAGGACGAAGCGAAGGAGGTGGTCCAGGAAACATTGATCGCCGCGGCGAAGAACCTGCCGGAATTCAAATATGATCCAAAGGTCTGTTCGTTCAAAACGTGGTTGTTAAACCTGAGCAACTGGCGGGTGAAGGATCAATTGCGCAAGCGGCAGTCGCCTTTGTCGCAGGGGCAAGTGGTCCGAGCGCGCGGAGATGAGGCGGAGGGAACGCGCACCGCCACCATCGAGCGCGTGCCCGATTCCGCCGGAGACCAACTCGAGGCCCTTTGGAACAAGGAGTGGGAGACTACCGTTTTGGACGCTGCGCTCGGGAAGGTGAAGGGACAGATTGATTCGAAGCAGTGGCAGATGTTCGATCTGTATGTGCTCAAGCAGTGGCCAGTGTGCGAGGTGGCGCAGGCCTTGGGTGTCAGCACGGGCCGGGTTTACCTGACCAAGCATCGCGTCTCCGCATTGGTCAAGCGTGAGGTAAAAAGGATCGGACGAGCCGCATAGCTCGAACTTTGTTTCTGGAAAGGGGACAATTGAGATCAGAGGTCATGTTGCCGCGGGCGAAGGCGGATGTGGCGGCGAGCAAGTTGGCGAACAACGGTTGCTTGTTTCGCATTCCGAGTTCCGCATTGTCCACCAACTGCACGAGCTGGCCGACGGCGGTGACGGTCGGGATGACTCGAAAAATGAGCTGGGCCGTTGTGGAGTCGTGGTCATCGTTCACCCAGAGTTTCACAGTGTGCGGGAAAGTTGACGATGGCTCTGCCAAACCCCAGAAGCACCGATACAATTAGCCCAAGGCGAGTTTTGGAGGGCGGAGTTGGAATTGGACTTTCATACCAGAGGGTCAATTCCGAGGAACTGCGTAATCTGCAGGGATAGTGAGCGATTCGGCTGATGCCGGTTGGTCTCCCATCCCCAGAGCGTTTTGACGCTGATCCCCAACTCCTGCGCCAATTGCTTGCGGGTCTTCCTCTGCTGAAAACGAAACCCCAGGATTCGTTGCCCCAGCGTGGCTGTGGGATGATGTGTTAAAAAGGCAACGCCTAGGGTTTCGTTGCCTTTGGGCCTGCCGAGGGCCGGATTGGCGAAAGGGTCGTAGCCAAGGTAGGCGACGATTCGTGGCCAGTAGGGCCAGGTCGGGTGCAGCCGGTCAGATTCCCAGCGGCTCAAGGTGACGGTGCTAACCTCCAGTTTTCGAGCGGCTTCTGCCTGGAATAGTTTCAACTGGAGCCTCCGTTTGCGGAGATGCCCGCCGAGGGTGGTCGGTTCCTTTGGAACGGGGATTCCCCGGTTGCGGGAGGGCAGGTATTTGCTCCTCACAACCCGATCACAAAATGGCAACATCGCGCACGCCGGATGGAAAAATGCCCGGTGAATCGCGCTGTTCGCCGCGTGAGATTCAGAATTATCTCGGGCGAATCTCAGGGCCGTTGCTGGACCGCATTGATCTGCACATCGAAGTGCCGCAGGTGAAGTTTCGCGAGATCACGAGCGAGCGCAACGGCGAAAGCTCGACGCAAATCCGCGAGCGCGTCATCGCCGCGCGCAAACGGCAGCAGGAACGGTTCAAGGAACGTCCGAAGATTACCTGCAATGCGCGGATGGGCACGCGCGAGTTGAAACAATACTGCAAACCCGACGATTCCACGCTCGAGATGCTCAAGTTCGCGATGACGGATTTGAACCTCAGCGCCCGTGCCTACGACCGCATTCTCAAAGTCGCGCGCACGATTGCGGATCTTGCCGGGTCAGAGGAGATCAAAGGCGAGCACGTCTCGGAAGCGATTCAATATCGGTCTCTTGACAGGCAAATATGGACTTCGCATTGATTAATCCAGCTGCGTGCGCATCCCGGATTGCCGACTCGAGATACTTTCGCTTCTGATCCAGAATCTGTTGGATCTTCTTCTGGAGGTTGCCTTCTGGGTGCTGATTTCAGCACCGAGAGCGAGCAGCGGACAACCCAGCACAGACCCGCATTTATTGCGGATTTCTTCCTGCCGCGGTGGTGATGGAACATCGGTTGGACGACGCACCGGCCTTCCACGCTTTTGCATCCTTGGCCGTGCCCGGACCAGACATTCACGCGGAAGCTTGCGACCACACACTGGAAGCGGTCTGGCTCAAAGTCACCACCGCCTTGCGCAGGTCCGCGAGATTCGCAGCGTCAGCAAGGATAGCGATATCCGTGTCACGGCTAAACTCGGCCGCGCCGTAGAACACGCACGCCTGACCGCCCATGAGCAGGGCGCGGACGCGGTGCGCGTGCATCGAAGAAAGGACTTTGCGTATCGGGTTCGGGGGTCAAGTAGACCTCTCAGCGCGAGATAGGTTTGCCAGAGCTTCTCGCTTTCCAGCCAGCGTTGCACCGGCGTGAGCCGATACCATTCGGCCCATTCGTCGCCAACTAATTGCTGCGGCTGAATCATGAGGTCATTGATAACAGTTACACGCTAGGCTGTGAACCTCCGCGCCCTTCTCCCCTTCTCCACGGCACAGGCCGACGCTGAAAACGCTTCCCTCGCTCTCAGCGCTTTTCTCGGACGCGACCGTGGGCAAACACTGCTCATTCCGAAAGGCAACCTGGAATTGCGATCGCGCGACTTCGATTTGTCCAGGTCTCCGTTCCTCTCCCGCTGTGGAATCGGAACAAGGCTGCAATTACCACAGCGCGCCTGACTGCGGAACAGGCGCAAAAGCAACTGGAAACGGCTGAACTAAAGGCCGAAGTCCAAGTCAGCCAGGCATTCACCTCATATTGCAACGCAGTCCAACGCCTCAATCATTTCAAGGGCAGCATTCTCCAGGAATTGATTCCAACCCTTGCCTGAGAGCAGGGAAACGACTGAAATTCTCATGGCGTGAAAACTCGCACTCGATAGAACCGGGATGATGCAGAGCTGTTGGGGTCTTCAACCACCGCTTGGCCGTTAGTGGATGAAAAGAACGGGCGATTGCCAGGATTATCCAAAGCCACCCATGATTTACCGTCTTGAAGGTTGCCTGTCCATTGGACCTCAAAGGCACGGTTGGCCAGGCGCGGGAACTGAATGTGGATTGACGAACCACTGGATTGAATGCTGATGCTCCAGGCATCGCCTGGCCGCAAAGGATCGCCGCCAAGCAGGTACTCAAGTTGATTGTTAGCGCCGTCACCATCGGGATCCGCATCCGGCGCCGCCGCGTCAGCGTTGGTGGAGTTGAAGAATGCCAGCTGCCAGTCGGAAAAATTCTGGTAAGTGGCCAGCCCGTTGGTAATCCACTCACTAACCAGATTGATGGCTTCCTGGTTCAAAACCGTGGTGGCTAGCGGTGGCATGTGGAATGTCACAGAGGTTAGGTCCGAAATCCTGGTCAGAAGCATTGAGTTGCTGGCATTTCTGCTGGCACTGCAAAAGGAAAAAATGTGAGCGAGTGCTGCGAAGTGTTTTGAATGAAGGCGACAAAACTGTTCGACCGGCATGCCCGCAACATTCGTCATGGACCAGGCGGCAAATTCGCTGTCTCCGTGTTCACCCAGCATGTAAGCATGAACGTTATGCACATCCACTCCGCAGTGCCGGCTCAACAGGTGACGGAAGCGGGCGCTATCCAACACGGTGCCGGAACCAATGACCCGTCCGCGCGGTTAGCTGGACCGTTGGTGGGCGACGTAGGTCAGGACGTCCACGGGATTGCTGACCACGACCAGAACCGCCGGAGAATTCTGACGCACAATCTCATCCACGATGCTCGCATCCACGTTGCCCGTGAAACGGAATTTGCTGAGGTATCCGCCACAAACACGGCTTGCACGAGGATCCTTTTTTTGAATTTTTCTGCCATAATAATAAGGCAATATTGTTGCACGTCTTATAATGTAGAGTACATTCTAATCAAACTCGGATAGCAACGGATGTCTTGGAAAGAGCACGGAGGAGGAGCGGAATATGTGGAAGAACATTGGATACGAACGGTGTCTGGCGTTCATCAACTGCCAGCTTCGTCCGGAATACCTAGGTAGCCAAGTTGAACCGGCGGTAAAACCAGCAATCACAATTTCCCGCATGACCGGATCAGGCGGAAGAACGGTTGCAGCAAAGCTGGTAGAGTTCCTGCAAACACACGCTCCGGGTCACCACCCGTGGACGGTATTCGACAGGAGCTTGATCGAGAAAGTCTTGGAGGACCATCATCTATCCAAGCGTATCGCCGAATTCGTGCCGGAGAACCACAAATCCATGCTGACCGACACCGTGGAAGAACTGTTGGGCTTGCATCCGTCCTCATGGACGCTGGTTGAGCAAACTGCCGAAACCATCCTGCATCTGGCGCAAATGGGCTATGTCATCTTGGTGGGCAGGGGTGCCAACGTCATCACCAGCAAGCTGCAAAATGTCTTTCATGTGCGGCTGGTGGGATCATTGGAAAAGAGAATCGAACGGGTGCAACAAGTCTATGATCTTGGACGGCTGGATGCCCTCGCATTTCTTGAAAAAGAAGACAAAGGTCGAAGGCGCTATCTCAAAGATCACTTCCACAGAAACATCGACGATCCGACACTTTACCACGTGATCGTGAACACGGATCGGATCAGCTACGATGCGACCGCCCGGATGCTTGGCGATGAAGTGACCCGTCGGTTCCATTTGGATCGTCCTGCGGAGGCAGCGGAAAGTTAAGCGTGCGGATCGTTGCCCGCGATCACGGGCGGCGGGGATGGATTATCATGCGCGATGTGATTCAAAAAGTAATCGCAGCCGAGGCCGAGGGGAGGCGTATTGTCGAAGCGGCCAAAACAGAGGCGGAACGCATCTCGTCAGATGCGCAGAAGAAAGCCCAGGATATTGTCGCTAGAGCCCGTCAGGAAGCGAGAGCCGAAGCTGAGCGGATGGTGGAAGCGGCAGTACACGAAGCCGAACGTAAAAAACAGGAGAGACTCGCTTCCATTTCCGCAGAAATTGAAACTCAGGTCCGGCTTGAGGAAGCCGACAAACAGCGTGCCGTTGAAGCAGCCACTCGGTGCGTGTGCGGACACCCACAACGAACGTAGAAAAGTGTTATGGCACGGGTGATGGTGAACGATCTGGATTACCTCGCTGCTCGTCTTCACGGACGGCGCAGCCGTTTGGCCGAAGCGGAGCGGCTCGATGTATTGTGTAGTTTGGCTGATCTTTCCGCACTAGGCCACGCCATCTATCGGGAGGCGGAGTTTCATGCAACAACCGACCTCCAGCGTCGGTTGATGCAAGACCTGATTCACGAAATATCCGTCTTTCTGAAACATCTGGAAGGAACGGGCGGCGACCTGCTGGCCTGGATGCTGGTCCGCTTTCAAGTGGAAAACATCAAAGTGCTGCTCCGCCGGTTTATCCACCGCACGCCCTTGGAGACGCCGGACGAACACCTTCTTTCTCTTCCCCATGATCTTGCCCTGGACGTCCAGGTCGCTGATGGACGCGAAGTCTGTGCAAGAATTTACGGAACAATTGCCCTCTGGCGCGCCGCGGACGAGCCTAAGAAGGGCTCTGCAGATTTATCACGATCAACCCCGGCCTTTCTTTCTCGAAGCCGCGCTGGACCAAGCTTATTTCCAGGAATTGATCGCCAGAACCGAACGGCTTTCGGACGAGGACAAGGAATTGATTCAGCCAATCGTGTTTCAAGAAGCGGATGCGTTTCATCTCATGCTCGTCGTAAGGGGGAAATTTCACTATGGCGTCTCGCCGGCGCTGTTGTCGCCGTTGCATATTCGGTGGACCCGAATTCCGACCGAGCGATTTAGCGCCATGCTGGCTGCGCCAGACATTCCCACGGCAGCCATGCTTGCTGTGGGACGGGCCATTGATGCCCTGCCATCCGAGCGCGAAGCGGGCGAAGTTTCGACAGCAATTGATCCAGCGATTCTGGAAGCACAGGCCTGGAAACGCTTTTTGCTTTTGTCGAACCGCGCTTTTCGGCGGAGCCACATGGGTCTGGGCACGGCGGTCGGTTACGTGGGAATACGGCGCGTGGAGGTTGCCAATCTCATCACGCTGTCTGAAGGTATTCGGACCCGCACGGCTGCCGGAGCCATCCGCAATCGGCTAATCCCACGAGCTGACCTGGAGCGTGTTTATGTTTAGGCCGGCGGCCATGATGCGGCTGAGTGTCGTTTTCCTTGAACGAGATGAACGTGTAGTATTGCGAGAGTTGGGAGAGTCAGGCGCGGTGGAATTGACCCGCACAAAACCCGGCCCGGAAACTGCCCCCTTGGCGCCGCGCGATCGGACTATTGAACTGGCCCGCTGCGACCGGCTTCTCACTGGCGTTGAGAATCTCCGTCGCTCTTTGGAAATCCGGCCTCCGACCGAGGAACAGAGGCTGCCGGCAATGACTTTGAACCAGGCTGACGAAACCCTGCGCTCAATGGAAGAACAGGCCGACGTTCCCTTGAAACGTCGTCAGCACTTGATGCAGCGATGGAGCGAACTGGCCACGGTTTGCGAACATGTGACGAGATTCCGTGGACTGGACGTTCCGCTAGATCACTTCGACCAGTATTCGTTCCTGCACTTTGTCACCGGAAGTCTGCCGTCCGAGAATCTCGAAGCTCTCCAGGAAGAAGTCGGCGACCGCGTCGCGTTGTTGCCGTTGCCCGGGCAGGAAGGTCGCCAAGCGCTGATTGCGATGACCACTCGCCAAGGCCGGGCTGCACTAGAAGACGTCCTGCAACAAGCGGGCTTTGAGCATGAGATGCTTCCCGCAGTCGAAGGCGCGACGACAGGTTCGCTATCCCTAAAAAGTGAGCGCGAGCAAGAACAAGTGTCGGCGGAATTGGAATCCGTGAACGCAGGTATCCGATCGCTCGCAGCCAAATTCGCCCGGTCGTTGGCCGAGATTGAAAAGCTGGCACACCTCGAACGCCGCCTCTTTGAAGCAGGACAGAATTTCTCGCGCACGGAAGCTGCGGTTCTGCTCACAGGCTGGGTACCCGCGGGCGAAGCACTGGCGCTCGAACAGCGCCTGAACAAAACCACCGCTGGCCAGTGCGTCATCAAGATTACTCCTCCGGAGAATCTGTTGGACGAACAGATCCCCGTGCTTCTGCGGCAGCCACGATTGCTGCGTCCATTTGAAATGCTCGTGTCCGCCTACGGCCTGCCCAACTATCACGAACTGGAACCAACGCTGTTCGTGGCCATCAGCTACGTGTTGATGTTCGGCATGATGTTCGGCGACGCGGGCCACGGTGCCGTTCTTGCTGCCGGGGGGCTGATCGCGCTTGCTGGCCGGGCGCACCGAAAAAATGCGCGACATCGGCCTGCTGCTTCTTGTTCGGCGGTCTGTCCAGCATCGTTTTCGGGATCACTTACGGAAGTTTCTTCGGCCTCGCAGCAATTCAAGAAATACGCGCTCTGGCACGACCCGCTGGAGGGTGATCCGATGGGCCTGATGTATGGCGCAATTGGGATCGGCGTCGTGATGATCAGCCTCGGCTTGATTCTGAACATCATCAATCGTTTCCGGCGCGGCGACGTCATCGGCGGTTTGCTCGACAAGTTCGGCGTGGTCGGGCTTGCTGTTTTATTGGGGAGTGCTGGCGTTGATAACCAGGTATGCGGCTATCCAGTCGCATGGTCTCGTGAATCTGGCGGTCGTTTTGTTCCTGGTGCTGCCCGTCGTGGGCTGGGCGCTCAAGGAACCCATCGAATATGCGCTGCATCGCCGCGCCGGTGCATCCGGTCGAGCCGGGCGGCGGCTGTTTGCTCTGCGATCACCGAATCGCTCGTCGGAGCGTTTGAGGCGGTTCTGAGCTACCTCGCCAACACCATCAGCTTTGTGCGTCTCGCGGCTTATGCCATGAGCCACGCGGCGCTTGCTGGTGGCCGCTTTCATGATGGCCGCCGAGGTGAAGCATTTTTCCGTCGGCGGCGGACTGTGTGAGCGTGCTGGTCATCGTTCTCGGCAATCTGGTCGCCATCGTCCTGGAAGGAATCATCGCGTCAGTCCAGGCGCTGCGTCTCGAATACTACGAATTTTTCGGCAAGTTTTTTTCCGGCACTGGACAAGCCTTTCACACCCATTTCGTTTGGTCGCAAATGAACAAGGCTCGACATAGTTCGACGGACGTAGTGTTGAGAACAGTAAACTGGCGGCTCTGCCGCCCAGTGATCGGAGGTGCAATATGATGAAATTGTCTCGTTGGATAATCGGAGCGGTTCTCGCCAGCGCGTTCCTGCTCGGCGCGGTGGCAATGGCCGCAGAGACCGGGCAGGCAAGCGCGTCAACCGACCCGGCGTCGGTTTACAAGACCGTCGGCCTGGGCGCGGCGGCCGCGTTCGCCGTGGCCGTGAGCATCCTCGGCGCCGGCTACGCCGTGGGCCGAATCGGCTCGGCGGCGCTGGGCGCGGCGGCGGAGAAACCGGAACTGCTGACCCGCAGCATCCTGTTCGTGGCGCTGGCGGAAGGACTGGCCGTGCTCGGTTTCGCCATCGCCATGATGCTGCTGCAAAAAATCTAGGATGCGCCCGTGAAGTTTTTTTGCATCGCGGATGAGGACACGGTGCGCGGGTTCCGCTTGGCCGGCGTCGCCGGGCAGGTCGTAACCACAGCCGCAAGCAAGCCGCGGCCGCCGTCGAAGCAGGCCGCGGCGCAGACCGATTGCGGCATCATCATCCTCACCGAGAAGGTGGCGGCCGGCATTCGCCAGCAGGTGGAGGCGATTCGGCTCGAACGCGACCGCCCGCTGATCGTCGAAATTCCCGGGCCGGAAGGGCCGTTGCCCGGACGCAAGAGCCTGCGCCAATTCGTGCAGGAAGCCGTGGGCATCCGCGTCGGCTAACCAGAAGGAGACTGAAAGTGGCGACACCGAACCAGAATTCTCCGGAGGTCTTGTGCGAGGAAATTCTCGCCGACGCCCGGCGCGAGAGCGAACAAATCGTTCGCCGCGCGCCAGCAGGAGGCCGAAGCGCTTGCTCGCCAAGACCGCTGCCGAAGCGGAGAAGGCGCGGCAGGAGCGGCTGGACCAGGCTCGTGCCGAAGCCGCGCGCCGGAAAGAACTGATTCTGGCGACCGTTCCCGTCGAAGCCGGCCGGCTGCGCTCGGCGCGCATCGAAGCATTGCTCCAATCTGTTCATCGAGGACGTTCGGCGACGGCTGGCGGCGCGCGAGGGTTTTGATTATCGGGAAACCATCATCGCGCTGGCGGCTGAGGCGATGAGCCGGATGGCCGGCGACGCGTTCGTGGTGAAGCTCTCGGCGGCGGATCGTGTCGCGCTGGGCGACGGGCTGGCCGGGGAAATCGCTCGCCGCGTCGGGCGGTCGCCGTTGAGCATCACTATTTCGGATGAGCCGACGATCACGGAGGCGGTCTGATTGTCCAGGATGCCGAAGGCCGCCAGGTGTGGGACAACCGGCTTGCCGGCGCGGCTGGAACGTCTGTGGCCGGAACTGCGGCGGCAGATTGCCGTGCACACGTTCGCTTGTCGCCGACGAGCGCAGTGCAGGCACGGAGGTGGCCGCATGATCGCCGTCGCAGCCAAATCACCGCCGAGCCGAGTCGTCACGCGCATCAGCGGGCCGATCGTGACCGCCGTCGGGATGTCGGCGCGCGAGATGTACGAGGTGGTGCACGTCGGCGACTTGGGCCTGGTGGGCGAAGTGGTGCGGCTGATCGGCGACCGCGCCACCATCCAGGTCTATGAGGACACGACGATGCTCAAGCCGGGCGCCCCTGTCCGGCGCACGGGCGCGCCGTTGTCCGTCTGGCTCGGGCCGGGATTGGTCGGCAACATCTACGACGGCATTCAACGACCGCTGCCGGGAATTCAAGCGCGCAGCGGCGCATGGATTCGGCGCGGCGAAAAGGTGGACCCGCTGGACACCGCCAAGCGCTGGACGTTTGAGCCGCTGGTGCGAGCCGGCGATGCGGTCGTCGCCGGCCAGGCCATCGGTCAGGTGCCGGAAACGCCGCTGGTCAGGCATCGCGTCATGGTTCCGCCCGGCGTTTCGGGCACGGTGCGCTCCATCGTCGAAAAGGGAGAATACACGCTGCGCGATCCGGTGGCGGTGATTGAAACACCGACTGGCGCACGCGAGATCACGCATGCTCCAGCAATGGCCCGTGCGCGTGCCGCGGCCGATTCGCGAGCGGTTGCGCATCGCCGAGCCGCTGATCACCGGCCAGCGCATCATTGATACCTTTTTCCCGATCGGCAAAGGCGGCGCGGCGGCCATTCCCGGCGGATTCGGCACCGGCAAGACCATCACCCAACACCAACTCGCCAAATGGTCCGATGCCGAAATCATCGTCTTCATCGGCTGCGGCGAGCGCGGCAACGAAATGACCGAAGTGCTGCGCGAGTTTCCCGAACTGAAAGACCCGCGCTCCGGCCGGCCGCTGATGGAGCGAACGATCCTCATCGCCAACACCTCGAACATGCCGGTCGCGGCGCGCGAGGTTTCCATCTACACCGGCATCACGCTGGCCGAGTATTACCGCGACATGGGCCTCAACGTCGCCGTGTTCGCCGACTCGACCAGCCGCTGGGCCGAAGCGCTGCGCGAACTGGCCGCGCGGCTGGAGGAGATGCCCGCCGAGGAAGGCTTTCCCGCCACGCTGCCGACGCGGCTGGCGCAGTTTTACGAGCGCGGCGGCGCGGTCACCACGCTGGCGGGCGAGCGCGGCTCGGTGAGCATCGTCGGCGCGGTCAGTCCGCCGGGCGGCGATTTTTCCGAACCGGTCACGCAGCACACGCGCCGCTTCATCCGTTGCTTTTGGGCGCTGGACACGGAACTGGCCAACGCCCGGCATTATCCTTCGATTCACTGGCTGCGCTCTTATTCCGAATACGCGGAGGACGTCAGCGCCTGGTGGGAAAAGCAGTGCGCCCGATTGGAGCGAACTGCGCACCGAAGCGCTGACGCTCCTCCAGCGCGAGGAACGCCTCCAGCAAATCGTCAAACTGGTCGGGCCGGACGTCCTGCCCGACGCGCAGCGCCTGATCCTGTTCATCGCCGAAATCATGAAGGACGGTTTCCTGGCCCAAAGCGCCTTTGACGAAAAGGACATGTATTGCACGCCGGAACGGCAGGTCGCTCTGCTGCGAATCATCCTGACGCTTTACCGCAAAGGCCGGGAGCTGATTCGAGGCGGGCGTGCCGCTGGCGCGCGTGCGGGCATTGCCCTGCGTGCCGCAAGTGCTGCGCGCCAAGTCGACGTTCGGCAACAGCGAGCAGGAGGAGATGGCGGCACTGGAGCAGCGCGTCCAGGAGGAACTCGAGGCGCTGGGCAAAGAAGTTGCAACAACAGGCCGCCTGATATGACCGAGTTCACTTTCAAGATCGAGGATCGCGGGCTGCAATACGTCGGCGCAGCGCGCATCGAAGGGCCGCTGGTCGTGGTCGAGCGGATCCGCGATGTGGGCTACGACGAGATGGTCGAGATTCTCGATCCCGCTGGCCGTCCACGCCTGGGCCGCGTGCTGGACATTTCAGAAACGCAGGCGGTGGTGCAAGTCCTCGAAGGAACGACCGGCCTCTCCAACCAAACCCTGCGCGCGCGGTTTCTCGGCGAAAGTTTTCGCCTGCCGGTTTCGCGGCAGATGCTGGGTCGCGTCTTCGACGGGCTTGGCCGGCCGGCCGACGGTGGCCCGCCGCCGCTGTCCGCGGATCGCCGCGATGTCAACGGGCTGCCGATCAATCCCTACGCGCGGCGCTATCCGCGCGAATTCATCCAGACCGGGCTTGTCGGCCATTGACGGCATGAACGCCCTGGTGCGCGGCCAGAAGCTGCCGATCTTTTCCGGCAACGGCCTGCCGCACGACCGCGTCTCCGCCCAGATCGTCCGGCAGGCGCGCTTGCTGGAGGAGAAGGTCGAATTCTCGATTGTGTTCGCGGCGATGGGCGTGAAGCACGACGTGGCCGAGTTCTTCATCCGCAATTTCCAGGACTCCGGCGCGCTGGCCCGCGCGGTCATGTTCTTCTCGCTGGCCGACGCGCCGAGCGTCGAGCGGCTGCTGACGCCGCGCGTCGCGCTGACGTTGGCGGAGCATCTGGCCTTCGACTGCGGCCAGCACGTGCTGGTCCTGCTGACGGACATGACCAATTATTGCGAGAGCCTGCGCGAAGTCGGCACCGCGCGCGGCGAGATTCCCGGGCGCAAAGGTTATCCGGGCTATCTCTACTCCGACCTGGCCAGCCTTTACGAACGCGCCGGGCGCATCGAAGGTTCGCCGGGCTCGATCACGCAAATGGCCATTCTGACCATGCCCGCCGACGACATCAGCCATCCCGTTCCCGACCTGACCGGCTACATCACCGAAGGCCAGATCGTGCTGGATCGCGAACTGTTCCAGCGCGGCGTTTATCCGCCCATCGCCGGCTTGCCGAGCCTGTCGCGCCTGATGAAAGACGGCGTGGGCAAGGGCTACACGCGCGAGGATCATCCGGCGCTGGCCAGCCAGTTGTTCGCCTGCTACGCCTACGTCAAGCGCGTGCGCGGGTCTGGCGGACGTCATCGGCGAGGAGGAATTGAGCCCGCTCGACAAGCAATATCTGAAGTTCGGCGAGGCGTTTGAAACCCGCTTCCTGAACCAGGGCGAATATGAAAACCGCTCCATCGAAACTACGCTCGAACTCGGCTGGGACGTGCTCTCGATGCTGCCGCGCGATGAACTGCATCGGGTCAGCGACGCGTTGCTGGAACAACACTATCGCGAGAAAAGCGGAAGCCGCGCCCGTCGCGACCGCCGGCCGCGGCCGCCTGAACGGAGAAGCGTTATGGCCAAGCTGAACATCGCGCCGACGAAATCGAACCTGCTCGGCCTGAAGCGGCAGCTCGCTTTCGCCGAGGAAGGCTACGACCTGCTCGAACAGAAGCGGCAGATCCTGATCTTCGAACTGATGAGCCGGTTGAACCGCGCGCGCGACGCGGAAATGAAGATTGCCGAAGCCTTCCGACGGGCCTTCGCCGCGTTGCGTGAAGCGACGCTGGACATCGGCTCGGAAGCGCTCGACCGCGCCGCCCTTGGCGTCAGCATGGACCACCAGATCACCCTGGCCGACCAGCATCTGATGGGCATGAAGATTCCGCGCGTGACGGTGAAGACCGAGCCGGCCAGCGTCCAGTTCGGCGTTGGCGGAACTTCGGCGAACACCGATGTGGCCATGCGGCGTTTCGTCGAAGTGCTTCCGCTTGCTGGCCGAGTTGGCGGAACTGGAAAACGCCGTGTTGCGTCTGGCGCGCGAACTTCGCAAGACCCAGCGCCGCTGCAATGCCCTGTCGAAAATTTTCATCCCCGACTACCGGGAAACGATCGGTTATATCATCGGCGCGCTTGGAAGAACGCGAGCGCGAGTCGTTCATCATTCTGAAAATGATCCGGGATCGCCTGTCGCAGCCAATGGTGGAGACAGGAAACCTTTCATCTGAAGTCGCAGTGGGGTAAAATCTGCACTTGTGCAAGCCAGCCCCTGGCATCACGGCGTCACGCGCTACCAATGGCTCGTTCTGTTCGTGGCCTGGCTGGGCTGGGTGTTCGACTCGATGGACGCCACCATTTACGCCCTCGTCCTCCATCCCGCGCTTGCATGAATTGTTGAGCGCGCAGGCCGGCGGCGCGGTTTCACCGGAGGCCATCGGCTGGTATGGCGGAATCATCTTCTCGATCTTTCCTGATGGGCTGGGCGGTCGGCGGCGTGTTGTTTGGTAGTGCTGGCGGACCGGTTCGGGCGCACAAGACGCTGGTCTTCACGATTCTGATCTACGCCGTGTTCACGGGCCTGGCGGCGTTGTCGGCGACACTGGTGGCAACTGGCTGCTATACCGGTTCCTCACGGCACTGGGCATCGGCGGCGAATGGGCGGCGGGCGCGGCGCTGGTCGCGGAAGTCTGGCCGGAAGACAAGCGGGCCAAGGCGGCAGGCATTCTGCAATCCGCCTGGGCGGCGGGATTTTTCATTGCTGCCGTCGTCAATCTGCTGATGCGCGAGCACGGCTGGCGTCCGATCTTCGTGGTGGGTGTTGCGCCGGCGCGTGGTGGCGCTGTTCGTGCGGCTGTGGGTGAAAGAACCGGAGCGCTGGGTCAAGGCACACGAACTGAGGAAAAGCAGCCGGCGACACGCGCAAGCCGCAAACTGGCGGAGCTTTTCCAACCGCGAACTGCTCCGCTCGACGCTGGTCGGCTCCGGGCTGGCGTTCGTCGCGGTGTTCGGTTTGTGGGGCGCGACCAACTGGACGCCGACGCTGGTGCGCTCGCTCCCGGACCTGCGGGGATTGGACGCCGCCGCGCTGACCAGTCGCGTCAGTTACGCGACGATGATGCTCAATGTCGGCGCGCTGGTCGGTTACCTGAGCTTCGGCCCGCTGGCAGAGCGGTTCGGGCGACGTGCCGCGTTTGGGCTCATGTGCGTCGGCAGCCTGGTGATGCTGCCGGTGACCTTCCTGACGCCGCGCTCGTATCGTGCACGTGCTCCTGCTGCTGCCGCTGCTGGGCTTCTTCAACAACGGCATCTTCAGCGGCTTTCCGATTTACCTGCCGGAGCTGTATCCGACGCGCATCCGCGCCACGGGCGCGGGCTTCTGTTTCAACGTAGGCCGCGTGCTCGCTTCGACTGGGCCGTTCCTGACCGGTTTTCTCGTCACGGCGCTTGGCGGTTTTGGCCACGCGGCCAGCGCCATCGCGTTGATCTACGTGGCAGGACTGATGATCTTGCCGTTTGCTCCCGAGACACGGGCCAAAGCGCTGCCGGAATAGAAACAAGCAAAGTGGCCAAATTCTGGTCGCTTGGTTCAGACGCCCACCCAGACCGAATTGGGATTGACTGTTCGGGAGCATGTTCTCATAGTGGCAATGGGTCGGAAAGGCATGACGTTCGATAGAAAGGAGAATGTGTTATGGCACTGAAAGTCAAAAGAGTTGATACTTGGGCCGCGTCGCTTGAGGACAAACCCGGCAGCCTGGCGGCCAGACTGAGCGCCCTGGCGGATGCAGGCGTGAACCTTGAATTCGTGATTGCCCGGCGCGCACCGGACAGGCCGGGCACGGGCGCGGTCTTCGTGACTCCCATCCAGGGTGCCGCGCGACGTCGTGCCGCTCAACAGGCCGGCTTCGACCAGGCCACGAGCCTTCACGCGGTGCGCGTCGAAGGGCCGGACAAAAAAGGTCAGGGCAGCAGAATCACCCGGGCGCTGGCAGACAAGGGACTGAACCTGCACGGCCTGTCGGCAGCGGCGATCAATAAAAAGTTCGTAGCACACCTTGCGTTCGACACCGATGCCGACGCCGCGAAGGCCATGCGCACTCTGCGGGGGCTATGAAGTCCTTGCGGACTTCCGATCGGCCGGTGCAAGGGCAGTTCGTTCCTGAAACGGGAGATTGTTTATGGCAGCTAAAACATCAAAATGAGCGGCAGTCGGGTCCGCTCCATCACTTGTTCGGAGACGGACAAAGGCAAACGGAACAAGTCGAAGTTAAAGTTGATTAGACTTGCGAACTGTCTGGCGGGCTTTCGCGAAGTTTCGAGCGGACCCACTCGCCGGAGAATCAGAAAAGCGTTTCGGTAAAAGGGGTTGAGATTCCTCCGCGTGAGCATTTGGCAGGCGAGATTCCGCCTGGTGAAACAGAGAAACAAAAAAAGCTATGGCTCGGTCTATGAAAATCAAGCCGGCTGAAAGAACAGGCGGAGTGATCGTTGAACTGGGGCCGAAGGAAACTCAGCTTTTGCCCTTTGTCTACGAAGAAACGACTCCCGCCCCGCCAGTGTTCAAATTGAGAAAAATTCTCGTGCCCGTGGATTTCTCGGAGTGCACGGAGAAGGCTTTGTTTTACGCCATCGCGTTCGTCAAACAGTTTGATGCCGAATTGACGCTGCTCCACGTGCTCGAGGCGTCGCACATGCCTGCTACCGGAATGGGCGCCGTCCCGGACGTGGAACCAATGGATGATGCCAATAAGAAATTGCACGAGCTTCGCGACAAATTCGCTGGCATGGTCCGGTGCAATACCGTCCTCCGAAAGGGCCGTGTCCAATATGAAATCATCGAGGTGGCGAGAGAGTTGGGCAGCGACCTCATCATTCTCTCAACCCACGGCCGCATTGGACTGAAACGCGTTTTGATGGGAAGCACGACCGAGAAGGTCGTGCGTCACGCTGGCTCCCGGTGCTGATCGTACGGGAAGCGAGCATGAGTTCGTTACTGGCTGTGAGATCAATTTGCGGGCCAGGACAAAAGCGGAAAAAGAGGGCGGGCCTTTGAGTTGCAGTCTCCGGCTGATCTATTTGCTGGGCCGGTTCCGGCCTCAAAAGACGGCACGATCGGACAATTATCCAGCCGGCGTCGTCACGCTCCGAGGCGGCTTTGTCCACGCGCACAAGGACGAGATTCTCAACCTGGTACGCAATCACGAGCAGGACGAAAAGAATGATCACCCGCTGCATCGCATTATGAAGACCGAGGAAGACTCCGCCGCCCTCAGAATCGAGACAACGGACCTCCATTTGCAGCGACGCATTGGCGAAGCGTTTCGCCGGTCGTTCAAGGGCGAACTCACGCTGCGTTATGAGGACAACGGTTGCTTCGTGCGCGTGAATTGGAATCGTGAACGTTGAGCCCGGAACCGGAGAAGACCATCGTGGGAGGAACCCGTTCAATCCCCCTGAAACCATAATTGCAGACGGGCCAGGACCGCCGCCAGCCAACCCCTCGCTGGCCGAAGTGCTGGATCGCCAAACCTTGGGTTGGAGCAAGACGCCTTGGGCAATTGCTGAGAGCGAGGAGTCGTGATGCGTCTTTGCGGATTTGACCGCCGTGTCCACGCTGGCTCGAAGATGCGACTGCAATGGAAACCAAGCTTACCGTCGTCGCGATCGCGGAGTCCGAATTCGTTAACTTCATCGTCGGGCAGACCCATTTCATCAAGTCGGTCGAGTGCAGGTGCTCATTGCGGAAGCTGAACAGGGTCGTGGCATTCCGGGCGTCGTTGACGGACTGGCTCCCAAGGGCATCGAAGGCGAGGCGGACATTGAATGGCGAAAGAAATTCCTCCGGCAGATTGGCTACAAACTTTGAGCGTGCCACCGGCTCCGCACGTCCCGCTCCAAGTGACGCCACCAAAGGGCAACGCAGCCGAGTCCGGCTGGCTGAGGATTTGGCCCGCAACCCTCTTCGCTGCCATGATACAATGATGGGTGAGGCAAGCAGCCGATTTGCCCCCGCATTGTCGCAATGAATCGGCGACGCGTAGAAACACGATCTTAATCTGTTGAATCGAATTAAACTCATCACGGGACCGATGCGCGTTCCCTTTTTGCTCTTGGCACCCGTATGTGTGCTGCTTGGCACCAGCACGGCCTTTGGCGAGGTCGGGCACATTAGTCTGTCCTCGGCCTCTTAGCCCTGCTTGGAGGGGTGACTGCGCATGGGAGCGTTGGGCGCAAGCAAATCGCCATTGTGCTGGGAGCGCGCCGCAGCAGTTTGGTTTACGGGCTCTTGTTAGCCGCAGCATATCTGGTCATCTTGGCTAGAATGGGTGCCGGCCTGCTGCCGAAAATGAGTTTCCTTGGGTCTGCTCACGCTACCGCTGGCTATCCCCACGATGATCGGTGTGTATTGCCATGCGTAAGAAATCACCAAGTTGCTCCCGTACCTTGGCCTGAACGTCATACTCAACCTGGCTACGCCCGTGCTGTTAGCGGCCGGACTCTTCGTGCAGTGCGGGAAAGTCACCTCCCAGTAATCCCTGGCGACGCTGCGAGCGTGGTCAGCATACCGGGCGCTGTCAGCTTAATATTCACAAGTCTTTGATGAGTTCGAGGAGTTTGTTGTTTCGGTGGTCTTCCGGCTCCGAGAAAGCCATCCGGGTTGCCTCTTCTGTTGGGACGGTTATATTGCATTAAATGAGCTTACCACGTATGTGGCGTGTAGAAACGATAGCTAATAATGACCATAACCTGCGAAAGCAGACTGGAAATATGAAGATACATCTGAAACCTCTGGGAGATCGCGTCCTGGTGGAACCGGTCGAAGAGAAAGAAGTCAAAAAGGGCGGCGTCATTATCCCCGACACCGCCAAAGAAAAGCCCACCGAAGGAATCGTCCGCGCCGTCGGCCTTGGCAAACTGGACGAAGACGGCAAGAGGATTCCGATGGAAGTAAAAGCGGGTGACCGTGTGCTGATTACGAAGTACGGCGGCACCGAAATCAAGCTGGATGACAAAGACTACAAAATCCTGAGTTCTGAGGATGTCCTTGGCCTTCTGGAGTGATGGCCGCATCCGAGAACGTCAACCTCGAAAGGATGGTGTATGCCCACCTACGAGTATGAATGCAAGAAATGCGGTAACAAGTTCTCGCTGACCATGGCGATGGACGAACATCAGAAGAAGAAAGTCCGATGCCCGAAGTGCAAGTGCGAAAGTATTAAACACATCGTCGCCTCGGTCTTTGTGACTACTTCCAGAAAGAGCTGAAATCCAAATTGCCCGAGGATAAGTGTGAGCGCTGTGGCACGACCAGGATATGCGCAAGTCAGAGCTAATTTTTAAGGGCCAGCTACTCCTCGACAGTGGGCGATTGCGTGGCTCGTTTTTTGAGCGTGCGGTGGTCCTGGTATGCGAAGAGGGCGCTAAGGGGACGTTCGGCCTGGTGCTTAACCGGGCCAGCGGGACTAACGTCGGTGGCCTGTTGGTCGCCAGCCTGCCGGAGACGCTTCAAGGATGTCCGCTATTTTTGGGCGGGCCGGTGGAACCCTCCGCGATGAGTTTCTTGCGCACTGAGACTTTCCTTCCAGACGCCAACGTTCTGCCGAACTTAAGTGTGGGTTACTCATGGGACGGGTTGTGCGAAATCGAGGCGTCCTTCTCACCCGCCCGAAAAATCAGAATCTTCGCCGGTTACGCGGGGTGGTCTCCGGGCCAACTCGAAGAGGAGGTGCGATGCGGGGCATGGATTCAGCATCCTGCTTCCATACCCTTGATTTTCGACGTTAATGCGCGCCAACTCTGGGAAACGGTTTTACGGCAGAAAGGGTGGAGGTATCAGTTGCTGGCGCAGATGCCCGAGGACCCGTCGTTGAACTGAAGTGTCATTTTTAGAGGCAGTTGCATACAGGTTTCTTTCCAATGACGAAGGAATCCATTGACTCGTCTGGACGCACCACGAGGGCTACAGTGAATCCGGCCATTTCCATGAAATTCGTCGAAAGTGAACGCGCCGCCACTTCCGTTTGGATCCAGCACATTAACGAGCGCGCTCCGTTCAGCCTGAACGTTCACTACTATGCCAGCAAACTTGACACCGGATTATGAGAAAGCCGATCTGCGGTGTCGGCAGGCGGGGGACGGACGAAGAGCGCCTGACAGCGCTGCAAGATGCTCGCCGTTATCCCTAAACACAAAGGCACAGAAGAGATGCAGGCGGACCTTAAGCGCCGCCTGAGTCAAATACGGAAACCCGTCGTAACAGGAGGTTGACATGCTCCCAGAGAGTGGTAGGTTGAGTTAGATCTGGCCCTGCTTCCCTGGGCGGCTTCCAAGGTGTCCCTCTCTAGTCCGGCTGAATTCAAAGTCTAAACCATGAACTGCTGCATTACCGCAGCCGATACATCTATGAATATATTGCTGCAAAACAAAAAGACATTGAGCTACGTAGCGGACCTTTCCACGTCGACGATGCAACGCGAAAAAGCGCACCTGTTTGAAACAGGGATCGAGGCCCTCTTTTTCTGCTTCAACCGCCATCTTAAGAACATGCAGATTCTGGGCGAATTTGTTAACCCGCGCATGAATTTCACGATTCCGGTGACGGACCTCAGGGGCGGCTGATTTCAAGGCCAGATGACAAACGACTGGCCCGCACAACTCGGTCAACAGGTCCAACGCAGAAGAATGAAGCAAAACTTGAAGTCATTATGCCGCGCCTCCTGAAATCTTTCCCCGAGTTGCCTTTGAAGTTGGTCGCCTTCGACACGATCGATAACCGAGACGTTTCGCTGCAATTGCTGGCCTCGAGCCCGCCACGGACATCCGCCAGCACGGCGACTTCCTCTTGAGCAGGCCATGCAACGTCGCCTCTCTCCTTTTGCCGAGATTGATGGTTGGCGTCATGGAGGAATCAACGAATGACCGCCAGTTCAGGTTCATCCAAGTTATGCCTTTAGGACATGACCGTCGCCGCCCGAACCGTTGGCGGGCAGGCGCAGCGGCCCGAAACCAAACCCGCCAACTAGGTATGAAATTATGAATGCATTGACACGTTCGAATCACTTGAAAGGGCTGGAAGCCTTCCAGCACAACCTCGACAGTCTGTTGCGTCATCTCCCGGTCCACCGGCCCGAGAGCCAGGAAGAACCCATGGCCGTGGCCGATTGGTCGCCGCTGGTGGACATCAGCGAAAACGACGACGAATACCTGCTCAAAGTCGAGTTGCCGGAAGTAAGGAAAGAGGATGTGAAGGTCACGGCGGAGACGGGCACGCTGACCATCATAGGCGAGCGCAAATTCGAGAAAGAGGAAAAAGGCAGAAGGTTTCACCGTATTGAGCGGGCCTACGGCAGTTTTGGGCGCAGCTTCTCGCTGCCCGACGATGCCAATCCTTCGAGGGTCAGCGCCGGGTTCAAAGATGGCGTGCTGACCGTGCACCTGGTGAAGGACGAGAAAGCCAAACCCCAGCAGGTTGAGATCAAGGTTTCCTGAACGTATATGAAAACCACCCAATGAAGGCGTCGCGAACATCAGCCAAAAAGTCAGACCGTGCGGCGGACGGGACTATCCCGAGGATGGCTCTGTCCCAGGTGATGCGATGTGACACCCCGGGTGAACTCTCGGTTCCCAATCACTTGAGTCTCGGAAACGATGGCAGACTTTACTTGACTCGTTCCGTCGAGGGGAAAGATGCGAAACTCAAACCGCAACCAATCAATCTGAAAGAATCTCTTGCGTGGTTCCGCGTCGGACACGAGTGCGGCTGGAATTTGGTCCACGGTGACGCTTTCGGCGATTGGTTGAAGCTGATTGAAAGAGCTTTGCCCTGAACTGATTCAATTCGCGGGACGCCATTCCGCAGGTCGGAAAGGCGTTTGAGTTTGTGCAACGAATAGGAAACCAGCGCGCCGCTACAGCGGAGTTCGTCGGTCGTTCAAGCGCGAGCTGGCCCGGCGCTATGAAGACGACGCCTGTCTCGGGCGCGTGAGCCGGAATCGTGAATGGTGAGTTTAAAACCGCAGAGGATCCCTTATGGAGTTCTACGAATACATCTGCAGCCAGTGCCGGAAGAAATTCAGCGAAGTGCTGTCTGTCAAAGAGCACGACTCAAAGAGAGTGAAATGCCCGCGCTGCAAAAGCTAGGATGTGGAAACCGTCATTGAGCCGTTCTTTGCACAAACCGCGGGAAAGTCCACTGGCAGGTGGGGCCTGCTCGCCCGGATCTGTTGCAGGATGCAAAGAAAACGCGCCGTGAACGCCAGCCAGCCCAAATCTTCAGCGGGGAACAGCTCACTGGCCGAGGCGCTGGACCGGCACACGTCCGTCGGCAAACTTTGGCACGCCGAAGACGGCCGTGTGCGTTGTGTCGCATGCGGCCATCGGTGCCTCATCGCGCCCGGACGACGCGGCATCTGCAAGGTCAGATTCAACGACGGTGGCCAACTGCGGGTGCCGTTCGGCTATGTGGCCGGTGGTCTGGCCTGCGATCCGATCGAAAAGAAACCATTCTTTCATGTTTATCCTGGCAGCGATGCACTGACGTTCGGGATGCTCGGTTGTGATTTCCATTGTCCTTATTGCCAGAACTGGGTGACAAGCCAGGCACTGCGCGACGAAGCATCCCGCCCATCCATCCTTGAGGTGACTCCCGAACAAATTGTGCGGGCTGCCATGCGCAGCGGGGCACGCGTGGTGGTGTCGAGTTATAATGAACCGCTGATTACGGCAGAGTGGTCCGTCTCCGTTTTTCAACAGGCGAAGGAGGCGGGTTTTGCGTGCGCATTCGTCTCGAATGGCAATGCGACCCCCGAGGTGCTTGACTTTCTGCGTCCGTGGATAGGCGCATACAAAATTGATTTGAAAGGCTTCGATAGCCAGCGCTATCGGAAGCTGGGTGGTACTCTCGATCGCGTCCTTGCGGGCATTCGCATGGTTCGCGAGCGCGGTTTGTGGCTGGAGGTCGTGACGCTCGTCGTGCCCGGCTTCAACGAAAGCGAGACGGAATTGCGCGACATCGCCAGATTTCTCGCATCGGTCAGCCGGGACATTCCCTGGCACGTTACTGCATTCCATCCTGAATACAGAATAACCGAGTCCTCCGCGACGACGGCACGGCATCTCGTTCGTGCAGCGGAAATCGGCGCTGAGGAAGGGTTGCATTTCGTTTATGCGGGCAATTTGCCCGGTCGCGTTGGCCAATGGGAAGACACATTCTGT
Organism: uncultured Verrucomicrobiae bacterium; assembly: GCA_963760675.1. Lineage (GTDB taxonomy): Bacteria > Verrucomicrobiota > Verrucomicrobiia > Limisphaerales > BOG-1460 > CAVXEG01. The sequence goes on from CAVXEG010000013.1 coordinate 36,805, forward strand.
CCGTGTTGCCGGGAAAAGCTCATCGAACGAGTCGGTTACCTCGTGCGCTACTATCGAATCACAAGTGACGGCAAATGTCCGAAGTGTCAGACAACAATCTCGGGCATCTGGCCGGGGGGCGGAGTGGCGGAGGTGAACCTGCCCGGTCCTGTTACCGGTTTCGTTCAACGTGTACCGCGGCGCGTGCGAATAAGTTGAATCCGATTGTTCGCTGCAGGATCCATGGAAAAATCATCGCCGAACAATTTCACACGAATCCGACCACCGTCAGTCGCCGGCCGCTTTTATCCATCACATCCGGCAGAGTTGCGCCGTGTAATTGAAGATTTCTTGAACCGCGTTGCGCCGCATGACGCTGCTGCGCCCAAAGCCGTCATCGCGCCGCACGCGGGTTACATTTACTCCGGCCCGATTGCGGCGTCGGCTTACACGCGGTTTGCGTCAGCCTCCGATGTCATCACACGCGTCGTCCTGATCGGACCTTCGCACTATGTGCCGTTTGAGGGCCTGGCGGCAAGCAGTGCAGATGCTTTCACGACGCCGCTTGGTTCTGTGCCTGTTGACAAAAACGCGGTTCGCCGGGTTTGCTCGCTGCCACAGGTCAAAATCCTGGATGAAGCGCACGTCAACGAACATTCACTCGAAGTTCATTTGCCGTTTCTCCAGGTTGCGTTGCGCAATTTTGAAATCGTTCCGCTGGTGGTGGGCGACGCATCGGAGCAGGATGTGGCAGAAGCAATCAACATGCTTTGGAATGGGCCGGGAACACGGTTCGTCATCAGTTCGGACCTGAGTCATTTCCATGACTATACCCGCGCTCGGGAGCTGGACATCTTCACGAGCCACGCCATCGAGCAATTGCGGTTTCGAGACGTCGGGCAAGAACACGCGTGCGGACAAATTCCCATTCGTGGCTTGCTCCGCGCTGCCCAACACCACGGTTTGAGCGCGCGGACGGTTGATTTGCGCAACTCGGGCGACACGGCCGGAGGGCGTGATGAAGTCGTGGGCTACGGAGCATTTGTGTTTGAAGGAACTGGTTGAACACTGGATCGCAGTGCCGCGGGCCCGTCCACGAAAGGAGTTCAGGTCGTTCATACAGTCGATTTCCATCCGCGGGTTGAAACAGTGGAGCTGGCGCAAACGCAATGAGGGACCGCGCTCCCGCGGTTGCCATTAGCCTCAAGCTAGTTCCCCCGTCGGAGATTGATGACTGTCTTGCGGGCGTAGGAAAGCCAAAGCAGGCTTAGAAACGTGATGGCCAGAATCTGGCCCACGACCGGATAGCTATAGAACAGAAAAGCCACAGCTCCGCATACAACGGTTGCTTTGGCGAGATCCAACAAACTCATATGACTGCATTCGATGTTAACGGTTCACGCAGTGCCGCCTTTCGTGTCAAACGACTATCGCGAAAAGCGCACCTGACAATCTAACCATCTTACATCTTTTTCTGTCGGCGCAAGTTTTACCTTTAGGTGAATCCTCAAAATGAAATTACCGGATTCCTGCAATTGACGGCGGGAGCGGCCTGGCGTTAGATGATGTGCAGATGCCGGTTGCTTCGATGACCGGGCTATGGCGGAAAGGACGCATGCAAACGGTTCTACCGTCCGAATTCAAACGCATGATGGTACTCATGTTGGAAGGCGCTCCATACGTCATCGAGGACTCGCATACGAGCGGTACCGCACAGACGCGTCACAAACTTCATACTCGTCTGCGCCAATTCAAGACCGGACACGTCATCGAGCGGGTTTTTGCCGAAAATGAGCGTGTACCGGTGGTGCAATTGGAAACGCGCCGTATCACCAACAGTGACCGGAAGCAGCGGCCCGCCAAGTTTTTTCCGGTTCAGGCACCAATTGCCCAGTCCAAAGGCGTCGTAGTTCCACCCATTTTGAGAACGACTAGGGCCGTTCGAGAACGACCGGGGCTTTTCGTTCCGTGTGTTGCGGGCGAGCAAGCCACGATTGAGTGAAAAGTCCGCATCAATTCACATTAGCGCGGTCAGTTGAAACATTCGGGCTGGTTGCGGGGTAATACTTCAAGGGGCGACAACGGGGACTTGCCGCACCTGAGTCTGATGATGAGAACGGAAGCATCCGGGGGTCAGGCCAAACAGTGAAACTGAATCTTGAGGCACAGACGGGGTACTTGCTGCGAGAAGAGTCTGCGTTTGAGCGCGCCGGCGCAATCTTGACGCGAATGGATTGGGGCCGTCTCCGCGAAGCAGGTGATTGCCGCAGGCGCACGCAGCCGCTCGCTCAGAGAGTCGAGGATCTCACCGTCGGGTTCGGCGCGTTGTGGGAGGCGGCCGGTTCAGGCAGGCCCAGACTCGGGCCAGACGTAGGGCCTGACGAGCAGGCGAGTCGCGAGCGAAAGGCGAACGAGTGCATTGCGGACATCGATCGACGGTTGCGGCAATACCCCGGCGCCAACGCGAAACGCGAAGTATGGCGCGAAGACTTCCTCCGGACGCTGCAAGACATGGCGAGGGGGTGTCTGGGTTTTCCTGAAGCGGGCTTGAAGCTGTTTTTCAACCGTGCAGCGCGGAACGCGACTCGCCAGTTCATCCGTAATGCCAAGGCGTTTGATCCAACGATGTCCGACGAAAGCGTGTTCCAGGCGTTGCGCAATCTCTGGGTCATCCACAACCTCCAGTTGTTTCTGAATCGTGACATTGCCCTTTCCCCGGCGGCGTTCGGCTACAGCATGCTCTATCCTTGGACGGACAATTATCTGGATGATCCGCGGATGCCGGAGAGTTCGAAGGTCGCGTTTGGCGACTGGCTCGCCCGTCGCCTCTCGGGCGCCTGCTCCGCAGCGCCAGCCGCCCATGCTGCGCAAGTCGGCCGCCTCGTGGGTTGGATTGAGCAATGTTTCTGTCGGGAGGATTATCCGGAGGTCTATCACAGTCTGCGCGCCATTCATCTCGCACAGATGGCGAGCTTGCGGCAGCAACAGGTGGACGCCGCCGCGAACGAGCAAAGCATTCTGGCGATCACGATCGAGAAAGGAGGAACTTCAGTTCTGACCGATGCCTATCTGGTCCGCGGATGGCTGAGTGAAGCCGAGGCCGACTTCATGTTCGGCTATGGGGTGTTGCTGCAGCTGATGGACGATCTGCAAGACCTGCGGAACGACCTGGCAAACCGGCACGCCACGATCTTCACGCGGCAGGCGGCCAGTGGCCCACTGGATGAAGTCACTTCCCGGCTCTGGTCCTTCACGCAAACGGTGCTTTGGTCTTCCGATCAATTCGCCGCGCCGGAGTTCGACCCGCTAAAGACTTTGATCCAGGAAAACTGCAAACTATTGCTCCTCCTGTCGGTCGCCCGCAACCACAATTTCTATAGCGCCAGCTTCGCCGATGAAATGGAAACCTCTTCGCCGTTTCGCTTTGGTTACCTGCGGAGGCGGGAACATACGCTTGCGGGAGAGTACGCGAAAATTGCCGCCTTCATGCGCCGCAAGCACGCGATAAAGTCGGTCTTGGATGCGCTGGACTAGAAACCGGATCCGCACGCAGGCCGGCATGGACCGTGTCACTAACATCGGTGCGGTTTGTTGAACCGCAAAGTCATCCTCTCCACTTCGAACGTTGCTGATCGGGAACGCTTCCACTACAAACGCCACAGTCACCTGCAACACCCCGGTGTGGTCAGCATCTGATCGTGGACACTTGCCGTTCCTCGATTCTGGCCTGACCTATCCCTAAGGTGAGCCGCTTACGCGGGCGTCTCAAGCTTGGACGCGATGTGGGGCCGCTCTAGAATCTTCTCCCTATGAAAATATCTATTGGAGCCAGGACCCTCGTCTATCCGACGCCAGTGTTTGTGGTGGGAACCTACGACAAAGAGGGCAAGCCGAATGTGATGACCGCCTCGTGGGGCGGCATCTGCTGCTCCCAACCACCCTGCGTTGCCGTGTCCTTGCGTAAGGCGACATACACCCACGGCAGCATTCTGGCGCGGAAAGCATTCACGATCAGCATCCCCTCGGAGCATTACGTCCAACAGGCAGATTACTTCGGGTTGGTTTCCGGCAGGAGCGTGGATAAGTTTGCGGCAACGAAGCTGACCCCGGTGAAGAGCGACCTCGTGGATGCTCCATATGTAAAGGAGTTCTCTCTGATCGTGGAATGCAAGCTGGCCCACGTCATCGAGCTTGGGCTGCACACACAGTTCGTCGGCGAGGTCATGGACGTGAAGGCGGAAGACAGCGTGATGGCCAAGGGCGGCTTACTTGAAATCACCAAGATGAAACCACTGGTGTTTGCGCCGGACACGCAGGCATATTATGGAATCGGCCATTTTGTTGGTCAGGCATTCTCGGTCGGTCACGGTATCTGAAGCTAGTGCGCATGAGCACTTTTAGGACTCAAGATGGTATCTGGACCCGCAGAGTGGCTGTTCGCAAGAAGGGCACGTGGAGGGCATCTGTTTTGAGGCCGTGGATCATAGACGACCGATTCCAGCAGGCACGATTTATCCTTGTTGGCGGTCCCACGGTTTTGGTTTCGGCGGACGATTTGCGGCGGGCACTGGACGCCTCCACAGCACCGGGCAGGCTGATCTGTTCGGTTCGCATCGATCCTGAGAAAAGCACTATCAATGATCAGCCAGTTCATTTTACGGGCTGACTTGATCGCTCACAGGCTGTTCCGGTCCAATTCGATACTGCTCAACGGCAATATCGGAACCGAAGCTCTCACTCACTTGGTGTTGGAACCAACGGAACGACGGTTGGCGTTTGGAATAAAACAGGTGGCTGGTCCGGCTGCGCCGGTAATCAGATGAGCCAAAGCGAGGGATCGTCATACGAAATCCGGATGCGTGTTCGAGCAGTTCCGCCAGGTCCTGTTCCAGTTTCCGATCTGAAAGGGCATACCAGACCTCGACTGGCTCAGCATATTCAAGCAGGTAATCTATGTGCCAATGCGGTTCGGCCACTGATTCCAGGTGATGATGTATCCGTGCCCGGATGCCGCCGGGACCAAATGCACTCCCCACATAAGCGTAAAAGCCAGGAAGGAGGTCGTAGGTTCCCAACCGCCCGATCTCCAGGCGCTTCATTTGCAGAACCACGGCAATCAGTATGTAGGTTCCCCTTTCGTCCGGCAGTTCCATGGCGTGATGCGTATAGTCAACTTGAGTCGCTACTGGTTGCGTTGGTCGCGGAGCGCGTGCTGTTGTGAGATAAAAGAATGCCCGGCTGGTAAGATTTCTTCGATTACATATCTGTCGAGATCGTCGCCAAATCTTTTGTCGCCCAACTGTATCAGGCGTTCCTTGACCAACTCTTGAACGATCTCTGCCGAAAATCCACACTCGCGCAACTTTGGTCGCACTCCAAAATACATCATATCCCGAAGGCGGATTAACGCTACCAGTTTGTCCTTATCCTTCATTGGTCCTCCAGACCGAGACCTGCGCACTGGAATTGGCTCACACCGTTTTGATGCGTAACCGTGAAGAACTCCTTTGAACTTCTGCGCCCAATACTCTCAGCGCGCCGCCACTATGACTATGCGCCGACAAGCCCTCGACTCAAGCCTCAACTTCGAGACTGGCCATGGTGATTTGGATGGCGCAAAAACGGCAGCAACATGGTCGCGGCTCACGTGGTTGGCGACGTTCACCGCCATTTGTTATGATATACAAACATTCGACTGTCGTTCGAGACGGACAGGGTCAGTATGGATGCTTCGATCCCATGGCAACGTCAACCATTCCCGCAAGACGGATTCTGGTGGTGGACGACGACCCGCGATGATGATCGCGAGAACGCCGTCACTGAAGGCTTCGAGCCGGTTCTTTGTGCGGGCCGACACAGAATTGATTATTGGTGCCGGTCAAGTGAGTTTTGGAGGGCGGAATCGAACTTTCATACCAGATGGTCAATTCCGAGGAACTGCGCAATCTGCAGCGATAGTGAGCGATTCGGTTGATGCCGGTTGGTCTCCCATCCCCAGAGGGTTTTGACGCTGATGCCCGAGTATCCTGGCGAATTCCTTGCGCGTTTTCTTCATTTCCATACGTCGCCTGATGAGCTGTTGGCCAAGGCTGACTGGCAACCCGGATGGTAAAAAGGCAACGCCTATGGTTTCGTTGCCTTTGGGCCTGCCGAGGGCCGGATTGGCGAAAGGGTCGTAGCCGAGGTAGGCAACGATTCGTGGCCAGTAGGGCCAGGTCGGGTGCAACCGGTCAGATTCCCAGCGGCTCAAGGTGACGGTGCTAACCTCCAGTTTTCGAGCGGCTTCTGCCTGGAATAGTTTCAACTGGAGCCTCCGTTTGCGGAGATGCCCGCCGAGGGTGGTCGGTTCCTTTGGAACGGGGATTCCCCGGTTGCGGGAGGGCAGGTATTTGCTCCTCACAACCCGATCACAAAAAGGCAACATCGCGCACGCCGGATGGGAAGATGCCGGGTGAATCGCGCTGTTCACCGCGTGAGATTCAAAATTATCTCGGGCGAATCTCAGGGCCGTTGCTGGACCGCATCGATCTGCACATCGAAGTGCCGCAGGTGAAGTTTCGCGAGATCACGAGCGAGCGCAACGGCGAAAGCTCGACGCAAATCCGCGAGCGCGTCATCGCCGCGCGCAAACGGCAGCAGGAACGGTTCAAGGAACGTCCGAAGATTACCTGCAATGCGCGGATGGGCACGCGCGAGTTGAAACAATACTGCAAACCCGACGATTCCACGCTCGAGATGCTCAAGTTCGCCATGACGGATTTGAACCTCAGCGCCCGTGCGTACGACCGCATTCTCAAAGTCGCGCGCACGATTGCGGATCTTGCCGGGTCAGAGGAGGTCAAAGGGGAGCACGTCTCGGAAGCGATTCAATATCGGTCTCTTGACAGACAGATATGGACTTAGGACCCAGGCGCGACCTAGTATCTCCATTCGCCAGAGTTATTCGTTTAACGTTTGAGTTTCAACTCTCCACAAAGCGCACGATGCTGAAGAAGATTTGCACCACCCACGGTTGCGCTCTTTGTGGGTCTTTCTTTCGCTCTGTGAGAAGGGGTCTCGTGTTGTGTTTCAGTTCCTCGTGACAGTGCGGACACGCATCCGCGTACATAAAATTGGCGAGTTTAGCACCACAATGCGGACATTTGGATCGGTTCATTTTTGATCTCCTTGCCAAAGGTTTGATGGCTCCATTGGCTTGCAGCCGGTTGTTTTCTTCCAGGATGGCACGGAGCATCCACGCCATCTTTTCGTGCTGCTCCATCACGCCCGTGAGGAAATCGGCGGTGCCGGCGTCGCCTGGTTTTCGCCCGCACGACTCCACGTCCCCACGCAACTGTCGAATGAGCGCCTCGTGACCGGCCAATAGTTGCGCGGTCATTTGCGAAGCGTTCGGGTATTTCCCGGGCTGTTCCTTAAGCCGCGCCAATTTCAAGAACTCACTCAAAGTCCCGACCGCGTGGCCGCCCAAGGCGCGCGCCCGTTCAGCCATTTCGTCCATGGTTTCGTCCAACGCCTCGGTACTGCAATCCAAACAACTTGTGCAGGTCGTGGAAGTGCGGGCCGGTGACGTTCCAATGGTAGTTGCGGGTCCTGGCGCCGAGGACGAATTCGTCAGCAAGGAGCGCGTTGAGTGTTGTGACCGCGCCTCCGCGGCTCTTTTCCGTGAGTTCAATGTTCAGTTTCATGCGTTTCGGCTCACACTGCTTGCCAGTGTACACTTCGTTGAACGAGTGCCTGTTTTGAAGAATTCTCTAAGAATTGCCCGCGCCTGTGCCTTTGGCAGAAGATTGCGTTGGCGTATCTCGGTGCGACGCCCGCCAAGGAACAAGAAAACAGCCCCCCGCTCACCCTGAGCATCGCCGACGGCGATAAGGCTTGGTCCGGGCGCCGGCTCGCAGCGTTGGATACTGACAAAGCTGTCCGGAAGGCCCAGACCAATGCCCAGCTGGTGACCGTGGGCATGAAGGGAGAACGATCGTGGGCCGCTGGCGGGTGCAATGTAGTTCGGCTTGGTGCAGCGCCTGGTCGAGTTCCATGCAAGACCCAAGGGTTACGGCAGGATCCCCTTCCGAGCATTGCAGTGTGGGCTCAGAGATTGTGTTCGGCCCGTCGCGGTGTGCGAGTCGAGCTTCCGAATTTGCCGGTGCCGCTGCGTCAGCCGCGAGTCGAAGGAAAGGCACTCCGGCCGGCCGGTTTTTCATTTCGTTCGTTTTCATGGCTCCAGGATTCATCGATTGCTTCACCTCTTGCCAACCTGAGCGTGGGTCCACCGGCCGGAAATGGCGCTGAGTTGCAGTTTGCTTTTGCCCCGTCCCTGGTGTCTGAGTTGGCGGGCCTGAACCTGTTGTTCCAAGTCCCGGGTGGCCTTGAGCAACGCGGCTTCGATCGTGTTGTCTCTGGCCTCGGCGTGCAGGGCCGGGCCATGAAGCAACAGCTCCGCCCGGCGCGTATGGCGGGTGGCCTTGGCGTGCGTGCCCGGTCCGGGAACCTCCAACCGGACTTGTACGCGGAAGGCCGGTTTTGCTTCCCGTTGGTGTTCGAGAACCACTTCGGCGGAGGTTATCGCCGTCAAGCTGTGCACGTGTTGGAGTTGTTCCTCCACCTGACGGTGCCAGGCGGCCTGGGCGTTGAGACTGAGATAGCGAAGAGTGGTTTTCATATTCGTTCAGGCCTGGGTCTGCAGTTGCATTCGGTTGATGCGCGGAAAAGGATTCCGCTGGCGCTGAAACTCGGCGTAAGTCCTGCAGTCCGCGCGACTGTTGTTCCGGTAAGAAAGATTGCCGACGAAACTGATCAGCGGATGGCGGCGTTGCCGCAACGCGGTCCACACCCGACCCACAATGCGCGGAAGGGAATAGAAGCGACGATTGCAGGACATGCATCTCCTGGATGATGCCGGCCAAAGATGAAATGCTTGTATCGGGCCACCGGGAAGGTCAGCGTGTAGTATTTCCAGTCGTCCGGAAACGCATTGAGGGCGATGCGGTCCTCCGAGTTCATCTGGTCCCAGAGGCGCGTGCCCGGCAACGGCGTCAGAAACAGCGCGTTGAGAGTGTCCACGCCGATAGCGGCTGGCCGCCTCGGCGATTCGTTTGCCGATGCCCGGCTCGTCGATATCCAGACCGATGATGAAGGAGCCCACGACCAGGATCTTGTGCCGCTGGATGCGCCGCACCGAGGCCGCGGAAATCCCGGCCCTTGGCAAGGTTGAACTTCTTGCCGAGTTCCCGAAGACCTTCCGGCGTCGGGGACTCAAAGCCGATGAAGACGCCCCGGCATCCGGCCTTCGCGGCCAACGTCAGGAGTTCTTCGTCATCGGCAAAGTTGATGGTGGCCTGGGCAATCCATTCCTTGTGCAGGTTTGCCTGGGCCAGGGCCCGGAACAGTTCCTTGGCCCGTGCGATGTGTTCCGGGCGCGTGCCAATGAGGTTGTCGTCCACGACCAGCACCCGTTTCTCACGGATCGACTGGAATTCGCGCACGACATCCGCAATGGGCCGCTGCCGGTATTGCGCCCCGTTGAAAGTCGTCACGCTGCAGAAGTTGCAGTTCAAGGGACAGCCGCGCGTGGTCTGGATGGCTCCGAAGGCATATCCCGCGGGAAGCAAATCATGACGGGCGGGCACAAAATCGACTGATGTCGGCAAGCCCTCCGTCATATTGGCGCTTCAGGCTGCCATGTCGGGCGTCCTCCAGAACCTGCGGCCAGATGCTCTCGGCTTCCCCCGTGACAACCGAGTCCACATGCTCCATGACTTCGTCGAGGCACATCGTGGCGTGAATGCCGCCCATGACGACGGGCACACCCAGACGCCGGAAGTGAGCGGCCACTTCGTAGGCGCGGTTCGCCTGCGACGTGAACGCGGTGATGCCCACCAGGTCCGGCCGGGGCATGGCCGGTAGTCCGGCGCGCCGAGGTTCTCGTCCACGATCGTGATTTCCCATTCCGGCGGCGTCAGGCCCGCCAGCACCATCAGGCTGAGCGGTTTCCACACGCGGTAGCGGTTCCAGCGGCTCTCGCTGACGTTGACGACTGCTGACCAGCGGATTGGAGGGATTGATCAGATAGAGCCGCATGGCGTTAGTTGGGCCTCGGGTCGTTGAGCACGTCCATTGGTCCTTCGTTGATTGGCTTCTCCCGTAATTGCCTGGAGCTCCGCTGCCATATTCTCATGCTTCTCAATCATCCCGCTGAGGAAATCCCTGGTGATCAGCCCGCCGTGCATCTCAGGGCATCGCTCCAGATTTTCGCGTAACCGCCAGATCGCCGCCTCGTGGCCAGCCAGCAACTCAGACATGATCTCCGATGCCCGGGGCGGTTCGCCCGGATGTGCCTTCGCTCGTGCCACGCTCAAGAAAGCAGCCAGTGCTGCGGTTTGGTTGTTCCCGGTGGCCGGCGCCCACTCGCCAATTTCATCCATCATTTCACCCAACACCTCATCGTGCGATGCAAACAGTCTCCGCAGTTCCTGCGTTCCGGTGACATTCCACCGGCAATTTCGCATCCTGGAGCTGACAGCAAATTGGTCGGCGAGCAGCGCGTGAAGCATATTAGCCATTTCTTTTTCTTTCCATGTCTGTGGATTTTCTCGCGGCGATGGAGTTCATCACTCGTCTAGGAAACCTTGACCTCGATTTGCTGCGGTTTGGCCTTCTCGGTCTTGGCCAGATGCACGGTGAGCACGCCGTCTTTGAACTCGGCGCTGACTTTCGCGGGGCTGGCATCATCCGGGAGCGAGAAGTTGCGCACAAAACTGCCGTAGGCCCGTTCGACGCGGTGATACTTTTTGCCTTTCTCCTCCTTCTCGAATTTGCGTTCGCCCGTGATGGTCAGCGTGCCCTCCTCCGCCGTGACCTTCACATCCTCTTTCTTCACTTCCGGCAATTCGGCCTTGATCAGGTATTCCTTGTCGTCTTCGCTGATGTCCACCAACGGGGCCCATTCGGCCACCGCCATGTGTTCTTCCTGGCCCTCGGGCCACTGGGCCGGGGAGCGGCTGAACAGGCTGCCCAGACCGTGTTGCAGGGCTTCCAGTTGTCTTAACTGATTCCAACGTGTCAATGTATTCATTATTTCATTTCTTGTTGGCAGAACGTTGTCTTCATTTTGTTCTGCCTTCGTTCGTTTTCTGGTTTTATGAAAGACCGACCCTGACCGCGAACAGACGGACGTTGCTTCAACTCCTCGATGCCGATGGCAAGAGGATCGTTCACGCGGATGTTGGCCGTTCCCACGTGAGCTTGTGGCTCGTGCAGTTTGACACGCAATCGGCTCTTTGCGGGTTTCATACTTGCACCTCTCGTTTTGCCGCTTCATCAGGTTTCGGACCCACCCTGACTTCCCAAGAACTCATTTCCGCAGCCGACGCGTGAATGCTGACGACGCTCTGCTGGCTCTGATTCGGCGTGGCTGCAATGAAATCCATCGAGCCTCTCCGCGCGGCTTGTTGCAGATACGCGAACTGTGAGAGGGCGGCAGTTGTGCCTGGGCCAGGTGGCGGATCGAATAAAAACGTGAGCAGTCGCGGGGCATCCTGCTGCTGGTTCTTCTGTGCGAGCCATTCCTCGATCCAGCCTTTCACGACCGGAGGCAACTCGCCTGCGCCTCGCGTCGCGACAAAAACAATCTGAGCGTTAGCGGCGTCGTGCACTGCCGCCTCCCTTAACTCGGGAATTGCCAATACGTCGAACTTCCAAAGTTGCAACTCAAAAGCAAAATCACTTTGCAGCGTATGGACCATATAATCCCATTTCTCTGTCGCGAGTTTGGCGACCGAGATATCTTCGTAAGCCACCACGCCATGCAAGGTTGGATGCATCCGCGTACATTCTCTCTCTCACTGGTATTGGCGGGCCAATACCTTGTTTGCATCCTGCCCATAGCCAGAGGCTATGGAAGCCTGGCGGACCGATTCGCACTCAGGTTCAGACAGGATTGTAAGCGATGGTCGCCTGGCGGTCCGCGTCCTATTCGTCGCTCTCTTCTGGTCGGGAGAACGTGCGGCCAGTGCAGTGGCGCCTGGTCGCTTACGTGAGCACAATCTTGCGTCCGCAGTCAGACTGGTGCCGGAGTCTTGGGACAATCGAGGAACCGTTGAGCGGCGCCGAAAAACGGCGTCTTGCCAATTCGTTCAAGGGTTTCTGTGATTCGTTCTTCGTTGCCCCAGTCGCTCCACGCCACTGCCCCCGATGGCCAGCCATGAATTTGTGACGGGCATCTCTGGGGCCTCAGGGCAGTCCCCCTCTCACATCTGTGATTTTCTGAAACCTTTCAGGTGACGGTAGCCGACCAGTTTCCGCCGTTGTTCATCCCAGAGCCGGAAGGTGAACGATTTGAAGCTGGAGAAGAAGGTGACGGGCTTCACCTGCTGAAACAGCGGATCCGCGTTGTGGCACTTCTCCAGGTTGTAATTGGGGATCCGCGGGCTCAGGTGATGAATGTGATGAAACCCAATGTTGCCGGAAAACCATTGCAGCACTCGGGGCAGTTTGTAGAACGAACTGCCTTGCAACGCCGCCGCGGTGTAGTCCCATTCGTCGCGTCGTTCCCAGTACACGCCCTCGAACTGGTGCTGCACGTAAAACAGCCAGAACCCGGCCGAACCGGCGACCATCAGCGCCGTCAACTGGATCAGCAAATACGCCTTGAGGCCGAAGATGGCTGCCATCACCGCAGCCATGCCCAGAATCGCCAGGTTCATCCAATAGACCGAGGAGCGCTCCCGGCGGCTCGCCGTCGCCTTGGGCAACCGGTGCCTGACCAGAAACAGAAAAAGCGGCGCCAGCACGAACAGCACGATCGGGTTGCGCGCCAGCCGGTAGGCGAATCGTTTCCGCGCGGGACGATTCCAGGTATTCCTGCACCGTCATCGTCCACACGTCGCCTGTGCCGCGCCGGTCCAGATCGCCCGACGTCGCGTGATGGAGGGCATGTTCCCAGCGCCAGTGATAGATAGGGCGTGAAGGTCAGCAGGCCGGAGAGAAAGCCCCAGACGTCGTTGGCTCTGCGGGATTTGAAAAACGAGCCATGGCCGCAATCGTGGAAAATGATGAAGACGCGCACCAGAAACGCACCCGCGAGAATCGCCAGCGGCAGCGTGAGCCACCAGGAGACCGCCAGCGATGAGATACATCAAGTACCAAAGCAGCGCATAAGGGACGAGGGTGTTGACGATCTGCCAGGATGCTCTCGCTGCGGACGGCTGTTGATATTGGACTACTATTCTCTTCCACTCGGTCGTCTCAGGCGTGGATTTCTGTCCGTTTATTACTCTGCTATCGTTCATGATATGTTCTCCGTGCGATCGCGCCCGACACGTTGATTCGGCTGCGCATCGCTGCGTACAAGAATCATCCTGATGGATCAAACCGGCCAATACCTGGTCTGCGTTCAGGCGATAGTCTCCAGCTATAAGCGTCGGGTCGCCGCGCGCAGGAACGCGGATGGATCCCAGCGTCGGAATTCAAAACACGTAATGTGCCTCATGCCCACGGCCGCCAGCTTCTGGGGGCCTCCTCCAGGCCGCCTTTACTCGTCACAAGCGATTGGCGACGCGACGGAAGTGGTAGCCCATGATGGCCAGCTCAATAGCGTAGCGGAACTGTCGCGGCCGTCGCAGAAGCGTGCTCCAGAAAAACCGCCAGTATACGACGCGGCCTTGATGCCAGATGCCCAGCAACCAGAATGACTTCAGGAAAGCCTGAAAGTCGCTGCACGAGAGCCGCAAGCTCGGGCCACTGGGGCGATGATGTTTGAGAAAGATTTGAATTCTCTGGTAGTACATGCTGCGGTTCGTAAAGCTTCTTCATCAGCTCACGGTAACCGTTTACCAGGAACTCCCGGTTCAGCTTCGGTTTGAAATTGAGTACGGCGTCGGTGTTGTTGCCGGTGGTTTCAGTCTCGATTCGTCCCTCCTTCATCAGCCGGTGATACAATCGCGTTTCCGGCAGCGCGGTCAGGAGTCCGACCATCGCCGTCACGACGCCCGAACGCTGGATGAACTCGAACTGCCGCTTGAAGATGTCATGCTTGTCATTGTCGAAACCGACGATGAATCCGCCCATCACCTCCATGCCGAACCGTTGCAGCGATTTGCACGGTCTCCACCAGGTCGCGGCTGCAGTTTTGCAGCTTGCGGCATTCTTCGAGGCTTTCGGCCGACGGTGTTTCGATGCCAAGGAAGACTTTCTTGAATCCGGCCTGAACCATGAGTTCGCAGAGTTCGGCGTCGTCCGCCAGGTTCACCGACGCTTCGGTAAAGAATCCCATCTCCGCCCGGACGCGACTGCGCCACGCGAATCATTTCCCGCAGGAGCGCCTTTGGTCAGTTTCTTGTTGCCGATGAAATTGTCGTCCACGATGAACACCATGTCCTTCCAGCCGCGCTGACGCGGAGTGCTTCGAGTTCCGTGACCAGTTGGGCGGGCGATTTGGTCCGGGGCACACGGCCATTCATCACAATGATATCGCAGAACTCGCAGTCGTACGGGCAGCCGCGGGAAAACTGCACGGCCATGGTCGCGTAGTGCCGGAGATCAATCAGATCCCAGCGCGGCACGGGCACTTTGGTAATGTCCGGGCCGCCCGGGCGCTTGATAATGGTGCTGCAAGCGTGCCCAACTTCAGGTCTGTCGACCAGCTCGCGGCATGATTTCCTCCGCTTCGCCCAGCACAAAATGCTGGATCTGCGGAAACGCATCGTGACCGGTCGTGAAAAGCGGCCCGCCGGCAATGACCATCTTCGACAGCCTGCGACAACGTTCAACGATTTCGTTGGCCGATTCCTTGTGCACGATCATCCCGCTGATCATGACATAGTCCGCCCAGCGCAGGTCCTCGTCTTTCAACCGCTCCACGTTCGTGTCCACCAGCCGCAATTCCCAATCGCGCGGGAGCATCGCCGCGACCGTCAGCAGCCCCAGCGGCGGGAAGGCGGCGCGTCTTGGAAATAAAGCGCAGAACGTGTTTGAAACTCCAGAACGTGTCTGGCGTCTCCGGATAAACAAGCAGGATTCTCATTAAATGTTTTTCTCAGCTAGTCCGTTTCTCTGTGCCGCGATGGGGTCATCACCGCGTGCCTGGGGCCGCTATCCCACACTTCCCTCCAGGCTGACTCCCAGGAGTTTCTGCGCCTCCACAGCAAATTCCATTGGGAGCTTTTGAAAGACGTCCTTGCAAAACCCGTTCACGATCATGTTCACGGCGTCCTGCGTCGAAATCCCGCGCTGGTTGCAATAGAAGATCTGGTCGTCGCCAATCTTCGAGGTCGAGGCTTCATGTTCCACCTGGGACGAACTGTTTTTCACCTCGATGTAAGGGAACGTGTGTGCGCCGCAACTGGTTGCCGATCAGCAGCGAATCACATTGGGAGAAGTTCCGCGCGTGGGTCGCGATTTTCTGCATCTTCACCAGACCGCGATAACTGTTCTGCCCATGCCCGGCCGAAATTCCTTTCGAGATGATGGTGCTCCGCGTGTTTTTGCCGAAGATGAATCATCTTCGTGCCGGTGTCCGCCTGCTGATAATGGTTGGTCACCGCGACGGAATAAAACTCGCCCACCGAATTGTCGCCTGACAAGCACGCAGCTCGGATATTTCCACGTGATGGCCGAGCCGGTCTCGACCTGCGTCCAGGAAATTTTGGCGTTGCGGCCTTTGCAGAGTCCGCGCTTGGTGACGAAGTTGTAAATGCCGCCCCGCCCGTGTTCGTCCCCGGGATACCAGTTTTGCACGGTGGAATACTTGATTTGAGCGTCGTCCAACGCGACCAGTTCCACGACCGCCGCGTGCAGCTGGTTTTCGTCGCGCATCGGCGCCGTGCAACCTTCGAGATAGCTGACATAAGCGCCTTCTTCGGCGATGATGAGCGTCCGCTCAAATTGTCCGGTGCTCGCAGCGTTGATGCGGAAATAGGTGGATAATTCCATCGGGCAGCGAACGCCCTTGGGAATGTAACAGAACGATCCATCACTGAAGACAGCGGAATTCAAGGATGCAAAAAAATTGTCGGTGTAGCGGCACCACGGATGCCAAGATACTTCCGGACCAATTCCGGATGTTCCCGCACCGCCTCGCAAAAGGAACAAAAAATGATTCCCTTCTTTCCAAGCTGCGCCTTGAAGGTGGTGGCCACGGAAACGCTATCGAATACCGCGTCCACCGCCACGCCGGCCAGGCGCTCCTGTTCGCGCAGAGAAATGCCAAGCTTCTCATACGCCTCCAGGAGCTTGGGATCCACTTCGTCGAGACTCTTAGGGCCGGCTCCCTTCTTTTGGGAGCCGAGTAATAGATGATGTTCTGGTAAGTCGATGCGCGGGTGATGGACATTCGGCCACGTGGGTTCCTTCATCGTCAGCCAATGTTGATACGCCTTCAAACGCCACGCCAGCATGAACTCCGGTTCGTCTTTCTTCTTGCGAAATGAGCCGGATGATGTCTTCATTCAGTCCGGGCGGCGCCGATTCGGTTTCAATGTCCGTGACGAAACCGTGCTTGTATTCCGTATTAACGGCATCTTCGATGATTTGATCGGAAGTCGTCATGGAATAATGGCGGCGGCAACGATGCTGCCAATGAGAATCCAGTGGGGGTTCTTCATCTCTTCATCAGGCTCGCTTGCGCCGGGAAATGACGTTGGCCAACACCATGTCTTCATAAATTCATCGCGCCGTATAGCTGGTTCATGCGCCCCTCTATATTCCCCCCTCAAGGATAAAGCCGCCCAATACCTTGTTTGCATCCTGCCCATAGCCGGAGGCTATGAACCTGCCCGCTTCGCCGGGCGCGACCGCCAATTGCTCAGCCTTGTTTCCAAGCTGCGCATTGTCCCCGTGAGGCCGATGATGGTGGCGAGGCTGCCGCCGATGAGCATCCAGATGGCCTTGCCGTTGGCGATCCAGCAAAGAACATTGAAATGTCGGAACTGAACGAGGTAGCGCGCATTCCAATGTCTCCAGACTCACGGTGATGACCTGGCCGATGAGGCGGAGGATGTATTGCTCGGCGGAACGGACCGCGCCTTCGTGTTTCACACCGAGCTTTTCGAACTTGACGAGGTTGTCGTAGTAAACGGCGACGGCTTTATGGGCAGGCTTGAGTTCCAAACTCGGCACGCATGCGTTCTACACGAGCGGCGGGTGGATTGAAACGGGGAAATTGCGGTGCGCAACGGAGCGGGCGCCTGTCGGCGCATGAGGTGTCCCAAACTGTCTCGAGGGATTCGCCCGAGTCGAGTCAGTCGTTGATGCCGCCGTGCCGGTAACCCTTTTGGTTCAGCATGTCCTGGAGCAGCACCGAGATTTTGGTGGCGCGAATCGTGAGGATGTCGGGCGCAAGGTTGTCCCGAGGACTGGATCGGGTGACAGAACAGGTCTCGGTCAGGAGTGAGCGATTCAAAAGAACCAACGGCGGCGGCGGTTGCAGGGACGGTATAGCGGTTTGAGTCAGCATTGAAAACCTGAATCAAGATAGCACACTTGCAGAAGCCGCGCTGAATTATGTTGGAGATTGTGTCCCTGCGAGCGTTGGTTGCCTCGTGCCCCTTTGTCGAGGTGAAGCGCCCGCCTGGCTCTTGGAACCTCAGTTCGCAGAATTCTTCGGCGGACGAAACACCTTTGCCGGTTTCGTTTCCGGCTCCGGGTACTCGGCAGCGGACGAAGGGGCGGCGGGTTCGTTTTGTTCACGTATTTGCGCAGGAGCCAGTGCCGTTGCATGGCTTCAATCAATCGCTCCAGTTCGCGCATCGAAGTCTGCGTTTGCAGGACCAGGCCGGGAAGATCTTTGGCCTCGTTGCCAATGGCATCGCTGATTGCCGGCAGATTGGTGCTGGCGAGCTCGCACGTTGCCACTGGCCGTGCTGGAGATTCGTCAATGTGACTTGCAGTTCATCCATCGAATCGGTTCGCCTTCGCGAGCAGGGTCTTGCACCTCGTCGGCAGCCGCAGGATCGGTCAGGAGCTTGCCCACCGTGCCTTTGCCCTGCTGAAGGTCGGCCGCGATGTCGTCCACGCGCCCGATGAGTTGGTCCAGTCGCTCCCGCGTGGTGATCAGGTTCGAGCCGAGCGTGGTCCACGTGTCGAGGCCCGCGTTCAATTTCTTCAACGCCAGCATGGCCTCGCGGCGGACTTCCTCGACGGCCGCTTCCAGCGCGCTTTGGAACTGCTCGTTGCAGACGATGGAGGCATTCTTCTCCGGCAACGGCTGGCCCTCGCCGCGCGTGATTTCAAAAAACGAATCGCCCGCCACGCCGAATTTCCTTTTGACGACCGCGGACGAATCCGCGCGCACGAACCGGAAGAAGTCGCGGCGGATGTTCGCCTGCGGCTTCCATGCGGCCCGTCGGATCCACAATGACATCGGAGACCGTTCCCACGAGCGTGCCCAGAAAGTAAACCTCCGATCCCTGCCGGATGCCCGCCGCGCCGGCCTCGGGCAAAACGATCCGCAGCGTGACATTGCTTTTGAACCAGCGCTGGCTGCGGCCCGTCCACACGACGGCGGCGACCAGCACCGCGACAACGACGAGCACGAACGTGCCGGTGATTTCGTTGACGCGCCGGAATTTGAAGCGCTCGTTCCATCAGCTTGCCTCGCTTACCGCGTCCATCGCGGCGTGAAAGTTCAGGATGTCGGTCGTTGTCGTTCATGGTCACAGGTAAGTCAGCAGCGATACCACGGCGGAGATGACAAACAGTCCGGCGACGGAGCGGGTGAGCGCCCGTTGCGTGGCCTGCGGGATTTCCGTCGACCGACCCGCCGACGCCCAGCCCGCCGATGCAACAGGACGCGCTGGCAAACAGCGCGGGCAGGATGCTTTTGGCGAGGATGTTGAACACGTCTTTGGGCTGGACCGCGCTGCGACACGGTGTCCGCAAACAACAGCAGATCACGGCTGCCTTTCCCCATCCAGGCCGCGAACAGAAAGCCGCTCGCAAAAGCGACCAGGATAAAAACAATCGTCAGGCAAAACGTGGACACCGCCATGCCCAGCACGCGCGGCATGACGAGATGCAGGAACGGATCGCTTCCCTGCGCTTCCAGCGCGCGGACTTCCCCGTTGATTTTGAGGACTCCCAGTTCGGTCGTCATCGCGCTGCCGCTGCGGACGATCACGACGAGGTTGATCAGCACCGGGCCGAGTTCGCGCGCCACGACGGCCACCAGCAGCGGCCCGAGCAGTTGTGATTGCCCCGCTTCGCCGATCCAGAAGGTGAGTTGCACCACCACCGAAATGCCGACGAACACCGCCACCGCGCCGACAAACCAGAGCGGTTCGACGCCGATGGCCAGCACCTGCCGCGCAAACGCTTTCCGCACCGTGCGCACCCAGTATCGCGGTTGAACACAGACGCAAAGCACCGTCCCGATCACCGCCGCCGCATGCCGCAATTCATCCCACTGCGTCCCGCGCGAAGGCGCCCACGCCCGCCACGGTTTGCAGCGAGAGGCGGCTCCACGCGTCCGCCCGGCTCACTATTTTTTCGGCGGAATGATTCATCGGGACCCACTGATAGAAATGTTGCTGGTTCATCGGGAGAGAAGTTCGCTGACGGACGACAGCGCGGGGACGCGGTCGCAAACGACTTTGATCGAAACCAGGATCGGCACCGACAACAAGGCTCCGGGCACACCCCAGAGCCAGGTCCAGAAGATCAACGAAACAAAAATGACCACCGGATTGAGCGTGAAGCGGCGCCCCAGCAAGACCGGCGTAATGAGGTTCGCTTCCAAAAGGTGGAGCAGCAGATACCAGGCGGGCGGAAGGAGTCCTTTCCACAGCGTGTCGAAAGTGAGCAGACCGACCGTGGCCAGCAGGATGATTCCGGCGACGGGGCCGAAGTAGGGAACAAAATTCAGCACCGCCACGAGCATTCCCCACATGGCGGCGTTGGGCACGCCCAGCAAGTAGAGGCCCCCGCTCACGACCATACCCAGGCCAATGTTAATCAGCGAAACCGAGAACAGGTAATTGGAAATGTTTTGCTGAATCTCGTGGCTGATCTCGACCGCGCGCTTCTTGTCGCGCAACGTGGGCATCACGCGGACCAGTTTCTGCAAGAACAAGTCGCCCGAGGCGAGCAACAGATAAAGCAAGACCAACGTCTCGCCCACGCCCGCCAGGAAGGTTCCGGTCCAGTTAATGAATGTGCTGGGGACACGGCTGGTTTTGAGCTCCACCGTAGTCACTTTCTTTTGTTCTTCCTCCGTCGCTCCCAGGTTGTTCACCGCCGCCGCCGCCTGGCTGAAGCGTGCGACACGCGGGAACATTTTCTGAACCCGTTGCCTCAACTCGGTCATGTGTTGCGGCGCTTCATTCATCCACGCCACCGCCGGGCGGCCCAATTGGAAGAAACCAATCCCGACGGCGGCCACCAGGAGGCAAAGCACGACCGCGGCGGAGAGCGCCGGCGGAATGTGGCAGTAGGACAACCAACGGATGAGCGGTTTCAGAGCCATTCCCGCCACACAAGCCAGGAAGATCGGCAAGACCACGGGACGGGCGAAGTAAAGGAAGGCAATCGTGCCGAGCACAATCAAGACGATTTGCACCGGTGTCGTTTTGGTCGCCGCGGCGGCGCTCGGTTGAGCGGGCGGCGGTTCGCTGCCGGGCGCAGCTTTACCGGTGCCTCGAGCGTCCCGGCTGAGGAGTCGAGAGGCTCCGGCATTTCAGTGACGTCTGCACGGGAGTTCATTCGCGGCCGTCGCATGCGGCAAGGTTGAAGCCATGATGGAGTCATGCGCCAGCGGCTCATACGTTGCAGGATTCGCCATGCGGAGCACGGAACCGGCTCGAGCGCTCGGTCAGGCCGCGCGTCCTGTCAGCGCCGGAATGCCGACGTGCCGGCCACGCAGCAACGCCGCCGGCTGCAAGCACAGTGAACCAACGACTTTCGACCCGGCCGGCCAGGCTGCGCGACAACCCGCGGCCATCGTCTGCCATTCCTCGGACAACTGGGCGCGGTTGAGTTCGCTTTCCGCGATCAACAGTTGCTTCCGCGATTCGAGCGGGCTTAGCGAGATTTTTTTCCAAACATGCGCGGTCCTTTCGGAGTTGATCGAGGGTGGCGGGAAGATTCTGCCAGTCGCGCAGCAGCAGCGTGAGTCGCCGGTAAAGACAAGCCGCCGCAGCCCCGTAAAGGCCGGTCAGCACCAGCAGCGCCGCCACTCGCGAGAGTTCCCACAACAAAACCACGATGGCGCCGGTGAGCGCCACTCCAGCGAGCAGACCAAACGCCGCCACGCCGAGGGCCAGCAGGATGGCGTGCAGGAGGCGCTCGCGCTCCTCCTGCACTTCCACCATCAACAATTCGAAGCGGTTTTCACCGATGGTCAATAGCCGTCGTGCGAAACGCTTCGACGTCTCGACGAGTTGCCCGACATGGTAGCGGCTCGGTTCCATGGCGTGATCAGTCGCCAGTTGCGGGAGCACCGGCGCGCGACCAGATAGCCGATGAGCGCCCCCACACCGAAGGCGATGCCGATGGCTTGATAAGGATGCTCATGCACGGCTTCGTCCGTGGCTTTGGCGCCTTCGACCGCCTTGTCTCGAACGCGGCCATAGATTTCCTTGCCGCTGTTCCAGTGCGGCGGCGAGACGCTTGCGGGCTTCGCTGACTTTTTCTCCGGCCACGTCGGCGGTGGCGGCCATCAAGGCGCGCGCGTCTTCGGCGAGCGTGCCCATGTCATTGCTGGTTGCTTGTGTTTGTTTGTTCATAGTGTTTCGTCCTTTCTATTGGTTTGTGTTTTTCAGTGGTAAGACTGCCTAGGCGTGTTTCCAACCGCGCAACGTTGCTAAGACCGATGACGGCGGCAACGATGCCTCCAATGAGCATCCAGATGGCCTTGTCAGTCGGCGATCCAGTAAAGAACCTGGAAACGTCGGAGCTGAAAGAGTTCGTGGCGTTAATCCCAAAGACGATGAGCACCACGCCGCCAACGAGCAGAGCCAGAGAAACGATTTTATTCATAACGGTCTTTCAATGAGTTTGTGATTTGTTCGTGTTAACTTCCTCCCGACATCACGCCCGCCTGCGCCCTGAAATGAGGTTGACGAGCACCATGACAATGGCAATCACCAGCAGGACATGGATTAACCCTCCCATCGTGTAACTGGTCACCAGACCCAGCAGCCACAGAACGATCAGTATTACCGCAATTGTGTATAACATAGATTTTCCTTTCAGTTTTCTTTGGAACCGCTGCCGGCTGATGCGTTCCTCGCACCAGTCAGCGGCAATTCATCAGTTTAAGTTCTGGCACTTGGCCAACTCTGGTTCTTTCAGCACGACCTTGACGCCGTTGATGGGCTTGGTCACCGCCTTGCGAACCGTCTCCACTGCTGTCGAGCCCACTTTGCCAGCCGCTTTCAAAGCGCCATCGGCCGCCGCCGCCGCCGCATCTTCGGCGCTGACTCCCATTTCTTTAGCGCCTTCGATTGCGCCCGCGAACAATACCGGTGGTCGCCGCTTCAAGGTCGCCGCCGACTTCGGCGGTATCCCGGATCGCAACATGGGCGGTGTGGCCGATGGTATCCAAAGCCTCCGTGCCCGTTTCCCTGGTGCCGCGCAGCACTCCGAGCATGATCCCTTTCGCAGCCTGCGTCAGGTCCGCGCCCACATGCGCCACGCCGCGGATCGCACCGCCCGCAACTTCGGCGATGACATCGGTCACGGAGGTGCCCACTTTGCCCGTGTCTTTGAGGGTCGTGGTGAGCATCTTGGCGACGGTATCCACTGTCGCCTGGACGATGTCGCCCGTGCCCTTGATCGCATCAACAATCTTTTCTTTCACTGTCTCCAATAATTCCCGAATGTTTCGCATTCATGTTTGGTTTTCTTTCGTTTGTTAATTTATGTGTTACCGACACTGCGGTTTAGTGACCTTGCACGTTTCCGTTCTGACGATCTTCCCGATTGCCGTGAGTCGCTCCCGGTGGTGGCGCCCAATGTTTCGGATACTGCCGGACAACCTCGCATGATGAATCGCCGGGGAGTCGTGGAAATCGAGCCTTACCGACGGGGAGGCAAACAGCACGTCAACCGAGACGCGCGGCGGCGCCGGTCGCGATACCCATGAACGGCCGTCCTGATAGATGTATTGGCGCCGGTTGCTGCTGTAATAAACCTGGTAACCGGGGTAATACACGTAGTCGTCCTGCACCAGACTCTGTCCACGTAACCGGTGCGGGCTGCGCATACACTTCCTCATGACGTGGCCTGTCCACGTAGCCAACGCATCCGGTCAGCGCCCCCAAGAACGCGGCGCCAAACACAAATCCGATTTTCTGAGCCAAAGTTTGGTTCTATTCATAAAATTTTCCTTCTCGCCTCAAGGCGCGATTTTGTCGCTCACCCATTGGCGCGACTGTTGGAAGCCGTCCTTCAATCGAATCATAGGCCTTTTGGAAGCTGGCTTTGACGCTGTCCCAGGTGGATTCGGTGGCGTTTTTGAGCCTCGTCCAGTTGCTTGTTCAACTGGGCTGCCTGGTCGCGCAACGCCTGGAGTTTGGGTTTGGCTTCGGCTTTGACCGCGTCGCTGGAGTTTTCGATTTTGGCGGCGAGTTGGTCCAGGTCCTTGTTGATGCTGGCCAACTGGCCCTGCATTTTTTCGGCGAATTCAGCTTTCTGCGCGAAGGTGTAATCCTTCATGTCCTGCGCGGCTGTTTTCGGCTTTCCGTGTTGACCTTGTCGAGCTGCTGGGAGGTGGTCTGCGTTCCTTATTGCAGCCCACTGTAAAAGCGGCGACGGAGAGGAACGCGATGACCCAGGGTTTGTGTTTCATAATTTGCACTTTCATTTGGTGGCCGATCGACGCCGACGTTAACCCCCCATTTTCAACCTCGCTTTGCTTCGCTTCTGACAAAGTCCGCCTCCCGATTGAAGCCGGCCAATACCTTGTTTGCTTTCGCCCATAGCCCCCGGCTATGGGGGCTGGAGCCGGGCGGGGGACAGGTGAGCGCCGTGTGATTGATGATCGCTGCCGTCCGGGGATTGAAATCATTGCAGTCATAAGGCATCGGAAAACATCTAGCTTCGCCAGCTCGGGAGATCGTCGATCTGTGCGCCCGGATTGCCGTCCAGGCTCAGGACTTTCCTGACTGTGCCCAGGAAATCGTCGATGGCAAAAGGCTTCCGCAGTGCGGCGGCAATTTGAAGCGAGCGATTCCAATCCTGTTCGTGGATGGATGTCTCAGAGTCGATGGCGGTGTCAATGTCCGCGGGCAATTCTCCCGAGATGAGTATGACCGGCAGAGCCATGCGCGCGGCACGCATTTTCTTTATCAGTTGAAGGCCGGACAGGTCCGGCAGGTTGTGGTCGGTGATTAGGAGACGGTAACTACCGGAATCGTCGGTGACGGCATCAAGCGCATTCCACCCGGATCTGCCGTCTGCGGCGGTATCCACTTCGTACCCTGAACTGATCAGCACCTCAGCGCAGAATTGGCGAATGTCGGGGTCATCGTCGATCAGGAGGATGCGGCCTGCGGCCCGTGTCCGCCGGTTTTGAATTGTAGCGGCGGGCGCGTCGCCGGGAGACCGAAAACGGGGATTCATAATATTTTTATTGGTTTAGAGTGAGAGCTTTTAACAAGCCTTGTTACGCGCGAGTGGGATTCATCCGCCAAAATGCTCTCTACCGGGCGAACCCAGCCAATACCTTGTTTGCTTTTGGCCGATAGACGGAAGCTATGGACTTGGAAGCGGGCGTTCTGGTCGGGTGGTGCGTCAACGCGGACGCACCCGGCTGCAAGCTCGTTCGCCCCCCAGGTTCAAATTCGCCCCATCAAAATCAGGATCAGCAAGATGCCCACCACCAAGCCAAGCGCACCGCTGGGATAATATCCCCAGCCTTTGCTGTGAGGCCACGTCGGGATGGCGCCGATCAACATCAGGATGAGCACGATTAGTAAAATGGTTCCGAGAGACATGATTTTCTTTCGATGAGTTGGTTGTTATTTCTGGTTTTGATCGGCGCCTGTGATTTCCCAGGCGCCTCGTTGAGAATCATCAAACGGCCAAACGCAGGCCGAGGCGCTGGCCATACCGTAATATTTTGCTTCGTGCGATAGCACCCCTTTGTCCGTCATAAGGCCGGCAAACATCAGTGCGTTCTTCGAAGGTTTGGATTTCATTGGGTTAAGAATACGCCAGCGACCGCAAGGTGGGTATTATGGGGTTGACCTTGGGGTCTCTCCCCCTTCTGAAGTTTCTGGGAACCGCGGCCCAGCAGGTGCAGGGTCAGGTGATGGTTACCCGGACACTGCTCTCGATGATTCCCTCGGCGATGGCGTAGCGGGTGAGGCCGGCGATGTCGTGGATGTCGAGCTTGTTCATGAGGTGTTGCCGGTGTTTGTCCACCGTTTTGAAGCTCACACCCAGCTCTGCGGCGACTTGTTTGTTGGGCTTGCCTTCGGCGATCAGTTGCAGCACCTCCACCTCGCGCGAACTGAGGTGGTTGTTTTTTGTTCCTCCTCGCTCCAGCGACTTTTGCGCTCGGGCCTGAACACGCTTGGAAATGGAAGGGCTGAAAAATGTGTTGCCCTTATGGACCTCGCGAATCGCCGTGGCCAGACTGTGCGAGGAGGTTTGTTTAAGCAGGAATCCCGCTGCGCCCAACATGGTCACTTGCTCGACGTAAGCGTCGTCACTATGCGCGGAGAGAATGAGCACCTTCGTGTCGGGAAACTCTTTGCGAATTTGCCGGGTGGCTTCCAGCCCGTTGAGCAGCGGCATGGCGATGTCCATCACGACGACGGCGGGACGAAGTTTTCGGGTCAATTGCACGGCCTGACGGCCGGTCTCGGCTTCGCCCACCACTTCAATATCGTGTTCGTGCTCCAACAATGACCGAAAACCCTCGCGAACAATCTGGTGGTCTTCCGCCAGCAGGACGGTAATTCGTTTCATGATAATCAAAGTTTGATCTTAGCCAGCGCGATCAGCTTGTCTTCCCCCCCCCGAAGGAGCGCGGTCAATTAGCGGAATTTGCGCAACGACCGTTGTGCCTTTGCCCGGCACGGATTCGATGGTGAAGGTGCCGCCAACCATGTCCAGTCGTTCTCTCATGCCGAGCAATCCCAGGCGTTTGCTCTTTTTGGCGCGCAGCACGCGTTCTTCCTGAAAGCCTTTGCCGTTATCTTTTATTTTCATGCAAATGGCGCCATCCAGTTTCTGGATCGTCACTTCCGCCTGACTGGCTTCCGCATGGCGGGCGACATTGGTGAGTGCTTCCTGGGCGACTCGGTAGAGCACGGTGCGTTTGTCTCCGTTCACCTGCTCCACCTCAGCAAAGGCCGACAAACTGACATGGATGCCGGTCTCCGCCCTGAAGCCTTTCATAAATGTATGGAGTGCGGGAATCAGCCCCAGGTCATCCAGCACCGTCGGGCGCAGTTCGCGGGCGAACCGATGAACGATATTCACCGAGTGCTCCACCAACTCCTGGGTGCGGGCGATGCTTCGTTCGAGGCCCTTGGTGTTGAGTGCGGCCTCCTTTTTCAAGGTTGCCAGCCGGACATTGATGGTCGTCAAGGTCTGGGCGATGACATCATGCAGTTCGCGGCTGATCTTCTTGCGCTCTTCCTCCTGCGCCGACAGGAGCCGGCGGGAAAGCAGCCGCAATTGTTCCTGCATGTGCCGCGACTGCCTCAACAACCGGCTGTAGTGCTGCTCGCTTTTCCTGAGGGATTCTTCCGCGGACCTGCGCCGGGCAATTTCCTGTTTCAACTGCCGGTTGGCAGCGACCAGGTCGGCGCCGCGCCGACGCAGCGTCTGGTTCAGCCGTTCCAGGTGGACGCTGGTTTCCTGCGCGATGCGATGAGTTCTTTCAATCGGAGTAATGGTCCTGGCAAAAAAAGTCCCCGCCCGCCGGATGATCGCTTCCCGGGCGCCGGGCGGGCAGGTCGGCGATACAAGTTTAATCAACGCGCGCTCGTGAATTCTGGCCAGCTCCAGAGTTTCCACCCCGATGGTCATGGCGCGTTGTCCCAATCCCTGCGCTGGCTGCAGGCTCTCCTGCGGTCCGTGTTCCAGGTGTTTCTGCAACGCCGCCTGATACTGCCGCGACAAGCCGGTCAGTTTACGCCTCATGATGTTTGCCGAATTCACGAGCGAATCGCTTTATACCTTCAACCGACTTATCCACCAGGCGTTGCGTGCTGGCAATGTCTTTTTTGAAACCCGTGGCGTTGTGTGCGGCCTCTTTTTTCAACGTCAATAAGCGGACATTGATGCCCAATAAAGTCTGGGCGATTTCATCCTGCAAATTATGGCTGATCTTCCTTCGCTTATCCTCCTGCGCCGTCAGAATCTGGTGGGTGAGATGCTGCAAATGTTTCTGCAGGCGGCGAGACTCCTCTAAAAGCTTTTTGGAGTGTTCCCCGCTTTTCCTGAGGGCTTCCTCCGCGCTCTTGCGGCGGACGATGCTCTGCTTCAAGGACCGATTGGAGGCGGCCAGGAGTGCCAGGCGCCGGTCCAGCGTCGAGGTCACTCGGTTCAACTCGACGTTCGCCTTGAGCGCGGCACGATGGGTTTTCTCAATCGGGGTGACGGTCTCGGCAAAAAAAATCTCAGCCCGCTTGATGATCCCATCCCGACTGGCGGATGCTTCCAAGGCAGCAAGCGCTCCCTTGTGAATCCTCGCGATGTCCAACGTCTCCAGTCCGAGGTTGACAGCCTGACGACCCAGCCCCCGCGCCGCCTGCAAGCCCGCCCGCGGGCCTTGCGTCAGGTGTTCTCGCAATGCGGAAGCATACCTTCGCGATAACCTGGTCAATTTGCGTTTCATGATGTGCTGAATTCACGCCACCCCTGTTTGGCGTGGTATGGGCCGTTGTTTTCCGATCCGGATGCAACCAACCAATTTATTGTCCTGACTATCCAATGTTCGCTTCAAGCCGTCTATCGGGGAAGTCCCCCCCTAGAAAAGGACCAACCTCTGTTATAGCATATGTTTTGCTGCCAGTGATAGAAACAGGCGGCGAGCGCGTTAAAGAAGCAGTTCGCGATCCGATGAGTCACGACAAACAATTGGGTGGATTCAAGCTCCGAGCGTTGCAACAAAAACAACGGCTGGATCAGGCTCTGAACGCCAAAGAGTTCGCCCTTCTCGCCGGAGTATCTTACGCGATCGCGCGTGAATGGCTGCACACACCTGGCTTTCCCACTCTCAGCGGGCTGGTGTTCTGGCAGGACTTCGTTCTGTGGCGGCGATTGCAAACCGGGTTGCAGGCCGTTACCTCGAACATCTCAACTTCAGCTGACGTTCCGGTAGCCCATCCACAAAGCGGCAACGGCAAAATAATCCGAAGCAACGGGCATTGGCCAGAACGAGCTGCGCCCTTTGCACTGAAAGCCAGTTGAGCAGCGCCTTTGTCGCGGTATGGAGCGGCGTCCCATTTCTTCTGGCGAAAGCCATGCTTTTTGAAAATGGGCGTTGCTGCCATCCTTTGAGTGATTGGCTGCAAGCTCGCCCGCGGGCGATGTTTCAAGTGGTCTTGGCAACACCAAAACATAGCGTCGCGCCAACCTGATCAACTTGCATTGCATGGCGTATGTCCAATTCACCCGCCATTTGGAGCGGCCTCCGTTGTTGCTTCGTCATCAAGAATGCTTGAGGCACCGTCGGCGAGCCAGCACACACGCCAAGTATCCGGCGGTTGCTTCAAGCCGTCGAGTGGGAGAAGTCCCCGACGCGGCAACGCACGATGATCTCCTCCGTTGAGAAGCGTGATGGTCGCGATGGGTTATGGGAATTTCAATCATGATTCTATTCCATCGCGGCCAGCAGTTCGTCCAGCGGCACGGTGGCGAAGCTGGTGGCGGAATCGCTCATCGCGTAGGGGATGATCGAGTTCGCGTCCGTGCAGCAGCGCGCCGCAGGTGTACACCACGTTCGGCACGTAGCCTTCGCGCTCGGCTTCGTTCGGGGAAAGCAACGGTTCGCGCAGGCGGCCGATCACGCGCGTCGGATCGTTCAAGTCGAGCAGGAACGCGCCGACGCAATACTTCCGCATGGCGCCCACGCCGTGGCTCAACACCAGCCAGCCCGCCTCGGTTTCAATCGGCGAACCGCAGTTGCCGATCTTGATGAATTCCCACGGCTGCGCGGGTGGCAGCAACAGCTGCGGGCGTCTGCCAGAAATGAATGTTGTCCGAGAACATCAGGAGAATGTTCTCGTCGTCCTGGCGCGAGAGCATGGCGTACTGCCCGTTGATTTTGCGCGGGAACAGCGCCATGCCTTTGTTCTGCACGGCGGGGCCGTTGAGCGTGCTGAATTTGAAATGGACGAAGTCCGGCGTCTCCAGCAATTGCGGCAGGATGATCTTGCCGTCGTAGGCGGTGTAGGTCGCGTAATAGGTGAAGCTGCCGTCGTCGTTCTGGAAGCGGACGAAGCGCGCGTCTTCGATGCCGTTGCTCTGGCTGGGCGCGGACGGAAAGAGGACGCGCTGCGAAACGCGGCTGCTCGGGCGCGAAGTTCACTTCGTAATTCGACTCCGCCAGCAGCAGGATGCCGCGCGCGGCGCGGGTCGCCGTGGCGTCGGAAGTGTCCGCCGTCAGGCCCGAGGCCAGCGAGGACCCGGCGCAGTTCTTTCAGTGTGAAATCTTCGTGCAAGCTGGTCCAGCACGCGCCGGCAGAAATCATTTTGCACGCCCGCTTCCTGAAGTTTGTGGGCGAACAAGCCCTTTGTCGTAAGCGGCATTGGGCACGCGCTCCGGCTCCGTCGCAAATGGCACGGGCGGCGTGAGCGTGATGCGATGCTGCGCGCTGACCGATGCCGGTGCGGAAGGTGATGGAGGAAATGTGCCCTTCGCCCGTGGCCCGCAGGCTCAGGATGAAACGCAGCGCGCCCTTCGGCAGTCCGGATCTGGTCGGGATGCGGCACGATGGATGGATTGAACAGCGCCGCGGACTCCGGCGAATACTCGTGCGTGAAGTAGGCGCCGATGAGCATCTGCCGTTCGGGCGACGGTTGCGCGTCGGGTTCGAGGTAGATGCGTCACCTGCTCGAAGCGGTTGCGGAAAAATGTTTTCCACCTGCTCGTGCCGGTCCGCGAACTCGCCGAGCACCTGGCCCAGCAGCGCGAGCGACCTCGTTCCTCGGGCAGGGCCATGACCCGGGCGACGATCCGCCGCGCGATGTCGTCGGTGGTGGGACGAAACGGGCGCATCAGCACCCGCGAACGATCCGGGGTCAGAGTCGGCCCGATGCGTTTGGCGTGGAGGGTGGACGATGTTTGCTGTGGTCATGAAATTGGTTCTTGCCGGTGCTGTTCAAGCGGTGCAGTTCATATCGCCGACGGGTTCCTTGAAACTGGTGAGGGTGTTCTGCAGCGCCTGCATTTCCGCGAGCGCGAGCAGGAAGGCCAGCGTGGATTCGGCGCCCTTGATTCTGGCTCAAGCGATCCACGTGCAGGCCGTCGCGGCAGCCGCCGGTGCCCGCGTCGTAGAGCGCGAGGCCCAGATCATTGCGGCCGAGAAACCACTCAAACGCGCGGCGCGCTTCCGCAACCCAGAACACGTCGTTCGTGGCATGATACGCTTCGATGCAGGCGGAGACCGTGGCTTGCGCCTCGATGGGTTGCTGGTCGAACAGCGCGCGTTCCTGGCCGCGCCGGATAAAATCCGTTCGAGCCGATGGGCCGGAAAGCGCCGGCGTCGGAAGTCTGAACTTTGATCAGCCAGCGCAACGTTTTGAGGCCGAGTCTCCAGCATCGGGCCGGTCGTTCATGCAGCGTCCGCTGAGAATCAGCGCGTGCGGCAGCTTGGCATTCGCATAGGAGACAACTTCTTCAAACCAGTGCCAGTCCTCGTTGGCGGCGTCCGCGTAGCGCTGCATCAGTTTGCGCCGTGAGCGATTCGCGAATCTGGTTCGCGCGCCGGTCGCCGCTCAACCGCCGCAGATATTCGTCAATGCCGATGAGCGTGAATGCCCACGCGCGCGGCGACGTGAATTCGGCGGCCACGGGCAGCGCCTGCTCGAAGAGTTGCGCCGCGAGCATTTGAAAACTGCCCTGGCCCGCCTGCGCCACGCACAGCCCCAGCGCCCACAGCGCGTGGCCCTGGCAATCTTCCGAGCCGACTTCCTCCAGCCAGCGCCGGTCGAAGCTCATGAAGTTGCGGAAGCGCCCGCGCTGGCGGTCGAAGGCGTGATTGAGAAACGCCGCGTAGGTGGCGGCCTGCGCGCCGAGCTGCGGCGAACCGTGCCCCAACTTTTGCAGCATCAGCGCCAGCACCAGCGCGCGGGCGTTGTCGTCCGTGCAATAGCCTTCGGCGAAATTCGGCACGGTGAAACTGGCGTGCTGAAAGATGCCGGTCGAATCGCTCATGCGAAACAGATGATCCAGCTTCAACTCCGGCAACTGGCCGGGCTGTTCGTCGAGCGTCTTGATGGGCGACGATTTTCGTCCCACGAAGCTGTGGTCCTGCCGCGCCTGCTCGAAGGACTTCGCATAGAGTTGCGCCACGCGGCTCCACACCATGTCGCGTCCCAGCTTGTAGGCGTTCTTGCGCATCGAATGGCGCAACGGTTCGTCGCGCAGCAATTCGACGCACGGCGACCGCGATGGCTTTGGCGTCGCGGAACGGCACCAGCTTGCCGCGCTCCGCCGTCAGCAATTCCGCCGCGTGCCAGTAGGGCGTGGACACCACGGCGTTGCCCGCGCCGAACGCATAGGCCAGCGTGCCCGAAGTGATTTGCGCCTCGGTCAGATACGGCGTGAGATAAATGTCCGCCGCGCCGATGAACCGCATCAATTCCTCCAGCTCGACGAAGCGATTGAAGAACACGACGTGCTTCTGCACGCCGAGATCTTTGGCCAGCCGCTCCAGGCTCAAGCGGTAAGCCTCGCCCTCGTCGCGCAGCAGATTCGGATGCGTCTGGCCCAGCACGATGTAAACGACGTTGGGAAATTCGCGGATGATGTCCGGCAGTGCGCGCAACGCAAACTCGATGCCCTTGTTCGGCGAGAGCAAACCGAACGTGAGCAGCACCTGTTTGCCCGCCACGCCGAACTCGTCCTTGAAATAATTCGGGTCGGCGAACGGCATGTCGGGAATGCCGTGCGGGATGAGATCGATCTTGGCCGCCGGCGCCTGATAGACATCGCGCAGGAATTCCGCGGCCGCGTTCGCGTCATCACCACCAGCCGCGTCGAGAGCCGGATCAAGTCGCGCATCACGCGCCGTTGCTCCGCGTTCGGTTCGCGCAGCACCGTGTGCAGCGTGGTGACGATCGGCATCCGCAGTTCGCGCAGCAGTGCCAGCACATGACTGCCGGCCGGCCCGCCGAAAATGCCGAACTCATGCTCGCACGCAAACCACGTCCACGTCCGTGATGTTCAGGAAATCGGCCGCGCGCAGATAGGACGGCAGGTCCTGCTCCGCAATCTCGAATCGCACCTCCGCCGGGTAATCGTAGCCGGCCGCGAGGTCATTGACCGGCACCACGAGGCATTGAATCGCCGGAAATTCCGCCGCCACCGCGCAGCGCAAGTCCGTCGTGAACGTGGCAATGCCGCATTTCCTCGGCAGATAATCGCCGAGGAACGCAACTTTTCGGATGGCAGACGGGAGCTGCATGAATTTTTCCGGGCCGCACTGGTGAATTTACCTGTGCCGGCAATTTTCACAATCAGGTCAGGCGCCCGTTAACTGCCCAAAAACCAATTACAGCATCCGCTCAGTTCGGCGTCCGGACGACCAGGGGGCATCATGCCGCCTTTTTTTCCACGTGCTGCCTCCCCCAACCCTGAGGCCGCCTGCGATTCTGTCCCGCCGGGCGGGTCAACGGAATGATTTCCGGCATCACGAAGCCCATTTTGTCCTCGATAATTTCGAGCAATGCGATGTCCGCGACTCCGAGACTGCCGGTGTTGGCCAGCAGAGACCGGCTCCTGGCGCCGCCTCCGGCATTGAGTTGGCGAACCCGCCGGGAAATCAGGTTTATGAGAATGTTGGGGTTCGGGACTTTTGCCAGTGCTTGTTTGACGAGATCAGCGTTCACTTGGTTTTGTCTTTCATTTGTCAAACAGTCTCGCTCCTCCGGGTGATGCCGGCCAATACCTTGTGGGCCTTTCGCCCATAGCCGAGGGTTATGAGACGACGTACGGGCGAGGTGTCGGGAGATCAAAGAACGTTCGGGACTCTCCCCGGTTCGCGGCGGGAGAAAATGGAATGAGGGGAGGACGCCAAAGGAAGCGGCTTCAGCGCAGGAGCGCAGCATGTTTCTTAACCACCTCAATATATTGCGCGAGGGCCTTGGAGTGGTTGTCGCGATGCCAGGCAATCCAATAATCGGCTTCTGCAGCTGTGGTCAGTGGACGAAAAACCACGCCAGGATGAGGCAGATTTGTGATTTGCTCGCGCGCCAGAGTCACACCCAAACCTTCGGCCACGAAAGTCATCAGGCCGGATTCAAGCTCCACATCCTGCAAAATTCGCGGGGTGAAGCCCGCGTTCTGGCAGATGACAGACAACCAGCCGCGTGAGCCGGGATGTGTCTCTTCGGACATCGCGACGAAGAACAATGACTTGAGCTCCGACAATTTGATCCTGCTCCTCTTAGCCAGTGGATGATGGGCCGGCAGAACAACCACCACATTATGACGCGCGACGCATTCCCACGACAGCGACGACATGTTCCTGCTGGCGGCGGGCGGCCGCAAGCCAACGAACCCGAGGTCAATTTTCCGTGCTTCGAGGGCGCGAAGCTGTTCGGCGGGCGACATGTCGAACAGGTTCACGGCAATTTCAGAGCAAGTTTGATAAAACGTCGCCAGCGTTGCGGGCAGCAGGTCGAAATTGAATTTGAATAAATAGCCAAGGTTCAACTGGCCGGACTCGCCCCGGCTGAAGCGCTGCACAGCCTTCACGCTTTCGAGACTCAATGCCACGAGCCGACGGGCGTCGATCAGGAAACTTTTACCTTCTTCAGTCAGTGAAACCTGGTTTCTGCTGCGGTCCAGAAGACGCACGCCCAACTCCTCCTCCAGATTATGAATTTGACGGGTGAGCGACGGCTGCGCCAGGCGCAACTTCTCTGCTGCGCGCGTGAAGTTCAGTTCCTCAGCCACGGCAACGAAGTATCGCAAATGACGCAGTTCCATAGCCGGCGCTCAGTTTACGCGCTTGGCGCAGGGGTTACAACAAGGAAACGGATCCCAAGGAGTTGAATCGGACGCGAGATTCTCGCAGCCATCGCCGCTTATAGCTGAAAGGCATGGAAGCTCGGCAAACAAAGTATTGGTTCATTTTTGTTCCTGGCTGGACAGTGACTCGATGAACTTGATCATACGGAAGGCCTCGGTCTCTTGGAAGGGCGGTGCCAAAGGCGGAGTTCGGACCGTAACGGCCGACAGCGGGGTATTGAAGCGCGCCAAATTCTCTCCAAGTTTGCCATTGAGAAACAACTCCCATACTGACCCGGCCGAATTGCTTGCCGCCACCGTCGCAAGCAGCTTCTCTCTGGCACTGTCCGATGAATTGGGATCGAAGGCTTTTGCGGCGGGTGAGATTGTTACCGCGGCGACCGTGACCCTCGAACATCTCACCGCCGGTTGGACGATCATGAATGTCCATCTCGATGTCCTCGCCCACCTGCCGCGGTTGACGCAAGGCAGGTTCATTGACGCCACCATCCGGGCCAAAACGAACTGTCTGGTTTCGCGGTTCCTGCGCGCCAACATCTCGATGAACGCCAAACTGGAGAAATGAATTGTGTTGCGAAGCATCAAACACAGCATCGGTTACAGGCTCGGTGCGTCCGACGGTGACATCGGTCATGTGAAGGATTTCTATTTTGACGACAAACACTGGGCGGTCCGTTATGTCGTCGCCGACACAGGTTCATGGATATCGGGGCGGTTGGTTCTTATCTCTCCGCATGCATTTGCCAGTCTGCCTCAGGCCGGGAAAGTCCTGCCCGTGAATCTGAATCGGAAACAGATTGAAAACAGCCCCGCAATCGAGTCGCACAAGCCGGTGTCCCGCCGATACGAAGAGGAGTACTATCAGTATTACGATTGGCCGTACTATTGGCACGGTGATGCCGTATGGGGAATGAGTGGCTTTCCAATTCTGTCCAAGAAATCGAAACGTTTCCGGGGCGAACCGTCAACAACAACCGCTGCAAAGCAGGAAAGAGTTGATGTTCACCTGCTGAGCGCACAGGCTGTCCTTGGATACCAGATTCAGGCGGGCGCAGAAATTGTCGGGCAAGTTACTGATTTTATAATGGACGAAGAGAGCTGGGTGATTCGTTATCTGGTCGTCAATATTGGCCGCCGGTTTTCGGGCAAGAAGGTGTTGCTGGAACCCAGTGTGGTTGATCGGACCAGTTGGGACGAATCCAAAATGTTTGTAAATATGAGCAAAGAAGCGATTTTGCAGGCGCCGTCCGAAAACGTGGTCCCGATCCGCACTGCCTGAGAGATGTCAGGCTTTGCGGATCGAAACCTGAAATGTTGTGCCCAGGGATTCCAACTTTCGCCTTTGAGTAATGCGTGAGCCAGATTACGAGCTGCGTCCAACCCTGCCGCATTGGTGATGTTTCGGTTGCCGACGTTCAGGCTGGTCAAGGTGAGCAGGTCCGTCTCTCTGTCAACGAGCCGGTGGGTTTCTGCAATGCCGAACGGACGGCGGCGTCGAGTCCCGGATCGGGGATGGAGATTTCCTGGGCCAGGGCAGCGGTGATGAAGCAGGTCGCGACCAGCGGCATTGGCAGGAGGGACCGGGTGAATCGAAATAGCGTTTTCATGCGATTGGATTCCTGTCGTGGCCCTACGGCCCCGTAACGAGCACCACGCGAAAGCCGAGGTCGCTGTCGTTGTGATCCTGGAAAAGGCGCGAGGCAGATCGGCAGGAATTTTGACCGTAGTCGAAAGCGCCGCCGCGCATGACTTTGAAGTCGAGCAGCACTGGCCCTGGAGGACCGGTCGGATCCGTCACCGTGCCGCCCGGCAGATCGCCGTACCAATCCTGGCACCATTCCCAGACGTTTCCATACATGTCGTACAGATCCCCGAGGATTGGGCAGCTTCTGCCCAACGGGATGAACGATTAGATCGGGATGTCCGAGATCCAGAAACCACGCGTAATTCGTCAGGCTGGCGTAGCTCGGATCGTCTCCATAGCTGAACCGCGTCGTTGTGTCGGCACGCGCAGCGCATTCCCACTCGGCCTCGGTCGGGAGACGAAACCGGCTGCCGGGCGGAATGCGTCCCGCGGCGAGTTCCCGTTGCGTCAACTGCCAGCAGTAATTGGTCGCGTCGAACCAGCTCATGCCGGAAATCGGACGGCTGAGATCACCGGGAAAATCGCTGGGATTGGTATTCATGATCGACACGTACTCTCCCTGTGTCACCTCGTATTTCCCGATCCAGTAGCCGTGCGTCAGGAGCACGGTCGTTTGCGGACGCTCGTTAATGCTGGAGTCTAGATCGTTGGTCGGGCTGCCCATCGTGAAGGTGTTCGGCGGAATGAACACCATGTTCGTGGGAGGATCTTGCCGCTGGGCGCGGTAAAATCTCTGGGGGAAAAAGTGAGCGGTCACATCGTGGAAGTTGA
Organism: uncultured Verrucomicrobiae bacterium; assembly: GCA_963760675.1. GTDB lineage: Bacteria > Verrucomicrobiota > Verrucomicrobiia > Limisphaerales > BOG-1460 > CAVXEG01. Next base: position 73,347 of record CAVXEG010000013.1, read on the forward strand.
CGGCCCCAAGGGTATTGCTCGCAATTCCCACCGCGCTCCAAGTCGTGAGATTTGTCGAGCCGAGGACTGAGTAAACTCCCGGCGGGCCGGTGATCCCAATTTTGAACGCCCCGGTCAGCGGAAGCGGCCGGACCAATTGGACCGTCAGCGGGTATGTGAACACGGGAATGCCTTGATTCTGCAAATCGGCAATTGTCTCAGCCAGAGTGGCAGCCTGCAGCTCGGACAGAACCAATTGCGTCAGCGGATTGCCATTCAGAACCAACGAAGTCAAATGCGTCATGTCCGGCGGCAGGGTCAGCGTGGTCAGTTGATTGCCGCTGAGGAACAGATTTGCCAAGTTGGTCAACCCCGACGGCAAGGTGAAGCTGGTGAGTTGATTTCCCAAAACATCGAGGTCGTGCAATCGGTTCAGATCGGACGGCAACGTGAGATTGGTCAGGGCATTGAACCGCAGAAAAACGCCGCTCAAATTGGTCATGCCCACCGGCAGGGTGAGGTTGGTGAGATTTGTGTTTCCGGAAATGCGGAGCGTGGCCAGATGGCCTAGGCCCGCAGGCAAATTGACGCTTTGGAGTTGATTTTCGCCGATGTCCAGAAGCGTCAACGCCGTCAGGTCAGGAGGAAGATTGAAGTTCGTGAGCTGGTTGGACCGCGCCTGGAACAAAGTCAACCCGGTCATGTTAGCGGGCAGATTGAGACTCGTGAGCTGATTGAAACTCAGGTCCATGCTGATCAAATTCCGCAGGTCCGCGGGCAGGTTCAGATTGGTGAGCTGATTGAAGAAGAGGTCGAGCACGGTCAGGTTCGTCACACCCGCGGGCAACGTGAAACTCGCGAGTTGATTCTGGTCGAGGTAAAGCTGGGTCAGCCGGGTCAAGCCCGTCGGCACGGTGAAATTCGTGAGGGAATTTTCGCTCAAGCGGAGCAGGTCCAGGTTGGTCAGCCCACCGGGCAGGGAGACATTGGTGAGGGCGTTAAAAGTCAGATCGAGCACGCCCAGACCGGTCAGGCTGGGTGGCAGGTTGAAGCTGGTGAGTTGATTGCCTTGGAGATCAAGCTCCTCCAACTGGGTCAGGTCGGACGGCAGCGTAATCTGGGTGAGCGGGTTGTTCGCGATGAGGAGCGAGAACAGTTTCGTCATGCCACCGGGCAGAGTGACGTTGGTGAGCGAATTCGCGCTGAGATTGAGAGACACCAGATTCGTCAACGTGGGCTGAAAGAAATTGGTGAGATGATTGGAGAACAGCAGCAGGGTGTTCAAATTGCGGGCCGCTTCCAGCCCGGCAAGATTGCTGATATTCCGGTCGTGGGCATTCAGGACTGTTAGACTGAGCATGTCCTGCTCGGTCAACGGCCCGGTCGGCTTCTGCAATGTTGCGCGGACGGCGGTGTTCAAGCCGGGATCGGGAATGATAATTTCCTGGGCGAAGCTTTGGATCGGATAACAGGCCGCAAGCCACGCGCCGCAAACGAGGTTGAGGACGGCTTTCATGGAATCATTTTTGCCCGCGAAGCGTTTACTCATGGTTCAGGTTTAGAATCCCAGCCCGGGATTTTGTTCCCAATGAGTCCATTTGCGCCATGGCACTAAAGAACCAGTCACCGGAAGGCGCTTTATCCGGCGACTGAGAATGGCAGTGAATTTGTCATCCTTGCCGCTCGCTCGAAGCGTAATCCTCCGCTATTCTGGATCCATGCCGCATCTCATTTCCGCACCGACCCGCATCACCGCCGCGGGAAACAAGCCGAAGATCATCGAAGAATTCATCGGCCACGTGAACAACGGCGAGTCGCGCCTCAGCGTGGCACAAATGCGCAGCCCGGGCGGCTGGGTCGAGCTGGGCCAGACGCCGGAATTCGACGAGTTCACGATCGTGCTGAGAGGGGTGCTGCGCGTCACACACAACGGAGGTGTGCTCGACGTTGCCGCAGGTCAGGCGGTCGTCACCCCGGCCGGCGAGTGGGTGCAATACAGCACGCCCGGAACGGATGGGGCGGAATACATTGCTGTCTGCCTTCCGGCGTTCTCTCCACAAACCGTGCATCGCGACGCTGCTTCAGAAAGCACTCGATCGGCGCTGAACAACCGCGATGATCCGTAATCAACAGGTGTGGCTCCCGCCTGTCAGCCTTGAACATTCCCAGCGCTTTGGTTCTCGCTGGACCGCAGTTTCCGTGATATTCATTTCGGCCGGATGTTTTGGTTCAGCCGAAAGAAATTCTCGGGATCGTAAGCTTTTTTGACCTGTACGAGGCGCGCGTAATTCGCACCGAAGGCCGATTTCACCCGATCGGTTTCCTCGGCGGTGAGGAAGTTCGAGTAAGCTCCACCAGTGGCGAAAGGGGCGGTGGCCTGATAAACCTCCCGCGCCCAAGCGATGCCTGCCTTGTCTTCAGCGGACGAGTTCCAGCGGCCGTGCAAGTTGATCACGAAATCAGCATCGCGATTGCCGAAAGCGGTCGCGTCTGCTCGCACGCGTGATGCCTGCCCTCCAAGTTGAGCCACGAAGATCTCACAGTGCGGCGAAGACAGTTTCCCGGCAGAATCCACAAGCATGTCGAACAATTCGTCCTTGAGTTCGACAAGATTGTGCGACTTCCAATAATTGCGCGCACCCGGAGTGAGCAACGGATCAAAAGCCTGCTGCCAGGCAGTAAACGGCTGTGTTCCGACGTGCTGCCCCGCAACGCGCCCAAAATCGGCGAGCGGCGCGATGAGCTTCCGGCCGCTTTCCTCCGAGCCAAGGTAACAGATGGCGAGAGCCAGGATGTCCGTTCCGTGAACCTCCGGCGGAAGGAACGGCAGCGGAGGCGCCTTGCGCAACACAAGCCACACGCTCAATTCATCCGGCGCGGTGGCGACAAACGCCCGGTATTTCCGGAGCACCGTTCGGGCCTCCTCGAGGGGAAACACTATCAGGCCACTAAAGACTTCCGGGCCGACCGGATGCAAAGCGAATTCAAACTCTGTGACCACGCCGAAATTTCCACCACCACCCCGCAAAGCCCAAAACAGATCCGGATGCGAGGTTGCGCTGACGCGAATGCATTTTGCATCCGCAGTAACAACGCGCGCTGAGACGAGATTGTCGGAAGTGAGGCCAAGTTTTCGGCTCAACCAGCCGAATCCGCCACCGAGTGCGAGACCGGCAATCCCGGTTGTTGAGTTGATGCCCGTCGGAACAGCGAGGCCATGCATCTGAGTCGCGTGATCGACATCGAACAGCGTTGCGCCTGGTTGCACGTAAGCCCGCCGCGCTGCCGCGTCAACTCGAACTTCCTTCATGGCGGAGAAGTTGATCATTACCCCGCCGTCGCATACGGCATGACCGGCGATATTGTGACCACCGCCGCGAATGGCGACAACGGATTGATTTTTGCGGGCATACTCGATGGCGTGAACCACGTCGGCTTCCGTCCGGCAGCGCACGATCACGGCTGGCTTGCGGTCAATCATGCCGTTCCAAATCGAGCGCGCTTCGTCGTATACCGGATCGCCCGGCAGAATGACGGTTCCGTCGAGGCGCTGTCTTAGTGTTTCTATGTTTTGCATTTGTTTGATTGATTGCGTTTAGCTCTTGGGCGTCGTCTTACTGGTGAAGGACTGGGCCACGATTTTGCCATCGTGCACGACGAACGTATCGGTGCCCAGCTCGTAAACATTGTCCGCAGTCTCGGCTGTCCAAACAATGTAAGCATGGTCGGACTCGATGAATTGCTGCTTCAGGTTGAAAACTGCGCCAGGTTTTCGGAACTCTGCAATCATCGCCTCGAACAACGGTCTGATGGCGTTGTGTCCTCTGAGTGGTCCGGTGGGAGTGAAAAAGACGGCATCTGGGGCATAGTCCGACAGGATGCCCGCGAGGTCACCCTCGCCAAAGCACTTCAAGTGGTTGTCTATGACGGTCTTTGTCGAAGTCATTTCCAGATTCTTCTTCATTGGTTCTGGTTGTTTGTTCATTTTAGTCTTCGCTGGCGCAACTGTGACTCAAATGTGAGTTGAACCACGCCGAATGGTTCCCCGCAGGCACTGGCACTAAAGCCCCACTGTGGATTTCCTTTCGTGTGTGAAACTGGCGCGGAAGGGCGGTCCTGGATTTAAGATCACCGCGACTGCGGCGGAATTAACTTGATGGATTCGGCGAACCTTTTGTGAAGGACTGGATTTACCGGGCGATGTTTGACCGTAGTGCTCGCCGGATACGCGCCGAGATAGTCGCCATTTTTCCAGTCGTTCTGCGGCCGGATCGGTCGGGGACAAAATCCTCCACCGCAATTTGGGCAGACATTATTCAGGATTTGCTCAACACACAACCGGCAGAACGTGCATTCAAAGGAGCAAATCATCGCGTCGGCTGAATCTGGTGGAAGCGCCACATTGCAGTTTTCGCACGTTGGTCTGAGTTCGAGCATGGCATTTATGATTTGCGCGACGGAGAAAGGTTCCGTCGGAAGACTGGAGCTTCGTCCCGTTCCTCGCGGCGTTTCGGTCAGCCTGCGCCAGGCAGCGCGTGCGCCTGACCGTCACGGAGGTGAGAAGATGCTTTGCATTGACCCCTCCGTCCTCCGGCGCTGGGAACGGGAAACATCACACGTGTGTATCCCGACACAGCAGAATGATTCGCCGACAACAGAATCTCCTTGAGCTGCACAATGCCGCGATAGATGCGCGATTTGACCGTCCCTACCGGCACTTCAAGAATTTCCGCTATGTCTTTGTAGGAGCAGTCTTTCAGATAAAAAAGCGCCACCGCGGCCCGATAGATGTCATCCACTTCGGCCAGCGCGGAATGAACCTCAGCCGAGTCTATTCGATCGGTGACGTCGGGCGAGAGAACCGGCAGTTCTTTGGAGACTTCCTCTAATTCATGATGCGGAAAACGAAGCTGCCTTCGGCGGGATTGGAGGAACGCGCGGTGCAGCGTCGTAAAAAGCCAGGTCTTGACCTTCGACGCGTCGCGCAATTGGTGTCCCTTGCTCGCCCAGATGTAAAACGTCTGCTGCGTCAGGTCACACGCATCGGGCTCCGAACGTGTGAGACTGAAGGCGAAACGGAACAGCGCTTCGTAGTGCTCGCAAATGATGGCTTCAAATGGATCGGCTGAATTCATAGTTTAGTTCTGTCCTGGTCTCAGAATTCCAGACGGCGATTATTCCCATTGCATGCGGCCCATGACAATGGGACTAAGGAGCAACCCGAGGTTCTGAGTTGGGGCGGCAGCCACCCTCTTCTGGCGGTGATGTTACGCTAGAAACGAATCGAGACGATTCGTGGAAGCGTGTCGGCGCGTAATGCGCCCGAGCCGGAGACCAGGCCGACGTCATTGAACTCCATCATCTCTGCTGCATCCGATTCGCGACACGGTCTGATGCTTGTACTTCACGTCCGGTCCAGGGGATGAAAGCCACGGAGTCTTCGGCGTCATCCAATCGGTGAATGACGCAAACAGTGGAGGCGATGACGACGTTCACTCGTAATACGGCCGCACCGCATGCTTGGTACGCAAAGCGTCCGCTTTGATGCGCGGCAAAACCCAATGCCCCATTTGGAGCCAGTTATCGGCTATGATGGGGCATTGGCTCATCGTATTTGTGACCCAAACGGGCACTCACGTTTTCAACGGAACACGGACTCAGAGAGATTTCTTCACAAGGTCGCCCCCGTTACAGGCATTGGACGGCGGTGGGACTAAAGCCCCAGCGTCCATCTGGAACCACAGACGAACCTGCCGCTCTCATCGGAAAGACTCGCCGAAGTATGAACAAAATGATTTCGATGCCACGTTTTCTGGATGTGTCCGCGCGCGCTCAACGTCTGTGCCGAAACGGAACAATCATGATCGCCTCGCTGTTGCTTTGCCGGGCAGTGGTCGCGGCAGATTTTACCGTCACTTCACCTGGCTTCTTTTATGCCATAAACGGAGACCAGCCCAACCCCACCATCACTCTGGTTCGCGGCCGGACATACACTTTCGCGGTCAACTCGAGTGCAGACCATCCGTTTCTCATCAATAGTCCGGGGGTGCAGAACAACAACATCACTCAAGGCACCATTACCTACACCGTTCCGAACGTCGCTTCGAACTATACCTACATTTGCTCCATCCATGGTTTTGGTGCCCAGATAATCACCATAGCCCCGCCTCCACCGGCGCCCCCGACGATTCACATCCTTAGCCTGGCCGTAGGTAGCAATGTCGTGCTGCGTTCGACCGGCACGAACGGTTGGAGCGTGAATCCGGAGTACTCGACCAATCTAACCACCACCAATTGGTTCGCGCTGTCTGTCCTGAGCAACAGTTTTCTGAATGGAGTCAACGAGACCATCTGTGGCCGGCCGCCCGGCAGCAACGTGTTCATTCGGATTCGCTCGCAGAAAAACTGAAGACCGATCCAGCGCTTCGTGAATCGAGATCCGCCTTACGATCTCACGGAGGAAAAATTTCTCGCACTCGTCAATTACCGACACCCAACTAATTTTCGATCCATGCTCTGATTGGAAGCGGTCGACAGTTTCTTCTTACAATCCTCCAAAGTGGGATCCTTACCGGGATTTCTTTCGCGTAAGCGCAATGCCCGATTTCGATCTTGTGCCAAGCGCTCCGCGTCCTGCGTTCCGCACAAGGCAGGTGGGAAAAAAGGCTGCCTTGCGCTGCGCCGCGTAACACGAACCCCCTGCTCCGCACTCACACTGGAAATCCGTCAGAAATTTCGGAAAGGGCAGAATATCACACACGGCGAGGACATCCTTCCCTTCCCATCTCGGTGTCCGCTCATGCGGGCCGAGAAAGTCTCGTGGCGGTCCGACCCGGACGCAGTTCCACTGGAGAGGGGATGCCATCCGACGTGATCGCTTGAAACAGCCGCAGCCACCCGAAACATATCATGAGTCCGCGGGCGGGATGGAAACGGAAATCTGGTGCCGTCATGGGCCTGTTCCGTTCGGTCAATCGTTGTGGGGAGCGCATGAAGGTTTTGTAGCTTCGAGCGGCGGCGCGAAATCGGCCATCGCCGTCACGGAAGTGTTCGGATTTGGGATGCTTATTCACGCAGATTTGACGCGTGAACCGCACGGCTGTTCCACGCAGTGGTCAGAAACACGGGGGGACTAACGTTCCATTCACGCCTTCGAAGAGCTTGGACCGCATTTCGATCTTCTTCGGCGCCACGTATGATCGAAACCTACGCGTCATATCGGCATCCTGCCAAGCCGATGCTTCGACCGCCCGCAACCAGCGCAGCAGCGAACGATTATGAATCGCGGCTGCGATTCGCAACGAAGGCGAGATTTGTCGATCCAACCGCCGGCAATGCAGACGGTTGACAGTCAGAGTTTGAATTTCCTGTTTCATATGTGACTGCCGCAATTACGTGATCGACGCTTGACGCGGCGGCCGAACGGAGCAGAATGCGACCGAAACCCGAAACTGCCCTGTTAAGGACGGCAAACCATTTTTGCGCTGCTTTCTTCGTTATGAATACTGCCTCAACCGGCGTGCCACAACGGGACGAAAGTCCCAGTGCGGCTTTCTCACTGTTCGGCGACAATCCGTCGATGTTCCAGCTCCTGTTCGAGCGAAGTGCGGATGCGATCTTGCTGGTTGATCCGCAGACGGGCGTGTTTGTGGACTGCAATCAGGCGACAGTCGAACTCATGCGGGCCGACTCGAAGGAAAGGTTTCTCAATATGCGGCCCGAAGATTTCTCTCCGCCGCTGCAACCCGACGGCACTCCGAGCCGCGAAAGAACTGCGGAGGTCATGGCACTGGTTGAAAAACACGGCGGTCACCGGTTCGAATGGCTGGGCCGCCGCTTCGACGGCACCGAAGTCCCGATGGAAGTGTTGGTGACATCAATCCAGGTGGATGGCCGGAAACTGAATGTGTCGGTGGCGCGCGATATTACTGAAAGGAAGAAAACCGAGCGGGAATTGCTGGAATTGAACCTGTCACTGGAACAGCGCGTTGCCGAACGCACCGTGGAACTTAGCACCAGCGAAGCGCGCTTTCGCGCGATGGTCGAGCACGCGCCAGAAGCCATTGTTGTTTACAACGCAGACACGGGCCGTTTCATGTTCGGGAACCAGCACGCGTGCGACATTTACGGTGTCCTCATGTCGAAACTGCCCGAACTGACCCCGATGGACGTCAGTCCGGAATTTCAGCCTTGCGGGCAGCGCACCAGCGATCTGGCCCGTGAAAAGACGCTGGAAGTGTTGTCTGGCGGCATCGCCGTTTTCGAATGGACTCATCGGCAGCCGAATGGCCGGTTGATTCCGACGGAAGTTCGCCTGCTGCGCCTGCCCGCCGAGGGCCAGAATCTCATTCGCGCGAGTATCATTGACAACACCGAGCGCAAACGTGCTGAACAGGCGTTGCGAGAATCGGAGGAGAAGTTTCGCGCGCTTTTTGAAGGGTCCAGTCAGGGTGTCATTCTTCAAGACGAGAACGAATTCCTCGAGGTGAATCCCGCCGCAGTGCGGATTATGGGCTGCCAGAGCCCGCAAGAATTGCTGGGCAGAAATCCAACCGATACTTCCCCCCCGTTCCAGCCGAATGGAGAAAGTACCGCCGTGCTGGCCCGCAAGTATGTTCGGGAATGCATGGTTAACGGCAGTGTGCGTTTCGAATGGACGAGCTGCACACCGCAAGGCCGCGAGATACCGTTGGATGTGACCCTGACCCGGATCCAATGGAGCGGACGTCAGGTCATCCAGGCGCTCCTCAATGATATCAGCGAACGGAAGAAGTCGGAGCAAGCATTGCGCGAGGCGAACCGCGAGTTGCACCGCGAGGTTGAACAACGCACCCACGCCGAGGAATTGCTTAACGAACGCATTCGGATGTCCACGCTCATCGCGGAAGTTGCCGTCGCGCTGAACGCGAATTCGGGACTGCGGGCCATGCTTCAAGAATGCGCCGAACTCGTGGTGCGGCACCTCGACGTCGCCTTCGCCCGGGTTTGGACTTTGAATGAAACAACGCGGACGCTCGAACTTGAAGCAAGTGCCGGCTGCTATACGCACCTCGACGGACCTCACAGTCGCATCAAAGCGGGTCAGTACAAGATTGGTCTCATTGCCCAGGAAAAGAAACCGCATTTGACGAATGAGGTGCAGACCGACACCCGGGTGAGTGACAAAGAATGGGCTGCACGCGAGGGCATGGTGGCGTTCGCCGGGTATCCGCTGTTGCTCGAAGGCCGCGTCCTCGGAGTCCTGGCGATGTTCGCCCGGCGGCCCCTGGCTAATGATATTTTAACAGGACTGGGCTCGGTCGCAGACTCCCTGGCGCTGGGCATCGAACGCAAACGTGCCCAGGCTGCGCTGGCCGAAAGCGAAGCGCGCTTCAGCGCTGCCTTTCAGGCGAGTCCTATCCTGATCGCGATCGGTCGATTAAGTGACGAGCGGTTTGTGCTGGTAAATGACGCGTTCGCGAACTGGACCGGCTACTCCCACGAGGAAATCCTGGGACGGAACTCGACCGAGTTCCGCATTTGGGAATCCCGGGAGGAGCGCGAGGCCATCTGGACGGATTTGCGGCGCAACGGTTCCATCCGCGAGCGGGAATGCCGCCTCCGGAATCGGAGCGGCAAACGGTACACCATGCTGATGTCTTTCGAAGTGATCCAACTCAATCACGTGCCGCACGTGCTCGGGATGGCTCTTGACATCACTGAGCGAAAAGAGGCCGAGGCGGAAGCGCGGACCGGTGAAGCCCGATTGCGGGAGAGCGAGGCTCGGTTCAGCGCAGCTTTCCAGGCCAGCCCGGCGTTCCTCGGCGTGCTCCGTATGAGCGACGAGAAATATGTTCTGGTCAACGACGCATACCTGAACTGGTTGGGTTATCCGCGTGAGGAAGTGCTGGGACGCACCTGCGTCGAATTGGGTCTGTGGGAAAATATCGACGAACGCGACGTGGTTTTGAAAGACATGCACGACCTCGGTTCTATTCGTCAGCGAGAATGCCGGTGGAAAAATCGACGAGGCGAGCGTTTCACGATTCTCCTTTCAGCCGAAACCATCAAACTTAACAACGAGCCACACATGCTTTCGATGGCGATGGACATCACGCAGCGAAAGCGGGCCGAGGAAGAGCTGCTCAATACTCTGGAACGAGAAAAGGAACTCAGTCAGCTCAAGAGCAATTTTGTGTCAATGGTTTCGCACGAGTTCCGCACACCGCTCGGAATCATCCAATCTTCAGGCGAACTGCTCCGCGACTTCTACCGCAGGATGAGCGGGGAGGAACGCGACGAACAATTGGAATCCATCATCCGCAACACGCGTCGCATGGCCGGCATGATGGAGGAAATCCTCGTCCTCAGCCGTCTCGATGCCGGCAAACTCGAATTTCGCCCGCATCAATTGGATTTCGAAACGTTCTGCCGCCGCGTCGTGGATGAAGTGTTGTCCGCAACGCAACGCCGATGCCCCATTGAAATCTCCGTTTCATCCGCGCTGCCGAACGCCAATGCCGATGAACGATTACTCGGCCACATTTTCACCAATCTTCTCAGCAACGCGATCAAGTACTCCGAGAGCGGTGCTCCCGTGCGATTTAGCGTCGCTCGGGAAGGAGCCGATGCCGTGTGCTCCATTCTTGACCACGGAATTGGAATCTCTGACGACGATCAGGCACGGATATTCACGGCATTTCATCGCGGCGATAACGTCGGTAACCGGTCCGGCACCGGCCTCGGCCTTGTTCTGGTAAAGCGCTGCGTCGAATTGCACCACGGTAAGATGCAACTCCAGAGCGCGCTCACAAAGGGCACGACCGTCACCGTACGTCTGCCGGTTTTTTAGATTTATGAAGAAAATTTTGATTATCGAGGATGAACCGGAGATGCGCAGGAATATCAGCGCCTTGCTTCGTTACAAGGACTACCAGCCCATTGCGGCGGAAAACGGACACGCCGGATTGGAACTGGCCCGCCGCGAGCGCCCCGATCTAATCCTGTGCGACGTCACCATGCCCGAACTCGATGGCTACGCTGTGCTGCGCGCGTTGCGAGCCGACGAAACGCTGGCTTTGATACCATTCATTTTCCTGACGGCCAAAGGGGAGAAAGAAGATTTGCGCAGCGGAATGAATCTCGGCGCAGACGATTACCTGACCAAGCCCGTGGCGAACGATGATCTGGTTCGCGCGATCGAAACCCGCCTGCATCGCGCCGCGCAGCAGGGAAAGGGCAGACGTGAATTCAAACCGGATTTCTCCTCCGCTGAACCGCTGGTCAAACTTGGCCTGACTCCGCGCGCCGCGGAGGCGCTACTCTGGCTCGCCCAAGGCAAGACCAATGCGGACATCGCCACGATTCTCGGCATCACCGAATCCACCGTGAAGAAGCACGTGCAAGAAATTTTCGAGAAGCTCGGCGTGGAAACCCGCGGCGCCGCCACCGTGCGAGCGTTGGAGACGCTCAATTCGTCAGCGTCGCCGGAAAATCGCTGACAGGTGCGAAGTTAGGCAGATGGCCATACTCACGAAGATTTTTCTGAAGCGACGGGAGTGTGTGTTGTCGCAACAGGACAAGAAGGATTAGGGTAGTAAGCTCATCGCGGTGAGGAAAAACGCGCGCGACGTTCTGGTCTTGCTTGAATGTAATCAGATATTTGCCACCACGCATTGGAGCGTCGTGCGGACAGCCGGGGACCCCGCGCCAACGGTCGCTCAAGAAGCTTTGGCCGTGCAAACAAAGAACGCGACGAATTATGATCGCTGACATGCCATACAGCCCACGCGAAGACCGCCTCGGTGAGCCGACACGCCGCCCGTGATTTGCTGCACATGAGCGACGTCACGCGCATCCTAAACGCCATCGAGCAAGGCGACCCCAAGGCTGCGGATGAATTGCTGCCGCTCATCTACGCCGAACTGCGACGCCTGGCCGCGCAGAAGATGGCGCGGGAACAGCCGGGACACACGCTTCAGGCGACCGCGCTGGTGCATGAGGCCTGGCTTCGCCTGGGCGATGGAGTCTTTGCCAATCGAGCGCATTTCTTCGCCGCGGCTTCCGAGGCCATGCGGCGGATTCTCGTCGAGCGGGCGCGCCGGAAGCATCGCGAGAAACGCGGCGGCGGCGCGGAACATGTCGATGTGGACGAACTTGAGATCGCCGCACCGCTTGGCAACGAGGAGGAGTCGCTTGCGGTCGATGAAGCGCTGGACCGGCTCGCCGCTCACGACGCCCGCAAGGCCGAAGTCGTCAAGCTGCGCTATTTTGTCGGCTTCTCGTTCGAGGAAACCGCGGAGGTGCTCGGCATCTCCGTGCCGACCGCCAAGCGCGATTGGGCTTACGCGCGTGCCTGGTTGCACCAGGAGATTGGCGCCGACCCGCCGGCGCTTTCTCGGCTGAATGATACGATTTGTCCGCTCACGGCGCATGTACGAGTAACGATGTCAGCTCCCGCCCTCCACCTCCGAATGAACGAGGAAGAGATCTTTCAAGTCGCCGCGGACATGCCCGCGGCGGAACGCGCGGCCTACCTTCTCACTGCCTGCGAGGGCCAACCCGCGCTGCGCGAGCGCGTCGAGCGGTTGCTGGCATCTCACGACGATGGCGGCTTCATGCAACGCTCATCAGATCGCCACGATTCTGCTGAACTGGAAGCAGAGCTGGCACGCTTGAAACCGGAGGAAGGCGAGGACCGGATCGGCAATTACAAACTGCTCCAGAAGATCGGAGAAGGCGGCTTCGGCACGGTCTGGATGGCCGAACAACTCGAGCCGGTGCGGCGGCGCGTGGCGCTCAAGATCATCAAGCCGGGGATGGACACCAAAGAGGTGATCGTGCGCTTCGAGCAGGAGCGGCAGGCGCTGGCGTTGATGGATCATCCGAACATCGCCAAGGTGCTCGATGCCGGGGTAACCCCGCTGGGGCGGCCGTTCTTCGTCATGGAATTGGTGCGAGGAATCCGGATCACGGACTTCTGCGACCAGAATAATCTGCCCACCGCGGCAGCGGCTCGATCTTTTCATCGCCGTCTGCAACGCCATCCAGCACGCGCATCAAAAGGGCATCATTCACCGCGACATCAAGCCCTCGAACATCCTCGTCACCCTGCACGATGGCGTGCCCGTGCCGAAGGTCATCGACTTCGGCGTGGCCAAAGCAATCCAGTCCCAGCGGCTCACGGATCTGACCTTCTTCACCCGGTTCGAGCAGATGATCGGGACGCCGCTCTACATGTCGCCCGAACAGGCCGAGATGAGCGGCCTGGATATCGACACGCGCAGCGACATCTATTCGCTCGGCGTGCTCCTCTACGAACTGCTGACCGGCACGACTCCGTTTGACGCCAAGAAACTGATGGCGTTGGGCATTGACGCGATGCGCAAGACCATCCGGGAGACGGAACCGGCGCGGCCGAGCACGCGAGTGACGCAGGAATTGGCGCGGCTGGGCATGGGGAGCGCACGCGTCCCGCGTGCTGAATCCGGCGGCGCGCCTGATTTTGGTTCCCCCATCACATCATCGAACGCAGGAAGTCAGACGCACGAAGGTTTCAGCGGGACGCCTCAACCAGCACGCGGGACGCGCGCTCTCCCCGAACCTTTGCGGACACTGATCAACGCCCTGCGCGGCGACCTCGACTGGATCGTAATGAAGTGCCTGGAGAAGGATCGCTCCCGCCGTTACGCCACGGCCAATGGTCTGGCGGCTGATCTCAAGCGTCATCTGAACAACGAACCGGTCATCGCCCGGCCACCGAGTACGGCGTACAAACTTCAGAAAGCGTGGCGCAGGAACAAGCTCGCGTTCACCGCGGCAGCCGCAGTGCTGTGCGCGCTGATTCTTGGCGTCGTGGTGAGTACTTGGCAGGCAGTGCGCGCTACCCAGGCCGAGCATGAGCAAAGTCGGTTGCGTCAGGAAGCCGAAGGACTCCGCGCAAACGAAGCCAGGTTGCGGCGGGAAGCCGAGGAAGCTCGCCGGAATGAGGCCACCCTCCGGCAGCAGGCTGAAGCCAGGGAGAAACTCGTCAAGGCTCAGGTGCTGTGCGATCAGCTCAAGTTCGACGAGGCCGAGGAGATGGTGAGTCTTGACGTGACTTCGCTTTTTCGGGCCGGCTGAGGTGTTAGTCTGGGGCCACAGAAAGGACCCAGACGATGAAAGGCAAACGGTATACGACGGAAGAGAAGATACGGATATTGCGAGAGGCAGATCGCGGGGAGCGAAGCATCGTGGACCTATGCCGGGAGGAGAACATCTCGGACGTGACGTTCCACCGGTGGAAGAAGCAGTTTGGGCAGATGGAGGTCAAGGAAGCGCGCCGGCTCAAGGAACTGGAACGGGAGAACGCGGAGTTGAAGAAGATGCTGGCCGAGTCGCTGCTCAAGAACCGGGTGTTGGAGGCGGTATGCGAAAAAAAGTTGTGAGCCCGGCCCATCGCCGGGTTGCAGCGCAGACGGTGGTGGCCGCGGGGTTGTGTTCGCGCCGGGCGGCCTGCCGGATTCTCAAGCTGGCCCGCTCCACTTACCGTTATCGGGGGCGGCCCCCGACCAGCGCCGAGCAACAGTTAAGGAAGCGACTGCGGGAACTGTCGGCGGAGCATCCGCGCTACGGGTATCGACGGATCGCGGCGTTGCTGCGCCAGGAAGGCTGGGCCGTGGGCAAGCGACACATTCAACGCCTGCGCCGGGCGGAGGGATTGCGGGTGCCGCCCACGAAGCGAAAGCTCATCCGCCGTGGGGTTTCGACGGGCTTGCCGACCCGGGCCACACATCGCAATCACGTCTGGACCTGGGACTTCATCGCCGATGCGACGGTGCGTGGGGGCGCCTTGAGGATTCTGACGATCCTGGACGAATACACCCGTGAGTGCCACGTGCTGCGAGTGGATCGGGCGCTGCGTGCGGCCGACGTGTTGAGCTGGTTGCAAAAGGCCATTGAACAACACGGAGCACCCCAGTATCTGCGTTCGGACAACGGCTCGGAGTTCATCGCGCGGGTTGTGCAACGGTGGCTGGCCGAGCATCACATCAAAACGATCTACATCGAGCCTGCCAGTCCGTGGCAGAACGGGTTTGTGGAGAGCTTTCACGGAAGGTTTCGGGACGAATGTCTGAATCGGGAACAACTGTGGACGTTGACGGAAGCACGAGTGGTGATCGCAGATTATCAGTGCCGATACAACCGGCTGCGGCCGCACAGTCGGCTGGGCTACCTGAGCCCGGAGCGGTTCGCGGCGCAACACAGTCCATCTCTGACTCCGGTCGGGCTACGCCCTTCCTCCGTCAGAGATGGACAAAACCCAGAACAATAGTTAACCATGAACCAGGTCCTCGGACTAACTCTCCCGGTGGCCCAGAAAAGTGAACCCGGTCAGTCTCATTCCTGCTCCAGCGCTTCTTGCGGAGAGAAGAGATGCTGCAATCGTCTTCAGGTCTCTAACCGATTTTCATGCCCGCCACGTTCGGTGGAAAGAGGCCGTGCCCCATGCGACCAAGGCTGTCGAATGCGATCCAACGGACGTCGTGAACTATCTGTCACTTCTTACCTTGTTGGCAGCCCATGGAGACTTGGAGAATTATCGTCTGTATTGCCGGGAATTACTCGACCGATTTCAAGATGAGAAACAACACGGCGAAGCGATCGCAAAAGTGTGCCTGATGCTTCCCTCATCAGGAGTAGATTTGGCACTCGTGGACAGAATGGTTGACGCCGGGCTAGCAGCTCGAATGAACGAAATGAACGACGCCTATTTTTCGTACAGTCAATTTGCCAAAGGATTGGCGGAATATCGTCAAGGCCGCTTCGCGAGTGCTGCAGAGTGGACGCGCAAAAGCATCGACGATCCGTTCTACGCCCATGGCCATATGCGATATGTGCAATCCTATATGGTGTTGGCCATGGCGCAGCATCAGTTGAAGCAACCCGAAGAGGCTCGCGCGGCATTCGCCAAAGGGCTCGAAATCGAACAAACGAAACTTCCGAGTATCGACAGCGGTGATCTCGGAACGGGCTGGTATTGGAGGGATTGGATCATTGCTCATGCTCTGATGAACGAGGCCAAGGCGCTGATCGAAGGTCAGCCCAGTACGACTCAAGAACCCACACAAAAGTAACGTCCCCGAGATCACCTCATGGGCCGCCTCGTCACCAAGCTCCTCTGATCCGAGCGGCGGGTGGTTCGTCTGGCCTTATCGCTCGGATTCTCCTGCGCGAAGCCACTGCGCTTATTGATGTGCAGGCTTCTGGTAGCACGAAGCTGAAGCCAGACGCCTCAATGAAACGCTGACGCCTATATCGCGTTTATCAGCAACTGCGAGCTCGGCTTCTTCCGGTTGAGATCCTCTAGCTTCACAAGCGCGTGGCGCACTGCTTGGGCAGGGCAGATCAACAAATCTTCAATTCGAATGATACGATTCCTCCGCCCACGGCGCATGAATGATTGAAGGGACGCTGCCTTTCACCAACGCGGATTCGGAAAAGCGAAGATCAAAACCAGAAACGACCGGGAACCCATCAGCAACGGGAGATTAACCGTCAGGAAAACACAAACAGAAAGAGCCGCTATGAAACCAGCCACACCGTCCACCCTCCGTACCACCTGCGTAACGAGCCTGCTCCCGCTGCTGCTCCTGCCCGCGCTGGGCATGGCGGCGACGCGCACCGTGACCACACTGGCCGACGCTACGAACCCGAACGACGGCGTCCTCTCGTTGCGCGAGGCCATCGGGGCTTCCGTCAATGGCGACACGATCAACTTTTCCGTCGCCGGGACGATCACGCTGATCAACGGGGAACTGCTGATCGGCAGGAGCATCGCCATCAATGGTCCCGCCCTGGCAAGCCTGGCCGTGAGCGGAAACAACGCCAGTCGCGTGTTCAACATTTCCTCCAACATCTCGGTCAACATCTCCAGTCTGACTATCAGCAGCGGGTATCTAGTAGGTGGTGAAGGAGGTGGCATCCACAACAATGGCAACAATCTGACGGTCAGCAACTGCACTTTTTCAGGGAACGTTGCCGGCTTCGGCGGCGGCATCTTCAATGGCCAAGGCCACAATCTGACGGTCAACAACTGCACTTTTTCAGGGAACTCTGCCCAGGGCACTCCCATCGGCGGCGTCGGCGTCGGCATCTTCAATGCAGGGACACTGACGGTCAACAACTCTACTTTTTCACGGAACTCTGCCTTCCAACTTATGGGCAGCAGCGGCGGCGGTGGCATCTTCAACTCTATCGCGTCAGGAGGCCTTAACATCATTAACATCCTTAACACGATCATCGCCGACAACACGGGAGCTTACGATCGGGATATTTATTCCGCGTTCGCGGTCATCAGTCAGGGCCATAATCTCATTGGCGATAGTGGCTCGAGCGTTGGCTGGGTCGGCAGCGATTTGTTGGGTACCACTGATTCGCCATTAAATCCTCAACTCGGACCGCTCATGGACAACGGCGGCCCAACCTTCACGATGGCGCTGCTGCCCATCAGCGCCGCCATTGATGCCGGCGACGATGTAGTGCTCGGCTCCCCTTACAATCTGAGCACGGACCAGCGTGGTCGCGCACGGCGCACTGGGGACCATGTGGACATCGGGGCGTATGAGTTTGGAGGCATGACGCGGCTGGTCACCACGTTGACTGACAGCGGCGGCGGCTCGCTCCGGGGCGCCCTCGCTCTGGCCATGGATTTCGACCGCATCCTTTTCGCGCCAGTGGTGCGGGGGACAATCCGGCTGACCAGGGCGAATTGCTCATCAACAAGCCCTTGAGCATCGTCGGCCCCGGCGCGCCGGTCCTCGCCATCAGCGGGAACACCAACAGCCGCGTCTTCCACATCGGCCCGCAGGGCAACGTGGACATCTACGGCTTGACCATCACCGAGGGACGCGTGGTGGGGACGAATGGAATCGATGGAGATAACTCATGGCCACGCCCGCCCGGCCCAGGGGGCTTTGCCCAGGGCGGCGGCGTGTTCAACGAAGGCATTCTGAGGATTTTTGATTCCATGATCGTTTCGAACAGCGTGCAGGGAGGCCGAGGCGGAAATGGAATCAGCGCGGATTTTGGTACCTTGGAACGGGGCAGATGGAGGTCAGGCGGTCGGAGCCGGAATCTACAGCGCGGGGGTCTGCTGGGTTTTCTGGAACTGAACCGTTGCACCCTCACCGGGAATAGAGCCGTGGGAGGAGATGGTGGCAGCGGAGGTGACTATTTGTTTACGCCGGCCGTCACGGCACCCGGCTGGGGCGGGTATGCGTCCGGCGCGGGCGCCTCTGCGAACTCGGCCAGCCTCGAGAGTTGCACGGTGGCAGCCAATCTGTCCACCGGTGGTCAGGGAGGCCGGGGTGGTCAGTTGCCGGCGGCACCTTTCTATGGACGCCGGAGGTCCTGGTGGCCTGGCTGCGGGCGGGGGCCTGAGTGGAGGGCTGACTTTGACCAACTGCTCCGTGTCGGGCAACTCGGTCACGGGCGGGATGGGCGGGACCGGCAGTGTGACCGGGGCGATTGGGACGACGATGGCCGGGGGAGTGAACGTGCTCCAACTCAGCAGTGTGCAGAGCACCATCATTGCCGGCAACACCGGCTCTGCGACCAGCCCGGACGTGAACGGTGCGGTGACGAGCCAGGGTTGGAACCTCATCGGCATCACTGATGGCAGCAGCGGGTGGATGTTGAACGATTTCCTGGGCAACGCGATGTTCCCGCTCAATCCGCTGCTCGGTCGCCTGTCAGGACAACGGCGGGCCGGTGTGGACGATGGGCCTGCTCGCCGGCAGTCCCGCGCGCGACGCCGGCCACAGCGGCCTGCCCACGGACGCCCGCGGCGGCCTGCGCATCGTGGATTTCCCAAACATCCCCAACGCCCCCGGTGGCGACGGCAGCGACATCGGCGCGCTGGAAGTGGACAGCCTGTTCCGCATCATTCCATCACCAAGAGCAACAGTTTCGCCCGGGTGAAGTTTCAAGACCGACCCCGGCACGACGTATCAGCTCCAGCAGACCGGCGTGATGACGAACCGAGTCTGGACGAACATCGTCGGCACGGTGCGGGCAACGGCCAGAACTGGAGGCCACCGACTACGGCCCGTTACCGCACTGGCGTTTCTACCGGGTGCGGGCCGACTGAAGCCACGGGGGCTTTTACCACGGATGATACATCGGTGCCACGGACGTGGCCTTCACGACACACGCAAAGAAGCGAAAGGGAAAAATACCGTGAGCCTTTTCGCCGGGTTTTGGCTCATGACGGGGTTGAAGGGCGGTGAGTGGGGTTCCACCCGCGGCCATCCCGGAGAAGTCGCGAGAACGACGAGTCCGGCACAATAAACACAGTCAAAATTCCCGGGGGGTATTCCACCCGAGAGGAAAGATCACAATATGAAAATGCGGACAAGGTTCCTCCGGAAGCATGGACCAACTTCTTCGACAAGCTCGCCGTAGCGGAAGAAGCTTACCGGAAAGCCTGGTCTCTGAACCCCAAAGACGTTCGCATTCCGATCGAAATGATCGAGATGTGTGTCAGCCAACAAAAGAAGCGCCCGGAAATGGAACTCTGGTTCGAGCGAGCGATGGCGCTGGACACAAACAACTATGACGCGTGCATGAAGAAACTGCGATATCTCTCCCCGCAATGGTACGGCTCGCCGAAGGACATGGTTGAGTTTGGCCGGCAGTGTTGCGCGTCCACGAATTGGGGCGGGCGCGTGCCGCTGACGCTCGTCGAAGCGCACTACAGTCTGGCAGGGTCACGCCATGGCGGGACATACTGGCGGTCTCCTGGCGTCTGGCCGGACGTCAAAGCTTCCTACGAGAAATTCTTTGAACTCAACCCCGAGGCAACCGGTTACCGCAGCTATTACGCGTATTACGCGTTTGTGTGCGGTCAATGGCGCGAGTTTCTCGATCAAATCAAGATCGCGCGCAACAAGGACGATTTGGAATTCAGTCTTTTCGGGGGCGAGGATGAATTGAACAAACTGCTTGACGAGGCAAAACGCACAACCGGAGAAAATTAAAATTCCAAAGTTGCGCACGGCAGACCATGCGCTTCAGCAACGGCTTTGTGCGCGACCTTTCTGCTTTTGACGTTCACACCACTTTGAAGCGCAGGCTCCTTCCGGCACGCTTCGGCAAGACCGTGGTCTGCCAGTAACTCGATGTAACGGAAGGTCACATTCGTCAGCGCCTGCGTCGCGGTGCGCGCGTACGCGCCGGGCATGTTGGCGACGCAATAATGCATCACGCCTTCGTCCACGTAAACCGGGTCGTGGTGCGTCGTTGGCCGGGAGGTCTCGGTGCAGCCGCCTTGATCAATCGCGATGTCCACCAGCACGCTGCCGGGGCGCATCCGGCGCAGCATGTCGCGGCGGATCAACTTTGGCGCCTTGGCGCCCGGAACGAGAACTGCGCCAACGAGCAGGTCCACGTTCGGCAGCAGCTCGATCAGGTGTGATTCGTTCGAATAGAGCGTGTGCGCCGTGTGTAGTGTGATGTCGAGGAAACGCATGCGCTCCAGGTCAACTTCCAGGATCGTCACGTCCGCGCCAAGTCCGGTCGCCATACGCGCGGCATTGATGCCCGCCGCGCCGCCGCCGAGCACGACAATCTTTCCCGGAAGCACGCCCGGCACGCCGCCAAGCAGCACACCGCTGCCACCGAAATGCTTTTGGAGAAAATAACCACCGACAAGAATGGACATGCGGCCGGCGATTTCGCTCATTGGTTCCAGCAGCGGTAATCGGCCATTGACCTCGACTGTTTCGTATGCCAGGGCGGTGACGCCCGATTTCATGAGCGCGTCCGTGAGGTCCCGGCTGGCGGCGAGGTGGAGGTAAGTGAAAAGAATTTGGTTTCGGCGAAGGAATCCAAATTCCGACGGCACCGGTTCTTTCACCTTCACGACGAGGTCCGCGTCTTCAAAAATCGCCTCGTGCGAATCCGTCAGCGTTGCGCCGGCGTGCTCATATTCCGTGTCCGGATATCCCGCCCCGACACCCGCGCCGCGCTCGACGACGACTTTGTGTCCATGCCGGATGAGTTGATAAGCGCCGCTGGGCAAAAGGGCGACGCGATATTCCTGCTCTTTGATTTCCTTGGGAACGCCGATATTCATAATGGAAACCCGCGGTCTTCGTCAGTACCCGGCTCCGTCACGAAATGCGGCGGAGAATTCTTTGGTGCCCGCTGGGAATCGGGAATTTCAGATGCGGCAGCAAACCCCGGGGTTTCAGGTTCCGAAGCTTTGGGCCCAGTTTCAGGATGCAATTTCGCGGGTTGCGACTCTTCTGCCGTTGTAGCGGGCGGTACAGTGCAGGTTTGAGTTTCATTTCGTCCGGCGGGGGTGGCGTGGAGATTTGCAGCCGCGCCTCGGCACGGTTCACCAGTGCTGACATTGAGACCCCCGACGCAACTTTCTTCTCGGCTTCCTGAATGCGAGCGAACTCACCGTAAACCTCTTCTCGGACCGGTTCATCGCGTGTGACCAGTTCCTGTCCTTGCAACGCCCGCATCGCCATCAGCACGTGATGCGCGTTGATGTTTTCGAGCGGTCGAGCCGGCGAGTAGGCCGGATCGAGTCCGGAGATTTCCACGACAAGCCGAGCGGCCAGGAGGGTTTGCAGGACTTGTTGAACGAGCCGACTGGGAATCCCCAGCTCGGTGGACATCTCCTGGATGGTCGGCGGAGGCAGACCGCGGTGGAACCGCTGTGAGAGGCAGGTCATCAGCCGCAGCGCGACGAATTCGCGTCCGCGTTGGTTCACGTGTTCCGCAAGTTTCTCCTGAAGATAGAGTGCCCGGTTTTGAAATGCATAGGCGACTTGAGCACCGAACAATACTATGAGCCAGGAAAAATAGATTCCCGCCATGAACACCGGTACCAGCGCAAGGCTGCCGTAGATTCGGCTGTTGCTGACCACCCTCGAAACATAGAGGAAGCCAAACATGTTGTTCACGTGCAGAATTGACCCGCTCACGAGGGCGCCAATGAAAGCCGCGCCAAACCGAACCTTCGTATTCGGGACGGATTTATAGAGCATCGCAAATGCGAACCACATCACGACCACCGGCAGCAATTTGAATATCAAACTACCGATGAACGGCATCTTTAGGATAATTTTTCTGGTCGTTTCGATGTGCGGTCCACTCGTCAACCCTAACGCGCTAATCAGCAGCACAGGCCCCAAGGTCATCGTCGCCCAATAAATTGCGATGCTCAACCCCCAGCCGCGGCCACGCGTTACGCCCCAAATATCGTTGAATGTGGATTCGACACTCCGGATCATGCGAATCGCCACAAGAATCAGGAGAATGGAACCGACACCCGTAATCGTGCCACTCTGGGCGTTTTGAATGAAGTCGTAGATCGTTTCGGCGGCCTGCTTTTGCGCCTGGACAATGCGTGTATCGTTCTCCGAAGCCTTTGCAGTGTTCGTGGAAATCGTCGTGACGACTGAATTGGTTACGGTAACTGCCGCTGACTCGCTCCCGTTCGTCTCGGCGGACGTTGAGACCTGAAGCGAGTTGGAGTCGGCTGGAATGCTATTTGTTCCGACGGCAGGCGGAATGATACTGGAAACAAACTTGCTGATGAACTGTTCAATTTTTTCGTGGCCTTCTTTCTTCAACATGCTCGTAGTCACGCTCATCGCTACGGCAAGCATCGGAATCAGCGCCAGCAATGTAGTGAAGGAAAGCGCGGAGGCGCGGATTGGACAGCGATTGCGCACGAAGCTCCTTCCGACGAGCACCCAGAAATGAAGGAATTTGTAGAACCGCGTCGGCTCACCCTCCGATCGAAACATGCTTTCATCCAGTAAGGCTTCGATCGCGCTTCGGATCTTCTGGAGCCTGGAAAGTTTCTTCGCCATGCCGCTGAAGCAACGCTAACAGAGCAACCATCCAAGTCAATTGTCTCGCCAATGACGCCGCATGCGTTTCGCCTGCAAAGGCCGCGTGTGGATTCCGCTTTGTCCAGGGGATTCCCTAGGACTTTCTCCCGTTGATGACCGGGACGATTTATGTGTGGTGCCCCGATTGTAGCTGTATTGCTTCGATCTAAACTGATGCTGTCATATGAATCTAATATCAACTGCGACTCGGGCATTTCAGACGGCAGCATTCGGTCTGTTGTCGTTGCTGATTGGAACCACAGCCATGAACGGCGCGACATTGTCGCTTGAGGGCCAATCTTACGGAGATACCAACTGGATCGACGGAAATCTCAAGGGCTGGGAGGAATTGGATTTAATTCCCTGCCGTGTTCACATGACCGGCGGGTCAATCACTAATCAAAACATCACCATTTATTTTGCGCATTCGATTGGTCCGATCCCCGGTTTTTCAGACCTGGGGAACTTCACCACATCGTCGAATGTAGTCGTTGCATCTGCTCCGATCTTGACCATGGACGATTCAGGCACGTGGTCGTAGCACCTTAACAGTCAGTGTCACGAATGAAGAGCCGGCGGACATTCACTTCGTTGCGCAGCTTGCCGGGGGCGCGTACTTGAACCCCGGTTCTTCGCTTCAATTGTACGGCGGTCCGGAATGCATGGGGCATCTGCAGATTTTCAAATCGGAATATGGCTCGCATACTCTTGCAAAACCGGTCTGGATTATCCGAGGCGAGATGCGAAAGGACCAAACTTTTCTCGTCGAGTTCGACACAATGTTCAAGCGGTCTTATCTCGTCCAGTACGGCACTGATTTCGTGAACTGGAAAACCGCGCAGCATGCAGTGATCGGCTGCGGCAGCATCACAAATTGGATCGATGGCGGCTTGCCGGAAACGCTTTCGAAACCCGGTGATGATTCTGCGCGCTTTTACCGCCTGGTTCTGCTTCCCTGAATTTCAACCACACCCCCATGACACACACGTACCTGTTTATATTGATGGGCCTTGGTTTTTGCACCGCCATGGCCATCAAGGGGGCGGGCGCCCTGCTCGCCCCAAGATTTCGTCTTGCCCCAATCCGGGAAGACTCACATGGAGACGTTCGTAAGCGCGCGGCTCATCGTGAACGGTTCTAAACACGCAGTCCGCATTTCTTTGACTATGAAAATCGAACCAATACCCTTTGCGTCTAACGCCGGAAATCCGGCACCTCTGGTAAAAACAACTTCGGGCGGACTGACAGAGCACATCCGACTTTCTCTGGCAAAAACTCAGCCCGGCGACAGGTCAGGAACGAGCACAATGAAAAGACGTATTCGAGTTTTATTGGCGGATGATCATCCCGTCGTTCGAAAAGGCATCATTTCCTGCCTCACGCAGCATAACCAGATCGAGGTGATTGGCGAGGCGGCGGACGGCCGCGAGGCGCTGCGGAAAGCGCGCGAACTGGAGCCGGACATCATTTTGATGGACATTGATATGCCGCACATGAACGGCCTTGCTGTCACCGAATTGCTCCGCAAGGAATTGCCGAAGATCAAAGTGCTTGTTCTCTCGATGCACAGCAAAACGGATTGCGTCCTTCGCATCCTTCAGTCCGGCGCGCGCGGGTACGTCTTGAAAGAGGCCACAACCGAGGAACTCGTGCGTGCGATTGAGATGATCAATGCCGGAGAGGCATTCTTCAGTCCGGAAGTGGCCCGTGCGGCGCTCAACCAATACGTCCACGGCGGTGGAATAAATAATTCAAAAACTTCCGCCCTGACCAATCGCGAACGCGAAGTGCTCGTTCATATTGCCGACGGGCTAAGCAACAAGGAAATTGCCAGCCAGCTTGGCGTCGGTGTGCGAACGATTGAAACACACCGCGAGCGCATCATGCGCAAGCTCAATATTCACAGTGTGGCCGGATTGACAAAATTTGCGATTTCTCAGGGGCTGGTTTCGTTGAACGAGTAACATAACATGCTACAAGTACATGGCCGGCGAAAGCCGGCCTTTTTTGTTGACCGGACCGATTAACTCCAAATCCCGAGTTGTTTAAGCTGCGCTTCGGCAATGGCCGCCCAATCCCGGTTAGCAGCGGGATTCGCGGGGCTCGGATGCAGGATGCGTCCAATCCTGGGCGAGCCATTGCGAAAAACTTCCGATGCGCGTCGCGCGGCAAAATCTCCGATGCCAATCAACCATTCAGGCTTCAGAAATCCGACTGCCCTTCGTAGAT
Source organism: uncultured Verrucomicrobiae bacterium (assembly GCA_963760675.1). Lineage (GTDB taxonomy): Bacteria > Verrucomicrobiota > Verrucomicrobiia > Limisphaerales > BOG-1460 > CAVXEG01. The sequence continues at coordinate 98,426 of CAVXEG010000013.1, forward strand.
GTTCATCGCATGCCTCAAAGAGTGCAGTTTTCTCTGTCGCGAGCAGTTTGTCTGGCGTCCGATTGCGGCCGGTGCTTTCCAGAAATGCAAGCGGACAATAATTCAGCACGATATGCTGGGAGAAAAATCGCTCGGCAGTCTTGAAGCGATCAGCGAATAATTTCCACAACCGCTGTCCACTGACTTCTGAGCGCTTGCAGTCAAATCCGGTCACGGGGCGCTTTGGGTGCTCGATCCGCGGCCTGATCACGCCGGATTCAATCTTCAGCCAGTTGCGAACGGACGAAACCTCACCAAACGGCACTCCGGTTTGTGCCATTCCGAACGGGCCCGGATTCATTCCGAGAAAAACAATGTATTTAGCACCGGCGCCATACCGCCGCAAGTACGCTTCATGTGCGGGCCAGGCGTACTCAAGCGGGTTGTATACATGCGTTACTGGAGGCGCGAAACGAAAACGGCCAAGTCTGGCGCCGAGCTGCCTGGCAAGATCGATCAACTCATCCGCTGAACTCGCGGTCGGGGCTGGAGAAACTGCTATCGAGTTCAACGTCTGAGTGATCGGAAACCTGGCCAGCAATCGAGTCCGAAAAGCTATCTTTGTCTCGGATGAGTCGAAGAAGAATGGTGCAACTGCCGAAGCGCGCGCTGTAGCGTTTCAATTTCGCGTTCGTCATCAATCTTCTGCCGCTCCGCCAACTCGACTGTTTCGAGCACTTCTTCCATTTGGTTCAATGCGCCTTTGAGTTCCTCGATGATTTCACTCACCTGATTAATGGCGCGATGAATCGAGGATTCCGAAGGATGGTGCTCAACCGGATGCGGTGGCGGCGACTCGGGAGCCGCAGGTGTTGCAGGAGCTTCAGAAGGGCGTTCCTCAGCAGGCTCCGGCGGGAGCATCCGCTGACCGCGTTGCGAACGCCGCCGTCCTCCGCGTCGCGTCCGGCGTCGCGGCTGGGCAGGTTTTGCCGTCGCGGCCTGTTCAGGCGCTGGCAGGGGCTCTTCGTCAGGACTCATTGCGATTAACTTGCCCGGACAAGGCTGAATTGCAATGGAATTATTCTTTTCGACAGAGCTGAGTTACAGCTCGTGGCGGCCAGTTTGGATTGGACGCGAACTTTTCTATCCCACACACTGTCTATCCAATCATGAACAGAATTTCCCGGCTGAGGTGCGGGCTGCGCGGATGGAGCGCGGTGTCCATCGCAACAATGGCTTTGCTGAGCGCCACGACTCTTTCCGCACAGACGAGCACGAATCTGGTTTCGCTCACCAATGTTCTTTCGCAAGCCCAACGTCCGCCTGCACCACGGCGCCCCAGCATCATTTTGATTCTTGCGGACAACACTGGCTATGGCGACCTGGGCTGTTACGGACAAACAAGAATCAAAACGCCAAATCTCGACAAGCTCGCGAGTGAAGGAATTCGCTTCACGGATTTCTACGTAGCGAGTCCCGAAGATGCTCCCGCGCGCGCGGCGCTGCTTACGGGAATTGAGCCGCGCCATGCGCACACGGGCTTCAACCAATCACTCGCATCTGACGCCATGACCGTCGCCGAATTTCTACGTCAGTTCGGTTATCATACCGGCTTGATTGGCGTTTGGGGGCTCGGTGACGTCGGCGCGCTCACACCCGGCAAGAAAGGCTTCGACGAGTTCGCCGGTTTCCTCAGCGAAGCGCACGCGCGCGACTACTACACCGACCGCATCTGGCGCCATGATCCAAAGACCGGTTACGACGACCTGGCTCCCGAGTTCCCGGAAAACGAAACCAAACATTCCGTGTACGTGCCTGACGTGTTGGGAACAGCGGCGGTGAACTTCATTCGCAACAACAAACCCGACGAGTTCAATCGCTATCGCGCGTTTTTCCTTTGCCTGGCGTTCCCAATTCCGCACGACGGCCCCGTGCCGATGGATTCGCGGTATTCCGGTGAACCGTGGCCGCAAGCGCAAAAGAATCGTGCCGCGATGATTTCACGGATGGATGAAGCAATTGGACGGATTATGGGCACTCTGGAACAGTTGAAGATCCAAACCAACACGGCAGTTTTCTTCACGAGCGTGAACGGCCCGAAAAAGGAAGGTGGCATGGATCCAAAATTCTTCGACAGCACTGGGCCGCTCCGAGGAATGCAAGGCAGCGTTTACGAAGGCGGCATTCGCGTGCCAATGATTGCGCGCTGGCCCGCCAGGATTAAGCCAGGCCAAATCAGCAATTTGGCATGGTGTGGTTCGGACTTTTTGGCAACGGCCGCCGAGATCGGATTGGTGGCACCTCCAGAGAAGACCGATGGCATTTCCGTGTTAGCGACGCTCGTTGGTCGAGAGCAAAAGAGATCACATGAGACGTTTTACTGGGAGTCGCGCCAAAATGAACTTCAACAGGGCGCCCGAAAGGGCGAATGGAAAGGTGTCCTCATCGGGACGAACAGCTTTGAACTTTATCACCTGAACATGGACATCGGTGAAAAGCAGAACGTTGCCGAGAAAAATCCAAAGGTGGTTGCAGAAATGAAGAAACTGCTTTCTCCGCACATCGCCGAGACAAACGCTCCGGCTCGCCCGTGATTTGGTCAATGGGTTGCGCCCGTTTCAGCATCGTTCTGGACTGTCGGCAGCGGCGTAAACGTGCCGCGCTCCGTCAACTACAATTGGCGGCTACAGAATTTTGAAACCGCTCTAAGGCTTTGCCGGTTCTTTCGTGAAGAGCACCGGGGGAGATTTCAATCCCGCCTCTTTCGTAGCGTCCATGACCTTGATGACCTGGCCGATGGGCGCTCTCCTGTCCGCACTGATCGCCAGCTTCAGATCCGGGTTCTTTGAAATCCGCGCCAACAATTCCTCCTTGAGCTTCTCATCCGTGACGGGCACGCCTTCCTGGCCCAGGTGCATGACCCCGTTTGTATCCACGCTGATCACGAGAGGGGCGTTTTCGTTCGCGCCGCTCTTATGCGCTTGCGACGATTCTGGCAACGCCAGCCGCAGCGCGGGTTGTTGTTTGAATGTCGTCGTCACCATCAAAAAGATTAGCAACACGATCAACACGTCGATCAACGCGACGATAATGACCGTGGGAGTCTGCCGACGTTTGCGGACAAAAAAATGCATGAGGGGAGGAATTAGCTGGCCGCCGATTTTTGCGCCCGATGCAATAACGGTGGACCATTCGCGTCAACGGTCTGCTCGCGATATTGCCGACGGACGAATTCGTCACAAAGCGTTTCCATTTCCACAGCCAGCATCTCTACCTTTTTGGTGTAATAACTCCAAAAAATCAGCGATGGAATTGCGATCAGCAAACCCGCGAGAGTTGCCTGGAGAATCGTCGCGATGCCTTGAGCGAGCTTGGCAGCGTCGGTCACTCCAGTAGGACCCAGTTCCCGGAATGCGTCCATCATTCCGACAATTGTTCCGACCAACCCAAGCAACGGCGCTATGCCGACAATGATTTCGAGCACGACCAACCCCCGTTCGAGCCGGACGATTTCATGGCGAGCGCGGGTTTGGAGTGCATCCACATTCTCTGCCTTCGGCCAGTTCAAACGCTCGACCGCCGCCAGCAAAAGCCGGCTCAGTGACGCGTCGTGTTTCTCGCAGACGCGCTTGAGCATCGGCACGTCGTCCGGTGTTTGACACGACTGCACGGCCGCTTCGATTTCCGGCGGCACGACCTTGCGCCATCGCAGCGCGATACCACGTTCCACAATGAATGCCAGGCAGACCACCGAAGTGGCGATCAGCAACCCAATAATAAAAAGTTCCATTTGGTGTATGACCGGCGCGGCGCCACCCGCGTTCAGTGCGCCGTCAGTTATAGTAAAAATTGAACGTGATTATGCGATAATCCTGATCAATCATCAGGCGCATTTCCCTCGGCCATTTGTCATACGGCGCGGGGTCGAGAACCGCCTTCTGACACAACAAACCGAGAACTTCTCCCACGGTGTTTTCCAGCACCTGCATGTCTGTAATCCGGCCGTCGTAGGTCAAATGAAACTGCACGACAACCTTGCCGCGCCGGTAACCATCGTAGCTGAAGTTGTCCAGCAGGTCGTACCAACGCGACTGCACAATTTCGATGAACGCCGCGTCGTACACTCCAAACGGCGTCGCCTTCGCATCGAAACTCGGCACGAGCCGAAAACGGCTGACGCCGCCTTCCTGTTTCATCTTTTCGCCCACCAGTTGGTTTCGGTTCTGGCGCATAAGCGCTTCCTTGATGGTGCGCGGGCGAGATTGTTCGGCCGTCCCTGTGTCCTGGCGCAGCACCGTCTCCGGTTTGCCCATGGCCAGGTCTCCGGGTGGATTCGGCGATAATGGTTTTGCGTGTTCCTCCTGTTGGTCACTCGGCGCTGGCGCAGGCGCCGCCGGATGCAGCTTATTGGGATCCACTCGCGGCACATCCTCGGCCTTGACGATCTGTGTTTGATTGCCGGTAATCTTCGGAACACCGGTTTCCTTGTCCGTTTCGGGATTTGCTGCTTGAGAGTTTTTGTCGGAATAAAACGGGGCATTCTTCGGCGGTTCCGCCGTTGCGGTTTCCGGATTCACATCCACGAACATCAATGGCACTTCGCGTTCCCGAGCCAACAAAGTGTTGGTTCGGTTATTGGATGACGCCAGAATCTCAGTTCTGCGCATCCACGCGGGCGTACGAATCAGTTGCCAGACTCCGAATTTCTTTCCGGCCTCATAGCCACCGTACCCGAGCAGATGAATCACCAGCGAGATGATGAAAGCCCAGGTAACTCTCGAAAACTCGAGCTGGCCCGGACGCAAGGAATGCTGCCGTTCTCCACTGGGAGTCATGCGATACTAGCATGCCCTAGGGTCCGTGCCACGGCAACTTGTTTAGACAGTCACTCCAGGCGCAGATTCTTCAGAATCCGAACGGTGGAGTAAGCTTTATTGAGCGTGTAGAAATGGATACCGGGCGCGCCCGAACGCAACAGGTCCTCACATTGTTGCGTGGCGTATTCGATGCCGAATTCGGCCGTCGCCGCATCATCGTCGCCAAATTGCTCCAGCTTCGCAGCCAATGTCGCTGGAATCCGCGCGCCACAAAGCGCGGTAAACCGTTTGATCTGGGTCGCCGCTCAAAATCGAAACGATACCGGGCACGATCGGCACTTTTACGCCGAGCTTCTTGGTGATGTGATCCCGGAACTCGTAGAAATCGGCGTTATCAAAGAACAGTTGCGTTAGAATGAAATCTGCTCCCGCATCAATTTTCTTCCGCAGATGCTGCCAATCCACGTATTTGCCATCTTTGCAGGCAATATGTCCTTCAGGGAAACCGGCGACGCCGATGCAGAAATCGCCTTGCTGCCGGATAAACTCAACGAGCTGGTTGGAGAATTCAAATCCGCCTGGTGTCACGTTGAATTCGCCGCCGCCCGGCGGATCGCCGCGCAATGCCAGGACGTTCTTGATGCCGAGGGCGCGAATCTGCTCCAGCAGATCGCGCACGTCTTCCTTCGTGGCGCAGACGCAGGTCAAATGCGCGACGCCTGTCAATCCACGTTGCTTTTGAATTGCGTCCACGATCCTGCAGCGTCTTGTCGCGCGTGCTGCCGCCGGCGCCGTAAGTCACCGAGCAATAATCCGGTCTGGTTTCCATCAAAGCCGGAATCGTTTTTTCCAGCAGAGCGCGATCGCCTTCATCGGTCTTTGGCGGAAAAAACTCGAACGAAATCACCGGCTTGCCAGCCGCGCGTTTCGCGGCGTAGATGTCTCGGACTAATTGCATGGCGCAGAACATGCCTCAGCCACGGACCGAATCCAAGTCTTCTCACCGAGCGCGTCAATTCACCACGTTCTGAGGTTTGCCAGCGAGGAATCCGCGCACGTTCTCCAGGGCAACTCTCATCAATCGCTTCCGCGCGGCTTTTGTCGCCCAGGCGATGTGCGGCGTGATGATGCAGTTCTTCGCCTTGAGCAGCGGATTGTCGGCAAGTGGCGGCTCGATGGACAGCACGTCCACTCCAGCGCCGGCGAGCCGGCCGGAATTCAACGCTTCAGCGAGCGCTGGTTCGTCAATTAGCGGACCGCGCCCGGTATTTATGAGAAATGCCGTTGGCTTCATCCACTCCAGTCGCATGGCGTTGACGAGGTTTCGTGTTTCAGGAGTCAGCGGACAATGCAGACTGAGGATGTCGCTTTGGCGAAACACGGTTTCGATATCAACGAACCAGACTCCGTCGATGCGCATGCTGCGTGGACTGCGTGCGCAGGCAATCACGCGCATTTCTGAAGCGAGTGCGATTCGAGCGACGGCTTGGGCGATGTTACCGAATCCAACCAGCCCGAGGGTTAGCCCGGCGATTTCGACGAGCGGCGTCTTCCAGTAGCAGAAATCGGGATTGCGGGTCCAGTCGCCCACGCGGACAGATTGAGAATGTTCGCCGAGGTGAAGCGCCAGCTCGAGCATCAGCGCAAACGTGAGTTGAGCGACAGATGGCGTGGCATATGCCGGCACATTGGTGACAGGAATGCCACGTTCACGCGCCGCGGCGAGATCGACGACGTTCGTTCCTGTTGCGAGCACGCCAATGTATTTGAGATTTGGCAGGCGGTGAATGGCCACGCGTGAAAGGATGGTCTTGTTCGTTAACAGAATCCCTGCGTCCGCTGCACGGCAGAGCACTTCATCGGGCGCGGTGCGGTCGTAGATTTTGCATGAACCAAGCGATTGCAGATCGTCCCAAGTCAAATCACCTGGATTCAGAGTGTAGCCATCCAAAACAACAATATTCATAGGGCGCAGCCTCGATGCACAGTATAGTTCGGCTGGCGAAGATTGTAGAAAAAACCTACTATGCTGCCCATGGCTTCGACCAGACATTGCTGGAAATGTGGGGTGGAGTATCAACTGGCGGGTTCACCAGGCCGCTCGGAAACTTGCGAGCGATGCGGCTCCGACCTGAAAGTTTGCCTCAATTGCGTCAGCCACGACACGCGGTCTGCTTATCAATGCCGGGACCGTCGCGCGGATCCGGTCAGCGAAAAGCATCTCGCCAACTACTGCGAGTATTTTGAATTCGCGCGGCGGGCATTCGTGCCAAAGCAAGAGGACCTTTCGCGGGAAGCAACGGCGCGGAATACGTTGAAGAAGCTACTGGGTGACTGAGACGAATGTGCCCGGCGCAGCCAGGTTATGCTCCTGCTGCGCGAGCGAATTTAACCAAGTCGCCGATTCGTTTGTTGTCGGCGCGGATTCGCGCTGAGAGAATTTTGCCGATAGCGAAGAGGAATGGCGCAGCTAGCTTGAGGCTCGCGGCTCTGCACCGCCTCGGATTAACCGGTTATCTACCACGACCACCAATTTGCTGAACTTGACGCTAAGGAAGATGATTTTCTCCTGACGAGTCTGCGAAACCGAAGCAGCACACCGGCGCGTCACGGTGCTCACTCTGTTCTACGACGCATATACATGACACGCAACTGCGGCGAGGCTGGATAAGTCGCCAGCAGATCGGGAATGTGCATCAGCATCCACGGCTGCCTGTAATTGACCCCGTTTTTGGTGAAGACGAGATCATCGGCAATGTAAGCCGCGGAATGCTTGAGTTCGTTTTTTTCATTCAGGAGCAGCAGAATATCACCGCATTGAGAGGGTGCGGCAATTTTGTAGTAGTTGCTCAGAATATATGAGCGCAGGTAGGCGGAATCATTGAACCGGTTGTCGGGCATTTCGTTGCAGAAGTTGAACGTCGTCCAATTACAGTCCATCGTCGGATCACCGGGTTCCGGCGGCAGGGGAAAGGTATAAAGCCGGTCACGCGCGAATTTGGGTAGGAGATGGAGCAAATTCAATTCACCGCCTTGGGGGAGCGCCTTGAGTGCATCGAGCATCGGCCGGATGTCCGTAAAGCGCACGTCGGGCACATGGCTCCAATATGCTGCGATCTTGTCAACGTCGGTATCTGGCTTGATAGCCAGGCTGGCCAGCACGGCACGCTGGCGCGAAATTGAACGCGCGAGCGCGACCCGGCGTTCGACGGTAGGGATTTTGGTCATTAAGAACTGGTAATCGCCCAACTGAGACACGCCATTGTTGTGATAAACCAGTTCCATGAGGAGGGCGAGGTCGTCTGGATTGACTCTGCTGTCTTGGGAGATTTCCTGAATTGCACTTCCCGGGAAAATCCAAGGAGAGTCGAGATACATATTGACGTCCTTGCCAGCGAGCGAGACGTAGAGTTTTCCACGCGTGTTGGCATTGAGTGAAAGCAGAAGTTTTTCCGAAGGACGAATTTCAGTCCCGGCAGCGGCTTCCGTGAACGTGCTGGCTGCGAACGCGTCGCAGATTTGAGCGGGGGACAAGCCGTTTGTGGCGAACAAGGATCTAACCTCCTCTGCCGGCATGCCCTTGAATATCCAGATCTCAGGCTGCGGGGAGGCTACTTCTTCGGTGAGGTATTCGACCGGATGTTCCAGATCGATGTTCCGTGAGATGAGCCAGCCCCATGGACCGCTGTGGCGGGATTTCGTTGTATCGATCCGATTTGTCATAGACGAGTCCATGACCTGGAATTTATCCGCTGTCGTAAGCTTGTGGCCAATGAACGCCGAAGCGCCGATGAGAGCGATGCTGAAGCTGATCAATCCGGCCAAGGAAAACTGGAAAACGCTGCTTACTTGCGCCTCCTCGCCCTGCTTATGCTTGCTCACAAATTCCCTTCCCAAAATTTTTGCCGCTGGGTCTCTTATCAACCGAAGCCCGCGGCAAAGGTTGACTTATGTTGTAACCAAAGGGTTACTTTGTCAATTTCTTTGAGCGCGGCGTACGGCGGAAACAGTTAATGGCCGTTCATTCCGTCTTGCGTCGCATATACTCGGCGCGTATCGGCGAACGCCTCCTCAATCTGTGCGGCGGACAAACCTGCTTGCGCAAGCAACGATCTCACTGCATCTGCTTTCATGCGCTTAAAGGTCCAGACTTCCGGCTGCGGATGAGAAACGTTTTCCGTGAGGTATTCCCGCCGGACGTTCAAGATCCATGTTCCGAGTAAGCAAGGTGCCCCACGGACCGGTGTGGATGGATTGCGTCTTATCGTTCGGCTTTGTCACAAACGCGTCCGCCATCCGTGGTTTCGTCACTTCCGTAAGCTCGTAGGCGATGAACGACGAAGCGCCAATGAGCGTCAGGCTCAGGATGATCAATCCGGCCAGGGAAAATTGGAAAACGCTGCTTACCTGCGCCTCCTCACCCTTCTCGAACGTGCTCACAACAAATCCATTCCCAAAATTCTGTCGCTGTCATCATACTCCCCGAAGCCAGTGGCAAAGGTCCCACATCGGGGCTTGTTTCCGACGAATTATTTCATCAATTCTTCGGCGATCTGCACTGCGTTGAGCGCCGCGCCCTTGAGCAGTTGATCGCCGCTGACCCAGAAGCAGAGGCCATTGTCCAGCGCGCAATCCTTGCGGATGCGCCCGACGGCGCAGTTGTACTTGCTCCGCCAGATAGAGCGGCAGCGGATATTCGTTCTTCGCCGGATCGTCCACGACGTCCAGGCCCGGCGCCTTCTTCAGCACCGCCCGCGCGGCTTCCACCGTCACCGGCTTCTCGAACTCGGCGCTGACGGCCACCGAGTGCGCGCGATAGACCGGCACGCGCACGCAGGTCACGCTGGCCCGGAACGTCGGGTGATGCATGATCTTGCGGCCTTCGTTTTCCATCTTCATCTCTTCCTTCGTGTAGCCGGTCGGCAGGAACGAATCCACGTGCGGCAGCACATTGAAGGCGATCTGGTGCGGATAAACTTCCCTGGTCACCGGCTGTTCCGTTGACGATCTGCTCCGACCTGGCGCTCCAGTTCTTCGATGGCTTTGGCGCCCGTGCCGGACACCGCCTGGTAGCTGGAGGCGAAAATGCGCTTGCAGCCGAACGCCTGGTGCAGCGGATAAAGCGCCATCAGCGTGATGGCCGTCGTGCAATTCGGGTTGGCGATGATGCCCTTGTGCCACTTCACGTCGGCGGCGTTGATCTCGGGAATCACCAGCGGCACCTTCTCGTCCATGCGGAACGCGCTGGAGTTGTCGACCACCACGCAGCCCGCCTTGGCGGCGATGGGCGCGAATTCCTTCGAAATGCTGCCGCCCGCGCTGAACAGCGCGATGTCGATGCCCGCGAAGGAATCCTTCGTCAGTTCCTGCACCGTGATTTCCTGTCCGCGGAATTTGAAGCTTCTTGCCGACGGAGCGCGCGGAGGCGAGCAACGTCAGTTTCCCCACCGGGAAATTGCGCTTCTCCAGGGTCTTGATCATCTCGATGCCGACGGCGCCCGTCGCACCGACCACGGCCACATGCGGTTTCCGATTCATACGACAAAGGCCGGGAAATATAGCGGTTGTGCAGGACGTGTCAACGCGTTGGCTGAAGCATACTGGCGGTCAAAGCATTTGCCAGCCGGTGATTCTCGCATCATGCTCCGCAATTATGAACGAATGGGCGCTTGTCACCGGAGCATCGTCAGGCATAGGACTCGAGTTGGCAAAACTGTTCGCCGCCGATCGTTACAACCTCGTACTTCTCGCGCGAAACGAATCGCGGCTCAACGCACTCGCCCGCGAAGTCGAAACAACGCACGGCATCAACGCCCGCGTGCTTGCCAAAGATTTGTCCTCCCACTCCGCGCCGCGGGAAATTTTCGATGCGCTGAATAATTTGCCGATCTCCTTTCTTGTGAACAACGCCGGCTTCGGACTTCATGGCCCGTTCGCCGAAAGCGATCTTCGCGGCCAGACAGACATGATGGAAGTAAATATGACCGCGCTGGTGCAACTGACTCGTCTGTTTCTCCCGCCGATGCTTGCTCGCCGCCGCGGACGAATACTAAATGTGGCTTCGACGGCCGCATTTCAGCCAGGCCCGCTCATCAACGTGTATTACGCCAGCAAGGCGTTCGTCTTTTCGTTTTCGTACGCGCTGGCGGAAGAACTGCGCGGCACAGGCGTCACGGTCACGACGCTTTGTCCGGGTACGACGCACACGGAATTCTTCGAGCGAGGGAACTTCGGTCCGACACGAGCGCTGTTCACCATGGATGCTCCGACGGTGGCGCGTATTGGTTATAGCGGTTTTATGCGCGGCAAACGCGTCGTCATTCCGGGTGTAACGAACAAGATCACTTCGGCGCTCGCGAAACGGATGCCGGCACGGATCATTACCAGCATTGTGCGTCGGATTCATCACCGCATTCCCAATCACTGAACAGGCAAGTGGGCGCTCCGGGTCAGGTTGCTTGACCGGCGGTTTTGCGTTGCTACACTGCCGGCAATTCAAATGAGATTCGTCATTACTTTTCTGACGCTTGTTCTGCTTACGGGAGTGAGAACTTTGGCGCAGAATTCAGTTGCGCTTTCCTATACGAATTCGATGGAGGCCGCGGTGCATACGTCGATCATCACGAGTTTTCAGATCGAAATGTCCGCGGGCGATCTCGCCGACCAATATAGGCGGCAGTATGCGAGCGAACCAACGGTTTATTCCAATAAACTCGATCAGCTATTGGCGGACACTTTGGAGCAGCTTGTGCAGCGGGAATTGATTTTGCATGAGTTTGAAACAGCCGGGTACAGCCTGCCGGACAGAGTCATTGACGATGTTGTGCAGGACGCGATTCGGGAACGCTTTCCCGACCGTGCGACGGCTACGAAGTCGTTGCAGGCGCGGGGAATTACTTACGAGCGGTTTCGCAAACAGCTTCGCGATCAATTCATCATCCAGCAGATGCGCTCCAAGAACATTTCTGATGTGACACTCATTTCACCGCACAAGATCGAGGTCTATTACGTGGAGCACACGAACGATTTCAAAGTGGAGGAACAAGTGAAGCTGCGGATGATTGTATTGACGAACAGTCCCAGCGGAGGTTCTGAGCAAGCTCGCAGGTTCGCGAACGAGATTCTCGCTCAAATCAAGTCCGGCGCTTCCTTCGCCGACATGGCGACGACGTATTCGCAGGGCGCACAGCAAAAGGAAGGCGGCGAATGGGGTTGGGTCGAGAAATCCGTGCTCCGCAAAGAGCTCACCGACGTGGCATTCGCGCTCAAACCTGGCGAGACAAGTGGAATCATCGACACTCCGGAGGCCTGTTACATCATGTTGGTGGAGGACAAGCGACCGACACACGTGAAACCATTGAATGAGGTACGGGGCGAGATTGAAAACACTTTGCTGCGCGAGGAACGTGACCGTTTGCTGAAGCAGTGGGTTGACCGCTTGAAGAACAAGACATTTTCCGCTATTTCTGAAACGGAATCCGGCGTGGGTTAAACCGCGGCATCGCCTCAAAAAACTCAAATGTGGATCGGTATTTCGCTCGGTGATGTGACGGGCATTGGCCCCGAAGTCACACTCAAGGCGCTGGCAGCCGAAGCGCCAACGGACGACGCGCGGTACATGCTCATTGGCGACACCGGTTACATCCAGCGAATGAACCAGCAACTTGCGCTGAATTTGCAGTTTCAGCCGTTTGGCGGTCAGGAAGAATCCGGTCGTTTCTTCATTCTCAATTCATCAGGCGAGCCGCTTGCGCCCGATCTCGTCGAAGGTTCGCCCGCGGCCGGTCGCGCCGCATTGTCGTGGTTGAAGGAGGGCGCGGAAAGGTGCCTTCGCCAGGAACTCGACGCACTCGTCACGGCACCTGTGAACAAGGAATCCATCATTCGTTCTGGACGTTCCTTCATAGGGCAGACGGAATTCCTTTCGCAATCGCAGGCACCGAGCGAACCGCGATGATGCTGCTGGGACGAGGATGAACGCGAGCGCTGGTTGCGCGTTGCGCTCGCCACTACGCATGCGCCGTTGAAATTAGTCGCAGAGCAAATCACAAAGCCAAAAGTTGAACTGGCCATCGAACTGGCCGCGCAAGCATGTCGTGATCTTGGGCTTTCCCGCGCACGCGTTGCAGTCTGCGGTTTGAATCCGCACGCAGGCGAGGGTGGCGAACTGGGTGACGAGGAGCAGCGAATCATTGGTCCAGCCGTGCTCTCCGCGCAACGGCGCGGAATGGATGTCCTCGGCCCATTGAGCGCCGACGCGCTGTTCTATCGAGCGTACCGGGGCGACTTCGACGCGGTCGTGGCCATGTACCACGATCAAGGACTGGTACCGCTGAAGATGGTCGCATTTGAAACGGGAGTGAACTGGACACTTGGGTTGCCATTTATCCGCACCTCCCCGGATCACGGCACCGCCTACGACATCGCCGGTCAGGGCATCGCAAACCCGTCCAGCATGATCGCCGCGATTCGGTTGGCGAAGCAACTGGCGCGAGGCCGTGGCTGAATAGTAAATTTCGCGCGTTTAGAATTGTTTTTATTGCTTTGCTCAATTAAGAAATGTTTCGGTGCAGGACGGCTTGAATCTATGAAATCTTTGTTTGCTCTTTCTCAATTCGCGTTATTGCCTGTTTGCGGCGGCACTGTCAATCGCTTCCATCAATGGGTCGCGCACCACACTCACTGTCACACCATCATCCGTCAGCAACACGTATTCGGGCTACATCACCTTCCAGGTGGGCGGAATTCCCGCCGGCCACAGCGTGTTGATCCAGGAATACAATGACGCGAACACCAATGGCATCATCGATGCCGGCGACATTTTGCTCTACCAGTCTCCGTGGACTGACGGCCAGGCGGGCATGGTGATCGGCGGCGTGACAAACATCAACGTCTGGGCGACACCGACTCCGTCGCCGGTCAAATCACCGCGCAACTGAATTTTCAAGGGCTCGAGCTCAATTTCATCGGCAAATACCTCTTCCGGCTTTCCAGCCCGGTCAGCGATTTTGGGCCCCTCACAAAATCCTTCACGATAACCAACGCGGCTTACTCGCAAGGATCGGCGGTAATGTCGTCTGCGCCGGCACGAACGTCCCAAACGCGATTGTCGTCCTGTTCACTCCGCCTTCGGCTTCGGGCGGCGGGTTAAATCCCGTTGCCAGCACTGTGGCGAACAATTCCGGCGCTTATTCGATCCAGGCCGCGCCGGGCGCTTACGTTTGCTGGCGTTCAAGAGCAACTATGTGGCGAACTTCACAACTTCTCCCTTCGTGACGCTGAACAGCGGCGGGACGATCACGACGAACTACCCCTGACCAATGCCACGCAAACCATCACCGGCAAGGTCGTGGACGCGGCCAACCCCAGTCTCGGTTTGCCGGGCCTCCTTGTGCCCGCCTCGGGCGAGACCAACGGCTGGTTCACGGTGGCGTTCACAGACACCAATGGCAATTTCACGATCGGCACGCGGCCCGATCTTTGGAAGATTGAGAAGAACGAGACGGGAGCGGCCGCTTATGGCTACGTGGTGACACAAAGCAGCGAGAAGCTTGACACTTCCACCGGCAGCGTTGCAGGTGTGACCATTTCCTATCCCAAAGCCACCGCGCTCTTTTACGGAACTGTCAAAGACGCTTTGAACAACCCGCTGGCCGGCGTGGCCATTGACGCTTTTGACAACAACCAATATGAAACCAGCACGCGAACGGACCAGAACGGCCGCTACACCATCGGCGCGCTTTGCGGCGACACCTGGCAGGCGCAGATTTCAAGCGACATCAATCCCGCATTCACGAATTACATCTTCTCGCAGCCGGCAATCAATCAAAACGGCGGCACCAACATCCCCTGCGGACCGGCGGCTTCCGCCCAGGCCAACGTCACCGGCTTGCTCGCGACCAACCGCATCACCGGCCATATCCAGCAGAACAATGGACAGCCCGTTCCAGTGGTGCAGGTGTTCGCCACGGCGGTCATCGGCGGCACGTTCTACGTCACGGCGGCGGACACCGACGGCAGCGGTAATTATTCATTGAATGTGGCCAATGGCAATTGGAGCGTGAGCGTCAGTTGCCAGGGAGGGCAGGACAGCCTTGATGCCATTCTCGGCAATGGAAATTATCAATGCCCGAGCAGTCAGAATGCATCCGTCTCGAACAACAACGGAACGGCGAATTTCACTGTCCTGCCCTGCGGTGGAATTCAAATTCTGACTTCCTCTCCGCTGCCAAATGGACAGGTTGGCGTCTATTACTCGAACCAGTTCAACGCCTCGAGTTGCAACGGAAACTTCAGTTGGTCACTTAATTCCGGTAACGGTGCCGCCTGGATTGAATCTTTACTCCGGCGGTGCATTCAACGGCACGCCCACGACGAACGGCACGTTCAATTTTGTCGTCCACGTCAGCGACAGCGGCGGCGCTTCCACGAACCAGAATTTCTCCATCACGATCAATCCGCCGCCGACACGCCGCCGGTCTCGGCATACCCGACACGATCTTCGAAAGCCAGTTTCAATTTTCGGTTAACGGACGTCGGACCAGAATTACACGGTCCAGATGTCCACGAATCTGGCTTCGACGAACTGGACTTCAATCTTCGTGACAAATCCGCCGGTCAACTCCTTTTTGTTCTCGGACATCAGACGCGACGAATCCCGCGCGCTTTTACAAGGTACTGCTCGGACCTTAGTCAGGCTCAATCCTCCGGCGATCTGCCCGCGCGTGACGCCAAGTTGATTCAGCAGTTTCAATTCGCGCCAGAGTTGCGCGCCGGAAATTTCTCCACGCAGGAGCTGGCGATATTTTGCAATCGTCTGCGCCACCTGTTCCGGCGTTTCGTTCAGAAATTCGACACGGAAATGCCGCACGCCCAGCGCGATCATTCGGCTCGACGTATTCCGCGCCGGTCTGCGCCAGCGCATTGAACACAGTGTTGCGGCAGCCCACATCGGCCTTCACCGGATGCTCCGCGCCGACCCGGTCGCGCAGCTTCACGTCGTGCACGTCGCAGGGCCGGCCGCAGTTCGTGTAATCCGTGCCGCTGGACAGAAACGCGCAGAACACGCAATGCTCCATGTGAAACATCGGCATGTGCTGATGAATCGTGACCTCGAACCATTCCGGCGGCGCGGCTTGCAGCAAGCGCTTCGAGTTGCTGGAAATTCAAATCGTAACTGGCCGTCACGCGCTCCAGGCCGAATTTGTTTTTGAAATAATCCGCGGCGAGCCGGTTGGCGATGTTCAGCGAGAAATCGCCGACGCGCCGGTCGTTCGCAAAAAATTTCAGATGATCGTAGTTGCGGACGAGATAGCCGTCGGCGTTGCACGAGCGAACCTGTTCGAGCGTCCATTCCTCGCCCATTTTGAAAATGCGCGGCGGAGCGACGAAAACTGCGGATTGCTGGTTGCACGAGTTGCCGGTTGACAGCCGCGCGCCGTGTGAAACAGCGTGACTGCGTCGCGATATTTCTTTGGGTTCTCGAAGTCGCAGTAAATCGTCGTCGACGCCGCAGTCGCAAGCGCAGCTTCGAGTTGCGCAAGGTTGCGGACCAGGACGATCAATTCTGAGCTGAACCGTCAGCGACGCGGAGACGCGGAGGTTGCCGGTATCCGAAATTCTCTGCGTCTCTGCGTCTCTGCGATCATCAGACAGAGTCCACGGCTTCGGCCGCGCGCGCAGTCGTTCCAATTCCGCCACCGCTTCACGCCGCAAGCGGTTCAATTCGCTGACCGGCAGCAGAACGTCCCCGACGAGAAAGTTTTTCAGTTCGCCAAGCTTGAACGGCGTGCCGCCCAGCCGGCCGAGTTGTTCGCGCAACTTTCTCTTCCGTGAGCGGCTGTTTCTCCGCTTTCGACCAGCGGCATCGCTGATTCGAGTTTCGCCACATGTTCCGAACTCATCCCGCGCGATCAGCGTGAGCGGCTTGCCTGCGAGTCCGTGAACTTCCAGTTCAATCGCGCCGCTGGAACTTCGGCGATTCGCCTTCAAAACTCTGGCGCAGGCGGCGATCCAATTCCGGATCGCTCGTCTTCCACAATTTGTCGCCGACGTGGACGCGGGAGAAATCAATGTCGCCGTGTCCGAAGCGGAGTTCCGCAAGTAACCACTGCGGACTGTTGACTGTGAACTGTGGATCTCATACACCCGTCCGCCCTCTTCCTGTTTCTTCGGGCTGGCCCGCATCGAACACAACGCCGTCGCCGGGTTTGAGCGGGCCTTCGAGTTGCACGACGACCGCGTCGCGCAAAACCCGTGTGACTTCGCCCAGGTACACGCCGCGCTTTTTCCCGAAGCGCGCGTGAACCAGTTGCTGGTTGTTGATGCCGCCCAGCCAGCCGGTGTAAAGCCCGCGCGAGAACGCCATCTCCAGTCGTATCGTCGATTGCGATCGCGGATGAGGCTCGAGGCGAGGAGTTCGGCAGTTTCCGCTCTGCGTCTCTCGCACTTCTGCTGTTGACAGATCGTCCAGCGCTTGCGGTAAATCCGCGTGATGTTCGCCACGTATTCCGGCGACTTGAGCCGGCCTTCGATTTTCAGCGACGCCACGCCAGCGCGAACAAGTCTCGGGCAAAATGTCCAGCCCGGCCAGGTCCTGCGGGCTCAGCAGATATTTGCGGTCGCCGAGCGGAACTTGTTTGCCGTCGGAAATCAGATCGTAAGGCATCCGGCACGCCTGGGCGCATTCGCCGCGATTGGCCGAGCGTCCGCCGAGCGCTTCACTCGTGAGACATTGGCCGGAGTAAGCGACACACAGCGCGCCATGCACGAAAACTTCCAGGGCAAGCGGAGAGATCCAGCACTTCGGTGTTCAGTATTCAGGTTGCGGTTCGACTCCGATCACATGAACACTGCACTCTGAGCCTGCAGCTTGATCTTTTCGATTTCCTTGATCGAACACTCGCGCGCCAGCACGACCAGATTGCAGCCCAGCTCGCGCGCAAACTCCACCCCCGCCGCGCTCGTGATGGTCATCTGCGTCGAAGCATGGATCGGGAAATCCGGCGAAAGCTCGCGAATCAGCCGGCAAATGCCGACGTCCTGCACAATCGCCGCATCCACACCGGCGGCAATCATCGTCCGCAAGTACCGTTCGGCATCCGGCATTTCGTTCTCGAAGACCAGCGTGTTGAACGTGACGTAACCTTTAACGCCGCGCCGATGCAGAAACTCCATCAGCTTCGGCAAATCGGCGTCGGTGAAATTGTGCGCGCGCATCCGCGCATTGAATTTTTCCAGTCCGAAATAAATCGCGTCCGCGCCATTCTCAACCGCTGCTCTGGCGCAATCCCAATCTCCGGCGGGTGCCAGCAACTCCGGAAGGTGCATATCGCGCCCCTGCATTTTCGGCGCGTCGGGAAAGGCTTTCTTTTGTTCGTTGGTCGCAGTTTCAGGCACTTCACTCAGACTAGCAGCATCAGATGCGCAAAACAAAAAGTCTTTGCGCCTTTGCGCGAATCGCTCAATGCGATTAACTCTAATCATGCGCGTTCTCATCATCGGCTGCGGCTATGTCGGCTTTCCGCTCGCCGCAGAACTGGCCGGGCAGGGACATGAGGTTTTTGGACTGCGCCGCAACCGGGCGGCAGCGGAGGAACTGCGCGCTGCGGGCATTCGCCCATTGTTCGCCGACATCACAAATCCTGTCGATATCGAAGCACTGCCGATCGGCTTCGATTGGGTGGTGAATTGCGTCTCGTCTGCTGGCGGCGGCGCTGACGAATACCGGCAGCATCTACCTGGAAGGCACCCGCAATCTGATTGAATGGCTTTCGTCCGGCTTGCCAATAAAATTCGTTTACACGAGCAGCACGAGCGTTTACGGCCAGAACGACGGCTCGGTCGTCACTGAGCAAAGCCCGACAGAGCCTGCCGCCGAGACCGCTCGCGTTTTGCTCGAAACCGAAAAGCTGCTCCTGGAAGCGGCGCAACAAAAAGGTTTCCCGTCAGTGATTCTGCGTGTGGCCGGAATTTACGGCCCGGGGCGCGGTTATTGGTTGAAGAAATTTCTCGAGGGCGCCTCGGCTGCAGAAGCTGAGACAGATCGAATCCTCAACATGGTTCACCGTGACGATGTCGTCGGTTCCATTTTGGCCGCGCTCGCCTGTGGTCGCGCTGGGGAGATTTACAACATCGTGGATGACGAACCGGTAGCGCAATCGACGTTTTTTCAGTGGCTGGCGTGTGAACTCAAACGGGATCCCGCTGTGCAGACCGATGCAGGTCCAGTCATACGGAGCAAACGCGGCACGACAAACAAGAAAGTCTCAAACCAGAAGCTGCGCGCAGAATTGGGTTACAGGCTTAAGCATCCGACATTCCGTGAAGGCTACGCCGAACAGCTTTTGGAAATCGGGTTCAATCCGAGCGCAGGAAAAGCCGTCACGAAGGAGCGCCCGCCACATTAGGGAGCTCGACTGGGTGACTCCTTGAGAGCCTTTGCACAGCCAGTCCGCCGGCGATGATCGAAATTCCGCCGCAGATTAAATATGGCAGAGCAGCGATGTGCGTGTACAACGTTGCGGCGAAAAGCGGGCCCAGAATGCGGGCGAGGCTTCCGGCGCTCTGCGCTACTCCAATTGTGGCGCCCTGTTCATTGGCGGGCGCAAGATTGGACAATAATCCAAAAACCGGTGGACGTGTCAGGCTGGAGCCGATTGATAGCATTGCAAGCACCGCAAGCATTGCGGTCCAGGGCCAGCTATGTCCAAAAACGACCGCACGCCACGAGAGCGGGCCGTCTCCTTGAACAAACGGTAGCAACGCGAGGCTTACGCCAGTGAGAAACAGACTCAACGCGATCAATTTTGGTTCTCCGAATTTCTTGACGAGACGGCCAATCGCGCCGCCTTGGATGAAGGCGCCAATCAACCCGCAAAATACAAACAGCCAGATGACCGTCATGGCCGGCTTGGTCTCGTCCTTCGCAATTTCCAGTTTGAAATTGTCGCTTACGAGCAGCGGAAGGGTGCTTTCGAAACAACTGAAAGCAAATGTCGCCAGGAAGAATATCAAAATTAGCAGCCCGATTTTTGGCTGGGATAGTGTGTGACCCCATTGCGCGAGATGGGGGCGCGGACGTGCATGTTCCGAACCGGGCCGGAGGCTCTCCGCCAGAATCAGCAGCGCAAGCATGAAATTGAGGGAGCACAACACGGCTGCAGCCCAGCCCGGTCCGGTATTGCCGAAGAATTTGAGACTCAACCCGCCGATCGCCGGACCACAAATGAAACCCAACCCAAAGGCCATGCCGATCAAGCCCATCTTGCGTGATCGGTCTGCCGGCGGCGTGATGTCCGCGATGTAGGCTTGGGCGACAGTGATGTTGCCCCCGCAGATTCCGGCAAACGCGCGCGAGACGAGCAACGCCCACAGCGCGGCCACGTGGTTCTCAAGCCCTGAGCCGAACGCAAATAGCACGTAGGACAATGCCGCGCCCGCAGTGCTCATCAAGAGAATCGGACGCCGCCCGAGCCGATCAGAAAATCTTCCCCAAATCGGCGCGAAGATGAATTGCATTGCGGAATACGAGGCGATAATTGCACCGATCACGAATCCGCTCGCGCCGTAGTGCTTGCTGTAAACCGGCACCAATGGAACGACAATCCCGAATCCGATAAGATCAATGAAGACGGTCAGGAAGATGACAAGAATGGAAGGCTTTTGTTTCATGGCTAATTAAACAAACCGCCCGCGCTTAGAGGCTGCGAATGAAATGACATGAAAGCAGTGTAGTTGTGTGCGCCAACGAGTCAAGCAACGCACCCGGAGCGCGCCCATTTGCCCGCCGGAGAAACTATCGAAAGTATCCACGCAATTTCTTTTCGACGTTGCTGAGAATTCCTCCTAACGTGGCGGCGATGGCCGCCGAAGCCCAACTCACGCCCATGATGGCGCAGTATCGCCGCATCAAGGGCGAACTGCCCAAGGACGCGCTGCTGCTGTTCCGGCTGGGCGATTTCTACGAGATGTTCTTCGAGGACGCGCAGGCCGGCGCGCAGTTGCTCAACGTCGCGCTCACCACGCGCAACGGCGTTCCGATGTGCGGCATGCCGTTCCACGCCGCCAACGGCTACATCGCGCCGCATCCTCAAGGCCGGGCGCAAGGTCGCCATCTGCGACCAGATGGAAGACGCGCGGCCCGGCCAGCTGGTGAAGCGCGAGGTCACGCAAATCCTTTCGCCCGGCACGCATTTCGACGAGCGGATGCTCGTGGCGGAGCGGAACAATTTCCTCGCCGCCGTCTGTCCGTCGCGGAAAAACCTTCGGCCTGGCGCTGGTGGACCTGACCACCGGCGATTTCAAGACCACCGAAGTGGAAGGCGACGCCGCGCTGCTGACGGAACTGCAACGACTGCGCCCGGCGGAGATTATTTATCCGGGCGAAGCGGCGGGCTGTGCGCGATCTGTTGCGGTAGCCGCCGCGTGCAGGAGGCGACTCACCTGGCAACGCCACATCCGCCTGGCGACGAGTCGGCAGCTACGGGTTATGGCTGGATCCTCAACGGCTACGAGGACTGGATGTTCGCGCCGGAAACGGCGCTGTTCACCGTGCGCGAGCATTTCAAGGTCGCGTCGCTCGACGGCTTCGGGCTGAAGGACCGCACGGCGGCCATCGGCGCGGCGGGCGCGGTGCTGCATTACCTCACGCAACATCTGCGGCGCGACGTGCAGAACCTGACGCGCCTTTCGTTCTACCAGCGCAGCGATTACCTCGCGCTGGACTACACCACGCTGCGGCACCTGGAAATTCTCGAGCCGCTGCATCAGCGACGCGCCGCGCAATGCCTCGCTCTACGGCGCGCTGAACCGCACGGTCACGCCGATGGGCGCGCGGCGGTTGCGCGACTGGCTTTCGCAACCGCTCGCCGCGGTCGAACCGATTCGCCGGCGGCAGGAAGCCGTGCAGACGTTCATCGAGAACGCCGCCGGGCCTGGAGAGCTTCCGCGCGCAACTCGCCGAGGTGCGCGACCTGGAACGGACGCTCGGGCGACTGAGCGCCGGCACCGGCAACGCGCGCGACCTGATCGCGTTGCGCCTGGCGCTGGAGCAGATTCCGGGGTTGAAGAGCGATCGCTCGCAGAACGTAGCGCAGGCGTCGCGCCTGCTTCCACAGCTTCATCGGAGACTTGCTCGAAGTCTTGAAGACGGCGCCACGAGCAGCGAGAAGCGGCGCGACGCCTGCCCTGCTTGGACGAACTCGCCGCGCAACTCACCGAAGCTGCCGGACCTCGTCGAGTTGATCGCGCGCGCCATCGTGGACGAGCCGCCGCTGGCCGTGAAGGAAGGCGGCATGATTCGCGACGGCTTCGACGCCGAGCTGGACGAACTGCGCAACGCCATGCGCGGCGGCAAGGATTGGATCGCGAAGCTGCAGCAGGACGAAATCGACGCGCACCGGCATCCAGTCGCTCAAGGTGCGGTTCAACTCCGTCTTCGGCTATTACATCGAGGTCACCAAGGCGAACCTCGACAAAGTGCCGCCGCATTACATCCGCAAGCAGACCATCGCCAACGGCGAGCGGTTCATCACGCCCGAGTTGAAGGAGATGGAAGGCAAGATCCTCGGCGCGGAGGAGCGCAGCGTGAAGCTGGAATACGAACTGTTCCAGCGCGTGCGCGAGGAAGTGCTCGGGCAGCTGGCGCGAAATCCAGCAGACCGCGGCCGCGCTGGCGCAACTCGATGTGCTCGGCGTCCTTCGCCGAAACGGCGCGGCTGTACAACTATTGCCGCCCGCAGATCGGCGACGAGGGCGTGCTGTTCATCCGCGACGGCCGGCATCCGGTGCTGGAACAGCATTGGTCGAGGAACGGTTCGTGCCGAATGACACGGCGCTGGTGCAGCGGACGCACCGCTCCACTTCGTCCCGAACGACCACCACGTCGGCTGCGACAGGAGCGCGATTCCCGCAGATCGCGCTCATCACCGGGCCGAACATGGCGGGCAAGAGCACTTACATCCGGCAGGTGGCGCTGCTCGCGTTGCTGGCGCACACCGGCGTCGTTCATTCCGGCGGCCGAGGCGCGGATTGATCTGGTGGACCGCATCTTCACCCGCATCGGCGCGAGCGACGACCTGGCGCGCGGGCAATCCACGTTCATGGTCGAGATGTGCGAGACGGCGAACATCCTGAACAACGCCACGCCGCGCAGCCTGATCATCCTCGACGAGATCGGCCGCGGCACGAGCACGTTCGACGGCTTGAGCCTGGCGTGGAGCATCGTCGAGCACCTGCACAACCAGGTCGGCGCGAAGACGCTGTTCGCCACGCATTATCACGAGCTGACCGAACTGGCCGCAGCGCTTGCCGCGCTTGAAGAACTTCAACGTCGCCGTGCGCGAGTGGCACGACCAGATCGTGTTCCTGCGCAAGATCGTCGAGGGCGGCACGGACAAGAGCTACGGCATCCAGGTCGCGCGCCTGGCCGGCGTGCCAAGGCGGTGCTGGAGCGCGCGAAGGAAATCCTGCGCAACCTGGAGGAATCCGAACTCACGCCCGAGGGCAACGTGCGCCAGGCCACGCGCCGCCAGCAGGACCGCGACAAGCTCAAGCAACTCGCCCCGCCGCCGCAGATGGATTTGTTTGGGTGAACCGATGGCCGATTCGGCAGCGGCAGTGACGGTTGATCTTGAGCCGCTCTTTGTATAAGGAACTGGTGATGAAACCTGTCCTTCCGACGTCACCGCTCCGTATATTCTGCTTTGCTCTTTCAGTCGCACTGTTCAGTTGCGCCGGAGCTGTCGGGGCCGAAAACTACACGGCGGATCAGGTCGTTGCGGAATCGTCGAAAGCAAATCAGCTTTTTGAACGCGCCTTCCAGGACGGTGTGGATCGCAGTCCGGAGTTTCAATCCTTTTTGGGAATCAAGAAAGATGAGGACAAATGGGATGATGCTTCCGACGCGCATGCGACCGAGAATCTGTCGCGCCAGCTCAATTTTCTGGCCGAGCTCAAGGGCACGATCCATTTCGATGCGCTCGATGCCGAAACGAAGCTCAGTTATCGGCTGTTCGACTATAAAGTTGAACGCGCGGCGCGGGGTTTTCGTTTTCGCTTCGATAACTATGTTGTCCGCGAAACCGGTGGTCCGCTTACGGACGTAACGGATACACTGCTGAATCTTCATCGCGTGGACGATCTGCGCGACGCGCGGGCATACGTCGCCCGGTTGCGCGGCATTGGCCCGCTGTTCGATCAGGTGATCATCAATCTCGACGAGGAGCATAAGCGTGGAGTCGTGCCGCCGCGATGGGTCTTCCCGAAAGTCGCTGAACTTGGCCGGAACGTCATTACTGGTGCGCCATTTGATGATTCGGCAAAAGCCAGTCCGTTGTGGGCCGATTTCACAAATAAAGTCGCAAAGTTGAGGGATGTGGACGACGCGACGAAGCGGAGCCTGTTGAGCGATGCGCGCTCCGCCTTGCTCGAAACCGTAAAGCCGGCTTACGAGCACGTCCTCACTTGTTGGGAGGAGCTCGGAAAGTCCGCCACGGAGGATGATGGCGTGTGGAAATTTCCGGATGGCGCGGATTACTACGCGAACCGGTTGGCGGACATTACGACGACGGCGCTGACTGCCGGGCAGATACATGATATCGGTTTGCGTGAAGTTGCGCGTATTCAAAACGAGATGCGCGGAATCATGCAGCGCGTGAAATTCGAGGACGACCTGCAAGCGTTCTTTCATTTCATGCGTGACGAGCCGCGATTTTATCTTCCGGACACGAGCGAAGGCCGGGAACAATATCTCGCGCAGGCCAAGGCGATCGTTTCTGACATGAAAAGCCGGCTTCCGCAGCTTTTCCTCACGTTGCCGAAAGCGGATTTGGTCGTGAAGGCGACGGAGCCGTATCGCGAGAAGACTGCTGCCAAGGCGTTTTATCAGCCGCCTGCGCCCGACGGTTCCCGCCCCGGAACATTTTACGCCACGCTCTACAACACGCGCGAGATGCCGACCTATCAGCTTGACGCGCTCGTTTATCACGAAGGCATTCCGGGACATCACATGCAGATTTCAATCGCACAGGAGCTGAAAGACCTGCCGCACTTTCGGAAATTCGGCGGTTACACCGCCTACGTCGAAGGATGGGCGCTCTATTGCGAAGAACTGCCGAAGGAAATCGGACTTTATCAGGATCCGTATCACGACTTTGGCCGGCTTGCGATGGAACTCTGGCGCGCGGTGCGGCTCGTCGTTGACACCGGCATTCACGCCAAACATTGGACGCGCCAGCAGGCGATTGACTACTTCGTCAAGAACGATTCGCTGTCAAAAGCCGAGGCTGAGCGTGAGATTGAGCGTTACATCATGACTCCTGGCCAGGCGACCGCCTACAAAATCGGTATGATGAATATCATGGAACTGCGCGCGCTCGCCAAACGCGAACTCGGATCGAAGTTCGACCTCCGCGAATTTCATGACGTCATCTTGTGCAACGGCGCGCTGCCATTAAACATCCTCGACGAGCAAGTGCGCGCATGGATTGAGAAGATGAAGGCCGCTTGAGGCCAATCACGTGCGGTACGCCGATGAAAAACGATTGGAGAGCGGCTCTCGCTCCCCTCCCATCGAGCTTTCACTCCTCCCCTTCCCTGCCGCTGGCGAACGCACCCGACATAAGAAGGCCGATAATCAGTCCGACGCCAAAGATGATCCCGATCGTTTCGTAAGGTCTATCGCGAATGATCCGGTCGGCTGAGCGCGCTTTTGCGACGGCGGTTTCCTTCATTCCACTAGCGCCGGCTTTCAGCAATTCTTCGCCATCACGAACCGCCGCGCGAATGTCATCGAGAAGCTTTTCCAAAGTTACGTTCTCTCCGTTTTCGGTCTTGTTGCGCATGCTTCACGAGGATCAATCCGACATGACGCAAAATTAAATGGGGTCTTTGCCCGCCGTCGTTACATCAAATCTAATTCAGCTCATTAAGCAGACATAAAATCGTGAAAAATTTCACAAAGTTCTTGCCGCGAAAACGAACACTCGTTAAACATCCCGGTCTATCAAGCGATTTTCAGCGCAGTGGTTCTGCGCCTAATTGCGTTTCGGAATGACCGTTTCTTGCCGGCAAGGGCACAGTTTACGGCGACCGGTCCTCTGAAGGAGCCCGGAACTTGGTGAGTATCGACCGATGATTTGACTGTTTAGCGAACAATCGAGATGTCAGCGATTTTTCCAAAGTGGACCAACCGCTTGCCATGTAATCATGGTGGCGGGATTGTTCCTCACCTGCACTGCGGTGATCGCTGGCGTTTGGTACTACATGTACGCCGAAATACGCGCGTGTCGGCTATCAGCCAATTCAGCCGGTGCCCTTCTCGCACGCGACACACGCCGGACAGCTCGGAGTTGATTGCCGCTACTGCCACACAGGCGAAGAGAAGTCGTGGTTCTCGAACATTCCCGCCAGTTCCACCTGCATGAACTGCCACAACCAGGTGCTGAAGGACGACCCGCGCCTGGCGCTCGTCCGCGACAGTGCCGCCAGCGGCAAGCCGATCGAATGGATTCAAATCCACAAGGTCCCCGACTTTGTTTATTTCAACCACTCCGTCCACGTGAACCGCGGCGTTAGTTGTGTCGAATGCCACGGGCGCGTTGACCAGATGGACGAGGTTTATCACGCCCAACCGTTGAGCATGGCATTCTGCCTGGAGTGCCATCGCAATCCCGCGGCGAAACTGCGTCCGCTCGATAAAATCACGGACCTGGGCTGGACCGCCGGTTCGCCGGAGAAGCAAATGGAGATTGGCCGGCGCGAGATGCATGACTGGCACGTGGAATCGCTCCAGAACTGCTCGACCTGCCATCGATGAACGCTGAATGAAATCTATTTCGCCATCCAACTCCGAACCCGCCACTGGCCGCCAGTACTGGCGCAGCCTGGATGAACTGGCGGAAACGCCGGAGTTTCGTGAGTGGATCGAGCGCGAGTTCCCGCAAGGCGCGAGCGAATTCAACGATCCGGTTTCGCGGCGGCATTTCGTCAAGATCATGTCCGCCTCGTTCATGCTGGCGGGCCTGGGAATCGGCGCGACGGGTTGCCGTCGGCCGGTCGAGAAGCTGGAGCCGTTCGGCAAGCAGCCGGACGATTATGTTTTTGGCACGTCGCAGTTACTACGCGACAGCGATGCCGACGGCGTTACGGCGCAATTCCGCTGGTGGTCAAATCGTATGAAGGCCGGCCGATCAAAATCGAAGGCAACGCGCAATTCCCCGGCGGCAATGGCGGCACGGATCGTTGGGCTCAGGCTTCGATCCTCGACGTTTACGATCCCGACCGCGCGCGGCGATTCACAAAAGGCGGGAATAATGTTTCGCGCGAGGAAGCACTCGATTTCCTCGGCCAGCTCTCGAAGAAGTTCGCGGCGAACCAGGGCGAAGGACTGGCGTTCCTGATTGAGCCGAATACGTCTCCGTCCCGCATGCGGCTGCGGGAGATCATCAGACAGAAGTTCCCCAAAGCGAAATGGTGGCGGTATGAGCCGATTCGCCAGCGGTATAACGCTCTAACAGGACTGAGGATTGCTCGGACAAACCCTCTGGAGTTTACCGAGCACTACGACGTAGCGAAGGTGATTCTGTCGCTAGACTGTGATTTCATCGGTTCGGAAGAGAACGCTCACGAGAATATCCGCCAGTTCGTTCAGGGCCGAAAGATCGAAAAACCATCGGACTCAATGAACCGGCTCTACATCGTTGAGAGCCTTTTCACATTGACGGGACTGAACGCGGACCATCGGTTGCGAATTCCAGCAAGCGCGGTGGTGCAAGTTGCTTCTGCAATAGCTGCCGAAGTCGCCCGGCTTACTGGCACTGACGCCTCCATTTTTGAAAGAGTCGGCAAACCTTCTGAGGTGGATCCGAAATGGATTTTGGAATGTGCGAAGGATTTGGCTAACAACAAAGGGCAGTCACTCGTGGTTGCGGGTTATCGTCAACCTCTGGCGGTGCGCGCGTTGGCAAACGCACTGAACGGAATGCTGGGGAACTTCGGTAAAACCGTCAAGATCCGCGAACCCAATGGAGTTTTTCACCGATGCCATTGGTCTAACGACGCTTGCAACCGCCCTAAACAGTGGCGAGGTGGATACCCTCGTGATTCTGGGCGCAAATCCGGTGTACAGCGCGCCGCCCGATTTGAACTGGACACAGGCACAGGCGAAGACAAAGAGCGTGGTTCGTCTCGGCTATCATGAAGACGAAACCTTTGAGGCCAGCAAGCGTGCCGACGACTGGCATTTCCCACTGGCACATTATCTCGAATCCTGGGGTGATGCCCTCACGAGCGATCGAACGCTCGTTCCAATTCAGCCGTTAATCCAGCCTCTCTTCGGCGGCTTGACGGAACTTGAAGTTCTGGCTCGTATCGCAGGTGAAAGCGTGACCAGCCCGTACGAAATCGTCCGCGCCACGTTCGCCAATTACAGACCAGCAGGGGTTATCTCAGCGTCGTCTCCTGACCAGCGCGGCACAGAGGTTACAGAAGACACTTGGCGGAAATTCCTTTACGGCGGATTTCATACAGGCTCTAAACCTTCCGAATTCGGGGACGGAGCTGGCGCTATCGACCCAGACGAGGTTGCGAGAATCGTGGGTGAAGTGAAGGCGAATACGCCGTCGAAAGAAAACCTCGAAGTCATTTTCCATCGCGACTACAGCGTGGACGACGGCTGTTACGCGAACAACGGCTGGTTGCAGGAATTGCCGGACCCAATCACGAAGATTTCCTGGGACAATGCCGTGCTCATGAGCCGCAAGACCGCGCGCGAGCTTGGCTTGAAGAACGAGGACGTGATTGAAGTCAAGCTGGGCAATCGGACGGTGAGCGGGCCGGTGTGGATTCAGCCGGGCATGGCGGATTATTCGCTCGGCCTCGCGCTGGGTTACGGACGTGAGAAAGCTGGCCGCGTCGGAACCGGAGTTGGATTCAACGCATACGCGCTGCGCAGTTCGGAGACGGAGCACATCGCGGTCGGCGCGACGGTGCGGAAGACTTGATCGCACATTCGAGATTGCCTGCGTGCAACATCATTGGTCCATGGAAGGCCGGCCCATTGTGCGCGAGGCGAACTTGGAACAATTCCGCCAGCATCCTGATTTCGCGCGAAAGATGGATTTGCCCGAGCCGCCGGTCGTTGCGCCGCTGTATCCGAACCCGCTGGACAAGACGAAGCAGAACGCGCTGCACCAATGGGGCATGTCCATTGACCTGAACTCATGCGTTGGCTGCGGGACGTGCGTGATTGCGTGTCAGAGCGAAAACAACGTTCCCATTGTTGGCAAGGATCAGGTCCGCCGCGGCCGTGAGATGCACTGGATGCGCATTGATCGTTATTACGCGGCTGACCCGGCAGCCCCGCGCATTGCGGACTGGTTCAAGACGGACAAAGCACAGGAATACGAGGAGTGGATTGATAATCCGCAAACAGTCGTTCAACCGATGCTTTGCCAGCATTGCGAAGCGGCTCCGTGCGAAAGCGTTTGTCCTGTCAATGCGACGACGCACAGCGATGACGGCTTGAACCTGATGGTTTACAATCGCTGCGTCGGCACGCGTTATTGCTCGAACAATTGCCCGTACAAGGTTCGCCGGTTCAATTTCCTCGATTTCAACAAGCGCCCGTTGAACGAACTCAAAGGCCCGTTCTATAGCTCGGCATTGACGCACCGGACGGAAGGCAATGGGATTTGCTGCGCTGGCTGAAGGATCCGACGAGTCCGACTGCCGGCATGCGACCGGAAGAGGAATGGGACTTGATCAAGATGAGCAAGAATCCCGACGTGTCGGTGCGCATGCGCGGTGTGATGGAGAAATGCACAATGTGCGTGCAGCGCATCGAGCAAGCGAAAATTGCACAGAAGGTGAAGGCCCGCAATTCAGGCGACGTGAAACTCCGCGAATCCGAAGGCACCGTTCCTGAAACCGCCTGCCAACAGGCCTGCCCGGCGAACGCGATTGTGTTCGGCGATTTGACTGACCCGGAAAGCCGGGTTTCCAAACTCAAGCAGCAGGAGCGCGATTACACGGTTCTGGAAAATCTCTACACGCGACCGCGCCTGACGTATCTCGCGCGGGTGCGCAATCCGAATCCGGCCATGCCCGATTATACCGAAGGCCCGATGAGCTTTGAGGAATTCAAAGGCAAGATGGGTGACCCATTTGAATCAGAAGGCGGCAGCGAAGCACCTGCGGTAAATGGAAAGGAGCACGCGCATGGCTGAACAGGCGATGTCTCACGTGATACCCGCACCCGTTCCCAAGGAACTGGAGCGCATACCGCTGGTCGCGAACAATCGCAGCCTTGGCTGGATCACCGACAAGATCGCGGGAGTCGCTGAGGGCAAGACTCCGATGTGGTGGTGGATCGCTTTTGTTCCAAGTGTCTTCATGCTTCTCGTGCTCGTGGCAATGCTGACGTATCTGGTCACAACCGGCGTCGGTGTCTGGGGATTGAACCATCCGGTCATGTGGGGCTGGGCGATTGTAAACTTCGTCTGGTGGATCGGCATCGGCCACGCGGGAACGCTGATTTCCGCGATTCTCTTTTTGCTTCGCCAGCGCTGGCGGACGGCGAGTCAACCGCGCCGCCGAAGCCATGACGATTTTCGCCGTCATGTGCGCAGGAATCTTTCCGGTGGTGCACGTGGGACGCGTGTGGTTTGGCTGGTGGCTCTTTCCGCTGCCGAATCCAAACGGCATCTGGCCGCAGTTCCGTTCGCCGCTGATGTGGGACGTGTTCGCCGTCTCGACCTACTTCACCGTGTCCGTGTTGTTCTGGTATACGGGGCTGGTTCCGGATTTGGCAATCATGCGCGACCGCGCGAAAACCAAGCTACGCCAGTTTCTTTATGGCCTGTTCGCGCTGGGTTGGACAGGGTCGAACCGCAACTGGAGCAACTATGAAAAGGCGTATCTCGATCCTTGCCGGCCTGGCGACGCCACTGGTGCTTTCGGTTCACTAGATCGTGTCGCTGGATTTCGCCGTGTCGCAATTGCCCGGCTGGCATACGACGATTTTCCCGCCGTACTTCGTCGCCGGCGCAATTTACTCCGGCTTCGGCATGGTGCTGACGCTGCTCGTGCCGCTGCGAAAAATCTGCAAGCTGGAAGACATCATCACGATGCGGCACATGGACGTGATGTGCAAAGTCACGCTCGCGACCGGCTCGATCGTGGGGTACGCCTACTCGATGGAGTATTTCATCGCGTGGTACAGCGGCAATCCCTACGAGCGCTGGACGTTCTGGCATCGCGTTTTTGGCACTTACTGGTACGGCGGCTGGGCGATGCTCGGGTTCAACGCGCTCGTGCCGCAGCTTTTCTGGTTCAAGTGGTGCCGACATAACCTGCTCGTCGTCTTCATCATCTCGATTCTTGTGAACATCGGAATGTGGTTTGAGCGGTTCGTCATCGTGGTCGGTTCGCTTTACCAGGATTTTCTGCCGTCGAACTGGGGTTACTACGGGCCGACGTGGGTGGACATTTGCACGTATCTGGGAACGTTTGGATTGTTTTTCACGTTCTTCCTGTTGTTCCTGCGCTTCCTGCCGCTGGTGGCGATTTCAGAAGTCAAAGGCGTCACACCTCAGGCGGATCCGCATCATCCATCGGGCGGGGCGAAACACGAAGAACCTGTTCCTGACGACGACGCTGGAATTTGATCAAGTAAATGAACGGCACTTCCAAAAGCTACGGCGTAATCGCGGAGTTCACGACTCCCGCCGCGGTGATGCATGCGGCGGAGAAAGTCCGCGACGCCGGGTTACACGCGCTGGGATGTGTTCACGCCATTCCCGGTGCACGGAATGGACAAGGCCATGGGACTGCGCAACTCGAAGGTGGGCTGGTTCGCCTTCATTGGCGGTGTGACCGGCTACACCTGTGGGATGCTGATGATTTGGTACATGAACGCCCACGATTATCCGATCGTCATCGGTGGCAAGCCGATGTTCAGTCCATACTCGGCGTTTCCGCCTTCTTACGAACTGACAATTCTATTCGGATCGTTCGGCGCGCTGCTCGGAATGCTCTTCCTGAACCGGCTCCCGCGGCTGCATCACCCGCTGCTCAAGAACCGTCGCTTCGCGCAGGTGACGCACGACAAGTTTTTCATCGTCATCGAATGTAATGACCCGAAGTATGCGGAGCCGGAAACATTCAAGCTGTTGGAGCAACTCGGCAGCAATCACATTGAGGTGGTGGAGGAGTAATGCGTTATCTCCTTTTAATCTTCACCATCTGCGCCATCGCCGTCGTCGGCATCCTTGGGTTCCGCGGCAGTCAATCGCGCAAGCCCCCGCTGTATCTGTTTCCGGACATGGACCGGCAGCTCAAGCTGCGTCCGCAGGAGCCGAACAGCTTTTTCGCCAACGGCGTCAGTTCCCAATTGCCAGTTCCCGGCACAATGGCGCGTGGCCAGGCGATTCAAACCGCGAACGGATCGATTTATCCCTTTCAACAGGATTCACCGGTGTTCACTGGGCTGATCCCGGTACCACGAATTATATTCCGAACAATCCTCTCACGGTTGACGCGCGCCTGATGGAACGTGGACGCGAGCGGTTCACGATTTATTGTTCGCCATGCCATGGTCAGGAAGGCGACGGCAACGGAATCACAAGGAAAATCGGTGCCATGGCCGTCGTTGGCAACCTGCATGACAAGCGCATGGTGCAGATGACCGACGGCGAGATCTTCAATGTCATCACGCATGGCAAGGCGCCGAACTTCTTGATGCAACCCTACGCCGCGCAGGTCCCTGTCGAAGACCGCTGGGCCATCGTAGCGTACGTGCGCGCGCTGCAACTGAGCTGGCTCGGCACGGCGGACGATTTACCGCCGCAACTGCGCTCGAATTTGAAATAGCCGCTATGAGTCCGCCACCCAAACACGCTCCGCTGCCGCCGATTGATCTTTCACGGTGGCGAAACGCGCCTGCGCTTTTGATGGCGGGTGGCGGCGCGCTGGCGATCTTGGGAGCGATTCTCAGCTTCAAGTTCGACGGGGGACGCGAATTCGCCTTCACGTGGCTATTGGCGTTCATGTTTTTCCTGAGTGTCTGTCTCGGCGCGTTGTTCCTCGTGCTGGCGCATCATTTGTTCGATGCCGGCTGGTCTGTTCCGATTCGCCGGTTCAACGAGCACATAGCATCGCTGCTATTCCCGTGGATGGCGCTGTTGTTTGTTCCGATAGCGATTCTGGCTCCAAAGATTTACACTTGGATGAATGAGATGGGGCACCCGGACCACGCCCTCCACGCAAAGTGGCCGATGTTCACAATCCCCGGTTTTTACCTGACATCGGCTGGCTGTTTCCTTGTGTGGTGGATATTGACGCGCGGTCTTCGGAGTTGGTCTCTCAGGCAGGATGAAACCGGCGCGGCTCAGTGCACCTACAAGATGCGGCTTTACTCCTACTGGGGCATCTTCGCGTTCGCCGTCACGTTGACGCTGGCGGCCATCATGTGGATGAAAGGACTGCAATACGAATGGTTCTCCACAATGTACGGGGTTTACTATTTCGCTGGCAGTGTTTGGATCGCTCTCGCGCTCGCTTATGTCATCACGATGGTGTTGCATCGGCAGAACGTGCTGACGCACGTGCTGCACGAGCATCAGTATTACTTTATCGGATCGCTTCTGTTTGCGTTTACGGTTTTCTACGCCTACGTCCATTTTGCGCAGTATTTCATCATCTGGAACGGCAACATGCCCGAAGAAACCTTCTGGTATGTCGTTCGCGAAAAAGGAACCTGGTGGTGGATTGGAATGATCATCATCTTCGGTCATTTCTTCGTTCCGTTCCTCGCGCTGCTCCGCATTGATGTCAAGAGCCTGTTCCCGTACATGACCGCGTTGGGAGTCTGGGCCTGGCTCATGCACTACGTGGATTTGTCGTTCAACGTTTTGCCTGTGGTCAGCCCTGATGGATTTCCATTGCAATGGATTTGGCTGCACTGTCGGCTGTTTTGCTTTCATGTTCGGGCTACTTGCGAAAATCTTTCTCGCCAAATATGCGAGTGCCGCCCCGTATCCGCTGAAAGACCCGCGGCTTGTCGAGGCGATGGGCCATTATCATCCCGTGCCGACGCAGCTTTCGGGCGGTGAACTGGATGAAACGGATGAATCTCCATCCGCTCCTGATCACGGCCAAACCAGATAGGGTGCCATGAATTCCGAATCGAACAGATCCAGCTCGAGTGCCGCAGCCGCTTATGGCATCGCGATCCTCGGCGCACTGCTCATCGTGGCCATGCTCGTCTGGGCCATGCGCCATTACACCGCGCCGGAACCGGTGAATGCAAACCGCGCAGCCGAGCGGGCGAAAGCGTTGGCCGAAATTGCGCGCGGCTGAAGCCGGTTCGCTGCGCAGCGCCGGATGGGTTGATCAAAGCAAAGGCGTCGTGCGCCTGCCAATTGATGTGGCGATGAGCATGGTCGAGCAGGAATGGAAAAATCCGGACGCAGCCCGGTCGAATCTAGCCGCGCGCGCAGAAAAGGCCATGCCCACCCCTCCGCCTCCGCCTCCGCCGAAACCCAGTCCGCTTGAATAGCCGTGCCGTTGATGAACGCAGCCTCAGCGCAACACACTTCAGGCACTGGCGATTCTCTCGCGGTTTCCGAAATTGATGCCTCCTGCCGCGTGCCGCTCTTCGTCCTGTTTATCAGCGCCGCCGTGTGGGGCGTGCTTGGTTCTTCGCTTGCGCTGATTGCCTCCATCAAATTTCATGCTCCGGATTTTCTCGCGGATTGCGCCTGGCTGACGTATGGTCGGGTGCATCAGGCCGGAATCACAGCGCAGCTCTATGGCTTCGCGCTTCAGGCCGGATTTGGCGTGGCGCTGTGGATTTTCGCGCGCAGCGGACGGAACCGCGTCTCACAGCCGTGGCTCATCGCCGTCGGTGGAAAACTCTGGAATCTCGGCGTACTCGTCGGCGTTATTGCGATTCTGGCCGGTGACGGCACTGGCTATGAGAATTTCCAAATGCCACACTACGCCGCGGCCTTACTGTTTCTCGGGTTTCTCATCATGACGGTTTGGACGCTGCTGACGCTGCATCGGCGGAGTGAGCGCCGGATGAACGTGTCCCAATGGTATCTGCTCGCCGGTTTCTTCTGGTTTGCCTGGATTTTTTCAACCGCCGCGTTGTTGCTGCTCGGCTCGCCGGTTCGTGGCGCTACGCGGCAGTCCTCAACTGGTGGTACTCGGATAATCTGATGCTTGTCTGGATGTCTCTCACCGGTCTGGCGACTATATTTTTCTTTGTCGGAGAATCGTCTGAAAAGCTTCGCGAGAATTATTATCTGGCTCTCTTCGGGTTCTGGACGCTGATCCTATTTGGCAGTTGGACGGGAATCCCGACGAGCGCGCCAGTTCCCGCCTGGTTGCCGGCGATGAGCACGTCTGCCACCGCGCTTCTCGCAATTCCCTTGATTACGATCGCGTTAATTGTGAGCCGTGTCCGAACCAACAGATCCATTATCGCGGTGCAAGATGCTTCGACAGGGTTTTTGAGATTCGCCATTGCTGCCTGGCTGCTGGCGCTCGCGCTCAAGATTGTCGGCGCACTGCCTGATGCCAGTTCTGTTTTGGAGTTCACGTGGTTCAACGTCGCCCAGTCGCAGATCAACTGGTACGGGTTCTTCGCCATGGCCATGTTCGGTGCCATTTATTACATCGTGCCGCGAGTGACTGGGCTTGAGTGGCCTTTGACGAAAGCGTCGCGTATTCACTTTTGGTTTTCGGCAATCGGCATTCTGTTGATTGTCGTGCCGCTCGCGATCGGGGGAATGATTCAGGGTTCACAATTGAACAATGACAAGATCGCGTTCATGGACCTGACGAAGACGAGCCTGCACTTTCTGCGTATCAGCACGATTGGAGATCTGTTGATTTTTGGGGGAAATCTGTTGCTGGCCTTCAATCTCATCGCGCTATCGGTCCGCTATTACCGCGCTCACTTTGTGCCAGCCTACGAGTCGGTCACGACAGAACTCAAACCGGCGGAGGTGAAGCCGTGAGATACGGACCGTTTGTATTTCTCGCTGCGCTGGTTGCTCTCGCGGCGTCTTGGTGCGGTTTCGTGCTCGCGCCGCAAATTCAACTTGGAAATCAGCAACAGGAAACGAATACGGTAAATACCGCCGAGGTTTATCCGTTGGCGCCGAACGGCCTCGCGCGCCAGGGCCTGCAGGTCTATCGCGCGAATGGCTGCGCCGCCTGCCATACCGAGCAGGCCCGGCAAACGGGGATCGCGGTTGATGTAATTCTAACGCAACTCGGGACGAATCCTGTCGGTGTGGCTGAAGCAGTGACTACAGCGAACCTGGGCATTCCGAAACTCGCTCCTCCCGCGCTGGCGGCAAGCCTCCCAAGGACGTTTCGCAGCGCGGATGCGGACACTGGCAAATCGCTCCGCGACCGGTTGAACAAATTGGGAGCGAACGTCTCGATGACTCTCGTGCCGCTTGGCCCGGACATGGAGCGCGGTTGGGGAAAACGCCGAAGCGTCGCCGCGGATTTCATTTATGACACGCCAGTAATGCTCGGCTCTTTGCGTGTCGGGCCTGATCTGGCGAATGTGGGAATGCGTCTTCCGGATCCAAACTGGCAATTGCAGCATCTCTACGCGCCTCGGTCTCTGGTGAAGGATTCTCCCATGCCGCCGTACCGATTCTTGTTTGAACGGCGTAAGAGTAACGGTTCACCATCACCGGATGCGTTGCGGCTCTCCGGTGAATTCGCTCCGGCGAATGGCTACGAAATTGTTCCAAGGCCTGAAGCGCGCGCTCTGGTTTCCTATTTGTTAAGTTTGAGAGCCGATGTTCCGCTCTTTGAAGCACCCATGTCCGCACCTGCTCGCCCAGGCGCCACAACGAATTCTCCGTCCGCTTCCGCTCCGAATGCGGATACGAATGCTCCGACGAAATGACTCACGAACCTACACAATCAGTTCAGGGTTCCGAGCCGCGCGAAGCGCAAGGTCCAGGTGCAGCAGTCCCCATCTGGCTGATCGTGCTGATGTTCCTGCTGCTGTATTGGGGCGCCCTGTATTTCGATGAGCACGGCGGCTGGTTCAGCGCGCAGGTTTACAGGCCCTATAGGACCGTTGAGGACTTGAATGCGTACGTCATGACGCCGGGCGGGAACGCGCAAGGGAAAATTGTGTTCGACAAGATTTGTGCGCTGTGTCATGGGAACGAAGGCGAAGGCAAACCGGGCCAGGCACCGCCTCTTGCTGGATCCGAGTGGGCACAAGGCAGCGCAAATCGCATGATCCGGATACCGCTCGTCGGCTTGAATGGGCCGATTCAGGTCAAAGGTCAGCAATACAATCTTTCAATGGCAGCGATGGGCGCGGCTCTCAACGACGATGACCTCGCCGCAGTGCTTACCTACATTCGCACTTCGTTTGGAAACAAGGCGGACCCTATCATTCCCGCTCAAGTGGCTGCAGTGCGTGACGACGTAAAGCGGAGCCATCCATTGGCGTACACGGCAGACGAGCTTAAGAACCTCCCGGAAAAATAGGATCGTTGTCTTGGCCCTGCACAGGCCCATCCGTTTTACCTCGCCGCACTTCGATCTCTCCGATGGCCCAACACGCGTGCTCCGCGATCAGCGGCTCCGAATCTTCGGCCGCTTTCCGCAGTGCCGGCAGAGCAGATTGATCTCCCACGTTTCCTAAAGCGACACAAACATTCCGCAACAAGCCCCGTCTTCTTGCGCGCAAAATGGGAGTGCCAGCAAAGCGCACTTTGAATCCCGACTCGTCGAGGGAAAGCAGTTCCACAAGATCGGGTTGATGGAGGTCTGCCCGCGCGTGTTCTTTCATCAAATTTCCCTCGCGCGCGAATTTGTTCCAGGGACAGGCGGCGAGGCAGTCGTCACATCCATAAATGCGGTTGCCGATCTCGGACCGCAGCTCAACGGGGATTGAGCCTTTCAGTTCGATGGTCAGATATGAAATGCAGCGCCGTGCATCCAATTGAAACGGGGCAGTGATGGCCGACGTGGGACATGCGTTGATACAGCGGATACAAATGCCGCAGCGGTTTTTCTCCGGGGCATCGGGCTGGATTTCAAGGGTGGTAATGATCTCGGCCAGGAAAATCCAGTTGCCGAACTGACGGCTGATGAGATTGGTGTGTTTCCCGATGAAGCCGAGTCCAGCGCGGTGCGCCAGATCGCGTTCCAGCAAGGGGCCGGTGTCCACGTACCAGAGCGAGCGCGTTTCCTGACTGCCGAGCTGGTTCACAAAACCGGTGAGCAGTTTCAGCTTTTCAGCTAGAACATCGTGATAGTCTTTGAATCGGGCATAACCCGCGACAATTCCCACGTGCGGCTTACGGATTGCGATTTGTGGAGTCGGAGTAATCGGTTGCGTAGCTCGCCGCGAGCATAATCATCGTTTTCGCTCCAGCTAGGACTTCCTGCGGATTCACGCGCTTGTGAGCGTTGCGACCGAGATAACCCATTGTCCCATGGCGCTGCTCAACGAGCCACCGCTGAAATTCCGCCGCGTGGTCCGGAGATTCTGCGGTTGTGAAGCGGCAGTCGTCAAAGCCCAGTTCACACGCCCGTTGCCGAATCGATTCCCTCATCGGTCGTCTGTGGCCTGGGCCATGTGAAATTGGTGAATCACCTGCTGGGCTACTTCGCGCACTGAACGCATCTCGGTATTTATCAGCACATCCGCCTGACGATAGAACGGTCCGCGAACGACCAGCAGTTCGCGGATCTTCGCCGCCGGATCAGGATTGTTGTTAAGCAGCGGCCGGTGCGTTTGATCCCGGACGCGCTCCCAAATTTTTTCCGGCGAGGCCCACAGGCAGACCACCAGTGCGTGGGTCTTGAGACTGGTGAGATTGGCTTCACAAGTCGGCAAACCTCCACCCGTGGATATAACTGTCCTTCTCCGCGACTCCAGTTCTGCCACGACAAGCCGCTCGAATTCGCGGAAGGCCGGTTCGCCCTCGAGCGCGAAAATGTCGGTGATTTTTCGGCCAGCGCGCGCTTCGATGACGTGATCCGTATCCAAAAAAGTGAAGTGCAATTGAGCGGCGACCAGCTGCCCGACCGACGACTTGCCGGTGCCCATGAAACCAATGAGAGCTATATTCTGAATGCGGCGGGCGGTGCTCACAACTTTGGATTAGCCGATCCGCTTCTCTTTGGCACGCCGTTTCTGAAACAGGGAATCCGTTGGGAGCAGTCCGGGAAAATCGGATCAGATCGTGAAATCGAACGGGTTCACCGGCTCGTGTTGAAAACCGCGCCATCGCTGGCAAAGGTCAGCCACGGTGAGGCGTTCGACAATCGCAACAATCGCCTCACGCACTTCCTTCATCACGCTCCGAATCGCGCAACGCGCCTCGTCGGGACAGGAGCACTTCTCGTAGAACCGTTCGCTTACGCAGCTCACCGGCGCCAGGGCGCCTTCGATGTGGCGGATCACTGTTGCGAGTGAGATCTCCGCCGGAGCCCGGGCCAGCCGGTAGCCGCCTGCGACGCCACGTTTGCTTTCCACGACTCCCGCCGATTTCAAATCGTTTAGAATCTGTTCGAGAAAACGCTTCGGAATATTCTGCTGTTCGGAGATCTTTTGGATGCGTACGACGGGCTGACTGTAGTTTAGACCCAGCACAAGCACTGCGCGCAACGCGTACTCTCCCCGGACAGAAAGCTTCATACCGGAAAAATACAATCTATATTAACTCAGTCAAGAATAACGTGATATTTAAAATGCATCCACTAAAATAGCCATTAATTGAACAAAATAATCTCTATTGACATGATAGAGATTGTTGTGTAATCTCCGGAAGAATTCAGAAGCACATTGGTTATGCAAACGTCAAACCAACGAACGCGAGACACGAGCACAGAAGGGGTGAACTTCATGAATCGAACTCGTGCGGCGCCACGTCACTTCATTGGACTTCGGCGTCGTGCGAATCGTAATGCGTGGAGCACGAGACGTTCAGATTAGGCGCACCGAGACAAATCACGACCAACATAGTTGAAAAGTATAATCCTCATAGTTACGGTCGCCGGTGGTTTGGTCGCAGCGGAGCAGTTGCGGGCCGACGATACGGCGGAACAAATCAAAGCCTTGCGCGCCCAAGTCGAAGAGCTTGACCAGAAGATCCGAGTCCTCGAACGGCAAAAGGAACTGGAAACGGAAGCGGCTGACGCCAAAGCGAAGGAAACCCCGAGCATTGTGGTTGGCGACAAGGGAGTGAGCGTCAGCTCGGCTGATTCGAACTTCGTGTTTCAATTGCATGGCGTGCTGCAGGTGGACAATCGGTCGTTCTTCAATGATCGCACACCGGGAGGCAAACCCATCGAGGGCAATGACTCATTCTTGCTGCGCCGCGCCCGTCCGATTTTTTCCGGGACGGTTTACAGGGACTTTGATTTCATGTTCGTGCCGGACTTTGGCGGAAACTCGGTGCAAATCGTTGACGCCTATATTGGCTACCGCTATCGGCCCTGGCTGCAACTGCGCGCTGGCAAGTTCAAAACGCCTGTAAGCTTGGAACAACTACAGGCGGACGCGAACACATCTTTCAATGAACGCGCGCTCCCGACGGATCTTGTGCCGAATCGCGACATTGGCTTTCAACTTTTTGGAGATGTTTCCGACGGCGTGCTGAACTACGCGGCTGGCGTCTTCAACGGTGTCGGCGACGGGCGAAACAGCGGCAATGTGGATTTTGAGGATCATCGTGAGTTCGCCGGGCGGCTGTTCTTTCAGCCATTCAAAAAAACCAGCATCGCTCCGCTGCAAAGCTTTGGCTTCGGCGTGGGTGGCAGTTGGGGGAATACCTTCTCAAATGCCACCGGTTTGCCGAGTGGATTTCTGACGGACGGCCAGCAAACGTTCTTTTCGTATAATCCGACGAACGGCATCGTTGTGGGGAACGGCACGCACTGGCGGATTTCTCCTCAAAATTATTATTATTATGGTCCGTTCAGTCTGATCAGCGAATACGTCATTTCTGATCAACAGGTTTCCAAAGGTGCAGGCAACACCGCCGATCTGCAAAATACCGCGTGGCAGGTTTCGGCGGGTTGGGTGCTCACCGGTGAGGACGCGTCCTATGCCGGCATAACTCCGAGGCGCCCATTCAGTCTGGCTGCACATCAGTGGGGCGCGTTCCAAATCGTCGCACGTTACGCGGAACTTGACGTGGACAACGCCGCGTTTCCAGTTTATGCAAACCCGGCGATTTCGGCATCAGGCGCGCAAGCATGGGCCATTGGCCTGAACTGGTATCTCAACAAGAACATTCGTGTCAACACGAGCTTCTCGCATACCGACTTCAGCGGCCACATTGACGGTAAGAAAGCGACCGTCACGCGGCAGCCGGAGGAAGTGTTGTTCGCGCGTCTGCAACTCTCGTTTTGAGCAAACCAAAACTTCTTAACCTGCAAACGATATGAAGACGCTATCGAAAATCGCCATCATGCTCTTCCTCGTTGAGTTCGCGATTAGCGCACAGGCGAGGGACATCAAAATCCTGAACGTCTCGTATGACCCGACACGCGAGCTGTATCAGGATGTGAATGCTGCCTTCGCCAAACAATGGAAGGAAAGGACCGGCGACACTGTCACTGTTCAACAATCGCACGGCGGTTCCGGCAAACAGGCGCGAGCAGTCATTGACGGACTTGAAGGCGACGTCGTGACGCTTGCACTGGCGTACGACATTGATGCTATCGCAGAGAAATCGAAGTTCATCGCCGCCGATTGGCAAAAACGCCTGCCGAACAACAGCACGCCTTACACTTCGACAATTGTATTCCTTGTGCGCAAAGGAAATCCGAAAGGCATCAAGGATTGGGACAATCTCATCACACCTGATGTGAAAGTCATCACGCCCAATCCGAAGACATCTGGCGGTGCGCGATGGAATTATCTCGCGGCCTGGGGCTACGCGCTTAAAAAAAACAACAACGACCCAAAGAAGGCGCAGGAATTTGTTGCAAGGATCTGCAAGAATGTTCCTGTGTGGGATACGGGCGCCCGCGGCGCGACGACGACATTCGTGGAGCGCGGGATCGGCGACGTGTTGATTGCGTGGGAGAACGAAGCGCTGTTGTCGCTCAAGCAGGCGGGCGGGGGCAATTTTGAACTCATCACTCCCTCTTTGAGCATTTTGGCCGAGCCGCCCGTCACCTGGGTGGATCGCGTTGTCAGAAAACACGGCACGACCGAAGTGGCAAAGGCCTATCTTGAATTTCTCTATTCTCCGGATGGCCAGGAAATCGCCGCAAGAAACTTCTATCGACCACGACTTGAATCAGTGGCTCAGAAATATGCGGACAAGTTTCCGAAACTGACGCTGTTCACCATCGATGAAGTTTTCGGCGGATGGCAAAAGGCGCAGAAGACGCATTTCGCCGAAGGCGGCGTGTTCGATCAAATCCAGCAGGCCAATCGCTAGTTTAAGAGGCTGGATATGATTTACCGCTTTCACCGTCCGTAATGAGTCCCTATGCTGCAGGCGCGTTTCCGGCATGAGAAACAAGCGGTTCAATGCGCTGCCAGGGTTCGGCCTCACCATGGGCATCACGCTGTTTTTTCTGACAGGGATGGTGTTGGTTCCTTTTGCGGCGCTGGTTATTCGCGCATGTGGAATTTCATGGACGGATTTCTGGCATCTCGCAACGACCGACCGCGCGCTGGCGACGTATCGGTTGACGTTCGGCGCGTCGTTCTGTGCCGCCGTTGCGAATGTCGTGTTCGGCGCGTTGCTCGCATGGGTGCTTTCAAGATATGAATTTCCAGGCCGACGTTTCATCGACGCGATCGTGGATTTTCCTTTCGCATTGCCGACTGCGGTCGCCGGTTTGACGCTCGCCAGTCTGTTCGCGAAGACCGGCTGGCTTGGCCGATTCCTGGTTCCGCTCGGGATCAATGGTGCTTACACACCGCTCGGGGTCATGATTGCCCTCACGTTTGTTGGGATGCCGTTCGTAGTCCGCACGCTGCAGCCCGTGCTCGAACATTTGGAACGCGAAGTCGAAGAAGCTGCCGCGACGCTCGGCGCCGGGCGTTTGCGCACGTTCTTCAGCGTGATTGCCCCGTCGTTGGTTCCCGCGCTTATGACAGGATTCGCGTTGGCGTTTGCCCGCGCGATTGGCGAGTACGGTTCAGTGGTTTTCATTTCAAGTCATACGCGCTTCCAGGATGAAATCACGCCGTTTCTGATTGTCGAACGACTGGACCAGTTTGATTACGCAGGCGCTATTGTTCTGGCCGTGGTGCTGCTGGTGTTTTCATTCGTTCTACTCGCAATCATCAATTTGCTCGAACAATGGGCGAGCAGTTTTCAACAAACGTAAATGGCCGGACACGTGAAAAGAAAAGACGGCGACTCGCACCGCCAATCCAGGCGCGGCACGGAAGAATCGCCCGTTGTGAAGTGGATTCTCATCTCCATCGCGCTGGTGTTCTGCGCGGTGTTTCTGTTGCTGCCGCTGGTTAATGTCTTTGCGCAAGCATTGAGCAAGGGTTGGAGTTTCTACGCTGCCTCGCTCTCAGAGCCCGATTCGTTGGCCGCGATTCGCCTGACACTTCTTGTGGCAGCCATCACTGTTCCGCTCAACGTGCTTTTTGGCCTCGCAGCTTCATGGGCGATTGCAAAATTCAAATTCCGCGGCAAATCACTGCTCATTACGCTCATTGATTTACCGTTTTCGGTCTCGCCAGTCGTCGCCGGCCTGATGTTTATCTTGCTGTTCGGATTGCAGGGATTCTTCGGAAAGTTCCTCGACGAGCATAATATCAAAATCATTTTTGCCGTGCCCGGGATTGTGCTCGCCACCGTGTTCGTGACGTTCCCGTTCGTCGCCCGCGAACTGATTCCCGTAATGCAGGCCACCGGTACTGAGCAGGAGCAAGCCGCGCTCACGTTGGGCGCGAGCGGTTGGAAAACGTTTTGGTTTGTGACACTGCCGTCTGTGAAATGGGGGCTCATCTATGGCGTCATTCTCTGCAATGCGCGCGCGATGGGAGAATTCG
This sequence comes from uncultured Verrucomicrobiae bacterium, assembly GCA_963760675.1. Lineage (GTDB taxonomy): Bacteria > Verrucomicrobiota > Verrucomicrobiia > Limisphaerales > BOG-1460 > CAVXEG01. Next base: position 142,256 of record CAVXEG010000013.1, read on the forward strand.
GCGCGGTTTCAGTGGTTTCCGGCCATATCACCGGCTTGACGGACACCATGCCGTTGCGCGTGGAGAAGCTCTATCAGGAATACAACGCGCCTGCCGCCTTTGCCGTGGCAAGCTTGCTGGCCTTGCTCGCGTTGGTTACGCTCGGCATCAAAACGCTCCTCGAATGGAAACAGGCACGCGATTTTGAACGGGCCCAGCGCGCCTCAATTCCTTCGGCGACTGGCGACACGGATTTCATTTTGCGGCAACGCATCGAACAGTGAGCATCGAATTAAAGAAAGTTACGAAGCAGTTCGGCGAGATTGCCGCCGTCCGCGACGTCAGCTTTTCTGTGAAGGAAGGCGAATTGATGGCATTGCTTGGCCCAAGCGGCGGTGGCAAGACGACTGTGCTGCGGATGATTGCCGGACTCGAAGTGCCGACCACCGGCGACATCTTCATTCGTGGTCAGCGCGTGAACGCTCTCTCAGTCCAGGAACGCAACATCGGATTCGTCTTCCAGAATTACGCGCTGTTCAAGAACATGAACGTGTTCAGGAATATCGCCTTCGGGCTGAGGATAAAAAAATGGAGGCGCGCGGACATCAAGGCACGTGTGCAGGAATTGTTGAATTTGTTCGGACTGGAGGGACTTGAGAAGCGTTACCCGCATCAGCTTTCCGGCGGCCAGCGCCAGCGCGTGGCCATTGCTCGCGCGCTCGCCTCGAAACCCAGCGTGCTGTTGCTTGATGAGCCGTTCGGCGCGGTGGACGCGAAGATCCGGCAGGAGCTTCGCGAATGGCTCGTGACACTGCACCACGATTTGAACGTGACCACGATATTCGTGACCCACGATCAGGAGGAGGCGCTGGAAGTCTCAAATCGAATTGTGATTTTCTCGCGTGGAAATCTGGAGCAGGTCGGCACGCCGCGCGAAGTTTACGAGCAACCCGCGAACGAATTCGTCGCGCGTTTTATCGGTGTGATGAACATCCTTGAGGCGCGGGTGCAGGGAGGAATTGCTCGCGTCGGTGAACTGGTGTTCCCCGCCCCGTCGCATCCAGAGGGAGCACGGCTGCGCATCGGATTTCGCCCTTACGCAGTTCAAGTGTCCAACGATCCTGGACACTATCCTTATCGCGCGGTGTTACGTCACACGTTCTTTCTGGGAATCATGCTTCGGCTCGAATTTGAATTGTCCTCGGGTTTGACCATCCGCAGCCGGATGACCAAGGAAGAGTACGCGCAACTCGGATTGGAGGACGGAAAGGAAGTGTCGCTGCAAATCCGAACGTATCGTGTGCTCGCGAGCGACGCTGGAATACTTCCTCCGGAGACGGAATTCAAATACCCACAGCCGCCGAGCATCGCGGAACACATCTGAGTTTACAACAATCACCATTATGATGAACCCAATCAGATTTCTCGTGTGCTGCTTGCTTTTACTTGCGTTCTCTTGGCGTGCTCTTGGCCAGGAAGATTATTCTCGGCTGTTTGATGAAACGCCAGACACGGAGGGGTGGCGCTATCCATGCCCCCAAATGGTGAGCGTAGTAAATCAATTGCGTCACATGGGCAAAGGCAAGGTAATGTCAGTTCTGACGAACTTCGTGCAGCAGGTGAACCAGAAGGGCGGTGGGGGTAAAGTGCACATGCTTTGCCGATTGTTATTCGTTAATACTAACGGCTGGACACGTCCTGCTCTTGGCGCACCGCAGCCACCCATTAATCGCGATGTCGTCACCAATGCGTTTCCGCTATTTCCGGTCGCAATGTCTGATGGATAACCTTTCTTATTAGTCTCGGGCTACAATTTGGGAGGTTACCCGGAACCCCCTGATGAATGTGTGGACATATGTAAAGACCTTCCGTTGATTAGCTCGGATCTTCCAACAAATGGATTCACGCATGCGGCGGAAAAGCTCATTCAAAGTGATGCTTTTCATCGCCTTTACCAGCCGTCGATCAATACTGAGTTGGCACCACGGATGATCCTGCATCAGGCGACCAATCAATTCTTCGTAAAAGATGCCTTCACTCCAAATTTGATTCGCTTGAAGCAGGCAGATGGCGAGACGATCACGGAAGTCCGGTTACTCAGCACGACAAATTTAGCGATGCATGGTCGGGACTCGCAGGTCGTTTACGGTGGTGGTAAGCCACCGGTAGAGACTCTATCCGACGCAACCATCGAGCTAACCGGTAAAGATGGCAAAACGATCACAATCAAGGCAGCGCGCATCGAGGCTCTGTACAAAAGGAGTGAAGCCTAACTGTGACGTTGATATGGCTCAAGAGTTGTCAAGCGGGCAGTAAGATTTTGTTTCCGGTTTTTCACGGTTGTTCTTTCCGACATTGCGCAATGGACTGTTGAGTGGGCGGAGGCCGCCATCAACGACGGTTGATCCTGCTGAGATGCGTGAGTTCATTCCACCTTGCGGCGGAACTTATCGACCTGACCACGGTGCGAGTCGCGGCGCTTCCTCTCTCTAGGCTCGAGGGTTGGATCAAATCCTTCCTCTTAACGACAACGAGGGTTCGCCTGAACCGGGCCGCTCTCCGCCCACTCATCAATCCACTGCCATATTGATTCTGCTGCTTCGTTTCTTCTGGTTCCTGCCCGTCATCCGGGCGTGCGCAGCGGATGCGTAGCACGAGCCGGCGCCCCAGCGGTGGGATTCCGTGACGACAACTGCCGTACTGTTGCTCTGGCGTCTGCATCCGCTTTCTGTTCTTAGAAGTTATTTCTGAAATTTCTTTTCGCTGTTGAGTTGGTACACCTTGCCGCGGCAGGTGCGGATGATCTCCGGCGCGACGGGTTGCTCCGAGGGTTTGACCTGGCAGGCGATGGCCCACACGAAGCCCGCCAGTTCCCGCGCGATGGCCGCCGCTGCCACCACGCTCTTCTTCTTTGCCGAGAGTTGCCGGAAGCGTTTGTGCAATCGTTGCTGCGCCGTCCAGGCGATCAGGCGCACTTGCTTGCTTTGATGTTCCTGCCGCTTCTGCATGGCCTCGCTCACCTTGGGTTTCAAGCGATAGTGCCAGGCCGCTTCCACCAGCACGCGCCGGCAATGGCTGTTGCCACTCTTGGTGATTCCACCTTGCACGCGTTTGTCGCCGCTGGAATGTTCGCTGGGCGTCAATCCGAAAAAGTGCATCAAGGACCTGGGATCATCGAACCGGCCGAAGTCGCCCACCTCGGCCAAGAGCGTCATCGCCGTCAACACCTGCACGCCCCGCAGACTCATCAGCGCGCGCACCACCGGCTCCCATTTCCAACCCGGCAACGCGTCCTCCACCGCCTGGGTCAAACGCTCCAGGCGCTCCGTCGCGTCGTTGATCGAGTGGATGTATTCCTGAAAAGCGATCTGCTGCGGCGCCTGCGGCATGATGAGGCCGGAGAGATAACGCCGGTGCGCGTCGTTCCAACTGGATTTGCCGGTGTAACGAAAACCCAGCCGCAAGAGAAAACCTTTCAAGCGATGGCGCGCCTGGCGTTGATCGGTCATCGCGGCAAAGCGGGCGCGCACCAGATCGCGGATGGCTTCGTCCTCCTGATCAGGGACATGGATGGCGGTCAGTTCGCCGGCGCGCAAGAGCCGGGCCAGTTGATCGGCATCGCGGCGATCAGTCTTGATGTGATCGGAAGCTTTCCTGGGAATCAACGAAGGCGCGACCACATCGCAGTGAAAACCCTGGTGGCGCAGATGCCGGCACAGGACGAAGCCGCACGGGCCGGCCTCGTAAACCACGCGCAGTTCGAGGTTCGGGCCACCGAGTTTTTTGAGCAGTTTATCCATGGCCTCAAGTGTGCCGCCGATGATGCCGTAACGGCGGACTTCAGTGGAGTGTTCAGGCGCGATGGAAACGGCGATGCTTTCCTTGTGGACGTCCAGCCCGATGTAATGCACGATTTTATTCATGGGTGTTTGGTTTCGTAATTCTGTTATCAAGAACCCAGCTTCGTGCCGGGTCTTTAACATTGTGGATCGGTCCGCTTCGGCGGATAACCCACGTTTACCATCGCAATCAAACACCCGCTCTTTCACTTCGTTAAGCCATAAGGTCTAGTACGCGTTTGACCGACCATTTGAGGCGCATTATTTCGAAGATGGTGGCCCCATCATTATTGCTGGCGTTGATTGCCGGTTGCCGGACTGTGCCGCCGCTGCCGCCCGAAAACTTGAGCGAACCGGGCTGGACTGTGCGGCAGGGCCAGGCGGTCTGGATACGCGCACGTAACGAGCCGGAAATCGCGGGGGAAATTCTCGTCGCCATACGCGGCGATGGACGCGCATTCGTCCAGTTCAGCAAGAATCCGTTTCCATTGGTCATTGCGCGAAGCACGTCGGAGAGTTGGGAAGTGCAAACGCCCACTCAAAACAAGCGCTATTCCGGTCACGGCAATCCGCCTGCCCGCTTGGTCTTTCTGCAGATCCCGCGCGCGCTCGTCGGGTTGCCGCTGGCGCGCGGCTGGTCGTGGGGAAGTTTGCCAAACAGCGGTTTCAGCCTCGCAAATGCTGCCACGGGTGAATCGCTCGAGATTTACTTCAGCCAATGAAGCTCGAACGACTTCACGTTCGCAGCACGTGTCGATTTCGGGAATAGAACTGTTGAATGAGGAATTATGAGAAGAGTATTTTTTCTTTCATTTCTGGCGGCATTCTTCGAGGCAACGGTGCCTTCCAGAGCAGCCCAGATGAACCCGGTCGTCACGGCGTGGCTCGCCGCGCAAACGAATATCACCACTTGGTCCGCTGATTTTGTTCAGACGCGGCGGCTCAAATCATTGACCCAGCCATTGACCGCCACGGGACACGTCTGGTTCACGGCACCCAATCGTTTCCGCTGGGAACTGGGGCAACCGCCACAGACCATTGCCGTTCGTGCACCATCCGAAATGCTGATTCTTTATCCGCAGCTCAAACGCGCTGAGCGTTTTTCCCTCACCGGGAATCAGGCTGGTCCGTGGCGCGACGCGCTTGGATTGCTCGAAGCGGGTTTTCCTCGCAGCCGCGCGGAGTTGGAGAATCAGTACAACACGGTCTCGCAAACCATCACGAACGGCGTCGGAAAACTGGTGCTTCAACCCAAGTCCGCTGCAGCGCGGCGCATGATGCCGCAGATAGAAATTGAATTTGATACCAAAGGTTTCTCGCTGCGCGCGACGGAACTTCAGTTCGCGGACGGCTCGACCATGCGGAATGATTTTCAGCACCCGGAGGTGAATCCAAAAATCGACGAGCAGCTTTTTAATCCGCCGATTCCGGCCGACTACAAGGTAATCGAGCCGTTGAAGCAGCAATAGTGAGCGGACGGGAAGTTTCCACTGACCATTTTGCATCTGATTCGGCGCGGGGTTTGATTGTTGTGCTCGGGACAGGCGATGTCCGGTCAGTGAGTTCGGGCTTCCTATTTTTTCACGTATGGCAATAGTGGTGCAGGCCCGATGGCTGAAAGCAACTGCTCCCAATGGTTTAGTCGTTGCCAAGAAATGTTGAACCTTTGACAAGTTTGGAAAGGCTATCCAGTTCTGGAAATGAAAGGTTTGATGCGCAACGCGGCAATGTCCGTCAAATAGATGTGGCCGGGTTTGCTGGAACAAACAGAGCAAGAATATGAAGAAACTAATCACGTTGAGCATCGCAGTTATGGCAATCGCGGCGTTGTCCGCGCGCGGCGAGGATGGCAAGGCGCTTTACGAAAAGGACTGCGCCAAGTGTCATGGCCCGGACGGCAAAGGTCAGACCGTCATCGGCAAGAAACTGGGCTGTAAGGATTACACTGACGCCAAAGTCCAGGACGAGTTAAAGGACGAGGCTGCCGTAAAAGCCATCAAGGAAGGCGTGAAGGGCAAAGATGGCAATCAGATAATGAAGCCGGTCGAGGGCTTGTCCGATGCCGACGTGAAGGCGCTTGTGGCGCACATCCGCTCGCTCAAGAAGTAGCGGTGGTTTTCGGGTTGCCGAATGGCCGGTCGCGCTGGTTTGGATTCGGGCGCGATGCCCGATTTAAGAAACCGGTCCTGCAACCCACATCAAATTGTTTCCATGCGCCGCCTAAAATTGCCACCACAAATTCTGCGATTGGTTTTGCTGACGATCATGGGATCGTCGGCTCCTATCTGGTCGCGCGCGCGTTTCTGACGCCGCCGACATTCGGGGAATACGGTTGGTATCGCGGCGACGCCCTGGAGGAACTCGCTTCGCGAACGCCGGTGCATGCGGGGCGCAAGGCGTGTGAGAGAATGTCATTCGGAGATTTTTCCAAAACTCGCCAAGGGCCCGCACAAGACCATCTCCTGTGAAACGTGCCATGGCGTGAGCCGCGACCACGCGGACAATCCGGACATCAAGGCCGGCATCGTCAAGGACCACGTCACGAACGCAGACCTGCAAACCCGCGGCGACCGCCGAGGTGGGCACGAACGGGGTGGTGACCGTCGGCAGATATACCGGCGTCCATTGCATGCGCTGCCACGAAGCCAATCCCTCGCGGCCCGCGTGGTTCAAGCAAATCGTCATCAAGACGCACTACAGCGGCAAAGTGCACCGAATGCCACCTGCCGCATCAACCCACGAGAGGTGCCATGAAGCAGCCGTTTCCCGGCGCAGACGCTTTCCATTCTCGGCGGCGCGCTGGCCGGACTGCTGTCGCTGCCCGCCGCGCGCACCGCCAAGGCCGCGGTGCAAAGAGTCTTCGCCTCCTCCGGCGCGCCCAAGGGCTACGATCCGACGAAGCACAAATGGCTGATGTGTTTCGACATCGACCGCTGCATCGGCTGCGGACTTGTGCGTCGAGGCGTGCAAAACGGAGAATCACGTGCCGCAGGCGCCGACGTTCTTCCGCACCTGGATCGAGCGTTACATCATCAAGAAGCCGGCGCCGGGTTCGGGCGAGACGCGCGGCGAGGTGCTGGTGGATTCGCCCAACGGCGGCCGCGACGGTTTTCCGCAGCCGCTCGTGCCGCGCGAGGAAATCCTCAAATCGTTTTTCGTTCCCAAGCTCTGCAACCTCTGCGAGCACTCGCCCTGCACCCAGGCGTGCCCGGTCGGCGCGACGTTCGATTCGCCGGACGGCGCGGTGCTGATTGATCCGAATTACTGCATCGGCTGCGGCTTCTGCATCCAGGCCTGCCCGTACGGCTGCCGGTTCATCAATCCGGAAACGAAGACGGCGGAGAAATGCACGCTCTGCTACCACCGCATCACCCGCGGCCTCAAGCCGGCGTGCGTCGAGATTTGTCCGACCGAGGCGCGCATTTTCGGCGACCTGAAGAACCCGGTGGCGGACGATCCGATCCAGACGTTTTATCCAGAAGAACAAAGTGCAATCATTGAAACCGCATCTGGGAACGGAGCCGCGCGTGCTCTACGCCGGCATGGACAAGGAGGTCCGGTAGTATGACGCCCGACCTGCTTCATACCGTCGCGGAGGGCGTGCCGCATTTCGAGGGCTACGTTTATCCCGAACGAGCTGCGCCTGCTGTGGAGCGTGTTGATCGTGCTCTATCCGTACGTCACCGGGCTGGTGGCGGGCGCGTTCATCATGGCGTCGCTGGTGCGCGTGTTCAACGTCAAGGCGCTGGAGCCCATCTACCGGCTTTTCGCTGCTGACGGCGTTTTCGTTTCTGCTGTGCGCGCCGCTGCCGCTGCTTGTTTCACCTCGGCCATCCGGAACGCTGTTTTGAAGTGATGATGACGCCGCATGTGACTTCGCCGATGGCGATGTTCGGCTTCGTTTACGCCTGGTACCTGATGGCGGTGCTGCTGCTGGAATTGTGGTTCGATTACCGCAAGGATTTCGTGGAGTGGTCGAAGACCGAGCGCGGCATCCACGGCACGATCTACCGGCTGTTCACCCTGGGCGTGAACGACGTTTCGACCGCCGGCGTTGCGCCTGGATCATCGCCTGGGCAGGATCGTCACGATCATCGGCATCCCGTCGGCGTTTCTGCTGCACGGTTACGTCGGCTTCATCTTCGGCTCGATCAAGGCCAATCCCTGGTGGGGCAACGTGCTGATGCCGATCATTTTCATTTTCTCGGCGATGGTGTCCGGCATCGCGCTGTGCGTGTTGATCTACATGATGATCACCTGGGGCCGCCGCATGACGCAGAACATCGAGTGCCTCGACATGATGGCGCGATTTCTGTTTTACGCGCTGGTGATTGACGCCGCGATCGAATCGCTGGACTGGATTCACCGCCTTTATGCGGCGGAGGAATCAATCCATGTGCTCAAGACGCTCGCGTCGGGGAAATTGTTTTACACGCTGCTGGTCGGCCAGGCCCTGTCTGGGCACGCTGGTGCCGTTCCTGATGCTTGGTTCGGTGCAGCTTCTGGGCAAACGCATTCCCGCGCTGGCGACGGCAACGGATGTATTTCGCCAGCGCCGCGTTGATCCTGCTCGGCGTCCTGGCGATGCGCTGGAACGTGGTGATCGGCGGCCAGCTTTTCTCCAAGAGCCTGCGCGGTTTCACGACCTACAAGATGGAGCTGGCCGGGACAGGAAGGCTGGCTGGTCGCGCTGGGATTGATTCTGCTGCCGTTTCTGATTCTCGGCGTGCTCTTGAAATATTTCCTGCCGCTGAAACACGTGCTTGCCACACATCAGGAAACGGCACCCGAGGTCTTGAAGACGCCGAAGGCATCCGAGATTTGAAGCACCTCTGTTATCACCCGTTCAATTGTTGCTGCACCTGAACGGTTGAATCGGGTGCGGCGAGTTGCACCGGGTGCGGTTGTCTGGATATTCGGGGTATTTCCAAAGCTGCGTCGCCGGCTTTCTCTGTCGCGGATTTGATTCTCAGGCTGCCCTGCGACAATACCTGCGCACGACCGTCCGACCCCGTCCGGCTCAATGAGAGATGTTCCCCGTTAATCTCAAGAACCCTTTTCGCCGGTTCGCCTTTGTGGCTACCGCTTTCGTAAATCCATCTTCCCTGTAACTGATCGAGCCGCAATTCCTCACCCAGTTTCGGTTCCGACTCCGGCGACCGCAATTCCGGAGCGGCTTCGGGCTTGTTTCCGGGCTTCCGTTCAAAGCGCACGAGCGCGCAGGTGAAGAGATACATCAGCCAGAAGGCGCCGAAACATAGCGCCGGAAGCAGAATGCGTTGCGACCCCACGAGTTCGACTTTCATGATCCGGACGAAAGTGAAGACAACGCCTGGAAACACCAGCGAGACGGGAATCGTTTGCCAACGTGAATGCCGCACCGTTCCCATCATCATTCCTGTCAGCACCGCACAGGTGATTGTGCCGAGCACGGTGAAAAGCAGCGTGAGGAGCGCGACCACTGCCACGAGCACAAGCCACAGAACGATCCCTCGGCTGAGGCGTTTGATCGCAGTGAAGTTCATTGTAACGTGTGTTCAGATGAACTGGCTCTGCTGGCGAGTATCCGCCGTTCTTATTGCCAGTCAAGAATCCGCGCGAAAAAAGCTTTCGCCATTGTTGTCGGCGCGATGGCAAAAACGGAGCGAGGAGTCGCCGGCGGAAATTTGCAGCTACCGTCGGCCGCAAAACACGCAAGTTTTCGGACGTTCCCTGCTGTTCAGCGAAGGACCGTATCCGCTATGGTGGTCAAACCAAGCTGCAAACGGTCCGCTCCGTGGCGAAGGACGACCGCGGTGCTCAATTTAATTCGTGGCGTCGCAGCCTCGCGTTTGTTGCGGGATTGCTTATCAGGCCAATATATGTTCATCCTTTCGCAATATCGGAAATGCTACTGGTCCGCGGAAATATGAAATTCAGTGCCGGCAGGAACGGCGGCCGCCAATCCGGAGCGGCAGCCAGGCAGATCGAACACGGAAACGATTATGAAAAAACTACTCACATTGACCATAGCAGTTGTGGCGGTCGCGGCATTGTCCGCACACGGCGAGGACGGCAAGGCGCTTTACGAAAAGGATTGCGCCAAGTGCCACGGTGCGGACGGCAAGGGCCAGTCAGCCATGGGAAAGAGACTTGGCTGCAAGGACTACTCCGACGCCAAGGTGCAGGACGAGCTGAAGGATGACGCCATCGTCAAAGCCATCAAGGAAGGGTACAAGGACAAGGATGGTAAACAGGTGATGAAACCTACTGAAGGGCTCTCCGACGCGGACGTTCAGGCGATCGTTAAATACTTCCGCACATTAAAGAAGTAGCAGGAAGCTCGGCCGAATTGTCTGTTCATCAGGGCGGGTGAAATGAGCTTTCACCCGCCGGCGGAAATTATTTTCGCCGCGAGTCTGTGGAACGACCAAACGGCAGTGATTTTATGACCACGGAATCCACACGACGCGACGGGCCACGGTTGGGAGTGTTTCGCAATTGGTTCAGCCTGACCGGCCTCGTTATTTTGGTGGCGAGTTTCTTCTCATTTGTCCTGCTGTTTCTGGTCGATTCGCTGGCGCACTTTTCAAATCCCTACATCGGCGTGCTCACGTACCTCGTGGCGCCGAGTTTTCTGGCAATCGGGTTGTTCCTGACCGTTTTGGGTGTGTTTCTTCGCCGGCGCAAAGCGCGAAAGGCTGGAGAAACCATCCCCACTTTCCAAGTTGATCTGGCCCGGCCACGCGACAGGCGCATGCTTGGTTACTTTCTGGCTGGCAGCACGGCTGTTCCTGCTCGCGACTGCCGTGCTGAGTTATCACACCTATCATTTCACCGAGTCGGTGCAGTTCTGCGGCCAGGCCTGCCACACGGTGATGAAGCCGGAACTCGTCACCTATCAGCACGGGCCGCACGCGCGGGTGGCCTGCGTGGAATGCCACATCGGGCCGGGCGCGGCGTGGTTCGTGAAGGCCAAGATTTCCGGCACGTACCAGGTCTATGCCGTCGCGTTCAACAAATATCCCGCGCCCCGTCCCGACGCCGATCAAGAACCTGCGCCCCGCCCAGGAAACCTGCGAGCAATGCCACTGGCCCAAGAAATTCGTCGGCAACCTGGACAGCACCTACAACTACTTTCTCGGCGACGAGACCAACACGCCGTTCACCGTCCGCATGCTGATGAAGGTGGGCGGCGGCGATCCCACGCACGGCCCGGTCGGCGGCATTCACTGGCACATGAACGTCGGCAACAAGGTCGAATACATCGCCACGCGACGAGGCGCGGCAGAAGATTCCCTGGGTGCGCGTGACGGATAAGTCGCAGGGCGTCGTCACCGAATATCCGCTCGCCAAGACTTCACCAACGACCGTGGACGAAGCCAGCTGCGCACGATGGATTGCATGGATTGCCACAACCGCCCGGCGCACACGCTACCAGACGCCCAACGACGCCGTGAACCTGGCCATGTCGCTCCGAGCAACGATTGACCGCACGCTTGCCCTGCATCAAGACCAACGCCGTTTACGCGCTGACCCGCACTTACACCAACGAAACGCAGGCGCTGCAGAGCATCGCCACGCATCCTGGCCGAGCGTTATCCCGAACGATCCCGCGCATCCAGCGCCAGGCGCATCGACGCCGTGCAGCAGATTTACACGCGACAACTTTTTCCCCGAGATGAAGGCCAGTCTGGAAAACTATCCGAACAACATCGGCCACAAGGACTGGCCGGGCTGTTTCCGCTGCCACGACGGCCAGCACAAGACGGCCGACGGCAAGCGCACCATCAAGGCCAACGACTGCAACGCCTGCCACACGATCCTCGCGCAGGGCAGCGGCGCCGAACTGCGATCAACTCACGCCCGATGGACAGAAATTCAAACATCCGGGAGACGAAGTGGATGGGGCTTGCAATGATTGCCACACGGGCGGACTCTAAACTGGAACGACCGAACATCCAATGCAGGGCAAACCGTCGACGCGCACGCAGATCGATTGGACGTTGGATCTGGGTGTTGGATGCTGGATGTTCCTTCTGCTTCGCCTGCTTGGCGTCGATTCTGCGTCCGCCGCAGTCGCCGCCGCCGAGAAATTCTCCAACACCGATTGCCTGGATTGCCATCTCGATCCGACAACGACGCAGCAAGGTGAACGGCCAGACCGTTGCGCTGCTGTTTCCGACGAACTCGTTCCAGAAATCCGTTCACGCCGAAACTCGATTGCGTGGATTGCCACGCAAGGCATCAAGGACCTCGTGCACGAAAGCAAGCTGCCGCCGCCGAATTGCGCCAGTTGCCACGAGAAGGAGGCCAAGGAATACGCCACCAGCATTCACGGCGTGAGCCACATGGGCGCGTCCGGCGCCGCCAATTGCTGGGATTGCCACGGCTCGCACGACATCCTGTCCGGTCAAGAACGCCGACTCGCCGGTCTTCAAACTGAACCTCCCGCAGACCTGCGCCAAGTGCCACAGCAATCCGGGCCTGACGAAGGAATACCAGATGAAGTATCCGGAGGCCGCGGCGCAGTACATGGACAGCATCCACGGCCGCGCCTTGCTGAAGATGGGCCTGATCGTCGCGCCGTCCTGCAACGATTGCCACGGCGTCCACGACATCAAGCGCGGCCGTGGACCGCGAATCGCCGATCAACCACGCCAACGTCGCCAAGACCTGCGGCAAGTGCCACGTCGGATCGAAGAAATCTACGACCAGAGCGTCCACGGCCAGTTGCTCGCCAAGGGCGACAAGCGCGGCCCGGTCTGCACCGATTGCCACACCGCGCACGAGGTCGAGACGCCCAAGAACGGCCATTTCAAGATGGCCAGCGACCAGCGCTGCGGCAAATGCCACGAGGACCGCCTCGAACATTATCGCGACACCTATCACGGCAAGGCCATGGCCCTGGGCAAACCGAACGTCGCCTCCGACGTGGCCGCCTGCTACGACTGCCACGGCCATCACGACGTGCTGCCGCCGTCCAATCCCGCGCTCGCGTCTTTCCAAAGCCAACATCCTCGCCACCTGCCAGCAATGTCATCCGGGCGCCACGACGGGTTTCACCGAGTACAGGCCGCACGCCAACCCGCTCGACGGGAAGAATTATCCGCTGCTGCACGCGGTGTTCCTCGGCATGACCGGCCTGCTGGTCGGCGTGTTCACGTTCTTCGGCCTGCACACCATCGTCTGGCTGTGCCGCGCGGTTTACCTCTACCTGCACGACTCGAAGAAGTTCCGCGAAGCGAAGATCAAAACGCAGACGGACGACGAATGGTTCACCCGCTTCGTGCCGTTCGAGCGCTTCCTGCATTTCCTGGTCGTGACCAGCTTCCTGCTGCTGGTCATCACCGGCATGCCGCTGAAGTTCTACTACACCGACTGGGCCAAGGCGCTGTTCAGCGTCCTCGGCGGCGCGGAGACGGCGCGCGCGCTGCACCGCTTCGGCGCGATGGTCACGTTCCTTTATTTCGGCCTGCACGTCGCGTCGCTCGTCGGCAAGTCCTGGAACGGCCGCGGCAAGCCTTGCGCGATCCGCCAGACGGCAAGTTCAGCTTCAAACGGCTCTGGAAAGTGCTGTTCGGTCCGGACTCGATGATGCCGACCTGGCAGGACTGGCGGGATTTCGTCGCGCACAACAAATGGTTCTTCGGCAAAGGCCCGAAGCCGCAGTTCGACCGCTGGACCTACTGGGAGAAGTTCGATTACTTCGCCGTGTTCTGGGGCGTGGCCATCATCGGCGCGTCCGGGCTGATCATGTGGTTCCCGACGTTCTTCACCCGGTTCCTGCCGGGCTGGATCATCAACATCGCGCTGATCATCCACTCGGACGAAGCGCTGCTGGCGGCGGGCTTCATCTTCTCGATTCATTTCTTCAACACGCATTTCCGCATCGAGAAATTCCCGATGGACACGGTCATCTTCTCCGGCCGCGTCTCGAAGACCGAGATGCTGCACGAGCGCAGGCGCTGGTACGACCGGCTGGTGGCCGAAGGCCGGCTCGATCAGCACCGCGTCGGGACGAATGGCTGCGCTGGAAGAACATCGCCCGCTCCTTCGGCTACTTCTTCTTCGGCCTGGGAGTGCATCCTGCTGCTGCTGATCATCTACGCGATGGTGACGCGGCTGGTGCATTGAGCTGCGAACAGGGCATCCATTTCATTTCTGACACTTTGTGGACGATTCTTGTTGTGGCTCCGCAAGGGAAGTCGGAGCCATCCGCACGTTTTTTTGTGGACGAAATTCACGGACTGCGCTTTGACCGGAATCCAGCGCCGGAAATGAATTTTATCGAGCGGTGCTGTTGCCGTGAGAAAGTCTGGGCGTCGTTTTGGCGGAGCCAAATCAAAATACACCCTGACACCCTGCCAACAAATAGCCCGCCAAATCCTATCCTCGAACTGGAAACCTCGCCGCGAAGATCGAGAAGGGTTCAATCGGGCCAGCGCGCGAAGCATTTACCGACCTGAAGAAGCTCATAACAGTCGACTGTATTCGTGCCGTGTTATATCTATGAGATAGGCATGTGCAATCGGGTTGTTCAAAATGATGTAGTCGTCAAACCCGGCGGTCAGATGACGGCGCTTATGCGCGGGCCGGGCGGCGAATTTGAATTGCCGTTCACCGAAGCCATTTTCGGCGGGGCGGCCAAACGCGAGAGCCGCAATTACTGGATCAAGCGCGAGGGCGCGGAGGACGTGATTGTCCCAAACGTCTCCCGGTTCGGCGAAAAGAACAAAGCGACCGGCGAGCAGGGCTGGGACGACATTCCAGCCGGTTCTGCACTCGAGGGTCTGTTGCTTCCCCAACCACCTGGGAAAGATTATCGCCTGCTGAAGATTGTGACGCAGCCCGCCACCCCGGATCAGGTTGCGCGCCTGGGAAATGATCGCGCGCCTGTTGTGCTCGTGCCGCAAAAAAAGCCAAGCAATCGCCAATCAACGTAGAGAGATTTCGCGTGTTTCTTCCATGCTTGTCGCAGTATGGGTAGGAGAACAACTGCGGTTTGGGTCCGGTCGGCTTTGATGCTGGGATGCGCACTGGCGACGGTGATTTCTTTCGGCGCGTTGGCGGCCGAGGCGCTGAAGGACAGTGACTGCCTTGATTGCCATTCGGATAACACTCTCTCAAAAACAAACTCCGCCGGTAGGGCGATTTCTCTCTTCGTGGACAAGGCGAAGCTCGCCGCGTCCGTTCACGCCACTAACTCCTGCGCGCGCTGCCATGCGGACGCCACGAGTAAACATCCGGATGATAGGACTGCGTTAAAGCCGGTCAACTGCGCGAGCTGTCACGAGCGGCAGACCGAAAGCTATGGTGCAAGCGTTCACGGGCTTGCCGCAAAAGCGGGCCGGGCGGATTCCGCCACATGCCAGGATTGCCACGACTCGCACGAAATCCTCCCGCCGACCTCGCCCGTATCGCCGCTCTACTTCACGCGGCAGGCCGAGACTTGCGGCGCGTGTCACGATCAGGAGGCGCGTGACGTCGAAGCCAGCGTTCACGGCAAGGCCACTGCCGCGGGCAAGCGCGACGCGCCCACATGCACCGATTGCCATTTTGAGCACCAGATCGAAGCGTTGAAGGACTCGTCGTCTCTGAAGATTTCGACCGAGGTTTGCAGCAAATGCCACGCATCCGAGCGGCTCAACACAAAATACAACCTGCCGCAGGACCGCGTGAAAACCTTCTTCGAAAGCTACCACGGCCTGGCATCGCAGTACGGTTCAACGCTCGCGGCCAATTGCGGCAGTTGTCACGGCTACCACAAAATCCTCCCCTCATCCGATCCCGCCTCGACCATCAGCAAGGCGCATCTGGTTGAGACGTGCGGCAAATGTCATCCGGGCGCGAACGAAAAATTTTCGTTCAGCAAAATTCACGTGGACATCGCGGCCGCGACAAGCGCGCCGGACATTTCGAGCCAGATCAACTGGTGGGTGCGGAAGATTTATCTCCTACTGATTTTCGGCGTGGTGGGCGCGATGCTCATCCACAACGCGCTGCTGTTTTACAAGAAGGTGGCGGCGCACCTGAGCGCGAGCGGGCGGCCTGTGTTGCGTATGAGCCTGGCGCAACGCTGGCAGCACGCGGTGCTCGCGCTAAGTTTCATCGTGCTCGCGATTTCAGGCTTTGCTTTGAAGTTCCCGGATTCGTGGCTCGCCCGGGCGATGGGTTCCAGCGAGCCGTTCCGGCGTTGGACGCACCGCGTTGCCGGTATCGTCCTATTGCTCGTGGGCGCATATCACATCATTTACGTTCTTGCGAGCAAGGATGGGCGACGGCTTGTGAAGGATTTGTTCCCCGTGAAAAAGGATTTGGCCGACATCTTCGCCGCTGGGCGTTACCTCACCGGGTTGAGCAGCGAGAAGCCAAAGATTGGCCGGTTCGGCTACGCGGAGAAGATGGAATATTGGGCGGTGGTTTGGGGCACGATCATCATGGGCGTTACGGGCCTGATGATTTGGTTCAAGATTGATGTGACTCGTTTCCTGCCGCGCTGGGCGGTGGACGTGGCGCTGACGATTCATTATTACGAAGCGGTGCTCGCATGTCTGGCGATTATCGTGTGGCACTTCTATCACGTCATTTTTGATCCTGACGTGTATCCGGTGAACCTTGCGTGCTGGGACGGCAAGGTTTCGCAGCATTGGCAAGAAGAAGAGCATCCGCTTGATCCGAGCAATGGCTCGTCCCAAAGCGAAAAGTCAAAGATCACCCCGACCGCCACCGCCTCACGATCATCGACAACGAGAGTCGGGGCGGAATCCTCGGAGGCTCCATCTGATAAAGCCCATTAAGACATAGCCAGACAGGGTCGCGTCTTCTGAGCACACACTGTTCTATCACCTCAGAAACAGTCCCGTTCGGCTGGCTCCCGGTTGCGCTTGTCCGGCAAAAAAGGGCAAAGAATTGGCAAGCGAAGGGGAGCAGGTTTTTGCCTGAAACCTAGATTGGCAGCGTGAAAACCAGCAGCCATTCCGCAGTTGGCGGAACTACCGCCAAAAAAGACCGGATGGCACTTGTCCGCTGGGTTAATGCCCTTCTCGATCTCCTCGCTTCGGTGAAGTTCGCGGTCGCGGTGATTGTTGTGATTGCGATCGCGTGTGTGGCCGGAACGATTCTGCCCCAGGGCCGTGACGCGGCTGCTTTCGTTCAGGAGCATCCAGCCGCCGCGGATCGCATCGCTCTATTCGACAAGCTGGGTTTGACTCACGTTTTTAGCGCGCGGTGGTTTATTGCACTGCTGTGCGTTCTGGCTGCCACAGTGATGGTTTGCAGCACGCGCCGGCTGGCGACGGTAAAACGCGCCACCGGATTTGCGCGCCGCCGCGCGTTCGGCTCAATGCTCACCCACATCAGCATCCTGCTGATCCTCGGGGGCGCGGTCGTGCGAGGAGTGTGGGGGGAAAAGGGCTACATTCAAATGCGAGAGGGGCAGACGGTCGCGGAATATGAATCTGAGACGGGAGCCAGAACTCTTCCATTTGCACTGCAGCTTGCGAAATTTGAGATCGTTCCGGACGCCAAGCCGGCTCAATCCCCGTTGCGCGAGGCCTCGTCGAAATTGATTGTTCAATGGGCTGACGAGCGCGTCGAGGCGGAGATGCCGGCGACGGTCGGGACGATTCAGACAGTCACGCGGAAGGGACAAGCACCTTCAGCCGAAAACAGCTTTCGGATTGAAGTCCTGAAATACATTCCTGATTTCGCGGTGGACACGGAGACGCACGAAGTGACGAGCCGTTCCAGCGAGCCGAACAATCCGGCAATTCTCGTCGCGGTCAACGGGCCAGATTATCGGAATCATCGCTGGGTGTTCGCGAAATTTCCGAACTTCACGATTCCTCAGGGTGACTCTGCCATGAAACCGAGCCCGCTTCGATTTCTTTACCGAGATGAGAATGCGACGACCAGCGCTGCAACAGCCATCAAGAATTTCAAAAGTACACTGATGGTCAAACAGGGCGACGCATTAAGCACGCGCACGGTGCAGGTGAATCAACCGCTGAAAATAGCGGGCTACAGATTTTACCAGACGGGTTACGATCCCAACGATTCCTCGTGGACCTCGCTTCAGGTCGTCCGCGATCCCGGCGTGCCGCTGGTGTATGGCGGCTTCGCTCTGCTGATCGGCGGACTGTTCGTCGTGTTCTATCTGAATCCATGGTTCGCAGCACGGGAGACAAACGCATGAAAATATTTGTTGCAGGACTGAGCTATAAAACCGCTCCGGTTGAACTCCGGGAAAAGCTGGCGGTGCATGCCTCGCAACTGCGCTGCCATGGTTGCCGGTTGAAGCTTGGAGGCAATCTTTCCGAAGTGGTCCTCATCTCCACCTGCAATCGCGTCGAAATTTATGGCGTTGCTCCCCAAGTGAACGGCAACGTCCACAGGCTCTTCCAGCACCTCTCGGCGGCCAGCTTAGCTGATTTCTCCCCTTATCTCTATGTCAAGGAGGGCCCCGAGGCGGTGCGCCACCTTTTTTCCGTCGCCAGCGGGCTTGATTCGATGGTCATTGGCGAAACGGAGATCACCGGCCAGGTGAAGCACGCGTATCAAGCAGCACAAGAAGCGAAGCTGACCGGGCGCGTGTTGAATCGCGTGTTTCAAACCGCGTTGCAGGTCGCCAAAGAAATCCGCACGCACACGGCGATCGGACGCGGTGCCACCTCCGTGGGCAGTGTGGCCGTCGAACTGGCCGAGCGGATTTTCGACAAGGATCTTTCGGACAAGACGGTCATGATCATTGGCGCGGGCAAGATGGGTGAAGCTTGCGTGCGCCACTTGAGCAAGAAAGGCGCGCGCTCGGTGCTGGTCTCGAACCGATCCTTCGAGCGCGCGCTGGCTCTCGCCACCGAATTCGGCGGACGCGCCATTCGGTTCGATGAATGCCTAAGCGCGATGGTTGAAGCCGATATCGTCGTCAGCTCGACGGGTTGCCCGCATACAATTTTGGATCGTGAAGACCTGGCCAAGGTGATGCCCGCACGTCGAAATCGCCCGCTCGTTTTGATCGATATTGCGGTGCCGCGCGATATTTCAGCCGACGTGCAGCAACTCAACAACGTTTATCTTTATGACGTGGACGACTTGGAAGTGATCGTTCGCGAGAACGTTCGCAGCCGGGAACAGGAACTCGCCCGCTGCAACGAAATCATCACTGAGCGGGTCGACGCAGTACTGGCCAGGGTCGTGCCCGCCCCGGAAAGAGTTTATGACATGGACATTCAATCTGAGCCTCGCTGGCTATTTGGCCGCGCTGCTGCTCTCTACAGCTAATCTTTTTTCAGAAAGCAAACGGCGCTTTGCCACCGCCACCACCATCGTGCTCGCGCTGGGCGCGGTGATCCAGACCGCGTACATGGTTTTGCGATGGGTGGCTGCAGGCAGAGCGCCATTCAGCAACATGTTCGAATCGCTTGTACTTTTCGTGTGGGCGCTGGTGGTAATTTATCTTGCCCTGCAACTCCGGAGGAAGATTCCAGTGCTCGCTGCCGGCACGGCACTCGTCGCGGTGCTCACCTTGGCGTATGCCAGCACGTTCGAAGCGAAGATTCAGCCGCTTATGCCGGCGCTGCGAAGCAATTGGCTCACGGTGCATGTCTTCACGTGCTTTCTCGGCTACGGCGCGGTGACCATCGCGATGCTTTCCAGCCTGGGGTATCTGGTTTTGACGCGAGGAAGTCGCAGCGTCGCGACCGAAACGGCCCGCGCGCTCGAAGGAGCCACGGACAAAACGATTTCCTTTGGTTTCTTGTTCCTCACTGTCGGAATTATCTCCGGCGCGGTCTGGGCAAACTCTGCCTGGGGCACGTATTGGTCGTGGGACCCGAAGGAAACGTGGTCCCTGATCACGTGGCTCATCTACGCAGTATTCCTGCACTGCCGTTTTATGCGCGGATGGCGCGGCAAACGCGCGGCATGGATTTCGGTCGCGGGCTTCGCGTCGGTAGGTTTCACATACGTGGGGGTGAATTTCCTCTTGAGCGGATTGCACAGCTACGCGGCGCGTTGATATCGAATGACAGTGCGGCATCATTCAAACACATGCTAAGATGAAAAACTCGTTGAAATTATTTGTGATGTTCCTCGTGGCGATTGGACTGGTTGCCGGGGCTTACTGGTACTATGCACATGGGATTGCCCAGACGAACAAGATGGCGGAGATCAAATCGTCTGCATTGTCCAACAGCACCAGAGCTGTCCTTGCGAAGCTTGATTCTCCGGTCGAGATTCGATTCTACAATTTACTGGACCCCGCCAGCGTGCCTGAGTCCATGCGTGCGTTTGCCGGTCGGGTCAACCGCTTGCTTGCTGACTACGAGCGCGAGGGCAATGGCAATATCAAACTGGTGCGATATGAAGGCGATTTGAATGCAATGGCGAATGTCGCGTCGGCGGACGGTATCCGGGCGTTCAACATTGATAAAGGCGACGCGTGTTATCTCGGAATTTCAATCGCCAGCGGGCAAAAGAAGGAATCAATCCCGCAACTCTCACAGGAATGGGAACAGGCATTGGAATTCGATTTGAGCCGTGCAATTGCGCGGGTGAACGAAGCTCCGCCGGCGCAGACAACACCTTTGGCGGGTCCGTCCAAAGCGGACGTCGCTGCGGTCGAGCAATTGATGCGCGCAAACCCTGCACTTGCCTCGGCTTCTTTGGAGCAGGGTAAGGAAATGCTCCGGACGGCAGCGATTGACGAATTCAAAGCGGCAGCATTAGAGATGCAGGCGCGAATGAAACGAGCCGAGCTGAGGCTGGTTCAAGCGCAGAACGACAAATCGGAATCCGACCAAAAAGCCGCCGCGGCGGAGCTTCAGCAGATTCGCACTGAACAAACTGAGAAGTTGAAAGAAATCGCAGCGCACCTGCAAACTCAAGTTGCGGCATTGCAGCGGGCCAAAGCGCCAGCCCAGTAATCGGCTTCTTTTCCCAAAACAGTTTGGAGCATCGAGGAATAACAGCAGGTCTTCATCGGGGTCAAGGAGTTGCGGACTCAGCCTTCTGATTGAACTTGGAAGTTTAAAAATGTTGAGTGACTGGAGGGTATCTTGTTCAAGTTGGCGCAATTCATGGAAAGTGAATCGCATTGTATATCAATGCCAACGTGATCGAATTTGTCGGCAAGCCAGCTGCCCCGATAGTCGGAAACGTTAGCGCCGATGTCCTTTCGCCGCTCAGAATTAGTGGATTAGAACATCTATAAGAGAAATACAGCAACATCAGATATGCTTTTGTCTCCAGTGTTTCTTTCGGTCGAAAAAAAGTTGAGGTTTGAGAGTGTGCGGGAAGCTTGGCGTTGCCACGTTCTGGTGAAATGTATCAGTAGCCCAGCCAAATTCAGGTGCACACCAAACTTGGTTTCTGCAAGGCAAATAATGTCCGCCAAGGAATGGATGATGTTTGGCAACGTGTGGTTAGCAGCCGGAATAGCTTTGTCTAGCTTCAAGCAAAGTACGCGTAGCAGCGGAACACCGACAATCTGAACGTCAATATGAAATTTCAAAACTCAATCAGAAGGATTCCCGGGCCTCTCATGGTTTCGATGCTGGCGGCCTGCGCCATCTCCACCGCGCAAGCGGCGGCGCCGGCTTTACAGGGCCAGGTGACTTTGCGGCCGCTCACCCCACAAGAGATCAAGGACTACTCATTGACCGGCGCTCAGGGCGCGAGCGGGCTGTCCACCGTAGGTGTGGGCCAACCCGCGTACTTGGAAGCTTTGGTGAACAATGCTGTGACCAATTCAGATATCACCAACATCGTCTGGACTCTGGCTGCGAAGCCCGCCGGATCTGCAGCCGCGCTGGTCACCAGCCCCTTGGGAACGAATGTTCCGACCTACAGAATTGCCGACCGCATCAGCAACTCAGGCAATCCCGTGTATAAAGTGCCACAGGTCGCTGGTAATCCTGGTCCTGCGGTGGCCGGCCGAACCATGCTGCGTCCGGACGTCACCGGGTTGTACACGGTGAACGTTTCCATCCAGACCTCAAGCAGCGGCAGCACTAATTTAACCCAAAACATCACTGCTGGCACGTACCTGGGAATCAACTCCTGCGCCGCGTGCCACAGCGGAGGCGCGATTGCGCCAGATAAATATACAGAGTGGTCGCAAACGCCGCACGCGACCAAGTTCGCCAGGGAAATCAACGGTGGAACTGATCCGGCGACGAGCCACTACAGCAAGAACTGCATCTCGTGCCACACGGTTGGTTACGACGTGAACACCAACGCGGTCAACGGCGGGTTCGACGACATTGCCACACAGCTTGGCTGGACCTTCCCGACCAATCTGCACGCGGGCAATTGGGAAAGCATACAAACGAATTATCCAGCCCTGGCCAACGTGGCGAATATTCAGTGCGAGAATTGTCACGGAGCGGGCAGTGAGCATGCGATTAAGGAAGCGCTCACACCGCATAGTGCGGCAGCGAAAGCCGCAATCGCTGTGAGCTTCGGCGCGGGAGATTGCGGCCAGTGCCATGATAGCAAGCCTAACCACATCAAGAGCGCCGAATGGAACAACTCGCTCCACGCGAGGGTGACCCGGACGCCATCCGGTCCTGGGCGCGCAGCCTGTGCGCGCTGTCATACTGGAGGCGGCTTTGAACAGTACACTGAAGCGCTGGCCAGCGGCATCACCTACACTACCAACAACGCCGATACGACCTATACAGCAATCACTTGTTCAACGTGTCATGACCCGCACGATGCCAGCAATCCCCATCAATTGCGCACCAGCGAGGAAGTCACTCTCGCAGAGGGTACCGTGGTCACCAACGCTGGCGCTGGCGCCTTATGCATGAATTGCCATCGAAGCCGCAATGGTTCGGTAACCAACAGCATTGTGAAGTATCCGCTTGGGCAACAGACCTGGCTTGGCGGTTCAGCCTTTGGTCCGCATGACAATCCGGCGTCTGACATGCTCGAAGGTGTCAATGGTTGGACCTATGGAAAGGACATTCCCAGTTCCGCTCACCGCAATTCTGTTTCAGACACTTGTGTTGGCTGTCACATGCAAACCATTACCACGAACAGTCCGAACTACGCTCAAGGCCTCTACAAGGCGGGCGGTCACACTTGGAACATGACTTACAGTCTCGTCACTAACGGAGTGACGAACAGCGCCGATGTTGTGGACACTTGCGTCAAGTGCCATGGCCAAATCAGCTCCTTCGACATGGTCAAGATCGATTACAACAGTGACGGTGTCATCGAAGGCGTTCAAACCGAAGTTCAGAAGATGCTTGACCGCCTCTCCACGATGCTGCCGGGCTCGGCTTATGTGGGCAGCGGGAACTACGTTGCTGATGGTCTGGTGAAATCGAGCATCTCCGTGAAAACAAATTGGCCGGTGCAGTTCCTTGAGGCGGGTTACAACTGGCAGTTTGTCAACAATGACCTCAGCAAAGGCGTCCATAACGCCGCCTACGCGGTTGGGCTATTGAAAGCATCCATCGCCGACCTGACTGGTGACGGCAACAGCGACGGATTGTCTGACTCCTGGCAAATCACTTACTTCGGTTCTCCCAACAGCCCGAACGCTGCCCCGAATGCGGCGCCTGCGGGAGACGGAATCCCGAACTGGCTTAAGTACGGGCTGGGTGTGAATCCGACAATTCCGGGCATTGTATTGCCGGACGGGGTTGTGTGGGCGAACAGCGCGAGCGACAAGAATGGATCGACCAATTCCATCCAGATCTACACGGCTGCCGAAGTCGCCTTCAATACAGAACTTGGCAAGACTTATCAAATTCAGTCGATCTCGTCGCTCGGCGGTGGCTGGCAAAATGTCGGTGGACCCATCAATGGCACCGGCGCGTCCATCAGTTACGTCACGCCGACACGCAACAATTCGCAGCAGTTCTACCGCGTGGTTCACAACTGATCGTACGGTACTGAAGGTCGTTTCTGCACACCCTCTCCGGTTCGCTGGAGAGGGGTTTTATTGAATGCAGCGCCGCGAATAAGACAAACAACCGAACCGGCGGCTGTGGCACGCTGTGAGCCGTTCGCGGTTGAATGTTGAATCTCTTGGGCGGTCGGAACGCAGCGGGATCTGTAAGGTTCTGTTGCTCGCGTTCAGACAACGCATGGTGAGCATTCGGCAATATCGGGAAAGCTTCGCATGCGGTTTGATATAACCTGCTTGCAGTTGCATGGGCAAAATGAGTTCAAGTCGCATTTGATGAATACACGCCAGTGCGATGGCTTCAAATCGGCATACGCCCATGACGCAATGTGGTAACCGGATATGTCCTATGAGTAGCAGTAGAATGTTTCCGAAAAGCAGGCCTCTCCCTCTAATTCTACTGGTAGCGGGCGGCCTGATTTCCCCCAGCCAAATGCGCGGCCAGGATGTTCAACATCTCAGCGTGACTCAACCCGGCGGCATGCCCGGCCTGCCCGTGATGACAGGCATTGAGCGGACGACAAACGGCGTGCGGATCTCGTGGGATGGACCTTCCGGTTATTACCAAGTGGTACAAAGAACCGATTTGGCCGGTTCACAATGGCAGCCTATCGGTGGGCGCACGAATTTATCCAGGACTGCGACGATTTCCACGCTCTACAGCAACGCGTTCTTCAGAGTCTCCGGTCCTTCGCCTCGTTACGTGGGCGCGCAAGCTTGCTCCGAGTGCCACGGGAAAATCCATGATTCGGAAATGGACACGCGCCACGCTCACGCGCTCGAGACTCTCAAGGCCGCGCATTCAGATACTAATCCGGATTGTCTTGCGTGCCACACTGTCGGCTTCGGATTGCCGACAGGTTTTATAAATGAAGCCAAGACGCCGCAACTGGCGGGGGTTCAATGCGAGAACTGCCACGGTCCTGCCGCGAACCATGCCGCGAACCCGGACGATCCAACCGTGCGGCCACGCATCGAACTCGCGGGACAGGTTTGCGGCGGGTGCCACACCGATTCCCATCACCCGACTTTTAACGAATGGAAATCGAGCGGACACTTTGCAGTGGTGGAGGACATGAATCCGCCGGATCGCGTGAGCAATTGCGGCCGTTGCCACTCAGGTTCCGCCCGCCTCGCTCTGATCAAGGGACTGAACCCGGCCGTCGCAGTCACCAATGATGCCAATGTCGGCATCACGTGCGTTGTCTGTCATGACCCGCACCAAAAGCACGTCTGGACAAATGCGGTGACCGGGCTCGTTTATACCAACCAGCTTCGACAATCGTTGTCATCGACAAACGATTTCTTTTTGTCCACCTCCGACACCTTCACCAACAAATACGATCCGAACATCAATGTTTGCGCCCAATGCCACAATCACCGCGGCGCTTCCTGGACGAGCACGAGCCGGCCGCCGCATCACTCGCCCCAGTACAACATGCTGCTCGGCACTGTGGGCGTGCTGCCGACAGGAGTCACCAGTGGAGCTGCCGCTCATGGCGGCACGGGGTTTCTCACCGATGATTCAGGCGGGCTGCATCTCGTGACCAATCAATGCGTGACCTGCCACATGCAAAAGCAGGATTACCAGCATGGGCCACCAGAAGTCGCGGCGGTCACCGGGCATGAGTTTGCCATGAATTCATATTCCGCTTGCGCCGATTGCCACGGGACCGGCGCGAACGCTGAAGCGTTGACCGATCTGATACAACCCTATGTCTCGGGCCAGATTCAACAGGTGAAAGCCGAGTTGGACTCCTGGGCGAGAACGAAAGCCCCAAGCGAGTTGTATGCAAAATACGGAACGCGCGCGTGGGAGTACTCGACACCGGGAGACTTGTCGCCGGGAGGTCCAGGGCCAAGCTCAACCGAGCAGGCAATGATTCCGGACAACATAAAAAAGGCCCGGTTCAATTTGTACCTCGTGCTTTACGACGGCAGTTACGGCGTCCACAACGGTTCTCACACCTACACGCTATTGGGCTTCGCGAAGATCTGGGTTGAGGCGGAACTGAACAGCAACTGAACACGAAAGTCGCATGAGTCATTGCATCTTTGAAAGGCTCCGAAAAATTCCCGCGTGCCGGGCACGTATGCTCGCCTTGGCCGTTTGTGCGCTCGTCACGTTCGCGGGTGTGATTTCCTGCCGCACCGTAAACCGCAATGTTGTCCAACTCCCTAATGTTCCCGGTGCAAAATATATCGGCTCGAAGGAATGCGAGCAGTGTCACGAGGAGATCTATAAGACGTTTCAAACTGCCGACCACGGAAGGTTGATCGCGGACGGGCCGAATGCAATCAACGCCGGGTGCGAATCCTGCCACGGCCCCGCGAGCCTGCATTCCGATTCCGGCGGTGAAGTGAAGCCGCCATATAGTTTCACCGCAGGCCGTCCACACGCGACCAGCTATGGCGCGCGGCTTGCCACCGATCCTCAGCGTGCGGTTGAAACGGCTTGCTTTCAATGCCACATGGACGTGCGCGGCCAGTTCGATTTGCCGAGCCACCATCCTGTTCCCGAAGGCAACATGAGTTGTACGCAGTGCCATCCGCCGCACAAGGGCAGCGCGCACGTGGGCGGCAGCACGCAGCTGCTGGCACGCGAAGAGAATTGCCTGCAATGCCATCCGAACCAGCGCGGACCATACGTTTTCGAGCACGAGGCGTTGCGCGAGGGTTGCACCACCTGCCACACGCCGCACGGGAGCATTAACGCGAAGATGCTGACCGTGCGTGATTCGAACCTGTGCTTGAAATGTCATTTCCAACAAATCCAGGGCGGGACCATCCGCATCGGCGGTTCAGATCACACCCTGCGCATTCAACAGGGCACGTGCTGGACAGCCGGCTGCCATGAAGCCGTCCACGGTTCACGGGTGAATTCGTCCCTCAGATTTTAAGAGCCGCCTTGAAGCCGATGAAAATGAACTCACGATTTGGAAGGCAAGCGATTCAATCCGCGCGGACACTCGCGTTGGCGGTCGGTCTGGCTGCATTCACAAACGGGAGCGTACATGCGGCCGAGACCAACAATGTGGCCGAGACCAACACCAATGCTCCTGCTCCGCTGACGCAGCAACAGATGTTCGAAGGCGGAACTGAATCCTACCACAATTGGATCGAACTTTCTGCCGGCGGTTTTCTCACGAGCGGCAACGCGGCCCAGGCGCAGCAGCTTCAACGGATGAAGGGGCCTGCCTTTGGCGGGATTCAAGATCTTCATCTGGAACAGCAGGTGGCCACGAACCTGATGCTCACGCTCGACGGACGTTCGATTTTTGACGAGCACGACTACAATGTGGGGCTGAAGCTTGAACATCCGGAGCTCTGGTATCTCAAGGTGAATTTCCAAAACTTCCGGACCTGGTACAACGACGACGGCGGCTTTTATCCGCCGACGAAGGTTCAATATTCCCGTTCCGACGATGCGCTGGCGTTGGATCGCGGTGAGGTTTCCTTTGAAGGCGGCTTGACCCTGAAGAAGGGTCCGAAGATAACCCTCAAGTACACGCACCGGTATCGCGACGGAGACAAGAGTTCCACTGATTGGGGGCCGGTGCATCCGGATCCGTCGGATTCCACCGCAGTGCGCGGCATTTATCCCGCCTTCTACAACATCGATGAAAAGGCCGACATCTTCCAAATCGACGTCACGCAGCACATCAAGAAAACCGACTTCGGCGGCGGAATTCGTTTCGAAACAGGCGATTTGAACAACACGCGCAACACGACGCTGTTTCAAGGCGAGCCGGTTCAGAGGAACGTCACGGATCGGCAGGGCAGCTCCTACGATTTGTTCAGCGCCCATGCGTTCAGCGAAACATGGATCAAGCCAAAGCTCTTTTTCTCCTCGGGTTTCATGTTCGAGAATCTCGACAGTTCGTTTTCCGGAAACCGGATTTACGGCGACGACTTTGACGTGGGTTACGCGCCCAATGCCCTGAACGGCCTCGGCTATTACGATCTCAACGGCGGCGCTCACCAGCAGGAATACGTCCTGAACCTGAACCTGATGGCCGTGCCCTTCACGAATTTTACGATTGTTCCCTCCATTCGTGTTCAAAAGGAGGATTGGAACGCGGACTCCCATGGCGTCGGAACATTGGGCACCGTGGCCGAACCGTTCGATGCCCAGAGCCACGGCGAATCGCTCGATGTGCGGGAACGGATTGATGTTCGCTACACAGGCGTGACAAACTGGGTCTTTTACGGCGGCGGCGAATGGACCGAAGGACAGGGCAATCTTCATGAAAAGGGCGGACTCAGCCAAATCAACGGCATCGGCGTTCCGCCAATCCTGCGCGACACGGAAGACTCGCGGCTGTTTCAAAAATATTCCCTCGGGATGAGATGGTATCCGCTGCGCACAGTGACTCTGGACCTCGGCAGCTACTACAAGAACAACCAATACGATTACGAGCACGATACCGACAGCACCGCGAACGATTCCACGAGCGGCAACCGTTATCCCGCTTATCTCGTCATGCAGGACTTTGAGACCTGGGACAGCAACTTCCGCCTGACCTTCAGGCCACGGCAGAACGTCACGCTTGTCACGCGCTACGAATACCAGTTGTCCACCATCGACACCAGGCCCGCAGGGAGTTCCGGGTTGAAGGAGGTCGAATCATCCAAAATGACGAGCCACATCATCGGGCAGAACGTCAGTTGGGTCCCATGGAACCGCCTCTCGCTCCAGGCGGGGATTAATTACGTCCTCAGCGACACCACGACGCCGACCTCGGACTTCACGCGCGCTGTGCTCGACGCGCAAAACAATTATTGGACGTTGAACTTCTCCTCCAGCGTTGTCCTCGACGACAAGACCGATCTGCTCCTCTCGTATTTCTATTACCAGGCCGACAACTACAAGAACAACATCGATGCCGGCTTGCCGCTGGGCGCGGGCGCATCCGAACATGGCGTGACCGCCACTCTCACGCGGAAGCTCTCCAAAAATGTCCGGCTGAATCTGAAGTACGGCTATTTCAATTACGACGACGCGACCTCCGGCGGGCACAACAATTACCAGGCCCACGTCATCTTCTCCAGCCTGCAATACCGGTTCTAATCAATCGGAGGGACAAGTTACACGAGTCCCTGCTTTAGACTTGCTCTCCACGTAAACCAACGTTTACGTCTGCTCCGCATCGCTCGGCAGCCCGCGAAGCCCGGTCCACACTGCGTGCCAGCCGTCAATGGTGCCGAGGTTCACGCTCACGGTGGGCGAACTGTAACTGGTCCAGCTTGCGCCCGCAAAATTCGTGCTGTCCAGTAACACGGCTTTGCTGGAGGGAACACCGCCCGTCACCTCGAGTTGCAGCGTCGTGGCCGTGGTGCTCACATAATTGTTCGTTGCGGAAAGCGAGAACGCAATCGTGTTCGGGTCTGTGGCTCAATCAATCAATGGCGGAATCGTTCGGCAACTGCATTGTTGGTGGTGATCGCCAGACCGAAAAGGCTCCCAGCGGAGATGGCAACGACGTTGCTCAATCCAGCCGGCACAGTCGTAGCGCCCCATCCAGTGTTTCCCCAGGCGACAACTGAGCCGTCCCGCTTCAGAGCGACACTCAACATCTCTCCGGCGGTAATCGCAACGACGTTGCTTAAACCCGCCGGCGGAACCGCTTCACCGCTGCGGTTCACCCCCCATCCAACCACCGTACCGTCATTCTTGAGGGCGAGGTAATGCCGCCCCCCCGCGGCAATAGCCACCACGTTGCTCAACCCAGCGGGAACCGGCGCTTCCAAACCAGCTCCCGACCACTGCACGACCGTCCCATTTCTTTTGAGCGCCAAGTTCGACCCGTAACCCTCTTTAGAAGCTGCAATGGCAACGACGTTCCTCAACCCAGCCGGGGCTTTGGCTTGCGCGCGGTCATTCATCCCCCAGCAGACGACCGTACCATCGGCTTTGAGCGCGAGACTGTCCGCCGCTCCCGCACTGATCGCCACGGCATTCGTCAGTCCAGCGGGAGGAGTGGATTCACCCGCTTGGTTATCACCCCAACCGACAATGGTCCCGTCTTGCCTCAGCGCCAAACTGTGCGTCGTTCCGGCTGCGACGGCTGTGATATTGCTCAAAACTTCCCCGGCGACGACGACTTCCCCGGCGGCGTGATCTCCAGGATTCCTTCCAATGGCACAACCCTCGTGGTTCTGGCCCCAGCCGAAGACAGTCCCGTCCTTCCGGAGCGCCAGACAATGGTTCCATCCCGCTGAGATAGCAACTGCGTCAGCCAGAACTTGACCGGAGATTGTCACCACGCCTGTCGCGTACCCTTCCGAATAAGGCACATCTGCGCATCCGTAAACTGGGTTCCATCCCCAGCCCACTATTTCGCCAGGGGAAGGAGCTGCTTCAGCCAATTGAAATGATAATAAACCAAGAGCCGACACAGTTAGCTTGAGTAAGAACGCTTTCATAAGGTCAAGGGTCTCCAACTCTGATGACATCGTTAGTTTGGCGTTGCACCCAGTAATCGTTGAATTTCGTGATTTTGGCAGTACCGCTTGCATCAATCGTAAATACTTGCTCCCACTGGGTCATGTCATTCGTGCTTGACGTGTTTTCGACTCTCCACTTGGCTGGAACCACCCACTTGAACTTGCCTGACCACCAGTGCGCTGGGTTGCCCAATTTCGGCATGGGAGGAGTCCAGCAGTGGTCCGTCCACGAATTAGTTTCTGTCAGCGAGAACCAGTCTCCGGGATAATGGTGCAGCATTTCAGATGTGAAAAAAGGGTCGGTAAAATAGCCCTCAACACTCGACGCGTCTTCAGGCTCTTCCAATAGCCGGACCCGGTAGAACGAGACATCCGTCGGTTTCATGAAGACTTCGACTTCCATCGCAGCGCCTGCGTCATTGGTTCTCAAGAGAGGAGCATCCTCAACATTGTAGTGCATAACTAATTCTGAGAGAAAAAAGGCTCGGAATCGGTTGACACATTGGTTTTTGGTTTTGCTGTAACGGAGATCCAACCCTGGCGGCGAAGCCAAGCTTCCACGACCAGACGCCAGGCGGCGTTAAAGGTGTGGCGGTTGCGCTCCGACATCGTTTCTACATACTGCCAGAACAGATCGAACACTTCACGGAAAATTCTCTGGCGGGAAAGTCCGTGCAAACGCAGCCGGCGGGCCGGGTTCGTGGCAGACCTGGCATTAAACGTGTCAGTCCTGGATCACAGAAGAATTCGTGGCCGAGGAAATGGAACTCAGCCGGTTCAGATAATCATAGCCCTTGCTCGTGAGCATGCGTGCTGCTGTTCGCGAACGCAATCTGGCTCACCAATGGCGAATTGGCAACGTAACTGTACGTCGCCGTGCCGATGGAGGACAGGCCGGAATCGTAGCCAATTTCCATTGATAAGCGTTGAACCCAACAATGCCCTTGCTTCAGCAATGCCCGACAAAGCTCTGCTTCCCGGTGAGTCGCTAGTTCCCGATGAACACCGGCCTGATGTGCCGTTCGAACAGGTTGCCCGTCACGTTGCGCGCAATCGTTGGTTCGCAGGCGCGCACCAGCTTCAGATAAGCCTCTCCTTTTTTCGCCGCGATCTTGTAGCCCACGTGGAGCAACTGTCGCACGTGCGGATTGAAGTCCTTGCATTTCGGATCGTGGCGCAGCACCGCGGCGAATCGCTCCGCATTCCACTTGGCGACTTCATCCGCAGAAGGAAGTTTGCGCCGATCGATGTCAATCACCGCCGCATACGGCGCACAGAGTTCCTCGGTGTGGTCGAGCGCTTCGGCGTAAATCTGTTTTGCCAACGCGAGGCCATCGCCGCCGGCTTCCGCCAGCCCGATTAATTCCTCCAGCCACGTCGTGCCCGCGGTCTTGAGATGCAACCCGGCTCCGTGCCGTTTCAGAGCGCGGTGAATCGCGCCATAAATGGAAAACTTGTCGCTGCCGGAATGGACACTGAGCTTGAGGTTGTCCGGCAAGCCATATTTCTGAATCGCGAATCGGATGACTGCGAGGTCGTCATTGAACTCCTTCTCGAATTGCATCACGTCGCCGACATAATCGACACCCTTGTTGAATCGCCCCGTGAATTTCGGCGCGACGGTTTGCAGCGGCACCTTTTCGTCCGCTAGGGCAATCAGGATTACCAGCAACTCGACGGGCGTTTGCGGTGAATCCGTTTCGTCCATGGAAACTTCGGTGATGAAGTTTTCTGCGCCTTTCAGCTTCGCGATGTGACGATAGATGCGCCCGGCTTCCTGCACCGCGCTCAAGAACTTGTTTGCGATGCGTTCGACGTGGGCGCGCGACGACTCAATTCCGCTTTGGATTTTGGGAATCTTCAATGAATCGTTCAACTCCGGATGACGTTCCAGGAACGTTTGAATGGCGGCTGATTGCGGGGTCTTGCCGATGAAATCCGCGACATCAATCGTGAAGAAATCCGAACAAGGCACGAATCTATCCACCGTGTCGAGCCGGATATGATCGGCGTCCACGTGCCATGGCTTTTTCCAGCCGAGCTTCTTCACCGCGGCTTCAGCGGCGGTGCGGACGCTGGTCGGCTCTGATCCCACGATCAGATGTTCACGGTTGGATTTGTTCCAAACAGGGACGATCTCGACTCCCTTTCCAGCAGCGAGCATGCACGCGCGCAATTGCGCCTCCGCCTGCTGTGCAAAGCGGTCTCCGACGCCAACGGAGTATTTGTGCAGTGTGAGCATTCGATTTGGTTTCGCCTACGGAGACTTCTTATTTTGCAGGTAAGAGTGCCACAACTCGGCCTGCACGTACAGCCGGAGAAAAATACCGGGACGCAATTCAAAATGGCCTGCCATGACATAAGAGGTATTCTCATCGAGCGATCGGGCGAGTTGTGAGGAGACAATAACAATCGGTGGCAGCGCATCCGCTGGCACGTCGTCCCACCAACCCGTACGACTGAACCCGCGCAGATACCAGGGCAGCGGCCAGTAATCACCTTCAGACGCTATCACCCCGACAGGCATGTCAGTTCCCGATGCGTGCGCGCCTGCGACAGCCTCCACTTCGCTGACGAGATTCAGCACGTCCGGCGACGTCTCTGCATAAGCGTAAGGATTTCCCCTGTCCGCCGAATGGTTGATGCTCGCCCGCCAGGCCTGCCAGCTCAGATGGCACGCGCCAAACAGAAGCAGCGCTGTGACGGCGATTCGCGGCCATTGTCGTTTCATGCTGCGCAGAACGACGATTGCTCCAATGCCAGCCAGCAAAATCATCCCATGCCAGAAACCCAGAAGACACCAGGGAGTTTTGTACGGAATCAGGCTGTAGGCGATTGCCTGCGCCACACTATAAAACCCAAGGAAGCGCGCAAAGCCTGCGTTCGCTTCGGCGAGCTGCTGGCGTCGAGATGCAGCGACCGCGCCGATGATTGCGAGGAGCAGAATCAACCCTTCGCTCCAAACTGGTCCGGCATCGACGTGGAAGAAAACCAGACGGTGAATGTAAAAGTTCCACGGATGCACGTGCGGAGACAAACCCTCAGCTCGATGAACCCACGGGACGTATGTTTTCAATGAATCCACCGGCCCGTGCGCATTTGAAAAAAACGAAGAGAACAGAGCCACTGCGACTGCAATCCAGACAACGAGCGCTATGGTGACATGGAGGAATGATACGCGGCGCTTCGTCATCGTTCTGGGCCCGGCATCAATCCAGCGGCTCCAAACCCAATTCAGCGCAAGCGCCAAACCGGCAGTCACCAGCGCGATAATGAACGTTTCCTTGGTTGCGTTCATCAGCCCAATCGCGGCGCCGGTCAGCGCAGCCCATCCAATCTTTCTGCTCCGGTAGTAGCGCCAGCCGCAGGCCATCGCAAAGAACGTGAAAAAGACCAGGAGCATTTCGTGAATGTAATCGCGGCTGTAGAAGACCATCGCTGGGGAAACAGCGATGAACAGCGCCGCCCAAGGTGACGCTCCGCCCAGCGCGTCTTTCACGAGCGGCAGCAAGAGAATCAACCCAACGCCAAAGAGCACCGTCAGAACTCGGAACCTCACCTCAGTGAAGTGAACGAAATCTGGCGCGCCGGTCAGCCGGTTCAGCACGAGTGTCGAGTACGCCAGCGTTGGGCCGTGATGCTCGTTGGGGTCATATTTGTAGGAGGAGTGCTCCCAAAGCGCGCGAAATTTCACCGCGTTGACGGCCTCATCGTTGTGCATCGGCCGTTTGGCCAGTTGCGGGCAACGCAGCGCCAGAGCCAGCACCAGCGCGCACAGCCAGCCAAGCGCCGCGGCGGATTTCATGGCACTGGCCGTCCGTAAATCTCCACTTCCGTGTATTCATTCAACGCGCTTTCCGTGCTGCCGCGCGAATACGCGCGGACGAAACCGGTTTTTGCGCCTTTCGCGTCGACAAGCTTGCCTTCATGTGATTCGAAATACTCACGGTCGGCGCCCGCGCCAAGGCCGGAACTGTTGTCGCGATCGTTGTTGAACAGCGTGCGGACGTTCTTTTGAAACGCGGCATCGTCGGCAACCTGGACTACCACATCGCGATATACCTTCGGCGAATCGAACGCGTGCCAGATCACAATCGCGAAAATCTCGTGTGCGCCGCCGAGATCGAACTGCACGTATTGAGTGCCTTTGCGGAGCAACGCGATGTTATCGTCACTTGAATTCTTTTTGCCGTCCGTGATTTTCGCGAACATCGAAGCGTTGGCGTTCGGGTCGCTGCTCGTAGGCGGTTTGCCGGCGACGAGATTTACGAGGCCCGCTGGCACCATCATTGGCGCGCGCGGCTTGTCCGAAGGAGGCTCGACAGAAGAATCGCTCGGAATGTCCCTGGGTGTCCCGCGAAACGCGGGCGGCGGCAGCTTCAGCTCCAGCGGAACAAGGTTCTCGGCTTTGGTTTGTTCACCAGCCCGAACAAATGTCGAAACGAACAACAGGGCGACAATTGCGGAACCAATACCAATCATTTTCAAGTTTCTCTCGATCATAACTTCATTAAACCAACCTTCCCGCCTTTCGCGCAACGGAGATTGCGCCGCCGATCCCCCGTCATTGCTTATGTCCGTCTTGCTGTGCCGGGTGAATTCCAAACTGAATCAGCTTCTCACGCATCGTCAACCTGGACACGCCGAGCCAGCGCGCGGCTTTGGCCTGATTACCGTGCGCCTGTTCAATTGCGCGGCCAAAGATTTCCCGCTCCGCAGCGTCGAGCAAACGCGCATGAGCATTTTGGAGTTCACCGCGCTGGGCGGCGGCCAGCAGTTCATCTGCGAAGGCGCGCAGTGTCTTGCTTGAAAAATCGCCAAGCATCGTTTTTGCCGCGGTGGAACGAACATGTTCGACACCAATCGTGTAACCACGGGCCAGCAGCAGGGCTTTGCGAATGACGTTCTCCAGCTCGCGCACGTTGCCGGGCCAGGACTGCGACTGAAGAAACTCCACTGCGTCCTGATGAATCGACGGATTCTCCGCGCGCATTTCGACGCCGTGCTTCCGCAGAAAATAGTTCACCAGATCGGGAATGTCTTCGCGGCGCTCGCGCAGCGGCGGCAGATGCGATCACGACCACGCTCAAACGGTAATAAAGGTCTTCACGAAACTGTTTTTCGCGGATGGCGCTCTCCAGGTCGCGATGCGTGGCGGCGATGACGCGCACATCCACGGGGATCGTTTCCTTGCCGCCGAGGCGCTGCAGGCATTTTTCCTGAAGCACGCGCATGAGTTTCACCTGCGTGCCGGGCGTCATGTCGCCAATCTCGTCGAGGAAAATCGTGCCGCGGTCCGCCTGCTCGAAGCGGCCGATGCGCCGCAGTTCCGCGCCGGTGAACGCGCCGCGCTCGTGGCCGAACAGTTCGCTTTCGAGCAGCGTTTCGGGAATCGCCGCGCAGTTGATGGCGACGAACGGCGCCTTCGCGCGGTCGCTGTGCTGGTAAATCGCGCGCGCGATGAGTTCCTTGCCGGTGCCGGTTTCGCCGCGAATCAGCACGTTGACCGGCTTGGCGGCGATGCGGCCGATCTCCTTGTAAATGGCCTGCATCGCGCGGCTGCTTGCCGATGATGGCGTCGCGCATGGAGTCTGGTCGCGCCCAGTTCGACCGGCTCGGACATGAGCCGGCTTGTCGAAATCGCCTTGGCCACCAGATCGAGCAGTTCTGGCATGTCGAACGGCTTGAGCAGGTAATCGAATGCGCCGGATTGCGTGGCTTCGATGGCGGTTTCGGTCGTGCCGTGCGCGGTCATGAGGATGATGGGCAGACGCGGCTTGGCGACATGAAGTTCGCGCACGAGCTCGAAGCCACAAGGCCGGGCAGCTTCATGTCGGTGAGGACGAGGTCCAGGTCGTCGCTCCGCGCGCGGGCCAGGCCGGTGTCGCCGCGGGTTTCGACGAACACCTGGTGACCTTCCTCCGCGAGGACGCGGCGAAGTGTCACAACGATTCCAGAATCGTCTTCAACGATGAGAATTTTGCCGGCGGTTCCCATGCGATTAAGCGCGCGGGAGGACTATACCAAAAATCGTTCCGTGATTCACCTGTGTTTGATACTGCAACACGCCGCCGTGCTTTTCGACAATTCGTGCCGCAATGGAAAGCCCAAGGCCCGTGCCGGATTCTTTCGTCGTGAAGAACGGATCGAACAACCGCTTCTCGACTTCGGCCGGGATACCTTTGCCTGTGTCCGCCACTTCGAGGATGACGACTTCCGTGGTCCGATCCGAAAGACGTTTTGTTTCGGTGCGGGCACGGAGCAGAATGGCACCGTTGCGTTCAATGCTGTCGGCCGCATTTTGAACCAGGTTGATAAGAACCTGTTTGATTTGCTGCGAGTCAATGCGCACATGCGCCGGCGTCGAACCATTGAGCGAAAGCTGAATTCCGAGCTTTTCGAGTTGCGGCTTCATCAAGGCTTCGACCTCTTGAAGCGGTTGATCGGCTGAGAGCAACTCGAGATGCGGTTCGGAAGGCCGCGCGAAAAGCAGAAAATCGTGGACGATGCGCTCAAGCCGGTTGATTTCATTCCCGATGAGTTCGGCGTCGTCGTACTCGGGCGTTCCCGGGCGCAGATGCTTTTGCTGGATGAATACCCATGCTTTGAGGGAGGTGAGTGGGTTGCGGATCTCATGGGCGACACCGGCCGCAAGCATTCCAAGCGAGGCCAGTTTCTCCTGGCGCTCGACCAGTTGCTGGCTTTCGACGAGCTTCACCTGGAGCGGAGCGATCATTCCACGATAGACAAATGCCGCCAGCCAGCCGCCCGCGACGAGCAGGAAGAACAGCGAGCCAAGCAGAAGCGCGCGCAGATAGTCAAGCGAACGGTTTGATTGCGCGAGAAAAGCGTTCATGGATTCGCGGTGCGCGGAGGCGAGCTGAAAAGCGAGGTTCAAAATGCGTTGCGATTCGGCTTCGAAGCCGGCGAATTCGCTCAAGTGCGTGGCGGGTTCAGATTGCGAGGCAATGCGCTCCTGGATCCCGCGCGCAGCAGCCATATAATCATTGTACTCATCGTTAATCTCATCGAGAATGTGGCGCTCCTGCTCGCTGGAGAGAATGGCCCTCTGTTCATCCATCCAGGTGTCCAGTGCGTGGCTCTTTGAATTGAAGGGTTCCCAATCTTTTGGGTCATGGGAGACGCCGTAACGCAATACGATGTTGTTCAACTCCCGGATGCTCTGCTGGAAATGATCGGCGATTTGAAAGCTCTGCAACTGAACGGCCGTAAGCCTTTGCTGGAGCCGGGCGATCCGGCGCGACGAAGTGTGTGCCGCCCACGCAATCAGCAGCCCCATCAATCCGATGGCTGACACGAAGGCGACGAGTCTGAGTTTGATGCCGTTGCTCATCGAAAGCCGCACATTGCCAACGAACTCTCTGACACTCTGAAGTTGATTCTATTTCAAAATGCTTCCTGATTGTCGAGCCGCGCGAGTTGGTAAGCAACTTGCCTTATGTGAGAATAGAGTTACCACTCCGGTTCTGACGCCATTAATTGACGCGCACGGTTCTTAAGAAATCCGCTTCCGCTGCAACTCGCGCGCGTGGCACGCTTCCGGCTAAAAGCACAACGGCCCATTGAACGAAATGGCGATGCGCGAGAAGACATGCCTGTTCGTACCGACAGGTGATAAACAGTCCGTTCAGTCGGGGGAGGGCCTGAGTTTGCGGTAAAACAACCGCTGCCCTGTGGCTTGGTTCCTGCCCGCACCGGCCACAGGGATTTTTTTGAAGTGATGAAACGAAGAATTCTACTCGCGGACGATGACGAATCCGTCCGCAAAATGGTGGGGCGGGTTTTGGAGTCGGAAGACTACGAGGTGATGCTCGCGCAAACCGGACGCGAAGCGATCATCAGGGCGCTGTCCAGTTCGCCAGATCTGGTCCTGCTGGACCTCAATATGCCCGACAAGAACGGCTGGGAAGCGTTTGAGTTGATAGAGCGGATTCACCCGCACGTACCGGTAATCGTCATCACCGCGCGGCCAAATCAACACGAGCGTGCAACACAAGCAGGCATTGACGCGTTGATGGAGAAACCGCTCAATTTGGAGCTGCTATTAAAAACGATTCGCTCCTTGTTGGATCAATCTGATCAGGATCGCATTCGACGCCTTTCAGATCAGCATTTCACAACCACCGTTATGGGCCATGTTGCCGAAGGGAAGACAGAGTAAGCGCGGTCAACGGCGCGCCGCAGGCGTTGAAGAAATTTCATCGAGTGACCAGCCGGGGCGAATTTCATCGGTGACGGAACTTGCCTGCGCATGACGGAGCCATTTCCGTTCGGCAAGAATCCCAATCATCGCTGCATTGTCCGTGCAAAAAGTCCGATCCGCAAGCCGCAGCACCAACCCGGCGCTCCCGCAGGCTTCGGACAACTGTCGCCGGAGCGTCCGGTTGCACGTCACACCACCGGAAGCGGTGACACACGGAACCTGGAGTCGTGTTGCTGCCTTGAGAGTTTTTGTCACGAGCACGTCCACGATGGCCGCCTGAACACTGGCGCATAGGTCCTGGACGCGCGCCGGATCGTTCAGCAACTCGGGATGGTCGCGGAGAAAATAGCGCACCGAGGTTTTCAACCCGCTGAAACTGAAATCGTCATTCGCTTCGTTGATCATCGGGCGCGGAAAATCAAATGCCGGGCGGGTTGCCTTGTTCGGCGAGGCGATCAATCTCCGGTCCTGCGGGGTAGCCCAGGCCCATGAGTTTGCCGATCTTGTCGAAGCATTCGCCGGCGGCGTCGTCGAGTGTGGAACCGAGCAGGCGGTGATTCAATTCAGCCTCGCACATGCACGAGCATCGTGTGCCCGCCACTGACAACGAGGGAGACGTTGGGTTGAAATTCGGCAAAGTTCGCCACAGGCGGAGTGCCGGAAATCCAAGGCGAATACAGGTGGGCTTCGTGATGGTGGATTCCGAGAAACGGCTTGCGCAGCGCAAATGCCATCGCCTGCGCAGCCTTAAAACCAACCATCAGCGCGCTCGGCAAGCCCGGCCCCTGTGTCGCAGCGACAGCATCGAGTTGTTCTGCGTGTGACGTCGCGCTTCCCGCAAGGCCGTTTGCGCCACTGGAATCAGGTTCCGCAAATGCTCGCGCGCCGCGAGTTCCGGCACCACTCCGCCATACTCCGCGTGCAGTTGAATTTGCGATGAAACGACGTTCGAGAGGACGTCGCCCACGCTGCAACAACCGCAGCGCTGGTTTCATCGCACGAAGTTTCAAAGGCAAGTAATGCCATGCTGCCAAAAGACACGAAACTTACTTTGCCGCGGCCATCTTGCTGTCGGACTCTGCGCATGCACTTCGTTCGGCCGAGACGCGTTCGGTGAAAAGCAAGATGCCTTTCAGCAGGTCCATCGCGCGGTCCAGTTGCGGGTCGCGCATGTTCCTCACCCGTTCGCGATCGCTTTCGTCCAGCGATTCCAAACCACCTGGCAGGCTTTGGATTTGGAGGTTTTGCATCTTCTTCATCGGTCACGGGCACGGGCATGTCAGGCGTGATGCCAACTTCGTGAATGACTTTGTGGCTTGGCGTGTAGTACTTGGCGGTGGTCAGCCGCAGCGCGCCTTCGTCCAGCGGGATGATGCTTTGAACCGATCCTTTGCCGAATGTCTTCTCGCCGACGATGATCGCGCGGTTCAAATCCTGCAGGCAGCCCGAGACGATTTCCGACGCGCTGGCGCTCCAGCGATTCACCAGCACGACCAGCGGCATCGGCGAGCCGTCACGATTTACGAGTTCGGTCTCCCGGGCCGCGGGCGGAGAACTTCTGCGTCGGATTGCGGCCTTCTGTCGAGACGACGAGCTGGCCGCGCGGCAGGAATTTCTGGCAGACCTCGACCGCTTGATCCAGCAGTCCGCCGGGATTCCATCGCAAATCCACGATCAGCCCCTGCATTCCCTGCGCCTTTAGTTTCTTCAAGCGCGGCCTCCAGATCGTCCGCTGGTTTTGTCGCCGAACTGACATGAGGCGGATGTAGCCAATTTTGTTCTTGCCGAGAGGAAATTCCTTCTTGCCATTGATGTCTTTCACCATGTCCACGTTGATGATCGCGCGTTTGAGCGTGTAATCCTTCACCTGCCCGGAGGAGGGACGAAGAATTGTGATCGTAACTTCCGTTCCCGGTTCCCCGCGCAGAATCTTGACGGCCTCGGTCAACCCCATTGCTTCCGTGCTCTTGCCGTCAATCTTGATGATGCGGTCACCGGAAAGAATGCCTGCTCGGGAGCCGGGCGTGTCTTCCATGGGCGCTTCGACCGTGACGAAGTTGTCTTTCATGCCAATGACGATGCCCAGTCCGCCGAAGTGGCCCTCGGTGTCGTTCTGCAATTCTTTGTATTTTTCGGGATCGAGGAATTCACTGTGCGGATCGAGCTTGTCAATCATTCCCTTGAGCGCGCCGTAAACCAGTTCCTGATAAGTAAGACTCTGGCCGTCCACATAGTCATGGCGGACCTTTTCCATCACCTCGGCAAACAGCTTCATGTTGTCGTATGCCGAGTCTTTCTGCTCCTTGTCCGATCTGGTGTAAACGCGGGCGCCAATCACCAGATTGACCAGGAGGACCAGACTGACGAACCCAAACACGAAGCGTCGTTTCATAGTGCTGCGAAATTGTTCTGGAAGAGAATAGAGGCACGCGGAACGATTGGCAAGGAGCGCCAGCCAGAAGCAGTGAACGTACGGACAGTCTGCCTAAAACGAGATTGTCAACCGCAGGACGGGGAGTAACACTCCCTTCGTGAACAAGGAACGGCCATCCGACGGGCTTGCGGCTATTATTGGATCGGTGGCGCATCGAACCGTGTCGGGCATGAGCCAGTTCCGAGTTTCCCTCTAAAAGATATGAAACCTTCCACAAAGCACGGAATCTTTGGGGCCGGCGTTCTGATTGTCATCTTCCTTCTCCTTTCCTGCGTGCCGTATGATTCGGCCTTTTACGACAGCACGCATCAAATCGTTATCATAGTGACCTATCCCGTGACAGCCCCTTGGCTGGCAGCTTTAAAAGCATTCGGAGTGGAGGGAGACCAAGTAATGGGATTTATTCTCCCCATGTTTGCGACGATTTATTTATACTTGGCCGCTCTTGGTTATTGCCTTGGCGCGTTGTTCGGGAAGGTTGTTGAAACGCGATAGAGACAGCGAAGCACTCGAGGCACCTTACAGGACGGGCGAACTCAAATTCTCACGTGCAATCACTGATCGAAGACTTCCTGCAATATCTTCGCCACGAGCGCGGCCAGTCCGAGCACACGCAGCGCACGTACGCCGCACTTCTGAAGAAATTCAGCGATTGGGCGGCCACGCAGAATCTAATCGACTGGAAAGCCGTCGAATTGCGGCATCTCATGTCCTTTCTGCAGCATGAGCGTGAGCGTGCGTTGCTCACCGAGCCGAAAGAATCCGCGCGGCGATTGAGCAGCGAGAGTGTTTACCTGGAAATTGCGGCACTGCGCGCGTTCTATCGCTTCGCTGAAAACGAAAAACTATTGCCAACGAACGTCGCAGAAAATCTTTCATTGCCGCGCCGCTGGCAGCGCCTGCCCAAAGCGCTCACAGATGTCGAAATCCAAAGACTGCTCGAACTCGAGAAGCCCGAGACACCGCAAAGCATGTGCGACCAGGCCGTCCTCGAACTGGCTTACGCCTCGGGATTGCGTCTGGCGGAATTGCGCAATCTTCGTTTGGAGCAACTGCATCTCGACGCTGGATTTGTCACTGTCATCGGCAAAGGAAACAAGGAACGCGTTGTGCCCGTGGGAAAGAAAGCCATGGACGCGTTGAACCACTACATCGAAACCGGCCGGCCAAAACTCGTCACGCCGAAATCACCGGCGAACGTCTTCCTGACGAAACGCGGCACGCCGTTCGCCCCGGTGACGCTCTGGTTGAGAATCAAGCGCCGCGTCAGACGCGCCGGAATCTCACGGAACATCACGCCGCACATGTTGCGGCATAGCTTTGCCACGCACCTGCTGGAGCATGGAGCAGATCTGCGTGTGATTCAGGAACTGCTCGGACATGCGAGCATCAGCACGACGGAGGTTTACACACATGTCACCGGAAATCGCTTGCGGGAGATTCACCGGAGATTTCATCCGCGGCCATGAGCGCGCTCGCACAACCGGAACAGCGCCGTTCCGTCATGTGGCTTATTCAAAATCGTAAACAACAACCTTCTTGCACACGCGCTTGAACGTTTCTTCAACGAATCGCACATGGGAAGGATGCACCTGGTAGTCATCCTGCGCCTTCTTGTCCGCGAAAGTCAGATTGAGCGCGACCTGATAGGATTGATCTACAACAGGCCGGTGGCTGGGCACCATGCGCCCAACGTGGAACTGCTGCACGCCGGGAATGTTCTTTAAATGTTTATTTGCGCCGGCGATCAGTTCGTCCGCCGCGCGAGCATCAGCGGGATCGATCCAGAAGATGACAATGTGGGAAAACATGGCTGTTTTTTCCTGCATTGTCAGGATGTATGGCCGCGCCGCAAGACGAATTGGAGGTAAGGTCCGGCAGATGCCCGGAGTTCGCGATCCAGTTTCCGGACTCAATGAGCTTCAAGCCAGTTTCTCCCAGCTCCCATCTCCACGACGATGGGCGCATCCAATGGAATTGCAGTTCTCATCTTTTCTTCGACAAGCGCGCGAACTTCCTGCTCCTCCGGCTTGAACAAATCGAAGACGAGTTCATCATGGACCTGAAGGAGCATTTTCGTCTTCAACTTTCTCCGAGTGAGCTCGGCGTGGATGTTGACCATCGCGAGTTTGATCATATCCGCTGCGGTGCCCTGAATCGGGGCGTTAATGGCGTTGCGTTCGGCGGCACCGCGCACCGTTGCGTTTGATGAACGGATGTCACGAATGTAGCGCCGCCGGCCCGTTACGGTTTCGACATAACCGTACCTGCGCCCGAATGCCATGGTCTCGTCCATGTATTTGCGGATGCCGGCGAACTGCTTGAAGTATTGCTCGATGATCTCAGCGCCTTCACGCCGCGGAATTCCGAGCCGCTGCGCAAGACCGAACGCCGAAATTCCGTACGCGATTCCGTAGTTCACCATTTTTGCTTTGCGCCGCATCTCGGGCGTGACCACGTCAAGCGCGACGCCGAATACTTTCGCCGCTGTCGCGGTATGGACATCGATGCCCGTCCTGAAGGCTTCGAGTAATCCCGGCTCATGGCTCAACGCGGCGATGATGCGCAGCTCGATCTGTGAATAGTCCGCCGA
The DNA here is from genome assembly GCA_963760675.1 of uncultured Verrucomicrobiae bacterium. Taxonomy (GTDB): domain Bacteria; phylum Verrucomicrobiota; class Verrucomicrobiia; order Limisphaerales; family BOG-1460; genus CAVXEG01. The sequence goes on from CAVXEG010000013.1 coordinate 185,669, forward strand.
GAACAGCAGGTAATTCGAGTCGCGCGGCACAAACGCCTTGCGGATTTCCTGTCCGCGTTCGCTGCGGATGGGAATGTTTTGCAAATTAGGGTTAACCGAATTCAACCTCCCGGTCGCGGTGGCAACCTGATTGTAAGTCGTGTGGACGCGGCCAGTCTTCGGCCAAACCGCTGTGGGCAGCGCGTCGGCATAGGTGGATTTCAGCTTCGTCGCCGCGCGGTATTCAAGCAGTTGGCGGACGATTTCGTGATCGGGTGCGAGCGCAAGCAGCGTCTGTTCGTCTGTGGCGTATTGGCCCGTCCGCGTCTTCTTCGGCTCCTCACAAATTTTCAACACCTCGAACAGCACTTCACCGAGCTGTCGCGCAGAATTCAAATTGAACTCGCGCCCGGCCGTGTGGCAGATTGTCTTCTCCAGCAGATCCATTTCCTTTGAAAGTTGAGCCGAGAAATCCGCCAGCGCCGTCGCGTCGAGCCGGATGCCTTCGCATTCCATGTCCACCAGCACCGGTGTGAGCGGCGCCTCGATTTCATAGAAAACGTGCTCCTGGCCTTTCTCCTTGAGCAACGGCTCCAGGATGGCGCGCAGTTGCAACGCCACATCGGTGCGTTCCATCGCGCGCTCGGCAATTTTTTCGACAGGGCCGTCTCCAAGATCAAGCTGTTCCTGCTGTGCTTCATCACCGGGCTTTGCGAGAGCGTAGCCGAGATGTGCTTCCGAAAGAAAATCGAGCGTGTGCCGCATGTCCGGCTCGATCAGACTATGCGCGATGGTCGTGTCGAAAAGTTTTCCGCGCACGGAAACGTCCCGCCATTTGAGCGCACTGACGTCGGCCTTGAGATCGTGGCCGACTTTCTCGACTGAATCCGATTCGAGGACGGGACGAAATTCTTCCAGCGCGGTCGCGAGTTTGGTGGGCTCCATGGATAGATTCACGTAATAGGCCGTGTGTGGCTCCAACGCGAAAGCGAGCCCGACCAACTGCGAATCCTTCACATCCGCGCCGCTCAATTCCACGCTGAAGCTGAAGCTCTTTGCGCCACGCAATCGTTCGATCAGTTTCGCGCGCTGTTCGGCCGTCGAGACGATGTGATAGCGATGCGGTGTGTCGGTGAGTGTCTTTAGATTCGCGGCGATTTTCGGTGCGGGAGGGGCGAGTTCCACCTCATCCCTGGCTTCCGAAATTATGGGTCGCGGTGGAACGCGACCCTCCCGGGCACTCGCGGTTTCCGAACCTGCAGGTGAGACGCCCATGCCACCTGGTTGAAAGCCTCTGCCCGCCTTGAAATCTTCTCCGAACAGGCGTCGCCCGATTGAATTAAACTCGAATTCGATTAGCAGGCCCTTCAACTTCTCATCGTCGCGCGGCTGCACTTTCAGCGACTCCAAATCGTAATTGCACGGCGCGTCGCATAGAATCGTGACGAGCCGTTTTGACAGCAGCGCCTGTTCGCGATGCGTTTCGAGCGATTCCTTCATGCGGCCTTTCAACTCGCTTGTGTGCGCCAGGAGATTTTCAACGCCGCCGAATTGGCCGACAAGTTTGATCGCCGTTTTCTCACCAATGCCCGGCACGCCCGGCACGTTGTCGGATGAATCGCCCATCAATGCGAGCACGTCCACGACCTGCTCCGTGCGTTCGATGCCCCATCGGTTCTTGATTTCCGGCACGCCCAGCACTTCGATGCCGTCGCCCATGCGCGAGGGTTTGTAGAGAAACGTGTTCGCGTCGACGAGCTGGCCAAAGTCTTTGTCGGGCGTGACCATGTAAGTCTCGAAGCCTTCCTTCTCGGCGCGCCGCGCGAGCGTCCCAATGATGTCATCGGCCTCATAACCGTCGCATTCGAGAACCGGAACTCGAAACGCTTCGAGCATCCGGCGCACATTCGGCAATGCGGCCGCAAGGTCTTCGGGCATCGCCTGCCGAGTCGCCTTGTATTCGGGATACGCCGTGTGGCGGGGGGTTGGGGCCTCGGTGTCAAACGCGACAGCGAGATGCGTGGGCTGCTGTTTGTTCAGAATTTCCAGGAGCGTCTGCGTGAACCCGTAGAGCGCGGAGGTGTTCACGCCTTTGGACGTGAAGATCGGCCTGGCGATCAAGGCGAAGTGCGCCCGATACACCAAAGCCATTCCGTCCAACAGGAACAATCGTTTCGGCATGTAGTCAGGGTAAGCCGATCCGACGGGAATTGGCGTGAAGAAAATTCGGATTTATGACAGGATATTGTCGGGGCTGTCCGTTTGCCATGGTGAATTCGCGCATGGACTTTTTTCCGCTCAACAACCAGATTACGGTATGCCGTTTTCCAAGCTTGGCTTGTCAGCCCCGGCTCTTGATGGAGTCAAGGCCATGGGCTATATCGATCCGACGCCCATCCAACTCCGCGCCATTCCGATGATTCTCGCCGGACAGGATGTGATCGGCAGCGCGCAGACAGGCACGGGCAAAACGGCTGCCTTCGCGTTGCCGATTTTAACGAAGCTTGACCATCACGACCCGCGAACACGCGTGCTCGTGCTGGAACCAACGCGAGAATTAGCGGCTCAAGTCGAAACCGCCATTCGCGATTTTGCACGGTTCACGGATTTGCGCACGGCGGTGTTGTTTGGCGGAGTTGGTTACGGCCGGCAGATGGACGCGCTCAAGCGCGGCTCGGACATCATCGTCGCAACACCAGGCCGCCTGCTCGACCATCTCAATCGTGGCACGTGCCATCTCGAACACGTCAAACATCTCGTGCTCGACGAAGCAGACCGCATGCTCGACATGGGATTTCTTCCAGACGTAAAGCGCATCGTTCAACGCTGCCCGCGCGAGCGGCAGACAATGCTTTTCTCCGCAACAATCCCGCCGGAGATCGATTCCCTCATCCGCTGGGCGATGCGGAATCCCGAGACGATTGAAATCGGCGCGCGGCGTACACCAGCCGAAACAGTCAAGCACGTGATTTATCCCGTCGCTGAAGCGCAGAAAACAGACCTGCTGCTCGCATTGCTCAATCGCGTCAACTATGAATCCGTGATCGTCTTTTGCCGTACCAAGCACGGCGCGGATCGCATCGCGCACCTGCTGAAACGCAACAACCACGCCGTCGCCGTGCTTCATTCAAATCGCACGCAGCGCGAACGCGAACAGGCGCTGCGCGGTTTTCGCGACGGCCGTTTCGAATTGCTCGTTGCAACGGACATCGCGGCGCGCGGATTGGACATTGCGGACGTGAGCCACGTCATTAACTACGACGTGCCGCATCACCCGGAAGATTACATCCACCGTATCGGTCGCACGGGCCGGGCCGAAGCCAAGGGTGACGCGTTCACGTTGATGGTCGCGGAAGATTCAAAACACGTGTCCGCGATCGAACGGTTCATCAGCCAGAGAGTTCCCCGACTGAAGCTGGAAGATTTTGATTATCGCTACACCGCCTTATTCGAGGAGGAAAAACCCGGCCAGCCGCGCGGCGGTGATCGGCGCGTCCAGGCGGTGCGCATCCGGGGCGGATATTACTTCGGCCCGGCGAAGCGGCGAAAACATTGAATTCAAAGTAACGAGCCATGCTACGCTTGGGCCGAGCGAGCGAAAATGGCGGTTACCCGGAACGGTTCGCGCAAGAGGCTTCATCACAAAATAACTAAGCCATGCATCCCGCCTACCTGAAAAAGGCGCTGATGAAAATTCCTTCGCTTCAAAAATATCAAGAACGCGGGAGCCTGTAAGCAACTGGAGTCAGTTAACGCCAGACCCGAGCGGCGCGGGCGGTCCAGCGAGTCCGCTCCTCTAACTAACGTAGGTCGTTCGTGTCTGCTCGAGTGATATTGCTTAGTGAGATCGTTGCCACGGGTGAACCGTTTATTTATGAGAGAGCCGGAAAAAGACCGTTCGCGTCAGCGTTGAATTGGTCACCCTGTTGTTGGCAACCGTCCCGTTGTAAGTGCGCCAACTGCCCGTGGCAAGATCGGTGTTGGTTTGAAGGACCCAACCAGAAAGCCAGGCTGGCCACGATACGATTACCGAACCATTGGTGTAGAGAATGGTTAACCTTGGTGGTTCTGATATTATGGTGAGGAAAGCGGCTTGGCCCAACGGCAAAGTCGGAATAGAATCCCACTCGCCGTTTCCTAGATACGTGCTTACGCCTTGAAGCCGGGTTACCTGTTCGCCAATATTGGGGAGGCGGCCAAGGATATTCAAAAAGATGTCTGTGCCGATGTTCGGGAAAGGAGCCTTGTCACCGAGCAGATAGACTCCGTCAGGTCCGGTAAATACAGGGGGAGGAGGAATACTGGGCGGATCACCCGTGACGACATTCCCGGAGTGATCAAGGGCCGTGCCCACAATGGTGTTCGTGAACGCCTTCGGTGCGGTCACCAAGGCGCCAGAGCCGGGGGGCAACACCAGGTTAATCGACCAGGACCCATTTGTGAAGCTGGAAGTGACGTCGAATGAGAGATTAGTCGGATTCCAAAGTGAAACGGTCGTGCTTTGCGGTGGCGCTGGAAACAACGCATTGAGGCTATTCACTTCTGTCGGGGTTGAGCATTCTAATGGATTATTGAAAAGGTTGCTTCCTACGTCGAAACGGGAAGTAACGTACCCCACAATTCCAGCTCGGCATGAATCTGCTGCCGTCACAAAAATGGCAGCAACAAGGAGTCCGTGGATTCTAGCTTTCATGACTCAGCACCATCACCCAACACTTTATTGGGGCAAAGACAATGCGCGGGCCTCGAGCATGACGGGTCTTCTCCTGTTCCCATGGCTAGATGAAAGCAAACTTGCGAATTTCTTTCAAGAATAAGTCACTAGAAATCGTTTGCCGGAGCGCTGGCAAGAAACGTCAAACGCGAGATGAATGCAACATTTCAACCCAGAGCGAAGCGACGAATACTACCTCGGTTCGGCGAGCAAGGATCTGAATTTTCGTGCTATTGCTTCGGCTTTCGCCCAAGTCCCCAAATCAGCCAGATGGCCAACGCGATCAACAGTATCAGCCACCAGAAGTAACGCAATTCGCGCGCGGCGATCTCGACGAACGCATACGCACGCGGAAACAGCAGCACCAGCGCGCCAATGACGATGACAACGACGAGAATTTGAAGGATCGCCCGCATGCCGCGGGTTCATGGCGATGGGCGGTTGTCGCCGCCGCCAAGGGGCAGCAGCAACCTGCTCCGGTGTTGTTCACTTGGCGGGGACAACCAGCGGAGATTTGCCGTTCCAACGCTCGACAATCTGCAGCCGCAGGAATGCGGGGTTCAATTTCAGCGCTTCACCACGAACCTTGATCGCCTCGGCTTCTCCTCTGGCGCGAATGATGGCGGTTTCGGCTTCCACCTTCGTCTGCATTTGGTGAAGACGCGCCTGAGCGGCCTGCTGTTCCGCGACCATTTTCGCCTCGATTGCCCTTTCCAGTTCCGTGGAGAGGTCCATGTTGCGGATGACGATGTCTTCGACCCTGAGCATGTCGCCGATCTTCTGGCGCGCGGCTGCGAGTGCCTTCTGTTTGATTTCTTCGCGGTTTTTCACGATCTGTTCGGCGGTCTGCAACGCGGTGACTTCCTTGATGGCTTCCTGCACGCGCGGCGCGATGAGGCTGTCGAACGGGTCGCCGGCGAATTGCTTGTAGATCTGCACGACGGACTGACTCCGGCACGCGATAGAGCACGCGCAAATCAGCGATGACCTGCTGGAGGTCGGACGAGAAACAGTCCGCGCGCACTGTTTGCGTCTTCTGCCGCACGTTCACCGGCACGATCGTCGTGATGAACGGCGCCTTGAAGCCAAAGCCCTCCGGCAGGAACTGGTCTGCCGCCTTGCCCAGCGTGACTTTGATCCCGCGCGTGCCCGGCTCAACGACATACGTCGTGGACGGAGCTTGACGACGACGAGCACAAACAGCAGCACCGCCACGCCGATGAGCTTGGGCAGAAAGGCTGGTTCATGCCGTTACCGAACGTTGGTGCGCCGCGGTACGGCGGGCGCGGATTGCGAGGTGGGATTGGCATTTCCTTCAGTTGGCGCAGTCGTTCCAGGTCTTGCAGTTGGTAAACCAAATTGTCGCCGCCGCCGATGACCAGCGGCGCGAGCCCGTCCCATTTGTCCACGACCTTCAGGTCCACGAACGTCGGATTGTCCTTCAGCGCCTGGCCGCGGATGACGAATGGACTCGGCCTCGCCCTTGGCCTGGATGACCGCGGTGTCCGCCTCGATTTGGGCGCGCTGCTGGAGATACTTTGATTTTGCGGCTTCCTGCTCCTGCACCATCTTCGCCTCGATGGCGTGTCTCGAGTTCCTTGGTAAGCGCGATGTTCTGGATGACGATGTCTTCGATGACCAGCAGCGTGCCGACTTTTTTGCGGGCGAGTTCGAAGCGCGCTGAGTCTTGATGGCTTCGCGGTTCTTCACGATCTGCTCGGCGCTCTGCAAGGCAGTGGCCTCCTTGATCGCTTCCTGCACGCGCGGCGCAACGAGGCTCTCAAACGGTTCGCCGTAATATTCCTGGAACAGCTTCACCACCGAACTTTCGGGAATGCGGAACAGCACGCGCAAGTTCAACCTGCACCTGCTGCAAATCCGACGAGTAACATTCCGCCTTGTCTTCCTCGGTCTGTTGCCGGGTGGAGATCGGATGAATCGTCGTGATCAACGGCATTTTCAGTCCGAAGCCCTCGGGCTTGAACGCCGGCGAAACCTTTCCCATCGTCACCTCCACGCCGCGGAACCCAGGATGCACAACGTAAGTACCCGAAGCCGCCATAATAACGGCAGCAAAGATCAGGATCGCGATGCCAACAATTCGCGCAATTGTCTGAGGGCTCATGGCGCTTTCGCTCGAACATCTTAAGTGGGTCGCCGCCGGAAACAAGAATTTTCCCAGGCGAAGAAGGAGGATCAACTATTGACCGTGAGCACACCGCCCGCCTTCGCGGCGGATATTACTTTGGCCCTGCGAAACGCTCGGCCCCAGTATACGGTGATGCCTTTTATGAACTCCGGTGGTGCGAGCGTCCTCGCGAGTCAGCTCGTCGGCAACCTCGCCCAAACAAACTTGCACGATAATCGCACAAACGCAGGAGTTGCAGAAGATAAGCAAGTCGTAGCACTCTTTCGGAAACATGAGGGCCACGTTCTCGCGCCCCAATTTCATTTTGCTGCTGGCAGGACTTTTCCTTATTTGGCTGCTTCTGCCGGCAGACGAGGCGTTGGCTAGTTCCGGGATGGTTAAGTCCGCAGAATTGGCGCTCGCAGAGCGCCGATTCAGGGCAAAACGGAAATCTGAAACCGCTTCTGGAAAAATGCCGCTCCCATGCAGCTTGCGATTTTTTGCATTTGGTTCTACAAAGACTCCGCTCTGCTGATCGACAGCCGATGAACAAAGGTTTCCATTCTCGAACGGTTCTTGTCTTCACCGCGATGATGGCAGCCTTCACTACATCGCTCATTCACGCTGACGCGTCTGCGACCAGCACGAATTCTCCCCCGAGCATCGCGCTCGCCGAACATCTGTCGGAACTGAAACAGAAAGTCCCCGCCGGCCTCACCATTGTCGTCCAGCCGCCGTTCGTCGTCATCGGCGATGAACCGCCCGCGCAAGTGCGGCAGCGCGCTGAGAAAACCGTGAAGTGGGCGGTGGACAAGTTGAAGCAAGATTTCTTCACGCGTGATCCGGCGGAGACGATTGACATCTGGTTGTTCCGTGACCACGAGAGCTACACGAACCACGCGCGCCTGCTGTTCAATGACACGCCGACCACGCCGTTTGGCTATTATTCGCCGAGGCATCACGCGCTGGTGATGAACATCGCGACCGGCGGCGGCACGCTCGTGCATGAAATCGTGCATCCGTTCATGCGCGCGAATTTTCCCGAATGCCCGGCGTGGTTCAACGAAGGCCTCGCCTCGCTTTATGAAGCTTCATTTGAACGGAACGGCCACATTCGCGGCGACATCAACTGGCGTTACAAAGGTCTCGAACGCGCCATCAAGGACGGAAAGTTGATTTCGTTTCAAGAGCTCGCCGCAACGAGCGACGCGGAGTTCTACGGCGGAACGGAGAATCCGAATTACAGCGAGCATTACGCCCAGGCGCGGTATCTCTGCTATTACCTTCAGGAGAAGGGGCTGCTGGTGAAGTTCTATCGTGAATTCGTCGCGAACGCCAAGCGCGACCCGACCGGGTTTAACACCTTGAAACGCGTGCTCGGCGAGGACGACATGACGTCGTTTCAAAAGAGGTGGGAGAAATACATTCTTGAATTGAGAACGGGCAGAGCGGGCTGATTTCGTATGTTGGCGAACACCTACGGTCGTCGGTTTCAGGACGGATTCGGCGGCATCCAGCCCTTGCGCGCCGTTCCTTTTCCACAACTTATAAACGAATGGCGAACATCTATTGCACCCGCAACCGATAGAATCTCCCCGCGATCGGAGCACATGCATCCGTAAACTCATGAATCGCGCCGTCGCCCACAATTGGCGACGAGGCAGCCCAGTCTGGACTGGTCAGCGATTCGCCATACTCAAAAATGTAGGTCGTCGCTGGCGCGGTGCGCGCGGACACGCGGAAGACGCCATTGCTCAGAGACGCGTTGGTGAGAACCGGCCGCGGTGTCAACAGATACGCCGCAACTCGAGTCGCACCGGTTGATGGCCGGAAATAGCCAGTTCCGACAATTTGGCCAGCATCGTTGATTCCTTTCGCATCCAGCAACTCCCAGCCGGAATTCGGCGGAATGAGACCATTCAGATCCGTCATTTGTCCATTGGAATAAAGAAAAGCATGGCTCGCGCCGTTGATCGAAGACGATCCCACTACATTACCGTTGGCGTTTACGGCGAAAGCTATACTGTTAGTTCCCCCGAGCGTCCCCAAGTCAAGCATTTGGTCGCTGGAATACAGAAAAGCATGAGAATATCCACCGACTGTTGTAGAGGATCCGACGATTAGCCCAGTTGTGTTGATTGCGTAGGCCTCACTGGTTGAGCCGCCGAGGGTGCCCAAGTCCACCATCTGGCCTTGGAAATATCGAAAAGCGTGTGTCTCGCCATTCGTTGTAGTGGAGCTGCCGACGATCTGGCCCGCCGTGTTGATACTGCGAGCATAACTGTTGTTGCCCCCGAGAGTGCCCAATTCTGTCAACACACCGCCCGCATACAAAAAGGCACGGCTGGAACTCCAGCCAACAATTTCACCCAGATCGTTGATCGCGCTGGCGCGCGCCACTGCACCGCCGAAGGCGGTCACTTGGCCGGCGGAATAGATAAACGCACGGTCGCCGCCAGGAGGGTCACCTTCGCCAACCACCTGTCCCGCTGCGTTAATGGCGTTGGCCCAAGTGGCAGTCCAACCTGTGAAGCCCGTCATTTTCGCAAAGTCAGTGATTACGCCATTCGAGCACACGAACCCATGTTCAAGAACGTTGGTGCCGCCTCCAATCGCGTAGCCAACCACTTCTCCCTTGGCACTAATACCCTGCGCCAACGTGTACGCGTCTGGTGGGAGCGGATAGATGTCTCTAACGGCGTACTGTGCCTTAGCCGCAGTGGTAGATATAAACAAGGAAATAGCGATATTCAGTTTAGATCTCACCCATTGTCTTCCTTCCGACTCGTTCATAGTCTTTGTATGAAATTAATCTGTGTCACGATTCACTATTGGCTTCTCAAAAACACGAACTCATTGTCCTCCAGATCATAGAATTTCAGAACCATTCCACTACTCGCTGGCACCCGGGAGTCGAAGTCCACAGTCAAGTTAACGAGAGGGACAACGCTGTTTGTGTCACCATTTTCCGGTGTGATAATTATCGTCGGGCGCTTACCGGGGAGCTGCTGCTTCGTGCCTTTATGGATAAATTCGTAACGGCCTCTTACCAGAGTCGCGAGTCGGTTCGAATCGCTGCCCTGATATTCCATAACTACAATACCATCGCTCCCAATAAGGAGTGTCTGCCAACTAAAGGGAACTATCGCTTTTCCAATCTCCTGGTGGTAAGACCACGTTCCAATGAATTCCCGGCTGATCCTCTGGCTTTCGTGGCTCGCGTTCGCGTATTCGACCCCTTTGCGAACCTGCTGGATTCTTGGGTCGGTGCTTTGATACGATTTCGGCTGTCCACTGGCCATGATCGCGAAAACGGCAATCGCCGAAGCGAGTAGCAAAGAAACGTTTTGTAGATGTCCAGATATTCTCATAGTTGTAATTATGTATCATCAATGATCAGGTCCAAGCCAGTCGCACATTTGCATTGTCCAAGGACTACACAACTCGCCGGACCTGTAATCGCAGTGTTGGGGATATTGTTCGCACCCGACACCCTGGCCAGGTTGGTTTGGCACCCATATGAGTGTCGAATTAGTCAAGATTTGATAATGCGAAAACAGATAATCCTCGTACGCACCCCAGTTTCCGGACAAGGAGAACGCAGCACTTGGATCCCGTTGATAACCTCCAGATTCTGACCACTGATGCCAGAACCACTCATACGCTTGGTAAGTTCTCCAACCGACCGGGTCAAAGGGAATCGTTCTTTGAGACCACATATCGCCGACAGCAGATGCTTTACTCGACCAGGTATGTTGGGTCGCGGGCAGGCCAACACTTAGCATCATACGTGTAAAATCACTGGAGAGCCGATGGCATTGGAAATTCCAAGAGTAGTGTTCTGCGAAGCCATGTGCCAGCAGGGCTTCAGCGGTCCCATTCGCGCTGGATTCGCCAACCGCCCAAGTGCAGGCGCAATCAAGGCCCCATTCAATGCCTGGTTCGGCAACGGGACCAAGGGGTTGACCCAAAATGGTATAAACCGTGTGCGGACCCGATTGGTTTATGTTCTTGGCGTCGGAGCCCGAACCATTCACGTTGGAGATCTTCCACTGCCAAACGTCAGTCGTGGTCTTTTTGATGCAGTTCGGTGTCGTGCCAGTGACGTAAAACGTCACATACTCTGGGCTTGAAATGCCGTTAACAAAATTGACCGTGGTCGGGTTCGCGTTTCCAAGCGAACCGTCAGAGTCCAGCGATGTGCCGGAAATTGTTGCTGACGAAACCGCAGGCCCTTCAATAGTAATGCGCGCCTTAACGCGCACGCCGAGGTTTGCTCGGTAGCAGACCGGCTGGTTCAGCGAACCTTTGACCCATTCCGAAGAAAGGGGAGTCGATGGGTCTTGCCGAATATTAATACCGTCGTAATCCGAGGAGGTCGTATCGTAATTGAATTTGATGTTTGTGACGACGATGGTGCCATCCAGAATCCCATCGCTATCGCTGTCTGGCAGGGTGGGATTTGTTCCGTACAGCCATTCTTCGTAATTAGTCAGACCGTCACCATCAGGATTGTCTGTCGGGCCTTGACTAAGGTTGCCAAAATACTGCCACTCCCAACTGTCCGGCAGCCCATCTGAATCCGAATCCGGGCCGCAAACGTCGCTCACTCCATTGTTCACAATCACTCCCCAACCGCCGTGGTTCCCGCTGCTATCGTACCAGGTTTGCACGTCGCACATGCTCACGGGGTAATTCAGCGTCATCGTGCATTGATCGGCATAGAAGCCCAGCCCGCAATGGGTCAGCGCGGTGTAACTGAAAGTAGAATCAGCGATGTAACAATAGATTCCATTCTGTGCGAACCGAACGTCCACGTTCTGCGCGGCAAATGGGGGATAGATATAATAACAGTACAAAGCCCACGCCGCGTAATAGCCCTGCGGATTGCCGCTACCCAGCGACTCGCCGATGCTGTTGTCATCCACCGCGGTGAACGTGACGGAATCGCCCCCGGCGAAACTCGCGTATGAATTCACGTACAAACTGGTTCCAAGCGAATACTTGATGACCGCTCCCGGATAGAATGTCGCGCCGGAAACGTCGAAGTCCGATTGCACCCAATACGTGCCCGGATAAAACACGTAGTCGTAATCCTGGCCATAGACAATCGTGTAATCCATGACGAAGCCGCGTGGCTGTGCGACGCCCTCGTCGCGGGGAGTTCTTTCTGATCCAATGCGACCAACGTGCCCGCCGCGGCGAAAGATTGGCTGACTCCGAGCAGATGCGATTCAAAACTCTTCTTCGCAATTGAAACGCTCATTTGCGGCACTTCGCGATTCAAACGTGCTTGCAGGTTCGTGCTGGAAACGCCGCCTGATGCAGTGGGCAGTTTGTCGAGTTCACTCTTCGCGCTATTCCATTCCAGAGATTCCAATAAGAGCGTCCGCCCATTAGTCTGAACGATGCGTTTGCAGACCGGCAATCCCGGTGTCGCGCGGCGATTTGCAGTGGCCGGCGTCGCAAACGCGCGACCCAAGGTCATCGTCAGTTCCGGCCCGAATGAAATCGTTTCGTCAACGATGTCAGGTTCAGCCATCAACGCCCGCAAAACCGCATTCGTTTCGGTTCGCCAAATGTGCGGCGTGGTCGCCACTGCAGGACTGCTCACAATTTCGCTCGCCACCTCAAGCCGCGTCTTACTGCCAAGACCTACGTCCGCCGGCGTGATGGCCGGTTTCGTGGTCAGCGTTACATCCTGCGAGAACCGCCCCGCTTCATAGCGATACGTCACCGCCGCTTGTACGCCGCTGTTGTTCACGGCGACAAAGGCATTGCGATAAATCACCTCGTTGTTCGTGCTCAACTCCGCCCTGCAATCCTGAAGCTGCGCCAGCAGAAGCGATTTGCCCGATTCAGGATCGAAAAAGTAAATGGCCAGCGGATGCGAAACCACCCGTTCACCATCGGACGCCTGCAAATCCACCGAGCCGGATTGATGAAGGTTCACGCTGAGAATCACGCGATACGAAGCGCCCGTGCACACGATGCCTCCGGTGTAGCTCTGGATCACTGGCTGCGATTCGATCCATTGTCCCGACGCGTCCTTGTAGTGCATGCCTTGGCCAAGGACAGTGACGAGGTTCGTGGTCAGGATGGCTTGTCCGAGTTGATTCGTGGTTGCTCTGGTGACTTCCACGATCTTTTGGTTTGCACCGCGTTCAATCACGCGACTAGAGAGAACAGGTGAGGGTGCAGCACTCGCGCTTATGGTTACCAGCATTCCGATCAACAGAAACAGCCCGAGTTTCATGTGTTGCTCCTCTTTGGAGTTTAGCTTCCTTTTGGAAGCCTTAGCCTCCGACTTTAGGAACTTGTCACACAAACTCTATCCCTTTATTGGGAAATCCTCACCGTCTTTTGCCGCAGTCGGTGCCTCGCGTTCAACTCGCGGAACCGAGGAAAACATCACGGGAGATATTTCAGTAGCAAACGCCGAAGTTGCCGAAGTCGGTGGAGTCATCGCATTCTCTCTAAAGCATGATTACCGCACTCTCGCGCTTCAATTTCACTTTGTCGTTTGCCGGACTTCTTCTGCTCGGGTTGCTTTTGCCGGCCAACACGGCGCTGGCTGATTCCGCGTTTATTCATCCCGGCCTGCTCCAGAGCAGGGAAGATTTGCAGCGCATCAAAAAGGCGGTCGCGGAAGAAGCCGAACCAATTTATTCCGGCTTCCTCGCCTTCAGCAATAATCCGGCCTCACGGCTCGGCTATAAAATGCGCGGTCCGTTCGACCAAATCGGACGCCGGCCGAACGTTCATTTCACCGAGTTCGATCAGGACGCGAACGCCGCGTATCAATGCGCGCTCATGTGGTGCATCACCGGGAACCGCGCTTTCGCCGAAAAATCCAAACAGATTCTCAACGGCTGGTCGGCCACGCTCAAAAAGTGCTCCGGCGCGGACGCGGTGCTGATGGCGAGCCTTGGCCCGTTCAAGTTCATCAACGCCGCCGAACTGATTCGCTACATGGACGCCGGTTGGTCCGACAGCGACATCCAGCAATGCGAGCGGATGTTCAAGAACGTGATTTATCCCGTCACAAAGGATTTCGCGCCGTTCGCCAACGGCAACTGGGACACCGCGGCAATGAAAATGAATCTGGCGATTGGCGTCTTTTGCAGTGACCGCGTCATCTTCGACGCCGCACTCGGCCACTACACGAACGGCGCGGGAAACGGATCCATCGAGCATTACGTCATCAACGGCACGGGCCAGTGCCAGGAGAGCGGACGCGACCAGGCGCACACGCAACTTGGTCTCGGGTGCCTGGCTGAATGCTGCGAAATCGCCTGGCATCAGGGCGTGAATCTCTACGGCTACGACGATAACCGGTTGTTGAAAGGTTTTGAATACACGGCGGCGTACAATCTCGGAGACAGCGTTCCGTTTGCCGAGATGACCGACCGCACGGGCAGGTATCATCAAAAGGCCATCTCGGCTGCGCAACGCGGACGGTTCCGGCCGATTTACGAGCAGATCTATAATCATTACGTGAACCGCGCCGGCATCGCCGCGCCGAAAACGCAGAAGGTCGTCGAGCGAATTCGCCCCGAAGGTCCGGCGCCCGGCGCGGATCATCCCGGGTTTGGAACGTTGCTTTACACGAGGCCGCGCGGCGAACCATCGGCAAAAAACGAAACCGCTCCATCCGCCTTCCCCGCTGCTGGAAAACCGCAATTCTCGACCGAATGGCAATGGTCCACGCTCGTGCGCAATGCGAGAGAGCACACTGGCCGCGCGCGGGCGTTCCTCTGGATTCCGCAGAATTGCGAACGCTTGAGAGGAGTCGTCGTCGCGCAGCACAACATGGAGGAGATTTCGATTCTGGAAAACCCAACCTTTCGCCGGGCATTGGCTGAATTGAATTTCGCGGAAATCTGGGTTGCGCCGCCGTTTGACCATTTGTTCCGGTTTGATCAGGGCACGGGCGAAACCTTCGAGGGGATCCTCGACGATTTGGAGAACCTCTCCGGCTACGCCGAACTCGCGTCCGTTCCTGTCGTGCCGATGGGCCATTCCGCCGCCGCGAGCTGGCCTTATTATTTTGCCGCTTGGAAACCGGAGCGCACGCTCGCCGCCATTTCCGTAAGCGGCCAGTGGCCGTACTTTCGCGACAACGGTGCGTTCGCGCCGGACATCTGGGGAAACCGCAACGTTGATTTTGTCCCGTGCCTCGAAACGATGGGTGAATACGAGGCCGCCGACTCCTGGTCGCGCGAAGGACTTGAGGAGCGCCAGGCACATCCGCTCATGCCATTGAGCATGCTGGCGTGCCCTGCCGAAGGACATTTCGCCAGCACAGACAAGAAGGCCGCGTACCTCGCGCTCTACATCAAAAAGGCCGCGCAATACCGCCTGCCAAAGAATTGGGACGGCAACGGAGCGCCAAGGCTGACTCCGATTGACCCAACAAAAACCGGCTGGCTCGTGGACAAATGGAGTTTGAATCGACCTCCCAGCGCAGCCGCCGCGCCAGTCGGACAATACAATGGAAATCCAGCCGAAGCGTTTTGGTTTTTCGACGAAGAGTTGGCCAAAGCAACGGAGAAGTATGAGGCGGAATACCGCTGGCTCAAACCTCAACTGGTTGGCTACATTCAGAATGGCGGTTTCGTTCCGCAGGACGATTCGCACCTGCAAGTCACGCTCAAGTTTCGGCCGCAGGATGATGGTTTGACGTTCAAGCTGGCCGGCACATTTTACGATGCGGTGCCGGCCGGCAGTCCGCGGCTGGCGCAATGGACCGGGCTCCCGGCCGGCGCGCCGCTCGGACACGCAAGCGGCGGCGGGCGGATCTCAATTGATCGCATCTGCGGACCGTTTGAGAAGCTGGCACCCGATACTTTCGCGGTGCGGCTCCAAAGAGGAACTGATCCGAACGCGGAGCGGTACGAACTCGTATTCGCCGCAACGCACCCCGGCGACAGTCAATACAAGCCCGCCGTCCAGCAAGCGCACATGTTCATTCCCCCGCGAAACATTGAAGGCGCCGAACAGCACATCAGTTTCGCGCCGATTCCCGATCAGTTCGTCGGAACGAGTGAGGGCAAATTGAACGCGAGTTCCGACGCGGGAGAGAACGTCCGATTTTATGTGCGTGAAGGCCCGGCGGAAGTCGAGGGAGACACGTTGAAGCTGATGCCGATTCCGCCACGCGCGAAATTTCCATTGAAGGTTACGGTCGTTGCCTGGCAATACGGCCGCGCGAGTGAACCCCGCGTTCGTACCGCTGAACCGGTAGTGCGAACATTCTCGATTATCAAGCCACCGGCGCGCGCTGGCGAATCTGATAATGGCTCCTGCGCGAGAACAATTACATCGCCAGACGGCAACGTGCTCGTCACGTTTCAACTCAGTTCCGGCGGAGCTCCTCGTTACGGTATTGAATACTTCGGCAAACCGCTTGTGCTTGAATCCGGTCTCGGCTTTGAGCCGGACTTCACGAACGGTTTCGTTGTGACGGGAGTTTCGTTGAACGCGCACAACGGCCAGTGGACGCAGGTCTATGGCGAGCGCAAAACCGTTCCGGACAACTACCGTGAGCTGAATGTTGACCTCAAGCACGAGTCGGGTCGATTGATGCGAATCACCTTCCGCGCTTACAACGAGGGCGCGGCTCTGCGATATTCATTTCCAGAGCAGGGCGTGAAGGAATTCAAGTTCAGTGGCGAACTGACGGAATTTCGGTTTCCCGAAAATACATTTGGCTACGAGGAGCACGGCACGGAAGGCGACTACCAGCGCGTGAACGTTGCAGACATCAAGCCGTATTGCGAACGCCCGCTCACGCTCGAATACGCAAATGGCATTTCCGCGAGCCTCGCCGAAGCCGCCAACGAACATTACCCGCGCATGTTGCTCTCGCCGTTGCCGGGCATTCGCGATGCGCTCGTCACCGCGCTGGGCGGAGACACCGTGAACACCGCAGTACGCAGCCAGCGAAACGATCCGACCGCGACACTCAGGCCGGGCGATTCAACCCCATGGCGATTGTTCGTCGTCGGCCAGACACCGGGCGGACTGCTGGAGCGAAATTACCTCATGCTGAATTTGAATCCACCCTGCGCGCTCGAGGATGTTTCATGGATCAAGCCGGGCAAAGCGATGCGCGACACAACGATGACCACGACGAATTCAAGGGCGATTATTGATTTCGCGGCGACGGCTGGTTTGCAATACGTACTCCTTGACGCGAAGTGGTACGGCTCGGAAGACGCCGCGACCGGAGACGCTACAACCGTTCGCGCACCGAATCTCGATATTCCCGAAATCGTTCGTTACGGACGTGAGAAGAACGTCGGATTGATTCTTTACGTGGATCGGCGGCAGATGAAGAAGCAGCGCGACACGCTGTTTCCGCTTTACGAAAAGTGGGGCGTCAAAGGAGTCAAGATCGGTTTTGTGGACGTTGGCCCGCAAAGCGAAACCGCGTGGATCACGCAAACGATTCAGAAAGCCGCCGAGCGTCATCTATTGCTGAACATCCACGACGGCTATCGCTCGACGGGTTTGAGCCGCACATGGCCGAACCTCCTGACGGTGGAAGGTATTCAGGGAAATGAGCATTTCCCGACACCCGAGCATGATTGCACCCTGCCGTTCACGCGTTACATCGCGGGCCCGGGCGATTACACGGTCTGCTATTTCGATAATCGGATCAAAACGACACACGCGCATCAATTGGGGATGGCCGTAATTTCGTATAGCGCGCTTCAGGCAATTCTGTGGTATGACCGCCCCGGCATGTATCATGGAGAACCGGAGGTGGAATTCTTCCGCGAAGTGCCGACCGTTTGGGACGAGACGAAAGTCATCGCCGGAAAAATCGGCGAGTACGCTTCGATTGCCCGGCGCAGCGGCGACGATTGGTTCATTGGCAGCATCAACAACAGCCAGCCGCGCCAGCTTGAACTGCCGCTCACGTTCTTGGCGGGGGGCCGAAAGTATTTGGCCCACGTCTATTCCGATGATGAATCAGCGCCAACGCGGACGCATGTTTCTGTTCAAACGCGCTCAGTTGACTCGCAAACGACGGTGACGGCGAATCTGTTACCGGGTGGAGGCCAAGCGGTCTGGATCCAGGCGGTGGCGAATAAATAATCAGGATCGTCTTCATTCGGCGCCTGACTGACGCGAAACCAATTCCACCAATTCGTTCATTTGTTCCTCTTGCTCTTCGATGGATCGGACCAGTTTGAATTGAGTGCGGCAGCGGTCAAGGTTGTGTCCGTCGTGATGCACTTTGAAGTAAGTGTCGCCGCTGAGGAAATCCGATAAGAACCGAACTCCCGTTTCAAACGCAATCAGTTTGCCCGAAAACGCGAGGAGCTTTTTCTCGGCAGCCGTCAAAAAGTCACCAGCCTCGCTCAGATATCCGCGCACCAATGCCTCGAACATCGGGAACTGCATTCGGACCAGCGACAGATCGCGCTCATCTTCCCTCGCCGGACTCGTTGTCGAGCGCACCATGTCACCGAAATCGCAAAGCGCAAGTCCCGGCATTATCGTATCCAAGTCCACTATGCAGATGCCCTCACCGGTTACGTCGTCGAGTAAAACGTTGTTGAACTTGGTATCGTTATGCGTGACGCGCTCCGGCAGATTCGCTCTGAGCAGCGTGTCCGCAATGGACGCGCGCTTCAATGCGAAATCAACTTCATTCCTGGCCAAAGCCGCGCGATTGAACTCGTCCTTTTCAATCGCCTTCAGCAGCGCGGCGCAGCGCTTCGGCGTGTGATGGAAATCCCGAATTGTTTCGTGCAACGGTGGAGGGGGCAGGTCCGCGAGTAATCTCTGAAACCGGCCATATGCCCTGGCAACCTCGAATGCCTGGCGTGGTGATTCGACGGTGTCATAGGAGCGGGCCTTTTCGATAAACCGATAAACGCGCCAGAAATTTCCCTGTTCATCCAGGAAATAATACATCCCGCTGCGCGCGGGAATCAGCGTCAGCACTCGGCGGTTCGCGTCCGGTTTGTCTGCCACTTTCTTCGCAAGGTGCGCCGTCACACGTTGGATGTTTTCCATCACCAGCACGGGCTTTTTGAAAACAATGTGATTGATGCGCTGTAGAACGTAGCGCTTCGGCCGTCCGCAATTCTCGAATGCGGCGCAGTACGTGTCGTTGATATGTCCGCTCCCGCAAGGAGTGGCATTGTAGAATTCTCCGTCGATTTTGAATTGCGCTGCTACGGAGCGAAGGTCACGTTCCAAATTCATGCCGGTCCGGTTTGGCTTCCGCCAGCAAATGTCATCATGCCCCATTCCTGTTGGCGGTGAAAATCTGGTCTTGCGTGCGGGGAAGTTGACGAAATCACCGCCTCTTTCGCGCCGCGAGTGTAGTCATAACGGCCAAAAGAAAATCGCCAACGACTTTTCTCAAGTGATTCGTTGCGCCCGCAGACTGAAGCGACGGGAATTTCCGCATAGATGTTCCAAGCTCCTCTGCTCATCCATGTCTGGGACTTGAATGCGTCGCCCCGGATCAGAAATTGTTTCAATTCTCCAGTGCGGCGCGCCAATTCCACAGATTCCGCATCAGGGTAGCACAACTGCAATCGTTGATTATTAGGAGCGACCTGGAACTCCACGTATCGTTGCAGCCATTCGGCGCGCAGGAAGATTTCAAAAACGTCTCCCAACTCCCATACGCGCTGGTTCCGTTCTGTCGCCGAATTGAATGCGTCTGTGTCAGTCAACTCTGCAAAAATCATCAGGGAGTCTTTGCGCCTGCCAACCCTCACCGTTGCTGGAGCGAAACGTTCTTCCTCATGATCCAGCCAGGCTTGGCGGAGATGGCACACCGTCGCCGCTTTGAACGCTCCCCGTATGCTCTCGAGGTCTGTCTGGGCAAACAATGGCAAGTAGCTGCACGAAATTTCGAGCGGCACGATGCGTCGTGCGATGTTTGGCACCGCGCTCCGACTTCTCAAGCCGCGGTCGACGGGTGTTCCCATATCGTGCAGGTAACAAGAATCACTTTGTCACCGCAAGCGAACGATCGTGAAATGCTTATGTCCAACCCTGGCTGCGGAATTACGCGACTACCGTCCGAGCACTTCGCAGCTATTGAGATATGGCTGTTTTCTCTGGACGCAAAACAACGAATGCAGGCAGGCCTGGCACACCGAATTCATCGAGCACCGGTTTGATGGAAGGCTCATTCAGGCGCTCGGCTTCAAATCGGACAACCTCGAAATCCTTGAGACGTTCACGAACCGCGCTGTCGCGGAAAGTTGCGTGCTCCATCGCTTCACAACTCTTGCACCAGCTCGCCCAGAAATCCACCAGCACAGGCTTGCCTGTTTCACGGGAGCTAGCGAGTGCGGCACGCAAATCCGTCATGTCGCCGCTGTTGGGTCGGGCGGCGACTGCCATAACGGAATCCGCGCGCGACAGATCCCACCCAAGCCACGCGTACCAGAGACCAAAAGCGAAGATGAAAACGCCAAAGGCATACTTTACGCGCGTCATCCACTTGCCGGGTGCCGGAAGAAATGAGAGTCCTCCAGCAGCAAAGGGCCAGGGCAGCGCCATTCCCACTCCGAGCACGAATGGGAAGAGCAAGCCAAGCAGATTGCCTTGCTGGTAACTCGACGTCGCCAGTAGCAAAACGGAAATCACCACCGGGGCGACACACGCGCCAGCGAGAAGGGCGGAAACGGATCCCATCGCTGCCGCGCCCAGGAACGCCGCATTGCCGGCCTTTTTTCGCGCGCCGCCGCGCTGGAATCGCGACAGGTCAATCGTAATCTTGTCGAACATGGCCAATGCCAAAACAAAAAATACGACCGCAATGGCGAAGTTAAACCAAGGAGACGAGTTCAACGTGCCGAACCTGCTGCCGGTTAAAACCACTACCAGCCCCAATCCACCTGTACGCCAAAGCCATCCCCAAACCATAAGCGCCGCCCAAAGCCACACTGCGGCGCCGATTCCCGCTTTTCACCCCGGCACCAAGAATCGCGAGGTTTATGGGAATCATCGGAAGGACGCACGGAGTCAGATTCAACGCCAGACCGCCGAGAAGAATGAGTCCGATGACTGCCAGCGTTCCCATGCCGGCAAATACGGAGGAACTTTCGGCCTGAGCGTTGCCATTACTCCTATTGAGAAACGAGAGGAACGCCTTTTTGTCCAGAAAACCTGAAGCGCGTTGTGTGACTTTGAACCCGGCAAGCAGTGCCGTGGATTCAGTTGATGCTATGATGGTGGGGCCTTGTTGGTTCACCAACGAAACCGTTTGATCGGGATGAATGATCCATTCACGCGTTTCTGGAAAAAAGCACTCGGTGTCATTGCAGCCTTGAAGGTTGACAGCGAGTTGTGCGTCAGTGGTCATCGAACTCCACGGAATCGAGGCCGTGAAATCTGCGACATACATTCCGCGCGACCTGCCACTGTGCTTGTCCAATTCTGTCACGGGACTTGGCCAATTCACTTTGGCCGGCTGGCCTGCGATTTCCACTGACAGCCGGTCTGCATAGAGATGATTGTGTGCCGGGACCAGGAACTTCAGTTTTAATTCCCGTTGGCCGCCTGTTTCCCGGATTTCTGGAGTGATGCCCACCGGGCTGGACTCCTGGGCGTGGGCCTGACCAGCGACGGAGAACAGAGCCAGAAGCGCCAGGCATCGTGTTTGGATTGAGATTTGTTTACTCATGGCCGAGAGGCGCTATTTGAGCAGCGATTCAATCTCCTCGGTGTATTGCTTTACCGTCTTGCCGCCCTCAAAGCCGCGGTGCACTGAATAGACCTTGCCCGATCGGTCCAGCAGAAATGAACTCGGCATGGTGGGAACGTTGATCTCGTTTGCGAGCTTGTATGTAGCGTCGCGAAGGATGACGAAACTGGTCGGGTGCGCCTTGAGAAACTCTTCCATGTCCGCCTTCTTTTTGTCGAGATTGATGGCGATGACGACCAGGCCCTTTTCGCCATAAGTTTTGTATAGTTTCTCCATCGCTGGGAACGATTCCTGGCAAGGGCCGCACCAGGAAGCGAAGAAATCCACCAGCACCACCTTGCCCTCAAGCTTGGGGAGGCTGCCTTCGAGGCCAAACGCGGATAGATCAGGGAACTTATCTCCTTTCCTGGGCGTGCTGGCGAAGACAAGACTTGAGCTGATGAGCAGCGCGGCGAGGGTGGTGAACCATTTGATGTTTCGGTATGAGCTTTTCATAGATTGGGAACTTTGCGTTTAATCATCCGTTTACGGAAATGCGAGGCGGAAGAACTGTTGTGGATTCGCGGCTGTATTGGTGAACGACAACGAGCCGGCGCCTGAAACCGAATTCGTTTCTACTGGTGTCCACGGTGAAGACAAATTCGTCGTTGTCAGCACCACGTAGGTGATCCCGGTGACCGTCGTTGCGTTCAATTGCAGGCTGCTGCCATTGCGCGTGAGAGTCACTGCGGGGGGAGGCTGGACGGTGAGTGGCGCGCTGATGCTGTTTGTCGAACCGGCGGTATTGGTAATCGTAACGGAATACGCTCCGGCGTTTTCAATTCCGGCTCCCGTCAGAACCAGCACGTTCGTGTTCACTCCCGAATAGACCCCACCGTTGAACACATTTGTGTTTTCGTGCTTCCATTGATAACTCAACGGTCCTGAACCTGTCGCCGCAACACTGAAACTTGTATTCTGGCCGATTAACACAGAGCGACCGGCAGGTTGCGCGGTGATGACAGGCGTCGCTCCAGACGAACCCACACTCACATGAGCCACACTGCTCGTGGCCGAACCCCAGTAATTGCTCACCACCACCGAGTAATCGCCTTCATTGGCAGCGCCCACTGAGTTCAACGTAAGCGAATCCATCGCGGCCAGGCCGTTTGTGACCTGCGTCGCCAAGACGTTCGTTCCGTTGAATAGCCATTGGAATGTCAGCAGCGTGTTCGTGCCGTAGTAGGGCAACGCGGGCGAGATCGCTGGCACGGACACGTTCGTCGCCGCGGCGGACAGAAGCACGCTGGCCCCGCTGCTCACGTTGGTTCCTTGCGGATCCCGGTTAATCACCGGCGGCAATCCGAACGCCCAATACGAGTAATAGAGTTGCTGATCCACCACCGCGCTCGTACCAACCACGCTGTTAAAAACGATGCTGTACTTTCCGCTCTTCGAGGGAATTACCTGCGCCGGCGTTAAGCTGAATGTATTTCCGTTCGTACTGTATTGCGTGATGTCGACCGAGTTGTACTGCCATTTGTACGTATTGCTGCCGTTCGGAACGTTGGTGAGATAGCTGTACATCGTGAGCGCCTGCCCCTGCTGAAAGTAATTCGTATAATTCAGCGCCAACTGGTTTGTGCCGGGCGTCACGACCACGCTGAGATACGCAGGCGATGATGCCTGCCCAGACGCATTCGACGCGACAACTGTGTAAAGTCCGGCATCGGTCAATTGCACCGAGGGAAAATGCAGTGACGAATTGGTTCCGACGAGATTCGCTGGGATGTTCGGAAGCCCGCGGTACCAATAGTAACCCGGCGTCGGATTTCCGGAAGCACCAGCGCTCATCAGCGCGTCCGCCCCCACCTGCGCTGTCACGCCCTGTGGAGGCGATGTAATGACCGGACCCACACCTCCGCCGCCGCTCGTGCCTACAACCAGGCTGGTGGTGCGCGTATCCGAGTTTCCACCCCCGCAGGTCGAACCGTCGAAGATCTTCAGATTGAATGCGAATGTGCCAGCGTTTGTGGGCGTGCCGGTCACGGTGGCGGTGTTGGCGCCAGAATAGATGATGCTAAGGTTATCGAACAAGGGCGTGGGCGAGCCGAGACAGATATTCGTCAGCGACATCGAACTAACCGAACCGGCATGACCACCGGAATAAGTCACCGTGCCCACGTACGGTTGACCCACGGTTGCGTTTGGCGGCGAAATCGCGATGCTCGAAGCCTTCGAGACTGCGTGGTAGCCGAACATCGCCATGCCGCCAGCGGCCCAGCGAAATACAATCGCCCAGCCGGACGGCGCGAGGCTTTGCTGCAACGCCTGAACCGCAGTGCGAACGAGGGGCATGATCTGCAGCGCCGCAGCCATAATGAGCGACAGTGTTCTTACGAGAATTCGATTGGTCCTTTTCATACGTTCTGTTCGAGTTTGGTACTGTTTCAATCGCTGTGGGCGAACATCAGGTGGGCATTCATCAGGATTCATCAGTTGCATCCGCAGCCACCTCCGCCAACGCCTTTGCCACCGGAAGCCATTTCGCGCGAGAAGAAAACGTGATCCGCCTGCGCTTCGCCGATCGGATCACGATCACCGCGCATCGTGTAGTCCGAAAGCGTGCCGCGCTCCCAAGGTTGAACCGCACGGCAACCCGTGAGCATCCACGAGACGAAACACAACAGAATGAGAAATAGGGTTTTAGGTTTCATAGCGAGTGGTGGCATGAGCGGAATCAGCCTGTGGCGAAATTGTTGAATCCTTTCGTTTGAAATCGGGACGTGTCTGTGATGATCGCACCTTCGACTCCGGGACAAAAACTCATCATTTCCAGACCGAGCTTCGGCCCGAGGATTACCGCGGCGGTTGAAACAATCCCCGCGAACGTGCAGTGCGGCGAGACGACCGAAACGGATAGCACACCAGTGTTGGCTGGATAACCGTCACGAGGATCAATGATGTGGCCGTAGCGGCGGCCTTCATGAACGAAGTGCCTGAGGTAATCGCCAGACGTTGCCACGGCATGGTTATTCACGATGACCGACGTCCAGCATTTCCCTGGAGCGCGTGGATCTTCGAGCCCGATACACCACGGTCCCTTTTGTGGCGATTCACCGCGCACGCGGACATCCTGGCCAAAATCAACCAGAACGTTTTTGATCCCGCGCTCAACCGCCATCGTTATGACTCGATCCACGGCGTATTCCTTTCCAATTCCGCCCAGGTCAATCATCATACCGGTCCGCGGCAGAAAGATTCCGCCAGGACGCCGCTCCACCTTGTTCCACCCTGCCAGTTCGAGGGCAGCCTTAACCTCGGTGGCGGACGGAACGGCGGGATCTTTTGCCTTCCAGTTCCAAAGCCGCATGAGCGGCAGTGCCGATGGATCGAAAACGCCGCGCGTGAAGAACAGCAGTTCCTGGCAAAGGTTGAACAGTACATCCGTTTCTTGATCGATCTCCACCCAATGCTCACCCGCGGCGGAATTGATGCGGCTGATCAAGCTATCCGGCAGGAAGCGTGAATACTTCGCCTCGAAGAATGCGACCCAGTCCAAAACGAAATTCTGAAACTGTTCAGCGAATCGCGAATCCTCCGCCTGAAAATGAACGCGACAGTCTGTGCTCATCGCCTGGAACGTCAGTTTGTGGAATTGCGATTCCACGGTGCGGCGCGATGACCGCCACACTCGCTCACGCACCATGGCCAGGGAAGTTGTTTCGTTTAGAACCATATTCGTAGTCCGACGTTCGCGATGTTCGCCGACGGGTAAGCGCTTTGTGAGGTCACTCCGTCGAGTCCATGCATGAAGTAGCGGTAATAGCCGGCATCGAACGACAGGTGGCGAGCCACGCGCCAGTTGAGGCTCAAGCCGAGAGTGAAGGTCTCCATTTCCGATAACCGGTAATCCGAGGAATAATGTTTCGGCAGGTTCAAATAGTCCGGCACGAGCACGTAATAGAAATCAGCGGCGCTTTGCCACGTGTAGCGAAAGGTCGGAGAAAGCACGACGTGCTTTCCGATTTTTTGATGCCAGTCCAGCGTCGTCGTGTGCGAAAAGATTCCCCACGTGTCATGAAACAAACGGTAGCTCGCCTCGACGCTGCCATTGAGCGGTTCGATAAATTGTGTGAATGAGCCGTAGGCTACGATGCTGCTGCGATGACTCGGCCGGACCTCTGGAATTAACGCCGGATCGTCCGGATTGAATTGCAGGTAATTTTGCAGGACCATCACTCCCCGGTACGGATCAGACAAATAGCCGGAATCGTGGTTGTAGCCCAGATTGAACGAGACATAAGATCTCGGGTTCAACAATTGGTTGAATCCTACAAGAATGTTGTCGCTCGTTTTGTCCTGCCAAACGAATTTGTCGTCCCGCACCCGATCCGCGTTGTGGCCGTAGCCGAGATTTAACGTGGTGTTCTTATCATTCAAACTGAGCGAGTAATTCAGCGCGCCACCAATGGATTTGTAGTCGCTCTCGCCGCTGTAAGAAATTGTTGGCGCCACTTCCTGAATTCCCCAATGAAACGGCAGCGCAATCGAGTAGGCGTGCCGCTGATCGTGGACGTTTGCCAACGGCACCGTCTTGTTTCGGAAATTCGGATTGTTAGTCAGACTCTGATACGAAGCGTTGGCGCTGTTGGTGGCAATCGTCGGCGCTGTTTGCAGCGCGTACTGAGCTGCCTGATTCGTCATTTGCTGGTACGTCTCGTATCCTGCGTCCACATATATCTGATTCTGCGCAACGAATTGGTTGAACTGGCCCGTGTAAGCCTGGTTGTAGGCGCGGCTATAAAGGTTCGGATACGTTGCGAATGGCCATTTTGCCTGAGGCGGAGCGCCAATTGGAGTCGCGCCGGAGATGGTATCAATCACGTAAGTTCCTTTGAGGCGCAGATGCGCTCCCAATCCCACGTCGAGCAGGAACGAGTCGGTATCAACGCTCATCCGGTCGTTGTCCTCGCGATAGAACTCATGCCGGTAATCCAATTGGTTCTCCTCCTGTGCCTGCGAACGCCCTAAACGGAACATCAGCAGCATCACTGCGAGACTTAGTGAAAGTCCGTTCCGCCGTTGAAACTTTATGGAATTGAGGAGCGACATTTCAGGGTGCAATCAATCGGAAAAAGCCAGAAGGGGACAACAGGTTCGTTTCAACAAACCAAATCAATCCGCTCGCGTCGGCAATGTTGGTATCGATGTTGGTCCATTGCGGCGGTGGCAGCAGTGTGGCGCAGCTCTGAAGCACATAAGCATTGCCTGGCACACCCAGACTGATGAGTTCAATGCCGCCGCCGAGATTCAAACGAATGGCGATGGAAGTTCCCGGAGAAGTCAGTGTCTCATTGGGCGCATTCACCATGTTGGAATTGCTCAAGAAATAGAAGCCGCTTGAGTCGGTTGTAATCGTGAGAACCGGAATCGGCATCAGGTACGGCGGTGATATGCTGCTCCCAAAGACATAATAAGTGGTCGAGGTTGCCGGCGTGACGTTGATGGAATAAAGACTTCTGCCGGTTCCATCGTTCAACGGTTGTTCCTGCATCGCACCTTCCAGGTTCCAGATGGTGAGTGGCACATTGAGCGACGACGACGACCAGGTCTGCAGAGTCATGCCGCCATTGTTGGTTAGAACAAGATTCTCTCCGCTGAAAAATCCGGGGCCGGCATCATACGCGGCATAAAAAGTGTTCGGAAAAACCAGCGAAACGGAAGGGCTGTTGGTTGCTCCGCACGGATTGGAAACAAGAACATCGTAGAAGACCGATGCGTCGGCGGGTGCGGGATTCGGAAGAGAGTAACTATTGTTCGTCGCGCCGGGTATCGCGATTCCATTAGTGCGCCACTGATAACTCAACGGGGCATCACCGGCTGCAACGACGCTGAACAGCGCCTGTGTGCTCGAGGGCAGCACTATTTGATTGGCCGGTGGTATGACAATGCTCGCCGACTTAGCGCTGATGGTTAGGTGAGCGATCTGACTCGTGACAGCACCAAAGCTATCCCGGACAACTACGTCATACCCATTTAGAGTGTCGACCGCTCCCGGAGCAAGGAGTTGATACTGGCTGTTGGTCGCGTCTGGTATCGGCACTCCGTTCGTTCGCCATGAATAGGAATAGGAGGGCGTTCCGTTCGCCACGACACTGAAGATCGCGGGACTGCCGGAACACACGGCCTGATCAGCCGGCCCGCTCAGGAATAATGGAGCCGCGAACGGAGTTACATCCGCCCAGGAGTTGCCGACCCGCAAAGAGTCAATATTCCAGACACCTTGGCTGCTGCCCGAACGAATGACAATTCCCTGTAGATTCGGCGCGACAATGCCTCCACCATCGTCGTCAGAAGAAGTGGTCGCGTCAGGCACTGGCTCCGCGCTGCCCGGAATCGGATCGACAAACAAACTGGCTTGCCCAAACCCGAACGCATATTTCAGAACAATCAGGTGAGTAGTGTTCGACGCAAGAATCTTGCTTGAGAATGCCGGATCCGATCCGGCGTTTCTGATCGAAAGGCTGTATCCGCCCAAAACTGGACGGACGTACAGATCCAACGGATCATCCGGCGGGTTCGCGGTGGTCACGCCGCTGACCAACAGGCAAACTGTGAACTGCGAGTTGGTAGGCAACACGGAGCAATTGATGAGAAATGAACAATAGACGGCTCCGGAAGAAATGGGTGTCGCGGAAAAGGTCCGGAACGCGCTGGCAAACGTTCCAGCCGTTACCTGAAGTTTGTTCCCGGCGGGAACAATGCTTTGAAGATTGCCATATGACAAATTTCCAGTCACGAGTCCAAGTCCAGTGCCCGCACTCCCAGACCATGGCGAATCCAATCCCAAACTGCTCCCGATGGAATAGTTGAATGGTTCCGCCATGGTTATCGCTCCATGCGCCTCCGATTGAAGTCCCAGGCCCGCGATCATAAGAAGGGGAAAGAGCACTCCTTTTCGTTTGCGGAGAGCGAACCTGCATTCACTCCTCGCCAGCACAAAACGCATCCACCAATTGACTCTCCAAATCCAATCCCGTTTGAAACTGACTTTCGAACTCATCAAAACGATCTCGAGCATGTCGAATCCAACATGCTTATTGTTGTCTCATGAGCGAATTCGCACCGCGCGACAGCGAATCGGCTTTCGTTTGGCGCTTAGCAACGGCAGTGCCAGCAAAAGAAAACCGCTGTGTCAGTTCCAACCGGGCGGTTCTATTCGATAATAGGGAAGTTTATTGCGGCGTGGAATGCACGGCAGACGTGTGACAGAGATTGGCGGCGCGTTTCCGAGGTCCGAAATCAAACCGTGGTCCGCAATCGGTCCGCCTCGAAATCATTCAGCCAGGATGGGACTGACAACATTTGCTGCAGAAAACTCTCGCTTCAACGACCGTTCAGATTGTTCGAAACCGCGCTTAACAACTGATCCAATTGAAAAGGTTTTGCAAGCATGCCGACATGCGGCTCCACACCACCCATGTCAATCTGTCCGCTCATCAGGATAATTGGCAGGCTCGGCGCGCGCGCCCGCAGTATGGGAACGATTTGTGGCCCGTTCATGATTGGCATGTCGGTATCCAGCAGCGCGAGCCGGACCGTGCTCGCATGACATTCAAACTTCGTGACCGCCTCGGCACCATTCGCGGCTGTGATGACCTGGTAGCCCTGCTCTCCAAGTGTGAGTGAAACCATTTCGAGCACCGCCTGCTCATCGTCCGCTACGAGGATCCATTCTCCATTACCGCGTCTGAAGGCCGTCGGTGGAGGTCTTGATTCGACCGGCGCGACCATGGCACGCGGCAAATAGATTTCGAATGTGGTTCCTCGATTCAGTTCGCTCTTCACACTGACGAAGCCTTGGTGCTGTGAGATGATTCGCGCAACAGTGGAAAGCCCCAGTCCGGTTCCCTTTTCGACCGGCTTGGTCGTATAAAATGGTTCGAATATTCGTGGCAGCACCTCGGGTGCGATGCCACAGCCCGTATCCGAAACCAGCAGCATCACGTACCGCCCCGGCGCTCCGTTGGGGATTTGTTGCGCTTCGACTTCGCTCAATTCGACATTATCGGCAGCCAGCGTGAGTTCCCCGCCATTTGGCATCGCGTCACGGGCGTTGACACAGAGATTGAGCAGCACCTGGTGCAGTTGTGTCGCGTTGCCCATCACAGGCCAGAGATCGGCGGGAGCGAGCGCGGCGACATTGATGGATTTCAGAAATGTTTGCCGAACCATCTGCTCCATTTCGCGAACCAGCTTGCCGAACGACAGCGGCTGCCTCTCACTGTCGCTGCCGCGGCAGAACAACAGAACCTGTCTGACCATATCCGCGCCGCGATGGGTGTTCTGCTCCATGACCGACAACATGCGTTGAGTTTCCTCATCCTGTCTCTGGCGCTGGAGCAATTGCAGTCCCATGAGAATGGGAGCAAATGCGTTGTTCAGATCGTGCGCCATTCCACCCGCGAGCGAGCCAACGCTCTCAGCCCGCTGCGCGCGATAAAACTCAAGCTCCAACCGTTTCTTTTCCGTCACGTCTGTGTTGATGAACAGAAAGGACTTCGCCCGGCCAAGCGCATCTTTAATCAACGTGCAACGGCTGGAGACACTGAGTTTGCGGCCGTCACGCGACATCTGTTCGAGTTCGCCCATCCATTCGCCCGCAGCCAATGCGGCGCTGCGCGCATTCTCCGGTGCGAGCGCGCAAGAAATGGTTGAAGTTGAAAGTTCAGCGGGATTCCAGCCGTAGAGCCGTTCGGCGCTGGGATTCGCATAAACGATTCGCCCGTTTAGCTGCTGGACCAGAATCGCGTCTTGCGCTTTGTCGATGAGCGCGGCCTGCTCGCGAATTTTCGCCTCGAAGTGGCGTCGCTGCCGATACCAATTCAGTGATTGCCAGAGCACCGAACCCGCGAGCGCCGCCGGAATCTGCACTGCCTCGACAATCATCCAGGGAAACCACGTTTGTCTCAGGTTCAGCACCAATGCAGCCAGGCCGAACATGGCGCCCTCTCCAATGAACGCGACACCTGCCGCCGACAGGGGACGAAAACGGCCAAGCAGCCATGCAAAGAACAAAGCCGTGCAGAACAGGATGACTCCCTCGATTCGAGACGATAACCGATTCAGGGAGTCCCCGCGCATCAAGTTCAGCAACTGTGTCGCCTGGACTTCGACCGCGGGCATGAACAACTCGTTGCCGCCCCAGTATGCAAATGGGCTTCGAAACTGATCTTTGCGTTCGAGGAAGGTGCCTGCCTCCGGTCGTGCGCCGACAAACACAATCCTGTTTCGGAAGAAATCGTCCGGGATTTCGTTCGTCCTGAGCGCTGCGCTGTAGCTGACGTGTGGGATTCTAAACGGTCCACCGTAATAGCGCAGCCACGTGTCATCCCCCCGATTTGTTTCCGCAACTCCAACCCTGGCGGCAACGGCGCTCGTGAGGCTTGGAGGAGCTGGTCTCGCAAATCCCGGGAAGTACCGGCGCACCACAAAATCACTGTCCTCGAGCATGCTGGCCACACCCCAACCAGCGGCGCTGTCGAGAAACAGCTTTGCCGGTGGCGAATACTGAATTGCCCGCAGCCCCGCATCATCCGAGGCGACACTGGTTCGAGAAATTTCTCCTGCCAGCACTACGCGAACGTTCGCGCGCAACGCCCTCGCGAATTCCCGGTCCGCCGCCGAATCTTCACTCGCTTCATCGAAAAGGATGTCGAACGCCACGGCCTTCGCTCCCGACGTTGTGAGGCGGTCCAGCAGTCGAGCGTGCAAGGCGCGGTTCCATGGTTCGATTGGATTTTGTTTCTCGCTTCGATACGAGTCGAGGTCCAGATAAACGATGACGATCGGGGAATTGCTGAGATCGGCCGGCGGCAGCAATGACTGAGACCAATCGTAACTTGTCCTCGCGAGCGAGGTGCCGACGCGTGAATCGGACGAGAGCAGCCAGACACTGAAGATCCCAAGCACGGCGGCCATTGCCACCGTTACGATTGCACGCGGAGCAGATTGAGCGAGTGGTTGCAACGCTGGAGCCAGTTATAGCACAGTTGCCTTCAGAAGTTAATCCGGAGCGAGGCGGTGAACGTCCGGCCGCGCGGCAGTTCCAATTGAAGGTTCAAGGGATTCAACCGGTAATCCTGATCGGTGAGATTCAGCAAACCGAGGCGCAGTTCCGCACGTCGATGCGAAAACACGTAACCGGCGAATACGTTGTGCTGCCAGAAATCGTCGCCCGCCAGACCGGGTGAATAGCCGTGATTATCCTGGTGAAACCAATCGGACGACCATTCAGCAAAAAAGCCGCTTGGATGATTAAAGATTAAAAATAGCTGGCCATGCTGCAAAACCGCGCGCTGGTCTTGATTCAGAAATGACGCGCCGGGCACGCCAGCAAGTTGGGGAAGAACGGTTTCGAGTTGCGCTTCACTCAGCCGATATTGCGCGCCAACGGACCAGTAATCACCGATTAACTGATACACGTAAGCCGAGACATTGCGTTCACGAAAGTCGAGAGTCTGGCGCGTGCTCGTTGGGGCATCCGGAACCAGGATCAGTGGAATGGAATTTGAAAACGCTCCCACGTCCCGCGTGCCGTTGGACGTCAGCCATTCCGCGCCAGCGCCAAAATACGTTCCACTGCGCAGCGACTGGTCGAATCCGAGAGTCCAAGAGTCGAATTTCGTGCCCGGCACCAGACCTTCGGCCGATTCGGGAATCAGGCTGCGAAAGGCGCTATTGAATCCCGCAACCTGAACTGGCTCCAGTCGGATGCTGTTGTCGAAAAACAGTCCGCCCAACGAACGTGTCCACCCGCCGCGCAGCCAGCCATTGGTCCACGGCTGCCACGTGACGCCCGCCTTTGGGCCAGGAAGCGAACGCTGGTCTTCTCCATTCTGGACCGGCGGCAGGTCCACGTTTTGCGGATAGGTTAGCCGGTCGTAACTCAAGCCGGCGGTCAGGCGTAATGTGCTAATCGGTCGCCATTGGTAATAGCCGTAGCCATTGATGCGTTCGAGATACGGAGAAACGGATTGGTTCTGCGGCGCACCGAGAAAGTCGTTCGACAAAGTCGCGTCAGTTTCCACCGAGCCGCGCTGATAACGTCCGCCGATGATCAGGGTATGGTGTTCCGTTTCCCAAATCTGCTGGGCCTCGGCCGAATAGAGCGTGTAGTCGAGACTCTGTTTCAGGTTGAAATACGGGTAGGGCTCCACAAGGTAAATGCCCGCTCCGTTCTGGTGAATGAACAGAATGCTCGGCTCGGGATTGGTCAGTGACAGACGGTCGGTAAGCCGCGAAAACAAAAGCAACGAGTGACTGTCGGGCGACCATTCGTGATTCCAGCCAGCGAACAAGTTTGGATTCTGTTCCTCTCTTGCGCGAAAGCCGAGGACCGCGTCGCGCGGATCGTATCGCTGCGCCACGTCTCCATTTTCACCATGAAAATAGCCCGCCTGAAAGTAAACGCTGTCGGATGGCGTGATTTGTTGCTTGGCCTGGAACGAGAAAATGCGGTCTTCCAAATCGTTGTTTGGGCGCTGCCCGTTCCGTGAAAGGTATTGTGCGTCCAATGCGTAGCTAAACCCGTCCACGTGGCCAAAAGCAGTTGCCTCTTCATTCCAGTCGCCACCACTTCCATACTCGGTCAAGGAACTGAATCCGAACGGGCGCGCGTTGAAGTACTGCAACCGATCGCGCTGCGAAAGAAGCTGCGATAAATTCCCGCCCCCCGGTGGCGCGAGCAAATTGGCGACAAGCAGTTCGCTTTCGCGCGCGGTTTCGAGACGCAGGTCAAAAGGTCCCGGATCCTGTCGCCCGCGAAGACTGTCAGCGAGAAACAAATGGCCCGCAAAATCGGAATACGATTCCTCGACCGCACGGCTTGCAGCGCGTTCAGCGACCTGACTCAACCCCGCGGCATCGTAAATGGCCGCGAGATTGGCGCTCCGTGTCGCCAGATCGCGGTCGAGTTGCAGGCGCGAGCGGAAGATGCTGCGGTTGTCGTTCAACTCTACCGAGCGTTCAAGATTGCGCACGGCGGCGTTGATTTGATGCGTTTGATAAAAGCGCAGGGCGGAATACAACCACGCGGTTGGATCGCTCGGATCCATTTGCTTCGCCTGCGCAAGATCCTTTTCCGCCAGCGCATCTTCACCGGACTGGCTCCAGGCCTTTCCGAGGTAACTTCGGTACAGTCCACGGTTCGGTTCCAACGAAGCGGCAATCTGTAAATCGCTTCGCGCGCGTTCGTCATCGCCCATTTGCGCGTGGGCCAGCGCCCGGCCAATCCATGCGGTCGGCAGCGAACCATCCATCGCGATCGCGCCATCAAACAACGCGTACGCCTCCCGCGGATGACTCTCGCCAAGCGCAAGGAAGCCTTCCAGCGCGACGACTTGCGCATTACGAGGCGATAATTTTCGTGCGCGGTCCAAGGCTTCTCGCGCCAATCGGTAGTGCTCAAATCCCAGTTCCAGTTCCGCCACTCGCGCCCACGCGAAACCGAAATCCGGCGCGAGTTCGACTGCGCGCCGCGCGGCAGCCAGTGCGGCAGGAAGCGAGGATTGCGACTGGAGGAAATACGAACGGGCCAGCCATTCGCCGCTGTTTGTGGGAGCGCGCGCGACAGGCGTCGCCTGAAATTTCACCGCCGCGATTAGTTCGCGCAGCGGGTCGGCAGCCGAGCCGGCTGGAGCAATCAATTCTTCGGCTTCATCCACCCGGCCAACGGCCAGTTTGAGCGCGGCGAAGTAGCTTCGAGTGCTGGCAGAGTTCGTAGCGAAGTTATTGGGCGCGGAAGCGAGAGCCGCAAGCAGATCGCCCGCGGCATACGCGGCCAGCGAAACTGCGAGCACGTTGGTTTCGACCTGCGCAAACGAAAGGTCAGCCGGATTGAGAACCGCAGGATAGTAGAAGCTCCATTGAATCAGGTTCACGGCCGGGAGCCCGGCAACGACCTGCGCCGGGAGGTTGGAATGAATCAAGACTTGCTGACCGTTTGTGAGGGCGAGCCGTTCCGTGGGAGTAGCCAGAGCAACTGCGCCATCCACGAGCGCGAGAAAGGTGGTGCCATCAGCTTCCGCCGAAAGCAGAAATTCTGTGCCGCGAATCGCGCCTGTCGTCAGCGGAGTTTCAAATTCCACATCAGCCGGTTTTTCCCGGCCGAGAAAATACAGAATGCCACGTCTTAAATTGAAACGGTGACGGGCGGGTGGCGAAGGCGGTTGGATTTCGATAATCGTGGATTGATTCACTCGGATGGTGCTGCGATCGGACAGTTGTAATGTGGCGCGGCTGTCGCGGTCAGTTCGTAACCGGTCGCCTGGAAAGAGCCATTGGTTCGTCATCACCGGGCACCAGTTGTTGGTTCCGGCGGAGGTCACTTCGACTTTGCCGGCGAACTCAACGAGTCGGCTTGCGGAAGAGGTATTCGTGGACGTCAATTCACCGGCGACCGCGCCCGTGTCCGCCGCGCCGAACACGACAAATGCCAGCATGCAGCGAAACAGCAAGGCCGGTCCGGTATTCAACGTTTGCATCGTCGGGTTTTGCCCGAATTACGAGCAGTCAGGATGCCGCCAAAAAAATCTGGCAAGAAGCGGCTTTACGGTCCGCTTCTGCACCACTGGTCCGGTACGTGGTCCAGAATTGCACCGCCACACAATGGTCAGCAGCCCGATTTTCAATTTGCGCGCGCCGGGACGTGCCGGAGCTCCGGCCATTTTTCGAGCCGGCGCATCAGCGCCTGATGAGTAATCCCCAGTCGCGCAGCGGCCCGGCGAATACCGCCGTCTTCGGAACGCAATGCGTCCTGGATCAAGTAATATTCCTGCAATTCAAGCGCATTGAGTTGACGTTCCGGCGGCGGAGCACGGCGCTCGTTTCCAGCGGGTGCGGCAGATTCGCGCCTCGCGCCGGCACTCAACCAGGTGGAATCAAACGCCAGCCACGCCGCATCTTCGGTCGTCCGGAGCAGGGCGCGTTCGAGAAGGTTGCGCAGTTCACGGACGTTTCCGGGGAAATGATACCGGCGAAGCCCCTCCACATCGCCCGGTTTGAGGAACGGCTGTTTGCGCCCGGTACTTTTTGCACAATTGGGCCAGGAAATTTTGAGTAAGCGACTCCAAATCGGAAATGTGTTCGCGCAACGCGGGCAGCCGGACTGTGGCAACGCTGAGTCGAAACATCAGGTCCTCTCGGAAATGCCCCTGCGCGACTTCGTCTGCGAGCGACCGGTTCGTCGCGGCGACCACGCGGCCAGTAAAGTGGCGCAACGCATTCGTGCCAAGCGGACGATATTCATGCGAATCGAGAAAACGCAGCAGCTTCGATTGCTGTGGCGGCGGCATCTCAGTGATTTCATCGAGAAAGAGGGTGCCGCCTTCAGCTTCGGCGATAAGACCTTCGCGTTTTTTTTCAGCGCCGGTGTACGCGCCCTTCTCGCTGCCGAACAGTTCCGCCTCAAACATCTCGGCGGGCACGGCGGAACAATTCAGCGGCACGTACAGGCGGCTGCGGCGAACGACTGGTGTGCGTGAGCCGATGCAGCATTCGCGCGGCGAGATCCTTGCCGGTGCCCGTTTCGCCAAGAAGCAACACGGTGGAATTGGCATGGCGTGCCAGTTGTGTGAGCGAATTGAGGATTTCGCGAATTGCCGGCGAGTCGCCCGTGAGTTCGCTGGCAACTGACGCATCAGGGTGATTCAGGCGTTGCCGAACGCGGTGCAGACAGGCAATGAAATCAGCGACATCGACAGGTTTCGTCAGATAATCGAACAGGCCGTTACGAGTCAATTCTATGGCCTGTCCCAGTTCCGGCACGCCGGTAACCATGATAACGACGCTGCCGGGGCAGAGGCGATCCAACTGTGGATGGAAATCGTAACCTGTGCCGTCCGGCAGGCGATTGTCGAGGATGATAAGATCGAAACGGGTTCGCTCAATTTCAGCCTGCGCTGACCTCAAATCTGTGCAGGAGCGCACCTGTCCTCCTTCCTGGCTCACAACTTTCGCGAGCATTGAAGCAAAGCCTGAATCGTCATCAACGATGAGGCAGGAGAAGTCTTTTTCGTTGCTCATGATCTGCGAGTTCAAAACGCCCGCGCAAACTCGATCACGGCGAGTGAACGCGAAGGAACAGGGATCCGTCGCCCTGTATCGTGTTGGTGAGCCATATTACTCCACCGTAGTCCGGGAACGCAGTTGCCCAAGGCCACCAAGCATTCAGAGTGCCGTCTGTTGAACAGTCGGCAGTATATTGATAACCGCGGGTGCTTGGAAAGGCGCTGATCATCCAGTTTGACGCGAGATTCATTAATGTCTGCGGTCCTGTAATGACCTGAACATTCGCCGGATCGCTGGTGATAGCGCCCGACGCATTCGTAATGGCGACAGTGTACGCTCCGCTATCTTTGCTTGATGGATTCATCAGCAACAAGCTTGCGTTGGTTTGCTGATTCAGAATCGTATTGTCCCGCCACCATTGGTAAGCGAGCGGCGCAGTCCCATCGGCCACCACATTCAGCGCAACTGTGGTCTGCCGGGAAACTGTCAAGGGCTGTGGCTGGACAGTAATCGCAGGTGGCAGCGGTGGCAGACCGGAGGTGAGCGAGTAATTCAAATGAGCGATACCACGTGCCCCGTTCACTCCATCTACGACAATGAAGTAGTTCCGTCCGGCATCAGCCACAAATTGAACACTGCTCGGCTGCCCGTTGGGTCCGTGGGTCGTATCGCAGATGACCGAAAAGAGGTTTGTATAGCTGTAGAGTGTTCCGTCATATGCAAACACTCCCAGCAGTGTGGGATACGAACTGCCACTGGTGTCCACGGTCATGATGCCATTGGTGGGTGCCTGATAGGAAAACCAGTAAGGGGCGCCGCCGACCACGCCACAGATGGACGGCGCGTTCGTATCCAAGATGGAATTGGTCGTGTTAAATATTTGCGTTCCGTTGTAGCCGAGTGTGACACCAGTCGTGCCCGCTTTACGGAACAATCCGGACCGCGCCGCGTCCGCCGCTTTGTATCTGGCCAGAACGTCCGACTGACCTTCAGAGTTTATCTGAACTTCCACTGGTGAGCTGTAAAAGCTGTCATCCTCCAGTTCGAGCTTCACAGTGTAAAATCCCAGATTGGTTCGCTGCAAACTGGGAATGACAAGTGTCGGGGAGGCTCCGTCGCCTGTAACGGGGTTGCCGTTCAGATACCATCTAAGATTCATTTCTCTCACCTTAACGATGCCCACGGACAAAATCAGCGGATCACCGATTCGCAAAGATTGATCTCCCGGCCGGCGAAGCACCGTCGGCTGGAGGTTGGTGGATGAGAGAAAATTGAGTTGCAGTGAGATATTGCCAACGACGCCGTTGAATCCGTCCACGGCAATTTCATACGTCTGATTGGAAGTCACGCCGACCGCCACATAAGAACTTAAGGATCTGTGATCGTCATCGTCATCATCGCCGCCCACTTCTCGCAAGCGTTGCATTGGGGAATTCGTTCCCGCCCGGAGTGTGTATAGACCTAGCAATGTATCAAATGAGCTTCCCAACGTCGTGAGCGTGAGAAGGCCGTTATCAGGGGCAAGCCAGGAAACCCAGACGGAATGGCCGCCAATTTTGCCGCCGTGCAGCGGTTCGAAAGCCTCCAGTGTGGCATTGCTGTTTGAGCCTGAAATCAAAGCGGACGTGCCCCTCTGCAATTGACGAGTTTGGAACATGTCCGAAAAACTCTGCCCAAGTACCGGTCGTTCCAGCTAAGCTGGCACACAGGAATACCAACAGCCGTGCTCTCGGATGTTTTATCACAAACTATGGCAAAGTTAGTCCCGGACGCTTGTTCAGCAAGCGCAAACGCGACTTTGCATTCAATCCCGCGAGAACGCCCGCGCCACCACTAATGACGTTACCGTTTGACGCTACGAAGCTGAAGCACCGGATCACAAACGTGCAGCACTGCAACAATTGTGCCGGACACCGCAGTTCACTGCCGCGAACGTTCCATGCCACCCGCTGCCATTTACAGAGGTGTGACACCCTGAAAGTGCTTTTGTTGAAAAAAAGGTTCCGCCTCGCGCTTGCGGCATTAGCGCGTATTCTCTTTGCGAATACTCAACTCCGAAAGTCATGAGACCTTACGTGATCTGCCACATGTGCACGTCTCTGGACGGCAAAATCATCGGCAAACGCTGGGAAAGCTTCCCGGCTACAAACACGAAAGCGATCTGTTTGAAACGACTGCCGCTAGTTTCGGCATCGGCGCGTGGCTCGTGGGAACCACGACGATGGATGAGTTCGACGGTTCGAAAAAGAAATTACCGCGAACTAAAGTTCAAATCGCCCATTGCGACCATATTGCGAACAGACACGCCAAACGCCTGGCGATCGGTGCCGATGCGAGAGGCGCGTTACGCTTTCAGACAAATGAGGTGAGCGGCGACCATATTGTTCTGCTGGTAACGGATCGCGTATGCAATGATTACCTTGCGCATCTTCAAGCCGCGGGCATTTCGTATTTGTTCTGTGGCAAACGCGAAATTGATTTGAAGGTCGCGCTTCAGAAACTTGGTCACGCTTTCAGGCTGCGAAAGCTGATGCTCCAAGGTGGTGGCAAGTTCAACGGTTCGATGCTCAGAGCCGGCCTGATTGACGAGATCAGCCACATCACGGTACCTGTTGCAGACGGCGGCATGGGCATCACGAGTTTTTTTGATATTCCGGGCGAACCTCCTGCCAGAGCAACTGCGACACTGCGCCTCCTCTCAATCAGGAAAGTGCCCGGCGGCGTGATTTGGGCGCGTTATCGAGCTATTCCCAGGCATCCGATAAAAAAAGCTTTTCGCCCGCATACGGGTTGCTAACATTGGGCAACCAGCACACCAATACACTGCTTACCGCAGGCGAACGTGACGAGCAAAACATGAAAAACCCTATTCGACACGAGCGAACCGCAGCATTCACGCTAATTGAACTTTTGGTGGTCATCGCCATCATTGCGATCTTAGCGGCTATGTTGCTACCGACATTAGCCAAGGCCAAGGCAACCGCGAAGAAGACGCAGTGCCTGAACAATCTTCATCAGATGGGAATAGCCCTCATCATGTACGCGGACGACAACAACAATGTCGCGGCCCGCGCCAATGCTCCGCATTGGTGGCAGGTGCTGGCGCCAAATTTGGGCGTCAGAACTTCCTCGGATTACTCGAAGGTGAAACTCTATTTGTGTCCAAGCTATCCAAATCCCGATCCACGCTTTTCAGGTCAGCAACAACTCGTCACTTACGTGGTGAATGGCTGGACGTTCTCGAGCCCGACCGACCCGACCGGTTCAGAAGTATCGGGACTCTCCAAGCTGAACTCCATTCAACGTCCCGTTGACACGGTCTATCT
Organism: uncultured Verrucomicrobiae bacterium; assembly: GCA_963760675.1. GTDB lineage: Bacteria > Verrucomicrobiota > Verrucomicrobiia > Limisphaerales > BOG-1460 > CAVXEG01. Next base: position 225,556 of record CAVXEG010000013.1, read on the forward strand.
GGCTGACCGCGAGAGCAGCACTGACTTCGGCCCAATTACAATCGCGGACCCAAACGGCAACGCCGATTTCTACGACGTCTGGACGCCCGGTCATCTTCCCTATCTGGCAAACGGGACACCGAGCCCTCGAAACGGCGTCGGCAATAACGGCAGACGCGTGGCACTCGATCGCCATACGAAAACTTGCGCGCTCCTTTACTTCGACACGCACGTCGCCGCGAAGAAGACGCCTCTAATCACCGTCGATGATTGGCGAGATCGGCGATAGTTACGCATTACAAGAAGATCGAAACAGCGAAACGCGATTACCGTTTGAGAGCGAAGGTCTATTCGAGATTCACCAGCGATTGTTCTTTCGCAGCGGTATCGATGATCGTAAGCAATGCCCGCTGCTGTTCTTCCTTTTCATCTTCGAAGAACCAAAACACGAGCCACACGGCTGGCAGAACCATCCAAATCCAGGGAGTGTGGTGTGCCAATGAGTAAATCAACAGAGCCGTAATCGCCGCCGCCGCGGAGAAAGCGATTCGGCTCGGCAAAGACCAGAATCCTTGGATACGGCAGCGAAAATTCATTTCGCCGTGCTCCAGCTCTTCGCTGACGGTTGTCAGTCTTAGACGCGTCCAGACGCTGGCCGGTATTTCCAGATCGTACGGCCGCCAGCCTGTGTCGGTTTTAAAGTCCCAGCCTGCCTGTTCGAGCTTCGTGAGGATCTCCGTCAGAAAACGGTAACGCGTCGCTGTACCGCTTGACCAGAACCGGACCGTCTCGGGAACTTCTTCCGAGAACTGAGCGGCGGAGCGTTCGACAGGTATGTTGCCTCGGTTGACGCGAAGGTTCTGTCGCCATTTGAAGCGCGCGCAGCTGCGAACGATAGGTTGCAGAAAAAAGAGAAGTGCAACCAACGGACGCGACCAGAGCCGCTGTTTTTTGCGGGGCAGTTGCGCCTGGGCCGCTGCCACAATGCACGGAATGAGCGAAATGCTGATGCTCGCTATGGCCAATGGCACGAACAGTCTAAAATAAAACGCAAGCAAAAGGAGCGGAAGGTTCACGCAAACGTGATAGCCTGGTGAAGTGCAAAGTAACAATGGCTGAACGGGATCGGGAGCGTATAATCGCTGGAAAAACCCGCTTCCAAAAACCCCGTGATAGATGACGGAACCCCGCAGTAACAGTCCCGTATGTGACGGCGCATAGATTCGCCCGCGCCAGATTCCGCCTCCGAATGAGTTGAAGTGTTCCGGATGTTTGCCGATCAGCAGCGCCTCGGCCTCGCCATAACCGGCTTGCTGCTTCAAATACGCCTTCACTGTTGAGCGGCGGTAATGCCAGACGAAACCCGCCGGGCTGAAACCGATTTTCAAATTGCAATCCTGTATGCGCCAGCAGACGTCCACATCATCGCCCGCTTTAATGAAGAGCGGGTCAAAGAAGCCAATCTCTTCAAGTGCCCATTTGTAGAACATCATGTTGCACCCAGGAATGTGCTCGGCCTCGCGATCACTCAACATCACGTGGGCAGGACCGCCCGGTGAGACCAGAACCGCAGCCGCGACACATGAATCGTCGGGCGGCAGGAAATTATGTCCGCCGACTCCGGCAAAGCCGCCACGCTGCAGATCATTCACAAGATAGTAGAGCCAATCTTCATCCGCACGGCAGTCACTATCCGTGAACGCGACAATTGAGCCGGTCGCTCCGCGTATGCCGGTGTTGCGCGCGGCAGATAGCCCCCGGTTTTCCTGGCGGATGTAGCGGACAGTTGGGAATCGCGCACTAATTTCGGGCGTCCTGTCTGTGGAGCCATCGTCCACCACAATGACCTCGTAGTTGGAATAATTCAGAGCGGTCAACGATTCGACGCAGCTCTCCAGAGTCCGGGCGCCGTTATAGGTCGCGACAACGACCGATACTTTTTCCTCGCGCGGCAATGGAAAATATGGCGCGATTCGATACTGCTCCTGCACAGCATAAAACGATTTCTTGGGATCGCGATCTCGTGTCGTCAACCCGAAACCCCAGTTTTCGATTTGCACGCCACCGCGGAACCATTCGTCTGTGAAACTGAATGCAACAGTGCCAGCCAGTCCTGCGCGACACGCCAGCTCGATCTGCCATTTCAAAAACTCGCATTTGCGTGTTTCTCCTTCCCTGATGGAGTCCATTCCAAATTCCCCGAGGACGAGCGGCTTCGCAGCGGCGAGTGTCTGCAGCCGCGCGAGATAATCTTCAAAAGCCTTGGGTTGATGCAGATAGAGATTGAAACAAACGAAGTCAGCGGATCCCGCGCGCAGAAATTCCGTCGGAGGAAACGATGCGAAGGTGCACAAGCAATCCGGATCAATCGCCTTCCCCTCCGAGATCAATTCATCTAAAAAACGCTCAACTCGTCTCGTCCCACTCCAGCGCGCGATCTCGGCGGAGATTTCATTTACGACACTGTAAGCAAAAACCGCCTCGTGTCCTCGGCAGGATTTGACCGCGTTACGCACCGCGCGGCGCGCTTCTTCTTGCGAACGTTCCGAATCGAGAAAACAAAGATGCCTCGGCCACGGAACGTCCACGAACACCTTCAGCCCGTGTTCAGCCGCGAGATCAAGGAACCACCTCGGCGGCACATGGTAAACTCGCACGACGTTGGCATTGAGTTCCTTGATGAGCTTGAAGTCGCGGGCTGCTTGTTCTGGCGATGCGAACATTTCGCCGTTTGAGTTCGGCGCGAACGGCCCATAGGTGATGCCTTTGATGTGAAACTTCCGTGAACCGAGACGGAAAAATTTCCCATCAACCCTGATGCGTTCCGCTGTGTTGACTAAAGATTCGGGCATTCTGCCGTCGCGTTGGAAGGTTCAGTTCTGTTCAGCGCGCCTGAGTGCGCGAGGCAGACGGTTCCGGGATCTCTTGTCCAATTCGTTCTTCACGCTCACGTAGTATTTCCAAAGGAGACTGTCGGTTGTGGTTGTTCTGGGATCTACCAGCATTGCGCTGCGTTCCAGATCTTCCACGAGGCCCTTCTCGGAGACCGAAGGCAGCTCCTGAACGAGCAATTGATAAAGCCGCTCGGATGCCTTCGTTTCATTCCGCTCGCAAAGAAGTATGAAGTCCTCCCGCAGTTCCACATGGGCCGATTGATTGATCAAGAACTGTCTTACCACCATCACCGCCGAGAAAACAAGCACAGCCGCGAAGCAGAGGAGGTACTGATTTCGGCGAAGAAAACGCATGACTCTCTTTACGCCAGCACCGGAACCGCCGCAATCATTTTGCTCTCGCGCCAACGATGCATTGTGGCTTGATAACATGATGTCCTGCGAGGCGGTTGAGTCTATGGATCGTTGCAGCATTGTGATTGATCTTACGTTCAAAGCGTCAAAGACGATTTCCGATAAGCGAATGACGTGAATATGCCGCTCTCTATTCAGCAATTTGCGAAGAAAGTTGAGATATGAACGTGCTCGTCATTGCTCCACATCCAGATGATGAAGCCATCGGGTGCGGAGGGACGGCCTGCAAACACACTGCGAACGGCGACCGGGTATTCGCAGTGTTTTGGACATCGGGTGAACTCTGGCTAAAGCATCTGTTGCGTGAGAAAGCCAGGAGAATCCGGGTTGCTATCGCGATCGCTTCCGCTGCAATTCCTTTTTCAGTCTATCCAGCGGCAGCGTGTTGATCACGTCGTCTTTCGTCAGCCAGCCTTTGCGGGCGATGCCGGCGCCGAGGCGCAGAAAGCCCGCGTGCTCGAAGCGGTGCGCGTCGCAGTTGATGACGCACTTCACGCCTTTGCTCTTGGCGTACGGCCAGTGGCGCCAGTCCATGTCGAAGCGGTCCGGTGTGGCGTTGAGTTCGATCCACGTGCCGGTTTCGGCGCAGGCGTCGATCACGGCGTGGCTGGTTCACCTTGTACGGCTCGCGCTCGCAGCAGCAGCCGGCCGGTCAGGTGGCCGAGCATGTGGACGTAAGGATTCTCCGCCGCGCGAATCAGGCGCTTGGTGTTCTCGGCCTCGTCTGAGTGCAAGCCGTTGATGCATGCTGGCGACGACCACATCCAGTTCCGCCAGCAGGTCGTCGGGGAAATCGAGCTTGCCGTCGTTGAGAATGTCCACTTCGGTGCCGGTGAGCAGGCGGAAATCGGTGCCCTCGTCCGCGAGATCGCTGATTGAGCTGCCTTCATTTCCTTGAGCTGCTGCGCAGCCGCGCGGCGTCGAGGCCGTTGGCCTGAAAGGAGGACTTCGAATGGTCGGTGATCGCCCAGTAGGCAAGGCCGAGTTCGCGCATGGCTTTGGCGATTTCCTCGAGGCGTCTGGTGGCCGTCGCTCCAGGTGGAGTGATTGTGCAGCGAGCCTTTCAGGTCGGTCCACTCGATCAGCCGCGGCAGCGGTTCCTTTTCCGCCAGCGCGAATTCGCCCATGTCTTCGCGCATCTCCGGCGGGATATAGTGCAGGCCGAGCTTCTCGAAAATCTCCTCCTCGGTCTGGCACGGCACGAGCAGTTTCGGGTCGCGCGTTTCCTCCTTCGAACGGAACAGGCCGTATTCGTTCAGCCGCAGGCCGCGCTCGAATGGCGCGCTGGCGCATGACGATGTTGTGCTCCTTGCTGCCGGTGAAATACATCAGCGCGAAAGGAAATTCCGCGTCGCTCACCACGCGCAGGTCGGACTGGATGCCGCCTTCGAGCAGCACGCTGGCCTTGGTTTCGCCCTTGGCCAGGACGTTCAGAATGCCGGGCTGGCTGGTGAAGAAATCGATGACGTCTGCCGGGTTCTTCGACGAGGCGAGCAAGTCAATGTCGCCGATGACTTCCTTGCCGCCGCAGGCTGCCGGCCGCGCTGCAGCGGATCACGTCGGGATGCGGGCGCAGACGCTTCGAGCAGCGGCTCGGCCACGAGCAGCGCGTCGCTGAGGAGGTGGCGCGAGGCGTAGGAGCGGCGGCGGTTGATGCCTTCGCAGGATGTTCGTCTGCGTCTTTTCGCCGAAGCCTTTCAGCTCGGCGACTTGTCCGTCTTTGCAGGCCTGTTCGAGCTGCTCGACGGTTTGAATGCCCAGTTCGTCGTGCAGCGCCTTGATCTTCTTTGGGCCGAGCCCGGGAATGTCGAGCATCGCCACGCAGCCCGGCGGGCATGAGGCTTTCAGATCCTCGTAGTACTGCCAGCTTGCCGGTGGTGACGAGTTCGGTGATCTTCTTCTGCAGCGCCTCGCCGATGCCTTTGATTTCGCCGAGGCGGTTCTCGGCGACGAGCTTTTCGAGCGGCTCGCTGCAGCTCTCGAGCGTGCGGGCGGCGTTCTGATAAGCGCGGGTCTTGAACGGATTTTCACCCTTCAGCTCCAGCAGCGTGCCGATGTTGACCAGCATTTCGGCGACTTGGTCCTTGTCCATGTCGCGAGTATAACCGGCTGGCGCACGGCTTCAACGTGTTCGTGGTCCTCGCGAAGGTTTTCTTGTCCAAAACGTATGCACGTCCTACCGTTTGACTCGCTTCGAACCAAGTCCGGAATTGAAGAACAATGAATCGCATGAAGCATTTGCCCGTAGCGCTAACGATCGCTGGATCAGACAGCGGCGGCGGCGCGGGAATTCAGGCCGACCTCAAAACCTTCGCCGCGTTGGGCGTCCACGGCACTAGCGCGATCACATGCATTACGGCGCAGAACCCCAAACGCGTGTTGGGAGTTCAGTCATGCACAACCAAAATGGTTCGTCGGCAAATTGAGGCGGTGTTTCAGGAATTGCCACCAAAAGCGGTAAAGACAGGAATGCTCTACTCGCAAGAAATCATCCGTGTCGTCGCAGATTTTTTTAAAGGAGCTGGACGCCCGCCTCTCGTAGTCGATCCCGTCATGATTTCATCGAGCGGCGCCCGACTTCTCATGCCTTCCGCCATCAAAGTGCTGCAAAAACAACTCCTGCCACTCGCCGCTCTGGCTACACCAAATCTATTCGAGGCAGAGGTATTGACGCACCGGTGCTTGAAGGACATTCAAGACCTGCGAAGCGCCGCCCGGGAAATTCACGATCGGTTTGGTTGTGCCGCTCTGATCAAAGGCGGACATCTGCATGGCGGGACCGAGGCGGCCGACATCTTCTTCGATGGCAAAGACGAATTGCTGTTAACGGCTCCATTTGTGAGAGGTGTCAGGACACACGGCACCGGATGCACTTACTCGGCTGCCATCGCGGCCCGAATCGCTTTGGGAGAGCCGTTGGCCCAGGCGGTTCGTTCGGCAAAGGATTACATCACGCAAGCCATCGCGCGAAGTCAGCGTATTGGCAGGCACTCGGTGCTGAACAATCTCTGGCCGCTGTAAACCGTCTGCGGCGGAGCTGCTGGGCGAGTTCGCTTGGCCCGCAGATTTTTTTCGTGCGCTTTTTGCGCGCTTGTGTGACAAAGTCGCGTATGTTTTCGCTCCAAAGATTACTCGGCAAGGGAGACATGTTCTTCGAACTGCTGGAAGCGAGCGCACAAGAAGCTCGCAACAGCGTGCAGTCGCTGGTCAACCTCAGCAAGGGCCTGGACAGACCGGTCACTCTTGATGAGTTCGCCCGCTCGCGGCGAAAGGACAAGGAAATCACGGCTCAAATTCGCAACGCCATTTACACGACCTTTGTGACTGCGTTGGAACGCGAGGACATCGAATCCCTCTGCAACGCGCTGTATCGAATTCCCAAGACCGTGGAAAAATTCGGCGAGCGCCTGCTGCTCGCGCCAGAACAGGTGCGTGGCGTGGATTTTTCCAAGCAGATTGATTTGCTCGATCAGGCCACCCATTGCGTGTTGCAGATGGTGAAAAGCCTGCGCGGCGGAGTGGACCTCGACGAAATCAAAAGCCTCAATGACAAGTTGCAGCAGGTGGAAGGCGACGCGGACAAGGCCATCATGGAGCATTACCGCGATTTGTTCAGCGGCAGGTATGATGCCTTGAAAGTCATCGTGCTCAAAGACCTCTATGAACTGCTTGAGAAGGTCACCGACCGCTGCCGCGACGCCGGAAACGTCGTTTCCCAAATCGCCCTGAAAAATTCCTGACGCGCCATGCTTCTCGTCTTAACGGTGACTCTGGTGGCGCTGATATTCGAGTATATCAACGGCTTTCACGACACCGCGAATTCCATCGCCACCATCGTTTCCACAAAAGTTCTGACACCGCGGCAGGCAGTCGTCATGGCAGCGTTTACGAACCTGCTTGGCGCGATGTTGGGCACGGCCGTTGCCAAAACCATTTCTTCCGGACTGGTGGACACCAGCGCGGTGGCGATGACATCGGACATTATTCTTTGCGCATTGATCGGAGCCATCGCCTGGAATTTGCTGACGTGGTGGTTCGGCCTGCCCTCCAGTTCGAGCCATGCGCTCATTGGCGGACTGTGTGGCGCGGCGCTCGCTGCCGCCCACAACAACTGGCGCGTGCTCATCTGGGCGGAGCCTGACAAGCAACACTGGTGGCTTGGAAAAGGACTGTGGTGGAAGGTGATTGTCCCGATGATCACCTCGCCCATCGCCGGACTCATCCTTGGATTCGTATTGATGGCCTTGCTTTATCTGATTCTCCACAGCCGCCCTCCCCAGCGGGTCAACCGCTTCTTTGGCGTCGCTCAAATTTTCAGCGCGGCTTCCATGGGCGTCATGCACGGCACCAATGACGCGCAGAAAACGATGGGCATCATCGCGCTGATGCTCATGGGCGCAACGACAGCAGGCCATTTCGAGCATCTGCCCGCATGGCTTTCGTTTCTGCGCACGCCCGCGCCCCCGCCGGGACACTCGGTCGAAATTGCGCTCTGGATAAAGGTGATCTGCGCCATGACCATGGCTGCGGGCACGGCTGTCGGCGGATGGCGCATCATAAGGACGCTCGGTCACAAAATGGTCAAGCTGCATCCGATAAACGGTTTCGCGGCCGAAGCCAGCTCGGCAACCGTCATTTTCGCGGCCACACATCTCGGCATTCCAGTTTCCACCACGCACAATATTTCCGCTGCGATCATGGGCGTGGGCGCGGCCAAGCGCTTCAACGCCATCAAATGGACCGTCGTTGAACGGATGGTGTGGGCATGGGTCCTTACACTTCCTGTCACTGGCACCATAGCATACGGGCTTGTCTGGCTTATTCGCATCTTGGGCGTCGCTGTCTGATGTTCGCCTGCTGATTCGACATCCCTCGCCCCCGCTGATAGCCTGCGGCCATGCCAGAAACACCTCTGAATGTCCTCGCCGTCATCGGCAGCCTGCATCGCAAGTCGGTGACGAAACTGGTTCTTCAGCATGTCGCGGAAAGGTTCCGTGCGGACGGTTGCGCGGTGGACGTTCTCGACCTTCAGAAAGACCAACTCCCGCTCTACAATCCGGACACTGCCTATGATTCCTTGAAATTTCAGGCACTGCAAAAGCGAGTGGACAAAGCCGATGTTCTCGTTCTCGGCACACCGGATTACCACGGCTGCATCAGCAGTCCGCTGAAAAACTTCCTCGACCATTTCTGGCACGAGTTCGCTGGAAAACTTTTCGTCACGATCGTCGCTTCGCATGAAAAGGGTCTGACTGTCACGGATCAGCTGCGCACGGTTGCGCGCCAATGCTATGCCTGGACCCTTCCCTATGGCATTTCCTTCGCCGAGGACACGGATTTGAAGGATGGGCAAATTGTCGGAGAACCGTTCAAGAAGCGTCTCGAAATGATGCTTCGCGACGCGCGGGTTTATGGTGAACTGCTGGCCAGGCAACGCCGCACCGACCTGACCTGCACCGACCATTGCTTCATGGCGCGGCATCGGAAGTAGGTTGGACGGCAAATCCTCACAACGGCTTGGTTGACGGCTCTGAGGCGCGACCGTACCTTTTTAACATGATTGATGTCGCTGAAGTTCAGCCAGTCAGCCTGGACCGTTTGCGCGTGCGGCCCGCCATGCCGCGAGCCCAGGTTGAGCCGCTTGCGCGTGAGATTCTTGAACTCAAGCGCAACCTGAATGCTGTCATTCTCGCGCACAATTACCAGGTGCCGGAAATTCAGGACGTGGCGGACTTTGTGGGCGACTCGCTCGGCCTTTCGCAGCAGGCTGCAAAGACGAGCGCGGAAGTAATTGTTTTCTGTGGCGTTCACTTCATGGCTGAAACCGCGAAGATCTTGAACCCGGGCAAGGTCGTCGTGCTCCCGGACAAGGACGCCGGCTGCTCCCTTGAGGAAAGTTGTCCGGCTGATAGACTCGCTGAGTTCCAGAAAACAAATCCGAATTTTTGGACCATCGCTTACATCAATTGCAGCGCGGACGTGAAGGCGTTGAGCGATGTAATTTGCACAAGCGGCAATGCAGTCAGGATCGTGAACGCCGCGCCTGCGGACAAAGATTTGCTTTTCGTTCCGGACGAGAATCTCGGCGCCTGGGTGATGGAACAAACCGGCCGGCCGATGACGTTGTGGCGTGGGAATTGTTACGCGCACGTGGAGTTCAGGCGCGACAGTTTGCTGAAGCTTCGCGCGCAGTTTCCCGCGGCGAAGATCGTCGTCCATCCTGAGAGCCTGCGGGAGGTGCGCGACCTCGCCGACGCGGTGACCTCGACTGAAAAGATGATCACCTACTGCAAAACCAGTCCGGCGAATCAATTCGTGGTCGTCACCGAATCAGGCATCATTCATCGGATGCAAAAGGAATGTCCCGGCAAGGAGTTCATCTGCGCGCCCACCTTCGATGTGATGCGAATGCCCACCGACAATTGCCGGTGCAGCGAATGCAAATACATGAAGATGAATACGCTCGTGAAGCTGCGTGATTGCATGAAGAACCTCGCGCCGCGAATCGAATTGCCGGCCAACATCCTGAAGCGTGCTCGTCTGCCCATCGACCGCATGCTCGAAATTTCCGCGCGCCCAGCGTGATAAAGTCGGCGTTTCCGGATAATCCGGAAACGCGCTTTGTAAACGTTTTCGTGATGAAACGGTTTCTATGCTGACAAGCGTTTCCGCAGTTTTTCGAGCTGGTCAGCCAGAGCTTTCGGCAGGTGATCGCCGAACTTCGCGTAGTTTGCGGCCACGTCTTCAACTTCTTTCTTCCAGCCTTCGGTCTCGACGGACGTGAGTGTTTTCACGTCTTCGGAAGGAAGGTTCAGGCCGGAAAGATCGAGCGCATCGGGCGTCGGCAGATTGCCGATGGCCGTTTGCTGCGTTTTGCCCGTTCCGTCAACGCGTTCGCAGATCCATTTGAGCACGCGACTGTTTTCGCCGTAACCAGGCCAGAGCCATTTGCCTGTCGGGTCTTTGCGGAACCAGTTCACGAAATAAATCTTTGGCAATTTATTTCGATCTGTGTGTTGAGCGAACGAAAGCCAGTGCGCGAAGTAATCGCCCATGTTGTAACCGCAGAACGGTAGCATGGCAAACGGGTCTCGACGCAACACACCGGCCTGGCCGAGCGCGGCAGTGGTCGTTTCCGAACCGCAGGCTGAACCCATGAATACGCCGTGCTCCCAATCGAAGGCCTCGTTCACCAACGGAATCGTGCTGGGTCGGCGCCCGCCGAAAAGAATCCCGGAAAGCGGCACGCCGCGCGGATTTTCCCAGTCTGGATCGATCACCGGGCATTGCGATGCGGGCGCGGTGAAACGCGAATTCGGATGCGCGCCCTTCTTTCCGCTGTCGAACGTCCACTCGTTGCCCTGCCAGTCAATGCCTTTGGCCGGCGGAGTCACGCCCATGTCTTCCCACCAAACGTCGCCATCCGGCGTCAGAACCACGTTCGTGAAGATGGTATTCTTGGCACAGGCAACCATGGCGTTGGGATTCGATTTCATGGATGTGCCAGGCGCGACACCAAAGAAACCGGTTTCTGGATTCATCGCATAAAGCCGTCCGTCCTGGCCAACGCGGATCCAGGCAATGTCGTCGCCAAGCGTGGTAACTTTCCAGCCCGGTAGTGAAGGCCGCATCATTGCGAGGTTGGTTTTTCCGCAGGCGCTTGGGAAGGCGGCTGCAATGTAATGTTTCTTTCCCGGCGGTGAAGTGAGGCAAAGGATGAGCATGTGCTCGGCGAGCCAACCCTCGCGATTTGCCACCACTGAGGCGATGCGCAGCGCCAGACATTTTTTTCCAAGCAACGCGTTGCCGCCATAGCCGGAACCAAAGGACCAGATGGAGGGCTCCTCCGGAAAGTGAACGATGTATTTCTTCTGCGGGTCAGGCTCGCATGGCCACGGCACATCTTTCTGCCCCGGCTGTAATGGCGCGCCGACCGAATGCATGCACGGAATGAACGAGCCGTCCTTTTCCAGCTTCTCAAGCACGGCTTTACCCATGCGCGTCATAATGCGCATGTTCACTACGACGTACGGAGAATCGCTGATCTCAATACCGACCTTGCAGATGGGCGAATCTAGAGGCCCCATGGCGAACGGGATGACATACATTGTCCGCCCTTTCATGCAGCCTTTGAAAAGAGCGAGCATTTTCTGCTTCATCTCGGCAGGGTCAGCCCAATTATTCGTCGGGCCCGCAGCCTCCTTGGTCTTGGAGCAAATGAACGTGCGGTCTTCGACCCGCGCGACGTCGCTCGGATGCGAACGGGCGAGGTAAGAACCCGGCCGCTTCGTTTCGTTCAGCTTTGTAAGCGTGCCGCTCTTTACCATGAGATCGCACAGCGCCCGACTCTCTTCTTCCGAGCCGTCGCACCAAAAGACCCGGTCCGGAGTGCAGAGCTTAGCCTGTTCGTTTACCCAATCGATTAACTTCTTGTTTGTCGTTTTACAGCTTCCTAGCGGTCCATGTGTCATAATTTCAATTCGCAACAACAGTGTGGCTGGTCAGGTTCATTCCAGGTTATCCGTCAACTCAAAGGCCCGGTCCGATTGCAGAAATTACGTCCAGATTTGCAGCGCGGATTCGCGGGAGTATGCCACAACCGATTCGCTTTGCATCAAAAAATTCATTTTCCTGGGAGACAAATTGGCATCGCTGCCGTCCGCCCAATGTGGTAAAGATCAGATAGACAGTCATGACAACGTCACGAACCAGGTCCTCGCCAAAAGCAAGCCCCGATTCCGCGCGCTGCCTCACGCGCTCGGTCGTCGAGGCGCTCGACGCAGAGAGAACACTGGAAGCTGTGACGATCAATCGCGCGCGCCAGACCATTTCTCTGGCGACACTCGGCAAAACGGACGAACCGCGCCTGGCCGAGACGCTCACTGAACGCATCGAGCGCGTTTACAAGCAGGGCCTCAGCGAGCACTGTCTTCTGTTGGAAGGGCAGGGAAATTGCCAGACCTGCAACACTCCGCTGTCTGACGAGGAGCGCCATCGAATCACGATTCAACAAGAGGGAGACAAGACGACGATTGCGCGTGTGACGTGCCCGACCGCACCGAAATTCTGGCGCTGGCGCGACATTCCCTGGCCAAAGGTTGTCCAGCGCGACGTCGAATTCCTCGAACACGCCGAACACGTTGACGAATGGAAGGTGCAGTTGCTCGCGGCAATCCTGTGCGGCGTTTTTGGGCTGATTGGTTTCTTCTTCCGCGCGCAACCGTGGCACATTGTCGGTTACCTCCTCGCTTATCTCGCCGGTGGCTGGTTTACCGCGGAAGAAGTTTGGGAGCGTTTAAGGAAGCGGGGTATTGATGTCCATTTCCTCATGCTCGCAGTCGCGGTCGGCGCGGCCTGCATCAATGCCTGGGCTGAAGGCGCGACGCTGCTGTTCCTCTTTTCGCTTTCCGGAGCGCTCGAACATTTCGCGCTTGGCCGAACGCAAAAAGAAATTCGTTCGCTGTTCCGTGAGGCGCCAAAGGTCGCCACCGTTCTCGACGAACAGCACCACGAACACGAGATCAAAGTCGAGCAGCTTCGCTCCGGCATGCGATTGCTCATCAAACCCGGCGCGCAATTCCCGGTGGACGCTGAAGTCGCGAAAGGCAGCACTGCCGCGGATGAATCGAATCTGACCGGCGAGGCCACACCTGTGGAAAAGGCAGTCGGCGACACGGTGCTGGCCGGCACGATCAATTTGTGGGGCGCGGTCGAAGCGGTTGTGCTCCGGCCATCAGCGGAAAGTTCGCTGCAAAAAATCATCCGGCTGATCAAGGAAGCGCAGCAACAGAAAGCGCCCTCGCAGCAGTTCACCGATAAATTCAGCACGTATTACACGTATGGCGCGCTGGGATTGTCGGTCATCATGTTCTTTGTGTGGTGGCTTGCGTTCGGTTACGCGCCATTCGCATCGCAAATCGAATCGCACAGCGCTTTCTATCGCACGATGACACTGCTGGTCGTCGCCTCTCCGTGTGCTTTGGTGCTTTCGATTCCCTCAGCGGTGTTGGCGGCCATCGCCTGGGGCGCGCGGCATGGAGTCCTTTTCCGCGGTGGCGCGGCGGTTGAAAAACTTGCTGAGGTGGACGTCGTCGCGCTCGATAAGACCGGCACGTTGACCACTGGCGAACTTCGCGTCGAAAAGGTTGAAAGCTTTCCGGCGGGTCGCGAAGCCGAAGTCGCACAACTGGCGTACTCGCTCGAAAAACTTTCCACGCATCCGCTCGCCCGGGCTATCACGCGACACGGCAAGCAGCAGGGAATCGAACCGGTCCCCTTTCAGCACTTTGAATCCGTGACTGGCCAGGGTTTGCGCGCGCGACGTAACGGTGCCGAGTGCATTCTTGGAAAACGCGATTGGCTGCAGCAGGCCGGGCATTCTGAGGTGATTTCAAAAGTCCCTTCCAGCGAAGCTGGTTTCTCGGAAATCTGGCTGAGTGAAGGCGAATTGCTCGGGCGCATTATTCTTCGCGACGACATTCGACCGCAATCGCGCCCGGTCGTGGAGGAACTGCGGAAGGAAGGTCTGCGGACCGTTGTGCTCACCGGCGACCGCAAAGCCACCGCGGAACATCTGCGCGACGAATTACAGCTCGATGACGTGCGGGCGGAGCTGAAGCCCGAAAACAAAGTTGCGGAGATTCGAGGATTGTCCGATCAAGGCAGGAAGGTCGCGATGATTGGGGATGGCGTGAATGATGCGCCGAGTCTGGCCGCCGCGCACATCGGCGTGGCCATGGGCGCGCGAGGTTCTGACGCCGCGCTGGAACAAGCCGACGTGGTCCTCATGCATGACCGTCTGGAAAATTTCCTCGCCGCATTTCGTCTCAGCCAGCGTGCGCGCCGCGTCATTCGCCAGAACCTCGTTGTGTCACTCGGGACCGTCGTAGTTTTGGTCACGTTTGCCCTGCTCGGCAAAATTCCGCTGACCATCGGCGTCGTTGGCCACGAGGGCAGCACGGTTGTCGTCGTTATGAACAGCTTGAGATTGCTGTTTGGAAGCTCGCGCCTTCAGAAGACATCTTCCATAACCTCGTCTTCGTGAGCATCCGCAAACCTACCCGCTGCAATCCTGCAAAGCCCTTGCGGACGGGACTATGACGTGCATAACACCAGCGAAGTCCTCTTCCGCCTCTGCGCCAACACCGAGCCGCAACGGGACAGCATCTTCACCAAAGGCCCGGCGGACGTGCTCGACCACACGACGAGCGAAATCGCCCTCGGCAGCAAACTCAGCATTGACGCGACGAAGAAAATGCGTGGCGAAGGCTTCAAACGCCCCTGGCCGCCGTTGATCAAAATGAATGAAAACGTGCGAAAGAAAATAGACGCGTTGTTCGGAGGAAACCGTGAAAGCGAAATCACTTGTCGCGCCGAAGCAAATGCGAAGGCGGAAGATGGATGCCGCGGTGAAGGCGAAGGTGGAAAAACTCTTTGGCGGAAGATGATCCTGTGAAAAAGATTTTCCGCTCCTTTATCTACCTGCTGATTGGATTGTTCGTACTCGTCGTCTTGGGATTGGTTGGAATCCAGTTGATTCAAGCGTTAAGCGACCGAAAGAACGGCGCGACAGTTCAAGGAATTATCTTGGACCAAGACGGGCGACGTCTTTCAGGCGTTGAAGTCACCTTTCGATTTTGGAACTGGCGATATTACATTCCAATCCCATGGACACCTACGCGGATTGCCGAAAAACAAGTGAAAGGGATAACCGATACCAACGGTGCTTTTTCAATCAAAGGCATGCTCCCAAGAACCGATTTTGTCAGCGCGGCTAAGCCGGGTTACAGGCAGGACGGCCAAGAAACGGAATACATGTGGCGGCCATTTGAGGCCGGCCCTGCGCAGCAATGGACCTTGCATCTTGTGAGCGAATCGCTGATACGGCAGGAGCAAATCCGCAATTTGAATTTTGAATCGGCTAGCTTTCCGCAAGACGGACAACTTTGTTTCGATCTCGCCAAAGAGGAAATCTCGGATGCCGCCCACGCCGATCTCGTGTTCCGTTGGCAACGCCTTCCCGCGACGGCGAATCACGGAGAATACGGCAAGTATGTAATCCGCGCGCCGAAGGGCGGAGTCTGGTTTTGGGAGCAAGAAAGACTGTTCGCCCCCAAAGAGAACTGCGAGGACGGTATGGTTTTCTTCTTCAGCCCGTCGTCCTTGAGTGCTTACATGAAGAAACGCAGGGCAGAGTTCTTCGTGACAAGCCGTGACGGTCAGATTTACGCCCGCGTCTTTGCGCAGTTGGACACTGGGAACTCCACGCTTTCTGTCCGTGCACGCGTGAATTCCAGAGGCAATCGCTTCGTTGATGCCAAGGCAGACAACTACAAGCTGGGCGTGTATGGCTCACTGTCGCCTGACTACTTGAATCCGGTCGTGCCGTGGTGGATTCCAACAGATCCGCCGCGAGGGCAAGTCATTCTGTCTAAGAAACGGGCGAATATGATCTTCGTTGGCGAGGTAACAAAGATGCGCTTTCCGTCGTATTTCGCGGGTCATTACCAGACGCCGCCTAGTGTTCTGTCAGCGATGGTTGGCAGTGCATTGATGCAGGATCACTATGTTCCGCAATCGCTCGCCAAGAATCTTGCTGCTCCCATTCCCGTTCTCCAACAGATGAAAACCAACGCGGCAGCATGGAAGGTCAAAGAGATCGACGCCACGCTTGCTTTACCCGAAGACGTGAAACGATTCCTCGCTGCACCGGAGTGATTTTCAATTCTTCCGAGACACGCCACCATCGGCAGCCCCAAAGCCCAGGGTTGCGAGGCACGAGCTACCCTGGGTCACCCCCGCAATTCATTTCCAATCGCCAGCGGTTGCGGGTCTTTGCAGACGGCCACCGTCCCGTTCCCGCCCGCCACGCGCAGCTCCGTCAGGAGCGAAATCTTTGTAGAAAAGCCGCGGCAAAACGATTGATTTTTGCATCACGGACTAGAAGGATTACCACCGTGGCGACGCCAGAAAAATCACGGGTCTTCCCGAACAAACAATCCACCACTCCGAACACGCGCTTCATGCGCGAGGCGATTCGGCTTTCAATTCAGATGATGCGGCGCGGCAAAGGCGGGCCGTTCGGCGCAATTGTCGTGAAGGACAACAAGATCGTCGGACGCGGCTTTAATCAGGTCACGTCGCACAACGATCCAACCGGCCACGCCGAGATTGTCGCCATCCGCGACGCGTGCCAGCGGCTGAAAACGTTCCATCTGGACGGCTGCGATTTATACGCAAGCTGCGAACCGTGCCCAATGTGCCTGTCGGCGATCTACTGGGCGCATATCCGCCGCGTGTTTTACGCGAACACCCGCCAAGACGCCGCGCGGCTTGGCTTCGACGACGAATTGATTTATCGCGAAGTATCATTGCCCATTCGCAAGCGGAAATTGCCGATGAAGCAGCTCCTGCACGCCGAAGCGTTGAAAGCGTTTGCAGAATGGCAAGCGAAGCCGGACAAGATTCAATACTGACGAAGCCTCATTGAGGTAGCGCGACGCGGATGGTCGTGCCCTTCCCGGGTTGGGAGCGGAGCGTGAGTTTTCCACGATGCGCCTCGACGATACGGTGCACGATGGCCAGCCCAAGCCCGGTGCCATGGCGCTTTGTGGTGCTCAAGAGCGAGGTAAATGCGCGGCGCTGCTGTTCCTTGTTCATTCCGGAGCCCGTGTCCTTGAACTCGACCACGATATAGGTGAGATGGTTTCCGCTTCGGGAACGAACCACGCGCGAACGTATCTTTAGTGTGCCGCCGTCGGGCATTGCTTCAGCCGCGTTCAGAATCAGGTTGAGGAACGCCTGTTCAAGTTGCGTGGCATCACCCATCACGGGCGGCAAATTCGGCTGGAGCACGGAGCGCCATTCGACTCGCTGGTTTTTCAATTTGTGCCGCACGAGCAAACCCAGTTCATCGATTAACTGATTCAGATTCACTGGAGCGAGCTTAGGCTCGCTCGTACGGGCGAAATCGAGGATCTGCTCCACGATCTTATTCAGATGCTCGATCTTCGCGCCAATGATTCTGGCGTCGCGGTTGCGCGGATCGGCACTGGGGAATTTGAGGTCGAGCGAGTGATAAAGCATCTTCATCACGGTGAGCGGATTCCGAATTTCATGCGCCACCTCTGCCGCGAGCAGTCCCAGTGCGGAGAGTTTTTCGTTTTGGCGAAGTTGCTCTTCCACGTCCACGATGCGCTCATACAACCGCGCTTTCTCAATGGCGATGGCCGACAATTCGGCGAGCGCTGAGAGGATGCGAATTTCCTCGTTCGAAAAGCTGTATGGCTGCCCGGTGTACACGTTGATTGTTCCGAGGGCCTCTTCACCAAACAATAACGGCACACTCAGCAGCGAAACCAATCCCTCGCGCCGGGCAATCTCGACGTTCTGATAGCGGCTGGAGACCTGCACGTTCTCAACCTGCAGCGGCTTTTTGCGGCGCACGACGACGCCCAACAGGCTTTCACTCGCGTTCAGGCGCGGCTTGCTGACATACGCCTCTCCTGCGCCATGACACGCGCGCAGGTCCAGCCATTCATGCGTTTCGTCCATCATCAGAAGCGAACACATTTTCGCGCGCATCAACACGCAAGCCTCGCGGGTGATGACATTCAACGCGTCGTCCAGATTCAGCGTGGAGTTGATGGTCCGGCTCACGTTGGCGAGCGACTCAAACAGCCGCGCCTTGAGCCGAAGTTGTTCGTAAAGCCACGTGTTTTGAATCACGCGCGCGGCCTGCACTGAAAGCGCTTCCAGGAGTCCCTGATCCTCCGACGAAAAAGCGTCTTCCCGATCGGAATCCACGTTCAGAACACCGCGAATTTCGCCGTTCACCTCCAATGGCACCGCTAGTTCAGAACGAACATGTCGTCGCAGCATGATGTAGCGCGGGTCTTGCGCGACGTTGCCCACGCGCGCCGGTTTGCCCGCGCGCGCCACCCAACCGGTAATGCCTTCTCCAACGCGGAGTTTTAAATCTGCTGCATTGGAAGGCAGACCCTGCGACGCTTGAATCTCCAGGAAATTGCTCGTGGGATTGACCAGCACGACTGAACCGCTCGAAGCGCGCATCACGCGCACCGCTTCGGACAGGATCAATTGCAGCGCCTCTTGGGCGTCGAGCGTCGAGTGGATGACGTTGCCGACGTGGTAGAGCAAACTCAGCCGGTCGTAGCGCGCCTGCAATTCTGATAATGGATCGCTCATGTCAGGCGGTGGTTGGGTCAGGCGAGTCTGCGAAGCAAACCTGCCGCGCGGTCACATGGGACAAATCCGGGACCACCCAATCCGGCTGATGCAGGTTCAATTCGTGAAATTTAGCGCCGCCGGTCGCAACGGCGAGAACTTTTGCGCCGATTGCCCTCGCGCAGCGAATGTCCAGAGGCGTATCGCCGATGACGAGTATCTCTTCGCCAGCCAGCCGATCTCCGATAATCCGGGTGCCACGCTCGGCCGCAACTGCCGCAATCTGATTGCGGTCTTCACAGTCGTCTGCGAACGCGCCGGTTTCGAAGACGTCCCAGAGATTGAAATGACGCAGCTTGATTTCCGCGCCGAGCCGGATGTTGCCGGTGAGCAAGCCGAGGAGCGGCGGTTGCGGCAGCGCCTTCAAATCATGAATGAACTCCCGGATTGCCGGGCAAGCTTCGGTTTTGCTGTGCGCGAGAATGTGGTCCAGCCAGAACACGTAGCGCTCGAAGAAGCGCTCGAAGTTTTCAGACGTTGCCGCGATGTTGTGAAATTCAAAGAACTCGCGGACGAGGCTGACATCAGTGCGTCCGGCAAATTTCAAGCGTTCGAAATGGTCGGTGGCGTTGAACTCGTTGGCGAAGACTTTTGCGAAGGCTTTCACGCCAGCGCCGCCCGTGTGCACGAGCGTGCCATCGATGTCGAACAGAACCATACGAATCATTGCGCCGGGAAAGTAAGTGGCGAAACGTCTGCACGCAACGCCAACTCGTCGGTCGATGAATTGGATTTCGCCAAAACGTGACTTCAAAACACTTGCCTCCCGGAAACGAACGTTTAATCTGCTTACACTATTTCGGCACGCGTGAAAGACAGGCGGGCATTTACTTTGATTGAGTTGCTGGTGGTGATTGCGATTATCGCGATTCTCGCCAGTCTGCTTTTGCCCGCGCTCAGTCGAGCCAAGGAAAAAGCCAAAGCCGCCTTTTGCCTTAATAATCTGAAGCAATGGGGATTGGCCACGCAGCTTTACGCCACCGACAATAACGACTATCTGCCGCCGGACGGAACGCCGAATCCCGGCGAAAGCAGCACGAACACGGGCTGGTACGTTCAGTTGCCACAAATCCTCAGTCTGCCGCGCTATCACGATATGCCGTGGCGCACGAATGCTGATGCCGCAGTGGGACGCTCGCTCTGGATCTGCCCCAGCAACCCGCGGAAAAGCAATGGCCTTAACCTGTTTCACTATTGCCTCAACGAAAATGTGAACGGGACCGGTACCAATAACCTTCCGGTAAAGCTCGTTACAATCCGAAGACCGACGGCCGTAGTGTGGCTGTTCGATTCCAAGAACCTTCCCGCGGTCGGCACGCCGAACTACGTTCACACGAACCTGCATGGCGCTGGCGCGCAATTCACCTTCCTCGACGGCCACGCGGCAAGATTCAAGAACATTGCCTACTGGGATTTCGCCGCAAAGAAGGGACGAGCGGATAACCCGGAGCTGGTTTGGAGTCCGTAAATAGAAATCATTCGCCCGCCGTTCATCACCTCGTTCATCGCCGCAAAATTCCATTGCCACAGAGTCGCTAAACATTAGCATCACGGCTCCGCTCCGAACGGATTCGGAGGACGACGAACGGAAATTCATGAAAAGCTACGATATTGCGGTAATTGGCGGCGACGGCACGGGACCGGAAGTCACGCGCGAAGCGATCAAAGTTTGCGAAGCCGCCGGCAAGAAATTCGGATTCAAACTCAACTGGCATCATTACGATTTCGGCGGCGAGCGTTATCTGAAGACCGGCGAGGTGCTGCCTGACAGCGCGGTGGATGAGCTGCGCAAGTTCAAAGCGATTTTCCTCGGCGCCGTCGGCCATCCGCAGGTCAAGCCGGGCATTCTGGAGAAGGGAATCCTGCTGCGGCTGCGGTTTCGAGTTGCGAGCAGTACATCAATCTCCGCCCGGTGAAACTTTATCGCGCGCAGGATTGTCCGCTCAAGGACAAGGGCCCGGAGCACATGGATTTCATCGTCGTGCGCGAAAACAACGAAGGCCTTTACGCCGGCGCGGGCGGCTTTCATATTCAAAGGCACGCCGCACGAAGTGGCCATCCAGGAGAGCCGTGAACACGCGTCGCGGCGTCGAACGCTGCCTGAAGTACGCCTTCGATCTGGCGAAGAAACAGCGCGCCGGCAAGCCGTGGAAAGGTCTCAAGCCGGAAGACACGAAAGCCGGCAAGACCGCGCAACTCACGCTCTGCGGCAAGACCAACGTGCTGACCTACGCGTTCGATCTCTGGTGGCGCGCGTTCAACGAGATGGCGCCGAAGTATCCGACCGTGAAGACGGACTACGCCCACGTGGACGCGACCTGCATGTGGTTCGTGAAAAACCCGGAGTGGTTCGACGTGATCGTCACCGACAACATGTTCGGCGACATCATCACGGACCTGGCGGCGATGATTCAGGGCGGGCTTGGCGTCGCCGCGGGCGGCAATATCAATCCCGAAGGCACGTCCATGTTCGAGCCGATGGGCGGCAGCGCGCCGAAATACACCGGCCAGAACGTCATCAATCCGCTCGCGGCGATCAACGCCGGCGGGATGATGCTCGATTTCCTCGGCGAAGCGAAAGCCGGCGCGGCCATCGAGAATGCGGTTGTCAAGATCATCAACACGAAGATCAAATCGCTGGCCGCGGGCAAGATGGGCTATGGCACGCGCGAGGTGGGTGATTTGATTGCCGCTGCAGGCGGTCTAATCAGCCGGCACAGTTCGTTCCGCTGCCCAATCGCGAATCTCCTGCACTTTCTCTGCCATCAGAACCGAAAGCGGCCGCGTCTGCTGAATTTCGGCAAGGAGGTCCCGCTGTGAAACGACACGTCCTTGCGCATGTGCTGTGTACATCGCAGAAACAATAGCCTGCTCGATTTCCGAACCGGAGAAGCCTTGCGTGGCGTTCGTGAGCGCGGCGAAATCGAATTGAGCGGCATTCAGATTTCGCTTCTTGAGGTGGATGGCAAGTATATCGCGGCGATTTTGCGGTGAAGGCAAATCGACAAAGAAAATCTCGTCGAAGCGCCCTTTGCGCACGAGTTCGGGCGGCAGCCGCGTAATATCGTTCGCCGTTGCGACGAGAAACACCGGCTTGCGCCTCTCCGACATCCACGTGAGTAAGGTTCCGAGCACCCGTCGCGAGAGTCCATCGTCATCGTCACTGTCGCCAACGGCCAGACCCTTTTCAATTTCGTCCATCCAGAGAACGCAGGGGGACATCACTTCGGCCGTTTCCAGCGTCTTGCGAAGATTGCGCTCGGTTTCGCCGTAATACTTGTTGTAGAGCACGCCGAAATCGAGACGCAGCAAAGGAACGCCGAAAATCGCGGCGGCAGCTTTCGCGGCGAGACTTTTTCCGCATCCCTGCACTCCCAGCAACAAAATGCCGCGCGGCGGATCAAGAAATCTATCGTCCTCCAGGAAAAAACTTTTGCGGACATCCAGCCAGTTGCGCAATCGCTGCATCCCGCCGATTTCCGAAAACTTCACCGTTTCATACTCGAAGGAAAGGAGGCCGTCATGCCCGAGCAATTCGTACTTCGCCCGCATGACTTCGGGAATTTCGCTTTCGGAGATGACGCCGTCGTCATTGATGGCCTTCTCGGCAAGCCGGCGTGCGTCGGTAGCAGTAAGGCCCGCGAGATTCCGTACAAGCAGATCAAGGGCTTTGTTAGTCGTCTGCACATCGCGATGTCCGTGGTCAGCGCCCCAATCCGCGGCCACGTCATAGACGATGCCACGCAGTTCATTAACGGTGGGAAGCGGCAGGCGAAATTGGGCGGTGAAAGGTTTCAATTCCTCCGGTACGGAAAGCGAATAACCAACCAGCACGACAGTCGAAAAATGCCTGGGTACGTCAGCGCAATGTCTTTCAGTTGGCGGACGTGAACCGCGTCCTGCAAATACGGGTGGAAGTCGAGCAGCACGAACAGGCAGTTCGATTCCGTCTTGATATAATTGAGCACCTCCTGGGACTTGAGCACCGATTGCTGCGGCTGGTCGCACGGATCAAACGCCTGAAGTCCTTCCGTCACCGTCCAACGATACGCCTTGATTTGAAGCCGCTGCCCTATTTGTCGCACCATGCGAACGACTTGCGGTTCCTCGTTGCTTTCAACGGAGATGAGCGGAGTTCGTGAGCGGATGAGTGCCTCCAGATCGCGCAGCGGGCTCTCGGTCTTGAGCGTTCCGGTTTGGGCGAGTTTCGCGGAAGGGAAATTCATTGCTCTCGTTCACAACTCACGTGAATTACCCTGATTTTCAAGAAAAAATTCCCTGCCGATGCAACTCATACGAAGAATTTGCCCGCAACGGCGCACATATGATAGGATTTAGAAAGTTTCAGAAGTTACATTGTTGCGGAGTTTGCCAATCATTCACAAGAACTGAAAACTGAGGAGAACTATAATGATGAAGTGGATACTTAGCTTTCTTGGTCCGCTTGCGGCAGGAACGATTCTGGCCACCGGCTGCGCCTATTCACATCAGGCTGAAGTCCGCGAGCCCGCCACGCTCGCTGTTCCCAACGGCGAACTTGTCGTGGTGGAACATCCTCCGGCACCAGAGGCCGAGATCGTTGGCAACGCACCCGATGAACACCATGTGTGGGTCGAAGGTTATTGGGCGCACCCGAACGAACGTTGGGTTTGGATTCCGGGCCATTGGGATGTACCGCCACGAGTCGGGGTGAAGTGGGTTCCGGGCCATTGGGATCCAAATGACGACGGTTCCGATTGGATCTGGACGCCGGGATATTGGGAATAACCAATTCTGGTCTTGCCCCGATTTGGTGGACAGGGAATGTGTGAGTGTGTGAGCTAGGGACAGCACACATGAACAACACTGTTGACGGTTTGACCGATAATACGAATGAAATACGGATGACTATTCATGGAGCTGCATCACAGCCGCGACCTGTTTTCACGCTAAGAAGCGGTAAATGGGAACTGTTGAGGCTCACAGCTCTGCACCGCCTCGATTTACCCAGCAATCTGCCATGACCAATTTGCTGAACTTGGCGCACACAACTTCAAACCAAGGCGTGATCGTGCTTCCACTAGAGCCTCCTCCAACGATTTTGCCCTTGAGAAGGCCGGGGGGCGAATCACCCCTTACGGCCTTTATCACCAGATGGCAATAAGGGTTCAGAAACGACCCCTTCCGCCAGTTCGAGATTTCCGCATTTCCGCGCTGCCGCGCGAGGTCTGTCGTCGGATCGGAATTAAATTCAACCAATCGGCTGGATCTGGAACACGTTCGAAACCTGCGACGCGTGTCCGCATGTGGAAAGAACTGGGAAGACACTTACTGTCTGGCTTGCCACAAATGATCGTGTCACACTGATGGTATCATGAGACGATACCCGCCGCGGAACTCGAAGAGATTCAAACGTCAACAGCCTGAGGCAAGATGAAACGACATGCGATTGTGAATGAGGCAAGTCGAGGTAAGCACGTGTCAGGCGCGCCGACTTGTTGGCTTGTTTTACTTCTTCTGCTGTCGCCATGGAAAACGCGAGCGGCTGAGCGGATGCTTTTTGATTTCGGTCGGGACTTCGACACGAGATCGATTCAGTGCAGTGATTCCAAGGTGGCATTGGTAAAATCTGAGGTTAACTCCGCGTTGCGGATGGAGACGGGACACGGACAGCCTTGGCCTGGCATCACCATGCCAGCACCACGCGGGCATTGGGATTTGTCGGATTACGCGGCGGTGCTGGTGCGCTTGAATAACACGGGCACCAATCGGGTGACGGTTTGCTGCCGGGTGGACAATCCGGGCGCCGATGGGACGAAGCATTGCGTGACCGATTCGATGACGTTGAAGCCAGGACAAACGAACACTCTCATCGTTCGATTGGTGCGGGAAGCGGACAGCACGTTGGACGGAAAACTTTTTGGGATGCGCGGCTATCCCAAGGCGGCCGCCGGACCAGACGCGCTGGATGTAACGAACGTCACGCAATTGCTCCTATTCGTGGATCACCCAACCGAGTCGCACAGCTTTCAAGTGATGGACATTCGCGCTGGCGGCGAGCACACACGGCCCACGGCCTGGGTGTCAGATGCAGATCCGTTCTTTCCATTCATCGACACTTTCGGCCAATACAAACACAAGGATTGGCCCGGCAAAGTTCGTTCGCTCGCCGAACTTCAGCAACGGCGCGTGGAAGCAGAGGCGCGGAACTCGCCGCGCACTCCGGGCCCCCACGACTGGGACAAATACGGCGGTTGGGCCAGCGGTCCTCAACTCGAAGGCGACTGGATTCTTCCGCGCCGAAAAGATAGAAGGCAAGTGGTGGCTGGTGGACCCGGACGGACATTTATTCTTGTCGCATGGCATTGATTGCGTGCGGATGCTGGACGCCACGCCAGTTGTGGAGCGCGCGTCATGGTTCGAAGACTTCCCGGGCAAGCAAACGGAGTTCGCGGAGTTCCTGTCCAGAGGTTATGCGCTCAAGGGACACTACGCCGGGCGCACCGTGGAGACATTTTCGTTTGCCGGAGCCAATTTGAAACGCAAGTACGGAGAGGATTGGCGGCAAAGTTATTCGAAGACGGTGCACCAGCGCCTGCGGAGCTGGGGGTTGAACACGATCGCCAACTGGTCCGATTCGAGCATTTATCTCATGCGACGCACGCCCTTACACCGAAGCATCGGCTCGTGGAACGCGAAATTGATCGAGGGCAGCGAAGGTTATTGGGGCAAGTTTCCGGATGTGTTCGACGCAAGCTTCGCCGTTTCACTCCGCCGCGCGATGGCGGGCAAGACGCAATTCCAGCGCCAACGATCCTTGGTGCATCGGCTACTTCAGCGACAACGAAATGTCCTGGGGTGATGAGACTTCGCTGGCGCTGGGCGTGCTCCGGTCGCCGCCGCAACAAGCCGCCAAGCGCGAATTTGTCGCTGATCTGAAGGTGAAGTATGCAGACATTGCCCGTCTCAATGGCGTCTGGGCCACCAGCTACGTCTCTTGGGAGGAATTGCAGGAAAGCCGCACCGCGCCGGATAAGGTCAAGGCGCGGGAGGATCTGGTCGCATTCTATATCAAGCTGGCGGAGACTTATTTTCGCTCTGTGCGCGAGGCGATCAGGTCGGCGGCGCCAAATCAACTTTATCTCGGGTGCCGGTTCGCATGGGTCAACGATTACGCTGCGAAGGCTGCCGGGAAATATTGCGACGTGGTAAGCTACAACGTGTATCGGCGCGGCATTGCGGACTTCCAATATCCCGGCGGTGACAAGCCGCTGCTCATCGGTGAATTTCATTTTGGCGCGCTGGATCGCGGGCCTGTTCCACACGGGGTCTGGTGCCGACGGAGAACCAGGTTGCACGGGCGCAGGCGTATCGCGAATACGTACTCGGCGCGCTGCGCAATCCGCAATTTGTGGGTACGCATTGGTTTCAGTGGCAGGATGAACCCACGACCGGCCGGGTGTATGACGAAGAGAATTACCAGATTGGATTTGTCGATGTGGCGGACACGCCTTATCAGGAAACCATCGCTGCCAGCCGTGATGTTGGCCTGCAACTCTACAAAATCCGCGGAACGCACGAACAAGATTAATGACCATGAGCACGAGCCACATTGATCCGCGTGTCCGCATCGGCCACGTTCATCTGGTCGCTGACCTCAAACGCGCGTTGAAATTCTATAGCGGCGTGCATGGATCCCCCCGCGAATCCGACTGGCCGCGTTCGGCGGACGGAGGCTTGGCGATGTTTACTCATGCGCCGGTTTGGATGCGCTCCTGGCAAAGGAGCTTCACACTGACTTTAAGCAAATGCCCGAACCGAAATGCCGGGTCTAACGCGGCGAGAACTATATGAATAAATTCCTCAGATGCTTGGCTCTCACGGCTCTTATTATCGCAACGTGCCGTTGGTCAACATCCGGTGCTGCCGCGGTCTTGGCGACGCAGTCTGGAGAAGGGAAAACCCGACACGTTTGGGAAAAGGTCGAGGTCACGCTCGTCGCCAAGGCAAAATACCAGAATCCATACACGGATGTCGTGGTCTGGGTTGATCTGAAGGGGCCCGGTTTTGAAAAACGCTGCTATGGTTTCTGGGATGGAGGGGATACTTTCCGCGTGCGAATCACGGCGACGGCGCCGGGAACCTGGAGTTGGAGAAGTGGTTCGAAACCAGCAGACCCCGGTTTGACGGGAATCGCCGGCTCGTTCACGTCAGTGAATTGGACGGAAGCGGAGAAGGCGGAGAATCCGTCGCGACGCGGCATGATCCAGCCGTCGGCGAACGGTCACGCCTTTCAATACGCCGACGGCACGCCGTTTCTGCTCATTGGGGACACTTGGTGGGCGACGCCGACGTTCCGCTTCCGTTGGCGCGATGACGACACGCTGCGCCCGCTTGGACCGGACGCTGGTTTCAAGGAGTTCG
The DNA here is from genome assembly GCA_963760675.1 of uncultured Verrucomicrobiae bacterium. Taxonomy (GTDB): domain Bacteria; phylum Verrucomicrobiota; class Verrucomicrobiia; order Limisphaerales; family BOG-1460; genus CAVXEG01. The sequence continues at coordinate 252,492 of CAVXEG010000013.1, forward strand.
TCGCTTATCGTCGAAACCAGGGCTACAACTGCGTCGCGATGATTGCGGCGTTTCCGAACTGGGCCAATGACGATAAGCCAGCGAGGTTGGCAGGTCCCGGCAGCACTGTCCTGCGAGCTGCCTGGACGCAGGCCGGCACAAGAAGCGCCAAGTCAATGACCGACGAAGCCGGACATCGCGCCTTTCTATTCCCGGGCAAGGTCCCCGGCTACGAAGAGTATTTCCCGGACATGGAGCGGATTGATCCCGAATACTTCCAATCGCTGGACAAGAAGATTGATTATCTGAACGCCAAGGCGTTCGTGCCCTTTATTGAGGTCGCCCGGCGGGACATTGGACCAGCGTGGAAGAAGTTTTATCCCTGGCCGAACTCTTACGTGCGATACATTCAATACATCTGGAACCGATACCAGGCGAACATCTGCCTGTTCAGCCCGATCCATTACGACACCGCGGGGGATTCGATTCCCGCCGCGGATTGGAACGAGGCAGCTAATGAAGTTGTGGACGAATATGGAAAACCTCCGTTTGGCACCCTGGCCGGAACCAATCCTACCGGCTCATCGTTGCGAAATTGGGGGCACGTGGACCAGGCCAGGTGGCTCGGTTTTCATCAAATCGGCAACCGTCGCACTCACGACAGCTACCCACTGCTGACCGAAATTTTTCGAACAAATCCACCAGTCCCGGCCCTCAATGGGGAACCGTATTATGACGGGATGGAAAACATCGAGGGAGGTTCCGACCAGGCTGCGGCGTTTTGTCGTTCGGCTATGTACGGCAGTGTCCTCTCTGGCGGATTGGGAGGCCATATTTACGGCGCTGGAGGCTGGAATGGCGGTATCTGGAGCGGCGAAGTGGAAGCAGAATCCAAGTCTCCAATGTGGAAAGCATTTCAGTGGCCCTCTGGCGATCAAATGCGTCATCTCAAGACGTTTATTCTTTCTGAAGGACGACGCTATCAGGATCTCGTGCCCTGCGCCGAGCGAATCTCGCCGAATCAATCCGCTGGACCGAAAGGCGCCACGGGTTGGGCATTCGGTGCCGCGACAGCCGGTCAGGAACTTTTGCTTCTCTACTTCGAGAAGGATTGTCCCGCAGCCACAGTGACAGGCGCGAAACCGAACGCGGAATACACGGCTCGCTGGTTCAATCCACGCAGTGGCGAATGGATCGTCATGGATGTTCCGGTCATGACGGACGCCTCCGGCCGGATGGGTTTGCCGCCGTTTCCAAATGGCATGGCAAAATCGGAGGAGGACTGGGCTCTGAAGCTCACACTGAAAGGGAGTTGACGGATGGATCGATGCTATTCTTTGAGCTCATGACTCGGTCACTGGAGCGGCCGTTAGCGATGTCAGATGTTTCAATTCCGGGTCTGCTATCGAGGCGTGAGAGACACTCTTCCGCTTTGATCCGTTCCCAGGAAATATCCGGAACCGGAATTCTGATCTTGTAGAATGACTCCGCTGAAGCGAACGGTTCTTCCTCCAGGGCTGGCGCTGCCGCTGAATAAACCGGTTGAGGCTGAGAATCTCAGAGAGAACCTGCCGCCGCTTTGATTCGATGCCCTCCCATTGTTCAGTGTAATGTCATACACAACCGGAGCGGACAGATTCCCTCCATTTAGGGTCAACGTGCCCTCAGTGAAACTCAGAGGCGGCTGGTAAGCGGAACCGGTTGCCGGAATCTGCAATTTGAATCCACCCGGATAGTATTTCGCACTGGACTCTAATTTGATCCAGGTAAGTTGCCCGTTCAAATCATTGGCTGCCTCCAGGTTTAACCATCCTATGACGGCACCTCCTCCCCTGTTCAGGGACACGTAGAACGGCCACTCTCCATCTTGTGAGAGGCTTGCGCTTTGGCTTAAACGGGTCCCGTCCGGCAGCGCGCCTTTGAACGTGATCTGCCCTGAAGAATTCACAAATACTGCGCCAAGTGCCCGAAGTTGAAGTCGGCTCATAGACGGGCGAATGTTTGCAGCAGGCAAGGAGGATGCAAATAGGGTGAAAATCCTAACTCGAAATATTCTGGACTCTGTGCCGCTTGACCATCGAACAGGGCCTTGCGAGACTGCTGTTAGTCCGTTTGAGAGCCGTTCGCGCAGATGAAAACTAAATGGAAACTGATTGGGACATATCCGGTAAAGGAATACGTGTGCGGATTGCGTGCGGGACAGCGAGTGTGGTTGCGAAAAGATCTGGTAGTTACGGATCCAGATGGAAACGTCGATCCGCCGATCCACAGCGCTGGTGAGATCTGGCAGGTGATCCCGGGTTCGGTAGAGCCTCCAATCGACGTCTGGTTTCGCCGCCCGGATGGTGAGCGGCACACTTGGGCTGATTCGGATTCCATTTACGAATGGTTTGAAGTGCTCGATGACTAACATTATGCCATCCGAAATCTTTCAAGCGAGCCGTTGGACGAAAGGCAATTTCATTTTCCCAACCTTTATCGAAGTCAGCGACAAAGCCGTGACTCGCCGCAAGCGCTCATGGTTCAGCCGGGACGAAATCAGCGTCAGCATCAGCAAGGTGGCTTCGGTTCATATCAAAACAGGCCTGTTGTGGTCGGACATCCTGATCGAATCGTCCGGTGGATCAGACCCGCTCGCCAGCCATGGACACAAGAAAGCTGACGCAGTTCGCATCAAGGAACTCGTGGAAAATTATCAGGCGGAGTACGCGAAGAAACCGAGCGAAACGGAGTAATCCACCGAGCAAACGTCTGCGCAGTTCTACGAAGCATCGAGGCGCCCGTACCTGCGAATTTCGGGCCAGATGAGTGCGATAGCAATCACAACAAGGATGGTTCCTATTCCGCCCGAAACCGCGGAAATGACCGCTCCCGTCGCCAGTGAGCATCCCATCGTCGGACCGAATAGTTGCGCGACACCGCACGATTCCACGTCGCCCAGTTCATTGGAGGTGCCGATGAAGAGATTGTTCACTGCGGATACGCGTCCGCGCTTGTCGTCCGGGGTCAGCATTTGAACCAGCGTGTGGCGCACCACGACGCTGACGTTGTCAGCCGCGCCGGCGATTACCAGCATCAGGACCGAGATCCAGAATGAAGTTGAGATACCGAAACCGATCGTCGCCAGGCCAAATACCGTGACGGCCCAAAGCAAGTCGCGGCCGGCCTTTTGCAAGGGGGGTCGATGGGCCAGAACGGCTGAGCAGAGGACCGATCCTATTGGCAACGCGGCTTTCAAAATGCCGAGCCCTGTCGGTCCGACATGCAGGATTTCTTTTGCGTAAATCGGCAGCAGCATCACCGCCCCACCAAGCAGCACCGCGAACATGTCCAGCGTAATGATGCCCAGAATGATCTTGTTCGCGAACACGAAATCAAAACCGGTCAACAATCGTTTGAACGTCATCTTCTCCCGAACTGCGACTTGGTGGTGCCTGCGGACAAAGCCGAGCAGTACGCAGAACACGACTGCGGAGAGCGCGCTAAAGGCATAAACGAAGGCCGCATTTTGCTTGTGCGCCAGATCAATCAGTCCGCCTGCGGCAATCGGGCCGGCGATGCAAGAAATTTGAAACACGCTGGCGCTCAAGTTCACCGCGTGCGAGAACTCCCTCCGATCGACCAACGCAGGCAGGAACGCCGCGCTCGCCGCCCAGAGAAAAGTCCGGGCGGCGCCGCACACGACCAGGCAAAGATAAACCCACGAAACCGGAGCGTGCCGGGCCGAGATCACGGTCAAACCCACGTTTGCAAGCATGACCGCCATCGTCATGACCACGATAATCTTCTTCCGGTTGTAATTATCTGCGAGATGGCCCGCCGGCAGGGTCAGCAGGAGCATCGGAACGATTTGTGTCAAGCCTACCAGGAGAAGCGCCACCGCGGAATGCGTTCGATCGTAGAGCTCCCAGCCAATCGCCATGACGAACATTTGCTGGCCGAGCGAAGCGACAAACCGTCCGATGAGATAAACCAAAAAATCTCGATTACGAAGAACGGAATACGAAGTTGCCGCGCCCGCCCGCGGTGCGACTATTTCTTCTTCGGATATTTCCGGATCTTCCATGAGGTGCGACCATGAAGGTATCCGAAATGACGCGAACGTCTAGCTCGCCGCACTGCGACAATGCGAGCAGGGTCACTCCGTAAACGCCAGTTCCATTTCTTCCTCGGGCAGGCCACAACGGATTTGGCCTGCGTCGGCCATGGAAATCCGGTTTTTGCCGGTAGCCTTGCTGTGAAACAGGCAGTGATCGGCCGCAGCGAGCAGTTCGCGTTTGTCCTTTGCGTTTATGGGGAAAGTTGCCAGGCCGAAAGACGCTGTGATTAAAACGTTCAAATGTTCCTTCTGCAAAAAAGCCGTCGTTGTGAGTTCGTGCTGCATTCGATGCACCTTGGCCAGCGCTTGGTCGGCGTTCTGCCGGGGTAGAATCACGACATATTCATCTCCGCCGTAGCGTACGATGCGATCATCTTCGTCCAACACGTGGTGATCCGTCTGCGCCACTTCTTTCAATACCTTGCTGCCGAGCAGATGCCCATGCGTGTCCACGACGCGCTTGAAATTATCCAAATCGAAGAACACGAGTGAAAGCTGGTCCTCCCATGCAGTGGGCGAGGCCAGCGCGCGATCGAGATAGCGATGCAGATAACGCGTGTTGTTGAAGCCGGACACGTCGTCGGTGACAGACAGCTTCGCGACGCGGTCGTGTTCCTTTTTCAGCTCCAATGAGAGCCGCCGCATCCGCAACAGGTTTGCGACGCGCGCCCTCAACTCGTCCTCCTCGATTGGGCGCACAATCAAATCATCCACAAGCCGGCCGAGATGGCGTGTCGGTCTGCTGCCAATTCGGGGGAATCGAATGAGTAGGAAGGGGAGCAGCACCGGTTCTTCTGCTCTTCTCCTCGCGCTGATTTTGGCACTTAGTCGCTTGAGCAATGGCCCGTCCACAATCGCAAGGTCGAAAGGTTCTTTTAGGAGCTCCTCGGTATTCGCGGAAACAATTTCATACAATCCCGATAACCAGTCCTCGAGAGAGTGCCGGTCGCGCTTGTTTTGCACCTGAAGAAGGATGCGTTCCATTGCCTCCCGATCAACTTACACCACGGCTGCCCTTGGCCAAGTAAGGTCAAACGAGCAGAGGTTTGAAGCGGGAGGCCGAATTCACCGCGAAGGACTTTGTGATGGAGCCGGTGCTTTCAAGCATTCGCGCCAATAGCTCACGAAGAATTTCTTTTCCTTTGGGAAGAACGTGTCCGCCGTTCCTACGATCGGGCGCAAGGCAGTCGTCATTTGCAGCGCGACGAGCACGAAGATAATGACCCATGTGTTCAGACCTGCGTTGGACTTTGCCCGTGCATGCGAGAACGCCGCCTGCAAAAAGCGCAGCCCGAAAATCGTCGCGATGCCCCAGAAGATCAAATGCAACGCGCTCATCCATGTCGCCGATTCGGTGGATTGCGAAAACAGCCACGCCACCGGAGCAAAGCCGACGAGCAAAATGGTCATCAACATTAGCAAACCAGCGACGTGCCCGCACAACTCCGAGAGGCGCGCCTGCGCCCCGCTCAAGCATGCGAAGATATAAAGACTCGGGAGGCAAATCAGCGCGGAAACCATCAAGCCGCCGGCGACCTTTGCCGCCGCAATCCAAAGCTGCTGCCCGCCGGCAAACGTGCCGACCACGATGCCATAAACCAGGCTGCAAAGAATCACAACGATGAGCATCATTCCCGCTACCCGACCCCCGCCCGGCTGCCGCAGTTGGTACATCACACGGCGTGGCTGCCGGAGAATGGCTTCAATTGTCGTCATCACGTTCGTGATGGGCGCGCGTTCCTCCGGATTTTCCCCAAGCGGCGCGAGCGTTGGTATGAATGGCGGAACTTGCGGTGGAACTTGCGATTCGGTTGGATTCATCGGATTCATGTTTTCTCCTCGTAGATGTTTTAGTCGAAATGCAACAGGCGCGTAATCGAGTGAAACACGGCTTCGTAGAAATTTCCTTGAAGCGGATGCTCGCGCAGAAATTGAACAGGAAGATTCGGCGCGCCAATGAAAGGCCGCAGAATCCATGAAAGCTGGCTTCCAAGAAACAAATTGCCCGCCAGCCAGGCAAATAAGACACGCCGCGCAGCGTTCGCACTGCCACTGAGTTCTCGAAGGAGTTGAAGGAGGCGCAGATTTGCAATGATGCCTGCAAATGCAATCACCGCCACGTGTGCCGGAAGGATGCAATTGTAAGCGCCTGCGGAATCCTCCGTACCCATCGGAGGGGCGTTCCAGACGAGAAAGCCAACGAGCGGGCTGAATCCACCGAGAATAGCCGAGGCAATGGCAAAGCTCATGAGAATCGCGAGGAATGATTCACGGAATCCGATGTTGACACCAAGAAGTGGTGCGAGCATGGCATTGAGCAGCGCGTTGCCGGCTGCCGTGAGCAATACAATCAGGGGAAACTTAATCGCGACGAACAACGCCTGCTCCGGCGCGCGCCACCAGCCCATCGCCGCGCCATAGCAGCTCGCGCCAAGGGCAATCAGTCCAACGTGGACGAACAGCCGTGTCCCGTTCCACTCGCCCGTCCAAGGTCGGATCAGATGCGTATCGCCCCGCAGCAGCGCGTTCAACGGCGCTTCGCTCAAGTTTCCGGCATCCGCTTGCATTCAATTCCTCTGGGTGCGCGGGCGGGGGCATTCACAGCAACCATGCTACGCTCGCTACCTTGTATTACACAATAGCTCATGCCTCTGTCAAGAAGCTTTTGCGCGTTCACGGCTCAAGGGCCGTTGCCGGTTGCGTGCCCGTCCTCAGCAGCATTATTTGCCGTGCAGTGTGGATGACGGGTGCCGCCATGAAAGCAAGTGCCAGACAAAACAGCGGCCATTGGAAATGCGCAGGCAGCACATTGACGACGGCTGCCATACCGCCGTTTGCTGCATGGAGGGCGTCGGTCATGAACACATAAAGCGCGAGCAGAACCCCCGCGAAACTAATTGTCGAGGTTTTCCAGCCTGGACACTGATTGAAAATCGGCCCGGTGAACTGGCTCGCCAGAGTTCCCCACAGAATCATCAGCAGGGAAATGCAGAGCGGCGCAAGCACCGGCCCCCACCACGGCAGCGGAATCAAGAAAAGAATATCCCAATCCAGTAAAGAATGCGGCCAGCCGCACATGATTTTTAAGAATACATAATAAGAAATATCCCAGATGCCAAACGCCAGTGCCGCATAACCTGAGCGTTGGTACCAGGTGTGGCCAGCGAGAAAGCCGAGAGCAAGCAGCATCACCATGGTCGCAGCCTCGCGAACCAGTTCAACCGTCCCGAAGTTGCCGATTACCGGCAGCGGGTTGGGTTGATACGGATCAATCCGGTCGATCATCGTCCTGAGATAAAAAACGACGGCGGATTCCACCCATGCCATCGCCAGCGCGAACACCGCGACGGTGATCCACCGCGCCGAATTGTTTGAGGTTGTTTTCATACGCTAGCAGGAAAAGGGGCTGGACAAAACGGCGCGGGTTGATCGGCGTTTTCAGTTACGTTCATTTCGGCAAGCCGCCGCCGAAAACGCAGGTGGCGCAAACGAGTCAACTCAACCAGCGGCAACCACGCTTTTCGAACCAGGCGGTGCCGGATTAAGAAATGCCATAGCCAGTTTGACCGCTTGTAGAGGTAAGCGCCAGCAAGGTACGCGGGCAATGCCGCGGCGCTGGCGGGCCGGCGTCGCCAAATGGAAGCATGGGAAAAAAGCCTCCGATAAAGCCAGCCATAACCGAGCAACAATTGTTGAGGCGTCATGTGCTTCGGTCTGAAAACGACGTGTGCAGTGTCGTATAGATCCCAGTTGCGATGCAACAAGCGGCCCTCATTTTCCATTTGCCGGAAGAAGGGAGTGCCCGGATACGGCGTGAGGATGTGAAACGTCGCGCATTCCATGCGATTGGTCTCAATCCACTGCGCCAGGGTCGTGAAGGTGTCGCGCCGATCGCCGTCGAACCCAACCACGAAACTGCCGTTTACCTGGATGCCATTCTCGCGAAAAATCTGCAGCCTCTGCGCGTATTCCTCGGTTCGCGGTGTTCGCTTGTGTGCGCCAACGATGTTCTCGTCGGAGAGGGACTCAAATCCGATGAACACGCCGGTGCATCCGGCCAATGCCATTTCCCGGACCAATGCCGGATCATCCGTGACGTCGAGCGTCACCGCGGCGCTCCAGATTTTTTCCAGCGGTCGAAGTGCCCGGCACAGCGCACGCAGATACTCCGGTTTCGAGCCGAGATTGTTATCGATGAACACGGCATAGGGCTGGTCATCCGCCGCAAATTGCCAACGAATATCTTCCGCATCTCGCACGCGGTATGGCATTCGCAGTCCGTCTGTGGAGAGGTAGCAAAAACTGCAGCGATTATGGCAACCACGCGTGGCGATCAGGCTCGTGGTGGTCAGATAATGTTCGCGCGACAACAAGTCACGCCGCGGTGGTGGATCAAGGGCATACTCAGATTCGAAGGTCGCCACGTAGCGTGGTTTCAATTGGCCATGCTCGACGTCGCGCAGAATGTGCGGCCATAGCTGAACGCCGTCGCCAATTGCGATCGCGTCCGCATGCGGTGCGCCTTCTTCGGGGCACGATTGCATGTGCAGGCCACCGAGCACTACCTTGCTTCCGCGTGCACGGTACCAGTCGGCGAGATCGAATGCCCGGCGGGCAAATGTCAGGTGCACTGTAATCCCCACAACCTTTGGCAGCGGATTAATCGGCGGTGTGCCCTGCAACAGATTTTCATCCCAGTATTGCAGCCGCCAATGGTTCGGCGTTGCACCTGCGAATGATGTCAATGCCAATGTTGGCGTAAGCACGTGTTTGCCGAAACTTCCGTGCGGTGACTTTGGATAGAACGGATTGAGCAGCAGCGCAAAGCGGCTCTCCATCGGACCGGCCGGTTGTGCGGCATCCAGCGGCGGTGGTTTCTGCATCTCGCGCGGAAACCAAAGTGGCTTCCGCGGTTCGTAGAAGGGATTATCAGGCACGGATTCTAACAGACCGTGTCGAGGTCGAGTGTTCATTCTTCTCCTTGGCTGTTGTCTGTGGCGTCCTCCGTTGCTGCTCCAGGAAACTTTTCAGGCGCGTCTCCACGCGATCTACCACATTGTCCGGCGTCGAAGTGCCGGCGGTCATTCCGACGAGGTCGGACTCCGCAAACCACTCGCGCCGTAAATCGTCAGCAGATTGCACGTGGTGAACCCGCGCGCAGTGTCGGTCGCAAGTGCTCACCAGTTCGCGCGTGTTGTTGCTGTCGGCGCCGCCAACCACGACGACGACGTCGCACTGCTGCGCCAACTCGACAGCCGCATTCTGCCGCTGTTTCGTCGGCTGGCAGACCGTATCAATGAAGCGGACTTCCGAATTCGGGAATCGCTCGCGAATCAAACCAACCAGGCGACGCACTTTGTCAATCGGCTGCGTCGTTTGCGCCGCAATGCCGAACCGTGGACGTTCGCGCAATGCCAGCACGTCCGCTTCGTCCAGCACCACGTCGAACTCGTCGAGATCGCCGGTCAAGCCGCGCACTTCAACATGATCGCGTTTGCCGATGATGATAGGGTAATACCCCTGCTGCACCAGTTTGGCGACGGCTCTATGGGCAACCCGCACGAGTGGGCAAGTCGCTTCGAGCACGTTCAAACCGAGCGCGCGGGTTTGGGCCAGCGCGCGCTCGGATGCCCCATGCGCCGTCACCATCACGGCATGCGTACTGACCTTCGCGGCGTCTCGCTCAATGGTTATCCCCCTGGCGTGCAGTTCGCGAAGAACGGCTTCATTGTGAACCAGATCTCCTAGAATTGTAAGTGGCCCCATCTCGGCGCCAGTAAGCGCGAGTTCAATGGCATCCCGCACGCCGAAGCACATGCCCAGATGTTCTGCTCGAATGATTTTCATTGTGATCTCCTTTCAGAAGCGCCAGCTAACGTTCACTAGCGCGGGTCCCATCCAAATGCTTTGTTTAATCAAACATGCTTTGTATTGCAAAGTATATGAGCATAACCTTTTCATTTCGTTCAAAAGATTTTACTTAGACTTGTTCTGCTGGACGATTTGTTCCAGCAAGTCCACGTAAGCCGCGAAGGCTTTGCGACCGCCAGCGGTGAGTGAGCAAGTCGTGAGCGGACGATTGTTTTGGTAGGATTTGGCGACCGCGACGTAGCCAGCCTCCTGCAACGTGCGGATGTGCGTCGTGAGATTCCCATCGGTCATGGCGAGCGCGTCGCGCAAATCGGTGAACGAAAGTTCGGGCGAGGCGGCGAGCATGGACATGATCGCCAGCCGCCCTTTCTCGTGAATCACTCGATCGAGCTGGAGGAATGGTTCCGGGTTCACGCTGCATTCTTCCCTTCACCGGTCGAATATAGATATGCGCCATACGCGAGGTGCAGCGCGCCAAAGAGAATTCCCATGAACAAATGCGCGGACTGTTGCGGGCGCGTGGCATGCGCCCCGTTCGACGCGAGCCAAATCAGCGTGGCGCTGCCGGCAATCACGAATACCCAGCCGAACAAGCGCAATCCGCGCGACGTGAAAAATCCCGCAGCGTGGAGTGCACAGCCGTAAAGAACGGCCCACGCCAGAGGCACCCAACGAAAATCTCCTGTCTCGCTCGTCGTGACTTCCAGGCGAAAACTCACAATTGAAACGCCGGCGGTGGTCGGACCGGAAGCGAAGATCACGAGAACTCCCAGAAGCAGTCCCGCGACCAGCGGCGGAAGGATGGCCTGCACAACACGGCGCGTGGGCGGCGACCAGAACGGTTCCGCGTCCTTGAGCGCCTGTCGTCGAACCAGCAGAAAGGATCCCCCCAATCCAACCACCGCAATACTCGCCCAGAACCACACGAACCCGCGCGGCGAATCAATCCGAAACAGCCAGCCGAATGATGCGGCGACGACTCCGAGCGCGCCATTGCAGATCATGATGGGCGCCAGCGCGCGGCGGTAAAGGGCCGAGCGCTCCATGAGCGTGCGGATGGTCTGCAAGTGTTCAGCCGCCAAGTCGGATTCCATGAGAATAACTTTGCACTACAAAGTGAACGATGGCAAGCAAAAAAGATAGCACCCGCGTTTCCATTCTCTATCGTTTGAAGCGGCCCAAGATTCTACGCTTTAACGACCACTTTTCCGAGGACATTCCGGGAGCGCAGTTTAGCGAATGCCGCCGGAGTTTGCTCAAGTGGAAAAATTGAATCAATCACCGCCTTGAGTTTTCCTGCCGCGGCCCAATCCAGTGTCGTCCGTATATCAGCGCGATTCCGACCATAGCTGCCGGTGAGGCGATGTTGTTTGACGAAGAACTGCCAGAGGTTCAACGAAACGTCCCGTCCAGCAGTCGCGCCACACGTCACAATCGTGCCCCCACGTGCGAGGCAATCGAAACATTTCAACAGAACGTCGTCACCAATGTGCTCAATCACCAAGTCCACGCCACGTCTTCCAGTGATCTTCCGGACTTCGGCTGTCCAATCCTCACGAGTCGAATCGACGACAAACTCCGCACCGAGGTTCTGTGCGAGCTGCCGCTTGGGCTCGCTTGAGCCTGCGCTGATGACCCGGGCGCCCAGGTATTTCGCGATTTGAATCGCCGCCGAACCAACGCCGCTCGCGCCGCCAATGGCGAGCACCCAATCACCGGCACGAACCTGCGCGCGGTTCGTGAGCATGTGCATTGCCGTGCTCCCTGCCAACGTCAGCGCCGCGCTCGTCTCGAAACTCACTCCTGCTGGCAGACCCACGAGCGTTCGCGCCGGCACGCAGACTTTTTCCGCGAAGCCGCCGTCTCGCTGAACGCCGAGCAATTCACCGCGCAGGCAAAGCGACTCTTCCCCATGCCTGCAGAACTCGCATTCGCCGCAGAACAGGTTCGATTGAATGGCGACGCAGTCTCCGATTTTCCACTCCGTCACTCCGTGGCCGACCGCTGAGATAACGCCTGCGACTTCACCGCCCGGTGTTCGTGGGAGCTTCACCTGAATCGGCAGCCCGGCCTCCTCGAACCAGAGGTCGAGACGATTCAGCCCGCACGCGTGAACATCCACGACAACTTCCCCCGGTTCCGGTTGCGGATCGGGCGCATCGCGCAATTCAAATTTCCCGGGCGCACCGTGAGCGACGAGTTGAACTGCTTTCACACCGGAAGCTTAACGCGAAGACGCGGAAGCGCAGAGCAAAAACTCGGTAGCGCAATGTGGAAGACTTACTTCGCTACTGCTGACCGCCATACCCAGTCTCCCTTTTCCGAATTCACGCGTCCTGATTTGGTCACATCAACGGCTCCGCCGTCGTCAGTCTCGTTCCAACCGACCGAGTAGAGAACAAATTGTCCATCATCCGTGCGGCGATAATGCAGCGGTTGGTCGTTGATGATGTCGTGCGGAAGCTTGTCAATAAATTGCGGCGCGAGTGCATCGAGCGCGTCAGGATATTGGCCGTGCGCCAACCGATAACGTTCCAGCGCGCAAGCGACACGGGCCAGATCAACTGAGGTTTGGGATACGCAGAATCTTGAAACGCTTTTGCTGATCGCAGGAAAAATCATTAGCGCCTGGATCTTGTATGGTGAATATCGCGAGATGCTCTTCTTCTGAGCTTCAACGAGAGCTTCGGCCTTCCGCTCCTGGGCGGGCGACACGATGCGGTTTGTCAAATCAACGAGAGGTAGAATGAACTGATCATGCAGGCGTGAGATTGAGAGTTCGTTTTGATAAAAGAACGCACTGGGCATAAAGCGAAGGCTCACTGTGGCAATCCGATTTGTGCCGGACTCTTGGACGTACGTTTGCAGTTGCCGGGTGATTCTTTCATTCTCGAAGGCTTCAATGCCGCAAATCTGTTCGCCGTGCATGGCAGTCTGGAAATCAGCCAGGAAATCTTCTTTCGCCAAATCATGTTCGAGGTCGGCAAGTTGACCATCAGACCATCTGCCTTGGGCAAGGCCCTCGTAAATGGGTTGGATCGTAACCGCCATTATCGCGATGCGCACAAGATGTGAAATCAGAAATGGCTGGTTGCGCAGCGAATCCGTGACTCGCAGCATGAGCCTGGCGTCGTCAAGCGCTCGTTGGTTCTGGCCGCCCTGCACTTCAGCGATGGTTCGCAACTGGAGCATCTGCGCGCAACGTTTCAAGCCGGCCAGCACCGGCAGCAATCGGCCTGCTTCCTGAAATCCATTTTCATAATTCAGTGGAAGGCGCGCGTAGGGACGTTGGCTGGCCTGCCGCAATTCTTCGACCGCGGGATCAAATTCGCTCAACGCCAGCAACACGTCGGCAGCAGGCGTTTGTGGTTGCGGCGGGATTGGAAATGCGTTGGTCTTGTCGGATTCAGCCAGCGAGCGAAAATACTTCTGCCATTGCACCAAGTCAGTGAGCGTGGCTTTTTGCCAGGAGCCGCCGGTGGTCGGCCATTTGTTCGAGTCGCCGCGATAGATGCTGAAATTTATCCGGTCAGCGGGCTTCACATTGAATAGCTGCGGCATGCCCGGGTATTCATCCTGATCTCCTGCATAAATTTTTGCAACGATTGGCGCAGCAAAGAAATTCTGCTCATCCGGCACTGGCGGCGGAGCGACACTGTCGTAATCGAAGTGCTCGCCTTTTGCTTCATGCTCGCGCTTGTAATTTTCCCATGCCCGCTTCCCACGCCAGTTTTCTTCGGTGATCAGAAGGCCAACAACAGTGACTAGCCCGACCAGCGCAATCAACGCGCGCCGAATCGTCCGCCAACTGAACAGGCGATAAAAAAAGCGATTCATAAAGCGGTTCGCTGGTTCGTCTTCATTGGGCGCGTCACTGCGGCAGTTTCGCCAATTCTGCATCTCCCATCTTGCGAATTGCCTTGCCGACGAGCTGAACAATAAGCATGGAGTCCGAACTTTCGATCGCAGCGCCGAAGTCATGCAGCGACGTGAAATATTTCCGCGCTTGAGCTGTATCGCGTCTGGAGGCCGCATCCCGCCCGGCTTGCACCACTGCCTGGGCCATCTGCTTCAGCGAAGAAAGCTGCGAAGTGATGTCGCGCGACCTGGCCTCCCGCTCGCTGTTTGAAAGCGCCTTGAACTGCTCTTCAGTGAGGCTCAACACGTCACTGGATGCAAACAGCGGGCGTTTGGTCCAGTCTGCTGCGACAAAATTGTCGAGGGCTCCAGAACGGTCACTCTGCTGCCAGGCGGACAGCGCCGGTTGTGCAACAGGAGGTCCGGCTGGCGGCACGGAACCGGATGAGCCGGTTCGCTTGCCACATCCAACCAACAGAACTGAAAAAAGGAAAACTCCACTGATGATGGTTGCCTTCATAGATTCGAAATTGCTTCGTGTTGTTCAACCAACGGGTGTGACAAGCCACCTGTCGCTCCTCGGCCGCGTCGCGGACTTTGGCTTCTCGGCAGCCTGGCTATCCATTTCGTTCAGTAGAGATGCCAGGAGCTTTTGCTGTTGTTGCCAAGCCATCAATACCTGGGCGCGCGGCGGTTTTGTTCCCGCCTCAAGCAACGCACGGTCTGGTCCATCAGCAAGATTGCCAATGACAATCACCAGCCAGGCTGCGGCAAAACCGGCCCAAATCCGGCGCGCGGGCCAGATAAGTTCGCTCCAGAATTTCCGCGGACACCAGAGCAACGCGACAAGGAACCGATTTGGCCGCTCCATTTTCCTATGGCTCAATTCCTCCATAACTGCGCGGCGAACAAAATCGAGATGCGGCTCTGCGGTGCGGTGCCGCCCAAACAGAATTTCACGTGGCGTTTTCATCTTCCTCCAACAGTTTCCTCAACGATTTTTTGGCGTAATGCATCCGCGATTTCACGGTGCCGAGTTGCGCACCGGTGATGCTGGCGATCTCTTCGAGCGAAAAATCTTCGACGAAGTGGAGCAGCAACACAGCGCGTTGCACGGGCGGAAGCTCGTTCAGCAATCGCATGAACTCCTCCTCTCGCTCGCGGCGTATGAGCAATTCGCTTGGATCATCGTCAAATTCGCCCGGCGCGTCGACGAATTCTTCCAGCGCCGCGCTCTCGCGATTCTGCTTTCGCCAGAGTTGAACGCATTTCTGGTGCGCGATGCCGAAAAGCCAGCTTCCGAATTTCTCGTCGTCGCGCAGACCGGCGATGTGTCTTGTCGCGGCAATGAACGTCTCCTGGACGATGTCGAGGCTCGTTTGTTCGTCATGGACCAGTTCGCGCACATACACGTAAAGCGGCAACTGGTAGCGCTTGAAGAGCGCGTCCCAAGCCCAGGCGTTTCCTGCTCTGGCTTCGTGGACGGGCAGTTGTTCGCGTTCAGCCACCACCAGCATTTACAACCAGTGGAATGCCCAAGGCGAGAAAAGGTTCGATGGTTGGAGAATTATTGCCGTGAGTATTTATTAACGGCCCACTGCATCGCCGCGGCTTCGCCAAACATTTTCACGTGCTCGCGAAAGCTGATTAGGTCCTGGTCGGACATGGTTGGCAGGATGGCATCGGATTGCCGCACGAGATTTTTGATATCGGCGCGCTGCTGATTCAGAGCGTCGAGCCGGTCTTGCACGGTCTGCCCTGCTCTGCCGTAAGCGCTGTTGGGATCCATGGTTCCCAGAATGTTCTTCTCAATTGCCATTCCGACCAGCGTATTGATCAACGGAAACTGGTCCGGACCGCTGAACCGATCCCGAAGAGCGAGTCCCATCTCCAACATCGCCTGAGCGGAGGCGGCGTCGCCGGACTGACGGTATTGGTTTGCGAGGTCCACGACGTTTTGACCCAGTTGCTTCAAGTCCGACAACGTCGGGAGCAACAAATCGGAGCCGGCCACCCATTTGGCCGCGACTTCAGGATACCCGGCAGACCGGTAAGCTTCTTCGGATGCCTGAAGAAAATCGAGCGAGTAGTCGCGAAACGCTGTTTTGCCGGACGCGGCCTGAAGTTCCTGCAACGCGAGTCCCGTCTGGCCCGATTTGAAGTGGTCGCGCGCGGACAGGTAATCGCCCAGCGCATTGTCGGTATCGGATCGTTGAAGAACATCCAGCCATTTGCGGCGCTCCTCCAATGCGGGCTTCGTACTATCGTAAGGACCGTTTAGAAAATAAGCATCGAATGCGACATGGGGATCGTTCGGATACTTTTCCATGGCTTCGCGCAAAAATCTGCGATCCCCTGAAAGACGTGAAGCAATGAGGAGGCTTTCCGCGCTGCGATGGTTCTCTGCCAGGTACGCTTCAACTTGCTCAGACGTCAGCTTGGGAATGCCATTGGTGCCGAACACGCGGTTGAGCAGGGCAATGGCATTGGATTCTTCGTTGGTTTCAGGTGCAACTTCGGGAGCGATAGGCAGGCGTGGCGGCGGAAGGCGCACGGCGTGAGCCCGCGCCGGTGTCCGGAGCAGGCTGCTGGGCTGGAGCAACAGATGCAGGACGAAATAGTTTCAGCGCGATTAGCACGAGACAAATCAATGCTGCCACTGCTACAGTCGCTTTGCCTTTCATCGACTTCATCTGCTGAGTACAGACAACGCTCGGGGGCATGGCGTGCCGTGTGAAATGTGGCGCGGGAGTTATTTCGCCGGGTAGGCCCAAACCCAGTCGCCCTTCTCAGTATCGGGCATGCCGCTCCTGCCGCTTTCATCACGGAGCGAGCCGCTTCTGGTCAATACGGCTATGCCACCGTCATCCTTTTCATTCCAGCCGACGGAGTAGAGGACAAAACTGTCATTTGTCTGCCGGTACTTCAACGGCTGTCCGCCAATGATATCGTGGGGCAACTTTTGAATGAACTGCGACGCGAGCACGTCGAGCGATTCAGGATAGTCACCGTGCGCGAGCCTGTATCGTTCCAATGCAATGGCTACGCGTGCCAAATCCACCGAAGCCTGGCCGTGCGCGAATTTGTCTCCAGCAGCGTATTTTTCGAAGAGCCATTGTTTAACGGGCATATAGAAGACGTATTGCAATGCGTTGTAAGGCGTGGGGTGTGTCGTTGCAGCATTGAGGCTCGCCTGGGCTTCTTCCGCCGCCTTTGGTGAAACTTCCCGCTCCTTCATGTTAACCACCGGCAAACAGTGCTGAAGATAAAATTCGGAAAACCGGATTTGGTTCTGACGAAACCAACCGCTGGGGGACAGCCAACAAACGAAATCCATTCCGGGGAATCCGTACTGCTGGCCCTGGCTGAACATTCCGAGATAGGGACTGACTTTGCGCGTTCGCTGAATGCGGCCAATCTCTTCTGTCAGGAATGCCGCCTCACACCTCATCGAACGCTGGTAATCCGCGAGGAAATCGAACTCGGCCAACTCCGCATCGAACGCCGAAAGCTGCGCGTCGGACCATTTGTGCTCCGCACACCCTTCATAGATGGGTTGAAGCGCGTAATTCAACATCGCGATGCGCACCAAATGCGAAATCAAGAATGGCTCCGCCTTCGAAGCCTGGTTGAGGTAACACATGAGTTTGATATCCGCCGCCGTTTGTTCGATTTGTCCGGCCCGCAATTCCGCAATTGCCCGGAGTTGCAGGAATTGTCCGCTCATCTTTTCTCGGGCGAGATGCGGCAACAAGATCATCGCCGGATCTTCCTTGTCGTATTCCAATGGGAAGCGTGAATAAGGCATCCGGCTTGCCTCCCGCAATTCTTCCACCGTCGAATCGTTTTTGCTCAGCGCCAGCAGCACGTCCCTCGCGGGCGGTTGCGGCTCCGGCGACGTGGGAAACTCATTCGTCGTGACCCGTGCGTTGTTAGTAGGCAAGGTCCGATAATACATTTGCCACGGTGCGAGGTCCGTGAGAGTTCCCTTTGCCCAATTCCCGTTAGTCGGCGCTCTGTCCAGGTCGTTGTCGCGAAAGATCTTCAACTCCAGGCGATTGACGACATTTGTGTTCCGCGGATTAATCTCGTGGCCGGTCTTATCAATCATCGAGCCGTACGTGCTGAACATGATTGGCGTGAGGGCGAAGTTTTGATCGTCAGGCACAGGCGGCGGGACAAGACTCGCAAGGTCAAGATGTTCACCTTTGGCCTCCCACGTGTGTTTGAAATGGCTCCAGGCCCATTTGCCACGCAGATCCTCCTCGGCATAAAACAGCGCAATCAGCGTCGCGAGACACGCGACCCAAAACAGAAAACGGTGCAAATTCCGCCAATGACAAATCCAGTAAATGAAAAGCAAAACTGCACAAATCAGCGTCGCAAAAATGCCCGCGACAATAAGCGGTGCCCACCAATCTGTTGCTTCCTTCGGTTGATTGCCACTTAAGTAACCAATCAAGATGATTACAACATACGTCGCGGCGACTATAATAAGCCACTGACGCCAGGGCGAGAATCGTCTTTTCCAGATGCTTTTCGGTTCTTCATTCATAATTCACCTCATGCGGAGACGATTTCATCGCGACGCTCGCTGTGCGGGCGCGGCAAAAATTTCAGTTCAGCCTGCAGCGGCGGGCGTCCGATCAACTCGACGAGCAAGCGTCGCTGCTGTTCCAATTGCGCCATAGCTTCCGGCGACGGCACGTTTGCGGCGCGCGCAACCGTTCTTTCCGGTTCGCGGAGCGAGAGATTGATTCCGAGTGCGACAATCCACAAAGCCGCGAGCGCGCCCCAAGCTTTTGGCGAGGGCCATAACAACGAAGTGAATCGCTGGGTTAGAAGCGCAAGCCAAGGCTGTCGTGCGCGTCCGGAATCGCATTCAGCGGCGCGATTTGCCGCCCGCAAAATTTCTTCGCGCCACTCGGCGGGCGCTTGCCGCAGGTTTCGCTGCGAGAGTTTTCGTTCAAAGTTGTCCGTGTTCATTTGATTTCGTCATAAAGAGGACGCAGCCGCTCGCGCAATTTGTCTATACCGTAGCGATAGCGGCTGGCAGCGGTGTTGAGCGGGATGTCGAGCGCACGGGCTATTTGCTCGAAGGTCATCCGCTCCCACAATTTCAAGTGAACGACCGCGCGCTGTTCCGCTGGAAGATCGGCCAGAGCCAGGTTTAACGCAGTTTCGACCGCTGCCTGGTCCGCGTCATCCGACGGCTGGAAGATGGAAACACTTTCCGTGGCGAATTTGTCCTGACGCCGATCGCGCGTGCTTCGCCGTCGCATCAGGTCAATGGCGGCGTTGTGCGCCAGCCGAATCAAGAATGCCCGTTCGTCTCGCGCGCCGCGCAGCAGGCGACGTTCGCGGGCAAGTTTGATGAAGATCTCCTGAAGCAGATCGCGCGTGTCCTGTTCGTGACGGGTGAAGTTCAGCAGGAACGCGAACAGCGCGTTGGCGTGTTCATCGTACAGACGCTCTAGGTCGGAGTTATCCCGCATCAACCTGATTAGAGGACGCAGAGGCAGGTTCGTTTTGTCTGAATCGAAGCGGCGTGCTACCCATCGATAAATCGGGATGACACCGTTCGCTGCCCCTGGGCGGGCCGCTGTGCTGCTGTGAACGCGCGCCGTCTCTCAATTTTCGCAAAGGATTTCCCAAAATGCGGTGAGTCTTGCCATTTGGTTCCGCCATGCTCGAAGAGGCGAAAGCTGCCGACGATTTCGGCGGTTCTCGGCGCATCATGAGACAGTCTGGCAAGCCGTGTAGCCGGCCGGAACGAACGGCTGGAGTCGTCATAATGCTGTCGCTGGGGGCCATCGCCATCGGGGTCCTGGTCAAGCAAACGTCGTTGAATCCTGCGGTGCTCGTGGCGCGGGGACTCACGTCGCACAGGGACCATGCCGAGCCTTCGGCTGCCGTCGTTGCATGGCTTCCCCCCGAACTGAAAGAATTCGGCGCGCCGGAAAGTTTCTCGCCTGACAACCTTTACGATAAAATCGATGGGAAAGCGGAGTTGTATCTGGCCGCAGGATTCGTCCGGATGCGTTGCCAACGCTTCGCCTTGAAAGATCATCCGGACGACTGGGTGGAATGGTTCGTGTATCAGATGAGCGGGGTGCCGCAGGCATTCTCCGTGTTTTCGACGCAGCGCCGCTCGGAAGGTCAACCGCTGGACTTCAGCGAATACGCTTACAGAACTCCCAACGCGCTGTTCTTCACGAGCGGCAGCAACTATATCGAAGCAGTCGCGTCTTCGGGAAGTGAGCCGATGATGAACGCCGCGCTTCAAATGGCGCAACGATTCGTTGCGGCCGGGGTGAAGAATCCCGAGCCCGCGGCGCTTGGAGAAATGCAAATGCTTCCGCGCGAAAATCTCGTTCCCGCCAGTGAGGCCCTCCAGACCTCCGACGCCTTCGGCTTCGACCAGTTCAAGAATGTTTACACCGCGCAATACAACCTCGACGGAACGGAGTTGATGGCTTTCGTGACGTCTGCGGGCAGCGCGCCGAAAGCAACCAAACTGCGCGATGCATATTGCTTATTTCTTCTTGCCAATGGCGGCAAGGAAATCGAAGCAGCGTCTGAATTTGGCAAGCCGATCGAAATCATGGGGACCTTCGAAGTTGTGTTCAGTCACGGGTCTTACGTGGCCGGAATCCACGCGGCGCCGGCGCTTCCTGCCGCGGAACAACTGGCGCGCCAGTTAAAGGCGCGAATCCCTGAGCAATGAGCGAGGTGGAACAGACAGTTTCAATTGCCCGACGCGATTTTCTGCATCGCACTGTAAAAGCCAGCGTGCTGGTCGCGGCTGCGGCCAGTGGCGGGCTTTGGTTCCACGACCGGAACGCGCCTCGCGCGAGCACGACAATGGGGACCGTGACACTGCCGGATTTCTCGATATCGAGCTCTGGTCCGAAGTTGAGCATCGTCACGGGAGCCGATCGCACCAAAACCGTGAACCGCGCGTTACAGGCGTTGGACGGTATCGGACGGTTTATCAAATCCGGCGACCGCGTCGTGTTAAAGGTCAACGCCGCGTTCGCTTCCGCTCCCTCGCTCTCGGCGACCACGCATCCAGACCTCGTCGCCGAAGTCGCGCGGTTGTGTTTCAAAGCAGGCGCCGCGTCCGTCGTCGTCACGGACAATCCCATTAATGATCCGCAAAGCTGCTTTGCATTGACTGGAATCGCAAAGGCAGTGGAAAAAGCCGGTGCGCGACTCATGCTGCCCCGCCCCGATTTCTTCAAGTCAACGACACTCGCTGGTGGACGGCTCATTCGGGATTGGCCACTGCTGTTCGAGCCGTTTCAAGGTGCGACGAAACTCATCGGGATTTCACCAGTCAAGGACCATCACCGCAGCGGCGCGTCCATGTCCATGAAGAACTGGTATGGGCTGCTGGGCGGACGCCGGAACGTTTTTCATCAGGACATCCACACGATCATTTTCGAGCTGGCGAAAATGGTTCGGCCAACGCTCGTCGTCCTCGACGGGACGCAGACGATGCTGGCGAACGGTCCGACCGGAGGTTCTCTGGATGACTTGAAAACGACGAACACCATGATCGTCAGCACGGATCAGGTCGCCGCCGATGCATTCGGCGCAACGCTGCTGGGGAAAACCGCGCGAGACCTGCAATTCATCATGAAGACCGAAGCGGCGGGCTTGGGAACAGCGGATTACGAATCGCTTAAACCGGCGAAGGATCACGTCGAATGAACATCATCACGACACGTCGAATCGCCCAGATCTTCTTCTTCGCGCTGTTCCTGTGGTTCTGCATCGTCACCGCTCTGGGTGATCACTGGTTTCAACTGCGCGGCTGGCCAGTGAACTGGTTTCTTGAACTTGATCCACTCGTCGCGCTGGGAACGCTGCTTGCCACAAAGACTCTTTACGCGGGCTTGATCTGGGCGCTTCTGACAGTCGCGTTGACAATTTTTCTTGGACGATTCTTCTGCGGCTGGGTTTGTCCGTTCGGCGCCCTGCATCAATTCATCGGCTGGCTCGGGCGGCGGCGAAGAAAACACGGCGAACGCGTGGCGATGAATCAATACCGCAGTCCTCAAGCGATTAAGTACTACATTCTGCTCGCGATGCTCGGTGCCGCCGGTGGAGGTTTGCTGGGTGAACTGGCGCGCGCGCCGCGCCAACATGCATTGGTGACGGTTGCCCTTGGTTTCCTCATCGCAGCAACGACTGGGTTTGTGATTCGCCGGAAGAAGAATTCCGGAAAGGCGCTCGGCGCAATTCTGTTTCTGGCTGTACCTATTCGGACTCGCTTTCGCTACGCAATCGGGCACGCCCGGTTCGTCGCTCCAGACAGGTTTGCTCGATCCCATTCCGCTGATGCACCGCTCCGTCAATCTCGTGGTGCTTACCGCTTTTGATGGCATCGGTACCGCGAACCGTTTCTACCTCGCGGCATGGTCAATCGCCGCAGTGTTTTTTGCCGCCGTGCTTTTGAATCTCTGGATTCCGCGGTTTTACTGCCGCTTCATCTGTCCGCTGGGCGCCTTGTTCGGTTCACTTGTTCGATGGACGCCGTGGCGGATTGGGAAACGGCAAGGCGAATGCAACGAATGCGAACTGTGCGAGAACAACTGCGAGGGCGCATGTGATCCGTTCGGCAAAATTCGCCTGAGCGAATGTCTGCTCTGCATGAATTGCCTGAAGGCGTGCCGTCAAACGCAAATGACTTACAGTTCACGGCGCTCTGCTGCCGGCGAAGTTACGACTCCGGACGTGAGCCGCCGCGGATTTTTCGTCGCTGCGGTGTCGGGCATCATCGCAATTCCGGCGGCGCGACTCGGCGGATTGTTGGATCAGAACTGGAACTCAGGCGTCGTCCGGCCACCAGGCGCGCTTGTCGAAAGAGATTTCCTCAGCCGCTGCGTCAAGTGTGGCCAGTGCATGCGCGTTTGTCCGACGAACGTGATACAACCTGCGACAACCGAAGCGGGGCTGGAAGGAATCTGGACGCCCATCATGAATTTCCGGATCGGCACGAGCGGATGCCAATTGAACTGCATCGCATGCGGGAACGTCTGTCCGACAGCCGCCATTCGCCCATTGTCGCTGGATGAGAAACTCGGACGCGGCGCATTCGCGGAGGCGGGTCCGATTCGAATGGGCATGGCATTCGTCGATCGTGGACGCTGTTTGCCGTGGGCCATGGACGTTCCGTGCATCGTCTGCCAGGAGAATTGCCCTGTAAGCCCGAAGGCGATTTATGTGCGTGAGGAATTCCAGGTGATTCACGATGGCGCCTGCGCCGTGCAATCGGCAACGGCAACAAGTCTGAAGTTTAGCGGCGCCCCGTGGCCTTCCGGCAAACTGGCGACGGGCGACTATTTCGTCCGCCTTGAATCGGAGGCTCCGAATGAACGACGGCTAATCACGGAAAATTCCGGCAATTCGGTCAGCGTCTCGGCTTCAGCAGCATGGCCGGAAGGTATGGAAATGGGAGCGCGCTCGCTCATTGAAGTGCGTTTGCAGCGCCCGATGGTTGATCCGGAACGCTGCATCGGATGCGGCATTTGCCAGCATGAGTGTCCCGTCAGCGGACTCAGGGCGATTCGCGTCACGGCGGAAAACGAATCCAGAAACAAGCGGCACTCCCTTACGGCGAGAGCCTGAACCAAGAAAGGAATGACAGCATGAAAACCAAGCACGTTTCACGTCGGAACTTCATGAAAGCGGTCGGCCTCGCCGGTATGAGCTCCGCGATAAGCGCACGAACGCTGGCGCAAACCAGCGCGTCGTCGTCGCCAGCAGAAGCAGCCGCTCCGGCAAAGGCGCCGACTCGAACATTCGGCAAGACCGGCGAAAAAGTTTCAGCGCTGGCGCTGGGCGGCATATTCGACATCGTCTCGAACCAATTGATCCTCCAGCGCGCGCTCGACTTTGGCGTGACTTACTGGGACACCGCCAATGGCTACAACAATGGCAACAGCGAAAAAGGAATTGGCATATACTTCGAGAAGAATCCTGAGGCGCGCAAAAAGGTTTTTCTCGTGACCAAGGCCGGCGGCGGCACTGGTGAGGGAAACTTGAATGAGAAGCTGGAGGAGTCGCTGCGGCGGTTGAAGACGGACTACATCGATCTCTATTTTCTTCACGGCGTCGGCAATGGAGGCGCGCTCACACCAGCAGTCAAGGCCTGGGCGGAAAAGGCCAAGGCAGACAAGAAAATCCGATTCTTTGGTTTTAGCTGCCACGGGAACATGGCGCAAACCCTAGCTGCCGCGGCGAAACTCGGATGGATTGACGGTATCATGCTGCGCTACGACTACCGCGTGATGCACACGGACGAGATGAAGGCGGCGATGGACGCGTGTGAGAAGGCTGGCATCGGTCTGACGGCGATGAAGACGCAGGGCGGCGGACCCATCAAAGTGGACGACGATGCCGACTTGAAACTTGCCGGACATTTCGTGAAACGCGGGTTCACGGAACATCAGGCGAGATTGAAAGCGGTGTGGGAGAATCCGCAAATCGCGACAATCTGTTCGCAGATGGCCAATGTTACGGTGCTCTCGGCAAATGTGGCGGCGTCGCTCGACAAGACGAAACTGGCCGCAGCCGATCATGCCGCCCTGCGCGAATATGCGTCGGCAACATGCGACCGCTACTGCGCCGGATGCACGGAGATTTGCGAAGAGGCGCTCGGCGGTCTCGTGCCGGTGGGTGACGTGATGCGTTCGCTGATGTATGAGCGGACTTACGGTGACACCCGTCTGGCGAAACAGACGTTCGAAAATTTGCCCAGTACCGATCCGTGAAAACCTCGCTGCGTTTGATTACAGTTTTGCCGAACGCGCATGCCCGAATCGTCTCCCGATTGCGCGATTGATGAAGGAAGCCAGCGAACTTTTGGCATAACGCGGCTTGACCTTGACCGCGCGACAACTGTAGCGGAGAATGATTCTGCCAAATGGGGGCGTACTGGTTTCGACTTGGTAGATACGCCAGAGGCGGCATGCCGAGGATGGTTCGTTGGCCTCGTTAATCATCGGACCAAACATTAATTGCTAACCAAGAATTAGCTCTCGCGGCCTAAGTGCCGCGACGTTCGCCGGTGGACACCTGCTACGCCGGATGAACGCCACAGCAGGTTAGGTCAGGCGCGGCGTCTGCGCGCGTCTGGCTGAAACTCTTATCCTGCGGGCTAGGCTGTGCGACTCGGTGTCAGGCCGTTATCGCACGGCAGAAAACTCTCTCCTGACTAAGCATGTAGTCGCGGCTGGTAGATTTGCCAAGGACGCGGGTTCAACTCCCGCCGCCTCCACCATCTTGAACTTTGCGAGGAATGGACACGCGGATTTGTTTTTCGCGAGACGGAATTCGGCTCTAATATCTCCCACCGTGAAGTTCATTTCGTGGAACGTCAACGGCCTCCGCTCCGTGCTGCGGAAAAATTTTCTGGGTTTCCTCGACGCTGAACAACCAGACGTGTTGTGTCTTCAGGAAACCAAATGCCGGCCCGACGATGTCGAGCAACTCTGGCCTGTCACATACACGACCTATTGGAACTGCGCCGAAAAGAAGGGCTACTCGGGTGTGGCGATCTTCACGAAGCAACGGCCGCTGAACGTCGTGCCGCATATAGCCATTCCCGAGCACGACCAGGAGGGCCGCGTGCTGATGGCGGAGTTCGGGGACTTTTACCTGATCAACGTCTATGTCCCGAACTCGAAGCGCGATCTTTCGCGCCTGGCCTATCGGCAGAAATGGGACCGCGACTTCCTCGCCTACCTGAAGAAACTGGAAAAGGAAAAGCCGGTCGTCTTCTGTGGCGACCTGAACGTCGCGCATACCGAGATCGACCTCACGAATCCAAAAAGCAATGCCGGTGAGCACGGGTTCACTGACGAAGAGCGCGCTGGTTTCGGCGCATTTGTCCGCGCGGGATTCGTAGACACCTTTCGCGAATTTGAAAAGGGTGGTGGGCATTACTCGTGGTGGGCGCCTTTCGCAAATGCGCGCAAGCGAAACATCGGCTGGCGCATCGATTATTTTCTCATAAGCGCCGCGCTGCGACCACGGCTCAAGAGCGCTTTCATTCGACCCGAAGTTGAGGGCTCGGATCATTGTCCCGTCGGGATTGATCTCGCGTGACCCATTCTTTGCGGGCCTCCGGTCATGCCTTCAGTTCCTTCGCCATGATGTAGTCGTCCATCGCGAATCCGCCGCCGATACCTACTATAACCGAATCCGCAATATGGAATCCATTTCGCTCGTAAGCGCGAATCGCTTTCGCGTTTTGCTTGTTCACGTTCAGAATCACTCTAGCAGCGCCCAGTTTGCAGAGTTCGCGTTCGCAATGTTGCAGCAACAAACTTCCCAGCCTTCGCCCGTGCCAATCCGGCAGCAGATAGAGCTTGTGCAGTTTGAAAATTACAGGTTGCGCCGCCGGACCATATGAAGCGAAGCCAATCGGCCGAGAACCAATAAACAACAGTTCGTAGCGAATCTCTCCTGACTGGATTTCCTCGCGAAGCGTTTCGGCCGAATACATGCGGGCGAGCATGTATTCGATTTGCTCGTTGGGGATGAACCCCGGATAGCAGGCGCGCCAGATTAAATCGGCCAATTGCGAAATCAAAGGAATGTCTTCTTCGCCGGCTCGACGAATCTTCGATTTAGTTTCCGGCGCGGCGGTCATGTCTTTGCCAGAACGCTTAGAACATTTCTGCAGTTCTTTGAAGCGAATTCGAGGTCGAGTTTACCGCGATGAAACTTGAATTCCGCAGAACGTGTGCTCCCCTGTGCGCGTGCCGACACGGGTCTGGACCAAATACGCCGAGCTCGCCGGGCTGTTCTTTTTCCAAGCCATGGCTTACGGCATGTGGTACGTGCCAATGGGTTCGGTGCTGGACCATCATGGGATGGGCACGATCAAGCCGTACGCTTTCGCCGCGTCGGCTGCCGCTGCATTTATCTCACCGTTGATCTTCGGCGCAATGGCGGATCGTCATGCTTCGCCCGCGCGGGTCTTGCGCTGGCTGGCGATGGCGGTTGCCGCGAGCATGGTTCTGGTCATGTTCGCCATCCAGCATGCATGGAATCCTTGGTTTGTGCTGGCATTGATCCAGGTTCAATCGCTGTTCTCAGCGCCGACAACCGGCATTGCCGCAGCCATCGTTTTCGCCGGACTGCGCGATGCGCAAAATGAATATGGTCCCGTGCGCGCCATGGCCACGCTTGGTTGGATGAGCGGTTGCTGGACGGTCAGCGCGCTTAATGCCGATGTGTCGGTGCGCGCGGGTTACAGCGATGCGGTTCTCTGGGTGCTGCTCGCCGCCTACACGTTCGTGCTGCCGGATGTCGCGCCGCCGAAAAGCCTGGAAAGGCTCACGCTGCGGCAGCGCATGGGTTGGGACGCGCTGACGCTGCTTCAAAATCGGGACCATCGCGTCATATTCCTGGTACCGGCATTGTTCAATATCCCGCTCGCTGCGTTCTACCCCTTCACTCCAGCGCAAATGAGCGAACTCGGGCTGCGTCATACTTCCGCTTGGATGACGCTGGGGCAGGTCACGGAATTGATAGCGATGTTCAGCCTCGCCGGTTTGTTGGCTCGATGGCGGGTGAAATGGATTATCGTCCTGGGCCTGTGTGTGGGGTTGGCGCGCTTTTCATTATGCGCCGCAAATTCGCTGGCCCCGGTGCTGGCGGGAGTCACCTTGCATGGAGCATCGTTCACGTGCGTGTTCATTACCGCGCAGATGTACGTGGACCAGCGTGTGGATCCGTCGTGGCGGGTGCGCGCGCAATCACTGATTCTCCTCCTCACCAGCGGGGTCGGCAATCTCGTCGGCTTTCTCGGCACGGGTTGGTGGTTTGCTGCGTGCACGGATGCGGGTCACACGCATTGGCCCATCTTTTGGATGGGATTGGTCGGAATGGTTGGCGCGGTACTCGTGTATTTCCTTACCGCGTACCACGGAATCGGAACTGGTTTTAAGCGTGCTGCCGAATTTTAAAATGTTTCTCGAAGTTGACGACGGTGCCGGCCATGAAGTCTCGTCACGGCCACACGGCGCGATAAAATTTCTGTGAATGCGCTGTGTCATCGGGATCCGTCCAAAGAAATGGCGATATATCCAGGGTGAGATTGCTGACGGTTTGCCAGTTGGTTGCACCAAGCCCATCCAGTGTTTGAATCCGATACGTTCTTCCTGTTGGTCCGTAGAGGTAAATGGCTCCGGGCGTGTTGGCCACGGCCTGAAGCCAGAAGTTGACCGAAGCCGATTGGCAGATAACGCCGCCAGCGGTTATGAAAGTGCCGTCGCCAAAGCACGTCGAGGTCGCGCCGGTGTTTGAGTTCGTCGCCGCCATCCAGTGAACCAGATCGCTGGAATAATTTGCTGCTATATCCCTGCACACCACGACCCAGAAACCGTTGCCGTACGCAAGGCCTTCCGGTCGAAGCAAGGAATTCGTCCCAAGATACAACCAATTCGTGCCGTCGGTGGATTTGTATGTTCGACTGCGAATATCGAAGGCGACGAACGTGTTTCCGCCGGAACCGATCGTGTAGAGGTCGTTGGTTGTTCCCGAGGGCTTGCCCCACCACGAGATGCCGTCGGCGGAGAGCAGGTTGCTCCCCTGTTCAAGAGGATAGATAAAGAGTCCGTTGGCGAATGCGAGACCGCCCGCCGGTTTGCTGGTCGTCAGGAAATAGTTCGTCCAGGAAATTCCATCCATTGAAACCATCGAGTAGCTGGCGGCTGGTGTGATCGTGTAGCCGACCGCGACAAAGCGCGAATTGCCGTAGGCAACTTTTTGAAAATAGATGTTCGTGCCGGGCGAGCGGTTCTGCCAGGTGACTCCATTCGACGAAATCAGAATTGTGCCGCCATAGCCAACGACAGCGAATTTGTCGCTGCCATAAGTGACGCCGTTGAGCACCTGTGCCGAGGGATAGCTCACGGTCCATTGAATTCCATTCGTTGAATTCGCTATTGCACCCGAGGCGCCGACGGCGACATACCGGCCCCCACCATACGCCGTGCCCCAGAAGGTGGTCACAGGAGAGTTGGTGAAACGCGAATACCACAAATCCAGCGGATGCGCAACGCAGGAGAAAGTTAGCGCGAAAAGCGCAAGCAGTGAGGAAACGCTCAAGGGTCGAGTCCTCGTTCTCATCCGAGAGGCACTCTACAGGAAACGACAGAAAGCCGCAATCCGGAGAAATTTCTGCTGCGCAAAACAAAAAAGGGCGCGCCGTTTCCGACGCGCCCTCCCTGATCGGTTCTGATGTTCGGGTTAAGGTGCTGGCGTGGCCGAAAGCACGCGAGTGTCGTAGGTGATCGCCCCGCCGCTCGGGTTCAGGAACTCCAAGGTGACCGTCTTCGATTCGTGTGGACGCAGCGTTCCGTCGCCGGCGACCGTCACGCCGACGTACTGGCTGCTCCACGGCGCAATTGATGAAATGCCTGCGGCATTGAGCAACGTCGCGTTCGGGCTCAGGTTGTTCAGCACGAACCACAATGGGGTCGGCGAGGGAGCCGAGCCATTGTTCGTAACGCGCACCGTCTGGGTGATGCGGCCGTTGTGATGATCGACGAAGTTGCCGGGCGTCACCGAGAAGCTGGGAGCTGCGGGAATCGCGCCATCGACGAACAAATCGCTGAGGTCGTTGACCGTCGCGACATTGTTGTAGCCGCCGTTGATGTTGGTTTCAGCCGTCGGAATGATGTTGTTGATGAACGGCAGGCCGAAGAGTTCCTCCATCGTTTTGACGTCGGAGGAATGGTTCATCTCGATGCTGCTCGCGTAAGCGTTGCCTTTGGCGAGCGGCGAGATGACGATTTCCGTCAACGTACGCGTCGCGTCGTCGCCGCCTTCGGATTCATCCCACCAAATGATGATCGCGCCATTGTCCTTGTATGCGGCCGACGCCATGATTTGCGGTACGATCATGGAGAGGAAGTTGTCTCCCTGCGCGATGTTCGCCGCGTCGCCGGTATAAAGCGTGCCGTTGTAGGTGAAGCCGCCCTTCAGCGAGGTGTGGGCGTCGTTGAACTGGTCCGGCGTGATCCAATTGTAGCGTCCGACCGTGTTGTTGCTGAGGTCGATCAGGAGCTGATCGAGCGGATAGACGTTTTGCAGGGCGGTATCGGGGAAGAACGCCATCGGGTTGTGCTTCACCGCGTAATCAAACTGCATCGATCCATTCCAAGGATTGGTCGGACCGTTGGTTCCCGAAACGTTGTTGGTCGGGCTCGCGCTCAACTGCACGTCTTCCTGGTAGTTTTTCCACGTGATCCCCGCGGCGTTCAGTTGCGCCGTGATATGTATGAACGGGAAGATGTTGTTGTTGAACAGGCGCGGCTCGTTGTCGGTGTGCACTCCGAAATCCGTTCCCGCTTCCGCCCAGACGTAATTGGGTTCGGACGGATGAACGTTTTTGCCGGCGTTGTGATACGAAACCGCGTATGAAACCTGCGCAGCGTTCGGATTTCCTGGCGTGATGAGGCTGTTCTGATATGGCGCGGCTGGGTTGC
The DNA here is from genome assembly GCA_963760675.1 of uncultured Verrucomicrobiae bacterium. Taxonomy (GTDB): domain Bacteria; phylum Verrucomicrobiota; class Verrucomicrobiia; order Limisphaerales; family BOG-1460; genus CAVXEG01. The sequence goes on from CAVXEG010000013.1 coordinate 282,810, forward strand.
CGAAGATTTGCTGCGGACTCGTCTGATTCGTCGGCTGCGTGAAGTTGTGATTCTCCATGGCAATCACAAAGACGCTGCCCGCAGAAGCGGATTGAGCGGCGAGGATCGCGCTAGCCGTGGCAGCAGCGAGAATTGTGGCTCCGAGCCGAAGCATTGTCGGCTGCGGATTTGAAGATCCGATGTTCGTGTTTTGTTTTGCAGAATACATAACTGTTTATACGGTTTATTTCTTTGTTCTTGAACGTGGTTCGCGCCGACTTAACCATGCCCGCGCCGCGCAAGTAAACGTGTCAATGGTGATATTCCCGTTACAGATATGGCGCTGTGAAAACGACAGTGTTACAGGAGTTGAGAGAGTGCTTGAAAGAGGTGTGGAAGGAAAAATTCCTGTGAAAACTTCGAGCCCAGTGGCGTGTTCCGTAGGAATCGATACCTCTCTCTGAGTGACCAAATCAACTGCTGACCAGGTAAAGTCTTGGTGTCTGCTCGAAATCTGTCGGTGCGGCCGAAGCGCCTTTTATTTCCCGAATGAATCTCCCCACTTATTTGAATCAAGTTCATTGCTGCGCGGTTCAAAACACTGCATACTCACGATCTAAAGCCGATGACCCAGACCTCGCCAACCGTTAACGCCAGGAGCAATATCCACCCTTCGGAGCGTATCCTGCTCGGCCCCGGCCCCAGCCCCGTTCCGCAACGCGTCCTGCGCGCAATGGCTGCGCCGACGCTCGGCCACCTTGATCCGCAGTATCTCGCCATCATGGACGAGACCTGCGAGATGCTCCGCCAGGTCTTTCGCACGAAGAACCCGCTCACCTTCCCCGTCAGCGGCACCGGCATGGCGGGCATGGAATGCGTCGCTGCCAATCTCATCGAGCCCGGCGACGAAGTGATCGTCTGCGTCAACGGCGTCTTCGGCGCGCGCATGAAGGACGTGATGGAACGTTGCGGCGCGACCGTCCATGCGGTCGAAGCGCCCTGGGGCGAAATCATTCAGCCCTCGAACAAATCGCCGCCGCGCTGGAACAACATCCGCGCACGAAACTCGTGGGCATCGTCCATGCCGAGACCAGCACCGGCGCGCACCAACCGCTCGACTGGTCTCGCCGACATGTCCATGCGCACGGCGCATTGCTCGTCGTGGACGCGGTCACCAGTCTCGGCGGCCACGACGTGCGCGTGGACGAGTGGGGCATCGACGCCATCTACAGCGGCACGCAGAAATGCCTGAGCTGCCCGCCCGGCCTGGCGCCTGTGAGCTTCGGCGAGCGCGCGCTGGCTCGCATGGACGCGCGCAAGACCAAGCCGCAATCGTGGTATCTCGATGTCTCGATGCTGCGCAAATACTACTTCAGTGGCGGAGGCGGCGGCCGCGTGTATCATCACACCGCGCCGATCAACATGACCTACGCGCTGCGCGAAGCGCTCGCCATCGTCCTCGAGGAAGGACTCGAACAACGCATCGCGCGCCACGAGCAAATGCATCGCCGGCTGCGCACCGGTCTGGAAGCGATGGGCCTGAGCTATGTGCCGAAGCACTCGCTGCACACGCTGAATTGCATCACCATTCCGGCGGGCGCGGACGACGCAACCGTGCGCCGGCGTTTGCTGGAGGAATACGGCATCGAGATTGGCGCTGGCCTCGGCGTAATGGCCGGCAAGGCCTGGCGCATCGGCCTGATGGGCCACGGCGCAACGGTGCGCAATGTGGATCTCGTCCTGGCCGCGCTGCGAGAGATACTGCGCTAGATCGACTATGTCACGCCGCCGTGCTCCAGCGCCTTGCTGCACTGCTTCCGCCTGACCGGCTGCTCACGCAGCCTGCGCAGCTTGCCGCCTACGAGAGCGACGGGCTGACCGCTTTCCGCAGCGCCCGCTGGCCGTGGCGATTCCGGAGACCGCCGACGAAGTCATCCAGCTCGTGCGCTTCTGCCACCAGAGAAAGCTCGCCTTCGTCGCGCGCGGCAGCGGCACGAGTTTGTCCGGCGGTTCGCTGCCGGTCGCGGACGGCATCGTCATCGCGCTCAACCGGCTGAATCGCATTCTCCGACTCGATCCCGCGCAGCGCATCGCGGTCGTCGAACCGGGCGTGGTCAACACGCAGGTCACGACTGGCCGCCGCGCCGCACGGCCTGCATTACGCGCCCGATCCTTCCAGCCAGTCCGATCTGCACCATCGGCGGCAACGTCGCCTTCAACTCCGGCGGCGCGCATTGCCTGAAATACGGCATGACCTCGAATCACGTGCTCGGCATCAAAGCCGTGCTCGCCACCGGCGAAGTCGTCGAGTGGGGCGGCGCGAGCCGCGAGAACATCGGACCGGACTGGTGCGGCCTGTTCACGGGCAACGAAGGTCTCTTCGGCATCGCGCTGGAAATCACGCTGCAACTGCTGCCCAAGGCCGAGTGCTTTCACACCGTGCTCGCCGGCTATCGCACGCTCGAACAGGCCGGCGACGCCGTGTCCGCCGTCGTCGCGAGCGGCTTGCTGCCCGGCGCCATCGAGATCATGGACGCGCTCGCCCTCGAAGCCGCCGCGGCCGCGGTCCATGCCGAGTATCCGCCCGGCTGCGAGGCCGTGCTCATCGTCGAACTCGAAGGCCCGCGCGAAGCCGTCGCCGCGGATCGCGTGCGCCTCGACGAGATCATCGCCGCGAGCAACCCGGTCGAAGCCCGGCCCGCGCGCGATGCCGAGGAACGCGCCGCAATCTGGAAAGGCCGCAAGAGCGCCTTCAGCGCCGTGGGCCGCCTCTCGCCCGACTTTCATCGTGCAGGACGGCGTCGTGCCGCGCCGCCGGCTCGGCGAGGCGTTGCGGCGCATCGGCGAGATGTCGCGCGAGGCCGGCGTGCGCGTGCGCCAATGTCTTTCACGCCGGCGATGGCAATCTGCATCCGCTGATCCTGTTCGATGGCCGCGAACCCGGCGCGCTTGCAGCGCGCGGAGGCGCTGGCCGGCCGCATTCTGAAGATGTGCGTCGAGATGGGCGGCTCGATCACCGGCGAACACGGCATCGGCGTCGAGAAGCGCGAGTATCCTGCCCGACATGTTCAGTGCCGAGGAGATCGACTGCATGCACGCGACTGCGCGCGGCATTCGATCCGCTGGGCATCGCCAATCCCGGCAAGATGTTTCCCGAAGCCGCAGCTCCGGCGCTCACGCAACACGGCCTGCATCCGTTGGAAAAGGCTGGAGTGATTTCGCGAGAATGAACGCCGTCTCTTCAGCCAGCTTCCATTTCCGAATTGGCCGAGGCAGTGCGCTCGACACCGCGCGTCATCGCCGTCGGGGCGCGCACGAAGCCACGGCTTTCTGCCGTGGACGCCGTCAAGCTCTCCACTGCACGGCTTTCGCGGCATCGTCGAATACGAACCGAGCGAATTCACCTTCACCGCGCTGGCCGGCACGCCTGTGCGCGAGATTGCCACGGCGCTGGCTGGGCGGGGCCAGTATCTGCCCTTCGATCCCATGCTTGGTGGAAGCCGGCGCGACGCTCGGCGGCACTGTGGCCTCCGGTGTAAGCGGACCGGGCCGATTCCGCTTCGGCGGCCTGCGCGATTTCATTCTCGGCGTGCGCTTCGTGGATGGCGCGGGCCGGCTGCTGCGCATGGGCGGCAAGGTCGTGAAGAACGCCGCCGGATTCGATCTGCCGAAGTTCTTCGTCGGCAGCCTCGGACGCTTCGGCGTGCTGGCGGAAATCACTTTCAAAGTCTTTCCGCGGCCGCGCCTCACGCCTCACGCTCAGGCTGGAGGCGAAGAACGTTGAAACTGCGGCGCGGATTCTGACCGAGGCAGCCAACACGCGTTGGGAACTGGACGCGCTCGATTGTCCGCCGGGCGCGCAGTGCATCTGCCTGCGACTGGCTGGTCCCGACGCCGCGCTGAATCCGTTGGCGCGTGAAATTCTCGGCCGCTGGCCGGGCGAGAGTTGTCGCAGGAACAGACGCGGACGCATTGTGGGACGACCTGCGCGAGTTTCGCTGGGCGCATCCCGGCGGGTTGCTGCTCAAGTTCCGCTGACTCCAGGCCGGGTGGTTCCGCTTCAACAATCGCTCGATGGATGGAACGACGCGCGAGTCCACCTCAGCGCGGGCGGAAATGTGGCTTACATTTCCGTCGCGGCTGGGTCACCGACTTCTTCCTTGGAAGAAAGACTTCGCGCGCTTGGTCTCAGCGCGTTGACCTTGCGTGGCGAAGGCCCGCTTTGGTGGAACGCAGGACACCGGCCACAGATCGCGTCGGCAGTCAAAGCGGCGCTCGATTCCGAAAGCCGGTTTCCCTCGTTGGATGACTGATGCTCCACTCGATCCCAACCGACAAGCACGGTCCGCTCGGCGTGCCGATGACGCACGCGGTGGAGACGTGCGTGCATTGCGGTTTTTGCCTCGCCGCGTGCCCGACGTATCACGACACTCGGCCAGGAGATGGATTCGCCGCGCGGACGCATCGTCCTGATGAAGGAAGTGCTCGAAGGCACGTTGCCGTGGGAAGCCGCGCAACCGCACGTGGACCGTTGCCTCGGCTGCCTGGCGTGCGAACCGGCATGTCCCAGCGGCGTGCCTTATCGCGACTTGATCAGCCCGTTCCGCGCGCTGCGCGCAAGAGCACTTCAAACGATCTCTTGGTGAAAAGCTGCGGCGCTTGCTCGCTGCTCAAACACTCCCTTACCCCGCGCGCTTCCGGCCTCGGCAGTTCTGGGGCGCCTCGGCAAAACCATTTCGCTCCGCTTTCCCCGCCGCGCTTCGGCCAATGCTCGATCTCTTGCCGGACAAATTGCCACCTGCGCAAAAGTGGCCGCGCCTCACGCCGGCACAGGGCGAACGCCGCGCACGCGTGGCTTTGTTGACCGGCTGCGCGCAACAGGTGCTCGATCCCGACATCAACACCGCCACCATCGAGGTGCTCACCCGCAATGGCGTGGAAGTTCTCGTGCCGGCGGCACAAGGTTGTTGCGGCGGTCTCGCCTGGCACACGGGCGATTTGCGCGCGGCGCAAAGCTTCGCGCGACGAAATCTCGATGCATTTCCCGCCGACGTGGATGCCATCCTCACCAACGCCGCGGGCTGCGGCTCGGCCATGCACGAATATCATCTCGTCCTGCGCGGCACTTCGGATGAGGAACGCGCCGGAGAATTTCGCAAGCGGGTCGTGGACGTGAGCGTGTTCCTTCATCGTCTCGGCTTGCGCGAAAAGCCCACCGGTTTAAGTCGCAAGCTCAAGGTCGCCTATCACGACGCCTGCCACCTCGCGAACGCGCAAGGTGTCCGCCGCGAACCGCGCGAGCTGCTGCGCGCCATTCCCGGCGTCGAGTTGGTCGAGTTGCCCGATGCGCATTTGTGCTGCGGCAGCGCTGGGAGTTACAACCTGGACCAGCCGGAGATCGCTGCGTCGCTCGGCGCGCAGAAAGCCAAGGCGGTAATCGCCACGGGCGCGGAAGTTGTCGTTTCGGGCAACATCGGTTGCCTGACTCAGCTTCGGATGCATCTCGCGCGACTGGGTTCGTCCGTCGGAATCCGCCACACGATGCAGGTTCTGCGCGACGCGTATCGTTAGATCTTACACGCGCGCGAAGGTTCGAGTTTCTGGCATTTGCAAGCTTTCGCTGGCGAAGTGTGGGACGTTCAGGCAACCTTTGCCGCACATGCTGCCGCCGCAGGACAAACTTCCGGTCTTTGGTCTTTGGCGCCGCTGCTTTCAACCTTGTCCTGCCGGGAGTGTTCTTGGTCGAATGCAAAGAAATCTCAAGGCGCGTTGAACAATGACCTGGTCACAACATTATGCGCCCGTTGCCGACAGCATCGGCGTCTCGGCGCTCGTTGCCGCGCTTCCGGTGGTTACGCTGCTCGGTCTGCTCGCGTTCTGGCATGTGCGCGCTCATCTCGCGGCACTGGCTGGATTACTCGCGGCCGGATTGATCGCGATTCTTGTTTACGGAATGCCGGCAAAGCTCGCCGTTGTGGCCGCAGGCTATGGCGCTGCGTTCGGATTATTTCCAATCGGCTGGATTATTCTGAACGCGATCTTCATTTACAACCTGTCGGTGGAGACCGGGCAGTTCGCCGTCCTGCAAAGCCAGATCGCGAGCGTGTCGCGCGACCGGCGGATTCAGGCGCTGCTGATCGCGTTCAGCTTCGGCGCTTTCATCGAAGGCGCGGCGGGATTTGGCGCGCCCATCGCGATCAGCGGCGCGCTGCTCATCGGGCTTGGCTTCCGTCCGCTCGAAGCGGCGAAACTGGCATTGATCGGCAACACGGCGCCCGTGGCGTTCGGTGCGCTCGGGTACTCCGCTGCTGACGCTGGCGTCCGTCACGAAACTCGATTTGCAGGCGCTGAGTTCGATGGTGGGCAGACAGCTCGCCATTTCCTCATTGATCGTGCCGTTCTGGCTGGTGGCAGCGCAGGCAGGTTGGCGCGGCATGTTGGGCGTTTGGCCCGCTTGCCTGGTCACCGGCGTTTCCTTCGCCGTCACCCAGTTCTTCATGAGCAACTATCACGGACCGACGCTCGTCGGAATTGTCAGCGCCTTCGTCTCGATGGGCGCGCTGGTGGCCTTGATGAAGTTCTGGAGGCCCACTGAAGAACAGCTCAGCGCAGAAGAACCAGGGATTTCTGCGAGCGCTCCTCCTGCCGCGCCAGTTCAAATGCCTGGAAGGCCTGGCTACCATGGATTCTCCTCTCTGTGTTTGTCTTTCTCTGGGGGTTGCCGGTGACCAAAAGCGCATTGAACAATGTGTTCGCGCCGAACCTGCACGTGCGGTGGCTGGACGACGCGGTTCAACGAGTTCCACCGGTCGTGACCGAACCGACGCCAGAACACGCCGTGTTCACGTTTAATGCGCTGTCCGCGACGGGCACGGCGTTGCTGCTTGCGGGAATCCTGGCTGGCTTCTTTCTTGGTTTAAGGCCTGCACGCATCGCCGTCATTTATCTGAACACGCTCCATCGCGTCCGCGTTTCCCTGCTGACCATCGCGCTGATGCTGGGGCTCGGATTCACCACGCGTTACAGCGGCACCGATACGACCATGGGCCTGGCTTTGGCGTCCACGGGAGTCTTGTTTCCATTCTTTTCGCCGCTGATCGGCTGGCTCGGGGTGGCGCTGACGGGCAGCGATACCTCGTCGAACGTTTTGTTTGGGAATCTCCAACAAGTGACCGCGAACAAGCTGGGACTTTCACCGATCCTGATGGCAGCGTCGAACAGCTCCGGCGGCGTGATGGGCAAGATGATTGACGCGCAAAGCATCGTGGTCGCCAGCGTCGCGACCGGCGGTCATCGCGACAGCCCCGACGCAGGCACAGTATTACGCTCCGTCTTCTGGCACAGCCTGGCACTGGCGATTCTGATGGGCGCTGCTCGTGATGCTTCAGGCTTACGTGTGGAAGGGAATGGTGCCCGCAGTCTCGACGCCTTGAGCAACCATCAGTGATCCGGTCGCCCGCGCGTCTCACGTGCGTCAACCGGATCGTCAAACTGGAGACATGCGCCATGTCGCAGTCTTTAGAGCGAGCTTAGGCGTGGTCGGCTTGGCCTTTCAGTTCCGCGAGTTGAACAGCCAGACAATTGCCAGATTCAGTTGCAATTTCCGGCGAACCTCCAACGATGGCGCTTCAATGATATTCCGCGATGGAAACTCATCATACGTTCGGCCGCCAAGCTCCCGGCCAGTTTCGAATTTGCACACGCCAATGGAAGCCGCATGGGTTGCAGAACAAACGTCGACCAGCTGCAAAAAGGCGGCGTGGCATTCTTCTTCAAACAATGGGGCTTTCATCGGACGTGCGCCCGGACCGCTTTCGCCGCCAACAATCGCCCAAGCGATGCCGTCCAAGTTAAATGTGCCGAGGGCTTCCAGTAGCGGTTCAATGGATAGAAATCGCACTTGAGCAGGCGCGGAGCGCAGCAAATCAATTCGCGGCAGGCCGTGCTGCTTGTTCTCCACGCTGAACCCCCCCACCAAATGTGCGCCTGCTCAGCGGCAAAGCGCAGCTTGCCTTTCAGCAAGGCCGCAAGGCGATCAGCCCGCTTGGTCAGAACTTGGTAGGTATGCCAATTCGCAGCCGTCATCACACGCGCGACCTTGATGATGTATTCGTCAGGAACGTCCTTGTGAAACAGGTCGCTCATGGAGTTGACGAAGATCATCCGGGGCGTTCCCCAACGGAGCGGATCGCCCAGCTTCTCCGGCACGATGCGGAGATCAAAGCCAAATTCAAACGGATGGCCGGGAATGCCACGCCAGCGTTCAGCAAAGGTTTCGGCGTAGCAATGGAGACAGCCGGGGCTGACTTTAGTGCAGCCCGCGAACCGGATTCCACGTCGCGTCCGTCCATTCGATTTTCGATTTATCGCTCACTGCAATAGCGCGCTACTCGGTGGCTTCTTCTTCGCTGAAATACTCCGCCGCTTTTTCTAGAAAGTCGGGCTTGAGCGAACTCGCAAGGTCCGCTTTCCGAATCACGTCTAACTTTTGCATCAGTGTGCCGAAACCGAGGAACCCGCAAATCCGCGCGAGCGGTTTGTCTCGCAGGGCAAACGTTGGACGCAGAATTTCCTGTTCGACTTTGTCGCGGCGCTCATCTGGGGCAACTAGGAAGAGATTGATTTCCAAGTTTGGCTGCAGCGCCAACAAGTCGCTCATCCTCAGCAAACCTGAATAAACAGCCGTCGTGCATTCGACCTCAAAGGCAGCGACAATCGAATTGCCTTTCAACCAGAGCACATCAATCAGTTCAATTGTACGATTGGTCACCTCGTTGAACTGTGTTGGCAATTCACTGACCATCTGTGGCATCTCACCGAGAGTGTCTCCATTCCACATCTTTGACCTGTCGTTGCGCGCTACCCAGACGTCAAATCCCATGTCAGCTCCAAGAGCCAGCAGGCTGTGTTGAATTTCTGTGTGCCTCGTTGTTGCCGAAGCATCCTGGGTTGTTGGCGATTCCTTTTTTTGGAAAAGGTCTTCCCCTCCGTCGGGGTCAGGTACGCTGACCACTGTGGAAACGGTCTTCTTGCCTTTCTGCCTTTCGGCGCGGAAAAACGGCTTGCGAGCGAGTTTCTTGGGGTCAACGGGTCTGGAAACAGGATGCTTCTCCGCGCTTCGCAGCAGCGAGAGTATCAATTCTCCATCTGAAGTTCTGCGAAAACGGTTTGGGCTTTGACGAAGAAACGCCGCGTATCCTGGTGCATCCTTGTCACTCTGATAAAACGCAACCTTGCCCTTGAGTTCTGCCATCGGAACACCGATCTCCGCAGCAAGCACGACCAACGGTTTGACATCGAAGCGGACGGGGAAATCAGCATCCTTCCAGATCGGCCGCTTGTCCGCACTGGGGCCGATGACTTCCAATGCCCCCACCCAACGCATTACGCCAGTCAGATAACAAAGAAACACGTCGCCAGGTTGGACCTTACCTGCAGCTATGCGCATCCGATGGCGAAAGCCAGAAACATTGGCTCCCGAGTCTTGAAATTCCTTCCATGTTGTTCCCGTGAACAAATCAAGCCAGTAATTCATAATCCTCCTTTCGCTTTCACAGCCCCAGTTTCTTAAACCGGTTGTTCACTTCCTTGAAATGGAAATCGAGCGAGCAGAGCGCTTCGAGTTCGCCTTTCTTGAAATGTTTGGCGACTTCGGGCGTGGCTTTGAGAACTTCCACGAAATCCGCGTCGTCGCGGCCGGCGTGTTTGACTTCCCAGGTTTTCATCGCGGCGTCCTGGACAGAGTTTGTAGGCGGCTTCGCGGGTGAGGCCTTTCTTGATGAGCGCGAGCAGGACGGTCTGGCTGTTCCACATGCCGAGCGAGAGGCCGAGGTTCTTCTTCATGTTCGCGGGATAGACGACGAGGCCGTCCATCAGGCGCGTGAGCAGGCCGAACATGTAATCGAGCAGCGTGCAACTGTCGGGGAAGATGATGCGCTCGACGCTGCTGTGGCTGATGTCGCGCTCGTGCCAGAGGGCGACGTTTTCCAGCGACGGCCATCGCGTTGCCGCGCAGCACGCGCGCGAGGCCGGTGAGGCGTTCCCACGTGATGGGGTTGCGCTTGTGCGGCATGGCGCTGCTGCCTTTCTGGCCTTTGGTGAACGGTTCTTCGGCTTCGAGCACTTCGGTGCGTTGCAGGTGGCGGAACTCCACCGCCCAACGCTCGATGCTCGCGCCGACGAGGGCCATGGCGAGTTGAAATTCGGCGTGGATGTCGCGCTGCACGACTTGCGTGGCGATGGGCGCGGGGCGGAGGCCCAGCTTCTTGCAGACGTAAGCCTCGACGCGTGGCGACAAGTGCGCGCTCGTGCCGACTGCGCCGGAGATTTTGCCGACGGCCACGACATCGCGGACGCGATTCGAGGCGGCGCAGCGCGCGGCGCGAATTCGTCGTGCATCAGCGCGAGCTTCAGGCCGAAGGTCGTCGGTTCGCCGTGGATGCCGTGGCTGCGGCCGATGCAGGGCGTGAACTTGTGTTCCTTCGCGCGGCGCGCGATGACGGGCAGCAACTGTCTTCACGTCGGCGATCAGGATGTCCGCGCGATTGCATCATCTGCACGGCGTAACAGGTGTCGCCCACGTCGCTGCTGGTGAGGCCGAAATGAAACCAGCGGCTGGCCTGATCGTTGATGGCTTCTCGGCGACGGCGGTGGTGAAGCCGATGACGTCGTGGTTGAGCGTCTTTTCCAGTTCGCGCTGGCGGGCGACGAGGCCGGGCAGGTCGGCGAACCATTTGTCGCAACCGGCTTTGATCTTCTTGAAATCCTTGGCGGGGACGACGCCTTCCTTCACCAGCGCTTCGCTGGCGAGGAGTTCGATTTGCAGCCAGATCGTGAGTTTGTTTTCGTCGGTCCAGATGGCCCGCATTTCGGGGCGGGAATAGCGCGTAATCATTGAGGGCAATTAAGAGTGTAAAACTGGGAAATTAAAAAGGCGGAAGTGCGCGCGGTATTTGCCTAAAGATTACTTGGCCGTGACTACGATCTGAGGCAGAAGATGACCATACCATTTCAATGAAAGACTATTGGATTAATGGAATACGGTTGTGTTCTTGAATGGGGACCCCTGCGTTTGTCCAACTCACTTCGCCGAATATGGAAGGTCTTGGTGTCTCCTCTACGAGGCCCAATTCCGCACCGTTTCACCAACCGGACTCGCATGTGCAAATGCTGGGAACGCATCTTCGTGCCCGCTCTTGTCGCCGGGAACGAATTCGTCGCTCAAGCTTTGGTAAACTCGCAAGTACTCCTGGGTCATCCGTTCGAGCGAGAATCGTTCGCGCGCTGCCTGTCGGCATGTTTCTGAATCGATGTATTCCGCCGCAGCCATGGCCTCTGCCATTTCCCGCGTGTTGCGCACCAGGAATCCGGTCTTGCCATGTTCCACGATATCTGCCAGCGCACCAGAAGCGAACGCGATCACCGGCGTACCGCAGGCAAGTGCTTCCATGGCCACGAGGGAACTGGTCTCTGGTGCCAGACTGGGGGCCAGGAGACATCGCGCCGCTGAAAGCAAACGACGCTTGCGACGGAGTCCGATCGGGCCGATAAATCGACGCGAACTGTCGAGTCGTGGCAGAATCTCGTGTTGAAAGTAGTTTTCGTGTGCTTCGTATCGGAAGACCTCCCCGCCAATCAGCATCGGAATGTTCGCTTGGTGAGCCGCGTCGAGCGCGAAGTGGAATCCTTTCTCCGGACAGACCCGTCCAAGAGCAACTGCAAAACTCCGTCTGGCATGGCGGGCGGAGAAGAGATCTTCAGGCACACCGTTTTCAATCTCCGGCAACAGATAATTGCACCTGGGACACGAGGCGCGCTGGCTGCGCGAGACGCATTGCAAAAAAGTCCTGCGGCGCCCGATTTGGAAGATCTCAGGAGGATACCGGTGAATGGGCAAGTGCAGTGTTACGAGAACCGGCAAATCGACAGTGGGAAGATATTCATAAAAATCCACGCCATGCATGTGAACGACCGTGACCGTCCATCGATCGAGGATCTGTTCGAGAACCGTGCGGTAATGTTGCCATGCTCTTTCCCGCGCGGCTTTGTCCAAAACGCCTTGCTGTCGTGGCACCGAAACGAGGATTCCATCGGTCTTCGAACCTTCACACGCAACGACGATGGATTCGTGGCCCGCCCTCACCAACGCCGTATCAAGTTGCGTGACCGCCTGCTCAGCCCCACCAACAGCATCCGGACCTACAGGCGCCAGTGGATACGCGACGTTCAGGACAATGAGAGGCATGATAAATTAAGCACGAACTCTGGCCGATTCGAATTTCACTACGCGTGTTCGTGCAGTGGCTTTGACCTCTTTCAGATGGTGGTGTTCAACATTTGGGTAAACATCCATCACGAACGGAAGAGCACTCTTTGAATTCCATTTCGCCGGGATTGTCCGTTTGTCCACGGGGTGCTGAAAACAAAGAGCCACGCCACGCTCAAGCGCGGTGACCGCCTGTGCGACGTCCAACGCGCCTGGCGTGGCGATGACAACCCCGTCCACACCCACCTCCAGCAAATCATTCACGAAGATAACACCGCCGTTTCGGGATAGATGCGCGCGGCCTGCAACGCGAGTTCTGGTGACTCATCAACGATTGCGGGAATGTCCGCGATTTTGCTCTGAACAGGCGTTTGCAGTTCACGTGAGCCTGTAGTATCCGCACGCACGAATTCGAGCCGTAGCTTTATGTCTTTCTCTTCTCGTGGAACCTCTGGCGGGCGACACTCAGCTAGCAAAGTTCTCATAGAGTGGCCAATCTTCCGGTGAGATAACGAGTCGAATAATCGGCATTCGGTCGCAACTCATTTCCAGGATGCTCGGCATAATGCTCAACATTGCCGGGATGCCTGGTTATCAACAATCGGGGGAAAACCTCCATTCCTGTTCAAAAAGCCCTCCCCCCGCATCCCCGAATAATAAACGCTGTCGAACCGGACTCGCGATCTAACGTGTTTACCCCGTTGTCGACAATTCAAATGAAACTATCTTCGTGCAGCGGTAGATAGTGCAATGAAAACTGGATCTTATTGGCAATTTTCAAAAGCTCTCCCGGAATTTCCGTCACTGACAAATGATTTGGAGGTGGACGTCGTAATCGTTGGAGGCGGCTTGACCGGAATCACAGCCGCATACCTAATGAAGAAAGACGGAGCGAAAGTCGCGCTGCTCGAACGGCAGCATTGTGCGCAAGCAGATACGGGTCACACCACAGCGCACCTCACTTTCGTCACCGACGAGCGACTGCACCAATTGGTTAAACATTTCGGACGGGATGCGGCGCGGGCTTTTTGGGAAGCCGGCGCGGCGGCAATTGATCAAATCCACACCATCAGCCGGACGGACGCTCCCGAATCGGAATTCGAATGGGTAAACGGCTTCCTGCACGCGCGGCTGGACTCCACGGGCAAGAAAGATCGCGAGTCGCTGGAACATGATGCTCAGATCGCGAGAGAACTCGGCTTTGATGCGGATTTCATGGATTCAGTGCCAATCGTCGGCCGGCCGGGAGTAAGATTTCCCAATCAGGCCAAGTTCCATCCATATAAATATCTCGCGCCGTTATTGGACAAAATCCCCGGCCACGGCAGTCACGTTTTCGAACGAAGCGATGCGACTGAATTTGTACCTGATCCTCTGACAGTCCATGTCGGTCGATATAAAATCCGGTGCGACTATGTGGTGATTGCGACGCACACGCCACTGCTCGGAAGAACCGGTTTGGTGAAGGGCATGCTCTTTCAGAGCAAACTGGCGCTTTATACCAGCTACGTGCTTGGGGCGGCGCTGCCGCGAGGGTCCGTGCCGGAAGCCCTTTTTTGGGATACCAGCGACCCATACTATTATCTGCGCATCGACCGCCACGCTGATTGCGATTACGCAATCTTCGGAGGAAACGACTGCAAGACCGGTCAGGAAAAAAGTCCCGAGCTTGAATTCACGCGGCTCGAAGCAAAGCTCAAAACGATTTTGCCTTCAGCCAGACCACAACACCGCTGGCTTGGTCAGGTCGTTGAAACCGACGACGGGCTGCCGTTCATCGGCGAGAACGAAGGACGACAGTTCATCGCCACCGGGTTTTGCGGGAACGGCTTCACCCCTGGGCACACTTGCCGCGATGATGGCACGTGACCGTTATTTCGGCCGGAAGAACCCGTGGTTCGACTTGTTCGCCGTCACGCGTAAGCAATTTCACGGTGGAGCGTGGCGATACGTGACCGAGAATCTGGATTACCCTTACTACCTCCTGCGCGACCGGTTGAAAGGCGCGGAAAGCAGTTCGCCGGATGCATTAAAAATCGGCGAGGGAAAAATCCTGTCGCTGAATGGCCGGAAGGTGGCAGCGTTCCGGGACCGCGATGGGCGACTGATCTTCAACTCGCCAGTCTGCACGCACTTGAGGTGCATCGTTCGCTGGAACGCCGCGGACGAGACGTGGGATTGTCCCTGTCATGGCTCGCGATTCAAGCCTGACGGTGAAATATTTTCCGGCCCGGCTGAAACACCGTTGGAAGAAATCTGTTCACCAGCGACCGCCTGAATCGCGCCCGTTTCGCTTCTTTCAAATCTCTCTGCCGACCCTTACCATCCCGCGGCCATGGATTCCGGGAAGAGATCGTTGTTATGGGCCCGCTCAGCGTGTGTCGTTATCACTGCGGCGGTGATGTTTCTTCTTTTCCGTAAAATCGACCTGAAGGTTTTGTTTCAAACTTTCCGCACCATGCGCGCTGGATGGTATCTCGCTTCATTCGCTCTGTACGGGCTGCTCTTTATACCTGCGGCGTGGCGCTGGCACCTGGCGCTGCGCCTGAACGAAACCGTTGTCCGCTTTGCCGCAACGGCGCGGCTTTCTCTCATCGGACACTTCTTCTATACAATTCTGTTCGGCGCCGCCGGAGGCGACACAGCCAAGTGCGCGCTTTATGCGCGTTGGTATAAACTGCCGCTGCCGGAAATCCTCGTGGCAGCATCGCTGGACCGCTTGATGGGATTTGGAGGATTGATTCTGTTCTCAGCCGCGGCTTTCGGAGTCGCCGCCCTCCACGGCGGATTCGCCAGAATCGGATCGATTTCCATTCATTGGCCGGGCCGGTGGATTATGCTCGGGCTCCTTCTGATTGCTGCTGGATTATTGTTGTTAAGGCAGACTCGGCGAGAATCGGCCTGGACACGTTTCACGAACGGCTTTTTGGTCAGCGGCAAGAGACTCCTGTCGTTGCCGGGCACAGTTGTTCCGGGTGTGCTGTGCGGATTGCTCGTGCAGATGGCGTTGAGTTCCGTGCTCGCGATGAACCTGCAGGCCGTCAGCCACGCGCCGGTGCCCTGGCTGAAATTGGCATGGACGTTTCCCGCAATTTCAGTCATCAGCGCGCTCCCGATTTCCATCGCCGGGCTCGGCGTGCGTGACAGTGCCGCGCTCATGTTGCTGGGGCTTTTCGGGGTTTCTAAGACAGACGCGGTGGCAGCCTCCCTGCTGACCGCCAGCATCGGAGTTGGTTGGGCAATCATTGATGGGTTGCTGCTCTGGCACGAATCGGCCCGGCAACGTGAGTGGCCGGTTTCAAAAACAATCTCTGCGATTGTCCACGCAAACGGGGACGCTTCACTTGCCGAGATGGTTCAGAAGGCGCGTGCCGTTCCTGGGATAACCGAGGTCCTTGTGACAGATGAATCGAATACAAATCGAACGCGCGAGATTGCGGCGGCTGTGGGCTGCCGCGTCATTGCGGGTTCACCTGATCAGTTGAAACAAATGCAGTCCGCAGCGACCGCGGCATCAGGTGATGTTCTTTTGTTCCTCCATTCACAGACGCGGCTGCCTGTTAACATTGGTCAAATCATCCTTCGCACACTGCGAGATTCGTCCGTGGCCGGTGGAAGCTTGAGAAAGCGGTGCGCCTGGCCGTTCTCCTTCGAAGCACCCACGAGCGCCAGTGATACGTTGTTCATGCGCCGCGAAGTTCCTCAGTCGATCCCCGGTGCAGCGAACGTACCATCGAACGATGATTTGGAATTCTTCCGGCGGCTGCAGAAAGCTGGGCGGTGGATAATCATAGCAGACCGAACGCGTCGGCGGTGTTGACGAAGCCACCGGGGATCAATGCAGGCGGAATGACGAACCTCAAACTCGTGGTTTGGGTTTACTTCGCCCGTTTGCCACAGATGCCCGAACTGTGCGCGAAACGACCGATTTGCTTTGTTCACCATCACCTGGGGCGCTCGGCAGGCGGAAGTACTGGCGAGCGTTCTCGTAGCAAATGTTTTGAACCATCGTGCCCAACAACGCCTCATCGTCAGGCAATTCCCCGTTTTCCACATCGCGGCCAATCAGATTGCAGAGCACGCGGCGAAAATATTCGTGGCGCGGGTAGGACATGAAGGAACGCGAATCCGTTATCATCCCGATGAATCGCGAAAGCAATCCGAGATTTGAAAGCGCATTGAGCTGCCACTCGATACCTTCCTTTTGATCGAGGAACCACCAGCCCGAACCAAACTGGATTTTGCCCGGAATGCCGCGTCCCTGAAAGTTGCCTGTCATGGCGGCGAACACATAATTATCGGCCGGATTCAGATTATAGATGATTGTTCGTGGGAGCGCGTTCTCCCGGTCGAGTCGATCCAGATATCCCGCCAGCGCGCTGGCTTGCGGAAAATCGCCGATGGAATCGAATCCCGTGTCCGGTCCGAGCTTCTGAATCATGTGCGTGTTGGTATTTCGCATCGCGCCAAGATGAAGCTGCTTTGTCCAGCCTTTCTCCGCGTCCAGATGGCCGAAAAACAGCATCATGAAAGAGGCAAACGCACGATGCTCGTCCGGTGAAGCCGCCGTCCCGCGGCGGGCTTTGGTGAAGATCGCGGCAGCGGACTTCTGCGCGCAAAACTCTGCGTAACACTGGCTCATCCCGTGATCAGAAATACGGCAGCCGTGTTGATGAAAGAACTCATGCCGTGATTTCAGCGCATCAAGAAAATCGGAAAAACTCAGGATGTCCGCGTTACTCGCGCGGCTGAGGCTGTCCACCCATTGATTGAATTGTTCCGGAGCATCCACGCGCAACGCTTTGTCGGGACGAAACGCGGGAAGAACCTGTGTCCCGATGCCACTGGCAGCGATCATGCGATGATATTTCAAATCGTCCGCCGGATCGTCCGTGGTGCAAACATAATTCACATCGAATCTTTTTAGGATGCCCTGCGCGGTCAATTCCGGGCTGGCGAGCCGTTCGTTGACACGTTTCCAGATTCGGACCGCGCTGGCTTCATCAAGCAATTCGTCGATCTCGAAATAGCGCTTCAATTCGAGATGCGGTCCAGTGATAAAGCGGATTGCGCACCGTATGCGGCACCGTGGCGGCCCATGCCTGAAATTTCGCGAACGGGTCAGCATTCCCGGTGCAGAAGCGCTCTTCGACGCCGTTCGCACGCATGGCTCGCCATTTGTAATGATCACCCTCAAGCCAGATCTCAAAAAGATTGTTGAATCGCCGATTCTCCGCGATGTCTCGCGGTGAAAGGTGGCAATGGTAATCGAATATCGGCTCCGCCTCGGCATATTGATGATAAAAGCGGCGCGCGGTACGCGTGCTCAGAAGAAAATCCTCATGAATGAACTTCATCGCGCGAGTGACAAGTTTATTTCAGCGCCGGCATAAAAAGGCCCCCGGCAGCCTCACATAGCGCCTCGTGAGGCGCAAGTCTTTCCGGCGTGCGTCGCACAAGGCAGAATTAACTTCCGTTTCACTCAAAAGCCACTTGGATTCTCTGCGCTTGCAAATGGGCTCCGATTCGATTGGATCGGCCTATGTTCCCTTATGTTGCATTGGCCAAAGACAAGGTCTGGAAGCCTGGACCATACGAAGGCGTTGAGTTGATGGTACTGCACCAGCACGAAGACACAGGTGGAGTCGTGGTGCTGCGGAAGTTCAAAGCGGGCCAGATGATTCCGGCGCACACCCACGCACAGGCAAACGAGTGGGCATACGTTCTCTCCGGCGAATGGGAGGAATCAGGAGTGGTTTATACCACGGGCGCCTTCTTCTTCGCACCGAAAGGCACGCGGCATGGGCCGCACGTCGCTCGAACTGAAGTCATCAGCCTTACCGTTTTTGATGGGCCGTTGACAGTGTTATAGCCCACGCCAATGGATTCAATTGACCAGTTGGTTCAGAGCAGATTATTTACGAGAATGGAGAGTATGCTTAACGGGCCTTGGTCTTCGAGACCCTCGGTGGCCTTGTCGAGCTTCTGGAGTGTCAGCTTGGCGTTTTTGAAAAATCTCCTGATCGTTGACCAGTTTACCGACCGACCCTTTTCCCTGATTTATCTTCTCGAGAATCTGTCGCAGGTTGCTCATCGAGTTCGTTGTTTCGTTATAGAGCGCTTCGTCACGCACCAATTTTCCGATCGTTCCCTGTCCATCGTTTACCCGATCTACGACTTTGCGAGCATCAGCCAGCGTCAACTTGATATCGTCTGTGGTCGACTGAAGATTGCTGACCGTGCTGAGGGCGGAATTGTAGAAGGTGCCCTCGTCGTTGATGAATCTGCCGACTGATCCCTCGCTCTGGGCGATCTGTGTGGTTATGAACTGCAGATTGGTCATGGTTGTGTGGATCGGCTCGCGATTGTCCTGCAGCACGTTGATAAGGGGTCCAAGCAGGTTATCAATCTTCTCGCCGGTGAAGCTCGACGTCAGCTTCTCGACACTCGAGGCAACGTTGTCAAGTTTGCCCATAATCAAGTTGAGATCGGGTTGCTCGGTTGTCATCAGGAACGTGCCATCGTCGGCCGGCATTCCGTTGGTCAAACCGAAATCGAGCGAAACAAAGTTCTGCCCGAGCAGGCCCGTGAACTTGATCGATGCCGTGGTGCTCGTGGTCACTTCCGCCTTGCGGTTGACCTTCAGTTTTACCATGACTTGACTATTTGTGAGCTGAATGTCTTCGACGCGTCCGACTTCGACGCCGGCCATCTTCACGCGGTCGCCGATCTTGAGTTCCTGGGCATTGTTGAACAGCGCATAATACTTGTGGCCTCCGACAAAACGCTCGAAGCCGCCGACCATTTCCAGGATGAACACTGACGCTAAAACGGCCAGGGCAACAAAAATTCCCAGGCGGGTTTCCAGTGAGTTTCTCATAAGTTAACTTTCGTTGGATCGTTTGAAGTCGGCATGCAGAAATTTTTGGATGAGCGGATCCGTGCTTTCGGTTCACTTCGTCGGGCGTGCCGATGGTCAGAATGCGGCCTTCGTTGATGACCGCGATGCGGTCGGCCACGCCAAAGGCGAGGTCGCGATCATGCGAAACCACAAGCGACGTGACGTGAATGCGCTCCTTCAGCTTCAGGATCTCCTCGCCGATGACCACGGCCGAGAGCGGGTCGAGCTCGCTGGTCGGTTCGTCGTAAAGAATCAATTGCGGCTCGATGACCAAGCGCGCGGGCGATGGCGACGCGCTTTTTCATGCCGCCGGAAAGTTCGCTGGGCATCTTGTCTTCCGTGCCTTTCAGGCCGACGACCTCGAGCTTTTCGGCGACGATGCGGGCGATTTCCTCGGGCGGTTTGAGCCGATGTTCGGAAAGGTAAAGGCCGACGTTCTCGCCGACGGTCAGCGAATTGAGCAGCGCGCCGGACTGAAACACCATCGCCATGCGGTACTTGTTCATCACTTCGGGCGACTGGATGGATTCGCCGTCGATGAGGATTTCGCCGGCGTCGGGCGCTTCGAGGCCGATGAGGTGCTTGAGCAGAACGGTTTTGCCGCTGCCGCTCGGGCCCATGATGACGAAGATTTCGCCGGGCCGCACGTCGAAGTCCAGTCCCTTGAGCACTTCCTGGCCGTCGAAGCTCTTGCGCAGGCCGCGCACCTGCACGCCTGACGCCGCGGTGATTGGATTCAGGCGCGCTCATCATTTCAACAGGAACCGGGTGAGGACATAGTCGAGGATGACAATCAAGCACGATGGAGTTGACGACCGCCTTGGTGACGGAGCGGCCGATGCCGCGCGGGCCGCCGCTGGTGACAAGCCCTTGATGGCAGGAGACCACCCCGATGATGAGCGCGAAACAGAAGCTCTTGAACACGCCGTTGGCCACGTCTTTCGCACTTCGACGACGTCGCGGAGGTTGGCAGAAGAAGGCCTGAAAGGAGATGTCGATCCGATGGTTCATTGGCGAGACACCAACGCGCCGCCCAGCCAGCCGACCAGGATGGCGAAGATCACCAGCAACGGCAGCGCCACGGCGATGGCGACCAGGCGCGGCAGCACCAGGTAATGGATCGGGTTGATGTTCATCGTGCGCAGCGCATCAATTTCCTGATAGACGCGCATCGAGCCGATTTCCGCCGCCATGGCGGAGCCGATGCGGCCCGCGATGAGAATGGCCATCATGACCGGCGCCAGTTCTTTGCAGATGGAGATGCCCACCATGCCGCCGACGGCGCTGGCCAGGCCGCGCTCGACCAGCACCGGGCCGGTTTGCAGCGCGATGACGCCGCCGATGAAGAACGAAAGAATGCAGACCATCAGCAGGCTGGCGTTGCCGATCTCGAAGAACTGGTCGAAAACTTTCTGCCGCTGGCGCCACGTCAGCGGCAAGCGCCAGCAGCGTGCGCCAGAACAGGACACCATTTCTCCGATGTTTTGAAACATAATTGCTGCTCAATTCAGAACCGTGCCCGCGTGGATTTGTCGCGCGCGCGAAATCATTTCGGCGGAATCTCTTCACCGGGTCATTAGAGTTGCTGTGCCGCGCACTCATTTCAAGTCTGTTTGCCGGAGCGCTGGTCTCGGCTCACCGGAATATAGAACAGGCGCATGCGTTTGCCTTCGGAACCGGATTGATACTGGAAAAGCCCGAACAGGAGCGAGCACTTTTTGTTCTCGGGCGTGGCGTCGCGCCGGTACAGGTTCCAGAGGAGCGACTGGCTTGCAGCGCCGGTTTTGGCGTTTGTTCTCCGAACGCCAGAGCGACCAGAGCGGCGAGTAGTCGCGTTCGATGCTCTTGTTGTTTGGCAGCAGTGGTTCGAGCATTGCCAGAACCTGCAGGCGGGTGTTGCCGTTGAAATCGCGTTTGTGCGAGAAGAACGGCAACAAGTCCACGCGCCGCTGGACTTTGCCAGTCTCGGTGTTTTTCAAAATCGATATCAGAGTAAAGGAAGAGCAGATGCGGGTGCGCTCGCGATCCAGGGGGTCGGCGTGGGCTCGGTTGTATTTGTAAATCGGCCAGAGATAGAAACGCTTCGTTCAAGATTCGTGTTCTGTGCGCGGCTGAAGAACGGCCAGACGCGCGAGGTGGTCTTGCCTTCGCCGCGCGCAAAGACGATCAGCGGCCAGGGCGTATCCCATTCTGTGTATTTCTTCTCCCGATCCGTCACGTGCGTGATGAAAGGCCAGATAACCGTGGTTGAATCGCGCTTGGGCGAGCGCAACAAGCTGTAAAACGGGCAGGAACATCTGTTGTCTTGTCCGGATTGTCCGTGCCGATCCCGATTGCTGCTGAAGAAAAACGGCCAGAGCACGAAAACGATTGTCGTGCCCGCCGATCGTTTCCACGTCGCCGAAGCTATTTGTCTGAGTGGTCACGTCTTTGTGCTCGTGACCGACGAGAGGCCAGAATTGCCAGCCTTCGAGTCCGTCGCCGTGGCGCAGACGGAAAAACGGGATACAGATAATTGTCCGTCACCACGTCCTTCTTTGCGCGTCTCGCATGTAGATGGGAAACATCACGAAGAACATTTCGTCCGGAAGCAGCCGGTGTTTGAGATGGCCATAAAACGGAAGGAGCGCGGTGTAATTCGCGTTCGGTGTCCGGCGAGCGCTGCTGGAAATACAGAGGGAACAGCGTGAAGCGCCTGGTTTGCTGATCGGTCTGGTCCGGATTGCGTCCACCGGCGAAACTCAGCAGTTGACAGAACTGCCAGCGATACTCGTCGCCGTACCGGTCATAGGTCAGCACCGGATAGGCGAAATCGAATTCCTCGGAATCCGTCGCCGGATCCTGCGTGTGTGAGAGCAGCGGCGGCACGGCCCACGTCTTCTGAGTCTCCTTCTCTTCCGAATAGAAGAACGGGCCCAGCACTTCTGTCCGTTGCCCGGGCGCGAGTGTCAGCGAAAACTGATCGAACAAAGGCCCGGCATGAGATTCATCGGACGCGCTGGCGCGAGCGAGTCCGGCCAGTCATGCCAGAACACAGATCAAAAGGCCTTTTCCGTATTCGTCATTTCTTCGAAGCTCATCCAGACAATGATGCCTTGTCGTGCCCGCTGCCGCTGCCGCTGCCGACCGCGTTTCCTTCTTCGTTCAACCAGTCACACTGCAACATGGAATTGACTCTATATCACGGTAGTTTTAATATGAATAGCGCACTTGAGGTTTTTACCTCGGTTCCTCCCGACCCAGTGTCGATCGTGCATTGTCGGCACTGGGTTGTTCTTCGTTGGACGAAGGTGCAGTCATCAGATTCAGGAGCGCCGGCAGGAACGTCAGCCCCGCGATCATGCACGTCGTGATCCCAGCCGACATCACGTAACCCAGGCTGTGAATGCCCCGATGCTTGGCCAGAATCAGACTGCCGAAACCCGCCATGGCAGTCAATCCCGAAACCAGCACGGCTTTGCCGGTGCTTCGGGCAAGGATACTCGGATTCTGCTCCTCGGCAAACCGGTTGAGGATGTGAATGCCATTGGTCACGCCGATGCCGATGACCAGCGGCAGAGGTCATAATGTTCGCCGGGTTGAGCGGCACATGGAACAATCCCATCAAGCCACCCAGCCAGATGCGAGCCAATGGCCACCGGCAGCAGCGCAAGAACCACTGAGGACAGACGTGCGGAAGTGAAGGAAGACGAGCAGGACGATCGCGCCCAGCGAATACAACGCCGCCTGTTCGTAGCTGTTCTTCAGCAGATCCGTGTAGTGATAAAGCTGGACCGGCGTGCCGGTGACGTTCGGATAGATCGGCTGCAATTGCTCGATAAACTCTTTCTGATTTTCGCGCTGCCACACATCCTTTTTTGGGATACACTGCAATCAGATACTTTCCGGTGACCCCGACGAACCGGTCACGCAAGGCGGGCGGCAGATCCTCAACGCGCAGCGGCGACTGTTGTCCTGGTTCTTGCAGGGCCTCGAAGGTATCCCGCACATCGTTGAACAATGCCTGCTGGAATTCCGCCAGTTTCCACGCGTGCACTCGGTTGGCGTCGCCCGGAAAGCATCTCCTTTCGCAAAGTCTCTCGATGGCTGTCTGCGAGCGAAACCAATTGCCGGCGTCAAGGCGGGCTCGTTTGTGCCAATACGTTCGTCGCGGCACCGCAGATAGCCGTAAAGCGAATAGAGCGTCGGGCTCAGTTCCCGCAGGTTCACCGGCCGCAGATCCGGCGGGTCGAAATGCAGCGATGCCAGTCCCGACTTGATCTCGCCAATCGGTTCGCAACTGCTCAGTCTGGTCCTCATTCAAGAAATCCGCCATCGAATCCACGCCGACCGCCACGGCTGAAAGGTTCGTGATTTGCTGTTCCAGTTCGACCGCCTGTTCGGCGGAATCCGCGACAATGACGGCGCCGAACAACAACCGATTTGGCCCGGCCGAGGCGATACGAGTTTCTCGCTCGAATTCGACCGCCGGCAATCCCGCGCTCTGCATGTTCAGCAGGTTGTAATCGAAGTACATCTTGTGGATCTGCGTCGCGGCCAGTCGCACAGCACAACCGTAACACCGCGAACCAAGCCGGGCGGTCCAGCCAAAGTTCGTTCAATCGCGCGCGCGCTTGGCCATCTTCTCCGTGTTGTGGTCGATGACGTTCTGCCGTCCGCGCAACAGCAGCACCGGCAGCAAGGTCATCATCGGGATCAGGCAGATCAGCAGGCCGCCGCCGCAGATGATCGCCCATTTCCTGGATGCCCTTGAAGTGCGTCAACCCCATCGCCAGGAACGCGCCCGCGGTGGTGAAGCGCGCCGGTGAAAATGCCCTGTCCCGTGAACACCATCGCCTTGGTCAACGCCGCTTCCTCGGATTTTGCCGTGGCGCAATTCCTCTTCGTAACGGGTGATCAGGTGCACGCCGAAATCAATCGCCAGTCCGATCAGCATCGGCACAAACGTGATCGTCAGAATGTTCAAGTGCCCAACCGCCAGCGTGGCAAAGGCCAGCGTGTAGGCCAGACCCGACGATCAGGCAGATCGTCGCTTTGATCGGCCGGCCGGTCTCCTTGTAGCCGTAAATGAAAATCAGCGCGCAAATGATCAGCGACACGATGCTGGCCAGCGCCGTGTCTTTTTGCGATTGGGTCATTTCGTCGTGATCCAGCACCGGCTCGCCGGTCAGGCCGACGTTGACGCCCGGAACTTCAGTCCTGGTTTCAGCCACCAAATCGCGCAGGCGCTGAACGCACTGGCCATTGAATTTATCCTGCAATAGCCCCGTTTTCGCGGCGGAGGTCTGCGACACGTTTTTCGGCTGCACGCTCAACATGAAAATCCGCCCGTTGTCGAAGGTGACGTAAATATTCGTCTCGGCGCTGCCGGTTGGATCGAATAGCGCGGTGATTCCCGGCGACGGCGGCGTGCCCGGCCGCTTTAAGCTGGCATCCGCCTGTGAAACAATCCGCTCCAGCGCCGGCAGTGCTTGGACCAGAGATTCAGTTTGCTGCGTTGGTTTCCGGCACGCGAGGTGCGGAACTGTGTGTTGACCAAATTGAAAAACGATACCAGATTCGTCGTCTGTGCGAATTTCTGAACAAATGGGCCGTATACCCGAAGCTGGTCCCTCAGATCGACCAGGTTGGTCTTCGGCACGAACAGAAGCGCCTTTGGCCCGAGCATCTTCAGATCATTCTTGTAGATCAGGTTGGTAAAATAGTCGGTTTGGGTCTCCAATTTCGCGGCGAGCCGCTCAACGAACTGGCGGTTCTTCTCAGAATCACCGCTTTCGACGACGACCGCCAAATCATCCTGCTGCGGAAACTCCTTCTTGAACTCGAGGAAGGCGTGCTGGTATTTCTTGTTCGCTCCAACCAGATTGTTGCGGTTCGTGTCAAAGTTCAGGAAGGTATACGTGTACCAGACGCTCACGATACACAGCGCTGCTGCGGATACAATCACCGCTCGGCGATGACGAAAGATCATGCGCGCCACCCAGGACAATGCGTGCCCGAGAATGGAATCTTCGGTCAGCCTTTTCATTTCATTGAATCACGCGAGCCGGCGGCCACGATTGCTCGTTGATGCGGGATGATCGATCGTTCGGGGGCGAATCACTCGGGAAACTCCGCGTTGGAATAAACTTCTTTCACGTCGTCGTGTTCTTCGAGAGCGTCAACGAGTTTGCGCACTGATGCGACTGTCTGCTCGTTTTCCAACAGCACCGTCACTGTCGGCAATGAGGTAATCTCCGCCACTTCTGCCTTGATTCCCTTGGCTTCGATCTGCTTGTGGACAGCTTCGAAATTTCCCGGGTCGGTCAGATCTCATAGCCTTGCGGATCGGCTTTGAAATCTTCCGCTCCGGCTTCCAGCGCCAGTTCCATCAACTGATCCTCGTTGGCTGCATCGCGGGAAATAATGATTTGTCCCTTGCGCTGGAACAGTCGGCTGACCGAGCCCGGGGTGGCGATCGAGCCGCCGCCTTTTGTGACCAGACTTCGGATTTCCGATGCGGTGCGGTTGCGGTTATCGGTGCTGATCTCCACCAGCACCGCCACGCCATGCGGCCCGTAGATTTCATAGGTAAGATCTTCGAAGTTCACCGCCTCGCCGCCGCCGGTTCCCTTCTTGATGGCGCGTTCGATGTTGTCGTTCGGCATGTTCGCCTGGCGGCATTTAAGCAGCACCATCCGCAGGCGCGGGATTCATTGCCGGGTCGCCGCCACCGAGCTTGGACGGCGATGGCGATTTCCTTGCTCAGCTTGGAAAAGATTTTCCCGCGCTTCGCATCAATAGCGCCTTTGAAATGCTTTACCTTCGCCCATTTACTATGTCCGGCCATATTTAATTCGTTGAATCGTAAATCGATTGAACCGTCAAATCGCCCCGAGACCCGAACACGATTCAAAAGTGCCAACGTCTCAGCGATTCTGTTCCACATACACCGCTGTCCCGTAGCACAGCACTTCCGTGATGCCCGCGCTAATTTCGGTGGCGTCATAACGGACGCCCACGACGGCGTTCGCGCCCAATTGCCCGGCATGGTCGAGCATCTGGTTGAAGGCGTCCTCCCGCGCACGCTCGCACAAAGCAGTGTAAAGCGAGATGTTGCCGCCAAAGATCGCCTGTATGCTTGCGCCAAAATTCCCAATGATCGAACGCGACCGGACCACTATGCCCCGCACGACGCCGAAGGATTTGGCCACCCGGTAGCCGGGCAATTCAAACGCGGTGGTGGTCAACGGATGCGTCAGGCTCATAGTCCAGCCATTTAATACGAGCCGCGTGAACTGAAGAAAGGATTTTCTTCATCGGCGCTGCTCGTGCCGCTGCCGCAATTCATGAATCGCTTCCAAAATCCGGGAGGGTTCCATTTGATGCACCTCAAAGCTCCGGCCAATGTCCTTCAAAAGAGTGATGGATAGTTCGCCGCCAAGATGCTCGCGAAATTCTTCCAAACCTTGCAGCACCAACGGCGCGTTTGCGGAATCCAAATGAAACAACTCGTTCGCGAACAGGTCGAAGCCCAGCCGCTCAAGCAGCCGCAGGACGCGATTCGCAGCCCCGGCAGCAAGAAATCCCGCGTTGCGTGAATAAATCGTATCCAGCGCGATGCCCACGGCCACGGCTTCGCCATGACGGATACGGTATTCGGAAAGCTGCTCCAGCTTGTGCGCCGACCAGTGGCCGAAATCCAGCGGGCGGGCCGTGCCCAACTCAAACGGATCGCCGGATGTCGCGATGTGATCGAGATGCAATTCCGCGCAGCGCCGAATCAGCTTTCGCATTGCCGCCGGATCGAACGCCGTAAGCGCTTCCGCTTCCTGTTCGATGATTTCAAAAAACTCCTTGTCGCGAATGAGCGCGACCTTCACCGCCTCGATAAACCCCGCCCGCTTGTCACGCGGCGAAAGTGAAGCGAGCAGTTGGAAGTCGTTGATGACCGCGAACGGCGGCGCAAAGGTCCCAACGAAATTCTTTTTTCCAAAACGGTTGATTCCATTCTTCACGCCAATGCCGGAATCCGCCTGGCTCAAAGTCGTCGTCGGAATCCGGACATGGCGCACGCCGCGATGCGCTGTCGCTGCTGCCAGCCCTGCCATATCCAGCAGCGCGCCTCCGCCGACGGCAATGATGTACGAGTGGCGATCAATGTGGTGGTGCTCGATTTGCGAATAGATTTCTGAAACGTGAAAGTCGGAATTCTTCACACGCTCTCCGCCTTCCACCACGAGCGGGCGGCAAACGAGTTTCACCTTTTCCGCGTGCGCATTGAAGTAGTCTTCGATCCGGTCGGACAAGTCTGGTTGCGCCTGCGCGAGCGATTCGTCAACGATCAACAAAGCCTTCTTTAGCGCCACCGATTCGCTATTGTTCAAAACGCGTTCAAGCAGTGAATTGCCGGGACTGAAAACGTCGTCGGAAAAAAACACGCGTAACCGATAACCCACCTGAATGAATCGTTCGATGGCAGGCATTACTGGACAGGTTCAGCTCGCGGCAGCGAATTCACGCGGCGCTTCGGCCAGCCGCTCATTGCCCCAGCGTAGCAGGCGTTCGGTGGTTTCCCAGGAAACACACGCGTCCGTGATGGAAACTCCGTAGCGGAGGTCGGCGGTGTTTTTCGGAATCGGCTGATTCCCGTCGTGTAAATAGCTTTCGATCATCGTCCCGATCAGTGAACGCGTCCCGCTCAGGCGCTGTTCAATGATGCTGCGCCACACGTCTTCCTGTCTCGCCGGCTGCTTTCCGGAATTGGCGTGGCTGCAATCCACCATAAGGACCGGTGGCATTCCCGCTTCCGCAAGCTTCGCCTCGGCTTCGCGAATGCTGGTCGCATCGTAATTCGTTCGCAGTCGGCCGCCGCGTAACACGAGATGCCCATCCGGATTTCCAGTAGTGCGAACAATTCCAGTAAAACCTTCCTGATCAATTCCCAGAAAACTATGCGGCGTGCGAGCCGAGCACATCGCGTCCACCGCGATTTGCAGGCTGCCGTCCGTGGCGTTCTTGAATCCGACCGGCATCGAAAGTCCGCTGGCCAGTTCGCGATGAGTCTGCGATTCCGTCGTGCGCGCTCCAATCGCGGTCCAGGTAATGAGATCGGCAATGTACTGCGGAATGATTGGATCGAGGAATTCGGTCGCCGCAGGCAAGCCCATGGCCGCGATGTTGAGCAGCAGCTTGCGGGCGGTCTTCAAACCGGATTCGATATCCTGCGAATTGTCCAGATGCGGATCGTTGATGAGGCCTTTCCAGCCGACCGTCGTGCGCGGCTTCTCAAAATATACGCGCATCACGATTTCCATGCGGCTCCCGAATTCGTTTCGCAGGATGTTCAGTCGCTTCGCGTAATCCAGCGCGCCGATGGTATCGTGAATCGAGCATGGGCCGACTACCACCAGCAACCGCGCGTCCTGCTGCCGAAGAATCTGTGTGACGGCTTCGCGACCGCGCGCCACAGTTGTGCTGGCGGAATCCGTAATGGGCAACTCCGCCTTTAACTTGACCGGCGCAAGCAGCCGGACGATTTCCCGAACATGGAGGTCTTGCGTGCGAAACATCCTGGTCAGTATATCAGTGAAATGTCCGTCGAAAAGCGAATCCGATGCCGGCTCGAAACGTTGGCGGACTTGACGCAACGCAGAACCACAGCTCGGCTCCCTTTCGGCAATCAATCGTTACTTCTTACCCGCTGCCGACGCGGGCTTGGTTTCCGGGGAAGCGGGAGTTTCGACCGGCGCATTTGCATTAAGCTGCTTGAGCACGGCGTCGGTCAGATCATTTTCGCCGGTGTTATAGAGGACGATTGGGAGACCGGATGCCTGTGGCGTCGTATCAAGCACGAGATTGAAATTGCCGGCTTTGGCCTTTGAATTCACAACCTCACGAATCTCGTTTACCAACTTGTCCCGCATGCGATTAACCTGGTCGCTCAACTGACTTCGGGCTCCGGCTTCGAACTGGCGGATATTATCATCGGCATCCTTGACTTCCTTCAATTTGTCCTCAGCGGCTTTGGCGCGCCGTTCCCGTTCCTCCGCAGAAACGGCCTGGTTATTCGCGTCCGCCAAAAGCTTCTGGTAATCGTCCTTGGCCTTTTGAAAGGAGTCGATCATGTCCTTCTCGGCTTTGGCCAAATCCGCTTTTCGTTGGTCAAATGTCGCGCTGTCCTGCTTGAATCGCCAGTAATTGGTGAACGTCTTGCCCAAATCAATCGTGGCAATTCGCATTTGGGCCAAAGCGGAACCGCCCAAAACCGAGAACAGCAGCAGTCCCGGAATCAACCGCTTCAAAAATGTTTTCATATCAACAATACAAAACAGATTTTACTGTGGCAGCCAACTGAATTCGCGATGGCCTGGCCGATGAATGGAGACATAATCTGGATGGAAACGTTCAGTGCCGAACAGCGGCCGCCCAGCGCCTCTCGAGGAGCGTTATTGATTCGCGACCTCGAAAAGGCTTGAATTCCGACCGTGATTGCCAAACGTGTCATTCCCTGCCTGGACGTTCATGCGGGCAAGTCACCCGCGGCGTCCAGTTCGGCGTCGCCGAAGCGGGCGGACTGCGCAACGTCGGCGATCCGGTCGAACTCGCGCTGCGCTACAACGAACAGGGCGCGGACGAAATGGTGTTCTTCGACATCACCGCCACCGCGCACGGCCGCGCGCACGATGGTGGACGTGATCGAACGCGCCGCCGACCAATGCTTCATGCCGCTCACCGTCGGCGGCGGCATCAAGTCCGTGGACGACATGTACACGATGCTCCGCGCCGGCGCGGACAAAATCAGCATCAACTCCAGCGCGCTCGCCACAGCCCGAACTGATCCGCGCAAGGCGCGGAAAAATTCGGCAGCCAGTGCATCGTCGTCTCGATTGACGCCAAGAAAGCCGCGCCGGACAAATGGGAAGTCTTCTCGCACGGCGGCCGCAAAGCCACCGGCCTGGACGCCGTCGAATGGGCCAAGCGCGCCGTGTCGCTCGGCGCGGGCGAAATCGTGCTGAACTCGATTGACGCCGACGGCACCAAAGCCGGCTTCGATCTCGTCATCACGCGGCGCATCAGCGAATCCGTGGGCGTGCCGGTGGTGGCCAGCGGCGGCGCGGGCAAGCTGGAGCACATGGCCGAAGTGCTGCTCGAAGGCAAAGCCGACGCCGTGCTCGCCGCGAGCATTTTCCATTTCGGCGACTTACACGGTCGGCGACGTGAAGCAGTTTTTGGCGGAGAAGAAATTCCGGTGCGGTTGTAGGCGGCTGTTGAGTCACCGGTCCAAGACGGTTGGGATATGGAGGTTAACGACCACATTCGTATCGCCTCCGCGAGCTTCAGCGGTACCGGCGAGGTATTGAGGATGATCCAGGCTGGCCCAAAGGCTTCCGCGGACGACCAACGGACCTTCGCAGACGCGGCGGATCACAAAATGTCCGTTGGCATCGCTGCTGGCGTCACTGCCGAAACTCCTCGCAGGCTGGCTCTCTCCTTCGACGAATAGTCGCGCGCCCCGGCATGGCTTGCCATCCGCATCGAACACCTGTCCTGATACCTCAAGGTTCGCAGTCTTGAGCACGATGGCCGGTAACTGCAGTTGACTGAGATAAGTTTCATTCGCCGTCACCTGAACGCTGTTTAGACCGTAGCCTGGCGCAGTCACGTAAACGGCGTATGGCGCTCCCTGCGGCATGGCGTTGATCGAAAATCTGCCTTGCGCATCGGCGTTGATGGGCGGCATTCGATTCAGCGCGCTTCTGCGGTCGGAGGGTGGATAAGGCGTCAATTGCGCGCTTGCGTTGGTCACGTTATTCCCGTCGGTGTCCTGAACGATGCCGGACAATGTGAGTCCGGGCAGAAGGTGGAGACTGATGTTTGTGCTGGCGGGATCCGCTTCGGCTGCCGCGGCCAGATTATGTTCCGGGTCGCGGGCGAACACCACTGCTTTGCCGAGTTTATTCGTCCAGCCGGAACTCCGAAGCAGCGTGGGGCGCCATTGAACGGAGAAATCTCCGCTGGAATCCGTTCGCCATGAGCCGTTCAGCCCGACAGCCGGCAACACTACCACGGAGACTCCTGCCGCTGGCGCGCCGGTCATGTCTAATACCGTCCCCGCCGTGGTGACGAAAGGCTCGGGGGCAGACGGTTCCCGTCCCGTCCCCAACCGGACTACGATGTTTGTATCACCGCCCTTGCCGCTGGCGGTGCCTGAATTGCTCAACGCAGTGCTGCTCGGAATTGGAAAGCCGGCATTAAACCTGAGCGTGCCCCGGCTGACGTTGTGAAGCTCGAAGCGTCCGTTGGAATCAACGCTCGTGCTGACGGTCTTTCCGGCTGCGAACACCTGTACTCGAGCTCCGACGGCGGGCTTGCCTTCAGCGTCGAGAACCATTCCCACCACTTCGGTGTCTGTGGCAGTGAGGACGACCGCTGGCAATTGAAGGAAATTGGTTTCGGTGTCGTCCAGAGCAACGAGGCGATTGCCCGAAGTGTAACCGGATGCTTCGATGCTGACGTTGTATGCGTAGCCCCGAGGCAATCCCTGAACGCGAATTATGCCTTGCTCATCCGCCGCGAAATGTTTTCCTTCCACGCCGTAACCTGCGCTTCCTCCTGGCCAAAGGATCGCCATCGCCGTGGCATTCGTTACCGCCTGGCCGTCAGTGTCCCGAACCTCAGCGGCAAGCGTCAACCCCGGCTGCAAACTTAGGTCGAGATTGGTTGTTTGCTTGTCAATATGACGAAGCGACGAAAGGTTGCGATTTGGATCACGCGCCAGCAGCCAGATTGTTCCATCCATTCCGCTTTGCCGCGCCTGCCAATGAAGTTCATAGCGGCCATCGGAATCCGCCTGGCTGAGGACAGTGCCTCCTTGGGATGGAAACAGGGAAACCGTCGCTCCAGCCGTCGGTGCGCCGGAGGAATCGCGGACGATTCCGGTGGTCTGAAGCGGATGACTCAGATATTGACCCGCGTTGAAGCCATAAATTCCAAGCCGAATTACGACGTTCGTATCGCCGCCTTGCGCTGCAATATCGCCTTGCTCCTCGCGGATAAAACCATTCGGACTTGGATAGTAGTGAGCATCCACTTTCACTTCGCCCTCGCATATACTATCAACGCCGAAGCGTCCTTCGTCGTCTGAATGGATTCCGGCCCGGGGAAGTTGTCCCCGGCCGCTGATGAAGAGCGTTGCTGCGGCAACTGGCTTTCCTTCCCGGTCCAATACGATTCCGGCGAGAATTCGGTCCGCCCGCTTTAGAACAAAGGTGGGGAATTCATAGCCGTTAGTGTGGGTATTCCTTGCGTCAACGAACCCACCACCGCTTCCGTAGCCTCTGGCAGTGAGGTCAAAAACGTCGTATTCGTATCCCTGCGGCAGGGCGGAATACGAGAAAGAACCTCGTCCATCAACTCTAACAGGCTTGTTCTCCACGCTAGCGAATGACCGTCCGGACATGATCTTCAGGTCAATCAAAGAACTGGTGATCGGCGCGCCGTCGGTGTCCTTCACCGAACCGGAAATCGTGATTCCCGGATGCAAAGTGAGGTCAAGGTTCGTGGGGAAAATCATTTTCGAGTTGAAGAAGTTCGTCTCCGCAATTCCGAATTCCTCAATCGCCGCAAGGTTCCGCGTGAAATCCTGGGCCAGAACGAAATTCGTTGCATTGATGGGGCCATCCCATCCTACAAGGCGCGATTCCTCTCGCAACGTCATTTCATATTGGCCGTTTTCATCGGTCCTTGTCTCGGTATAAAAGGGCGCTCCGGGGTAAAACCCCGGATGAAACGAAACGCGCACGCCCGGAGTTGGCGCGCCGTTGGCGTCCCGCACGATGCCGGCAATGTGCCGCGGTGGGATCATTTGAATCTCAATATGATTGGCTTGTCCCGGTGTTATTTCCGCTCTGGCGTGTTGTGGGGACCAGTTAGGCTTGAACGCGGAAAACCCGGCTTTGCCGGGCGTGACGCGCAGAAGGGTTCTTCCCCTGTCGTCCGTGTAACCAGTCGCTCGTCCGGCAGAAACTTCCACGCTTGCCAGCGGTTTCAAATCATTCGTCGTAACAACGCTTACTTCCACCAGAACGCCTGACGTCAGGCGAATCAGCGCGTCGCGATTCGTTTGTCCGGCAGTGACTGTGACCAGTTGATAGCTTGTCGCCTCGATAAAATCGGCCGGCTTTCCGGGCATGATAGCCTGGACGTGGTAAGTCGCGGGCTGAAGATCGGGAATCTGGAACAATCCAAGAGCGCCACTCTTGACTGGACCGTGCGGTGCTCCGGCACCAGTGGTCGGGTATAAGGAGACTTCCACGTTTTCTACCGGTTGACCTGTTTCCTGAACTACGACTTTCCCCACTACGGCTCCCGCCGGCGCGAGCAGGAGTTTTATATTTCGCTGGCCGGAGCGATACTCGTCCGACCTGAGATAATGCCCGGCAACGGCGCGCTGGGCCATGCCCGGCTTGATAACCCTCAGCGCCGCGTGGGCGTCAACCGGAAAGTTCTCGATCCGAAAATGGCCATCCGCCGTTGTCCGCGCGGAGAAACATTCGCGCCCCACCGCGCCAAAAATATCGTTCTGTGCTGCGAGTCGCGGGTTGGCCGTATTCGCAATCGTGGCATGTGAAACCGAAACCTCAGCATCCGCCACAGGATGATTCTTCTCGTCCACCACGACGCCGGACAATGTGGTAGGCGCGGTGAGAACTAATGCTTTTGAGAAATCGTCTCCTTCGGAAGGCCAGGTTTTCCAGACAGGAGCCAGGCCGGGCTTCTTGACGACGACAAGCATTGATTCCGGTGGTGCTGCGGCGACCGTGAACACGCCTTTCGCATCGGTGACGGTTTGCTGTTTGAGTTCGAGTTTTCGAAATTCGCTCCACATCATCGCGGAGGAATTTTGAACGTGATAGGATTCGACGGTTGCGCCGGGAACCGGCCTGCCCTGCTCATCCATGACTGTGGCGGTTGAGTTCGCTTCCGTCGCAGCGCTTTGTGCCACTGAGGATTTCGGGCCCTGGGCAAAAGAGAAGATCGAAAAGGAAATCATCAGGACGAAAAGAAAATATGACTTCATAGAGTCGCAAATTCCGGACGGAGTTCCTTGAAAACTTACTCCCGTTCTATGCGCTTACAAGCTTTTCCAAGTTGCGTTCCGACTAAGCGCGCGGCGTGTTCATTCTTCATGTCGGCACTTCTTATCGAACGCCGCTTCGCCGAATTTGTTTCTCAAAATTCAAAACTTTGTTCGTCGACTGGCGTGCCTCGTCCCTCCGAGATAAACCAATCGCAAACCTTCCAACGTCAAAGCCGGCTCGACGCTCGAAATCTCAGGCAGTTTTGCGGCAATGAGCTTTGCGTAACCACCGGTTGC
Source organism: uncultured Verrucomicrobiae bacterium (assembly GCA_963760675.1). Lineage (GTDB taxonomy): Bacteria > Verrucomicrobiota > Verrucomicrobiia > Limisphaerales > BOG-1460 > CAVXEG01. The sequence goes on from CAVXEG010000013.1 coordinate 317,313, forward strand.
GACGACGGGGAGACGTTTCGCTTTGAGTTCGCGTTTCAAACGCAACAGCAGTTCGCGGATCAATCCGCGATAGCCAACGACCGCGCCCACGAGCATGGCTTCTTCCGTGCTCCTGCCGATGGCGCGATTGATTTCGCGAATTCTGATTCGCGGCAGCAGCGCGGTTTTTTCGTGCAGATAATCGGTCATCGCCGCGAGGCCGGGCGCAATCACGCCACCAATGTAATTGCCCGCACGATCCACGATGTCGAACGTCACGGCGGTTCCGAAATCCAACACGACCACAGGCGCACCGAAGCGATGCCGGGCGGCCACGGCATTGGCGAGGCGGTCTGGGCCGATAGTTGCTGGCTTCGGATAATCGATTCCCAGCCCGCGCAATGAGCGATGGGTCAATTCAAGCGCATCGACTCTCCACAGTTGCCACACAGCCTTGAGCGCGAGCGGCGTTGCGCGCGGAACGACGCTGCAAAGTGCGGCGCCTTCCATGGAATCGCGATCGACAAATCCCAACAGCGCGTCCTTGATGCCGCCGTTGAACCAACCTTCGGTCGCGACATCCGCCTGCCGGACAACGCGGCGCGAGTCCGCCAGGCCCAAATGCGTGTTCGAATTTCCAATATCGCAGAGGAGAATCATTCCCCCAAATTGAAAGCTGCCAGTGAAAAGGAAAGTCAAAAAAGCAAACGGTTGCTCGCACCCTTGCGGAAGACTTTCACTCGTAGCGCGGCCATCCTGGCTGCCACTCAGACGTGGAGAGCGGGACGCCTGCGTTGCTTTGATCTCACTTTTCCATCTCAACGTCGCCGCCGGTGATGCGTTCCAGAAGTCCGTGCTCGGTGCGCACGAGCAATGCGCCGTCTTCGCTCAACGATTCCGCGCGGCCCTGGATTCGCCGGTCACCAACTCGGATCGAGACGTTTCGGCCAATGGTGGTGCAATGTTCCTCCCATTCGTTCGCCACGGCGCTGAACTGTCCGGAACAGACGCGGGCATAGTTGCGGTCCAGCTCGCGAAGAATTCTGATTGCGAGATCGGCGCGCGAGACTGGCCGGCCCGATTCGATCTTCAAAGAGGTTGCGAGCTTGCGGATTTCAGGCGGGAATTCCGACAGATTCAGGTTTACATCCACGCCCACGCCTAGAATGACGTATTTTACGCGGTCAAGTTCTGCGTTGAGCTCGGTCAGGATGCCGGCGAGTTTCTTTCCGCGAATCAAAATGTCGTTGGGCCATTTGATTTCCGGGCGCAGGTTCGGTTTCGCCTTCGATGGCACAGACCAGCGCCGTAGCAGACGCGACGGTGAGCTGAGTGGTTTCATGTGGACGCAGCGCGGGACGGAGCAGAACGGAAAACCAAAGTCCTGCGCGTGCAGGAGAAATCCATCTTCGTCCAAGCCGGCCGCGGCCCTTGGTTTGCGATTCAGCGAAGACAACCACGCCTTCCTTGACACCGTCCCGCGCGAGCTTTTCGACCACGTCATTCGTCGAAGTGGTTTCCTGAAACACGCGGATGTCGCGGCCGATGACGCGCGTAGCGCCGATTCGCGAAAGCAGATCATCCGCGAGCAACAGGTCCGGCGAACTGAGAAGCCGGTAACCGAAATGCGGGCTGGCCTCGATGTCGTAGCCCAGTTCGCGGAATTCCTCGATGCGCGCCCAAATCGCCGCGCGGCTGATACCGAGTTCCTTTGACAACTCGGCGCCGGAGACTGCGCCGTAACCGGCAGCGCGCAACGCAAAGAGAATTTGTGAATCGGTGGTCATTTCGTTCTCATCTCGTCCTCGTTCTCGAATTCGATTGCGAGGACGATGACAATGATGAGCAGGAGCAATCAGCTTTCAAAATCCAATCCAATGTCCACCGCGCGCGCCGAGTGTGTCAGCGCGCCGACGGAGACGAAATCCACGCCCGTGTCGGCAATGGCTCGCACGGTTGCAAGACTCACGCCGCCGCTGGCTTCGGTTTGGGCGCGGCCCTGGCATTTCTGAACTGCCAGCCGCAACTGCACGGGATTCATATTGTCGAGCAGGATCAAATCCGCTCCGGCTGCCAGCGCCTGGTCGACCTGTTCGAGCGTGTCGGCCTCGATTTCAATCTTGAGTTCTGGATATTTCGACCGCGCTTGCTTCACAGCGGCTTCCACTGCGTTCGGTTCAGCGTCGCGCAGTGCTGCGAGATGGTTGTCCTTGATGAGCACCATGTCGAACAGACCGAAGCGATGATTTTGGCCACCACCGCAAGCGACCGCGTATTTTTCGAGCCGCCGCCAGCCGGGCGTTGTCTTCCGAGTATCGAGAATTTGCGCACGCGTGCCTTTGATGGCATCCACGAATTGTGCCGTGAGCGTGGCGATGCCTGAAAGCCGTTGCACGAAATTGAGCGCCACGCGTTCCGCGCTCAGAATTCCACGAGCTTCTCCGGAAATTTTCAACAAACCCGCGCCTGCCTGAACCTTGGCACCTTCCAACGCGAGCGATTCAACCTGCGCGGCGGGTGTCAATTCCTTGAAAGCTGCATACGCGCACGGAAGGCCGGCGACGACCAGAGCCTCCCGTGCGCGCATAATAGCGGAGGCGGTCGCGTTCTCGGGAACCGTCGCCAGTGTCGTGGTGTCACCGCTGCCGATGTCTTCGGCAAGGGCAAGCTGAACTACCCGGCGAATTTCTTCCGCGCTGAGTGATTGCACGCGTGAACGATGGCGCAAAACGCAAGGCCGTAAAAGTGAAAAGGCTGCAATTGAATTTCGGGCCTGGCAAGGGAAGCGCGGCTCCATAATCGTGGGGGAAACTACCCGTTCCGCCTTTGTCGCGGGAAACTACAATGCTTAGGGAACATTGTGAAGACGCGGCAACGGAATCAGGACATTCAGTGGCGCCGACAGCGTTCGGCGGAAAGCCGGGGACGCAAAACCCAAACATTCCCGCGGAAACTGCCGATCGGCGCGGAACTGGTCGAACAAGGAGGCGCGCAATTCCGCGTCTGGGCACCACGCTCGAAATCGGTTGCGCTTGATTTGATGAACTCAGACGTCCGAAACGGGCAGGGCAGCGTGGTTGAACTCAAAGCCGAGGCGGACGGCTACTTCTCCGGTTACGTGCCCAACATAGAGGCCGGCACATTGTACAAATTTCGTCTTGATTCTGGCGAGTTTCCGGATCCCGCATCACGGTTTCAACCCGAAGGTCCGCACGGACCGTCCGCCATTATTGACCCGGGAAGGTTTGAATGGACGGATGCCGGATGGAAAGGCGTGCGGCGCGGAGGGCAAATCATTTACGAAATGCACATCGGCACGTTCACGCGCGGCGGCACATGGCGCGCCGCAGTCGAAGAACTACCGCAACTCGCGGACCTCGGTATCACCGTCCTCGAAGTAATGCCAGTGGCCGATTTCTGCGGGCGGTTTGGCTGGGGTTACGATGGTGTGAATTTGTTCGCGCCGACGCGGCTTTACGGCACGCCGGACGATTTCCGCGCGTTCGTGAACCGCGCGCACGAGCTTGGGCTGGGTGTGATTCTCGACGTCGTTTACAATCACCTGGGGCCGGACGGAAATTATCTCGGTAAATTTTCCGAGCACTACTTCAGCACGAAGCACAAGACAGAATGGGGAGAAGCGATCAATTTCGACGACGTTGACTGCGAACCGGTTCGCGAATTCTTCGTTGCAAATGCCGGTTATTGGATTGACGAATTCCATCTTGATGGGCTGAGACTGGACGCGACGCAGCAGATTTTCGATGATTCGTCCGATCACATCCTCGGCGTAATCACGCGCCGGGTTCGTGAAGCTGCCGGCGGCCGTGCAACCTTGATCATTGCCGAGAACGAGCCGCAGGAGACAAAATTGGTGCGGGCTGCGGCGCAGGATGGATACAGCATGGATGCGTTGTGGAATGACGACTTCCATCACAGCGCAATGGTCGCTCTCACCGGGCACAGCGAAGCCTATTATTCCGATCATCGCGGCGCGCCACAGGAATTCATTTCCGCCGCCAAGTACGGTTACCTGTTCCAAGGCCAGTGGTATTCATGGCAGAAGAATCGGCGTGGAACTCCGACGCTTGACCTGCATCCGGCAAACTTCGTGAATTTTCTGCAAAACCACGATCAAGTCGCCAATTCATTGCGCAGCATTCGGATTCATCAACTCACCAGCCCCGGTCGCCTCAAGGCGCTGACCGCTCTGCTGCTGCTCGGCCCCGGAACGCCGATGTTGTTTCAAGGACAGGAGTTCGCTGCGTCGTCGCCGTTCCTGTATTTTGCCGATCACAATCCCGCTCTGGCCAAGCTCATCGCCGCCGGACGCCGAGAATTTCTCAAACAATTCCCAAGCATCGACTGCCAGGGATCTGCCCTGTGTCTCCGCGACCCGGAAAGCGAGACTACGTTTGACGCGTGCAAGCTGGATTTCTCCGAACGGGAAAAGAATTTCGCCCATCTCCGACTGCACCGCGATTTGATTGAACTGCGGCGGCGGGACCCGTTCTTCTCGAATCCACAGCCGCATGGAGTCGATGGCGCGGTCCTGGGTCCCGAAGCGTTTGTGCTGCGGTTTTTCGGTGAGGTGAACAACGCGAGATTGTTGCTGGTGAATCTCGGCCCCGACCTGCATCTATCGCGTCTTCCGGAGCCGTTGCTTGCGCCGCCACAACGCTCGCGTTGGGTCATGCTCTGGTCGAGTGAAGATCCGCGTTATGGCGGCTGTGGCACGCCACCACTTGAAACGGAATCCGGCTGGCGAATTCCAGGAAATGCCGCAGTCGCGCTTGCGTCGGCGAAAATTAAAGCTTGAGAATAATATGGTTCGCCGAATCGATTTAAGAAAAGCCCGCGGCGAAAACGCGCTCGCACTGCTGCGCCGTGAATGGCTCGTGACGAACGGTCTTGGCGGTTATGCGTCGGGCACGATTTCCGGTGTTGTCACGTGGCGCTATCACGGACTCCTCATTGCCGCGCTGCCCGAATCGCTCGGGCGCGTTGTGATGCTCAACCATCTTGCGGAGTTTTTACTGCTGCCGGACGGCCGCCGCATTCAAATTGGGGGCGAAGAGACCTGCCGGCCGGAAGACGTGCTGGCGAGCGGCCACTATATCACAGAATTCCGTCTGGAACACCAGATGCCTGTCTGGCGTTACGAAGTGGGCGATATAATCCTCGAAAAGACCCTGCTTCCGTTGCACGGACAAAACACCGTCCATGTGACATTTCGCCTGCTGTCGAACCACGATCACTTGCGCATGGAGCTGCGGCCCTCCATGCATTTCCGAGGACACGAGGTGCCCGTCAGCGAGCCCATCCGGCGCGATTATATCTTCTATGCAGACAATGATCGCTATGAGGTCTGTGGTGGCGATCCGTTGCCGCCGTTGCGCATGGTTCTAAGAGGTGAATGCATGACCTTCACTCATGACGGCGGATCGCGTCGGGAAATCCTTTATCAAAAGGACGCCGACCGCGGTTATGAATCACGCGGAATCTTGTGGAGTCCCGGATTTTTTAACGTCGAACTGCGTCCGAAGAAAGACGCGACATTGATTGCATCCACCGAGCGATGGAACGAAATGCTCGCGCTGACGCCCGAGGAAGCCGTGGATTTCTATCAACAACGGCGCGAGCGTCTCGTCCGCCTCACTGACCCCGCCGCGCACACCTCGCCCGGAGCCGACCTGGTGCTGGCAGCTGATCAATTCATCATCGACCCCGTGGGTCGTGTGCAGGATTCGGCGAGGGCGGTTGCCGCCGGTGACGAAATACGCACGATTATCGCGGGCTATCATTGGTTCACGGATTGGGGACGCGACACAATGATCAGCCTCGAGGGTTTGACACTCATTACGCGACGACACGTCGAGGCGGGCTGGATTCTCCGGACGTTTGCGCATTACATCCGTTACGGTCTCATCCCGAACCTTTTTCCCGAAGGTCACAATCGCGGCTTGTATCACACTGCCGATGCAACATTGTGGTTCTTCCATGCATTGCACCGTTACGTGGAATACACCAGGGACCGGGACACTCTGCGGCACATTCTACCGAAACTCATTGATGTCGCGGAGCACCATTTGCGGGGCACACGGTTTGGGATCGAAGTCGATTCTCGTGACGGCCTTTTGCGGCAAGGGGCCGAGGGTTACCAACTCACCTGGATGGACGCGAAAGTGGACGATTGGGTCGTCACGCCACGACGCGGAAAGGCCGTGGAGATAAACGGGCTTTGGTACAACGCGCTTTGCCTGCTCTCCAACTGGCTTCGCGAAGAGCAGCGTGAGCACGAAGCGGAGGACTACGCGCAACATGCCGAGCAAGCGAAGCGATCGTTCAACGAGCGATTCTGGTACGCGGAGGGCGATTACCTTTACGATGTCATCGATGGCGATAATGGGAATGATTCCGCCTGCCGGCCAAACCAGCTTCTGGCCTTCTCACTCGAACATCCGATTCTAGAGGAACGCTACTGGCAGCCGGTTTTAAAAACGGTTCACGAACGGTTGCTCACTCCGGTCGGCCTGCGTTCGCTCAGTCCCGATCATCCCGACTACAAACCAAAGTATTTCGGCGATCTGCGCGCTCGTGACGCCGCTTATCATCAGGGAACAGTCTGGGCGTGGCTCATTGGGCCATTCATTGATTGCTGGCTGAAGGTGCATCCGGATGACCTCGCCGGAGCGCGAAGACATTTGGAAGGTTTCATCCCCCATCTGAACGAAGCGTGCATCGGGTCCATCAGTGAAATCTTCGATGCTGAACCGCCGTTCGCGCCGCGCGGGTGCATCGCGCAAGCATGGAGCGTTGCGGAAGTGTTGCGCTGCTGGGTGAAAACAGCCGACGAACCAGTGCGCGAACGACAAGAAAAGACACCCTCGAAACGCGAAGCTGAACACCAGCAACTCATCGCTTAACGGGTTCGAGCAGCGTCAGCGGAAAAAATTCACCGCGTCTAGATAGACGAAGGAGTTCCATTCAAATAGCATTCGGAACTGGCATTCATTTGGCTGCCAAAGCCACGCGTTTTCTCAGCAAAACGCACATGTTAAACATGAAATTGAGAAGCGAAGCAAGAATCGATCGCACACGAAACGCCTTAACGGCAAGCCCGACCTCGCCAGTAGAGGCGACGCCGCTGCGTTCGTTTCGATTGCTTCTGATTGGGCTGGTCGCCTATGTCGCGGCCTATTCGCTGCCTTACCTGAACTCTCCAGCGGGCCGGTTTCCTCTTTTGGATGGGGCGGAGAATTTGGACTTGGCTCATCGAATCGCGGCAGGGACACTTCCTATTGAACCCTTCTTCCGGGCCATGCTGTATCCGGGCTTCCTGGCGTTGGGATTTCTTGCAGGATTTTCAACGGAGTGGATGCCCGTTTACGCTGGTCTCGCTGGAGGTCTGATGCACATTGGTAGTGTTCTTTGTGTTTACTCGCTGGCGAGGCGGGTTTGGAACAGTCGTAAAGCAGCGCTGATCGCTTCGCTGTTGTTCGGCTTTAATCCTTTGGCGGTTTACTTCTCGGCAGAGCCTTTGGACACCACGTTGGGGCTGCTGTTGTTCCTGGCAGGATTGAATCTTCTCCATGCCGCGTTTTGCGGTAGCGACAATATACCGGGAGAGGAGAAACGGATCCTGAAGCAGGTGATAGCGGGAACTGCGCTCTGGGTTTTGGCGATGCTGACTCGTCCGCATTACGCAATCGTCCTGATGGGACTGCCGCTGCTTCTAATCGTGGCGTTCGGGCGAAGACGCAAGGTACTGGTTTGGGCGATTGCTGGTTTTGCGGGCACGACGGTCGTCGGGTTGGGGACGGCAGGCTTGTTGCAGAAAAGAATTAACGGGGAATTCCGCGTGATGCCAACCCAAGGCGCGTACAGCCTGTGGGTTGGAAACCGCCCCGGTGCAAACGGGCGTTATTACGTGCAACAACTCCACTTTACAGCGTCGGATTCAGGGAGCGTTGAGAATCCCGCCCGTGTTGAATCGGAACTCCTTTACCAGAGAGAAACCGGTAAGACCGGGCCCGTGGATGTGAACCAAATGAATCATTATTGGAGGCAAAAAACCATCGCTTCAATTCAAGGCGATTTTGCCGGCTGGTTGGGCCTGATGCTTCGCAAAGTGTATTACCTGATGAACAACTTCGAGCAATACAACAACAAGACCTTTGCCGTGCAGAAATCCTTGTCACCTTTGTTGAGATTCAATCCGTTGTGTTGGGGGGTGACGCTTACGCTTTGCGCGATTGGTTTGGTGTTGGCTTGGAAACATCGCCGAGCCGCCGGTTCCACGATGCTGATTTTCACCGCTGTGTTCTACGCTGTTGGAGTTGTTGCCTTCTTCGTAAGCGATCGATTTCGTCTGCCTTTGTTGCCATTTGTTTGCATTGGCGCCGGTGCGGTGGGCTGCATTTCGCCAGCCTCTTTTCGAGGGAATTTCAGAACCAATACCATCAAGCCGGTGATTATCGGATTGATCACCTTAGTCGTTACCTTTTCCCGGGGTTGGGGCGCTTATGATTTAAGTCAAGCCGTCCAAGATTATGTTGGCCTCTCTTTGGCCGCCGGAAAGGCCGGGAATGATTTGGAAGCGCTGCGTTGGGCAGAGTTGGCTCTGCGGGAGAGACCCAAGCATCCTGATGCGTTGATTTGCGCCGTCACGAGTTTTTACAATGCCAGGCTCCGTGGCATTCAGTGTGATGCCAGCGAGACGTGGCAGTTGCAACTGGATCGGATTGAAAAGATCGAAGATGTTCCACCTAAGGTCTTCTTGGTAGAAGCGGTCGCGCTTTGGAAAGTTGGCAAATCCCGCGAGGCAGGGGAAGTATTGCACTCAATTATTCAGGCGCGGCAGACAAACACAAACCACGTGGGCCCGAGCGTTACCGAGGATGACTCTTTAGGGGTGTTGCTACTCACGCAGTTGGCAGGATCTCAAGACGAATTGCTGGCACGTGGTCGGGCCCGCGAAACGGCGAGCTTCTATCTTCTCGCCGGGCTTCGACGTAGAGAAACGCCGACCTTGCGTTTGATTCCTGATTCGCGCAGAAATGAAGTTGACCAGATTGAGCCATTCGTGCGGAACTTGTTTCCTGACGAAAACAGGGTGCTTAAATAGGAGCATTGTTTACGCTTCAATTTCAGTCCGTCCATTTGGTTGCTCCCGCAGAGTCGTTCTCAATCAATAGACCGCCGCTTCGCGCCACTCGTCCGTGATCATCCAATACGCATCGTGTCTGCGGAACACCTTGGGCTTATCCGGTTGATCGCTACCTGGTTCCAATCCGCGAACACACTGGGCGCCACTTCTTCGTGGCCTGCCGGACAAATTTGGAGCTTCACGCCAAACTCAGCGAAACGCGGTTGAGATTCGAGGTGTGAGATGGGATGCTAAGGCCGCTTCATGAGCGTGAAAGTGAAAATCTGCGGGATTACCAGCATCGCCGACGGGCTCGCCGCTACGGAAGCCGGAGCGGATCTGATAGGTCTGATGTTCGCCCAAGAAAGCCCGCGCCTCATCTCGCTCGAAACCGCCGCCCAAGTAGCACGTGGTGTTCCGCCGCACGTCGTCAAAGTCGGTGTGTTCGTGAATCCTTCTGAAGACCTCGTGATGCGCGCCATCAGCGAGTGCGGGCTGGCGATGCTCCAATTCCACGGCGACGAACCGCCAGAATTCTGCACGCAATTCGGCCTGATGACCATGAAAGCGTTCGGTATTCGCGACGCCGAATCGCTGAATGCTTTGCCCGACTATCACACGGATGCATATCTTCTCGACGCCTATTCAGCGACTTCGCCGGGCGGCACGGGTGAAAAATTCAATTGGGACATCGCCATCGATGCCAAGAAATTTGGAAAACCGATTTTTCTCGCTGGCGGACTAACCGCGGAAAATGTGGCGGATGCTGTGCGGAAGGTTCAGCCGTTCGCGGTGGACGTTTCAAGTGGCGTCGAATCTGCGCCCGGAAAAAAAGACCACGGCAAGATCCGGGCATTCATCGAAGCAGCGCGAAACACCCATTAAACCGCCGAAAATCTCTTTGCGCCACCACGCCTTTGCCCCGAGAATGTCACCGTGAGTTCCGCCGACGCTTCCAAACTGCCGGACGTGCAGGGCCATTTTGGTTCGTACGGTGGACGGTTTGTGCCGGAGACCCTGATGCACCCGTTGCAGGAGCTGGAAGAAGAATATATCCGCGCGCAGAAGGATCCGGAATTTCAGCGCGAGTTTGAATATTATTTGAAGGAATTCTGTGGCCGTCCCACACCGCTGTATTTCGCCGAACGGCTCACGCGCGAACTTGGCGGCGCGAAAATTTATCTCAAGCGCGAAGACCTCCTTCACACCGGCGCGCACAAGATCAACAACTGCATCGGCCAGGTACTGCTCGCGCGCCGCATGAAGAAGACCCGCGTCATCGCCGAGACCGGCGCCGGCCAGCACGGCGTCGCAACTGCAACGGTCGCGGCGATGTTCGGACTGAAATGTGTCGTTTACATGGGCGCGGTGGATTGCGCACGGCAGGAACTCAACGTCCATCGAATGAAGATGCTCGGCGCCGAAGTAGTTCCCGTGAAGGCCGGCCAGCAGACGCTCAAGGAAGCGATCAACGAGGCGATGCGCGATTGGGTCACGAACGTCCGCACCACGCATTACATTCTCGGCACCGTTTACGGCGCGCACCCATATCCATTGATGGTGCGCAATTTTCAGCGCGTGATTGGCGATGAAGCTCGGCGACAGATTGTTGAAAAGGAAAGACGTTTGCCTGACATCCTCATTGCCTGCGTCGGCGGCGGTTCGAACGCGATTGGGTTGTTCTATCCGTTCCTCGAAGACCAAGCGGTGAAAATGATCGGCGTGGAAGCCGGCGGTGAAGGGATTCTGCCGAACAAACACGCCGCGCGGTTCCAAGGCGGCTCGCTCGGTGTCTTGCAGGGCACACGCTCGTATTTGCTTCAGGACGAGTACGGCCAGATTCAACTCACGCATAGCGTCAGCGCCGGACTCGATTACGCCGCAGTCGGACCCGAGCATGCCTGGCTGCGCGACCAGAAACGCGTCGAGTACACCTACGCCACCGACGATCGCGCGCTGGACGCGTTCATGAAACTTGCGCGGCTCGAAGGGATCATTCCCGCGCTCGAAAGCGCCCATGCCGTCGCCGAAGTCATTGCGTGCGCACCGAAGCTCCGCAAAGATCAATTGCTCATCGTGAATCTCTCTGGTCGCGGCGACAAGGACGTGTCGCAGGTGGCGGCAAAGGTCAGGCTGCAAATGCCGAAATAAGACACCGCCAGGTTCAAGGTTTCGACTCGGCCCAGACGCTCGCGGCAGAAGTGAACTTCCGCTTGCGGCTCCATCGCAAACCCGCTATTCACGCCGCATGGATTCCCGCGAAGCGCTGGTGGCGCTGAATATGATCGAACACGTCGGTCCCGTGCGCGTCCGGCAATTGCTCGAACATTTTGGCGATGCGCCTTCCATTCTCCGCGCTTCCAAATCGCAACTGCTGAACGTCCGTGGCATCGGCGAGGAAACTGCCGAAGCGATTGCGACGTGGGAGAAATCCGTTGACCTCGCGGGCGAACTGAAACGCATCGTCGAATTCGGCTGCCAAATCTTGATTCAAACTGACGAGCAGTATCCCGCATTGTTGCGCGAAATCTACGATCCGCCAATCGTGCTCTACGTCAAAGGCAGGTTGACCGCGAAAGACAAGAACGCCGTGGCGATGGTCGGCTCGCGCATGACCACGCATTACGGCATCGAGACTGCCCGCAAGCTGGCGTATCAACTCGCCTATGTCGGCGTCACCGTCGTGAGCGGCGGCGCGCGCGGCATTGACACCGCGGCGCATCAGGGCGCGCTCGCGGCCAAAGGCCGCACCGTTTGCGTGCTCGGCACCGGCATCAACATCGTTTTCCCGCCGGAGAACGCGGAATTGTTCGAGCGCATCGCAGCGAACGGCGCGGTCATCACGCAGTTTCCCTTCAACCGCAAGGCGGACAAACAATCGTTTGCCATCCGCAACCGCATCGTCGCCGGAATGACCCTCGGCACGGTGGTCGTGGAGGCGAACCTCACCAGCGGCGCGCTGATCACGGCCAACTTCGCGACCGAATATGGCCGGCAGGTTTTCGCCGTGCCCGGACGCATTGATTCGCCGCGCAGCAAAGGCTGCCACGAGCTGATCAAAAAGGGCGCGAAGCTCTGCGAGGGCGCAGAGGACATGCTGAGCGAATTCGAATATCTCTTTCCAGCGAGCAATCGCCCGCCTACCCCGAATGAAACCGGCGTCCTGCCGGCGATTGAACTTTCCGAAAACGAACAAAAGGTTTTCGACACGCTGAGCAACGAGGAGATCAGCATCGACGACGTGATCCGCAAGAGCGGTCTGCCCAGCTCGGCCGTGTCTGTGGCTTTGTTGAGCCTGGAAATGAAACGGCTGGTGAAGCAGTTGCCGGGGAAGATGTTTTTGAAGAATCAGTGACATTGGACGGGTTATGAGAAGACGCCTGAAACTCTTGCTTAGGATCTTCCTTGGCGTCTTGTTGCTCGTTTTTCTTTTTCTCGTCGAGGAATGTATCCGTGAGTGATGTTTCCAAATTGGATCACACTCTTACAGGGGACACTGAAGATGATTCTTCGCCCGCTGGGGACGCTGTCCCTGGCTTCACTGAAAGCGGCGCGCGCGGAAACAGATCGTTCACTGGTGCTCGCTTCGTAATGCCAATCCGAACCGAAGTTATACTTTGATCTGGCGCGGAAGACGTTGTGTGGCCAGTGGCCCGCGACGCCAGAAAGAAGTTGCTGCCTTTGAAACGCGTGAAGCACACCTGAGTCATATGGGGTCAAACCCTCCTTGACTGGTTTGGGGCATGGGCGTAGAAACCTTCACTGGGTCTATAAATTCAACACTCAACATACTGGTTGCTGAAGACAACGGTGACGATGTTTTCTTGTTGCAGGAGGCATTCAAAAAAGGCCGGAGCAACAAGTCAATTGCACATTGTCTCTGACGGCATCGAAGCGGTTGCCTATTTGAAAGGCGACGACGCTTATGGAAATCGAGTAACTCATCCGTTTCCCGACATTCTGCTGTTGGATCTAAACATGCCGCGCATGAAGGGGTTCGAGGTGCTGGAGTGGCTGCGACATGATCCGCAGTGCAGCCGGCTCGTGGTGCACGTATTTAGCGCATCGGCGCGCGAAGCTGACGTGCAACGCGCTTATGAGCTGGGCGCGAATAGTTTCGTTGTCAAGCCGGGCCGGTTTGAAGGGTTGGTGGCGTTCGTTGCGGCGTTGCACCAGTGGCATCGCTTCACTTCCTTTCCGCGACGACCCATCGGCAGCCCTGATTTAGCTCACACACACGGCTCATGGTAACGCGGGTTTCGCGCACGGCCTGGGGCTGCGCGTGAAATGACACTGAAGGCAGTCTTTGATAGGCACGGCGTGTCAGGCGCAAACGGAAATCAGTTCTCTTGAAACCCCTCCGAGGGGTGGAGTCTCCTTTATGAACACGAAGAAAACAGAAGCGGCAACCCAGGGCAGTCATAGCGGCGACGAACGATCTCCCAGCGGCGTGGAAGGATTGGACGATATCCTCTCTGGAGGCTTTCCGCGCGATTGCTTTTTCCTCATTCAAGGTGATCCCGGCTCTGGCAAGACGACGCTGGCACTGCAATTTCTGCTCGAAGGTTTGCGCCGGGGCGAGAACGGATTCTACATTACACTGTCGGAAACCAAACGGGAACTGGAGCGTGTGGCTCATTCGCACGGATGGTCACTCGACGGCATTCCATTGCTGGAACTTTCCGCCATCGAAAAGCTCCTGAGACCGGAGGCGCAGACAACGGTCTTTCATCCTTCCGAAGTGGAACTGACCAAGGTGAACCAATTGGTACTGGGCGAAGCCGGGGCGGGTTGTGTTTGACTCCCTCTCCGAGCTTCGCCTGATGGCCGAAACGCCACTGAGGTACCTACCGGCGGCAGCTCTTGAATCTGAAGCAGGAATTCGCCAACTATCGCAGCACGGTGCTGCTGCTGGACGATAAGATGAACAAAGCCGGTGTCCAGGTTGACCCTCACGTGCTCAGTCTCAGTCATGGCGTCATCGAAATGGAGCAACTCTCGCCGGACTACGGGGTTTCGCGGCGGCGGTTGCGGGTGTTTAAAATGCGCGCCACCAGCTTCCGTGAAGGCTGGCACGATTACGCAATCGTGACCGGCGGGCTGCGAGTCTTCCCGCGCCTGGTGGCGGCGGAACATCGCGTCGAAGTCAAACGTGAGCCGGTTTCCAGCGGCATCAAGGAATTGGATAGTCTGCTGGGCGGCGGATTGGATCGGGGCACCACGACGCTGATTCTCGGTGCGGCGGGAACGGGCAAGTCCACGTTAGCGCTACAGTACGCTGTTCAGATGGCAGCACACGGCGAACACTCGCTCGTGTTCACCTTCGATGAAACCTTGGGAATCATGTTTGCGCGCGCCAAAGCGCTCCGTTTGGATCTGCAAAGACACATCGAAAGCGGACTCGTCACCGCGCAGCAGGTCGACCCCGCTGAACTTTCTCCTGGCGAATTTGCCGTCCGCGTCCGCCATGGTGTTCAAGCGGGGGCAAAGCTGGTGATCATTGACAGTCTTAATGGCTATCTCAATGCCATGCCCGGCGAAAACTACCTCAACAACCAACTGCACGAACTCTCCTCCTTCCTCAATCAACAAGGCGTCCTGACCATCCTCATTCTGGCGCAGCACGGATTGGTGGCCACACTGGAAGCACCGGTGGATTTGAGCTATCTGGCCGACAGCGCGGTCAATATGCGGTATTTCGAAGCTGACGGCGGCGTCAAGCAGGCGATTTCGGTGATCAAGAAACGCAGCGGACGTCACGAGAAAACCATTCGCGAATTCAAATTGGAACCTGGTAAAGGCATTCGTATTGGCCAGCCCCTGAAAGAATTTCAAGGCGTCTTGGGCGGTTCGCCGGTTTTCCGAGGATCGGGAAACCAGATGATGAAATAGCCGCATGGCATTGAGCGAATCAGAGGAGCGCGTGCTGATTGTCGCCCCCGTGGGGCAGGATGCGGCAGCCATGGCCGCGAAGCTCAAGGAGCACGAATTCCAGACAAAGATTTGCGTGAGCCTGGCGGAATGTTGCCGGGAGATCATTGAAGGCGCAGGCGCGTTGTTGCTGACCGAGGAAGCGTTGGAACTCCCGCGCGTTCCCGATTTGCTTGAAGTACTCCGAGCCCAGCCGGAATGGTCTGGACTGCCGCTCCTCGTCCTGACCAGCGGCGGCGAATCGCGTCTGGCGAGTTTGCTGGACTTGATTGCCGAGGCCGCAAGGAGCGTGACGTTGCTGGAGCGGCCCATGAGTGCGGCCACGCTGCTGCGGTCGGTGCAGGTCGCTTTGCGGTCCCGCCGCAGGCAATATCAAGCGCGCGACTTAATCGAAGAGCAGCGCCGCATTCAGCGGCAACTCCGCGAAAGCGAGGAACAGGTTCGCGAACAGTTTACGGAGTTGGAGGCCCTCTATCGCACGGCGCCCCTGGGATTGGCCCTGTTCGATAAGGAATTGCATTACCGCCGCGTCAACGAGCGCTTGGCGGAGATCAATGGATTGTCCGCAAGAGAACATCTCGGCAAGACTATTCAGGAAGTGGTTCCTTCACTCGCCGAACAGGCCGAGCGGACGCTGCGGCGCGTCCTGGAAACCGGCCAGTCCGTCCACTCGGAGTTCCGAGGCGAGACGCGCACCCAACCCGATGTTGAACGAATCTGGGACGAACGCTGGTACCCGTTGCGGGATGCCTCGGGTAACATTGTCGCCGTAGGAGTTATTGCCGAAGAAATCACGGAGCGAAAACGCACGGAGGCCGATTTGGCGAAAGCGCAGGCCGAACTGCGGCAATACACAGGGAATTTGGAGAAGGTCATCGCCGATCGAACTGCAGACCTGCGGGCCGCCAATGACCAGTTGGAGACATTTGTCTATTCAGTCGCGCACGATTTGCGCGCGCCTCTGCGTTCCATGACCGGCTATGCACAACTACTGCTGGATGACCATGCCAGCGCGCTGGATGAAACCGGACAACACCTCCTCAAGCGCATTCAGGCTTCTTCAGATTTCATGGACACGCTTCTGCTCGATCTGCTCGCCTACGGTCGCACCGCGCGCGTCGAGATGGAGCTCGAACCGGTCCGAGTCCAGGCAGCGTGGGAAAGCGCATTGTTCCAGTGCGCCACACAAATCGAGCAAACGCATGCCGATATCGAGACGAGGCAACCGCTGCCGACAGTGATGGGGCACGAGGCGACGCTGGGGCAGATACTGGCGAACCTGTTGAGCAACGCGCTGAAATTCGTGACGCCGGGCGAGCGCCCGCAAATCCGGTTTTGGGCTGGAGCAGTCCGATCACCACACGCGGTTGTGGATTCAGGACAACGGCATTGGCATTCCGATAGGCCAGCAGGAGCGCATGTTTCGCGTGTTCGAGCGATTGCACGGAGCACACTATCCCGGCACTGGCATCGGACTTTCCATCGTGCGCAAAGGCGTGCAGCGGATGAACGGCAGAGTCGGCGTGGAATCCGAACCGGGCAAAGGCAGCCGGTTTTGGCTGGAATTCCCAATCGCACATTGAAGCAGAGGTGAGGCTTGGCAGCCGGAAATGGACGGACGACGAATGGCTTCAAGGAAAAAGTTTTCCTGGAATCGGTGAGACCCCGGTCCCTATTTCACCGTCTCGATTCTGATGCCAGCTTCTGAACGTGCTGCTCAATGCGGTTCGCCGCTTCGATGAGCTGATCGTAACTCGTCGCGAAGCACGCTCTGCAAAAGCCCGCGCCGTTCGCGCCGAAGGCCGTTCCCGGCACCATCGCCACGCGCTCGGATTGAAGCAGCCCGACCGCAAAATCTTTTTCACTTAAACCGGTTCCGCTGACATCTGGAAACGCGTAGAACGAGCCGCGCGGCAGGTGGCATTTCAATCCAATTTCGTTGAATCGCCGCACGATCAAGTCGCGCCGCCGCTGATATTGCTCGCGCATGGCTTTCATCGAATCCTCGCCGCGTTGCAGCGCCTCGATCGCGCCTTCCTGGCTGATGATGGACGCGCACATCATCGAGTATTGATGCACCTTCATCATCGCCTCGATGAGCGCCGCTGGGCCGCACGCGTAACCGATGCGCCAGCCGGTCATGGCAAACGCCTTGGAAAATCCGTGCAGGAAAATCGTCCGTTCCTTCATCCCGCCCAGCCTCGCGATGCTCGTGTGCTCGCCTTCAAAGGTCAGCTCGGAATAAATTTCGTCGCTGATGACGAGCAGGTCCTTCTCGACGCAAAACTTTGCGATGGCTTCCAGTTGGGCGCGGCTACACGTGCCGCCGGTGGGATTGCACGGCAGGTTCAAGACAAGCAGCTTGCAGCCGGGTTGCCACGCGGCTTTCAACGCTTCGCCGGTCAGGGCAAAATTATCTTTGGCGTAAGTCGGAACTGGAATCGCCTCGCCATGCGTGAGCGTGATGCTCGGGTGATAGCTCACGTAACACGGTTGATGGAACATCACCTTTTCGCCCGGGTTCACCAGCGCGCGAAACGCAATGTCGAGCGCCTCACTCACGCCGACGGTGACAAGGATTTCGTCCTCGGGCCGGTAACTCACACCGATGTGTTTTTCGAGGTAGCGATTGACCGCGCGGCGCAGTTCAATGAGGCCGAGGTTCGAGGTGTAATGCGTCTTTCCTTTTTCGAGCGCATATATGGCCGCCTCGCGAATGTGCCAGGGCGTATCGAAATCCGGCTCGCCAATGCCGAGCGAGATCACGTCTTCCATCTTCGCGACAATTTCAAAAAAGTCGCGGATGCCCGAACGGGGCAGGTTGACGACGTGTTTGGCGATGAAACGGGATTGGTCCATGGGAAAATGGTCTAATTCGTGTCAGTCAATTGAGATTTGGTGGGGAGCGGACAATTATCCGCATACCTTTCAGCTTCGGTTCTCGAGATGCGCCGGCTACAAAATCAGCAGTGGAAAGTCCCGGCTCAAACCCACTACGTGGCGCGCAGGTCACGAGATACCCATCTTCTTCTTCCGGAGTGCAGCCGGAAAATAGAAAAGCAAGAATGAAATGACTCCTGATGCCGTCAAAACCACAAATTTGAACAGTAGGTGTGTCGGCAGGTGTGCGAGCATCTGCGAAGGCATCGGCTATCCCAATCTGTCTAAGAAAAGCTGACGCTCCTTGGTCGTCTTGGATTTCGACCGCTTGGTCTGGATCGTTCTTCAGAATGCTCAAAATATCCATGCCGCAACGTGTAAAATCAGATCGAGTTGAAGTTGTTGCTTAGGACATCCGTCCGTGCTTACGGCGCGACTTTAAGCCTGTTGTTCTCCTCCGACTTGATATCCATGAGGAATCCCTGCTCTTTGTAGGAACGCAGAAGGAAATGGGTTGCCGTCGAGAGCACGCCTTCGATGGTGGAAAGCTTTTCCGAAACGAACGCCGCGACCTTCTGCAGGCTCGAACCGCTGACAAACACCAGCAAATCGTAGCCGCCGGACATGAGATAGCAGGACTCCACCTCGTCAAACCGGCTGATGCGGTCGGCGAGCCGGTTGAATCCGCCGCCGCGCTCGGGCGTGATGCGGACTTCGATAACCGCGCGCACAGCACCGGCTTCCTCCTCGGAAAGATTCAGTACCGGCCGCCAGCCAAGAAGGATGCGGTCCTTTTTGAGTTGCTCCAGTTGACGAGTAATCTCGGCTTCAGTCACATTCAGCACTTGCGCCATTTGCGCTGTGCTGAGGCTGCCGCCTTCAAGCAGAAGTTTGAGTAACGGACTCATGAGCACGGGAGTGTGGCAAAAAAAGGCGGTAAATCCATATTTCTTTTGTCCATTCATCCGATCGACCTGAGGCGACGTCGCCGTGGTCCACACCGGGTGCTCCGGTGATGACGCTGAGCAACGTCGTCTTGCTGCAACCCGACAGCCGGCAAGCATGACCAACGATGTGCGAGTGAGTGAAATTTTGTCCTCCGTTTCAAAAGCCTTGCTGGTGACGCCGTAGCGATTAGGCTTCCATTCATGAGTCACTTCCCTCGAAGCACTGCTGTCTGCGTCATCTTATCTGTTTCGGCTGGCGCACGCATCGGCTTCGCACAGTTACCCTCCATTCCCACTCCAAGAGAGCCGGTCACGAACGTTTACCATGGAGTGCAGGTTGTCGATGACTATCAGTGGCTCGAAGAAGCCACGAATGCAGCCGTGCGGGAATGGACGCGCGCGCAAAATGAACGCACGCGCGCTTATGTTAGCAAACTCGCCTTTCACGACGGCGTGGCGCAAGAACTGGAGCAACTGATCGCGGACGAGTCAGCCACCTACTCGATCACGGACAAACGCGGCGCAAATATCTTCGGACTTCGCAGCAAACCCCCTGCGCAACAGCCGGTGCTGGTGCGTTTCAAATCGCTTTATCCCCCGGCGTTGTGGAAGGTCGTCTTCGATCCAAACGTCTGGAACACGAACGGGACGACGGCGATGGATTGGTTTGTGCCGTCGCCCGATGGCCGGTTGGTGGCGGTATGTCTTTCGGATAACGGCAGCGAAGACGGGACGTTACATTTCTTCGAGACAACGACGGGACAGCATCTGCCCGACACGATTCCTTCGGTGCAGTATCCGACTGGTGGCGGCAGCGCGGCATGGAACGCGGACGGGACGGGAATTTTTTATACGCGCTACCCGCACGCTGGCGAGCGCTCGGACGCTGACCGGCGCTTTTATCAGCAGGTCTGGTTTCATCCGCTCGGTAAACCGGTTGACGCCGACTCCTACGAAATCGGCCGCAACTTTCCGCGCATCGCGGAGATTGGACTCGATGCGAGCGAAGACGGCAAATGGGTTTTGGCGACGGTGGCGAATGGCGATGGCGGTGACTACGCGCATTATCTCCATAGTGCGGATGGCCAGTGGCGGCAGCTCGCGCGATTTGAAGATGGCGTGAAGCAGATCAAATTTGGAAAGGACGGTGCGCTTTATCTACGTTCCCTTAAAAATGCACCGCATGGAAAAATCCTCCGGCTGCCAGTCGATAATTTGGATTTGAGCAACGCCTCACTGGTTGTGCCGGAAGATAGAGGAGTCGTTGAAGATTTCGAACCATCCGCGCATGGGCTCTACGTCAACGAACTCGATGGCGGTCCATCGCGTTTGCGGTTCTATCATCAGGGCGGCCGTAACTCCGTGGATGTTCCTGTACCGCCCGTTTCTTCGGTTGACGGTTTGCATTGCTGGCAGGACGACGATGTGTTGTTCGCCAACTCAGGTTATCTCACTCCCACAGCCTGGAGTGAATGGTCGCCGGGCCAGAAGCAAACCCGCATGACTGCGTTGCGTACCATCCCGTCCGCCGACTTTGATGATATTGAAGTGGCGCGCGAATTCGTCCGATCCAGGGACGGCACGAAGGTTCCGCTCAACATTCTGCGCAAACGGAGCCTCAAGCTGGACGGCAACAACCCAACGATTCTTTACGGTTATGGCGGCTATGGGATCAGTCTGACACCGCGATTCAGTCCGACGTTACGCGTGTGGTTTGATGCGGGCGGCGTTTATGCGATCGCGAATCTGCGCGGCGGTGGTGAGTTTGGTGAGGGCTGGCACAAAGACGGCAATCTCACGAAGAAGCAAAATGTCTTTGACGATTTCATCGCGTGCGCCGAATGGCTAATCGAAAACAAATATACCCGCCCGGCCAAACTTGCGGCCATGGGTGCCAGCAACGGCGGGTTGCTGATGGGTGCGTTCCTGACGCAGCGACCTGACCTCGCCCGTGCCGTGGTTTCGCGTGTGGGCATCTATGACATGTTGCGCGTTGAACTGGATCCAAACGGCACTTTTAACGTGACGGAGTTCGGCAGCGTGAAGGACGAGACGCAGTTCAAAGCGCTTTATGCCTACTCACCTTACCACCACGTAAAGGCCGGCACGGCATACCCGGCGGTGTTGTTTCCGTGCGGCGAAAATGATGGTCGCGTGAATCCCGCGCACTCCCGCAAAATGACCGCCGCGCTCCAGGCCGCTACGAGTTCGAATCACCCGATCCTGTTGCGCACGACTTCCAGCGCCGGGCACGGTATGGGTTCGTCACTGCGCGATCGGGTTGCGGAACAGGCCGACATTTACAGTTTCCTATTTCAAGAACTCGAGGTGGACACCTCGGCGTGGACATTCAAATAGCGTCCACGCGTACCCGCATCCACTAATCATGGCACCAGGTTCCTCGGTCGGCGGAATCACAAGGCGGATTGTGGCGTTTGGAGCGGCAGGCGCGTGTGGCCAGCATACCGCCGGATTGTTCGTGCGCGGCGAGCAAGGATTCCAAGCGGGCGCGCAATGCCTTGTCCTCGCCGCATTCGCGGTCAAGAAATTCGGCGCGCTCGGCGGCGGGTTTCATCAACGCCAGTTGAAAGAGGAGTTCTTCGCGGTTTGGGTTCATTTTGGTTGCGCCTCCACTCTCTTCTGCGCACCCATCCCATTCGGAGGGCTGGAGGAAGGGCGGGTTTCCGACAGGTCCGCCTTTTCCTGCGCGTCAATGGCGGCGAGCGATGGCGGATGAATGATTTCGAACGGGCCCGATCCGCCAAAAAGCCTGTGTCCCGGCTTGGACAGGATCAGCGTGTTGCCGTCCGGGGACAAGTCGCACGAGCCGGCATTTTCGAGCGCGATCATCTCCTTGCCGGTGGCCACGTTCCAAAATCGCACCGACGTGTCCCCGTCGCTGGTCACGAGGGTTTTTCCGTCGGATGAAAAAACGGAAAACCGGGGTCCGGCAGATGACCGCTCAAGGTCGGGACGGCTTGTTTGCCGGTGGTCGCGTCCCACAGCTTGGCCATCCCGTCGGCGCTGAGCGTCGCCAGCAGTTTTCCGTCGGGAGAAAAGCGGATTTGGTTCATGAACCAACGTGTACGCGGATGGACCATTGTTCCCGGCCTTGGACGATATTCCAAAGCTTCAACTGAAAATCCCGCGTGGCATAGGCGAGGTATTGGTCATCGGGCGATAAGTCTGCCGCGAAAATACCCCGATAGTTCTGCAACTCTGGAAACACGGCTTCACGGGCTCCGGTTTCAACATTCCACAGGCTGGCCAGTCGAGCACCTGCCCAAGACCAGCACTCGGCGTTCGTCAGGAGATTCGGCCACCGGAACGACCCGTCGGCTGCCGACCTGAATAGTTTCGCCCGCCTGGCCCGTCCGGCCATCCCAATTACCGATGGTTCCATTGGTCGTGCCATACCAAATCTTGTCGCCTTGACCGCTGGATGGAGAATGTCCGGCGGCATCATGAAGTCCATCGATTCGAGGCTCGCGGCGTTCCACCAGCGGAATTCAAGCGACCGCTATCGTTATGCGTGGTGGTCCCGAGCAATTTGCCATCCAACGAAAAACCCTGCAGTGACTTATCGGGGCCGGGATCCCAGGCGAGCGCCCGCGGCTGTTCGAGGGTGGCGCGCCAGGCCATGGCCATTCGTCCTTGCCGCCCGAAATCAGAAACCGTCCGTCGCGCGAAAAATCCAGGGACCAGACCTCATTTTGGTGGCCGTAAAGGGTGCGAAGTTTCGTGAGTGTCGGCGGGCCGGAAGGCGGCGTCTGCCAGCGCCACAATGAATGACTTGATTACCGCCGCCGGTGGCGAGGATCTGGCCATCGGGCGAAAAGGCCAAACCTTGGAGGAAGCTTGAGTGGGCCTTGTTGGTGAAAACAACCTCTCTCGTTTCCATGTTCCAGATTTTCAGACCACCGTCCTGATATCCAGCCGCCAGCCACTTACCGCCTGGAGCAAAGGCCAGTGAACATGAAAATCTCGTATCGAACTCTGCGGAGTGGGAGGAAACATTCCACACGTTATCCAAAGGAGCGCCGAGCAACCGGCCGTCCGGAGAGAAAACGAGTTCGGCCCAAAATCCGATGCCACGCCGGGTTTGCAGAAAAGAGCTTTCCCATGTTGCCGTGTCCCAAAGCTGCACTCTGCCCCGCAATTGCACTGCCAGGAGTTTTCCATCGGTAAAAAAGCCGCCCCCCCAGCAGCACCGGGCAACTGACGCACGATGCGCCAGTCCCATGTGTCTCGCAGAACGACGCCATCCGGGCAACATCCGGCGAGCAACCGGCCATCCGGCGAAAAAAGACAGCGGATAGCACGGAATTTGCAACTGGCAACCTGCGAATTGCGCCACTTCCTTTCCGGATCATACATTCCAGATGTACGTCAGGCCGTCGAACAGGCCGTCGCCACCAGTCGGCCGGCCGGCGAAAACACCGTCTGGTTCACCACGCCGTCGTGTGCGAACGACTTCAATTCATCCCCATGGCAGGCCAGCCAGAGAGAGCGCCACTCGACGCCGCGCAAGTCGTCTTCCCCCGCCACGGGAAAATAACGTTTCAACAGACCGAGCGCCGAGCCGCGGTTGTTTTCGTTCATCGCCGTGTCCGCCGCTCGCATGTCGGCGGCGTAAGTTTCCACGCGCAAATGGCGGGCGAGGGCGAAGGCGCGGTCGCATTCCCGCGTGGGCGCTCCGCCGCCGTCTGGGCCTGCTCGCGCATTTCGGCTTCATTAAGCCGCGCTGCAACAGCCTCTCGCCTGGCGTGTGTCGCCCGAATCGCCTGCCAGGTGCTCACGATGATACCGGCCAGCAACACGCAATGACCGCCGCCGTCGCGGCAAAGCCGACCTTGTGCCGCCGCACAGTCTTCTGAAATTCATAGAGGCGGCTGGGCGGGCGGGCGACGACCGGTTCATTGTTCAGATGCCGCTTGATGTCAGCCGCCAAGACCGTTGGCCGTCTCGTAACGCCGCGTCCGGTCTTTCTCCAGGCACTTCATCACGATCCAGTCCAGGTCCCCGCGCAACTGGCTGATCAGCTTCGGCGCGTCCGCCTGACGCGCCGCTTCGCCGTTGTCGTCAGTTCGTCGCCCTGCAGCGTGCTCAAGCGGGTGCGAGGGCCGCAGCGGTTCTTTTTCGCGGATGGTCCGGCGCATCGCGTCCAGCCCTGCGACATCAGTTCCTTGGCATCGAAGGGCGTCTTGCCCGTCAGCAGTTCGTAGAGCAGCACGCCCAAGCTGTAGATGTCGCTGCGCGTGTCGATGTCCAGGCCGCTCATCTCCGCCTGCTCCGGACTCATGTAGGCCGGCGTGCCGATGAATTGCTCGAAGTGCGTGTAAACGGTCTTGTCCGTCAGCCGCCCGTCGCGTGGCCTTGGCGATGCCGAAGTCAATCACCTTGGGCACCGGCACGCCGTCGTGCAGCGTGACCAGGATGTTCGAGGGCTTGATGTCGCGGTGGATGATGCCTTTCTGATGCGCGTGCTGGATGGCCTGGCAAACCTGGATGAACAGATTCGAGCCGTTCGTCGGTGGGCAGATTGTTCTGGTCGCAGTAGTCGGTGATCTTGATGCCGCGCACCAGTTCCATGACGAAGTAGGGCCGGCCCGTGTCCGGTCGCGCCGGCATCGAGCACCTTGGCGATGTTCGGATGGTCCATCAGCGCCAGCGCCTGCCGCTCGGCTTCGAAGCGGGCGACGACCTGCTTGGTGTCCATGCCCAGCTTGATGACCTTGAGCGCCACGCGGCGGCGCACCGGTTCCTTCTGCTCGGCCATGTAAACCACGCCGCAGCCGCCTTCGCCGATCTTCTCCAGCAGTTTGTAGCGGCCAATGCGTCTGGCCAGGCTTCATCCGGCACATCCCAATTCCATCTTCATCGTTCCTTTCGCAGCGGGCGCGGCTTCGGCAAGCACACACTTCGGATTGTTCATGTGCCGCGAGCAAAGATTCGAGCCGCTGGCGCAAAGCTGCGTCTTCGCCACAATCGACATCAAGCAACCCTGCTCGTTCCTTCGCTGGTTTCTCCAGCGCCAGTTGAAACAGAAGTTCTTCGCGATTCGGATTCATGGTTGTTTGCTTCCGCTTTCTCCTTCGCCTCAGCCGCGTTGATTTCCGCCCACGACGGCGCGTGCAGAGGACTCGATGGTCGGGGTTTTGCTGGCGAACTGAACTCCCAGTGTTTGTCCATTTTTCGAGAATTTGATGTTGGTCACGGTGCCGCGAGGGAAGAAGAGAGAAATCATTTCCTGGCCGGTCTCCAGACTCCATAACTTGACAGTTCCGTCGGTGCCCCCAGAGGCCAGCGTTCGGTCATCCCGCGTGAAGGCCAGGGCACTGGGCGAAGTGAGGTGGCCCCACAGGACGAAGCGTTCCTTCCCAGTCGCGATTTCAAAGATACTGATGAAATTGTTGTGGGCCCCCGTGGCCAGGATTGAATTCGAGGGTGAAATCGCCATCGAAGCAAGGTCCGTTGGACTGGGAAACGTGGACAACAGTTGACCGCTTTGGGCTTCCCGCACCTAAATCGCCCCGGCCTGAATCAGTCTTTCCGCCACGAGCGTGCCATCCGCCGAGCGAACTTTCCAGGCCTGCACGAAGGTCGGGGCCCCGGCCGGTAAGGCATCGAATTCGAGCACGCTTTCGGTGGACCCTTCGGACGAGGCCGCGGGACGAATTCGCCACAATGCCAGCCAACCGGTTTGTTAACGGATTGCCAGCGCCGCCTCGTCGGGCGAGATTCCCAAGGCCCAAACCTGACTTTCATGGCCAAGCAGGGTGCGGATCGGTTCAGGGGCGGCGGAGGATCGGGAGAGCGCCGCCAGCTCCCACAAGTGAATCGACTGGTCCGCGCCGCCGGTGGCCAGCAACTGGCCATCGGGTGAGAAATCCAGGGCAAAGGTCAAGCTCGCGTGGGCTTTCCAGGTCCGGAGCACTCGTTCCTCCGCGACCGAGATCAAATCCACACTTCCATCCTTCCGGCCTGCCGCCAGGAAATCGCCCCGCCTTGATGCGACCAGTCCAACCAGGATGCTGTCACTCCCGCCGATTGTCTTGCGGACTACTTCTTCCCCAGAATCCCACAGCTGGATTTCCGTGCCATCCGCGATGGCGAGGATGCCTGGTCCGGGCACCAGGCGAGCAACGAGCCAAAGGAGGAACCATTCCCCGGGATGATATGCTGCTCGTTCGAGGAGAGGTTGCGAACCATAACTCCGGTTTCCACCGGGGCGGCAATCCACTGATCATCCCGCAGGAACTCCACCGGTATCGTGTCGATGAAACGGGAATCATGCACTCCGCCCAGATTCGCCCGTACCTTCCAGGTTGCGGCATCGCAAATGATCAACTCCCTATCCAAGGCCATGGCGACCAACTTCCCATTGCTTGAAAAAGCCATTGATCGACGTAGAACGGCTCGTCTTTGGGAGGAGCCGTCATTTAACTTTCGGGAAACAATCGCCCCATCCTCGGCGTCGATATTCCACAAGGTCACATGGCCGTACCAATCGGCCGTGGCCAGCAGCTTTCCATCCGGCGAGTAGCTGAGGCAGCTTGCCGGGCCGCGTTCAAAGGCTTGCACGATTTTCTCCGCGTTCCCGCGACTCAGTCCCCAGAGGTATCTCCACTCGAATCCCCGCAGATCGGGTTCCCCGTTCTTTGGAACATGACTGTTCAACAGTTCTCGGGCTCGGCCCAGATTGCCATTCCGCAGGGCTTGTTGCGCCACATTCATATCGGCGGCGTAAGCCCGACGGCGGGCGTCCTGGGCGTCCGCCTGCGCCTGCTCGCGGAGTCGGGCTTCGCTGGCCTGGGCAGCAACGGCTACTTTCTCGTTCGCCTCGGAATCTTGCCGGGCCGCGAGGGCTTCCCGCTGGGCGTGCGTCGCCCGGATGGCCTGCGAGGCGGCCGCAATAATGCCAAGCAACAAGGCGACGGCCACCGCGGCCCCGGCCGCAAAGGCCAGTTTATTTCGGCGAAATGCCTTCTGCAACCGGTACGCCGTGCTCGGCGGGCGGGCGACCACCGGCTCGTTGTTCAGGTGGCGCTTGAGATCGGCGGCAAGCCCGTTGGCCGTCTCATAGCGCCGCGTCCGGTCCTTCTCCAGACACTTCATCACGATCCAGTCCAGATCGCCGCGCAAGCTGGTGCAGCAGCTTCGGCGTGTCGACCGAGCGCCGCTTGGCCGTCGGTCGTCAGTTCCTCGCCCTTGCAGCGTCGCCAGCCGCGTGCTCGGGCCGCACCGGCTCTTTCTCCCGGATCGTCTTGCGCATCGCGTCCATGCCCGAGCGCCATCAGTTCCTTCGCATCGAACGGCGTGCTGCCCGTCAGCAATTCGTAGAGCAACACACCCAGGCTGTAGATGTCGCTGCGCGTATCAATGTCCAGCCCGCTCATCTCCGCCTGCTCCGGACTCATGTAGGCCGGCGTGCCGATGAACTGCTGCAACTGCGTGTAGAGCGTCTTGTCCGTCAGCCGGCCTTCCGTCGCCTTGGCGATCCCGAAGTCGATCACCTTGGGCACCGGCACGCCGTCGTGCAGCGTGACCAGGATGTTCGACGGCTTGATGTCGCGATGGATGATCCCTTTCTGATGCGCGTGCTGAATGGCCTGGCAGACCTGGATGAACAGATTCGAGCCGTTCGCTGGGTGGCGAGATTGTTCTGGTCGCAGTAGTCGGTGATGCTGATGCCCGCGCACCAGTTCCATCACGAAGTAGGGCCGGCCCGTCTCGGTCGCGCCCGCATCGAGCACCTTGGCGATGTTCGGATGATCCATCATCGCCAGCGCCTGCCGCTCCGCCTCGAACCGGGCGACCACCTGCCTTGGTGTCCATCCCCAGCTTGATGACCTTGAGCGCCACCCGGCGCCGCACCGGCTCCGTCTGCTCGGCCACATAGACCACGCCGCAGCCGCCTTCGCCGATTTTCTCCAGCAGCTTGTAGCGGCCAATCGTCTGGCCCACGGCTTCGTCGGGCGCATCGGCGCAGACTCGATCTTGATCGTTGCCTTTCGGCTGCCGAAGCGCGCTTGGCGGCCAGCAAGGCTTCGGGTTGTTCGTGCGCGGCCAAGCAAGGCTTCGAGACGCTGCGCGCAGGGCCGCGTCGCCTTCACATTCGGCGTCGAGAAACGCGGCGCGTTTCTCAGCCGGTTTCTCAGCGCCAGTGCAAACAAGGGCTTCTTCGCGGTTCGGGTTCATGGCTGTTTGCTCTCCGCTTTCTCCTTCGCCTCCGCCGCATTGATTTCCGCCCACGACGGCGCTTGCCAGACGTGCAGGAAGCCGTCTCTGCTCAGCGTGCCGATGGCATTGCCGTCGGGTGAAAATGCCGTGCGATGAAACTAGTGATCCCGTGCCTTCCAGGGTGAGCAACTCCTGCCAACTGTCCACATCCCATAGTTTCACCGCATCGTCCGGGTTGCTGCCGCCGGTGGCGAGACGTTGGCCATCCGGTGAAAAAACCACCGAGTCAACGGCATTGAGAAAGCCGCGCAGGGTCGCTTCTTCCCGCCAGGTGGCGGTATCGCCAGACGCGGGCATATCCCAAGGAGCTGGCCATAGCGAGGCGTTCCCCGTCGGGCGAGAAAGCGACAGTCCCATGACCTTCCAGCGCATCGAGCGGCAAGTTCGTGGTGCTGTGTTCCGGCAGGTTTCGGCAGGAGACATCCCCTTCCCAGCCGACTCCAATCCCCAGCCGTTCATCCGGTGACAGGCCGAATCCGTTGAAAATCGGCTGGGCCGGCCAGGACTGGATTTCCCGATTGGCTTCCAGATCCCATTCGGAGCAGGTGATTGCCGGCCTTCAAGCCAGACTACCAATCGGTTTCCCTGGGCGAGAAAACCCAATGGGGCCACGCGTCCATCGCCGGGTTTGAATTCACGCCGGAGAACGCGCCGCGACACGTCCCAAACTGAAATGTTCCCGTTGGTGGAGCCAACCGCCAGGAAGCGACCATCACGGGGAAAAGCAGCTTGCCCGCATAATTGGTTCCGATACTCCAGCCAGGGTTCCTTTTCCTGAAAATCCGGGCCGCTCCACCGCGCTACCTTGCCCTCAGAATCCAAAGTCACGACCGAGCGGCTGTCGGGCGCAAAGCACCAATTGATAACTTGCCCGGCCAGGTGATGCGTTCCTGATCGTGGATGCGTGACGGAGGTATCCCACACGCAAACCACGCCATCTTTGCTCCCGCTGACCAGGGTCTTGTTATCGGGCAGCAACGCCAGCCGCCACACTTCCAGACGATGACCGCGCAACACGTCCAGACACTTTCGACTCGCGACATCCCAGATGCGAATCGTTTGATCGGCACTGCTGGAGGCGAGTTTCTTGCCGTCCGGCCAGAACACCAGAGAGCCGACCCAGGATTTGTGGCCTTCCAGCCGCCCGATTTCCTTGCCGGTGGCGACATCCCATAAGCGGATGTCCGACTCGCTGAAGCCGGCGGCGGACGCCAGGGTTTTGCCGTCCGGTGAAAACGCCAGGGCGGTGACGATATTGCTTCGAAGCCACCGCGGTCCAGAGTTCCTTGCCATCGCGCAAATCCATGACGCGAACCTGTCCGGACGTCAGCGCCATAAGCGGCCAGACCCAAATCCGAAGTCGCGGCAAAGCCGGTTGCCGCATCCATGCTCGAATTGTTGTTCGCAGGGATAGCTGGCCAGCTTGGTTCCTTCGGGCATCCGCCAGAGCGTGATATGTCCCCGGCCGGTGGACGTCACCAGCGTCCGCCCATCTTTGGCGAACGCCAACCCCCCGCAAACACTCGTCCAGCGGGAATTCAGCCACCATCTGTCGGGTCGCCGCGTTCCAAAGCCGCAACGTGTCTCGCTCCTTCCCCGGAGCCGGAACGCTGAACTGGTGAACGCCAGCAAGGATTCCGCCGGGGAAAAGGCGGCGCGCACTTAGCCTTCCCGGGCGCGAGATGAGCCACCTCCTGTCGGGTCTGAAGGTCCCACACGAACAGTCCGTCCTTGATGCACCAGCCGATCGCCAGCCAGTTGCCGTTGGCGCGAAACCGCCAGCGAATCGATTTCGCTTTTCTGCTGGCAAAGGGTGAACAGGGCGTCGCTGCGGGTTTGCTGCCAGAGATAACGCCATTCCCAGCCGCGCAAATCCTTCTGGCCGGGTTGCGGCCGTTGGCGGTTCAGCAAATCCAGCGCGCGGCCCAGATTGCTCCCGGCGAGCGCCTGCTTGGCGACATTCATGTCCGAGGCGTAGGCGCGCTGGCGGGCGGCGAGTTCTGCGGCTTCGCGCTTGCTCGCGCAGCTTGGTTTCGTTCGCTTGGGCCGCGCGGCGCTTTGCGTTCGCTGGCTTCCGCCTCGCTGCCGCGCGTGCAGAGCCGCCTCCCGCTTTGGCGCGCGTGGCCCGCACCGCCTGCCAGGTGCTGACGCAACACCCCGACAACAACGCGAGCGATGACTGCCGCTGCCGGCCGCGAAACCGAACTTGTTCCGCCGAAACGCTTTCTGGAACGGTAGGCCGTGCTCGGCGGCCGGGCGACGACCGGTTCGTTGTTCAGGTGCCGCTTGAGATCGGCCGCCAGGCCGTTGGCCGTCTCGTAACGCCGCGTGCGGTCCTTCTCCAGGCACTTCATCACGATCCAGTCCAGGTCGCCCTTGAGCTGGTGCAGCAGCTTCGACGGTGTCGGCCGAACGGCGTTTGGCCGTGGTCGTCAGTTCCTCGCCCTGCAGCGTCGCGAGCTTCGTGCTCGGGCGCACCGGCTCCTTCTCCCGGATCGTCTTGCGCATCGCGTCGATGCCCGAGGCCATCAATTCCTTCGCATCGAACGGCGTGCTGCCGGCCAGCAATTCGTAGAGCAACACGCCCAGGCTGTAGATGTCGCTGCGCGTATCAATGTCCAGCCCGCTCATCTCCGCCTGCTCCGGACTCATGTAGGCCGGCGTGCCGATGAACTGGTGCAACTGCGTGTAAACCGTCGTTGTCGGTCAGCCGGCCTTCCGTCGCCTTGGCAATGCCGAAATCAATCACCTTCGGCACCGGCACGCCGTCGTGCAGCGTGACCAGGATGTTCGAGGGCTTGATGTCGCGGTGGATGATCCCCTTCTGGTGCGCGTGCTGGATGGCCTGGCAGACCTTGATGAACAGATCGAGCCGTTCCTTGGTGGTGAGATTGGCCTGGTCGCAGTAGTCGGTGATGCGGATGCCGCGCACCAGTTCCATCACGAAGTAGGGCCGGCCTGTGTCGGTCGTGCCGGCATCGAGCACCTTGGCGATGTTCGGATGATCCATCATCGCCAGCGCCTGCCGCTCCGCTTCGAACCGGGCGACGACCTGCTTGGTGTCCATGCCCAGCTTGATGACCTTCAGCGCCACGCGGCGGCGCACCGGCTCGGTCTGCTCGGCGACATAGACCACGCCGCAGCCGCCTTCGCCGACGTTTCTCCAGCAGCTTGTAGCGGCCGAGCGTCTGGCCCACGGCTTCGTCCGGGTATCGGCCAGTTCGAGCTTCATCGTCGCGACAGGTTCGCTGCATGGGCTGCGGTGCTTCGGTTCGAGGAAGGCATCCTTCGGCTGTCGTGCGCGGCGAGCAACGCTTCGAGGCGTGGCGAAGGGCGGGATTGCCGTGGCACGCGCCGTCGAGAAACATTGCGCGGGCGGCGCCGGTGAGTTGGGCGGCGGCCTGAAACAGGGCTTCCTCACGTTGCGGGTCTGGGTTCATGAAGGGATCAGTTGCGGTTCATCTACCAGATTAAGCGCAGTCTGTCGGCAAAAAGTATGTGGAAATTTTCGACATACTTTTTCCCCGGCTTTTGCGCTTATAGAAGGCAGAGCCTATGAAACACCATGAATTCAAGTTCTACTGTTCCCACTGTGACCAGCCGTTGAAGTGCGAACCTCAATTCGCGGGCCGGCAGATTCAATGCCCGGCCTGCCAGCATCTCATCCGCATTCCCAATCCGCCGGCGGGCATCGGATTCACCCAGGTCCAGCCGGAGTCGGGGCGAACATGGGACACGTTTCCGCCTAAATGATAAACAGAGGCACGGCGCGGACCGGCCCGACTACGGGCCGTCGTTGGACAGAGTTTCCGTCCGTGGCCGTCTCAGTAATCTCCACCCGCAACCAGGCGCGCGCGTAAGCCCACCACTGCTTGGCCGTCGGCACCGCGATGCCCAGGACTTCGGCAGCTTCCTCGAACGTCATCCCGACGAAATAACGCAGCTTGACCAACTCGGCTTTGCGCGCGTCCAACTGCGCGAATTTTTCCAGCGCTTCATTCACCGCCAGCAAGTGGTCGTCCGGCGCAGGCGCGGGAATATCCAATTCGTCCGCGTCCACGACAAACCTCGCCCGCGCCGCGTTTGGCCGCCAGTCGGCGCCGCGCGCGATCCACGAGAATGCGCCGCATCGCTTCGGCAGCGGCGGCGAAGAAATGTTGTCGTCCATTCCAGTCGCGCTGTTCATCGCCGGAGAGTCTGAGCCAGGCCTCATGAACGAGCGCGGTGGGTTGGAGCGTGTGTCGACGTTGCTCTCCCGCCAGCCGATGCGCGGCAAGCCGGCGCAATTCGTCATAGACCAGCGGCAACAGTTCCGTCGCCGCGCTCGCATCACCGTTCTCAACGCGCTCCAGAATTTGAGTGACATCACTCATGCGAGGTCGTATTGAAGCAACTCGAGTCAGGAATAATGCGCGAATTCTGCCACGACAGGCATTGTGTTGCGATGAAAAACTCATTCGCGTAATGCGCTTGATTTCCCTTCGCCAACAGCGCCAACCATTGGCGCTTGTCGGGTTCAGCCACGGAGTAGTGTTTGCGGGGGCTGGGTTATCCGCCCCAAGGAAAGCCTGGGGTTAATGAAGTATTCGTTTGAGTATTCGTTTCAACCATGCTTGACGAGCAAACTCAATCCGACCGCCAGGACCCGCTCTGGTACAAATCCGCCGTCATCTACGAAGTCCACGTCCGGGCGTTCTTCGATTCCAACGGCGACGGTGTCGGGGATTTTCTCGGGCTGACGGAGAAACTCGGTTACATCCAGGACCTTGGTGTGACCGCAATCTGGCTGTTGCCGTTTTATCCGTCGCCGCTCAAGGACGACGGCTACGACATCGCAGATTATTATTCCATCAACCCGATCTATGGCACGCTGTCAGACTTCGAAGGTCTGCTCCGCGAGGCGCACGCTCGTGGGTTGCGCGTCATCACGGAACTCGTTTTGAACCACACGTCGGACCAGCATCCGTGGTTCCAGCGTTCACGGCGCGCCAGGCCCGGCAGCGTCGAGCGCGACTTCTACGTGTGGAGTGATTCGGCGGAGAAATACAAGGAAGCGCGGATTATCTTCAAAGATTTCGAACCGTCGAACTGGACGTGGGATCCATTGGCGCACGCATATTACTGGCATCGCTTCTATTCGCATCAGCCGGATTTGAATTTCGACAACCCAGCTGTTCATCAGGAGGTCAGGAAGGCGCTCGATTTCTGGTTCGACATGGGTGTGGATGGCTTACGGCTCGACGCGATCCCGTATCTCTACGAACGTGAAGGCACCTCGTGCGAAAATCTTCCGGAGACGCATCAAGTTCTAAAAGACCTCCGCACGCACATCGACAAGAAATACGGCGACCGCATGCTGCTGGCGGAAGCAAATCAATGGCCTGAAGAGGCCGTAAGCTATTTCGGGAGCGGCATCGGTGACGAAGC
Organism: uncultured Verrucomicrobiae bacterium; assembly: GCA_963760675.1. Lineage (GTDB taxonomy): Bacteria > Verrucomicrobiota > Verrucomicrobiia > Limisphaerales > BOG-1460 > CAVXEG01. The sequence continues at coordinate 350,868 of CAVXEG010000013.1, forward strand.
GCACATGGCGTTTCATTTTCCGCTTATGCCGCGATTGTTCATGGCGGTGCGGATGGAAGATCGCGTGCCGATTGTGGACATCCTCGAGCAAACGCCCCCGATTCCGGCGACGAGCCAATGGGCTTTGTTCCTGCGCAATCATGACGAGTTGACGCTCGAAATGGTAACGGACGAGGAGCGCGACTACATGTATCGGGTCTATGCCAGCGACGCGAAGGCGCGGATCAATCTCGGCATCCGGCGCCGGCTCGCGCCACTGCTGGGGAACGATCGCAAACGAATCGAGTTGCTGAACATGCTGCTGCTTTCATTGCCCGGCACGCCGGTGCTCTATTACGGCGACGAAATCGGGATGGGCGACAATGTCTTTCTCGGAGATCGAAATGGTGTCCGCACTCCCATGCAATGGAGCGCCGACAAGAACGCGGGGTTCTCGCGAACGAGTCCGCAGGCGCTTTACCTGCCGATTATTCTCGATCCTGAATACCATTACGAAGCGTTCAATGTCGAAACGCAGCAGCACAATCGACATTCCCTGTTATGGTGGATGAAACGAGTGCTGGCCCTGCGCAAGCGCTGGAAAGCCTTCGGTCTGGGCGCGCTCGAATTCTTGCAGCCGGAAAACCGGAAAGTGCTGGCATTCATTCGCAGGCACGATGAAGAAACCGTGTTGGTTGTGGCGAATCTCTCGCGTTTCCCGCAGCCGGTCGCGCTCGATCTCAAGGCGTTCAATGGCCGCGTTCCGGTCGAGCTGTTCGGGCGCACCGAGTTCCCAATCGTCGGCGACGCGCCCTACTTCCTCACGTTGAGTCCCCATGCAGCACTGTGGTTTTCACTGGAGCCCACGTCGCGGCGCGAGTTTGCCGAGTTGGCGGGAGGGCGTTGCCAAACGCTCAAAGTTTCCAGGGACTGGGAAGAGCTGTTTTCAGGCAAGGGCAAGGTTGCGCTGGAAAAGTGTTTGCCTTCGTATTTGCAGGAACGTCGCTGGTTCGGTGGGAAAGGCCGCGAAATCAAATCGGTTCAAATTCGCGAAGTGCTTCCGCTCGCGTTCGATGGCGGCAAAGCCTTTCTGGCGATGCTGCTCGTCGATTACGTCCAGGGCGATCCCGAGGATTACCTTTTTCCGCTGGCCTTTGCGTCCGGACCGCTGGCCGAACAAGTCGAACGCGAGACACCGCATTTGCTGGCCGCGAGGCTCCAGTTCAACCAGGGCGAGTCCGGCGTTCTGCATGATGCTTTTGCCAGCAAAGATTTTTGCAGAGCGCTCTTCAGGATGATTGCACACCGCAAATCGTTGAAAGGGACAGAAGGCGAGTTGGACACCTTCACAACACCGCCACGCCGGACTGATATGGCAGAAGCCGAAAACCTGGAAGTGATCGTCAGCAAAGCGGAGCAGAACAACACCTCCATCGTGTTCGGAGACAAATTCATCTTTAAACTGTTTCGCCGGCTTGAACGCGGCGTGAATCCCGACCTCGAAATAGGACAGTTCCTGACGAAGCGAAGTTTTAACAACATTCCTCCGGTCGCGGGCGGCATCGAGTATCGCTCCAACGGCTCCGAGGGGCTCACGGTCGGCATTCTCAGCGGCCTCATACCGAACGCGAAGGACGCCTGGACATTCACTCTGGATGCGCTTGGCCGCTACTTCGAACGCGTGCGCACCTATTCGGAGCCGCCGAAACCTGAACTGCTTGACGGCGCTTCGATTCTCGAACTTGCGGAGGCCAATATTCCGGAGGAAGCCGTGGCTGTAGTTGGCACCTATCTGGAATCCGCCCGTTTGTTGGGCCAGCGCACCGGAGAAATGCATCTCGCATTGGCGAGTGATTCGGAGAACAAGAATTTCGCACCGGAGCCGTTCACACCATTTTATCAACGCTCGCTATTTCAGTCGCTTCGCAATCAGCTCAACCGGAATTTTCATCTCTTGAACCGTAGTCTCAAAACCTTGCCAGAACCCACCCGCGCCCTTGCCGGAAACGTCCTTGCTTTGCAGGATCGAAATCCTGAAGCGGTTCAGCGCGGTGCATGCAACTCAGTTAAACGCAGTCCGCATCCGCTGCCACGGCGATTATCATCTTGGCCAGGTGCTCTACACCGGAAAGGACTTTATGATTATTGATTTCGAGGGCGAGCCGGCGCGTCCCATCGGCGAACGCCGGATCAAGCGTTCGCCATTGCTGGACGTGGCCGGAATGATGCGGTCATTCGATTACGTCACCTTTGCCGCGCTGGCTCATGAACTGGAGCTGGGCCGGCTGCAAAAGGAACAACTCACGGGGTTTGAACACTGGATGCGGGTATGGTATCGCTGGGTTGGAGCTGCGTTTCTGAAAGCGTACTTGCATGTTCACGAGAACTCGAACCTCCTCCCCAGAACGCGCGCTGGTTTGGCGGTGTTGTTTGAAGCGCTGATGCTCAACAAGGCTGTTTACGAAGTTGGCTATGAATTAAACAATCGTCCCGATTGGTTGCACGTTCCGCTCCGTGGCATTCTGCAACTGATGCAACCTGGCAAGACCGCGTGAAGCAGACGGACCTCCGGCAACTTCGCGAACTGGCGCAACTTCACGGAATCCTGCCGCACTATCTCGACATGGCCGGCGTGCGCCAGGAAGCGGCGCCGGAGGTGTTGCAGGCGGTCCTGGGCACGCTGGGTTTCCCCGCGGGAAATCCGGCCGAGATTTCCGACAGCCTGCATGAAACGGAGCTTCGCGAAATGCGCCGCTGCATCGAGTCAGTCATTGTCGCATGGGACAAATGCGCCGTGAAGATCAGGCTCCGTCTTCCAGAGCGGCAAGGTGCGATTCAGTGCCGGCTCCGGCTGGAAAACGGTGACGAAAAAGAATTTTCTCTTGAATGGGGAGCGCACGCGTCTCGCGTGCGGTTTTCCGCGCCCTCGCGAAAGACAGCCAGCGCGCTGAAGCATCCCGAGTCTCCCGAAAGCTGCCGTGCGAAAATTTGCCGGACGCGAGGTGCATCCAGCCACACCCGAGGACGGGTATGCTCCCCGATGCCGGTTTGCGAGCTCACGTTTCCGCCTCTGCCATTTGGTTATCACGAACTCTCAGTCGAAACACCCGCCGGTGTCTCACGCGCGCTTATCATTTCCGCTCCCACCAAGACCTATGCCGAACGGCGCAACCGGAAACAGTGGGGAATTTTTCTGCCCGATGTACGCCCTCCACACAGAGCAAAGCTGGGGCGCCGGGAACTTCAGCGACTGGTTGCAGCTTTCAAATTGGATCGGCTCACTCGGTGGAACGGTGGCGGCTACGCTTCCACTGTTGGCTCAGTTTCTCGACCGCCTGGCATGCGAGCCGAGTCCCTACTCACCCGTCAGCCGGCTATTCTGGAATGAATTTTACATCGATATCACGTCCGCGCCGGAATTCGCCGGTTGTGCCGCGGCGCAAAGGGTTGTGGCAAGTCGCGCGTTTCAGGATCGCCTCCGCAGTTTCCGAAACAATCGAATGATCCATTACTCAGAGGAATGGGCGGCGCGGCGGCGGATTCTGGAATTGCTCGCGCAGGATTTCTTTAGTCGCCGGTCCGCGCGCTACGACGCATTCATGAGATTTCTAAGAGCGCATCCGCAAATGGAGGACTACGCCCGCTTCCGCGCCGTGTGCGATCGGACGAAAAAATCCTGGCGCAACTGGCCCGCGCGTTTGCGTGAAGGTGATTTGCGCGCGGGCGACTGGCGGAAGGCCGACCGGCGATTTCATTTGTATGCCCAATGGATCGCGCAGGAACAGATCGAGTGGCTCGTCGAGCACAGCCACCGCGCAGGCGTGAAGCTTTATCTCGACCTGCCTCTCGGCGTGAATTCTGACGGTTACGACCTCTGGCGTCATGGTGAGAATTTCGTTTTGGACGCGGCGACGGGCGCCCCGCCGGACATGTTCTTCACCAAAGGTCAAAACTGGGGTTTCGCACCGTTGCATCCCGATAGGATCCGCGAAAATGGCTATCGCTACGTCCGCGAGTTTCTCCAATTCCAGATGCGCCAGACTGGATTGTTGAGAATTGACCATGTGATGGGTTTGCACCGGCTTTACTGGATTCCCCGCGGCTTTTTGGCGGCGCAGGGCGCATATGTCCGTTGCCGCCCGGAAGAATGGTATGCGATTTTGAGTCTCGAATCTCACCGGCACAACACGATGCTCGTCGGCGAAAATCTCGGGACGGTTCCGCCGGAGGTGAATGAAAGCATGCGGCGGCATGGTCTGCGTGAAACCTATGTGGTCCAATACGAGCAGCGCCCTGATGCCGGGCGTGCCTTGCGAACCCCGCCCGCGCTTTCGCTGGCCAGCGTGAACACGCATGACATGCCTGCCTTCGCCGCTCATTGGGCGGGCCGCGACATCGAGGATCGACGGCGATTAGGGCTTATCCCTAATGGAAAAGTTGCCAAAGAAAGGCTAACTCGTACCAAACTGAATACTCTTCTCGTAAAGTTCCTTTCAAAGCAGGGTTTGCTTGAAAAACGAGTGAAACCCAACGCTCGAGGTGTGCTTCGCGCCCTGTTGGCTTGGCTCAGCGGGAGTGGGGCAGAGGTTGTTCTCGCTAGCTTGGAGGATCTTTTGGCTCGAAACAGCGCCGCAAAACACTCCCGGAACCTCCCGCGAACGGCCTAACTGGCGCCGCAAGGCACGACTCAGTCTGGAGAAGATGTGCTCGCGTGAGGACATTGCACAATTGCTCGGCGCAATGAATGAACAGCGAGGAAGGCTCCGTCATCCGCGTTAAACAAAGCATCCATCGTGGAAAAATTCATCTGTATTCACGGTCATTTTTACCAGCCACCCCGAGAGAATCCCTGGCTCGAGTCGGTGGAGTTGCAGGACTCCGCAGCGCCGTGGCACGACTGGAACGAGCGCATCGCCGTCGAATGTTACGCGCCAAACGCCGCAGCGCGGATTATCAACGGCGAAGGCAGAATTCGAGAGCATCATCAGCAACTATTCCAAGATCAGTTTCAACTTCGGTCCGACGCTGCTTGCGTGGATGCAGGACAAAATGCCGGAGACGCATGAAGCAATTGTCTCAGCGGACAAATTGAGCCAGGAGAACTTTTCCGGACACGGCTCGGCGCTGGCGCAGGTTTATAACCACATGATCATGCCGCTGGCCAATGCGCGCGACAAATACACGCAGGTCTATCTGGGGCGTCCGCGATTTTGCATTTCGCTTCCGACGCAAACCCGAAGGCATGTGGCTTTCCGAAACCGCCGCGGACACACCCACGCTGGAGACGCTGGCAGAGCAAGGAATTCAATTTACAGTGCTCTCGCCGTTCCAAGCTGCTCGCACCCGCAGGATCGGACAAAAGAACTGGTGCGATGTGAACGGTGGAGAAGATAGATCCAACCCGCGCCTATCGCGTGAAGCTTCTGTCGGGAAGAACCATCAGTGTTTTCTTCTATGACGCGCCGGTTTCGCAGGCCGTAGCTTTTGAAAAGTTGCTGGTCAGCGGAGAGCGTTTTGCGAATCGTATTGTCGCCGCGTTCAACGACAGCCGCGACTGGAACCAGCTCGCGCACATCGCGACCGACGGCGAATCCTATGGTCATCATCATCGTCATGGCGAGATGGCGCTGGCGTACGCGCTGCAGCATATCGAGAAGAACAACCTCGCGAAGCTGACCAATTACGGCGAATACCTGGCGAAATATCCGCCGGAACACGAGGTCCGCATCCACGAACCCAGCGCGTGGAGCTGTTCGCATGGAGTCGCGAGGTGGATGGAAGATTGCGGCTGTAACAGCGGCGGACACGCCGGCTGGAACCAGCGGTGGCGCGCGCCATTGCGCCAGGCTCTCGACTGGCTGCGGGATGAAGTCGCGCCGCTTTTTGCAACAAAAAGCCGGCGAACTGCTGCGCGATCCCTGGCACGCCCGCAACGAATATATTTCTGTGATCCTGGACCGCTCGTTTGGAAAACCGGGAAAAGTTTTTCGCGGCGCATGCAAAGCGCGAGTTGAACGACGCTGAGAAAGTCACAGTGTTAAAGCTCATGGAGCTCCAGCGGCACGCCATGCTGATGTACACAAGCTGCGGCTGGTTCTTCGACGAGCTTTCCGGGATTGAAACCGTCCAGGTCATTCAGTACGCGGCGCGAGTGCTTCAGCTCGGCATGGAATTGTTCGGAAAAGATTTCGAGCCGGCATTTCTCGAACGGCTGCAAAGCGCAAAGAGTAACATTCCGGAGAACGGTGACGGACGCATGGTCTATGAGAAATTCGTCCGGCCTGCGCGAATTGACTGGCCAAAGGCCGTGGCGCATTACGCCATCAGCTCTCTCTTTCAGGAATTCGGCAAAGCGACGCGCGTGTTCTCGTTCACATTCCAAGATGAAAAGAAGAGGCAGGTTTATTCCACCGGCAAGATGAAACTTGCCATTGGAAGTGTCCGAGTCGTTTCAGAAATCACCCAGGAATCTGATCGCATGGGCTACGCGATTCTCTATCTTGGCGAGCACAATTTGATCGGCGGAGTGGGCCGGTTCGATTCAGACGAAGCGTATGACACCATGGCGCGCGAACTCGGCGGAGCGTTTGAGATTGCCGACGTGCCGCTAATCATCCGCCAGATTGACCAGCATTTCGGTCATTCTTCGTATTCGCTCAAATCGCTTTTCAAAGACGAACAGCGGCGGATTCTCAACGAGATTCTCGCGTCGGCGCGCGAGGATTTAGAAAACCGGTTTCGTCTGATCACCGAACGCTACGCACCGATGATGAAATTCCTGCAAGGTGCTGGCGCGCCGCTTCCAGCCGGATTGCAGACGGCTTGGGATCTCACATTGCACGGCGAAATCCGAAAACAACTGTCCAACGGCCACACCGACGCCAACCAACTGCGCCATTTGATCAACGAGGCCTCTGGCCGGGGGAGCGAAGTGTTGAACGCGGATATCAGCTATGCCGTCAAAAGTCGGTTGGAGAACATGATCAAACAACTTGAGAAAAATCCCGGCGATTTGGATCGCATCCGCGAATTGAAAGAACTTGCGGGTCTGCTGATACCGCTGCCGATTGGTCTGAACCTTGCCGAGGTCCAGAACACATTCTGGGCTTTGCGGCAAAAGCTCTTGCCGGAGCTTCGCCGAGTCGCGGCTGAGTCCAATGGTGAAGCGTCCGGGCGCCTCAATGAATTTCTCGCGCTAGGCGGCCAACTGGGGTTCGCGCCGAGCGCTTTGGAGTAGTTAGCCCCGTCCATTGCAGATTGTGAGAAGGGATCCAAAAACTGAATTGGGAACCTCCGTTATCGAAGCTCCTCTTTCACGGCATCGCACTATCCCACATTCAAGCGAGCATCAGCAGAATTCCAATGCGGCGGTCAGACATATTCCTCGGGCCACCTATCGATTACAGTTCAATCGTAAGTTTACGTTCGCGCAAGCCAAGGGAATAAGTTCCTATCTGCGTGAATTGGGTATATCGGATTGTTACGCGTCTCCGTTATTCCAACCGGCTCCAGAAAGCGCGCACGGCTATGACGTTTGCTCGTTCCGGCAGGTAAATTTCGCTCTTGGGAACGCGCGCGATTTCGACGCCTTAATTGCGACGCTTCAGGCGTCGGGATTGGCTTTGATGCTTGACGTCGTCCCGAATCACATGGCCGCAGCTCCATCAAATCCGTGGTGGCGCGACGTGCTCGAGAAGGGGCGCGCCTCGCCGTACAGCAGCTTCTTCGACATTGATTGGGAGCCGCCCGATCCGGCGCTGCACGGCAAAGTGCTGCTACCGGTGCTGGAGCACGACTACGCCACAACTCTCCAAAGCGGAACGCTGAAGCTCGAATTCAACGATGGGCAATTCGCAATCGCGTACTACGAATCGCGATTTCCGGTGGATACAAAAACGTTACCCGCCGATGCCGCTTTGAATCCGGCCGCACGTTGAATGAATATTGTTCTGCGAGGCAATTGGATAGGCTGATTTGGCGGCAGCATTATGTATTCGCCCAGTGGAAAGAGGCCGCGAAGAGAATCAACTATCGCCGTTTCTTCAACATCGCCGGACTCGTATCGCTCAGAATGGAACTACCGGAAGTTTTCACTGCGACACACGCGCTGCTTTGGGAATGGTTAAATGCGGGAAAAGTGTCGGCGCTTCGAGTTGATCATCCGGACGGCTTGTGGAATCCAAAACAATATTTCGAACGCTTTAGCTCTGCAGCGACCAAAGCGTTGGGTGGATCGGCGCGCGCGTATGTCGTCGCCGAAAAAATTCTCTCGGGCAACGAAGCGCTGCCGGACGAATGGCCTGTGGACGGAACGACAGGTTACGATTTTCTCAATCGGGTCAACGCGTTGTTCATCGACAGAGCGAAAGAAAGTGCCTTTACCAACCTTTATCGCGAGTTCTTGGGTTTCGGAACCGATTTCAGAACGGTCTGCCACGACTGCAAGAAGCAGATTCTCGAAACTTCACTTGCCGCGGACGTGTGTGCCCTGACGCATCAACTTTGCGAATTGATCAAAGAATCTCCGGCGCGGGAACTGAACTTTGAAAAACTCAAAGCGGCACTCGTGGAAATCATTGCGGCTTTTCCAGTCTATCGCACTTACGTTACCGAGACTTCAGCCCGGCCCTCACCCGCAGACTGTGTCAGCATTGAACGCGCGCTTGCGGATGCGCGAAAGAGAAATTCATCTCTCGATGCCTCGGCGCTTCAATTCATCCGCCGATTGCTGCTGCTCGAACCGCCGGTTTGGCTTGAGCCAGACAGAGGCTCGCTTGCACGGCGATTTGTCATGCGATTTCAGCGGCTTACAGGGCCAGCAATGGCAAAAGGGTTAGAGGACACGGCATTTTACCGGTTCAATCGGTTGATCTCGCTAAACGAAGTGGGCGGCGATCCGGCCTGGTTCGGGGTGACCGTCCAGGAATTCCACGACGCAAACTCACGGACCGCCGCACAGTGGCCGCACACGTTGCTCGCGACTTCAACTCATGACACCAAACGTGGTGAAGACGTCCGCGCGCGGTTGAACGTGCTTTCTGAAATGCCGGAGGAATGGCGCGATGCCGTTCTGCACTGGCGCGAATTAAATGGCGAAAAGAAATCATTTGCTGATGGCCAACTCGCCCCCTCGGCGAATGACGAGTATTTGCTGTATCAAAGCCTCGTCGGTGCGTGGCCGTCCGACGCTGAACAACCCGGCGGACTCCCCAACTTCCGCGAGCGGGTCACCTCGTTCATGCTCAAGGCCGTCAGGGAAGCCAAAGTGAACACGAGTTGGACGGAGCCAAATCACGCTTACGAAAATGCGGTCGGTAAATTCGTGAAAAGAATTCTCACCGAAGTCCCACTGGAAGAATCACACGACGAAACTGTGACGCATCCCCTCCCCCGTCCTGAGGACACTCTCTCCCCCGTTGTCAGTGGGGGTGAGGAGGACAGTTCGTTCCTGAGGGAGTTCAGAGCATTCCAGCGCAAAGTCTCCTTTTTTGGCGCACTGAATTCGCTTTCGCAAACACTGCTGAAGGTCACCTCCCCCGGCGTGCCGGATTTCTATCAAGGCGCGGAACTCTGGGACTTGAGCTTTGTCGATCCTGACAATCGAGGACCTGTTGATTACGAACTGCGAAAGAAATTACTCGCGGATTTGGAGATGCGCTTCAGGCAGTGCGGGGGAAACCCGTGTCGTCTTGCTCTGGAACTATTGGCCCACCTTGCATCCGGCCAAATCAAAATGTTCGTGACATCGCGTGCATTGGACCTGCGACGGCGTTTCGGAAGATTGTTCCAAGACGGTGGTTATGTTCCGCTACTCGCGTCGGGCTCGCGGCGCGAACATGTTTGCGCCTTTGCCCGGATGCTCCGGAACAACTCTGTCATCACGATTGCGCCCCGGCTCGTCTATGGTTTGACTGGCGGGAGGCGGGAGTTTCCTGTCGGGTCAAATATCTGGGGCAACACTGCCATCCAACTGCCGCAGCCGATGTCAGGCATTTCGTTTCGAAATGTTTTCTCGGGAGAGACTATTTCTGCCGCTCAAGACGGCCAAGCTCGAGCGCTGGAAATGTCTCTCGTGTTTCAGAGTTTTCCGCTAGCGCTGCTTGAACCTCAGTGCTAAGACACCCCGTCCCTTTTGATAAACATCTATTCTTGCGATCCGCGAGAACAAGGCACTCCCGGATTTTAGGCTCGTGATTCTCATTTGCAACGAAGGTGAGGGCATGCACAATTTCGCGATGAATGAATCATTGACTCATTCTACTGCCGATGCCGGACTTGCTTGCGTGGCGGTGGTCATTCCTGTCTACAACGAGGCCGCGACAGTGGCTACAGTTATAAGCACCGTGCTCGCTCAACCCTTGGTGCAGGAAGTAATTGTCGTGGACGACGGCTCACAAGACGCCACTTGGAGTTTATTGGAACCTCTTTCACGAAAGGACGACCGAATTAAGCTCTTTCGTCATGATATCAATCAAGGTAAAGGGGCTGCTCTCAGAACAGGATTTGCAAAGGCGACCGCCCCGGTTGTTTTGGTGCAAGATGCAGATCTTGAGTATGACCCAAATGAATACTCAAACCTTGTGGATCCTATTCTCGTCGGAAAAGCAGACGTCGTCTTCGGTTCGAGATTCTTGGGAGCAGGCGCACATAGGGTCTTGTACTATTGGCACGCGATCGGAAACCGGATTCTCACGACTTTGTCGAACATGTTGTGTGATCTAAATCTTACCGATATGGAATCGGGCTTTAAGGCGTTCCGGCGTGAAGTTATACAACAGATCAAAATCACAGAAAACCGGTTTGGATTTGAACCCGAAATCGTCGCCAAGGTGAGCAAGTTGAAAGTGAGTATCTATGAAGTCGGAGTTTCCTATAATGGGCGCACCTATGCGGAAGGAAAAAAAATAGGCTGGCGTGACGGGGTCAGCGCTTTGAGATGCATTTTTAAATACAATCTATTACGAAATTCATGAACTCCATTGCCGAGATCAACGGCACAGGAAATTTCGAATTTGAATCGCTGAGACATGCAAGAGCGTATCGACATGCCTTGGTTCAGGAGTTTGCTCCGCACCTGGGAAAAGACGTACTTGAAATTGGAGCTGGCATTGGCCAGATCACGGAATTGCTATTGAAGGCGCCGGGTGTTGAGAAGATTCGGGCTGTGGAGCCCAACCCCAAATTTTGTGTTGAGTTTCGGAAACATCTGCCTCACATCCCGATTGTCGAAGGCATTGCATCCAGCCTCCAGAGCGATCACGCCACAAGTCTTGTTTGTATTAATGTCCTCGAACATATCGAACGAGATGATGAAGAACTAAGGACTTACGCTTCCTTGCTACGACCCGCCGCAGGACACTTATGCCTTTTCGTTCCTGCCCGTCCTGAGATCTATTCACCGCTGGATGCCGATTTTGGGCATTATCGACGGTACACCCGCCCCGACTTGAAATCGAAAATCGAAGCGGCTGGATTTAAAATTCTGCGGTTCGAGTATTTCAATTTCATTGGCTACTTTGCGTGGTGGCTAAACTTCTGTCTTCTACGCCAGAGGCGGTTTCATGTCGCGTCAGTCGTTCTTTTTGATAGAATGATCTTTCCGTTGATGCACTTCTTTGAGTCGAAAATTGTCAGACCGCCCTTTGGTCAAAGTTTACTGGTTGTGGCAAAGGCGCGATAGCGCGGCCATTCTTACAACATCGTTGATGGAAATGACCCACCCCACTTATTTCAGAACCTGCTTTAGTCGATCGAGCACTCCAGTGAGGTGCAGGTTTGAATCGGGGACGGGCCGCCTTCAGTCATTTAAACTCTCTTTGCCAATCCCCGACCCAGAGTAGTTCGTTTCCGTTGAAGGAAATCACTGGAGCCCATCCAATCCGTTTCAATAACTGTTCGGCCTTGCGGCTTGGGAGGTCATACGTAAAACTTCTTCGTCAGCTTGGCCCCATAGCTCAAATGGATAGAGCCCGCGTTTCCTAAACGCGTTATCCCTGTTCAATTCAGGGTGGGGCTACCAGTTTTGCCCCTGATGTGGGCTGAGATAGGACTGATTCCGGCGCGGCCAGATCAAAACGGAAAGCCCAGCGAGAATTGCAGTGTTCCTGACGGGTCTTTCGGTCGCGGGTTCAAATTGTAGCCGTATTCAAGTCGCACCGGTCCAATGAGCGTCTTCCAGCGCAAGCCTCCGCCGACGGAGTACAGCGCCTCGTTTCCTGGATAATCGCCTAGCCGCCGTGCAAAGCCCACGCTATCGACAAAGCCAACAACAGACCATTTTGGTGTGATGGCCTGCTCAAATTCAAAATTGCCACTGATGTAGGTTTCCGCGCCGACGATTTTGCCCTCTTCATTTCGTGGCGCGGCTTCACCTTGTTGATAGCCGCGGACGGAATTTTCTCCGCCCGGGAAGAACCGGCGGGTGAACGGCAAATTTTGAGTTGATCCGCCAGCGACGCCATGATGTAAGCCGAGGTGAATCCATTCGCTGTCATTTAACGGCAGGTGGTACGACGCCGAGAGTTCAATGCGCTGAAAGTCGACATCGCCTCCAAGGTAACGGCTCGCAAGTTCGATGTTCGCGAGGAGTTGGTATCCCTTGTGCGGATAGAGCGGGTTGTCACGACGGTCATGCCGGATGTCGGCGATGAACTCCCCAACCGTCGGGCTTTGCGGTCCTTCCTCGGCAAAGTTTCCCTTCGTTTTGGTCGCCTGTAAAATTCCGTAGTTATACCGCAGGCTCGCGTCGGTATCTATCGGATGGAAAAGTTTTCGAATACCGGCGCCACCGCCATATTCAACACGTGTGAAGGAAATTTCCTCCCGCCGAAGCCCGGATCCCGTCGCAAAAATGTCCACGTCGTCGCCCAACAACTCTGGAATAGTGTAGGTATAATCGCCACTGGATGACTTGAACGATTGAATGAGACGCAGTCGCGAGTTGTGGGCGAGACCCCAGAGATTATACTGGTTTATCTCCACTCCTCCACGCAACAAGTCGTAACTGCCAAAACCAATCAACGGACTCACGTCGATCGTTTTGCCCTCCTTGACCGTGTAATTCACGTTCCACAAATTCGTGTTCACCGGATCATAACTCAGATCGACTGAATCAAAGATCCCAAGCCGCGACAGCCGATACCGGCCGCGTTCGGCTTTGATGCGGTTCAACTCATCGCCTTCCTTGAGCGGCACGCGTTTCGCCAGCAGTGAGTCTTTTGTGCTCATGTTTCCTTGGAATTCGACATCGCCGATCCGAACGCGCTCGCCGGTTCTGACCCGAGCGACGAGGTCCAGAAAAGCCACGGCATCGGCCGGCTCGCGTTTCAGAGTCTGGAGCTCAACCGACGTGTTCGGGTATCCCTGGCGGTAATAGTTGGTTTTGATGCTCTGAATGAAATCCTGTTCCCACAATTTCGAATACGGCTCGACCAAATAATTAGTGCGCATCTCGCGTGGCGGAATCGTTCCGTCGAAATAAATTTCCTGCCGCACGGAGCGAACGATTAATTTCTGGCCTTCCGTCACTTCAATCTTCACGCGAATGGCTCCGGTCCGATCGTCGCGCGACAGTTGTTCTGCCTTCACTTTGGCCTCCTGAAAGCCAAGGCGATCCAGCGCATCTTCGAGGCTGCCGACGCTTCGCTTGAGCCGGTTCGGAGAAAAGACGCGGTTCTGCTTGAGCGGGAAGAGGCCGCTCGTCTCTATGAAATAGGCCTGGGCGCGCTTCCCGGAGATGGCGTTAAGGCCGTGAAACTCAATCAGTGCATAATGGTAAAGCACGCCCCGTTTGATTTTGAAATGTACGTTGCGCGCGCGCAGGGACCGCGGCAGTGGTTCCTCGGTGGTTTCGTTCCAGACATACTTCAGTTTCTTTTCGTCGTCTGATGTGATTGTGACGATGATGACCGGGCGCAGGTAGCCTTCATCGCGGAGTTTCGAAATCAGAATCATGGCGGTGTCTTCGACAAAGTTCGCGTCGAAGAACTGCGATTTCGGTTTCGGTGATTCCAGCAACCTGACAGTGTGTTTCAGTTTCAAATCGCCGAAGAATCCGTCGCCGGAAATCTGAAATTTCGCGGGAGGAGGCGATTTCTCGTCCTTACCTGAAGCGCCGAGCGAAAGCACGGCCATGAGCAGAACAGCCAAGACAGCGAATGCACGACGCCGATTCCCACTCCGACGCGCCGCCAATGTGTGCCGGTCATCCACGATCAATGCGGCGGCACTCATTTTGAATACACCTTCCATTTCAGGTTCAGATTGTATTGGTCGAAGCGATCATACTCGCCGATAATGGACCAGCGGTCGTTGATCTTGTAGTCCACCTCGTAAGTCGGCCTGCCTGCCTCACTAATCTGCTCTCCTGATTTTATCGTCAGCCGGCTTTCCGACTCGCCGCCGATTCCAAACTCCGACAGAAGATTCTTGCCTACGAAGAGCGCCAGTCCTTGTGCCCGTTGTTGTGTCGTGGTTGTCACATCGATTCCTTGCGGCACCTTTCCGGTCGTGAGCATCATCACGATGTCCTCGGAACCGAGCGGTGGCGTCGAAGAAAATTGCACGATGGGCGCGTCCGCCGGCCCCGTTGCCTCCATTTTGATATTGTACCCAAATCGCTCCACGCTCGCGGTCACGTAGAGTTCCGGATGATACGGGTTCGCGCTCGTCAAGGAGATCAATCCCTGTTTTACGTCCAGGCTCCCGAAAGGAAATGCCACTGTGCCGGAGTCAATTTTCACTTCGCCCAACGCGAGAGGGTCCTTCAATGTGCTTTCCAAATGCATCGTCGTGGATACCTTTCCGCGAAAGATCGGGGTCTGTAATCGCATGAATCCTTCGCCCGATACCTCAAGGGCGAGACGCCAATCCGCCCACGGCTCCTTCTCAACGCTGAAATAAGGCGGACGTTTCTTCACTGTCGCGGTCCGTTGGGGAACCAGCGCCTGCAAGTCCGCAAGAAACAGGCTGTCGCGCAATCGCACGCGCCCGGTGATGACTGGGGTTCCGCCTCGCGAATTGGTAGCGGCAAGATTTAAGTCGGCCCGAAGCAACAGAGTCGGCTGTCGGACGAGCGGAACGTTCGTGCCGGAAAGCCGCACGTGGAAGGGCGGCATTGGTGGACGGCGTTGGGTTAGGTAGTCGCGTAAGTCTACTGCCCCGTTAATGTTCACGTTCTGCCCGCCGATTTCTGCCGAGGCATTTGTAAGTTGGAGATCGGTTCCAGTCAACAATGCCGTGGCGTGGATATTTCTTAGCGGGCCCACATCCGCAAGAGGACGCGTCCTCGCGCCGTTCAGCACCACCGCACCGTTGAGCATCCCTCCTTTCTCCAGTGCTACATCGGCCCGCAGATTCCCTTCGGGGCTGAGAAGCTCCGGTAACAGACTGGCGAAAGCAGCCAACTCCGCATCCTGAATCTTCAAATGCGCCTGCGCCTCACGCCAATCCGGAAGATATTTTCGCTGGCGCAAACCAGACCAGGTACTCCTGCCCGAGCGGCAACTGCCCCGTGACCTCGAAGGGCTGGCCTTCGACCGCCCCGCTGAAGCGCGAGACTTGAACGGCATCGGGCGTCAGCTCGGCTGCAAATTCGATGTTGGTCACGGTCGGAAGCGGATACGCGCTGAGAGGAAACCGAATCTTTCGAACGCTCATGGCTATCGTTCCTCGAGGCGCGGCCCAGGTCCCATTGAGGTACGCGGATAGATTTGGCTGATCAAGCGTCAGCCCGGTACTTGACGAGATTTTCTGCCACAGGATGGAATCCGGCACGGTTTGGATCTTCGCGCGGAGCGGCGCATCTGTGCTGATTGAAATCTGCCGCTCCATGTTTGCCGGCTCGACGCGTAATGGCAGCGACGCCTCGGCCCGGAAGACTGTCTGGGTGTCACTGGAGGCGGAAAACTGCTCGATCACGATGCCCTCTCCATCGCCTCTGGCAACCGCGTTCGCCGCGAAGACAGTTCCTTCCTTGGTTTTCACCTTGGCGGCGGATTCCAAGCGAAACGTCAGCGGCCCGTTCGTCCAGCCGCCCGAAAGGAGTAGATTGACCAACTCCGCGTCCGGAATTTCGCTTTGAACGAAGTCGCGAGCAATGTCGCTCGCGATACCATGTCCGCTGGCGAAAAAAGTGCCGCTCGCCGGCCAATTCACCGCTGCCGCGAATTGCAGTTCGCAGTCAGTTCCCGTCCAAAGCGTGGGTTGCAGATGAAGCGACCAGGTTTCTTTTGATCCATCACCATTCGTTCCACTCGTCTGCAGGGTCAACTCAGACGACTGACGTAGTTGCAGTTCAGCGCGATTGTTTCTTGAGAGATCGAGGGCGGCTACGTCCAATTTCTTCTCCGTACCGGAGAAATCAGCTCCCGCGCGAAGATGCAGCACGGAAGTTCCGGCAGCGACGCTCGCTTCCATCTGCTGGATTGTTTTGCCCCTCCCGCTCCAACGTGCCTCAACCTGCAAGGATGTGGTCTGTGGCATCCTCAGATCCCGGATTTCAAGCGTACCAGAATTTGTGATCGAGTTGAGCGGCCCCTCAAGCTGCGCGTTGAACGACGCGCTGCCGTACGAAACACCGTGCGGCATGAACTGTTTGCCAAACACCCCGGAATAAGTCAGCCGTCCGCCCTGAATGGATTTATCCTGGAGATTAAATTCGCCTGCGAGCGCTGCCTTCGAACCGTCGGTCAGTTCGATTCGGGCGTTGGTGAGCGTGACTTGCGGCCAAAGAAATTTTCCCGCCAGTTCCAATGTTCTGGAGGAGACATTTGAAACCACGACGTTTGAGCCGGAAAGTGCGAAAGCGATTTCAGGAAACTTTCCCGTGTTTGGCCGAGCGACAGCGCTTCCTGTCAAAATGCCACGGGCGCCCAAGATCCAAGGTTGGCCGCTGAGGTCCGCCCTGACGCGCAGCGTGACCGGATCAAGCACGAAGGGCGGATGAAACAAAATCCTGGTTTCGTTCGGCAGATCCGCCTGTATCCAGGGCGCGGTGATCCGGGCAACGTCCAATTGCGCCGAGTTTGTGTCGCCGGATACGCGGGCATGAATTTCGAGTGGAGGCAGATTGTTGGACAGCGGCGCTGCTTTGGCTGCAAGGTCCACGGCAAACCGATTAGTCTGCCATTCCGCATTCATCGAACCTGTCACGTCCGCATACTGACCGAGCCTCAGCAACCGAGCGGGGATCGTAAACGGGTCCGCGCGGAGGCGTGCAGTCTCAGGGAGGTTGTCGTGATTTGAGAATCGCGCTTCGATTTCAAGGTGATTCGTCCACCAACTTGCAGTGCCTTCCACATCGAAACCTTGAGCTTGTTCCACCAGTTTGGCGGCACCGTGAAGATCCAGGTGCCCGGAGTCGACGGAAATGGAAATCGGCGCGCCGCGGGTGGCACTGGCAGAAAGCGTTAAGGGTTCCGAAGAATCAGGCAGTATGATTTCCGCAGACAGCACGCCCACACTCCAACTCGCGCGCGGAATGCGGAATGTTTGATTCTTGATTTGAATCACCCCGTTGGTCAATTCCGCTTTGGGAAGCCAGCCCTGAAGAGTGCGGGTCTTTGCTTTCGTGCGGGTGAATTCGTCGTATGCGGACTGCGAAGAAGGCGCGTTTGATGATACGGCGCGCCAGTTCCAGGAATTGACCCGAAGAAAGGGACTAGTGTCGCGGTTGAAGTACCGGTTCCAGACCCAAACCGTGGGAACAAATGCCTCAACGTTTTCCGCGTGGAGATGACCTGCGCTGTTTGTGATCGATAGATTGACCAGCCGAAAGCGCGCGTACCCCTCACGTTCATATTTTGCGTAGCTGGCTCCCAATCGTTTTGCCGCGGGCTTGAGTAGCCAGGGAAACCACAGCGGCAACACGATTACCAGAACCAGCAGACCTGAAAATACGAGAACGAGGAGGCGAAGAATGATTCTGCGCTTCCCAGATGCCACGCTCAGATTATCGCTCAAGATTTTTCTTTCGCACTCAAGGTTTTCCTCATGCGGGCAACTCACCCCATTGTTGACTGATGGCTGGCGTGAGACGCCTCATAAGGCCGGCCCGTGCCGGGCTTCTTGCGGGCGGCCCGATCACTATGCGCAGCAATGACGTTTCCAAGGTCAGCGACGGCAGGCAGCGCGTCATCATAGAATCCGTCTTACCGCAAGTCGATGAAGTACGATTTGCCATCAAGCGAGTTTGTGGAGACGCGGTGATTGTGGAAGCTGACATCTTCACGGACGGGCACGATGCTGTTTGCGCGATTTTGAAATATCGTCATGAGAAAGAACCGGACTGGCAGCAGACCGCGATGGAATCAATGGTGAACGACCATTGGCGCGGAGTATTTCTGGTCGGGAAAATCGGCACGTACTTCTACACGCTCGAAGCAGCAATTGACCACTTTCAATCCTGGCGACGGGATTTGGAAAAGAAATTCAAAGCGCGACTGGACGTGGCCATTGAACTTGAAACGGGAGCTGAAATAATCGCTGCAGCCGCGGCCCGTGCAATGGGTGCTGAGGCGGAAGAACTCTCGAGAGAGGCGCACGAATTATCCGCCGGGAGTGGAATTCTGCCGGACGAGCGAGTGGCCGTAGCCTTGCGGCCGCGAATTGCCGAGCTAATGGCGCGACACTCGGAACGGCGGCACGTCACGCGATACCCCAAAGAATTGCGCGTGACTGTGGACCCCGAAATTGCTCGATTTGCAGCATGGTACGAGATGTTCCCGCGTTCAGCCGCGCGAGAACCGGGAAGACACGGAACATTGGCCGATGTCGAAGCGTTGCTCCCCCGTATCTCGGAAATGGGTTTCGACGTGCTCTACCTCCCACCGATTCATCCAATCGGGAAATCATTCCGCAAAGGCCAGAACAATTCACTGGAAGCACTGCCGGGGGCGCCGGGAAGTCCGTGGGCCATAGGTTCGGAGGAAGGCGGACATAAATCTATTCATCCTCAACTCGGCACACTTGATGATTTTCGCCGGCTCGTGAAACGCGCAGCGGAGTTCAAAGTACGTCTGGCGCTCGACATCGCTTTTCAATGTTCTCCGGATCACCCTTACGTGCGTGAACATCCAAATTGGTTCCGTCTCCGTTCCGATGGCTCGATTCAATACGCCGAAAATCCGCCGAAGACATATCAGGACATTTATCCGCTCAATTTTGAGACCGAGGATTGGCGCGGGCTTTGGAAAGAGTTGAAAAGCATTTTTGAATTCTGGATTGAGCAGGACGTTCGAATGTTCCGTGTGGACAACCCGCACACAAAAGCATTCGGCTTCTGGGAATGGTGCATCGGCGAATTGAAGCGCGCACATCCCGACCTCGTGTTCCTTGCAGAAGCATTCACGCGGCCCAAGGTGATGAACTATCTGGCGAAGCTTGGCTTTACGCAGTCATACAATTATTTCCCGTGGCGCAACACGCGCTACGAACTGACAACTCACTTCACCGAGTTGGAGCAAAGCGGCGTTCGCGAATATTTCCGGCCGAGCCTCTGGCCGAACACACCGGACATTCTCACACAATATCTGCAATTCGGCGGCCGGCCGGCATTCATGGCGCGGCTGGTTCTTGCTGCGATGCTCGGCGCCTCGTACGGAATCTATGGTCCGCCGTTTGAACTTTCCGAAAATACGCCGCGTGAATCGGGCAGCGAGGAGTACCTCAACTCGGAGAAATACGAAATTCGCCATTGGGACCGCGACGCGCCGGGAAATCTGAGCAGTCTGATTTCGCTTGTGAACCGGATTCGGCGGGAAAATCCCGCGCTGCAACGCGATGACCGATTGCGTTTTCACGAAACCGACAATGAACAGATCATTGTGTACAGCAAGGATACCGAAGACCTGAGCGATATTGTTCTGGTCGTGGTTAATCTCGATCCGCATCACATTCAAAGCGGCTGGCTGCGCCTTTCGCTGGACCCATGGGGCATCGGTCCTAGAGACAATTTTCAGGTGCATGACCTGTTAACGGGGTCACGATATTTGTGGAAATGGCCCAATGAACTACGTGGAACTTCGGCCTCATCTGATTCCGGCGCATATCTTTCGCGTGCGCCGTTACATCCGGACCGAATACGATTTTGACTACTTCATTTAAGGTACCGCGACGGCAGTACCGTCCTCTCCACTTCAGGCAACAACACTGCTCGATAGAAATCTACTTCCTGTGACAGTAATTAGCAGGCCGGCATAAACGCTCGTGTCCACCATCCACGATGAAGGCATCGGAATTCCTGAAGAGGACTAATGCCGGCTCTTCACGGCATTCCATCGTGGCCCAAACGTCGGTAGTCGCTCGAGCACCGGTTGGGTCTTGTCTTGGTAAAACGTTGTGCCGAACTGCATGGCGGTCGCGCGGAAATCTGGAGCACCATGGCTAACATCATCGCCTTGTTGCGTTAAACTGGCTACAAACCGATCTCGGCCGAAAATGGTCGTATCGAAACCGCGCGGCGCGAAAAGCCTGATTTGGTACTATGCGACGTCATGATCCCTGAATTCGATGGCTTCGATGTGCTGCGCGCCCCGCAAGCCGACACGGATCTCGGATTGACCCCGTCTATTTTCCTGACCGCCAAAGGTAAAAAAAAGATCTTCGCAACGGAATGAATTTGGGCGCCGACGATTATCAGACAAAACCAGTCGGCAATGATGATTTCTCTTCGACTGAACCGCTGGTAAAACTGGGATTAACGCCACGTGCGGCCGAAATACTCCTCTGGGTCGCCCAAGGCAAAACGAATCCGGATATCGCGAGCATCCTCGGCTTCACCGAATCCACAGCGAAGAAGCACGTGCCGGAAGTCCTTGAGAAACTCGGAGTGGAAACCCGCGGTGCTGCCACAATGGGCGTTCTGGAGGTGCTTAACGGGTCAGTGCCGATTAGGAATTCTTGAAACAGCTGCTCCAAAATTGACGAGCAGAAAGTCTGGCGTCGCAACACGCAGACGATCGTCAGCGATTTACGTTCCAATTAACGCGACATGATTTGAAGTTACAATCGGACGCGGCTCAGGACACTGACGTTGACAAGTGTAACAAGTTAGATTACCAACTAACAAGTTATGCGAACCAGTTGCCGCTTTGCAATGGCCGTGCACGCGCTCGCTGTTCTGGCTTACAAGGAAGGCGACCGCGTGACGTCGGCACGGCTGGCGACCAGCGTCAATACCAATCCAGTCATCATCCGTCGGTTGCTGCTGGCTTTGCAGCGGGCGAAATTGGTCGATACATCCAAAGGCGCGGGCGCAGGCTCCCGTTTGAGCCGTTCGCCAAGGCGCATCAATCTTGCGGAAGTTTACAGGGCAGTCGAGACGACTGAAGCGTTTGCCACTCCTTCTCGAAAACCAAACATCGCCTGTCCCGTAGGCCATTATATCCGGGAAACTTTGGAAAGGGTGTTTGCGTCAGCTCAGAGCGCCTTGGAATGCGATTTGGAAAAGACAACCCTGGCCGACGTTCTCGAGAGGATAAAGGCATCTGGGGAGGGTGTAGGAAACAAGGCTCGTTGACAGTCTCTTTTTTTGTGTAATGGTGTAATCATATGAGTTACATTAAAGCGGGACGCAACATGAAAAAGAACGAAATGAATGATGATGAGAAAAGCCTGTTCGGCAATGTATGCGTAAAATATTGCAGACGGATTGCAACTCAGATCGGCAAATCCAGGGACGCCATTTTCGCGGAAGCGCGCGTCTCGCTGAAGTTGCGAGAACATATGGTGCGCCTCGCTTTAAACGAAGCCGAGGCGATAGCATGGCAGACCTTATACCCACATCTCTTGTTCCCGGTCCTCGCAACAGAGAAGGTCCGGGAAATTGCAGCGTGGAACACGCAGCAACAGGAGTTCGCCGCGCGGAGGCGAGCGTTGCGTTTTTGAAAACCAGACTAATCGCGCTCAACCCAACATATCATGGACACGAATACGAAGAAATTGACTGGCAAGGTTGCTGTTGTAACCGGGGCATCCAAAGGGATCGGCGCCTCTATCGCCGAGCACTTGGCAGCGGAAGGCGCATCTGTAGTGGTCAACTACGGCTCAAGCAAGTCCGGCGCGGACAAAACTGTAAATGAAATCATCACGTCGGGCGGCAGGGCCGTCGCGGTGCAGGGTGATATCTCCAGGAAGGCGGACATCAAACGCCTGTTTTCGGAAATGAAAAAGGCCTTCGGCCGCGTCGATATCCTGGTAAACAACGCAGGGGTTTATGAATTTCTCCCGCTTGAACAGGTTACCGAGGAGCACTTTCACCGGCAATTCAACACTAATGTTCTCGGCTTGATTCTTACGACACAGGAAGCCGTCAAGCAGTTTGGCGCGAACGGTGGCAGCGTCATCAATATCAGTTCGGTGGCCAGCACCCGCGCGCCAGCGGGAGGTTCTGTCTACAGCGCCAGCAAAGGAGCGGTCGATACACTGACTAAATCCCTGGCCAAGGAACTCGGTCCACGCAGAATTCGGGTTAATGCCATCAATCCCGGCATGATCGAGACTGAAGGCGTTCATGCTGCGGGTTTCATCGGTAGCGACTTCCATAAGCAGACTGAAGCCGAGACTCCTCTGGGCCGCATTGGGCAGCCACGAGATGTCGCCACGGTGACGACGTTCCTTGCATCAGCGGATTCTGGCTGGATTACTGGAGAAACGTTCAATGTAACGGGAGGCTATCGCTGACCTTCGACGGAAGGCATGCATGCTCATCAATGAACAACACTGAGGAATGAACTGTGAAAGCGACGATTGAAATCAATGAAACGAGCTTCAAGAGTGAAGTTCTCGAATCTAATCAACCTGTGCTGGTGGACTTTTGGGCCGAGTGGTGCGGGCCGTGCAAAATGCTCGCACCGGCTCTCGATGAAATTGCCATGGAGCAAGCTGGCAGCGTAAAGGTCGCCAAAGTCAATGTGGACGCCAATCCGAAGTTGGCCGTGCGCTTTGGCATTCAATCCATTCCTGCCCTTCTTTACTTCGCAGGCGGCGAGTTGCGGTACCAAACTGTCGGGCTTGTCAGCAAACGGACCATTGTGGCCAAGCTGAAGGAACTCCAGATACCGACGTGAACCGGTGACCTTGAACTCAATGACCGAATCACAACCTGCTTACATTCAATTGCATCACATGAAACACTTACTGCCACGAACAACCAAGGCGCGAAGGCCGAGGCAACTCGGCGTCACCTTGACTGCGGCTCGTTTGTCGCCGCGATTTCGGGAACCAACATCATCATTGGGAAGTAACTCCCCTCGGACCCGGACGCATCAGCCTTCCGACGAGGTTGATGGGAAAAACCTGATTCCACCGGACGCACCCCGTGGTGACACGTTGCAGCTTTATCTCCGCGAAATCGGTCAGGTGAAACTGTTAACACCGCAGGAAGAAATCGCGCTTGCCCGCCGGATTCGGCGCGGCGACAAACAAGCGCGCGAACAGATGATCAAAGCCAACCTGAGACTGGTGGTGAAGATTGCCCGCGACTATGACGGACTGGGCATGCCCTTGCTCGACCTTATCAACGAAGGCAACATCGGGTTGATGAAAGGCGTCGAACGGTTCGACCTTCGCAAAGGGGCGAAGCTTTCCACATACGCGTCGTGGTGGATCAAGCAAAGCATCAAACGAGCACTGGCAAACCAATCGAAGACCATTCGGTTGCCAGTGCATGTGGTGGACAAGGTGGCCGATATCCGACGGGCGGAAATGAAGCTGCGCGAAACCCTCGACCGCGAGCCTAGCGACGAAGAGCTGGCGCATGAACTGAATTTCGACGCCCGGCGCGTGCGGCGATATCGTCAGGCTTCCAAAGCACCGATTTCGCTGGATGCACCTATCGGAGACGATGAATCAAACCGCATCTCGGAAATCGTGGCGGATCCAAATGCGGTCGCTCCGTTCGATCGGCTCATCCAGGAAACCGACACCGGGCTTGTTCGGGAAGTTCTGGCGACGCTGACGGCGCGCGAACGTACCATCCTCTCGCTGCGCTTCGGTTTGGAGGACGGCACCCCGCGGACTCTGGAAGAAGTCGGTAAGCGCATCGGCGTGACGCGCGAGCGCATCAGGCAGATTCAGGACCAGACGCTCAAGAAAATGAGGGAGAAGATGGAAGAACGCGATAGTCCTGCGGACGAAGGCAAGGGCGCGCTGGCAATCGCGGCGTGAACCTATCCCAATCGATCAACATGGCTGGTGCCCCCAATCGTTCTCCTTGAGCTCTTTTTCGAAAAGGGCCAGTTGTTCCTCCGGCGTCAATCTGCTCGCTTCATTTTTCGCATCCGAAGCTGAAACGTCGGTCTCCGTTCCGACCGTGGATTCGGGCAACGTTCGAATTGGCGCGGCGGCTGAGTCAGGCGGTTGGTTGGGTTCATCAGTCATGATCTTCCTTGGAGCCACGGTCGAGGATGTAGTGGAGCAAGGCCTCGAACTCAGCGACAATGTTAGCCTGCAGGCGCTTCATTTCGTCAGATATTCGCTGAGTCCGACGCCCAATTCAAGGCTCGTGTCGAAATCGGTGCTCACACCTCTAGCTTCACGAACGAAGTGCGCTCCCTGCACGGCTGTTCAATCCACGAATATCATGGCTTTCATTACGCCATCGCGATAATTGGCAACCAGATCAAAAGCTTGTTTCGTCTCCTCCAGAGAAAAACGATGCGTCACCATCGCGTCCAGATTGATTTTTTTGGTCTCGAGAAAATCAATCGCCGTTTGCGTGCAATGCGCCTGGCGACGGATATTCGTGATCATAATTTCTTTCCGGCGCAGTTCATGGACCGGAAACGGGACCTGGTCGAATTCCGGGATGCCGACGAGCGCCAGGGTCCCACCTGGCTTTAACAATGACACAGCATGGTCGTATGCCCTCCGGTCGCCGCTGCACTCAAAAACTGCATCCATCAACAACGGCTCGGCTTTCGAAATTTCTCCAACCACGTCCGCCCGGTCGGCATTGCCGCAATATTTGGGATGCAGCATGCGCGCGAATTTTAAACGCTCCGGGATTTTGTCCGTGATAAATACGTCGCCAACACGGTTTGCGCGCAAAACATGAAAGACCGACATCCCGATCGGCCCCGCGCCGAGAACGGCTACATTTGCCTTGGCCGGCAACCTGGCTCGTTCGACCGCGTAAATGGCGATGGCCAGCGGCTCGGACAATGTCGCCTGCTCAAATGTCGTTCGGTCCTTTATTGGGAAGCAACATGCCTCAGGCAAAACGACGTATTCGCGCAATGCGCCTTCCAATTGGCCCGGACATCCCAGAAAAAGCAATTCCCGACAGGTATTCTCCCGTCCGATCAGACATTGGTCGCATTGGCCACAATACACCGCCGGGTCAATTGCAGTTCGTTGCCCTGATTTCACCCGGGTCACTGCTGACCCCGTCTTCTCAATGATGCCGGCCGCTTCGTGTCCCACGGTGAACGGGAATTTGACAATCTGCGAGCCGATGCGGCCGGTGGTGTAATAGTGAATGTCCGAGCCGCAGACACCCACCCTCTTGATGCGGATGAGGACCTCGTTGGGCCGGGTGATTTCAGGTTCCGGCACCTTTCGCATTTCGAATTTCCGGATGCCAGTGAGTAAGGCTGCTTTCATGAGGCTGGCTGTGGGCTTTCTTGTATAAAATTCTTCACGTATTCAATTCATACCTACACAAAAGCGGTGCAGTTGTCATTCCCGCGCTTTCTGGTGTGCATCAACCTGAATCCATGCGCCCCATATCCAAGAGTGTGCCGGCGCAGTACGCCAAGCCATGGGCCGGCAAACCAAGCGGGAGAAAGTCGGCGACGCGCAAAGGACTTTGCTCAACCAGGAAACGTGGTATGCTTTTTTCAGAATAGAAATGGCATTGAGCTAAGTATTGAAAGCACTAATCGAGACCAGGAATACGCGGACCGAACGAGTCTTTCTCGTCGGTGTCGAACTCAAATCAAGGAACGGTTGGGAACCGCGCGATTCACTTGAAGAACTGGCTGAGCTGGCCGCCACTGCCGGAGCCGAGGTCGTCGGCGACGGCGTTCAAAAACTGGACGCCATCAACGCGGGCACGTTCATTGGCAAGGGCAAGGCAGACGAATTCGCTTCGCACTGCAAACGGCTCGATGCCGACACGGTCATCTTTGACGACGAACTTTCGCCTGCGCAGAGCCGCAACCTCGAAAAGATTTTCAACTGCAAGGTGCTCGACCGCACGTCGCTCATTCTCGACATCTTCGCGCATCGCGCCCGGACGCGCGAAGGCAAGCTGCAAATCGAGCTGGCGCAGCTTCAGCATTTGCTCCCGCGGTTGACGCGCTTCTGGGGCCACCTGTCGCGGCAACAAGGTGGTATCGGCATGCGCGGCGGCGAAGGAGAAACACAGTTGGAAACGGACCGTCGCCGCGTACAGGACCGAATCGCGAAAATTCGCGGCGAACTGGAACTTGTGCGTCGTCAGCGAACCACGCAACGCAGCGCCCGGCAGCGCAACCAGTGGCCGCTCGCGAGCATTGTTGGCTACACGAATGCCGGAAAATCAACGTTGCTGAACACGCTGACTGGCGCGGACGTGCTCGCGGAAAACAAGTTGTTCGCCACGCTCGATCCGACGACGCGCCGTCTCCGCCTGCCGACGAACCAAAACATTTTACTGACGGACACGGTCGGTTTCATTCGCAAACTCCCGCACGGGCTGGTCGAGGCATTCAAGGCGACGCTAGAGGAAGTTGTTCAGGCGGATTTGCTGTTGCACGTCGTGGACGTCAGCCATCCACAGGCGGAGGAACAAATCCGATCCGTGGACGCGGTGCTGAAGGAAATTGGCGCCGATGGCAAGCCGACTTTGATGGTGTTCAACAAAACGGACCAACTCAACGGCAGCCGCGAAGCATTAAACCGTTTTCTGGCGAAGTATCCGCATGGCGTGGCGATTTCCGCTGAGAACGGCGATGGCATTCCAACTTTGCTTTCGGAATTGGGCAGCCAAATCCGTCCGCTGCGCGAATTTGTGGAATTGTCCGTCCCGCACGAAAAGGCCGGCGTCATTGCGCGCTTGCACCAAGTCGCGCAAGTCATTGAACAGCGTTACAGCGGGAAGACCGCGCGGTTCAAAGCGCGCATCCCTCCACATTTCCATCGGGAGTTTGAACCGTTCCTTGTCCGCGAATTGCAGACGGCGTAGGTGCAACAGGTGTCCCCTGCCTCTGACTTCTTCAACACGAGAAAGGCTGAAGAACAGAATCACTTTTTCTTTGCGCCGCCGTTTGGTTGAGATACAAATCGGCGGTGATTCCGGGCAATCGCATCAAGGACATGCCTTCTTCCGAGCGGCCGCGCGAGCGCCTGCTCGCAAACGGCGCCGACGCGCTGAAGAATTCCGAGTTGATCGCCATCGTGCTGCGCACTGGCCTCAAAGGCGTGTCGGCCATCGAGGTCGCCGAACAATTGCTTAAGAAATTTGTTACACTCGATGCGCTTTCCCGTGCCAGCATCGAAGACTTGCGCCAGGTCAAAGGGATTGGGCGCGACAAGGCTATCGCTCTGAAGAGCGCGTTCACGCTCGCCCGCCGCATGTCCGCTGAGATACGGCAGGAATCGCCGACGCTGGACAATCCGGAGCGGATTGCGGATTTGCTCCGCGAAGAAAATCGCGCTTATGACGTCGAGAGCTTTCAAGTCGTGCTGCTGAACACGCGGCGGCGCCTGATTCGTGTTGAAAAGATTTCCCAGGGCACGCTCGATACAATTCTGGTTCATCCGCGCGAGGTGTTCAAAACTGCCATTGCCAGCAATGCGGCAGCGGTCGTGCTCGTTCACAATCATCCCAGCGGCGATCCCACTCCCAGCGAGGCGGACATCAAAGTCACACGCGACCTCATTCGTGCCGGGCAGTTGTTGAAGATTGAAGTGCTCGATCACGTTATCATCGGTCGCGCCACCAAAGAACGTCCGAAGGATTACGCGTCGTTGAGAGAATTGGGATATTTTGCCGGGTTCTGAATGATGCCGGTTGATGGGGCGATTCCGTCGAAAGCCGAAGGAATCGCCTTTTTGGCTTTTGATGCTCGGCATTATCCGGCTTTGCTTTCCCTTCAACTCAAACCAAGAAAGGAAAAGCACAGCTGGCAACGGAACCACTTTTACCAATTGCAACGCGTTAACAGGCGGGAAGAAACCCGTGTTGCCGACGTTTGTGGACTGTGGCGTTGCTATCAGCAGCAGCGTTCCATTCGCTGCGGGGCTGATGTTATCAAACATGATGTCCCTGGCAGACAGTCGCCACCGCGCAGGAACAGCGAAAGAAATTGTTGCTGCGCGGCGGTTGAACTGCCAAATCGAAGCTCAGAATCTGACGACATAAATCAATTGTCCACTGCTGCCATTATTCCGGCTTCCGACGCCGTTTGGACATTCAGTTAATGCGTAGGTTCGCAAGTCAAGTATGGCAATAAATTGGATCCTGATTTGCAGGGATTTTCGCGCCACCCGCGGAAAGAACGCCGGAATAGAGACGGGGCGATCCGTTGCTCCAAAGAATCGCCCCGCTGAGTCCCGTTGTGTTTCGTCGCGTATTGCTACGAGAGGTTACATGGCTATGTTTGTAACCGTTTATTCTATTACGGGAACAACACTTTATAAAATCCCGACAGACCATTGGTCGTGTAAACCCTATAAGGAGGCGTTGCAGCCAGGTTCGTCGTCCATGGGCCGGCCACGTTCGTTGATTGCAGCAACAAACCGCCACTGGACCAGGTCAAATCAAAATAACCCGGATTGATGCCGGTAATTGTCAACGGCGGCGCCGGTTGCACCGGCAGCGGCGGCGGCGCGGCCAAAGAGGCTTGTTGGGCACCAGTGAGGGCAACGTCATAGATACGCACATCATAGAACTCGCCGGTGAAATAGCCGGTCGTGTAGTTCGACACCGTCGTCGTGCCCGGCGGCGCATCTCTGGCACCGATCGCAAGGTGAGCGTCTGGAGCCAGGGTATATGGGCCTTGACCGGTCGTATAAGCAACCAGACTTCCGTCCACATACAGCACGCGCTGGCCTGCAGCGAGGTCGTAAGTGGCGCAATAGAAGTGCCACTTGTTATCGTTGCCATAAGTGAGGCTGGTGGCGGCCATGTCCTCCGCGTTGCCCCCTACGGCGGTTCCCAGGACGACCGTGCCCGGATTCCCGCGAATGGTCCAACACGGACTCAAGTTGTTGCCGCCGTCGTTGCGCACCTGCCATCCTCCGGCTGGAGCGGTGGTTTCACCATACTTGCTCACAAACGGATTCCATTGTCCCGGCCAGCCCCTCGCCCAGAAGCTAACGGTCATGGCGCTGCCGAGGGCGTCAAAGGTGGATTGGTAGCCGGCGTCGGCGGTGGAGGAGTTGTTAATCAGGACGCCGGTGTTTGTCAGCACGAGCGAGCTTCCTCCCGGCGTTGCATTGGGCGGCAGGTCGCTGCTCCACGTCAGAATGCCTCTCGGCACGCCGTTGGACAATATCTGCGTCCCATTATGGACCCCAGGCAGGTGGCCTGAGATATCGGTGAGATTTGAAGCCCCTCCAAACCAGCGGCCCACCAGATTCGCCGCAGGCGGAGCCTCCGGTGTCAGAATGGTAACGACCGCGTTGCTGCTGACCGCACCTCCAAGGAAGTTTGTGACCGCCAGATTGTATACACCCTGATAATTCGTCGAAACATTGTAGATAGTCAGGACATTGGAGGTTGAGCCAACGATGAGTGACCCGTTATTGAGGCCATCCACCAGATTGGTTCCGTTAAACTTCCACTGGCTGGCGATGGGTTGGGACCCCCCGTTCACGGTACTAATCTGCAGCGCGAAACCCGCATAATTTGTGATCGCGACCGGCGGCTGCTGAAGGATACTCGCCGGAAAACCTGCCGTCTGGAAACCGGCAACGAACAGATTATAAATCTGATCATCCGTGAGTGCCGTGTTAAATGCGGCGACGTTGGCAATGCTACCGGGGAATATGGTAGTGCCGCCGGCACTTGGATCGCCACCAATCCAGATTGGTCCTCCAGTCCAGAAGTTCTGCGTGTATCTTGATGCGGTATCAGCCGCTTTTCCAAAGAACGCCGCCCCGTTTGTATCGACATAATCAAGATAAAACGTCGCCGCGTTGGTTCGGATCACGAGCACGACGAAGTTCCATATGTCGTTGACCGGGAAGAGGCCCGAATTGTAATTGTAAGTCGCCTCTCCGTTGGCGTTGTTCCATACGAAACCCAAATTTCTCTGGCCGCTTGGCCCCCCCGCATTTCCGGCAAACCCAAAGCCACATTGGTCTGGCCCGCGGTTATATAACAAACCGCCGAGATTAGGCGCAAGCGCAGTGGGTTTAATCCACATTGCTATGGTCGTGTCCACGCCATTCGTAATATTCAAAGGCGGCAAATTGACCACAGAAGTCGCATCGCCGGTGCCGGCCGCTCCCGTTTGCAGCGCTCCCTGGCCCGAAGCAAATCCACCGAACGTGGGAGGCTGAGGCGATAGCACACCGTTGAATTTATTTCGGGAAGTAATCCCGTACGTTCCGTGCCGTCCCTTGCCGCTGGCATCCTGAGCAAACAGAATTCCGGTCGAGGGATCCTCGACTTCATTCAACTGCCACAAGCCAACCAGACGATTGGTCGTCAAGGCCAGCACCGCTCCAGCGAAACTGTTGGCCGGGGGAGTAGGCGGTTGCGATTGGACAAAAACGCGCGCTTCTCTGCTGATCGTCGTTCCACCGCCGTTGGAAGCCTTCAGCACATAGACGGAATTGCCATCGCCAGCTACCAGATTGCTGATGGTTAAGCTCGTGTTTGTCACTCCTCCGTATTTGCTGCCCTCCGTGAGGTTCACGTATGGTCCGCCGGCGGGCCCCGATGCCCATTGATACGTGATCGTGGGACTCGCAATCGTGGTATCTCCTGCCGCATTACCGGTAAATGACACTGCGCTTCCCGCGAAGAAGTTCGTGCTCTTTGGCTGGACGGTGAAGTAGGGCGGAGGGTCCCATCCCACTGTTCGCAGCACGAGGCAGTTGAGATTCCCGCTGCTGGAAACCAGATTCTGTTGAATCGTCATCGTGTTGCTGCTGGCGGTGAATGTTCCCAACACGTAAACATTGTCAGACATGGCAAACGGCTGCGAGGTGACTCCGAAGGCATCCAGCGGATCCAGAAAGTACGAGAACTGGAGGCTGCCATCCGGAGTCAGACCGGCCCGGTCGTCCAAGGCAAACAACTGCACTTGATATTTCTGCCCCACCACGAGGCCGCCCAATGTCAAAGTGATAGTGTTCGTTGCGTTGTTGTTGTAGGCAGAATTGAGCACGGAGTCGAAAGTGGTGTTGCCGGTCTTGTTGGTGTTGACGTTCAAAATGTAGGCGGCACCTCCCGATAAGCGACGCCCAGTTGCCGTCTTTGGCAAACATAACCAGCCGGTTTCCAGCATTGGTCAGAACCACCGAGATCGGGTTGCCGCCGCTTTGTGCCACCATTGCACCGGCGATTTTGTTGGCTGCCGCGAAATTGGTGAGGATTTGCTCGGCGGTGAGACCGGCGAACGGGATGGGCGCGGACCAGAGATAAATGGCGGTGCTGGCATTATTTACAATAATCTGACTGGGGGTGGATACTGCGGATCCGAGAAAGTTCGATGCTTGCAGCCGGTAAAATCCTGCGTCACTTAGTGCCGCGCTGGAAATCGTGTATGACGTGTTAGCCGTGCCGGGAATGTTCGTGAAGGTGACACCGTCCGGGCTCTTCTGCCAACGGTAAGTAATGAATCCCGGCGCAGAAAAGGATGCTGAGAGTGTCACACCTTGTCCTGCATACACGCTAAAAGAATTCGTCGGATTCGTGTCTTTCACCAGCGCAGGCGCCGAAGCTGCAGCAATATTGATCGCCACAGAACCAGCAGACCCGGTGATTGGGGCTGCGTCTTGTTTTGCCGTCACGATCAGGTTCGTCGTGCCGAGGGGCGCACCGCCAGGAACGACGAAGGAATTTGTCCAAACATTTGGGTTTGAGGACTGCACCAACGCATTCGCAGAGGATCCACCGATGCTGCTTAGATCCACGCTCACGTTCGTCACGTTCCCGTAGTGGAACGGATCAATTGTGACGGTCAGGATGAAGTCTGATCCAGGTGCCGAGACGGAAGGGCTGACCGAGCCCCCCACGATTGGTGCTCCAACGTTCAAAGGTTGAAAGGCAACGGCCGACACACCATATTGGGCAAGGTTGTTTCCGGGAGGAAGGACCCACACAATATTTTGAAGGCCGGGTGTGGGGATTGTGTTAGTAGCGGAAGCCATCGAGGCGCCGGCCGGAGCATTTCCTATCGTCGGGCCAGTCTTGATCAATGGAGGGTTGGGAGCGATGTTCGCATCAGCAGCATTATTATTATTCCCGGCGATGTAGCTAACGACGAATGAATTATTGGTCAACAATGTCAAGCTTGTGTTCGTGCCGAACAGTACTTGCGCGCCACTGGTCGCGACCGGGGCATTGGTATCAACATTGGAAAGCTGGTACGCCCAATAATACCCAGCAAAGGGAGTTGTGTAAGTGAACGACAGAGTCTGACCGGCTGCAGTGTTCGGGTTAATCCAGTAGGCCAAAGCAGAGCGGACATTTGCTGCATTATTTATTAACCCGGTTGGCGGAACACCTCCGAACGTTACAGCAGTAAATCCGTTTTCCACAGGAGAATTGTCCCCATATAGCCCGACGACAAGGACGGTCGTGCTGTCATCCAGATCCATGCCGGTGACGGTCATGACGTTGGCAGCGAGGTTCGGGACGCCATTTTGCCCAGCCCACCACCTTGACCAACTGCGCCGATGCTGAACCGCAAATCAGCTGCAGCAACAGAGCGCTCGATAAAAAACTCCGCCACTGTCTTATCCACGAACATGGCAAAGCTGGCCGCTGGCTTTGCACAGGCTGCGGTTGGATCGGATCACGCAAGATGCGGAGGAGTGAATCGTTCATAAGGGTGCAGGGTTCGTTTGTTTTTCAATGACCAGTGCGCAACAAGCACGAAGAAACGCATTGCACACACTACTGGTCACTACTGGTCAACGGAATGCGTCTTGTTTGCCAATTTGCAGCGCCAATGTCAAGGATAATCCCATGGATATTTTAATTGTGCTGCAGGGAGAGAAGCCGTCGCTGAGTGGCTCGCTTTCGCCACTCAGACATCATCATTCGATTACGCGACGTCGAAGATCCTTCTTGGCCGCTCGATGAGATTTGTCAACCAGCGCGCGTTCTTTCGCCGCGCGCGAGCGTTTTCGATTGCGACGGCGCAGCTTTTCAGCCGAAGCACGTTCGGATGCTGCTGCGCGTTTTCGAGCCGACTCAATCTTCTCAAGCAGGAGCTGGCGCGCCATGACACGGTTCAACCCCTGTTGGCGAGTTGTCTGACATCTGACGCGAATGCCGGTTGGCCGGTGTATGAGCATCACGCAAGTGGAGGTCTTGTTCACGTTTTGGCCGCCGTGTCCGCCGGAACGGACGAATGTTTCCTCCAAATCATCTTCGCGAATGCCGAGCGCAGCCATGCGATCCTTCAGCTGTAATTCTCTTTCAGAACTCGCGAAGAACTCGCTCATGGATTCTCCGGCGGAAGCCTTTTGGTTCTTGGGAGCGCGGAGCAGAATCAAGCGCCGAAATGATCTTCGAACAACCAGGGTTTCGCGCGCCTCAGCTCATTGTATTCGCGTTGAATCCGAGTGGTGGCAGCCTGGTAACAATAAAGTTCGTTTTCGGTCAACTCGCCCGCTTCGAATCGCCGGCGTGCTTCCGCCGCGAATCTTTTCAAGGTCTGCGGCACAGAACGCGTGGAATCGAGGAACTCATCGGGATGAAGACCTGGAAAAAGATAAACCAACGAACACCATGCGCGGAGGAAAACTTCCTTCTCGAGATGATCAAGCGAGCGATCCAATGCCAGTCGCACCTGGTCCCCTGCAGCGTGTAGTGAGTCAGGAACGTAGATATAGCTCATGTTGGCCGGCGGAAACACTACCGAGGCGTTCTGCTTATTCGCCAGAGGAAAGCGCGAAAACTTACTCACAGGGATTCAGAGGTTATTCACATTTACAGAAGAAGTCTGGTTGTTCCCGAGCGAATTGAAGGTTACGCCAAACATGAACGTCGTCGCTCATTTCGATGTGCGAAAGTGAAGCGGTTCTGCTAAGCAAGCAATCGTGTCTGCGCTGGAACTGCACCACATCTACCGCGGCCGGATCGCGCCCTCGCCGACGGGTTATCTGCATCTCGGCCACGCGCGGACGTTCTGGGCCTCGCAGGAACGCGTGAAAGAGAACGGTGGTGCGCTGATCCTGCGGAACGAAGATCTGGACTCGACGCGCTACAAGATGGAATTCGTAGGCGCGATGCTCGAAGACCTGAAATGGTTCGGCTTCGAGTGGCAGGAAGGTCCCGACATCGGCGGGCCACATGCGCCGTATTCGCAAAGTGAGCGAATGCGGTTCTACGCCGATGCACTGGCAAAACTTCGAGAGCGCGGTTTTGTTTATCCGTGCACATGCACCCGCAAGGACATACGAACTGCGGCCCGCGCGCCGCATGCGGAAGACGAGGGACCGATTTACCCGGGCACTTGCCGCAAAAATGGTCAATCGCAAATCGTCAATCGCAAATACTGCTGGCGCTTCCACGTTCCCGATGGCGAGACGATCTCGTTTCTCGACGGGAACTTCGGACCGCAACAGTTCGTCGCGGGAAAAGACTTCGGCGATTTCGTTGTCTGGCGCGGCGATGGAGTTCCAGCCTATCAACTCGCGTGTGTTGTGGACGACGCGGCGATGCTGATCACGGAGGTAGTTCGCGGCGCGGATTTACTCCTTAGCACCGCGCGACAGCTTTTGCTTTACCGTGCGTTGGACCTGCGGCGGCCGCAGTTTTTTCATTGTCCGCTGATGTCTGACACGAACGGAATCCGGCTCGCCAAGCGCCACGACGCATTGAGCCTGCGCCACCTCCGGCAGAGCGGAGTTGCGCCGACGGAATTGCGCGCTAAGTGGTCAGAGTAGCGGTTTCTTCGTCGTCCCTTTACAAATGTAAAGATTCTGGTTGACGTATTTACAGTTGTAGAGCAGAATGCGCGGCATTCCAATTTATGCCTCAACCCGAAATCGAACTCACCGAAGCCGAATGGACGATCATTAAAGCCGTTTGGGAACAGGAACCCTGCGCGGCGCCCGCCATTCAGGAAAAACTTTTCAGGCGAACCAAATGGACCTACTCGACCGTCCGCACGCTGATGGACCGCATGGTCGCCAAGGGCCTGCTCACCGCCGGGAAGGTCCGCAACCTGACGCTCTATCGCTCCGCAGTCACGCGCGCGCAGGCGCAGCGTGGCGAATTGCTCTATGCGCTCAAGCACGCGTTCAACGGCGCGCTCACGCCCATGGTGCAATGCCTTCTCGATTCGAATGAGGTCTCAGCCGAAGACCTTGACCACATCAAGCGTCTCATCGCCACGCACGAGAAGTCGCGCGTCAAGAACGCCAGAAGGTCGTGAACACGCTCCTCCAGTGCTTCGGGTCCACGGAATGGGCGCAGGTCGTCAAAGCGCTGTTGCATTCCCTTTGGGAGGGCGCGCTTGTCGCGCTGGCTCTCGCGGTGCTGCTGCGTCGATCAATCAATCCGGTTTCCCGCTACCGAAGCAGTCTCGCGGCGTTGGCTTCCATCTTGTGCGTGGGGATAATCACATGGGCGGTGATGAATGCGGCCGAGAGACGCGCATCGCCACCCGTGCTGAATCAGGCGCCGGTTGAATTCATAAATTCTTCGGCCAGTGTTCCGGGCAATACCATTCCAGGTTCAGCACAAACAGTTGCCGTGGCTGTTCCCCATTCGGTTCCGCCGTCCATTCGCTGGACCGCCTGGCTCGCACTCACATGGCTTGCGGGCACGGCGCTGATGCTCGGTCGCGCGGGCGTGAAAGTCGCCGGAGCGGAAAGGCTGCGGCGCTCCTGCCAGCGGTTCAACGATGTGCGCATTACCACAATGCTCGCCGAAGCGCGGCGCGCCGTAGGTTTGGCGCGGCAGATTCGCGTCGGCGTTACGGATAAGCTGACATCTCCTGCCGTCGTCGGCCTTTTCGTGCCCATGCTGATTCTGCCGCTCTCACTGATGACGACGCTCACACCGGAGCAGATTCGTTTCGTCCTGCTGCACGAACTGGCGCACATCCGCCGCGGCGATTATCTGGCAAACCTGTTTCAGTTTTTCGCTGAGTCGCTGCTGTTCTTCAATCCGGCGGTCTGGTGGATCAGCCATCAAATCCGCCGCGAACGCGAAGCGTGTTGCGATGCGCTCGCCATTGAACTGAGCGGCGCGCCGACGGATTACGCGCGCACGCTGGTCCATGTGGCAGAGAATGTTTTGAATCCCGCGCCCGCAGCCGCGTCCGCTTTCGGCGACAAGCGCGAGCC
The DNA here is from genome assembly GCA_963760675.1 of uncultured Verrucomicrobiae bacterium. Lineage (GTDB taxonomy): Bacteria > Verrucomicrobiota > Verrucomicrobiia > Limisphaerales > BOG-1460 > CAVXEG01. The sequence goes on from CAVXEG010000013.1 coordinate 387,309, forward strand.
ATCCTCGCTTTTGGAGCGGGTGCAGCGGCTCCTGGTCCCGGGTTATCGCCCGTCCCTGCGGCTGACGTGGCGCGCGATGCTGACCGCGCTGCTTCTGGGCAGCATTTTGCTTGTGCTCTCAGCCGTGGGAACACGCATTACTGTCGCTGCCATCCTCACACCGCAGCAGCGCATTGAGAAGATTGAAAAGAAGATGGCGGAGTATGGGGCCACCCCAGAAGCGGACTATTCGAACAAACAAGTTTTCATCACGGGACGATTGACAACCGCCGATGGCTTGCCATTGCCGAGAAACACATACGTCATTGTTCATTCGCACCGCCCAAACTCGAGCGGCATTTCAGCCGCGGGTTTGAAAACGGACGGGACGTTCAGTAACACCGCTCCTGCCGGCCAAATCTGGGTGGAAGGAACTGCAGAGGGATTTGCTCCAATAGTCGTCGGGCCGTTCGATGGATTGAGCACAAATCGAATTGATGTCGGCGAACTCACTTTGGGTCGCGGTTTCGATGTGAGCCTGCGAGTCACCGATGCGGACTCAGGCGCTCCGATTCCAAACGGCGCCTTGCGTGCTTACTTATGGCTGCGTGGCACCGGCAACAGCCTTCAGTTGTCGCGCGATGCCAAAACCGACGCACAAGGAAAGGCTCTCCTGCCGCTTTGCATTGATGAGCCGATAACCGTTACTGTCAACGCACCTGGTTACGAGATCGTTGACCGGCGCTTTGAAACTCTCAGTGCAGGACAAACGCTGGAAATGAAATTGAGTCCCGGCGCGATTGTCTCAGGCACGGTCACTGACGAATCAAGCGGCGCGCCGATTCCCGGCGCGACTGTGCGCGTCCTTTATGAGAAAGGGGCGGAATCGCGCAATTATCAATGGAACGACCCAGTGCGACTGGTGGCGAGCACCGACGAGCGCGGGCAATTCACGGCGAACCAACTGCGGCGTGACACGGTTTACTGGCTCGGTGTGAGCGCGCCGGGTCATGAATCGGTGATTCTCGGAGGAATCAGGGCGGGCGACAATGCGTCCGTGAAGCTCGACCCGGAACTCATCGTCCGCGGTCACGTGATTGGAAGTGTGGAAGGCCTGCAGAAAATAAACGGTCGTGCTTCATTGTATCTCAATTCCTCCGAAACCTTCGAGAACAACAGCATCGGCCAAGGCGAATGGGTTCCGCTGAATGTGGAAAACGGCGTGGCCAAGTTTGTTTTCACCAACCGCACCCGTGGACTCGTGCGCATGGCACAATCCGAATTGCAGGTGGATGGCCCGGTCGCCGATTGGGTCGTTGATCTCACCAAGCCGAAAACCGAAGCGAAAGACCTGCCCAAACGCGAAGTCATCTTCCGCTTCAACTCCGCCTCCGGCGTATCGCCGCGCGGCACAGTTTCAATAACGGTGCCGGACAGCCTCGAGACGAATCATCTCACGGCGCACATTGAAGAAAAGCAAATCACCAATGGCGAAGTGCGCGTACAAATTGCAATCGGCGGCCAAACGTCCATAGAACCGAAACGCATGATCGGCTTCTGGTTCGACCGCTTCGGAAACAACGGCAGCTTGCTTTCAATTCCGGTCACAAACGGTCCCGGCCCAATGGTAATCGACATTCCGGTGATTCCCGCCGGGGCGATCTATGCCAAACCACTCAATGCAGACGGCTCACCGGCGGGCGGGTTGATGTTCGGCATTGACGAACTGAAGCGCTCTCCGTTGCGCAGCGCCTCCGGCCTTCTTGGTGGCGATAGCGACGGCTACTCGGATAATGCTCCGCGCAAATGGGTTTCCGGTCCATTGCCGCTTGGCGGTACCTATCGCGTTCATGCCTGGCGAGGAGATTCGTTTTGCCTTAGCAAACCTGTCACTCTCACGGAAGAAAATCCCGACGCGGAAGTCGAATTGCAGTTCACTCCGGGCAAAACGCTCGAAGGTATCGTGCTCCGAACGGACGGCCAGCCGCTGCGGGACGCGGATATAAAACCGGAATTCTCGTTACCGATTGCTCGTGACAACAATCACAGCTTCGGTCTGAAATCGGTTTTCACCGATTCAAACGGGCGATTTCAAATCCAGGACGCGACGCCGGACATCGGCGAGTATTCCGTCCAACCGGATGCGGCGGGTTTTATGGCCGAACGCGTGAAGCTGAATATCAACGCGCAACCGCAAACGATTCGTTTGAAGCGCGGAAAAACCATAGCGGGTCGCGTGGTAGAATCCAGCACGGGCTATGTTATTCCCGGCGCGGAAGTGCGCGCTTTGGATTACGACAAGAACAAGCTGCCGATACAGACCACGCACACGGACGCCGATGGACGCTTCGAGTTTACGACCCTCGGTGATGTGAATTACACGCTTTACGTGGAAGACGGAGAACGAACCTGGCCGCAAAACCGAACCTTCCGCGCGGACACGGACACTAACGTGACCCTCGCCGTGAAACCGTACGATTGGAGCAAGCTCAAACCAAAAGCACGGGAGGCGTCGATGGGTGAAGCGCCGGAAAAGCCGGCAACGCTGGCCAATGCAAGTGTCGTCGCTGCATCTAACCGACGGCAAACTTTTCAGCTTGCCAGCTGCAGCTGCGGACGGGACCCACCCGGTCGCAAAAGTTCTCCGGCTCTCTTCCCGCGAATTGAAGTTCTGGAACAACAGTAAAACGCCCTGTGAAGGATTGAAGGTTACGCCGCGATCCAGCCCAGATCAGCCATGGTGCAACGGCCCGTGCGCCAGCGCCACAGGTCCACGGCCAGTTGGCGGGCCAGCGCCACGACGGTCTTCTTGCGCAGCGAGGGACCGTCGGCGAGTTTGACTTTCATCTTCCGGGCAGCTTTCCAATCCGGCTGCCATTGGAGAAAGCGCCATACGGCTTCAACGAGCAAGGTGCGAACTCTGCCATTGCCCATGCGGTCAATGGAACCCACGCGGCGATTGCCGCCGCTGCTGTGTTCGCCGGGGCAACAACCGGTGTAACTGCCGATCTGTTTGCGATTGTGGAAACGGTTCCAATCGCAGACTTCGGCATCGAGACTGACGAGGGTGATTTCACCCAGGCCTTTGGGAAGGGGTTGTGATTGCACACGCGCCAGCAGTTCGGCTTCCAATGCGGCGAGTTGCGTTTCCATGGCGACGATCAGCTCGCGCAGTTTTTCCAGCACGGCCAAAAGCCAGGATTCCAGCGTGGCGAGCTTCTTCCAATTGCGCGCGCCCCACCAGCGGGAGGGCAGTTGCGTGTGGCAGTATTCGGCGACCTGGCCATGGCCGCGATTGGCCAGTTGACGCACCTGCCGTTTGAGGAACTTGCGGCGGCGAGTGGTTTCGCGCTTGCGCTGCTCGGCTTCACTGGGAATGCGAATCGGGGAAAGCTCGTCGCGATTGCCCTCCAGCCAGCGGGAGAGCCGCAGGCAAAGGGCGCGGGCATCGAGCTTGTCGGTCTTGCGTCTGCCGGAGAGATCCACGGGCGTGATGAGGAAGCTTTGCGCGCCGATGGCCACGAGTTGGCGATGCAGGACGAAACCGAAGCCGCAACTTTCCTGCACGCAAAAAACCTGGAGCCCTTGGGCGATCCAGCGTTTGACCTGAGCAATCAATTCGTGGCGCGGGAACTTGCGCGGTGCCTTGGGCGAAGCGTGATCACGCTGGGCGACCACCATGATAAATTCCAGATGCACATCCAAGCCGAGCTTGAGCATGGGCTTGGCCGGATCAATCACTGCACGCGGCAGGGGTTGATGCGGCGGCAGTGGGCCGGCCATTGCAGGCTTGTCGGAGGCGAGATCGGGCCTTAAGGTTTGTAGCGTTATGGTGGGTTTGAGGAAGTATGTTTTCATTAATACTAAGATGGCACCTTGTGGCGTCGTCACTCAACCCATCATGACATCTGACCATTCAACCGCGGCAAAATCCGACGCTGATTTGTTGAACAGCATGAACGGACTGATCGCTCAGGAAACTAATCAATCGCCGTCGAGAGCGATTGGGTTCGACTGGTATCTGGGCAACGCTCGCATGGCAACGAATGCTGCCGTAGAACGGGAGTTGGCGCTTTATAGCCGCAAGTTCAAAGTGGATACAAACGAGCTTGTGGTGAATCTGCGGAAGGAGGTGAGCCGAGACCAAAGCGTGACCGGCTGGGACCAAGTGCAGCCTGCATTGATCGAGGTTTTCGGGAAAGCTGGAATGAATTTTCAAACGAATCCATTGAAGGCGATTACCTGGAATCCTGGCGAAGCGTCTGTAGAGGTCCGTTCGACTCTCGACGACCTCATTGCAATCGACAAAATCCTCGCCCGCCTCAGCCCTCCGTCTCCACCGCCTCGGGCCACGAACGTCTCCGGTGTTTCCAAGAGGCCGGGACCAGGACGCCAGATCACCGTGAAGAAGCTCCAAAACATCCGGCTGGCCACAGTGTTCTACGATCATACTCCACTGATGGAAATTGTGCGCGACTTGCACGAACGATCCTTGGAACTTGATCCAGAAAAGAAGGGTATCCGGTTTGCTGCTAAACCCAAACCAGCAGGTATCGAGAATCAATCCAAGACAGGCCTGCCAATTGCACGCACGAACACATCCGGGGGTGACGTGAATATTCGCGATATAGCAGTCACGATCAATCCGCCGCTCACAAATGTAGCCGTTAGTTCAACGTTGCTGGACGCTATCTGCAACGAGCCAGCCCGCAATTACGTTCGGTCTTAGTGAATGGGGCGTTGTTTTCGCTTTGAAACCACCAGGCCGGAGCCGCCGGAACTTTACATTCGCAGGTTCAGGGTGGATACAAATGTATTTCTAGCGAACCTGCGGCAGGAGACAGGGCTTGCTCTTAATGCGACGAACACCGAAATCCTAAACGCGCTGCTAAGGTGTTCAAAAAGGAAGGTGTCGACCTTGATCCGACTGCGAATCCAGGAAAAGCCGTTTTCTTCAATGGCCGCGAAGGGACAGTCGTGATTCGCGGGACAGCCAAAGACCTCGACAAGGCAGAGAAGATTCTAATGCGCCTGAGTTCGACAACGCCGCAGCCGGTTTCCACGAACAGCGTGATTCACTTGACCCAAGCCGCTCCGGTTTCCTTTTCTGGAGACGACACCGGTCTTCTAGTCCGCAGATTCAAAGTGGACATGAAAGCATTTCGCGCGGCGCTCGAAGCTTTCGGTCCGAACCCGGCGGATGCCTGGAACACGCCACTGACTCCTATTGACGGCGAAGCTCGGAATGAGCCGAACGGTGCTGCTTCTCGTGAGGATCAATTTCGTAATTTCTTCAGTGCCCTGGGAGTGGACCTGGACCCGACGCACCATCCAGGCAAGACATTTTTCTTCAAGGACAGCGATGGAACCTTGCTCGTGCGCGCGACGAAACGAGATTTGGATTTGATCGAAGCTGCCATCGTGGCACTCAATACCGGAAAGCCACAGAACAAATCCGAAAGCGCTATTTCGCGAGCAAGCTTCTCCGTGGCGCAATCCAGCCCGATGGGCAGCGCCGTTCATTCAGCCCAAGCGACGGCCGCTTCTTCATCGGATAGCTCCACGAACCTTTTCACCCGAAATTTAAATTGGATCCGAATACGTTTATTCGGACTCCAAGGCCGGAGCGATGCTTTCGCACACGAATGTAGCGACACCCCAGTTGGATCCTGGTGGCAATATTGCCTCCAGCGAGAAGTCGGTCTGTTACATCCGCCTAAGTGTCAGCTGCGGTTATCAAGTTCTTCAAAAAGGAGGGCGTCGATCTCGATCCGGCAACAGTCTCCGGGCAAAGCTGTTTTCTTCAATGACCGCGAAGGCACGCTGGTCGTGCGCGCAACGAGCAGAGATTTGGATTTGATTGAGGCGGCGATCGAAACGTTGAACATCGGCTCCGCACACAGATTCGCGATTGGGCAAGAATCTTCGAAGCGTCCGCGAGCAGGTAGCAAATGAACTATGGGCCAAATGGCCAATAACAACAAACGTTTTGACTGTCAGAACTTCAAGCACGGCCGAAGGGTATCATTTCCCCGCGAATGTCAGCACGTCCGCCAATACCGCTTCTCATCCTGTGACGTGGAGCATCTTCACTCCGACACAAGCGCAGAGTTGGTCAAGGACTTCCGGTCGACCGAGCGGAAATTCTATCAACGATAGCGCGTGGTAACTCTTTCCGGAAGGCAAGCGCAGATTCAGGCAGTGGATATCAGACACATCGCGGTCGCAGCCTCAAAAGCGAACGTTACAGATTCCGCATCGCCAGGTCACTCCAACAAACATCACGACTACTCTACCGTTCCCACTCGGCCCAACAGTGGACGTAATTCCTTACGTTTCTGCCGACGGCTACACGATTCAGATGACGATCGTCCCAAGCCTTTTGGAGTTCCTGGGCTACGACGATCCCGGTAAGTTCATCATTCAGCGACAAATTCCGACGGGAGCAGCTGCGCCAGTGAAGACGAATATGCCACTACCCCATTTCCGTCTGCGCCAGGCAACCGTGAATGCGGCGGTTTGGGATGGCCAGACAATTGTCATCGGGCCATTGCCTGGAAAGGACATCAAGCGTCGGCAACAACAAAGTTCCATTGCTTGGCGATTTGCCGTTTGTGGGCCGCCTGTTCCGCAATGAATAGAATGTGACGCAGACGAATGCAGTGTTTATCTTCATCACGCCCACGATTATCGATCCGGCGGGCAACCGCGTCCACACAGATGACGACATGCCGTTTGCCAGAAATTCCATTCCGCAGTGACAGCCAGCATCCAAACCGTAGGAATATCGGGGAGTGCACGCGTCTTGAGGTGGCTTGTCGCGCCTTCGCGTACAGCGGCGTAAAAACAACGCGTTTAAGGTAGGGACAGCCGCTGCGCTGTCCGTATGCAAAACAATGAAGGACGGCGCAGCGCGCCGTCCCCACCAAATAGTTTCCGGCTCGAACGATCTTCACGCGTAAGACCTCAGGTTCCATTCCTCCAAAAGTTCCTTCGGAATCTCGTTCAGAAACCGCGACGGCTGCTGCATCATGTCGCCGCTGGCGCCGGGCGTGGCGCGGATGAGCGGATAACTCAGGTAAAGCTCGTTGCGCGCGCGGGTGATGGCGACATACAACAACCGCCGCTCCTCTTCCTCGCCTTCCTCGGTTTCCAGCGAGCGCGCGGAAGGGAACAGCCCGTCGCACAGCATGATGACGAACACGACGTCGAACTCCAGTCCCTTGGCCTGGTGAATCGTCGAGAGCCGGAGCTGCTCGTCGTCGCGCGTCGGCGGGCTGTTCGTCCTCGGCTTCGACGTTCGTGAGCAGCGCAAGCTGGGTCAGGAAATCCTCGACGGTCGCGAATTGCCGCGCGAAGACGGCGAGTTGTTCCAGATCGTCCAGGCGCGAGCGGTAGTTGGCGTAAGTTCTCCTTCAGGTAATCCTCGTAGCCGGCTTCGACGACGAGCCGGATCATCTTCGACGGCGTCCTTGCGCACGTCGTCCGCTTCCAGTTGCGCGATGGTGGCCGCGAACTGCGCCCAGGCGACGGCGGCTTTCTTCGGAACGCTCGCGGCGCAACCTTGCAGAACGGCGGCAATTGAATGAGCGCCGTCGCGCATTCGTTCCGCTTGGCGGAGACGGTGTCCACGGACCGGAGACGGGATCGTCTTCGATCTACTTCGATTTCAATCCTCGATCATCCGACTTCATCGAAAACTGCTCCACAACTTGTCCGCGCCTTTGCCGCCGATGCCCGGCAGCAGTTGCACGAGCCGCTTGAAGGAAAGTTCGTCGCGCGGATTCGATGACGAGCTTCAGATACGCGGTCACGTCCTTGATGTGCGCCTGCTCGAAGAAACGAATGCCGCTGGTGATGCTGAACGGGATGTTGCGCCGCGTCAGTTCGAGCTGCAGTTCCAGCGCGTGGAAATGCGAGCGATAAAGCACCGCCATCTTGTTCAGGTCCCCGCCTTCCTCGCGCAATTCCAGCACGCGCTGCGCGACGAACGCCGCCTGCTCCGATGCGTCGTTGCACGCCACCAGCACCGGCTTCTGCGCCGGACTTGCGCGCGGGCGCGAGTTGCTTGGCGAACTGATTCACGTTGGCGGCGATGGCGGCATTGGCCACGTTCAGGATTTCCGGCGTGCTGCGGTAGTTGGTTTCGATCTTGTAAATCTTCGCGTCCGGATAGCGCTCGGGAAATTTGAGGATGTTCTGGAAGTTCGCGCCGCGCCAGGCGTAGATGCTTTGCGCGTCGTCGCCCACGACCATGACGTTGTGATGCCGCGCGGCCAGCAGGTCAATCAGGTCGCTCTGGAGCTTGTTCGTGTCCTGGTATTCGTCCACGAGGATGAACTGGAACCGCCGCTGATAATGTTCGCGCACGTCCTCGTGCTCCTGCAGCAGCTTGAGCCAGAGCACGAGCAGGTCGTCGAAATCCATCGCGTTGGTGGCGCGCTTGCGGGCGGCGTAACGCTGTTCGACGTCCGCGATCTGCGGCGCGAGTTGCGAGAAGTAGTCGTATTGCTCATGCCAGAATGTCGGCGACCGGTCTTGCGCGTGTTGACCGCCAGGGAAAAGATGTCGCCGAGCACCTCGGCTTTTGGAAAGCGCGTGGCCTTCACGTCGATTTCCGACTCCGCCACGCAGGTGGTGATGAGATGCTTGGCGTCCTCGCGATCCATGATGGTGAAGTCGCGCTGATAGCCGAGCAACGGCGCGTGCTGGCGCAGAATGCGGTTGCCGATGGAATGAAACGTGCCGCCCCAGAGCGAGGCCAGTTCCTGTCCCAGCAAATCCGCGACGCGCCGCATCATTTCCTTGGCGGCCTTGTTGGTGAACGTCAGCAGCAGAATGCGGTCCGGCGGAATGCCCTGCTCGAGCAGATAGGCGACGCGATAGGTCAGCGTGCGGGTCTTGCCCGAGCCGGCGCCGGCGATCACGAGCGACGGGCCGGGCGGCGCCGTCACGGCGGCGTATTGCTGCTCGTTCAGTTCGCGCGCGTAATCAATCTGCAGATGGACTGCCGCGCGGAACGGCTGCAGCACGTAGTCGCGCGACATGCGAAAGACCGTAATTGGTGCGCCGCTACTTGTCGAACCTCCAGTCCGGGATGGGATTTGGTTGAACAAAAAATGGCCAAGATGGGTTGAATTACTGTGAATTCGGTGGATCGTGTTCTGCTACTTAGAGCGAGTGGACTCTCGGAGTCCAAGTTAACCTTTGCAGAATCAACATTAGGTTTGAATAACTTACGATGAATCGTTGGCCTTGGGTGTTCATTTGCGTCGTGTTCGGTGTGCTGCTGCTTGTGTGCGGTTTGCTGGTGCCCGCGCACCTGCGCGCGGTGGATTCGCGCGTTATCCAACTCGCCGCAGGACAATCTCCGTCGTTTGTTGAGAAAGGGTTGGCGCTGGTTGATGGGAAGAAACTCGGCGCTGCGGAACTTCTTTCCGATGCGGCCCAGCAGCACAGGATTCCCGAACATGAAGAGCTCCGCCTGGCGGTAACGAATCTCGCGAAGGAAAGCCCCACGCTTGCAGTCTGGGGGCGTGTTGCGCCACGGCTGGAAACGCTCGTCGAGGCCAGCCTGACCAGCTCCAATTCGGAACCGTTCACAGACGTTGCCATTCGTTCAGAGAATCGTGAGAAGCTTCTGGATTATCTGGCAGCATCCAGGAATCCCGCTGTTCAGCAAATGCTTCGATTCCGCGCCGAGACAAACACAACGATCTTTCCTTCATCGCAATCATCGGCTGGCCAGGCGCTCGACGCAGCGCTTTCCATCACAGGACTGTTGCTGCAAAGAAGTCATTTGAACGCGGCCATGAGCAACGCGGTTTTCAGTTCAGCACTGGAGGCGAATCGCGGAAATTCTCAACCCTTTGAGCAGGCGCTGATGGATATGATGTCTCTTGGGCAACGGTTCAACTGGGGACAACTCGTGGAATTCGTCAGCCAAATCCGTGATTTCGAGACGTTGCATTACCAGGCCGGCCTGGTTCGCAAAGCGGGCCGACAACTTCCGGTGCTTTTCGCGGCGGTGGAGCTTTCGGATGAGCCGGCCGCCGTGGCCAATTATCTGATGCTCTTCAGCGAGAGTGGTCTTGACGACCTCGGTGCCAGCCTGCGATTTGGTTCCGCAGGAGTCCGGGAGCTGTTACAGCGGAATCAACGCCTGTATGTTTCCGGCAGCTACCCGCACCTGTTCGCGGGATACACCTTGCGCGCGCCTCAATTTGCGTTGATGGTGAAATTGCTTTTGTACTTGGCAGCGGGATTTGTGCTGGCGATGGCCTTGCATTTTGCCAGACCACAGGTATCGGCGTTGGAGCGTCCGCTTCAGGTTCGCGGATTTCACATCGCGCGAGAGATATTGTTTTCGGTGGGTTTCCTGCTCGTGGTGCTGCTTGTGAGCGAGCCGTTTCTCGCTCAAGACAACCAGAAAGCGGAGTTCCGCTTTCAACTGCGGCTGCCCTCGGTGGGCGGCGTGGTTCCTGCTGGAACAACCGGTGTTAATGAATCATTTAATGGATCATATATGAATCAGACAGTTTTGTTGACCATGTTGCTGTTCTTCGTGTTGCAGGCGCTGCTCTACGTGGCATCGCTCGTCAAGCTGGCCGAAATCCACCGCCAGCAGGTGCCCGCCCGCATGAAGCTCAAGCTGCTTGAAAACGAGGACCATCTTTTCGATGCGGGCCTTTACCTCGGTTTCCTCGGCACGATCATTTCACTAATTCTCGTTTCGCTGGGCGTGTTCAAGCAACCGAGCTTGATGGCCGCCTATTCTTCAACGTCGTTCGGGATCTTGTTTGTTGTGCTGTTCAAAGTCGTCCACCTCCGGACAGCGCGACGGAAACTATTGTTGGAGGCTGAAGCGAGATTTCCCGATCAGGTGGAGCCTGAGACTGCTCATACTTTTGCCGCGCCGCTATGAATCGCAGCATTCTGATTGTCATCTGCGACTTTTTGCTGGTCAGCTTGCTGGCGTTCTCGAATGTAGACGTTAACAAGGTCACCGAGAACGGTTCGGCGCGGGCTGCTCTCTCGATGAACGTCCACACCAACCAGGCGGACAGCGGACAGGATCTGACCGCCGTGATGCGTCTCGCGCTAGCCGAAGAGCGCAAGAACCGCGAGCAATTACTGAACCAGTTGACGCAGACCCGTAGTGCACTGAACGAGCAGCAATCGCTCTTAAGCGAGCAACAGTCGTTGCTGAATGAACGCGAGCGAGAGGTCCAAACTTTTCGTCGACAGCTCGAATCTCGCGAGCAGCAGTCCGCGCAATTGCAGCAGCAGCAAAGTGGGCTTCAGGAACAGTTTGCTGCCGCCCAGACCAATCTCCAGTCGCTGAACCAACAATTGCAGAGTGCTTCAGCCGAGGCATTGTTCTCGAAGGAAAAGCTGGCCGCCATGGAAGCTGAGATGCGGAAGCAGAGCGAGCAGGCGGCCGCGCTGCAACGCCAACTTGCGCAGCTCGCCAGCAGCAATCAGATGGTCATGAATGAAAAACAAAAACTCGCGACTCAGCTTCAAGTCGCTGAAGTGGAAAAGCGGAATGCGACCGAGCAGGTCACGCGGATGACGGAAGAAGTAAAGGCCGAGCGCGAAGAAAAGGCGAAACTCGCGGAAGGCGTGAAGGCGCTCGCGAGCAAATCGGGTCAGTTGGCGCAGGAGATCCGTGAAAATCGACCGCTCACATCCAACACCATCTTCAATGAGTTCGTCACGAATCGCGTGCAGGCGCAATTTGTTGCATCACGCGCCGGGTTGTTTGGCAACGAGGCGACCAGCCGCGATCAAACGCAGACAATCGTGGTCACCGACGGCACGAATTATTTTGCTTTGTGCCATGTGCAGAATACGCCGCTTTCATTTGGAAATGCCGGCGCAGACTGGGAGGATCTCACAGGCACGCTGGCCCACAATGCAGCGCAGACGTCTATTAAATCCCTTTCCTTCAGCTGGCCAGATCCGCGCGTGGTTCTTATTCCTCTGAATCTGACCGAGGTTCGCGCACTCGGTTGTCAGGTTTATCGCATTTCATCCGACCCGTTCAAGTTTCAGGACGCCGTTCTGGTCGGCGCGAGGGAAAGTTATTACGGGGAATGCAAATTCGAGATCGACCTGACGACTCCAGACTATGTGAAGCTGGACCGCAGCGTCGTAAGGGGATTGTTCGGAAAGTTCAATCCCACGCGCGGCGATCTCGTTTTCAGCCGCAACGGCGAATTGCTCGGAATCATGGCGAATACCACGTATTGCCTGATGATTCGACATTTTGATTCTGCGGCAACCATTCGATTGGACAAAGATATGCGCACCCAGCACACCGGCGCGATGCTTGCGCAGTTATCTTCCCAGGTGAACGGACTGCCGATCAAACTTCAGTAGCCCGCTTTAAACAGTTGCGACGGGATTTTGGAGTGAACCAATCCCGCTGATCTCGATTTCAATCACGTCGTGTTCCCGAAGCGTAAACGTGTCCGGCGGAACAATGCCGGTTCCGGTCAACAGCACCACCCCATGCGGAAAAATCTGCGAGCGAAAAAGGAATTCGGCGAGTTCCTGGAAGCCACGCTTGATTTGCCCGGCGGATGTTTCGCCGCCAAAAACCCTTTCACCGTCGCGCCGAATTTCGATTTCGATTGTCCATTCACGCGCTTCGGCTTCGGAACCTCCCAAGGTAATCCACGGCCCCAATGCACAGGAGCGGCTGTAAACCTTCGCCTGCGGCAGATAAAGCAGGTTTTCGCCTTCAATATCGCGCGAGCTCATATCGTTGCCGATCGTGTGACCGACGATTTTCCCGCGCGAGTTCATTACCAGCGCCAGCTCAGGCTCAGGCACGTTCCATTTTGCATCGCGACGGATGCCGACGGCTTCACCGGTTGCCACAACTTTTTCCGCGAGCGATTTGAAAAAGATTTCGGGGCGTTCCGCTGAATAGACTTTGTCGTAAGCATTCGCGCTGAATTCGGACTCCTCCATCCGCGCCGTTTTACTGCGCAGGTACGTGACACCCGCCGCCCAGACTTCTTGCCGCTCAACCGGCGCGAGCATGCTGATTTCTGAAAGCGCAAGCTTCGGAAGGTTCTTCTTTGTGAGTGCCTTAAGACTGGAGACAGGATCATCCGTTTCCAGCAGTGGAGAAATCTCTGAAATCCCAACGGCGGTAAGATCAAGCAATGTCGTTGCTTCAATGATCAAGCCTATGCGCGCTCCTTGATTGTCCTGTTTGAATCGGCAGAGTTTCATTGTTCGCATATTGGCAAAGGGGCTGGCTCGAAACAATCTCGATCAAAAGGTGACCGGCGAAATCCGTTTGAGAATCAAGTTCAAATATGAGTGACTAAGACTTGACGCCAGCCGACTCTTCTGGAAGAGTTAAGTCGTCTGGAAAGTCTGATGTTATGAACACTCGACGTCCTCGTTGGGGGTTGACGGTAATCGTATCCGCCACTTTATATCTTGCCTTGGCTGCGCCACTTCCCGCATTCGACATGCTCACGCTCGGGATGAATACCGTGGCTCCAGCAGCCATACCGGAAACCACGCAGGAACCAACTCAGTTGTCCGCCGGGGTTGAAGACGTGCTGAAGCTCACTCGCGCCAAAGTCAGTGACGACGTTACGATCGCATTTGTCCAAAGCGGTGACCGCCATTACAATTTGTCCGCAAGCGAGATTCTGTATCTGCGCAAAGAGGGCGTATCGGATCGCGTTTTGGAGGCCATTCTCAGCAGGCAATCACCACAAAGTGTGGCGCCCACCGCTCCCAACGAATCGCCGCCGCCGCCGCCAACAGCCTCAACGCCTGCGACAGCGCAAGACAACGCTGCCCTGCAATACGCTTCCAGCTATGCGTTGCCGGGTATGCAATGGACGCCGTTACCGCGCCGCTAACCTACGTCGATTACGGCCTCCCGGTTTATTATTCATATTACGACCCTTGGCCCTATTGGTATTGGTGGTATCCTGCCCCCCTTTGGGTCAGTTGGTATTGGTACGATTGCTTTCACCACGACGATCATCACGATCACGGCCACGGAGATGGGCACGGGCATGACTCGAATCAATCTTCACCACACAACGGAAACCGCGGTCCGTCAGGCGGGAATCGTTCTTTACCCGGCAATGGGGGAAACCGTGCGCCACTCACTGCGATGAACCGCACATCCGATGGCGGGCGGGCTGGTACGGCATCAACGCTGCGAGGCACAAGCTCATCCAGTGGCAGCGGTCGGCAGGTGGCCACGGAACGTCCGGGAGGGGCGCGCAATAGCACCGCTTCTGCTCAGAGCGCACCTGGCTCGGATACCAGTCGAGGTACATGGCGGTAACGCCAGTCCGGCGTCAGGTTCTCGTGACGTTGTTGCGCAAAACGGACCCGCCACCGCGCCTGTAAATCGCACTACTCCAACGTTGGCTGGAACCAGATCAGCCACTCAGCGCCCTTCTGACGCGAATGTCAACCGGGTTCGCAACGGAAACGCAAGTCCATCGCCGGGTTCTCGTAGCATTGTCGCTCAAAACAGACCCGCCACCGCGCCGGTGACTCGCTCTGCTCCAAACCTTGCTGGAAACAGATCAGCCGCTCAACCCATGCGGATCGGCTCCGGCAACTTCTCCCGCGGTTCGGCCTCAAGCTTTACCTATCGTGGCAATGCCAATGCCCCGACCTTCAGTCGTCCGAGCGCGACGCCGTCATTTAGCCGTTCTGCAAACGCAGGCTCATTCCGGAGCGGAGGAAGTTTTGCAGGATCCGGAGCTTCGCGCATGTCTTCCGGCGGTTTCCACGGTGGAACGAGCGGTGGCGGGTTCTCGCACGGCGGTGGCGGTGGTGGTGGTGGTGGTTTCGGACACGGACGTTGATCAGAAATCCGCAAAGGCCTCATCCTTCAAACAACGCCTCCGCAAACTGCTTGGCGTCGAACGGCTGCAAATCATCCGCTTGTTCGCCGAGGCCGACGAATTTGATCGGCAGGCCGAGTTCCTTCTGGATCGCCACCACCATGCCGCCTTTGCTCGTGCCGTCGAGCTTGGTCACGATCAGGCCGGTGAGCGGGACGGCTTTGTTGAATTCGCGCGCCTGGTTCAGCGCGTTCATGCCGGTCGTCGCGTCGAGCACGAGCAGGACTTCGTGCGGCGCGCCGGGCAGTTGCTTGCCGATGACGCGATGCAGCTTCTGCAATTCCTGCATCAGGTTGTGCTTGGTGTGCAGCCGGCCCGCGGTGTCGATGAACAGGTAATCCGCCTTGCGCGCCTGCGCGGCGGCGACGGCGTCGTGCGCCACGGAGGCGGCGTCCGCGCCGTAAGCGCCGGCGATGACTTCGACCTTGAGCCGCTGGCCCCAGAGCTTGATCTGCTCGATGGCCGCGGCGCGGAACGTGTCGCACGCCGCGAGCAAGGCGGTTCTGCTTCTGCGATTGGATCAGGTGCGCGAGCTTGGCGCGGTGGTGGTCTTGCCGGTGCCGTTGACGCCGACGATGGAGACAACGGTCGGACCGCTCGGTGCTTTGAGCAGGTCAGCGCTTTGTTTGACGAAAGGTTCTTTTCGACTTCGCGCGCGCGATGGCAAACACGTCCAATCCCGGCGTCGCCCTGCGATTCGTAGGCTTTCTTGACCGCGGCGACGATTTGGTGCGTCACGGCCATGCCGAGGTCGGCGGCGATGAGCGCGGCTTCGAGTTCCTCGAGCGCTTCGCCGGTCGAGCTTGGGCGAACGCGTGACGATGCGTTTGATTTCGTGCGTCAGCTTGCTGTGCGTTTTCTGCAAGCCGGCTTTGAATTTGGCAAAAAGTCCCATTCGTAAAATCGTTGAGTCGTTTAAGTGGTTGAATCGTGAATCGGTGCAGCGATTCAACGGTTCAACGATTCAACGGCTCTCCGCTTTCGCTCCTTCAATTTTTCCACGTGCTCATAAGGCAGCTTGACCGTGCCGATCAGCGGCTTGCCTTTGCTCAGGCCGTGGCAATCCGAGCCGCCGGTCACCAGCAGATGGAATTGGTCGGCGAGCTCCAGGTAATGCTCGGACGTCGCAGCGAGAATGTTTGGTGTGAAAACACTCGATGCCGTCCAATCCGGCCTCCACCAAATCGGGAATGACTTCGTCGGTGCGGTTCAAGCCGGGATGCGCCATGACCGCCAGCCCGCCGGCCTGGTGAATCAGTTCGATCGCAGTCGAGCGCGGACATTTTGAACTTGGGCACCCAGGCGGGCCGGTTCTTTTTCAGAAAGCGCTCGAAGGCTTCGTCCAGACTGCCGCACGAGTCCGGCCTGCACCAGCGCGCGCGCCACGTGCGGCCGGCCGGGCGAGCGGCAATTGGCCAGCGCAAACACCGCGTCGGCCTGCAGCGGAACGTTGAGCCGATTCAGGCGCGCGACCATTTCGCGGATGCGGTTCTGCCGCACGGCTTGGAACTTGGCGATCTCCGAGAGCAGCCTCGGGTTCTGCGTGTCGATGCAGTAGCCGAGGATGTGCAATCTCGTTTCCGTCCTGCTCGGCGGTCAATTCGGTGCCGGGAATGAATTCAATTCCCGCCGGCATCGCAGGCGATCGTTTGCGCGGACGCAGCCTTCCACCGTGTCGTGGTCGGTCAGCGCGATCGCGGCAAAACCATGGCTCGCTGCCTGCGCCACGAGTTCCTCCGGCGAATACGTGCCGTCGGAGAAATTGGTGTGCAGATGGAGATCGGCGAACATCGTTCTGCTCCAACTTCAAACGCCCGGCCTTCAATGGCAAGCCTGATTCCTGTTCGAGCGGAGGGAGACGTTGCGCTGCTGTGTTGGCGTCCGCTCGGTGAGTCGCACTCCATGCCCTGAAAGAGGCGCTTTGGCTTGCTTCCTGCGCCCAAACCAAAGCGAGTCGTTCACTTTTCATTGCTGGAAGCGATGGTCGCAAAAGTTTTTTCAATTACTCCCCAGCCGCTGTTCTTGCTAGTGTCAGATCGCGCGAAACAAGAATGCGAACGGTCATTCATGAACAAGCATCCTGAATCAATCCCCGCCCGGATAAGTCCCGCCGGAGTCGAACTGTCCGGTGCGGGGCCTTTGCCCGGTGCGCGATCCGCCCTCGTCCTGCTGCTGCTGATCAACATGTTCAACTACATTGACAGGTACGTGCTGGCGGCAGTCGTGCCGGACATACGGCGGCAGTTCTTCAGTTCTGCAGACAATTCGATGTCCTCCTTCGCAGGGTTTCTCAATTGGTTTCAACACACCTTGGGCTTTAAGCCGGAAAACGCGTTGCTGGGGATGTTGTCCATGGCGTTCATGGTGACCTACATGATCGCCGCGCCCATCTTTGGACGGCTGGCGGAAAACCGGTCGAGGTGGACGCTGATCGGCATTGGTGTGATTCTCTGGAGCCTGGCCAGTGGAGCGAGCGGCCTGGCTGGCACATTCCTTATACTCTTGATCACGCGTTTCTTTATCGGTATTGGCGAGGCGGCTTACGGACCGGTGGCACCGACGGTGATCTCGGATTTTTATCCGATCCGAATTCGGGGACGCGTGCTGTCATGGTTTTACATGGCGATCCCGGTAGGCAGCGCACTGGGCTTCGTTCTGGGCGAACAAGTGGCAAATTCGCTCGGCTGGCGCTGGGCTTTCTATCTTGTGGTTCTGCCAGGAATCGCGCTGGGCTGCTGGTCATTGATCAAACACGAACCGCCGCGTGGTGGAGTTGACCTCGTCCGCGAAATCTCTCCTGGGCGCGTGAATTGGAAGCAATATCTCATCCTCGCGCGAACGCCCTCTTACGTGCTGAACACGCTCGGCATGTGTGCGATGACCTTCGCCATTGGCGGCATCGGCTTCTGGATGGCGGATTACGTGAAAGAATATCGCGGTGTGGCTGGACCGACGGCGACCATCTTCGGCGGAGTACTGACGGCTGCCGGGTTGTCGGGCACGTTGCTGGGCGGCATGGCAGGTGACAAGTTGCGGCGGCGTTTTTCCGGTTCCTATTTTCTGGTTTCGGCGGCTGCGATGTTCGCGGGCTTTCCATTGTTTTTGGCGGTGCTATATGTGGGTTTTCCGCTGGCCTGGCTGTTTATCTTTCTCGCGTGCTTTTGCCTGTTCTTTAATACCGGCCCGACCAACACCATTCTGGCCAACGTCACGCATCCGGCAATTCGCGCCACTGCGTTCGCCGTGAATATCTTTTTCATTCATGCTTTGGGTGACGTGATTTCGCCGGTCATAATTGGAGTGATCAGCGACAAATACGACATGAACCGGGCCTTTATGGTGGTTGGAGTAATGTTCCTTGTGAGCGGTGTATTTTGGGCACTGGGCGCGCGTCATCTCGCCAGAGATACGGAACGCGCAACGACCTCGCTTCTCCCGGTTCCGTCGAGTTCCTCCGGCAAATATGAATCCTCGTAGCTGGAAACCACTACGCACATTGTTACGCGGCCTCTTGTGGGTTCTGGCGCATTCTGTTTATCGGATAAAGATCATGGGGCGTGATCACGTTCCACCGAAGGGCGGTGCGCTGTTCGTCTGTAATCATGTTTCGTTTGTTGACGCGCTGCTGCTGCTTGCCTCAACCGATCGGCATGTGCGGTTCATGATGTTTAAGGGCCACTACGAACTGCCTTACATCAAACCGTTCGCGAAGATTCTTGATATTATTCCCATTTCCTCCGAGCAACGGCCTCGCGAAATGCTCAAGTCGCTGCAAACCGCCAGCGACGCCATTCGCGCCGGAGACGTCGTCTGCATTTTCGCCGAGGGACAGATCACTCGCATCGGTCACCTGTTGCCGTTCCGGCGCGGATTCGAGCGCATCATGAAGGACGTGGATGCGCCGATCGTTCCCGTGGGACTGGACGGCGTCTGGGGCAGCATCTTCAGTTTCCAAAAAGGTAAGTTTCTATGGAAAATGCCGCGGCGGCTCCCCTATCCCATTACGATCAATTTCGGCAAACCGTTGCCACACACTGCCAGGCCTTTCGAGGTCCGTTCCGCCGTTCAGGAATTGCTGGCTCAAGCGTGGCAGCAACGCAAAGCTCGCATGCGGCCGTTACACACCGCATTTGTCCGGACTGCACGATTGCATCCGCTGCGTTTCGCCATGGCAGACGCGCAGAATGCGAAGGTGCGTTTCGGTTCCACTCTTGTCCGGACAATCTTTCTTGCGCGGCGGCTGAAGAGAATTTGGGTCGGACAGAAAATGGTTGGGCTGCTCTTGCCTCCATCCGTGCCGGGCGCGCTCGTCAATTTCGCTGCAATGCTGCTGGGAAAGGTGCCGGTGAATTTGAACTACACGCTTTCGGAAGGGACACTCGCGTCGTGCATTCAACAATGCGGGATTAAAACCGTATCACGTCGAAAGTCTTCCTGGATAAGGTGAAACTGAAGGTGCCTTGCGAAACCGTGTTTCTGGAGCAGGCCGCCGCGGCTCCGACCCTTCTTGAGAAACTCACCGCGATGCTGATTACCGCAGGGGTCCCGGATCGATTCCTACAGCGTGTGCTCGGCGCGGAAGCGAAGACCGGGCTGGATGATCTCGCGACTGTCATTTTCTCAAGCGGCAGCACCGGGGAACCCAAGGGAGTGATGTTGAGTCACTATAATATTGGCTCGAACATCGGGCAACTCGAACAGGTATTCGGGTTAAACAACCGTGACCGCTTCCTGGGCATTCTACCGTTCTTCCATTCGTTCGGCTTCACAGGAACGCTCTGTCTCACCGCCACACTCGGAGTTGGCGTTGTTTACTACCCAAATCCGCTGGATGCGAAAACCATCGGCCCGCTCGTGTCCGAATATGCGATTACGTTTCTGCTGGCCACGCCGACGTTTCTGCAACTCTATATGCGTGGCTGTTCTCCGGAGGATTTCGGCAGCCTGCGCGTCGTGGTGACCGCTGCGGAAAAACTGCCCGATCGCCTGGCGACTGCGTTCGAGGATAAATTCGGCATTCGTCCGCTCGAAGGCTATGGCTGCACCGAATGCGCTCCGACGGTGGCCGTAAACACGCACGATTTCCGCTCCGCAGGCTTTCGGCAAATCGGTGCGAAGCGTGGCAAGATTGGCCACCCGGTTCCCGGCATTTCGGTGCGAATCGTCGATCCATCAACCATGCAACCGCTCGCACCCGGCCAGGCAGGACTGATGCTCGTAAAGGGCCCAAACGTGATGCGCGGCTATCTCGGCAAGCCGGAGAAAACCGCGGAGGTGCTGTTGCCTTTTGACTCCGAACCTCAAAACTCCGGACTATGGTATGTCACCGGCGATATCGCGGCGATTGACGAAGACGGGTTTCTTCAAATCACGGATCGTCTCAGCCGCTTCAGCAAAATCGGCGGCGAGATGGTTCCACACATCAAGGTCGAAGAGAAGTTGCATGAACTGACCGACGCGATGCAGCAGACGTTTGTTGTCGCCGGCGCGCCGGACGAGCGCAAAGGCGAAAAGCTTGTCGTGCTTCACACGCTGGCTGACGAACAATTGCAGGGCTGCCTGGAAAAGTTATCCAAGTCTGACTTGCCGAATCTCTGGAAACCGCGCTCGGAGCATTTCTTCCACATTGACGCGTTTCCATATCTTGGCAGCGGGAAACTCGATTTGCGGAAGGTGCGCGAGATCGCGGTCGCAAAAGCAAGTTCGCCCGAGCCGGTTCCGTCATGAAGCACAATAACGTTTCTGCCGTTCCCAACGATTTGCGCGGGCCGTTTTCCGAAAGAGAACGCGATGGGACGTAACTGGCTGTCCGGCATGGATTCGAACCATGAATAACGCCTCCAAAGGGCGCTGTGTTACCATTACACCACCGGACAAGCCGTCGGGAAAGTAGCTTTCGACAGGGGGCAGTGCAAAGCAAATCTCCCGGATGATTACAGCCAGATTAAATCTCATTCATCTGCTTCGGCTCGCTTGCTTTCTCCATCGTCAGCCGTCAAAGTAATTACCGGTCGGGACAGAAGTCCCGGACGAAACAAACGAACAGGAGAGTATCTATGCAAACAGAAAACAAGGTTTTCGCAACCCGAAGGAGCCGGTCTCAGATCGGGTTGGGCAGGTCTGCACCGTTCATTTCTGCTTCAGTGACCGGACTGATGGTCTTCTTCAACCTCGTCATTCTTACCACGACGGCTCCAGCCGCGTCAGATCCCTGCCAGGCAATTTGCCGAGCGGCCTTGCAGTCCGACAAGTCGGCGGCCGAAGCAGACTATTTTATTGCGGTTGCCAAGGCGAACAACATCGCCGATCCGGTTACCCGCAAAGCCGCCCTGCAGCAGGCGCTCGCGGACAAGAAAGATGCGCTGGCAAACTGCCAGGATCAGTTTCAGGCGCGGCAGGCCGTGTGCGATAGATTGGGCGGGGGAATCTATGATCCGTCCATCAACCCGAGCAATTTCGTCAGCAGCATTACCAACCCGTTCATGCCTCTGACGCCCGGAACCAGATTCATTTACGTCAGCCAGGGCATCCCGGACGTGGAGAGTAATGTCGTGAGCGTGACCCATAATACCAAGGCTATTCTTGGCGTCACCTGCGTCGAGGTGCACGACGTCGTTTACGTCAACGGCGAATTGACCGAAGACACGCTGGATTGGTTCGCGCAAGATACGGCCGGCAACGTTTGGTATTTCGGCGAGAATTCCGAGGAACTTGCGGATGGTCTGGTCACGTCCCTGGGAGGTTCCTGGACCGCCGGCGTGGATGGAGCCAAACCGGGAATCGTGATGAAAGCCCAGCCAACCGCAGGCGATTTTTACCGGCAAGAGTTTCTAATTGGCACGGCAGAGGACATCGCGGAAGTGAAGGACCTGACGAACTCAGTCTCGGTCCCGTACGGCACGTTCAACAATTGTCTTCGGACCGAAGAGACTTCGCCGCTGGAACCCGATGCGCTGGAGCACAAATTCTACGCTCCAGGAGTCGGCCTCGTTCTGACCTTGGACGAGGAAACCGGCGAAAGACTGGAACTGGTCCATGTCCACTAATGATTCACGGATCGGCGGTCGCGATCGCGCAACTGCCGACAGTTAGTCTTGCCGGGGGGGGCGGTTGACGCACATCAACTATTTTAGGTAGGCGTCGTGAAAGAGTTTCGCGGTGATCCCCAGAACTGCCGTGATGAAGATGGGCCGGATGAATTTCGCGCCATGTTTCACCACGGTCTGGCTGCCGAGTCGCGCGCCCAAAAGTTGTCCAACTCCCATCGCAATGCCCGGCGCGAACAGCACATGCCCACCGGCCAGGAAGAAAATCAGCGAACTCAGGTTACTGGCAAAGTTCATGACCTTTGTGTAAGCAGTCGCCCTGGTGAAATTGAAGCCGAGCATCAGAACGTAAGCCACAGCCCAGAATGTCCCGGTGCCTGGACCGAAGAAACCGTCGTAGAAGCCTATCACGATTCCAAACGCAACGTCGAACCAGACACGTTTCATCCGTGCAGGCGCGTCCGACGCACCAAGGTTCGATCTGAGCAATGAATAAATCGCCACCACAATCAACAGCACTGGGATGAAGCGCTCCAGAAAATCGCGCGACAACGTTTGCACCAGCAAAGTGCCCGCTGCAGCCGCGATAAAAGTGATAGCGAATCCGCGTCCGCAATCTTTAATGTCCACGGATCCAGCTTGCGCGTAGTGCCAGGCCGCGCTGCCCGAACCGAACGATGCCTGGAGCTTGTTCGTGCCGAGCGCTAATGCTGGGTCGATCCCGAGGTTCATCAACACCGGCACCGTGATTAAGCCGCCTCCGCCGGCAATTGAATCCACAAATCCGGCAACGAAGCCGGTGCCAAATAGAACCGGCCAGTGCCAGAGTTTCACCATGGAGCGATGCTAATGAGCGCAGATTCGCGGCTAAAGGAGAAACGTGTCACCCGCCACCACGAATAAGAAATGACTCGGCG
Organism: uncultured Verrucomicrobiae bacterium; assembly: GCA_963760675.1. Lineage (GTDB taxonomy): Bacteria > Verrucomicrobiota > Verrucomicrobiia > Limisphaerales > BOG-1460 > CAVXEG01. Next base: position 410,154 of record CAVXEG010000013.1, read on the forward strand.
CGTTGCAGGCTTTAGAATACGCGCGATGAAACGAGACGCTTCGGCTCTGCCGTCCAACGACGGGACCCGCGTTCCGCTCCGGTGGCGCGAAGAGGTGCAACGCATCCTGATTACCGAGCGACAGATCGCCCGCCGGTTGCGAGAAATGTCGGGCGAAATTGAACGCGATTTTACTGCGCGTGAGATGGTCATCGTTTCATTGCTGAACGGAACCGTGATGTTTCTCGCGGATTTGATTCGTCACATTTCGCTGCCGCTGCGGCTTGATTTTATTGGTGTATCGAGTTATGGCGCCGGAACGGAATCTGGCGAGCTCGTCTTCACCAAAGAATTGCGGCTGGACGTGCGCGGGCGCGATGTACTGCTGGTGGACGACATTCTGGACACCGGGAAAACGATGGTGCGCGTTCTTGGAAAACTCGAGCCGCTCAAGCCGCGACGCATCAAGACGTGTGTGCTGTTGAACAAAGCCGCGCGCCGAATCGAAAACGTCAAGGCTGATTATGTGGGCTTTGAGATTCCCGATTATTTTGTCGTGGGCTACGGTCTCGATTTCGCGGAGCGCTATCGCAATCTGCCGTTCGTGGGAGTTTTGCACCCGCACGTTTATGAAGCCGCCGTTCAAACCGCGAGCATCAAATCCAAGTGACCCGCATGCAAATCGCCGTGAGTTTCTATTCCTATTTCAAGGATCTGACCGGCTGTGCTCAAACAATCGAATCCTTGCCCGACGGCAGCAGTCTTTCCGATCTTCACAAGAAGCTCGCGGAAAGATTTTCAAAGCTTGGCCAGATGAAGAATTCCACGCTCATGGCAGTCGGCGTCGAGTACCAACCACGCGATTACGTGTTGAAGGACGGCGATGAGGTTTCGCTTTTTCCGCCTGTGCAGGGAGGGTGAAGGAATCATGATTTATGATTTGCGACTTACGATTGATGTGTGACGGTTGGTCAGTCAACACGCAACACGAAACTCGTGAACCGCCAACTCACCATTACGAACCGGCCAATTGACGAAGCCGCTCTGCTCATTCGACGCGAAATGTCCGCCGGCATGGGCGCGGCCGTCTATTTTCTTGGCGTGGTGCGCGGGAGTGAAGAAGGAAAGGCCATCCATGCGATCGATTACGAGGCATTTCAGAAAATGGCCGAACACCAGTTTAATCTCCTCTTTGACGAAGTGGAAAAACACTGGCCGGTGGAATCGGTGCGACTTGTTCATCGCGTCGGCGTCGTCAAAGTAAACGAATCTTCCCTGTGGGTGGAAGTCGTCGCGCCGCATCGTGGCGAAGCGTTTGCCGCCTGCCAATGGCTCATCGACGAAATGAAACGCGTCGTGCCAATCTGGAAGAAGCCGATTAGCTAAGTATTTTCTTTCGCATTCCCATTTCTTGCCGCATTCGGTTCTTGTGAACTGGAAAAATGGAATTCCTGATGTCATGCTGTGAGTAGAATCATGAAAATTGCCATCGGCTCCGATCACGCGGGATTTCGTTACAAGGAACAGATCAAAGCACTGCTTCATAGCCTCGACCATGAGGTGAAGGATTTCGGCACGAGTTCAGAAGCCCCGGCGGATTATCCGCTGTTCGTCCGGCCTGTCGCGGTTGCGGTGGCGCGGGGTGAATTCGAGCGCGGGATCGTCCTCGGCGGTTCCGGCAACGGCGAAGCCATCACAGCCAACCGCGTCAAAGGCATCCGCTGCTCATTGTGCTGGAACCTGGAATCGGCACGATTGAGCCGCCAGCACAATAACGCGAACGTGCTTTCGCTCGGCGAACGGATGATGGCTCTGGAAACTGCATTGGAAATTGTTCGCGTCTGGCTGACGACGCCGTTCGACGGTGGGCGGCATCAGCAACGGATTGAGTTGATTGACGCCTGACTCTCACCTGGCGTTTGACTGCCCTCTGCCATCTGATGGGAGCGCGACGAGGTGAGGGTTAAACGTATTTCGCCAACTCCGCCTGGCTCGCCGCGAACACTTCCTTGTGCAGCGAGTTTCCGTGCGAGTCCATTGTGACCACGGCGGGAAAGTTCTCTACCTCAAATTCCCAAATCGCCTCCGGCGCGCCGAACTTGTCCATCATATAAACGTTTGGAACACGTTTGACGCATTCGGCCAGCACCTGCGCCGCTCCGCCAATGGCATGCAGGTAAACACAGCCGTGTTCTTTGCACGCCGCCAGAGTGCGCTCTCCCATGCCGCCTTTGCCAATGACTCCGCGTAAGTTCAAATCACGGATGACCTGCCACTGATACGGCTCCTCGCGAATCGAGGTTGTGGGACCCGCGGCTACACATTTCCAGTTCCCCCGCTCGTCCTTGATGATGACCGGTCCGCAATGATACAGGATGCCGTTTTTCAAATTGACGCCCGGCGGAAGCTGTCCGCCTTCGTGCAGATATTTATGGACCGCATCGCGCCCGGTATAGAGCGTGCCGCTGATGGCAACCTCGTCGCCCACTTTGAGGGCGCGGATCTTCTCTTCGGTGAACGGAGGATTCAGTTTCGGCATCGCCACATTTGACGCCAAACACACCACGATGTCCAGCAAGCTGAAGGTTCGGGAGTGTCGGAGCGTTTAGATAAAGAGCACGGAAACAGTGCCTGCCAAAAAAGGTTAATGCTCGCCAAAATCCGGGTAGCTGTCATCACCCGCGTTGCCTTTGATGATGCGCGAAGAAGCTCATGAACGAAACCCTTTCAACTTCCTGTGATCAATTCCGGCGATAACGCATGGTTGCTCATCAGCTCGGCGCTCGTATTGATGATGACCGCGCCCGGCCTGATTTTATTTTACGGCGGGCTGGTGCGAAGCAAGAACGTCCTCGGCACGATGATGCACAGCTTGATTCTCATGGCGCTCGTCTCGGCACTATGGATGGTTTTTGGCTATAGCATGTGCTTTGCAAGGGGCAATGGCTTCATCGGCAATCCGCTGACGTATCTGTTCCTCAACGGCGTGGATGGCGCGCCCGATCCGGATTACGCCGGTTCGGTGCCGCAGCAATCGTTCATGCTGTTCCAAATGATGTTCGCCATCATCACGCCCGCCCTGATCAGCGGCGCGGTGGCGGAGCGGATGCGGTTCAATGCTTATGTGTTGTTCGTGGTCTTGTGGGTCACCGTCGTCTATTTTCCGTTGTGCCATATGGTCTGGGGCAAAGGCGGCTGGTTTAACTGGGCGCTCGGAGGAAATATTCCAGTCCTCGATTTCGCCGGCGGCACGGTCGTCCATATCAGCTCCGGCGTCTCGGCGCTGGTCTGCGCGCTGGTGCTGGGCAAACGCGCCGGTTATCCGCACGAATTGATGATGCCGCACAATGTCGTGCTCAGCCTCATTGGTACCGGATTGCTGTGGGTTGGCTGGTTTGGCTTCAACGCCGGCAGCGCGGTGAGCGCCGGCACGCTCGCCACCAGTGCCTTCGCGGCAACGCATTTTTCGGCTGCCGCCGCGGCCTTGAGTTGGGTGGCGATCGAACGCTTCGACAAAGGCAAGGCAAGTGTGCTGGGCGCGGCCTCGGGCATGGTGGCGGGACTGGCAACAATCACGCCGGCGTCGGGCTTCGTAACTATTCCCGCCGCATTCTGCATCGGATTGACCGGCGGTGTTGCCTGCTATCTGGCGGTGTCCAAGTTGAAAGCGAAATTCGGCTACGACGATTCATTGGATGTGTTCGGGGTGCACGCGATCGGCAGCATCACCGGCATGCTGTTGCTCGGCGTGCTCGCAAGCACGCATGTCAATCCCGCCATCGCCGCCACCTTCAGCAGTCACGGCACTACGATTTCGCTGGGCGGAAGCGCCGCGCAGTTCCTCAATCAGCTCAAGGCAGTGTGTTTCACGATTGCATACGCCGGGCGGTCGCTTCGTTCCTCCTTCTCAAAATCGTAGGCGCCTTGACCGACCTGCGCGTTGAGGCCGAAGATGAGGATGCCGGGCTGGACCTGACACAACACGGCGAGCGCGCCTATACGCAGTGAGCGAAGAACAGTTTATGAAAAAGATCGAAGCCATTATCAAGCCCTTTAAATTGAGCGACGTCAAAGAGGCGTTAAACGACATTGGCATCCAGGGCATGACCGTCAGCGAGGTGAAAGGATTCGGACGCCAGAAAGGGCACACTGAAATCTATCGCGGCAGCGAATACACGGTGGACTTTCTGCCAAAGATCAAAATAGAAACTGTGCTTCCGGATAACCTGGTGAACAACGCCGTCGCAGGCCATCATCAAAGCCGCAAAAACCGGCAAGATTGGCGATGGGAAAGTTTTCGTTTCCACAATTGAAGAGGCCCTGCGCATCCGCACCGACGAACGCGGTGAGAGCGCGGTGTAAATTATTGGGGAAAGGCTTTTCAGCGGAATCGGTCCGACGGCAACAAGCAAATGGCGCTTGCGGCGCTGTCGGGTCAAGGAAGTTAAATCAGGGTCTTCATAGCGCGGACTCCAATATGCACGTGAGTTCGTCCGGCGTTAGCGCGATCGGATTCGGCTTCATGCTGCTGGCGTTGCGGGCTTGTTCCACGATTTCACCGAAATGCTCCTGCTTGATTCCGAAGGTGCCAAGGCGTGGCACGTTCAGGTCGCGCGCGAGTTGTTGAATCCATTCAAGCCCGGTTTTGGCGGTCGCGTGCGATTTGCCCGTGAGAAGCCAGGCGACGTAATGGTAGCGATCGAGCACGAAACTCCTCGGCTCGCGTTCGCGTAACGAACGCACATTCGTTTCCATCACATGCGGCAAAAGTGCCGCGCAGATTTCTCCATGCGGTGCGGAAAACATTCCGCCAATGGGCGCGGCAAGACCGTGGACCGCACCCAACCCGGAATTCGCAAGCGCAATGCCGCTGAACAGGCTTGCCAGCGCCATGTCTTCGCGGGCGTTGGCATCGTCGCCTCTTTCGACGGCGCGGCGCAATGATCTTGCCGCGCGACGAATACCGTCCACGCACAATCCATCCGTCATCGGGTTTGCGCGCAGGCAAACGTACGCCTCTATCAATTGAGCGAGCGCGTCCAGGCCGGTGCTTGCGGTCACCGCTGGAGGCAGGCCATAAGTCAGTTCGGGGTCAACCACCGCAACGCGCGGCAGCATTGCCGGGCTGCGGAGACTGACTTTGATACGGTGCTCCGGCGAAGCGAGCACGGCATTGCGCGTGGCTTCCGAACCAGTTCCCGCAGTCGTGGGTATTGCGACAAATCGGGCAGGAACTTTCGACAAGTTCCGTCCGCGTCCGATGATTTCAACGTAGTCAAGCACGTCTCCCTCATTGGTGAGCATCGCTGAAATTGCCTTGCCCGTATCAATCGCGCTGCCACCGCCGAAGCCGATGACCCACGTACAACTCTCACGCCGCGCGAGTGCCATGCCGTTCCGCACTGTTTCAATACTGGGTTCGCCCGGCACCGAAAATGTAATCGAGCCAATATTCTGTTCGCGCAGAATGGCCAGCAAAGGTTCGGCGCGTTGCGGGTTTTTGCCGGTCACCACCAGGACACGGCCGCCCGTGTGCTTTGCAATGGCGCGCATCTGAGTCAGCTTGCCTGCGCCGAAAAGGATTCGCGGAGTTGTGGCAAATTCGAATTGCATTACCAGGTTGGGTCGTCGGAGAAAGCATTGATGAACTTAACGCTCGAGCGCGGCTCCGCCATCATCGGCGCTACAGCGTCCCGCCAGGTTTGATAATGCTCCGTTTCCTTGTGCGCTGAGGCGGCTTCGGGAGAGCGATAGATTTCGACCAGGACAAAACGCGCCGGATCGTCTTGCTGTTGCAGCACCTCAAAGCGCGCAACGCCCGGCTCTTTCCGGCTTTCGCGGGCGTTCTCGACAGTGGCTTGCGTGAAAGCCTGGAGAAATCCGGCTTTCACCCGGACGTGAACGTGGACGGCGAACATTTCTTTGTTAAATCTATTTGCGCGAGTCTAAGCGCCTGCCGGGCGGTGAAGCGAATTTTTTCTGGGGCGAATACCGAACGGAACAGGGAGCGTCGATGCGTTAGATTCTCTACAGATTCAAATGAAAGAAAAACATGAAATGCAAATCGCGGATCGTTTGAATCCTCCCCATGTGATGCCTTGCACGCTGAAGGACAGCGGCGCAATTCCCAACAGCAGGTTTCCGTTGCTGGTTTATCAGCAAGCGGTGAAACTTGAGGGGCGCGACCCGGCGTCCTTGTTCGAGGAACTGTTTCGAGCGAACCAGTGGGGCGGAAGCTGGCGGGATGGAATTTACACGTATCATCATTATCACAGCACGGCGCATGAGGTGCTCGGGGTGTTTAATGGGTCGGCAACCGTCCTCTTTGGCGGCGAGCAGGGAATCAAGCAGAAAGTGAACGCGGGCGATGTGATTCTGATTCCGGCGGGCGTGGCGCACAAAAATCTGGGCGCGAGCAGCAACTTCGGCGTGGTGGGCGCTTACCCGGCGGGACAGGAATGGGACATGAATTACGGCAGGCCACAGGAACGTCCCCAAGCGGATCAAAACATCGTGCGCGTGGCGTTGCCGGAGATGGATCCTGTGTATGGTGCGGACGGGCCGTTGCTCAAGCATTGGGTGGCGTAGAATTCCCCCCCCACATTTCCCGGCGGTTGGCGGGTTCGTTACTATGCGTGAAGTGCATTAATTTTCCCTAATCGCGAACTTCGGTTTTGGTTTTATCTGGGATGGACAACCGTTGGCGGCGGGCGCAAGGTTGGCGCGTGAAGATATGCTGCCGCAGGAGACGCAACGGCGCCCTGACCTTGATGGAGGTATCGGTTGTCATTGTTATATTGGTCATTGTGGCGGCGGTTTTCCTGCCAGTGCTGATGAAGCCAAAGAGGACCCACGGTCGCATCAGTTGTGCAAACAACCTCAAACAGATTTGGCTCTCGTCGCGAATTTGGGCCGCAGACAACCGTGACCTTTTCCCAATGCAGGTTTCTGTCGCCGATGGCGGTGCGATGGAACTTGCGGCCACTGGAAATGTGGCTGCCGTATTCCAAGTTATGTCAAACGAACTTAATTCCCCCCGAGTTTTAAGCTGTCCCGATGATGCGCAACATCCCGGAACTGCAAGCTTCACGAACTTGAATGCGACCAACATCAGCTATTTTGTTGGATTGGATATCGGCACGAATTTTTCCTGGAATCGCCTTTTCTGCGGCGATGCTAATCTCACCATTCTGGACAAACCCGTGAATTCCGGCGTGTTCGCTCTCGCCTCGAACGCGCCGGTAAAATGGGATACCAGCCGAAAGTATCAACACCGTGACCTTGGCTATCTCTGTACGGCTGACGGGAGTGTCGCTGAGATTAAACGTTTTGAATTGACCACGTGGCTCACCAACACCGGGCTGGCTACGAACCGTCTTGCGATTCCGTAAACGAGTTCCTATCTACGAACATCATTCCCACTCAATCGTTCCCGGCGGCTTGCTGGTGATGTCGAACACGCAACGGTTCACGCCTTTGACTTCGTTGATGATGCGGTTGGCGAGTTTTTCCAGCAGGTCGTACGGGCAGCTTCACCCAGTCCGCCGTCATGCCGTCCTGCGATTCCACGGCGCGAATGGCGATGGTGTAATCGTAAGTCCGCTCGTCGCCCATGACGCCGACGCTGCGCACGGGCAGCAGCACGGCGAAGCTCTGCCAGATCTTGTAATACCAGCCGCTGCTCTTCATCTCCTCGACGACGATGGTGTCGGCGTTGCGCAGAATCTCGCAGCCGCTGCGGGGTGACTTCGCCGAGAATGCGCACGGCCAGGCCGGGGCCGGGGAACGGCTGGCGCAAGACGATTTCCCGCGGCAGGCCCAGTTCAAGGCCCAGCTCGCGCACTTCGTCCTTGAACAGGCACTTCAGCGGCTCGACCAGCTGGAACTTCATCTTCTTCGGCAGGCCGCCCACGTTGTGATGGCTCTTGATCATCGCGGCGGGATTGCCGGCGATGGGCACGGACTCGATCACGTCGGGATAGAGCGTGCCTTGCGCGAGGAACTTCGCCTTGCCCGCGCGCTTGGTGGCGGCTTCGAAAACTTCGATGAACGTCCGGCCGATGATCTTCCGTTTGCGCTCCGGGTCGGTGACGCCCTTGAGCCGCTGCAGGAACAGCTTCGAGGCGTCCTCGTACTGCAGCTTGATCTTGAAATGGCGCCCGAAGACTTCCCGCACCACCTCCGCTTCGCGCCCGCGCAGCACGCCGTTGTTGACGAAGATGCAGGTGAGCTGGTCGCCGATGGCTTTGTGCAGCAGCGCCGCCGCCACGCTGGAATCCACGCCGCCGCTCAGGCCAAGGATGACCTTCTCGTTGCCGACCTGCGCGCGGATCTGCCTCGACTGCCTGGTCGATGTAGCTGCGCATCGTCCAGTTCTTGCCGCAGCCGCAGATGCCGTGGACGAAGTTGGCGATGATTTCCCTGCCGCGCGGCGTGTGGGCAACTTCGGGATGGAATTGCAGGCCGAACATTTTCCGCGACGCGGTTCTCGATGGCGGCGTAAGTCCGAGTTCTCCGTCACCGCCGACGGGCTTGAAACCCGTGCGGCAGCTTGGTGAGCTTGTCGCCGTGCGAATTCCAGACCTGCAGCGTCTCGGGCAGATTGCGCGAACAGCGGGCAGAAGCTGTCCTTGACGCGCAGCGTGCCCTTGCCGTATTCGCGCTTCTGGCCCTGCTCGACTTTGCCGCCGAGAAATTGCGCCAGCAGTTGCAGGCCGTAACAGATGCCGAGCACCGGCACGCCGAGTTTGAAGATGCGCTTTGTCGGGCAGCGGCGCGTTCTTGGCATACACGCTGGACGGCCCGCCGGAAAGGATGATGCCGCTGGGTTTCAGCGCGGCGATTTCCTTCGCGGGCGTGTCGTAGCGCAGGATGACGGAATAGACGTTGCACTCGCGGACGCGCCGCGCGATGACCTGCGTGTATTGCGAACCGAAATCCAGAATGACGATTTGCTCGGTCATGTCGAATCGAAGCGCACTGTTTGCCTTTGGTCGGGCGCTTTGGCGAGGAAAAAGTGGTGGCGACCGTGCCTGCGCATCGAGCGGACGACCCCGCTTGGAAATTTTTTGCAATTTGCATCCGTCGATCTCATCCTTCCGGCATGACACAACCGCTCGCGCTCGTCCTATACGAGAAGCTGCTGCCTGGAACGCAACTGGTGAACCGGTTGCAGGACCTGAAGTACCGCGTGCGGAGCGTGTCGGACGCCGAGATGCTGGTCGCGTGCGCGCAGCAAGAGAAGCCCATCATCATACTTGTGGACCTCGGCGTCACGAATGGAGACGCGGACGGAGCAATCAACCGGCTGAAGCAGAATCCGGAAACCAAACATATTCCGGTGATCGCTTTCGGAGAGGCTTATCTTTTGGAAGGCCAGGAGACAAACAAAGAAGGCGGCGCGGATGTGATAGTCAACGAAACGGCGGTACTCGCTCACCTGCCGCAGTTGCTGGAACAGGCGCTGCGGGTGGAATGATTAAACCGGCAATCCGGCCCGATTAAAATCAAAGCCGTTTGCCAGTCAACCGCTCGTACGCCTCGAGATATTTCGCTGACGTTTTCGCCACGACTTCGTCCGGCAATTTCGGGCCGGGCGGGGTCTTGTTCCAATCGAGCGTCTCCAGATAATCGCGGACGAATTGTTTGTCGAAGCTCGGCTGGCCTTTGCCCGGCGCGTATTGATCGGCGGGCCAGAAGCGCGATGAATCTGGCGTCATCACTTCGTCAATCAGGATCAGCTTGCCGTCGCTGAGGCCGAATTCGAATTTCGTGTCGGCGATAATGATGCCGCGCTGACGGGCGTAATCGCGTCCAGTTTTGTAAATCGCGAGACTGAGATCGCGCGCTTGAGCGGCGAGTTCCTTGCCAACAATTTTCTCTGCCTGCTCGAATGAAATGTTTTCGTCGTGGCCCGCTTCGGCTTTCGTGGACGGCGTGAAAATCGGTTCCGGCAATTCACCCGATTCCTTAAGGCCGGCAGGCAACTTGATGCCGCATACGCTCTGCGACGTCTTATATTCCTTCCACCCCGAACCGGAGAGATAGCCGCGCACGATGCACTCGATGGCGAGCGGTCTGGCTTTCTTCACGATCATCGTGCGGCGTGCGAGCTTGTCGGCGAACGGCTCCAGATTTTTCGGCAACGGATCGTTGGCCTTGGCGAGCAGATGATTCGGCACGAGCGATGCGAATTTCTCGAACCAGAAAAACGAAATCTGCGTCAGCACCTCGCCTTTGCGCGGAATGCCGTTGGGCATGATCACGTCAAATGCCGAGATGCGATCGCTGGCCACGAGCAAGAGCCGGTCGCCGAGATCAAAAATCTCGCGCACCTTGCCGCTCTTGAGCTTTTTGACGCCGGGCAGATCAAGTTGGAGAACAGTTTCGTCTGGCATGGCGCTGATATTACGCGGCGAGTGTTCTGTGCCAAGCGCCAAGTGTTGCCGGACATTAAATTCATGGCCGCAACCTTGCATCGACTCGGATGGCGTCATCCGGTAATGTCCCCCGGACTGAGCGACGCTACGCCATGAATCTCGCGATTGAAACCATTGGACTGACCCGAAACTTCGGAAGCGTCCGTGCCGTTGACGCCATCAACTTGCAAGTCGAACGCGGCACGTTTTACGGCTTCCTTGGTCCAAACGGCGCAGGCAAATCCACCACCATCAAAATGCTCACGGGCCTGCTCGCGCCGTCGGCAGGAACGATGCGTATCCTTGGGGAGGATTTGAGCGATGCAAACCGCTCTCGTGAAGTGAAACGCCGCGTGGGAGTTGTTCCTGAGAACCTCGCCCTTTTCGAGAATCTCACCGCGCGGGAATACCTCACGTTTATTGGTCGCATGTATCTCTTGCCGTTGAAGACAGTCCGCGAACGCACGGACGAATTGCTCGTCATGATGGGCCTGGAGCATGAAGAAAAGAAACTCGCGCTCGAATTCTCGCACGGCATGCGAAAGAAACTGGCGCTGGCTGCGGCACTCATTCCCAATCCTGAACTGCTTTTTTTGGATGAGCCGTTCGAAGGCGTTGATGCCGTCGCTTCACGGATATTGCGGGACATATTGAAACGTTGCATCGCACGCGGCGCAACAGTGTTTCTCACCTCGCACGTGCTTGAAATTGTCGAGAAGCTCTGCACGCACGTCGGCGTTATCGCGAAAGGCAAACTCGTGCATCAGGAATCCATGACTGCGTTGCGAGAAGCGGGTTCCCTTGAGGAGCGGTTCATTCAAGTGATTGGCGCGGATGAAGTGGAACGGCAGAAATTGAGCTGGCTGGAGGCGCAGGTGTGAACTGGGACCAGCTACGAACAATTCTCTGGCTGCGATTCCGGCTTTCGCGAAATCAATTCGCTCGCGGCGGCCCACTCAATGCGATTGTCGGCATTTTCGTCGTGGTGATGATGCTCGCTGCCGGCGTCGGCCTCGGCGTAGGAGGGATTTTCCTCGGTGCAGTGCTTGGCGCGAAGTCGCCGGCAACGACGCTGCTGTTTGCCTGGGACGGGGTTGTTTTTGGATTTTTCATCTTTTGGTTCAGCGGTTTGATGGTGGAAATCCAGCGTTCTGAAAGCATCGACATGACGAAGCTGCTGCATTTGCCAGTGACTCTTCAGCAGGTATTCGTTTTCAATTATCTCGCCTCACATTTCACTCCAAGCATTGTCATCTTTGGTCCGGGCATGATCGGCTTGTGCATCGGATTGGTAATCGGCGGCGGGATAGGCATGGCGCCGCTGTTGTTGGCTTTGCTGGGATTTCTATTCTCGGTAACGGCATGGACATATTGCCTGCGTGGCTGGCTTGCGGCGCTGATGTCGAACAAACGAAGACGCCGGATCGTGATCATGTGGATCACAATCATGTTCGTTCTTGTGGGCCAGCTTCCGAACCTTGTTGCGCACTCGTCATGGTTCCGTTTCCAGAAGGGTCCAAAGAACACGCAGACCGCCTGGCGATCCCGCGAGCAATTCGAGCGTTTGCTTGACGCTCATGCATTGATACCGCCGGGGTGGCCCGGCTACAGCGCGATGACTTTAAAGAACGGAAACGCATGGCCCGCGCTCGGTCTGGCATGCGCTGGCTTCTGTCTCGGAGGGCTGGGACTCGTGCGCGCCTACAGACTCACGATCTATTTCTATCGTGGCGCAGACGATAGCCTTAAGACCGTGCGAGTACGCAGACCGTCGGCCAAACCGCGAAGCCGCTCGATTGTGGAACGCACATTGCCTTGGTTACCGGAGGAAGCGAACGCGCTAGCGCTGGCGACCTTTCGTTCGTTGCTCCGGGCGCCGGAATTGAAAATGGCGCTGATTGCGCCGGCGGTTGTGGCCATCGTTCTAGTGGTTCCTTTCCTTGGTAAGGCAAAAACGCTCTCGCCCCTCGTCACCGGCGCTGCGATGACCGGCGCTGTGGCCCTCGCGGCATTCGCAACTGCGCCAACCATGTCGAATGCGTTTGGATTGGATCGGGACGGATTTCGCGCGCTTGTGTTGCTGCCCACGCGCCGGGATTTCATTCTGCTCGCAAAGAATCTCGCATTTCTTCCGTTCACCGTAACTATCGCGCTGGTCTTCCTTGTGTTGATGAAACTGCTGGGGCACGCGCCGTGGACAACTTTTCTAACGGGAATTGCGCAGATTCCAACCGCATTTTTGATGTTCAGTTTAATGTGCAACCTGTCTTCGATTCTTGTTCCGTGTCGCCTGGCACAGGGAACTCTTCAGGCGAAAAAACTCAAGCCGATCATGTTCATCGCAATGTTCGCATCGATGCTCCTGACGCCGGTGGTTCTGCTGCCTGTTGTCTTACCGTTGGGGATACAGATGCTGTTCACAAAGCTGGGCTGGACACCGTGGCTGCCAATCAACCTGATTTCCGCGCTCGTCATTTTCGCTGGAGTCTTCTGGCTCTATCGTGTCCTCTTGCCGTTGGAAGGGCGGCTGCTCCACCGCCGCGAGCAAGCGATTCTTCGTGAAGTGACACAGGAGAGCGAGTGAGAGTTCTCAACTCTCGACACGCGGCTTGTTCCTTGCTTAGTTTGCGCGGTGAATTTCCTTGTCACGGGTGGCGCTGGATTTATCGGCTCGCATGTTTGCGAGCGCCTGCTGCATGCCGGCCACGCCGTTTGGGTGTTTGATGACCTGAACGACTTTTACGATCCGAAAATCAAACGTCGCAACCTCCGCGAAATCCAGTCTCTCGGAAAACCGTTCACTTTGTCGAGGGCGATATCACCGATCGCGCAGCGCTGGACGAACTGTTCGGCTCTGTTAGATTCGACCAGGTGATCCATCTGGCCGCGCGCGCGGGCGTGCGGCCGAGCCTTGAAGAACCGGCGCTGTATCAGCGCGTCAATGTGGAAGGAACCGTCAACGTCCTCGAAGCAGCGACGCCGGACAGGCGTCAAGAAGATAACCATCGCCTCGTCTTCCTCGGTTTACGGCGTGAATTCCAGTGTTCCGTTTCGTGAAAGCGACCCAATCTTTTCCGCAATATCCCCCTACGCCGCCAGCAAGCTCGCGTGCGAAGCGCTCGGCCATGTTTACCATCACGTCTACGGGATGGACGTGGTGATGCTGCGGTTCTTCACGGTGTACGGCCCGCGCCAGCGGCCTGATTTGGCGATTCATAAGTTCGCAAGGCTGATTCATGCCGGACAACCGATTCCCGTTTTCGGTGACGGCTCAACGGCCCGTGATTATACGTATATCACGGACATTTTGGACGGTGTTCTGGCTTGCACACAGGAGGAGTTTGGGTATGAGGTTTTTAATCTGGGAGAATCACAGACCGTGACACTGAGTCGGTTAATCGAGTTGATTGAGAGCGCTCTGGGCAAGAAGGCGGTCATCGATCGCCAGCCGCCGCAACCGGGCGATGTTCCAATCACTTTCGCCGACATTTCAAAATCGCGTGCCAAACTCGGCTATGAACCAAAAATAAAGATCGAGCAGGGCATCCATGTTTTTGTTGACTGGTTCAAGCGAAATCGTTCCTAATTTCCCGACTCATTTATGGAGACCGAACAACGAATCGCGCACCGCCCGCCGTTTGAAGATGCTCTGAGCGCATGGCAAAAATTGCTCGTGCAACATGGCTTCCCGACGGAAATCGTCTGGGTTCTCGACGAGAATCTTTGCTTCGAGCGGGACCCAGCCGCGCCTGCCGGGGTCAAGCTTGGTTTTCAAACACAGTTCACTCCCAATCCGCCCGACGTCGGCCAAAGTCACGTATCACTACTTTGCGGAAACGGAAGGCCGTCTTGTGTTTTATCGTCTCGGGACAAATCGCAAACGCTCCGTCAGCATCCTGCTGTGTGATGAATTCTTTGAACCGAAAGGAGAACAGGAAGGCTATATCCGACGGGATGAATGGGGCATTTCATTCTTTTCCGGCGGGCATGATTTGATTGAAGAGGTTACGGACGCGAAACGCTGGCAGGAGCGAATCGTCCGCGGGCGTCCATTGAGCGCGGTGGATTTTTGCATGACGCTCGCCGCCATCCGCGAACTCAAGGCGCATGGCCGCGTGTTGTCACCGGACGAACGTTTCGGATTGAAAATCCTTCGTTCGATCATGCGGTGATTCGACCCGTCGATCAATTACGGATCAGTCGCGCAACAAATGCGCCGTCCACCTTGTCCACCGGCGGTAGCAGTTCCCTCGTGTGATCCAGCTTGAACATGGGAAACTCCCGGAGAAACTGTTGCATTACGTTCTCGTTTTCCTCCAGCTCAAGGCTGCAAGTGCTATAGACCAGCGTTCCCCCTTGCTTCAACCGCGCCGCGGCGCTGCGCAGCAACTCGAGCTGTTGCGTCTGCAAGCGCGGGAGTTCTTCCAATCGAATCCGCCAGCGCAAATCCACGCGGCGGCGCATCACGCCGGTGTTGGAACAAGGGGCATCAACCAGAACGCGATCAAATATCGCTGGCCGGGACTCAAGCGCGTCCGGCAGCACCGGTTCCACGCAATCGGCGCCGAGCCGCCCGCAGTTCTCTTTCAGCAGCTTTAATCGGTCCTGCGACACGTCGTGCGCGATCACCCGGCCTTCGTTCCGCATCAATTGAGCGATGTAAGTCGTCTTGCCGCCGGGCGCGGCGCAGAGGTCGAGGATGGTTTCGCCCGGCTGCGGATTCAATTTGTGCACCGCTAGCAGAGTGCTCGGGTCTTGAACATAAAAAAGTCCAGATTTGAAGCTGGGCAATCCGGAAAGCGGCGGATGCGATATTAGTTCAAACACGAGGTTCTCTTCAAGCCAATCGCGGTTGATGAAATCGTACGCCACATTTTCCTGGCGCCATTGGGCGAGCAGCCTGCCCGCGTCGCTCTTCAGTGAGTTGATGCGAGCGAAGGAATTTGGCGGGGTGTTATTCCAGTCCATCAATTGCGCGGCGCGTCCGGCACCGAGGCGTTTTTGCCACCGGTTCACGAGCCATTCGGGATGCGAGTAACCGATGTGCGGCTGCGTGGCCTTGAGTTCCGCGAGCGTCTGTTTCGTGACGTCGAACTCGCGCAGATAACCACGCAAGACGGCATTCACGAATCCGGCCTGTTGACCGAAACCTGAGCGCTTGGCTTGCCCCACCGTTTCGTGAACTGCGGCGTGGTTCGGAATGCGGTCCAGCCAGAAGATTTGGTAAAGCCCGAGCCGAAGAAGATTCTGGAGCATCGGCTTCTGGGTGCGCCCGGCGGTTTTTCGCGCAATGAGCCAGTCGAGCGTCAGTTGCCAGCGCACAACGCCGAAGGCCAATTCCTGGCAGAGACGACGGTCGAGCGATGAAAGTCGGGATGGTTCCAGAGCCTTTTCCAGGAGATTTTCCACGAATGCCGCATCGCGTGCGTTTCGCTGCTGCAAAACGCGGGCCGCAATTTCTCTTGGATTTTCGCCGCTCACCACATTTAATAATGGCAGTTCCATTCGGGACCGCGAGCGTTAAGGTAATTATGCGTGAGGAAATTGAGAAAATGGCGGCGGCCGGGAAGATCGAAAACCGCCATATCGAACCTTTGGTGCAGCTTATGACGAGCGGTTATTGCATGCACCGGAGCTGGGGCTTTGGGCGGATCAAGACGGTGGACACTGTGTTCGCGCGCTTCACAATTGATTTCCAGAACAAGCCCGGTCACACCATGGACCTTGGGTTCGCGGCGGATTCGCTCAAGCCCATCTCCAAGGATCACATTCTCGCGCGCAAAGCTTCGGATCTGGAGGGCCTCCGCCAGATGGCCGCGACCAATCATTTGGAACTCGTCAAACTGGTGCTTCACAGTTTCGGCGGCGAGGCGACAGTCGATCAAATCCAGCAGGTGCTCGTGCCCGACATCATCCGCGACGACTGGAAGAAATGGTGGGAGGCGGCCAAGCGCGAGCTGAAGAAAGACGGCCATTTTTTGGTCCCGCTGAAAAAGGCGGAGCCAATCGTTTATCAGGTGAAGGAAGTTTCCCTACAGGAGCGCCTGATGGAAGAATTCCGCGCGGCCAAAGGGCTGAAGGCGCGCATTGGCGTCGCGGGCGAGCTACTCAAGAGCGCGGAAGACCTGGTCGAGAAACAAATCGCAGCCACGGAAGTGGTGACGGCCTTGAATTCCGAAATCGGCAGTTATCAGCGCACGCAGCCAGCCGTCGCGCTGGAAGCTGTTTTTGCCCGAGACGACATCCGAGCAATGGCGAGTCTGCCGCCAGTGGAAAACGAAATCAGCGCCAATGCAGTTTGGTCACAGGATCTGAAAATGGGTCATGTCATCGAACAGTTGCCGGCCGCAAAACATCGGCGCGCGCTGGAGTCTTTCCGTGAAGCGAACCCCGAACGCTGGCACGAAATTCTGCTGGCCACGCTCAATGCCGCGCCGGCGAAACTCTGCCGCGAGTTCGCCAGTTTGCTCATCGAGGACGGCAAAATTGATCCGTTGAAGGAAACGCTCACCCGGCTCGTCAGCCAGCACACCGCGAACAGCGAGTTGCTGCTTTGGCTCGCGAAAGAACGCACGGATGCGTTCGCCGACATTCTCGGCCCGGAAGTATTTCGCGCCATGCTCACCGCGATGGAGCGAGACCAGTTCAACGAGAAACGCTCGAACCGTTTGCGCGAATACATCCTGGACGATCAGGATTTACTTCCCGAATTGACCGCGTCGGCGGAACTTGAAGTCATCAAAGATCTCACACGCGCGTTGCAGCTTTCGCCGGTGTTCGATGACATGGACAAACGTTCACTTCTGGCGCGGATTGTGAAGAGTCATCCCGCCATTCAATCCCTCATCAGCGGTGAGCAGACGAAGCAGGACACGTCGCTGGTGGTTTCCTGGGAAAGCATGGAGCGCCGCAAGAACGAATACGCCGAACTGGTGCACAAGAAGATCCCGGCCAACTCGAAGGAAATCGCCATTGCGCGCAGCTATGGCGACTTGCGCGAGAACCATGAATACAAGGCGGCCAAGGAAATGCAGAAGGTCTTGATGCGGCGGAAGGATGAATTGGAATCACAGTTGGTTCGCGCGCGCGGGACGGATTTCTCGACCGCGCGCACAGATGCCGTCAGCATCGGATCCGTCGTTCACTCAACGGATCTCTCGACCAACAAACGGGAGAGTTTCACGGTCTTGGGCGCGTGGGATTCTGATCCCGAGCACGGGATCATCAGTTATCTCTCACCGGTCGCGCAGGCGTTGCTGAATCGCAAAGTTGGCGACGAGGTGGAGTTTGAGATTCACGGCGCGCGACACCGCCATCGCATCGAGAGCATTGATGCGTACAAAGCTCCTGCCACCGAATCTTCGTCCGCACCGCCGGCAAATCCCGCCGAAGGTGGCGCCCAGTCGTAATCGGAAACGCTCCGGCTTTTGAGTTGGAAACTCAGCCGACGCCGTTCTCGATCAAGCCTTCCCGCCGAAGCTCACGTAATCGTCCAGATCGAGCAGGTCAGACCAAGTGACGATGTCTTCGCGCTTCGGGCCAGTCTTCGAGTGGATGTTGTTGAAATAAATTCGCGACTCGGGGTCGGACGGCGCTCGGCCATCGATGTGCGCGGACCATGCGGCGATTTCGGCATCACCGCGCTTGTGTTTCGCGTTCGCCTGAATCCACTCCAGGATTTCGCCGTCGCCTTTTGCCGCGCCGAGTTCTTTCTTCAACGCCTCGGCATCAATGCCCGCGAACTCCAGGAAATGCTGATCGTTCGGACAGGCGTAGTGATACTCGCCATTCTTGCCGCCGAGAGTCGCGCGGCCTTTGTCGAGCATGCGCGGCAACAGGGCATAACCGCCCAGACGGACGCGCGGACTACGCGGAGGTTGTTTCGTCAAATCAGGTGAATTCGTAGTAGCCATATTTCCAATCGTTATCTGAATCGAGTTCAATTAAGCGCGACCCAACCCAGTTTGAGCCGCAGCGCACGTAAAGTGCATCGGGTTTTGAAAAATTCAAGCTGCCGAGGAAGATTTGGTCTGAGGAAGTCCGTCAGACAAAGGAAGTGCCACGGCGTTTTCGACTCAATTGCTGTGAGGTTTCGTTGGAGCAATTCGTTGTTTCCGGGTGAAACTGGCAACTTGCCCGTTCTGGCAGGCTACCAACCTGCCAGTCTCAAGACCTTTACCGCCCGGAATAAAAAATTGTTCTCTTGCTCAAACTCGGCGGCAAGTTGCCGCCGAGAACAGCCAGGTTGGCTGTTCCACCCCAGACCGAGTGAATCTCCAGGTCTGGAACTCTGCTGGACAGCGCAAATCGCGTGTGATTGAATCTGCGCACAGGAATATGAGGATGGTTTCACAACCAAGTTGTCGCTCATTCAACCAGACAGGTATCTGATGCCTACGGCTCGCAAGTTGGCGGTTCTCGTTCTGGTCCTGGCCGGGTTGACCACTGTCGCTTACTACGCTTGGATATTTCCACCATCACAATTTGCACGAAGAATTGCGGATGCTGACCGTCTCGTAGTCACAACAACCGGGCGTGAACCGTCTGTGCGGATGACAATCACGGGAGAGGAACTTAAGCGCGTCATTGAAATGATTTCCAGAGCGCATCGAGACCGGGCGCCGTATCAGGCAACCTTCGATATCCAAGCGGATTTTTTCAAAGGCCCTGAGACCCTTGGCCAGATGAGGGTTTGTCTGCAATTGATGTGGATTGATGGCGCACAATACAGAGATGACTCTCGGTGTGCTTGAAAAATTGGTCGCGATGCCAATTCTGCAAGCTGAGCATGACAAGGTCATTCAAACGTGAAGTTCCGTTTCGCGCTCTGCTCGTGAATGGCGGAGATGACGACCGCGTCCAGCGTGTTCGTGCCGGCGACTTCCTTCATCCGCTGCGCGACGTATTTCTCCCGCTCGGCGTTGAGGGTGTTGATCTTCGTCTGCAACTCGCGCGTTCCTTGGAATTCTTTTCGATGAAAGCCTTGCGCTCGTCAGCGTTCATCTTCTGCATTTCGGCGGGAAGTTCCTCGGCTTTCAACTTCGAGACCTCGAAATCCTTGTCCTTCGCCGCGTCCACCAGGTCCCAGCTGGCGTTGAGGTAATTGGCCGAAGCCTTGGCCACGGAGCGTTGCACGACCGCGCCTGATGCCGGCGCGAGCGCCGCTGCGTTCGCGTCCTGCCCGGCCTGGCGTTTCGACGCACCTCGTCCGCCGCGCGCCATACGCGAGATAGGTCTTGTTCAACTCCACGCCGAGCCTGGCGATTTCCTTGTCCTGCGGCGCTTCGATGCTCACCACGGCGCGGTTTTGATCAATGACCAGGTATTTTCCATCGGCGAGGTCAGCGCCGTCCTTCCACTTCGTGTTGATGCCGATCGGCTTCGCTGCCGCAATGAATCGTGTTCACGATGATGCCCTTTCGTGATGGCCGCCTTGCAGGACTCGGCGTAGTTCACCGGCCCTTGCGTGAACGGCTCGTTGCCCGCGATGAAGATGACCTTGTAAACATCCGAGGCGGGACTCCACGCGAGGTCTTCCACGGCGCGCTTGATGACCCAGCCGCAATACTCGTCGCCGCCGTTGGTCCGCAGCGCGAACAGTTCTTCGGAAATCTTGTCGAGGTCGGTCGTCAGCGGCAGAATCTGGCGAATCCAGCCGGACTCCGCGCTGCAGACTGCTCTTGCCGTATTCGTAAAGCGCGACTTGCACCTCCGGCGCGACGCCGTCCTGCCGCGCCTTGATGAATTCGTTGCAGATCTTCCAGAGCTGGCTCTTCGCCTGTTCGATCAAGCCCTCCATGCTGCTGCTGGTGTCCAGCAGGATGGCGATTTGCACGAGCGGCTTTTCGGTGCTTTGCGTCGTGTTGATTTCAGCTCGCGTTTGCGGCGAGCGCGCACGCGGCGAGCGTCGAGCAGGGCGAAGGATGTGGTGAAACGTGATTTGTTTTCATAGGCTGATGCCTGTGGTTTCGGTTGCTTATTCGTAGATCTCGTAAACCGTGCCGTCCAAAACGAACTGCACTTCTGGCCGAGCGACAGCCAAGGCAGCGCGCGGCGATTCTTCGCGGCGAAGGCGAAGTATTCCGGCGAGTTGAACTGGATGCGCTGGCCGTTTCGCGTTCTGTGAATTTCTGCGCTTCCGCGTCCACCCATTGATGCGTTGTTCTGGTAGAAGTTCTTGCCGGCGACGAACTGGCCCTGCTGCGAGTACTGCGCGAGCCGGTTCCTTTGCATCGAGTGCCGCGGCGGGTCGGCCGCGTCGCGGTGGTGATAGCGCCACCGCGATCGGTCAACGACTGCGCGCAACGACTCCGCCGCCGAGCGCGCGATTCGCTTCCACCGCTCTCTCCGCCGAAGCCGCCGCCGGCGCGTCGGCTGCTTTAAGCGCCAATCCATAGCGCGCGCCGGCAACGGCCTTCTCGCCGTCCTTGTGCTGTTGAATGAACTCCCAATTGTCCGCCGCCTCGCTGCCGCGCCAGGCGTGTCGCCGTGACAGTCGCCGGCAACGATTGCATCGACAGCGGCACGCGGCGGCGGTCTTCATCCTCGACGATCAGGTAGGCCGTGTAGGGCGTGACGATGCCGTATTTGCGCGCCAGTTCGGTGACTTCGTCCCGCAGCTCGGCGTTCTCGCCGTGCAGCCGGATTTCGTCGAGCAGATAGCCGACGCGCCGCGTGGCCCAGAGGCGCGGGATGAATTCGTTGTCAGTCGATCCGGCGCGGGAAGTTCACTTCGTAGGTGAACTTGCGCGTCGCGCCGTTGACCGTGCCTTCGAGCACGACGGCGGAATCGCCGCGGCCGGAGTAGCGGCCCACGAGCACGAGTTGCTCGCCCCTGAACAGGTCGGGCAGCGGCGAGGGATAAAGCTTCGTCACGCGCACGTCGCCGGTGAACTTGAGCGTCGGATTCGCCAGCACCGGCTCTTTGATCTTGGAGAAGAAGTTCGAGACCTTCACTTCCAGGTCTTCCTCGGGCAGGACGTATTGGCTGAAGGCGCGCGTGTCCTCGGTGATCTTGTCGAGCAGGTGCGTGTTCACATCGGTGCCGATGCCGAAGCAGAAGATGCGCGTGCGGCTCTCGTTCTGGTTCTTCTTCACGTTGGCACGATTTGCTCCTCGTCCGTCGTGCCGATGGTGGGCCGGCCATCGGTGAGGAAGATGACGACGAATGGCCGGTCGCTGGCCGGGCCTTGCAGCGCGAGCGCCTTTTGCAACGCGTCGTCAATGGCGGTGCCGCCGATGGGCTTGAGGTCCTTGATGAACTCAGTCCGCCTTGTCGCGGTTGCGCTCCGAGGCCGGCACGAGCTTGTCGAACAGCGGCTCGACTTCGGTCGAGAAGCGGATGATCTCGAAGCGGTCGCCGTCGTTGAGATTCTCGACGCAGAACTGCAGCGCCTTCTTCGCCTGCTCCAGCTTCTTGCCCGCCATCGAGCCGGAAGTGTCGAGCACGAACGCCACGTCCTTGAGCACGACCTTTTGCTCTTTCACATCCACGCCCGGCGAGAGCGAGCAGCAGGAAATAACCGTCCTCGCCGCTGGTTTTGTAGCGTCAGCAGGTTGACGCCGAGTTCGTCCTTCTCCGGCGCGAAGTAGAGCGCGAAGTCCGTGTCCGGCTGGACGTCGCTGGCTTCGAAGCCGACGGTGGCCCGGTTCGGGCCGTGGCGTTTGACTTCGACCGAGTGGCTCGGCGAGTAGATGGACTTGAGCGGGCGCTTGCTTTCCAGTTCGACCTTGACGCTCACGTTCTTGATCGGCTTGGCGGAGAATTTTTCCGTGTTCAGCGGAAACACGTAGCTCACCAGGCCGGCATCGGCCTTGAGGAGTTGCGTGTAGGAAAGGGTGATGCGCTTCTTGCTGTTCGGCTCGATGGGGAAGATGCGCACCTTGAACACGTCGCGGCCGGCGTATTCGAGCAGCGCCGGGTCTTTGGCTTGCGCACGATGTCCTCGTAAATGCCGCGCGCCTTGTCGGCCGGGAGCAATTCGGCCTTCGACCTGCTTGCCGTCGATGTCCATGGTGAACTTGTCGATCTGCGCGCCTTTCGGGATGGGAAACAGATACGTGCCTTCGAGCCGCTGCGGGTTCGGGATTGTAGAAACTCCTGGTCCACGGACGTGGTGGCGACCTGGCCGTCAATCTTCACGTTGACGTGGTGGTAACGTCACTTCCAGCGGCGCGTACGGCCGGGGCGGAGGAATGGGCCGGGGCATCCACGGCTCGGGGATCGGACGCGGTCCCGGTCGCCAGTGGACTTCGTCAATGATGATGAGCCCGTCAGCAAATGTGGATGAAATCGAAGCGAACAAAACCGCCAAGAACGAAAGCAAGAATAGCCGTTTCATGCCTGGTTAGACGGCGAATCGACGGGAATGCTCCCGAAATCCGGAGGACTGGAACTGCGGTGCTGACCCGGACCCGGTTTCGGTCTGTGTCAGCGTTTAAAATCGCCGGTGCGTCCGTCGCCCATCTCGAAACTCCACTGATTGTCATTCAGAGCGATAATCTTCGTTTTGAAAAGTTCGCCGAGAGGCAACGGATGTTCACCGAAAGCGTTTGTGGCAATCAGAATGATGCTGCCTCCTCTGATTCGCCAAGTGCCGGCGTTGGTGAAGGTCGTTTGGCTGTTGGTTGTCAGTCTCGCGTAGGCAAATGTGCCGCCCGGAGAAATGGTCAGCGTGTTGGTGTAGGTCTTCAATTCCTGCTTCCAGACGCCGGGAATTTGTTGCACGAGTTCCGCGTCATGCCGATGGCAACCGGCGAGGAACAAACCCAACGCCGAAATGAGGGGCACCGGCTTCAATGCCTTCCAATGATTCTTCACGCTGGCTTGGACAGGCTGCCACTGACCTGTCACGCCCGCACGTTTTGCCTCACTTTGCTTCCGGGCTCTGCTGGCGCAACGTCTCCAGGAACGATTTTCCGCGTTGGCCCAGGCGCTCCTCCAGCTGACGGGTGCAATCGCAGTCCGAACACGCCCACGATTCCGAGCCGTTTTCGTGTTTGCAGTTCTTTCGATTGTGCGCGTCCTTCACGCTCAGAAGTTGAAAGAACTTCTCCCAATACGGCCGTTCCTCTTGAAGCGGAATCGAGCAATAGCACGTCTCCACCCAATGCGCGATGCCGTCCTCGCCCAAGCGCGCCTGCTCCATGTCGTAAAGGTATTCATCGCCAGCGATGGAACCTTGTCCAAGCGAACCGTCGCGGATCGCTGGAGCAAGGCAGCGTGCTGTCCGGCTTTGACGCGCGCTTTGACGAGATAGCGCATAACGCCAACACTATACCGCATGAAGAAGCGAAATTCAGGAATTTGCGCCAAGAGGAAACGTATGAGCCTTACGGGGCACAGACGGAGCGCCAGATCTTTGTGCGGACGCCTGCCGCGGCTTGCCATGGAGCCACGACTCTTGAATTATCCGACGCCGGCGTATTCTTCGTCGGTGCTCAGATCCATTCCCATCACGACGTAATCGTGCGGGCGCGATTCCATGTCGAGAACGTAATCCTTTAGCTGGATCAACTGCTGGAAGCCAAGCTGTTCCATGGCACGGATGGCAACCTTCCGCTCGCCATTGATCTCGGTTTCGAGTTTCCTGAGACCCAGATGCCGGGCGATGATCACAATCTCGTCCACGAGAATCTTAGCCACGTCGCGGCCCCGATAATCCGGATGTGTGAGGACTGTCACCAAACCAATGTGGCGCTTCCAGCCACCCAAACGCTGGTGCAGCGTCGCTTCTCCCACGATCTTTGCCCCATGGAGCATCAGCAGGGGCAGGTTCTGTTCGAAATCGGCCTTGAAGCACCACTCGTGGAGTAATTCATGGTTTGTGACAGGCTTTTTGATATACATCCGCTCTGGTTCCGGCACCGCCGTGAAAAACTGGTACAACTTTGATTCATCACGCTTTTTCAGCGGGCGAAGCGTGCAGGACGATCCGTCCCGCAGTTTGAGGTTTCGAGGATAACGTTCGAGTGCGTATTCGATAGACATAAGAATATCTTTCGTTTCGCTGCGAATGTAGCAGTTATTCTGATTTAAGTAAAAGAGTATTTTGGAGAGATTCTTGTTTGTGTCATAGATCGCGCAGAAGAAAGATTTGCATGCCCGCTCGCTTTGCCGACAAAATGCGCGAACTTAACCGCATGGACACCGCGACCTTGCCCTCCACCTCTGCGCCGCAAGCCCATGCCGATAAGGGTGAGCGTTTGCCGCCGTTTCAAAGACCGAAGAAGGGCTTCTTCAAACTGGCGCGGGAAGTTCTCGATTACGGCGGGCCTGGGTATCTGCAATTTGCGATCACGAACATCTGCAACGCGGATTGTGGGTTTTGTGGATTTGCCCGATCCAAGTTCGATCCCAAAGCGCGCCGGAGCGTAACATTCCAGGAGGCGCGGGATGTTATCGACATCTGCGTTCGGAACCACATCGGGTATCTGCTTTTTGTCGGAGGCGAGCCAATGGTGCACCGGGATTTGAGAGCGATGACCCGCTATGCGGCTGAACACGGAATTCATCCGATGGTCTGCACCAACGGGGGGCTCTGGACGGAAGAAAACATGCGCGGGCTCGCGGATGACGGACTCAGTAGCGTGATCATGTCGATAGACGCGCATGATGTCGCAAAACATGAAACGAACCGTGGACTTCCCGACGTTTGTCGGAAAATCAAACGGGCGAACGAATTTTTTCAATCAGTCGGTGTGCAAACAACGGCGAGTATCACCGCGAGCCGGCTAATTGAGGATTACGACAAGTTGCCGGCATTCCTAGAAATCCTCGGATTCAAGAACTGCACGTTCAGTTATCCGCTGACTTCACTCGCGAGCAGCTATCTGAGTTTCAGCGACAGCGGCCTGGTCACCTACACGAAGGACGAACTCATTGGCGTGTTTGAAAAGATCAAGCAGATGAAGCACCGGAGCGGTTATCCAGTGGTGAACCCGACGGAATCGCTGAATGAAATGCAGCGCCATCTGCGTGGCGAGAAGGAGAAGTTCGGCTGCCTCGGCGGCCACAAATATTTCTATTTGGACTGGAACTTGAACTTATACCGCTGCCATTTCTGGGAAAAGCCAATGTGCAGCATCTACGAGTTCGATCAATCCAAACTCATTCGCGACGGCTGCACGCGTTGCATGATTGACTGCTACCGTGATCCCAGCGTGCTCCAGTTTGTCGCGATTAGCGCCAGTGACGCGTTTAACAACTTAAAGAAAGGAAGACTGCTCTCCGCCGCAAAGAATGTTTTCGACGCGCGCAATCTGACCTCAATCAAGGCGGTGTGGGAAGATCGGAAGTGGATTGGCCGGGTTTGAGGCTGGCCCGATTCAGAGCTGGTGATGCACCATTTGCCAGATAATCCGGCAGCCGTGAAGCAACGCCAGAACGAGCAATCCGATTCCGGAAAAATGCTCCATTCGCAGCAGCGTCTTCTCG
This sequence comes from uncultured Verrucomicrobiae bacterium, assembly GCA_963760675.1. Lineage (GTDB taxonomy): Bacteria > Verrucomicrobiota > Verrucomicrobiia > Limisphaerales > BOG-1460 > CAVXEG01. Next base: position 435,987 of record CAVXEG010000013.1, read on the forward strand.
CTGAATCTCCCGTGTCCGCGTGATGCGCTGAAGCTCAGGACAACAAACCAAAGGCCAGTTCCAAGGCCGACCCCACCCACACAGGCAAGCTTGCCCGGCCAGTCGGGCTTCACCCAATCGCGAGAAATGAAGTTCGCGGCAAAAACGATCCACCACACCAGAACTCCCAGGTTTCCCATTACGCGCACGAATCCTGTCATAAACGCTGAATGCGGATGCAGTTTCTCCTCAATACGCTCCTCGATTCGCTGCGCCCTGGCGCCCATTCTGACCGGCGTATGAACAGATTTGGCGAGCAGAAATCTGACTCCCAGATAGAGCATGAACACGAACGTAAACAGTTCCATTCCGGCTTTCACATAACGGCCGGTGAAGAACGAGGAAAATCCCGTGAACGCGATGAAGCAATATGTGACTTCCATTGTCAGTGCTCCAAGGCTGATCAGTATCGCCCATTTGAAACCGCGGCGGGCCCCTTCGTTGATGATCGTCAAGTTGACCGGTCCGACGGGAACCGAGAGCAGCAATCCGCTGATGAACCCAGTGAGAGCCGCCAAGGGAATAGGTGAGAGTCCATCCATTGCGATTAACCGTGAGCAGCCCCTGGCTCGTGCGGGCCCCCATCATCATCTTCTTCCTCGATCTCGTGGCGGATGCGCCGAGAAATTCGCGGGCGAATAAAACCGTATACGAGATAGAGCGTGAAAAACGCGGGCAGAACGTAATACAGAATCGTCTCGCGCAGCACCAGAATCAGTCCAATGAACAGCGCGGCAAAAATCGCTTTGAGGAACGTACTCGTGGAACGCAGCCCAAGCGATTTGAAACTCGGATAACGCACCGTGCTCACCATCATCGCAGACAAAAACACAAGGACCGCGGCGAGCATATAGCCCCATTTTCCAAGCGTACGCTCCTTTTCGTTCAATTGAATGATGAGCAGGGTAAGCGATGCGACCAAACCCGCGGCGGATGGAATCGGAAACCCGAGAAAATCTTTTCCGCCGCCGCCGTCCGGCTGCGCAGCGAGGCAGTTGAAACGGGCGAGGCGAAATGCGCCGCAAAGCAGGTAAATCGAAGCGATAAACCAGCCGATTTCCGGATGGTCAAATTTCGGACCAGTGAACACGTCGTGTAATACGATACGATGGACCAGAAATGCCGGGGCGGCCCCGAACGAGATCAAATCGGCGAGCGAATCGAATTCGCGGCCAAACGGGCTCTCCACGCCCCCCATCCGTGCCACGCGACCGTCGAACAGGTCAAAGATGCAGGCGAGCAGAATGAAGCCCAGCGCGTACTTGATTTGTGAGAAGTTGCCGGAGGAAATGTCCGCTTCGACAATCTTGGTGAGCGCCACAAATCCGCAAAAAAGGTTTCCCGCCGTCAGAAGATTCGGCAGAAAATAGATTTTGAGCTTGGCATCGATTGGCTCGCTCTCGTGCACTTTGAGGTCCGGTGACTCCATATACCGGTCATTCGAACACAGCCAGCACGGTCTCGCCACCAACGACCCGATCACCAACCCGGGCTTTGATTTTGGCCGAAGCGGGAAGATAAAGATCAACGCGCGATCCAAATTGGATCAAACTGATTCGATCGCCGCCGAGCGACTTCGTCTCCCGGCGAAACCCACGGCACGATGCGCCGCGCGAGGACACCAGCGATTAACCGGACGCCCACTTTTGCGCCGGAGGGTTCGGTTGCTTCGATTCCAACAAGCGCGTTTTCGTTGGCCGTGGCGCATTCAGTCCGCATCGCGCTCATGAATTGTCCTTCGGTGTATTTCAGAAACGCGATTTTGCCGCCAACCGGAGCGTTCTGGACGTGCACGTTGAACACTGAAAGAAACATCGAAATGCGCTGGCATTCGCCACCAATAAAATCGGGTTCGTGGATGTTATCAATAACGTCCACCTTGCCGTGTCCGGGCGACACTACAAGATTCGGTCCCACCGGAACACGCGCAGTCGGATCGCGGAAAAAGGTACAGGGTGAATAGCGCAAAAACGAACCAGACTGCCAGCAGGATCCAAAATATCGCCAGCAACGAAATACCAATGAAAGTCGCCAGCAGCCCGGCGACAGGGACAAGCACCACGAGCAACAGCGTAATCAGGAGCATTTTGAACGCCGCCTTTCGCGCTTTCCCGGAATGTTTCATGCGCTCAAAGTAAACGCTGGGATTGGCCGTTCAAAGTTCAAAGTTGGTTGAATGCCTGACACGATGCGGCTTGCGTCTTGATTTGGTCCGAGCACTCGCTCATTGTTTGATCGTGAGAACGGCGCCCTTCGCAATCCTGCTCTTCACCACGACCACGTTGATCGCCGCGACCGCACCACGCTTTCGCGAAAACTTCGATTTCGACTGGCGGTTTCACCTTGGAGATGTAAGTGAAGCTTCGCAGGCAGCGTTCGAGGATAAATCCTGGCGCGAGCTGAACGTGCCACACGATTTCAGCGCGGAAGGCGAGTTCTCGCGCACGAACGCCAGCGGAACGGCGTATCTTCCCGGCGCCATCGGATGGTATCGCAAACATTTCCTTGCGCCCAGTGCGTGGAAGGAAAAGCTGGTGAGCATGGAGTTCGATGGTGTGGCGATGAACAGCGAGGTGTGGATCAACGGGCATTATCTCGGAAAACACCCTTACGCGTATTCAACCTTTGGCTACGACCTCACGCCTTATCTGCGCTTTGGCGAGACAAATGTGATTGCCGTTCGCGTGGACCACTCGCAAATCGCCGATTCGCGCTGGTATATGGGTTCAGGCATTTACCGCCACGTCTGGCTCATCGCGACGGAAAAAATGCACGTCGCGCGACACGGCGTGTTCATCACCGCGCCAAACGTCTCCGCGCAAAACGCCACCGTCGAAATTCAGACTCAAATTCAGAACGAGACTGCAAGGTCGGAACGGATCAAATTAATTACCGAACTGTTTGCTCCAAATGGCGAAGTGAAGCAGCGGCTCACGAACGAAGTTTCGCTTTCGCCCAAAGGAGATTCACTGGTCACGCAGACTTCCAACATGGCAGCCCCGGCATTGTGGTCGCCGGATTTTCCAAACCTTTACCGTGCGCGGACAATTGTTCGTTCTGACAACCAAACGCTGGACGAAACAGAGACACCGTTCGGCATCCGTTCCATTCGCTTCGACGCGCAGCAAGGATTCTTCCTGAACGGCCAGCCAATGAAGTTCAAAGGCATCTGCGCGCATCATGACGCCGGAGTGCTTGGCGCTGCCGTGCCGGATAAGGTGCTCGAACGCCGCCTGCGGCTTGCGAAGGAAATCGGCTGCAACGCCGTTCGCACCTCGCACAATCCCATGGTGCCGGAGCTTTATGAGCTTTGCGACCGCCTCGGCCTGATGGTCATGGACGAGGCCTTCGATGAATGGACCGGCGCGAAACACAAGTGGCTTGAAGGTTGGAATCGTGGCACACCGTCTCTGCATGGCTACGCGGAATACTTCGATCAGTGGGCGGAGACAGACCTCCGCGAAATGGTCACGCGCGACCGCAATCATCCAAGCGTTATCCTCTGGAGCATTGGCAACGAAGTGGATTACGCAAACGATCCCTTCAGCTATCCAACCGACGGAATCCAATTCGATCCAAAAAAGCCTTCTGCCGAAATTCTCGCAAAAACCGCGCCGCGGTTGATCAAGGTGGTCCGTGAGTGCGACTCCTCGCGACCGATTACTGCCGCGCTCGCGAATATTCCGGCTTCCGACGCGACAGGGTTGGCGGACCTCCTCGACGTGGTCGGCTACAACTATCAAATTCCACAGCTTGAAAAGGACCTCGCGCTCTATCCGAACCGGAAGTTTGTCGGCAGCGAAACCGGACAAGGACTCGATTACGTGGAAGCCGCAAGGAACACTCGGGTTGCCGGACAGTTTCTTTGGGTTGGTTTTGATTTTCTTGGCGAAGGCGGAGTCTGGCCTTCGCGCGGTTCGGAGGCGGGCGTATTCGACACGTGCGGATTTCTCAAGCCGCGGGCATTCGTGCGCCAAGCGCTCTGGTCCGAAAAGCCCGTCGTGTTGCTCGCGGTGCGCGCAGGACGCGGAACGCGCGGTGGCGGTCGTTTCGGCGGGACGTTGGAAAGTCATTGGAATTGGGAAAACGACTCACGAAGCAGCTTGCCGGTCGAGGCTTGCTCGAATTGTAAATCGGTCGAGCTTTTCCTCAACAACGAATCGCTCGGACGAAAGGACGCTTCGGAAGCGACTAACTGCATCTTCCGTTGGAACGTGCCGTTCAAGCGCGGCGAATTGAAAGCGGTCGGACAAGATGGCGACAAAGTCGTCGAAACACGTCTCGTTACCGCCGGCAAACCCGGGCGCATAGAACTCGTGCCGGACAAAACGAGCCTCGCTGCAGACGGCGCGGACGTGGCGCACGTTGAGTTGCGGCTGGTGGACGAATCGGGCGCACTGGTTCCAAATGGTGACGCGCTCTGCTCCGTCGAAGTCACCGGAGCTGGCCGCTTGCTCGGACTCGACAACGGCGACCAGCGCGACATGACTCCGTTGAAGTCACGATCGCGCAAGCTGAATCGTGGTCGGGCGCTGGCATACGTGCAAAGCTCGCGACGCGCGGGAACTATCGAATTGAAGGTCACGGCCCCCGGACTGCCCGAAGCGGAAGTTCAGTTCAAGGCAGAGTAGTACAGGCGTCTCGCGACCGCTGCAATGGGACGGCTGCGCTCTCACGAATTTTCTCGTCTGGCCGAATCATTCGTCGCTACGATCCGTTCATGCCGGACGAGTACGAACAACTTCTCGACGCCACCGTTCAACATCTGGAAAAGCTCAAAGCGCGGGGCGTGCGCTTTGTTTCGGTTTCGCCTGAGACACTGGCCGGGTTAAACAAGACAATCCAAGCGCCGTTCTCAAAACCGACGCCGGCTCCGTGTGCGGCGCCTCCCGCCTCACCGCCGCGGCCCGTTGCGCCAACGGCTCCGCCGCGCACAGCACCCCCGATTGAACAAAAGCCCGCTGTTGAAGTTTCGTTTGGACTCAACGTGCCCGGCGAAACTGTTATGCAGCCCGCGCGATCGCTGAGTCCCGAAGCCAAAGCCGCGGCGTTTGCTGAACTGCGCCAGCGCGCAATGGCGTGCGTGAAATGTTCGCACCTCGCCTCGTCACGCAAGAATGTCGTGTTCGGCGTCGGAAGCATCGATGCGGAACTGATGTTCGTGGGCGAAGCGCCCGGCGCGGACGAAGATGAACAGGGCGAACCGTTCGTCGGCAAGGCGGGCCAGTTGCTCACCAAGAATCATCCAGACAATGGGCCTGCGCCGCGAAGACGTTTACATCGCCAACATTTTGAAATGCCGGCCGGACACGCCGGGCCAGAGCCGCCGGCAACCGCAAGCCGACCGCCCGAGGAAATGCAGACCTGCATTCCGTTTCTGCACGAGCAGATTGATTTGATCCGGCCGAAGGTCCTCGTCGCTCTGGGCGCGACCGCGGTGGAGGGTTTGCTCGGCAAGACCGCCGGCATCACGCGGCTGCGCGGACACTGGCAGACGTATCGCGGCATGCCGCTGATGCCGACGTATCATCCGGCGTATCTGCTGCGCAACCAGGCGATGAGCGAGAAGCGCCGGGTCTGGGAGGACATGCTGCAGGTGATGGAGAAACTCGGAATGCCCATCAGCGAGAAGCAGCGGAACTTTTTTCTCAAGAGAAACGGATGAAACGTCTCTGGAAAATTCTGATCTCAGTCGGGGTGCTGGTCGCCTTCGCGATTCTTGGATCCATTGCTCGTCATTATCAGTTGCGCGCTACGACGAATGCTTACATTGCCGAATTGAAGGCGAAGGGCGAACCGATGGAATTGTCGCAGGTGATTCCGCCGCCCCTTCCTCCGGGCCAAAACAGCGCGGACGTTTTTCGCAAAGCGGCTGCGCTTTTCAAAGCGGATGACAGCCTGCTGGCCACAAATTCATACTCCGGGATGAGGATGGTTGCTTCGGGAAAGGCGATGATTGTCTGGAAACAGCCAGATGCGCGTGACGATTTCGCAACCAATTCATGGGAAGAACTCGCAGCGGCTGTTGCTCAAAATGCAGATTCGCTACGGCTATTGCATCAAATTGTTGAGAAGCCGGCATTCGACTTTCACATGGACTATAGCGGGGGTGTTGCCGATCTGAACTTCACCAACTTGCTTTTGGCAGAGTCGAAACGCGCGGCTCTGCGTTTGGGAACAGCCGCCCTTTGTGATCTCCATCGTGGCGATGCCGCGTCTGCAGTGAAAGATGTTCGGGCCATGATGGCCATTGTGAAAGGAATGAAAGATGAACGACTTGTCATCTCCGAACTGGTGCACATCGCGCTGGATGCTACTTGGGAACTCCTGCAGTCTCCGATTTTGACCGATGAGGAGTTGGCGGCAATTCAAAATGACTGGGCCAGTCTGGAGTTTGTTTCCGCGGAAGAGCAGGCGTTGGAAATGGAGCGTGTGACTGGAGAAATCACGCTCCTGCAATGGCGTAAGTCCAACTATCCCTTGATGCGGCATTTTGACGCGTGGCAGAATCTTGGTTTTGCCGACGAACACGAGACGGCTTTTGACAAGGTCAAGCTTAGAACAAAGATCTTTCTGTGGCGCTATTGGTGGTCGTATCCGGACGAACTTGAAGCATTGAAAGGTTACCAAGCGCTGCTGGAGGCGTCGCGCTTTGCAAGCACAAACTACTGCCTTCAATGCGCGGAGCAGGTTCTGGAAGGGAGGCTGGCGGCCCTCGTGACATCAACAAATGACGAGTTGTCTTTGTTCGCCAATCCCAACAAAGCGGATATGCATACCGTGATCTCCGCATCGATCACCTATTTAAGCAGGGCCTTTAATAAGGTGATCATAGCCGAAGCCGCGAAACAACTGACGACCACCGCCGTTGCTCTCAAACGATATCAAGCGAAGCGTGGAGATTACCCTTCTGAATTGACTAGGCTCGTTCCAGATTTTTTTTCCGCAGTGCCTCGCGATCCTGTGGACGGCAAGCCGTTGCGCTATCGCCTGAATTCTGACGGAACGTTTCTGCTGTATTCCATTGGCGAAGACGGAAACGACGACGGCGGCGACGCTTCGCCGGCGGACCATTCAACATCATTCCAGTGGCAGCGCGGTCGTGATTGGGTCTGGCCGCAACCGGCAACGCCGGAATAGAATCAAAGGTCGTATGGTTCAAGTCGTTTTTGCAAACGTCTCCGCCAGTGCCACGGCTTTGAGCATCGCTTTGCTCTTGTTCAGCGTTTCCTGAAATTCCCGGCGAAATATGCGATTTCTCACGCAAAATGATCTGTTCACTTTTGCGTGGAGGTGTGCTAGTGGTTTTCTAATCAGCCACTGATCGCTCAACAAATCGGGCAATGAATACGTCGCGATCTCGCATTACCAAGGTCATCCTGGTCCTGAATCTTCTTCTGGCAGTGGCCGCCGCGCCCGCGCAGCCGGTGTTCTCCGACGCTGGTTTTGAACTTCCAGGCACGTTGTCCTATAACGCTGTGGAATGGGGCGATTACGACAACGATGGACGACTGGACATTCTTCTCACGGGATACCCAACCAATAACTCAATTGGGATCGCGCAGATCTGGCGCAACACCGGCACGACATTCTCAAACATCAATGCGGGTCTTGGCATTACCAACGGGACAGGCCACTGGGTGGATTATGACAATGACGGCCGCCTCGACGTTTTCCTTGCCACTGAACCGTATGCTGGAATCTGGCGGAACACCGGAAACGGATTTTCCAACGCTGTGTCGTTGCCCCGCATGCATGTAAACACGACCGCGGCAGCCTTGGGAGATTATGACAATGACGGACGGACTGATGTGGTCGTCGCGGACTACGACACCGTCGAGGATAACACGCAGCTTTGGCGGAATTCCGTGAACGGCTTTTATCGTCCAGATCAAACGCCCCTTCCATTGTTCGTGAACCAGTCCCCGTCATTGTGGACTGACTTCAACAATGACGGGCGCTTCGATCTCCAGTTCGGCGAACAACTTTTACGAGGTATCAATGAGGGCGACGATGGTGTCTTTACCGCGGTCGCAGTTCCCTGGACCAACCAGTTCGGGAGAGCCATTGCGTGGGGAGATTTTAACAATGACGGTTTGCCGGATTTGTTACTGTCCAGTTCGTCCAACGACACAAATATCCCGGCGGGGGTGCGGGTTTGGCAAAACACCGGCTCTGGGTTCACGCTGTTCGCCACATTTCTGGAAGTCGCTGCGGACTCGGTGGCCTGGGGAGACTATGATTCCGACGGGAAGCTCGATTTCGTCGTGGCCGGAAACCGCACCGACATTTACAACCAGCGTGAAACCCAACTCTGGCGCAACACCGGCAGCGGCTTTTCCAAAGTAAACGCCGGACTGCCGGGAATTCGCCTCTGCTCCATTGCCTGGGGAGACTACGACAACGATGGCCGGCTCGACCTGGTTCTTACAGGCGCTACGAACAGCCTGTATGGAACCATCACCCGAATATTTCGAAACAACACCGTTGCCTCGAACACTCCGCCCGCCGCACCAACTGGCCTGACGTTCACGGTAATGGACAACGCAGTCGGCTTCGCGTGGAACCCGGCCACGGACGCCCAAACGCCGTCCGCGGGATTGACCTACAACCTGCGCGTCGGCACTGCTCCCGGATTGGGCGACATCATGATCGCCAATGCAGAAAGCAACGGCAAACGTCGTCTGTCAGGCATGGGCAACGTACAGCAGAATCTCTTTTTCAAATTGAGGAACCTGCCCGTGAATCAGCCCCTTTACGCCAGCGTGCAAGCGGTGGACAGTTCGTTTGCCGGCTCGCCATTTTCCGCGGAGAAAAGTTTCAGCTACAGCCTTCAGGTAACTCCACCGACTGGAGCCGTGCCCGGTGACATCAACGGCGATGGCATTGTGAGCCAGACCGAACTGGATGCCGTGCTTACGAATTATTGGCCGTATGCGCCGTGGCTCTACATGACGAACGTCGCCGGCCTCGGTGGAACGAACGTGACTTTCGCTCTCAGCAATTCCATAGCGGGCGCATTCAGCGTCGAATACTCAACAAATCTCGTCGATTGGAATTTCCTCGGGCCTGCCCTCCCTCGTTACCTTTTCACTGACACCAACGCGCCAGCAAACCCGCAACGCTACTATCGGCTACGCTGGCCATAAGCGGATTCGGGCTTTACCCTCATTTCGCAAACGTCTCCGCCAGCGCCACGGCTTTGAGCATCGCTTTGCTCTTGTTCACCGTTTCCTGAAATTCCGCTTCCGGTTCGGAGTCGTTCACCCAGCCGCCGCCGGCTTGCACGTAGGCTTTGCCGTCCTTGAGCAGCGCGGTGCGGATGGTGATGCAGCAGTCCAGATTGCCGTTGAAGGAGAAGTAGCCGACGCAACCGCCATACGGCCCGCGCGTCGTGCCTTCGAGTTCGGAGATGATCTGCATGGCGCGAATCTTCGGCGCGCCGCTCAGCGTGCCCGCCGGAAACGTCGCGCGCATCAGATCGTAGGGCGTCTTGTCCGGCGGACAGTTGCCCTTCGACCTGCGACACGATGTGCATCACGTGGCTGTAACGCTCGATGATCATCAGGTCCTTCACCTGCACGCTGCCGAAATCGCACACGCGCCCGATGTCGTTGCGCGCGAGGTCCACGAGCATGACGTGTTCGGCGCGTTCCTTCGGGTCGGCGAGCAGTTCCTTTTCCAGCGCGGCGTCTTCCTCCGGCGTCTTGCCGCGGCGGCGCGTGCCGGCGATGGGGCGAATCTCAACCTTGTGGTCCTCGCAGCGCACGTGAATTTCCGGCGACGCGCCGACGAGCGAAAAGCCGTCCAGTTCGAGCAGGAACATGTAGGGCGACGGATTGATCGAGCGCGCGGCGCGGTAAACGTCCAGCGGCGACGCCTTCGACTCGACGCTGAGAAGCGTTGCGAGCCGACGACCTGGATGATGTCGCCGGCGGTGATGTATTTCTTGGCGCTTCGAACGTTGGCGAGAAATTTTTCCTTCGGCACGTTCGACTCGAACGGCAGCGGCGGCACTTCGTCGGGCACGGTGACGGGATGATGTTCGCTCGGTTGTTCGAGCAGCGAGACGAGCCGCTCGATTTCGCCGACGGCGTTCTCGTAGGCTTCCGCCGGGCTGGCGGCGTCGTCGAGCACGGCGTTGACCAGGACGGTGATGGTCTGCGCGACGCGATCGAAGATGAGCAATTGGTCGGCGATGAGGAAATACATCGTCGGGCGTCTGCAGTTCGTCGTGCGGCGGGCGCGGCACGACCGGTTCGACGTCGTGGATGAATTCGTAGCCGATGAAACCGACCGCGCCGCCGGTGAAGCGCGGCAGGCCGGGCACGGCGACGGCGCGATATTTTTTCATCACCCGCTCGACGACTTCGAGGCCGTCCCGCACGGACTCGCCCTCGTCGCGGCTCGCGCCTGCCCCGGCGTCGCGCGTGAACCGGCGAACTTCTCCACGACCTTGCCATTTTCGATCACTTCGACGCGGTTGCCCGTTTGCCGGATGACCGCGCGCGGATTGCAGCCGACGAACGAATAGCGGCCGAGATGTTCGCCGCCTTCGACGGACTCGAACAGAAACGATTCGCCCGGCCCGCGGATTTTGCGATAGGCGGAGAGCGGCGTTTCAATATCGGCCAGCAGGCGGCGCGTGACGGGAATCAGGTTGCCCTGCGCGGCCAGTTTCAGGAATTCATCGAGCGTGGGTGAATACATGTCGCGAGTTATTCCCGGCTGGATTCCGGCCAGCCCAGCCGGTGTTATCCATCGATGCCGCCTTGGCGACTTCGTCCACGCGGCGTTGCCAGCGCGATGCGCTGCGCCGGCGCAGCCGCCAGATGGCCAGCAGCGTGTAGAACGCCACCGCCAGCGGCGTAGGCGACGATGCCCATGCCCGATGGCCAGCGGCACGAGCCTGCTCGCTCGCTGAAATAAATCACCGCCGCGCCCGACCGCCGCGGTGAGCAGCGTGTTTGCCGGCCAGGCAGAACAGGTAGAGCGTGATGCTGGTTTCCTGAATGCGCTCGACGTGCCAATCGCGATAGATCTCTCGCCCAGCGAACGCATCAGCCAGGCGGATTGAAAATTGCGCGCGGCCACCAGCACGCTGGTGGTGCTGACGACGATGGCCGGCAGCGGCCAGAAGGCGAACGCCGAAGCAGAGCGCCAGGTTAAGCGGAATGCCCCATCTCCAGCCAAGCTTCTTGGCGATGGGATTGCCTTCCAGCACCAGGTTGGGCGTCGCGACCCAGGTGCTGAGGAAATCCATGCCGCGCGAAACAAGAGCAGCAGGAGCATCAGAAATAGCCGCGGCTGCCGAATGGAACGGCTCGTCCATGAATTCGGGTACGCACGTCTCGTCCATCACCGCTTCTCATCATTTCTTCCGTAGATCTGCTCCGGGCGTTTCGAGCTGCGGTTCGGTGATCTTGAAACTTCGCGCCGTCGCCTTCGACCGAGCGGAAGAAGCAGGATTGATAGCCTTCGTGACAGGCCGCGCCGATTTGCTCGACCTGGATCAGCAGCGTGTCGCCGTCGCAATCGAACGCGATGTCCTTGACCGTCTGCGTGTGGCCGCTGCTCTCGCCTTTCATCCAGAACTTCTGGCGCGACCGGCTCCAGAAATGCGTCTTGCCGGTCGCGATGGTTTTCTCCAGCGACGCGCGGTTCATCCACGCCATCATCAGCACCCGGCCGGTCTTCTGTTCCTGGATGATGGCCGGGATCAGCCCGTTCGCGTCGAATTTCAGTTTGTCGTAAAAGCTCATCATTTCACCGCGGAGACACAGGGGAATAATCCCAGAAGAAAATATCTTTAGCAACTCCGCGCCTCGGCGTCTCTGCGGGTTACTTTTGCGGCAGGAACGCAAATGCCACGGCACAAAGAACACAGACAAAGGCTGCGATGTAGTTCCAGCGGATTTTCTCGCCGAGATACAGCACCGCGAAACCGCAGAACACCACCAGAGTGATGACTTCCTGAATGACCTTCAGTTGCGCGGCGGAATAGACATTGTTGCCCCACCGATTGGCTGGCACTTGCAGGCAGTACTCAAAGAAGGCAATGCCCCAGCTCGCGAGAATGACGATGAGCAGCGGTTTGCTTTTGAATTTCAGATGACCGTACCACGCGAACGTCATGAAAACATTCGAGCAGGTGAGTAACAACACTGGCAACCAGCGGGATTGAACGAGTTGGGTCATAAAATATAGTGTCATGAACGCGAGCGTTTCGCGACACTGCATTGTTGTGCCAGATTGCGGCCGCGTTGTTTATAGAATTCGACTGCTTCCTCGAATTCCAGAACGGCTTCGGGAGGGAAAGAGTGCACAAAATCAGAGACAGGCCGGAGGCGCTGTCCTACACTCCCGCCGCATGAACCGCATTGTTGATCGCTTCGCCCGGTTGAAGTGCGAAGTGAAGAAAGGATTCATCGTCTATATCGGCGCGGGGGACCCCAACCTCGAAGCCACGCGGCGGCTCGCGCTCGCACTCGACAAGATCGGCGTGGATGTCCTCGAACTCGGCGTTCCGTTCAGCGACCCGTTGGCTGACGGTCTGGTGAATCAACTTGCGGCCCAGCGCGGTCTCGAATCCGGGACAACGCCGCCAAAAGTCTTGGAAACGGTCGCCCGCATTCGCGCCGAATCACAAATTCCCATCGTCCTCTACCTCTATTTCAATCTCATGCATCGTTGCGGCGTCGAGAAGTTCATACGCGACGCGGCAAAAGCGGGCGTGGACGGCCTCCTCGTGCTCGATCTGCCGCCAGAAGAAAGCGAGAACTATGAGGGGCTCATGCGCCAAGCCGGCTTGTGCAACATCTACCTCGTCGCGCCGACCACGCCGGATGACCGCATCGAACTAATCGTCAAACGCGGCGCAGGTTTCATTTATTACGTATCGCGTGAAGGTGTGACCGGCATGCAACAGAAGGTTTCCGACACCATCGCGGCAATGACGGCGAAGATTCGGGCACATACGGATTTGCCCATAGCAGTGGGTTTCGGTATTTCAACGCCGGAACAGGCGAAACTCGTCGCCGCGAACTCCGAGGCCGTTGTCGTCGGCAGCGCGGTCGTGAACCAAATTGCGCAGTTCGGCAAATCGGGCGAACTGGTGCCGAAGGTGACGGAATTCGTTGGTTCGTTGTGCCGCTCAATTAAGCAGAATTGATCGCCCCTGTGATAGCCCCGTTAGAGAACTGAGTGGTCCTTTTTGACTTTGAGGCGCGCCGTTTGAGTTGTTAATCTGCGTTCATGGCAAGAAAGGCATCGGCTGACTCCGAATCGCACGGCTTCAATGACATCATTGGCGTCTTGCTTCTCGCTGCCGCGCTGTTGCTGCTTGTGGCCCAACTGTCTTTTGATCCTCACGACATCGGTTTCCTGAACAAGCCTCCGAATGATCCGGTGCGAAACTGGATAGGTGCTCTCGGCGCGTATCTCGCATGGATGGTGTTTTTCCCGCTCGGCGTTGCTGGATACATGTTGCCGGTTTTGCTCGCAGCATTTGGCGCGGCGTATCTGCTTGGCTTTCTTCATTATCTCCGTGAGCGGTTGCTGTGGTCTGTGCTTTGGTCATTCATGCTGCTGGTTGCGCTCACGGGATTGCTTTATATCGCGGGACACGCAGGCTGGTTCGGACGGCTGCATGTTCGGCTTGGCGCCTCGAGTGCCGGCGGTTGGATCGGGTTCGTAACCTACGAATATTGTTTCTGGATGCTGGGCACAGTGGGCGCCGTAATTGTCTATTCCACACTTTACCTTGTCAGCCTGCTTTTCCTCACGGACTTTCGCCTCGGCGAATGGCTTCGAGCGCGGCTGAAGAATTCGTCCACGGAAGGCGGAACACCAGAAGAAGCGGTACTCGAACGCCGCGCGCGCGATTTGCATAAGCAGGCGAAGGAGCTTCAGGACCAGGTCGCGCGATCCGGTCTTGGTGCGGACTTAAAACCGGTTCCTGAACCGACCGTGCGCGATCTCAGTGTACCGCAAGCGAAGGGTTCACGCGTAAAGAAGAGCACTTCTGCGGAGCCGGTGAAGGAGCCCGCGCCAGCCGATGAAGTCGAAGTCATTCCCGCGCGGGAAGTCGCCGCAGCAACGACCGCGGAAGTTCTCGGCAAAGTGGCCGAACCGAAGGCAGACGAAAAGCCCGCTGGTAAATCCGACGAAAAGGCTGATGCCGAGAAACCGCCGGAGAAGAAGCCGGAGCCCAACGTTCATATCGCGGATGGTTCGATGCCCGCAGCAAAACCGAAACCGAAGAAGCTGAAGCCTATCACCGTTGCTTCCACGCCGATGATCGGCAATTACCAGTTGCCGCCGATGGATTTTCTCCAACATCCCGACGCCACGTTGAAACCGACGGAATCAAAGGAGGAATTGATGGCCAACGCGCGGCTGATGCAGCAAACGCTGGCGCAGTTCGACATCGAGGTTTCGCTTGGCGACATCACCAAAGGCCCAACGATCACACGGTACGAATTGCATCCCGCGCCCGGAGTGAAGCTGGAAAAAATCACGGCACTCTCGAACAACATCGCCGCCGCGCTCAAAGCCGAGCGCATCCACATCCTCGCGCCCGTGCCCGGCAAAAGCTCCGTCGGTGTCGAAGTGCCAAACCCGGTAAAGACGAAAGTCATCGTGCGCGACCTGTTCGAGTCCGAGGAATGGCGCAACACCAAGGCGCGCGTGCCGATTGCGCTGGGCAAGGATGTTTACGGGCACCCAATCGTCGCGGACCTGGCGGAGATGCCGCACTTGTTGATTGCCGGCAGCACCGGCTCCGGAAAATCAGTTTGCATCAATGCCATTATCACCTCTCTGCTTTACCGTTTTTCGCCGGACCAACTCCGGTTCGTAATGATCGACCCGAAAGTCGTCGAGCTTCAACATTACAACACGCTGCCTCATCTCGTCGTGCCGGTGGTAACCGACCCGAAAAAAGTGATTCTCGCCTTGCGCTGGGTCGTGAACGAGATGGAAAAGCGTTACCAGATTTTCGCCAAGGTCGGCGTCCGGAACATTGCGTCATTCAATTCGCGCCCAAACAAAAAACTCGTTCCGCAGGAACCCGAGCTGCCGCTGACAGTGAAGAAGGAGAAAGTCGAGCCCGGCGCGGAAGGTTTCGCGGTCGAGGTGGACGAGGAAATCGTCGTGCCGCGTGAGGACGACATCGTCATTCCCGAAAAACTTTCCTACATCGTCGTCATTATCGACGAACTCGCGGACCTGATGCTGGTGGCGCCCGCGGACGTGGAAATGGCCATCGCACGCATCACACAAATGGCACGGGCCGCCGGGATTCATTGCATCGTTGCAACGCAGCGGCCTAGCGTGGACGTCATCACGGGCGTCATTAAAGCGAACATTCCTGCGCGCATAGCCTTCCAGGTGGCCGCGAAGGTGGACTCGCGCACGATTCTCGACGCGATGGGCGCGGACAAATTGCTCGGCAAGGGCGACATGCTTTATCTGCCGCCCGGATCCGCCAAGTTGATTCGCGCACAGGGCGCGCTCATCACAGACCAGGAAATTCAGAGCATCGTCGATTTCATCGCGCGACAGGCAAAGCCGAGCTACGAAATAGAAATTCACCAGCAGCTTTCCAAACCGGCTGGTTCCTTCGGCGACGACGAGAGCGGCATTGACGAGGACGAGGACCTGATTCAGCAATGCATCGAGGTTATTCGCAGTGAACAAAAGGCGAGCGTCTCGTTGATGCAACGCCGGCTGCGCCTCGGCTACACCCGCGCGGCGCGGATCATGGACGAATTGGAGAACCGCGGCATCGTTGGGCCGAGCAAAGGCGCCGAGCCACGGGACATTCTGATTGATTTGGATGGCGGTGGAGCCGATGGCGCGGGGCAAAGCGCGGTTTGAATTTCTTTTCTCCACGATTGCCTTCTGGATTCCGCCGCGCTGCTCCTGTATCTTCGCGTCATGTTCGACACCATCACGGCTGAGATTTCGACCGCTTCCGAGAAGCTCGCGCATCTGCGGAGGTTTCTTTGACGTGCCCGGGCGCGCAAAAACGCCTGGGCGAACTCAACGCCCTGATGGCGGCGGAAAATTTCTGGAACAATCGCGAGCAGGCCCAGAAACTCATCGACGAGGCCAATTCCCTCCGCGACAAGATCGAGCCGCTGCTCAAGGCCGAAAAGCAGCTCGAAGATTTCCAGGTGATGGTCGAACTGGGCGAAGCGGAGCCGGCCGACGCCCAGCCGAAAATCCAGAAGGAACTCGAAGCCGATCTCGCGAAGTTTTTCAAGGAACTCGACGCGCTTGAACTTCGACGGTTTTTCTCAGCGGCCCGCACGACAAAAGCAATTGCATCCTGAGCATCAACGCCGGCGCCGGCGGCACCGAGGCGCAGGATTGGGCGGAGATGCTCTCGCGCATGTATCAGCGCTGGGCCGAGGCGCGCGGCTGGGAGGTGGAAGTCACCGACGCGCTGCCGGGCGAAGGCGCGGGCATCAAGAGCGTGACGATGCTCATCAGCGGCGAGAATCGCCTACGGCTATACGCAAGGCCGAGCGCGGCGTGCATCGGCTCGTGCGCATCTCGCCGTTCGACTCGAACAAACGCCGGCACACGAGCTTTGCCAGCGTGGACGTGATCGCGGAAATTGAGGAGAACGACGAGGAGATCGTGATTCCGCCGAATGAATTTCAAGTGGATACGTTTCGTTCCGGCGGCAAAGGCGGCCAGAACGTGAACAAGGTGGAAACCGCGGTGCGCATCACGCACATTCCGACCGGGCTGGTCGTCGCCTCGCAAAGCCAGCGTTCGCAGCATCAGAACCGCGCGACGGCGATGAAGCTTTTGCTCTCGCGCATTTACGCGCAGCGCGTGGACGCGCAGAAGGCGGAGATGGAGCGGTTCTACGGCGAGAAAGGCAGCATCTCCTGGGGCAACCAGATTCGCAGCTACGTCTTCCAGCCGTATCGCATGGTGAAGGACCTGCGCACCGGCGTCGAGACCAGCAACGTGCAGGGCGTGATGGACGGCGACCTGGACCCGTTCGTGAACGGCTGGCTGCGCGCGGGTTGCCCGGCGAAGCGGATGCAGGGGGTGAAGGATGAGGAGGAATAACTTTTTTGCCACAGAGGCACAGAGTAAAAACTTATTTTCAAATCTCGGCGGCTTTGTGACTCTCTGGCTAAACATGCTGGAATTTTCCGAACAGAACGACCCGCTGACGGAGCGTATCATTGGCTGCGCAATTGAAATTCATCGTGTTTTTCTCGATTTTCTCATCGAAGAGGCGGTCGTAGTGGAACTCAAAAGTGTCGAGCGACTTGATCCATTGTTTGAGGCTCAAATGTTGACTTATCTCCGTTTGAGCGGAAAACGCCGCGGACTCTTGATAAATTTCAACTCGCGGCTACTGAAGGATGGTGTCAAACGTTTTGTTCTTTAACTCTGCGTCTCTGTGGCAAACATCTTAGAAACAATTGTTGAAGAGAAGAAACGCGAGGTCGCGAAGCTGCCGGAGCGGCTCATCGCGGCGGGCGATTTGCGCGATGCGATGCTTGAACGCGGTGAGCCGCGCGACTTTCTCGCTGCATTGCGGAAACCGAAGCTCGGATCGGTCGCGCTGATAGCTGAGGTAAAAAAAGCTTCGCCATCTGCCGGCGTGATTTGCAAGGACTTCGATCCAGTCCGTATCGCAAAGGAATACGAAGCGGCGGGCGCGAGCTTGCCTGTCCGTTCTCACGGACGAGAAATTTTTCCAAGGCTCGCTCGATTACCTGCGGCAGATTCGCGCGGCGGTGAAGCTGCCGCTGCTGCGTAAGGATTTCATTATTGATGAGCGGCAGATCCTGGAAGCCATCGAATGGGGCGCCGATGCGATTTTGCTGATCGTCGCGATTCTGGATGACGAACGGCTGAAGAAGTTCCATTCCCTCGCAATTGAGGCCGGTCTGGCCGCGCTGGTCGAAGTTCATGATGAAGCGGAACTGGATCGGGCAATGGCCATTGGCGCAAAACTTATTGGCGTAAACAATCGGGATTTGAAAACCTTCAAAGTGGATCTAGGAACGACGGAACGACTGGCGTATTTAGTTGAAAGCCGAGCACCGAGTGTCGAGAGCCGGCCTCTGCTCGTCGCGGAAAGTGGCATTCACACGCGCGCTGACGTGGAGCGTCTCGCCAACTGCGGAGCCGACGCCATACTTGTCGGCGAGTCGTTGATGAGGGGCGGAGATATTCGTGCGAAGGTAAAGGTGTTGATCGGCTAAACCTTCACCCATTTTCCCGACTTCGCCGATTCCTCGACGGCTTCCAGCACACGCTGATTCTTCAGACCGTCTTCAAACGTTGGCTGCACCGGTTTTCCATCCACGCACGCGTTCACGAAGTCCGCGATAGTGTGAACGAACGTGTGTTCGTAACCGATGATGTGGCCGGGCGGCCACCATTGACCGAAGTATGGATGCACGCCGTTTTGTTGCGTGACGAGAATGTCGCGGAAGCCCTGCCGGTCAGGTGGATTGGTGTTGTCGAAAAACTTCAGCCGGTTCATGTCCTCGAAATCGAATGAGAGCGAGCCTTTGCTGCCGTTGATTTCAATCTGGATGCAGTTCTTCCGTCCGAGCGCGAAGCGGGTGGCTTCGAGGTTCGCCAGCGCGCCGTTTTCGAATCGGCCAATGAACAGCGCGGCGTCATCCACAGTGACTTTGCCCATCTTCTTCGCCGCCTTCGAGGTCAGTCCCTGGCCCTTGCCTGAAGCGTCCTGGAGCGGACGTTCGGTAATGAACGTGTGCATCAGCCCGCAGACTTCCTTGAATTCGCCGACGAGGTAACGTCCAAGGTCAATAATGTGCGCGTTGATGTCGCCGTGCGTGCCGCTGCCGCTGATGTTTTTTTGCAACCGCCAGATGAGCGGGAAATCCGGGATCCACGATCCAATCCTGCGCGTACCGGGCGCGGTAATGGTAAATCTGCCCGAGCGCGCCTTCGGCGATCATTTTTTTGGCCAGCGCGATGGCCGGGATGCGCCGGTAATTGTGGCAGACCATGTGGACGACTTTGGATTTTTGGACGGCGGCGAGCATGGTTTGGGCCTGCTTTACTGTCAGCGCCAGCGGCTTTTCGCAGAGCACGTGTTTCCCGTTTTGCGCTGCGGCGACGGCGATTTCGCAATGGCTGTCGTTCGGCGTGTTGATGTCCACAATGTCGATAAGCGGGGATTCGACGACTTCGCGCCAATCGGTTGAGGCGTGCTGCCAGCCGAACTGCGCGCGCGCGGCCTGCACTGCGGCGGGATTGCGGCCGCAGATCGTGTGCATTTCAATGTGGGCCTTGAGAGGGAAGAACTTTGGCGCTTGTCTCCATGCGTTTGAGTGGGCTTTCCCCATGAACCGGTAACCAATCATTCCGACGCGCAGTGTTTTGGCCATATAAAGAAAGTTGGGATTGAATTCGCTGCCGCCACGACTTTATAGTTAGCCACGATTTTCAAGTCAATGGGCGACTTGCGCTGATGCGTCGGGATGACGCGCCGTGGATTGCTCCGAGTGAGGCAATGAAAAGGCGCCGCGCGTCTAGCAGGCGGCTGAATACCTTCAATTCCAGTATTTTATGGGTTTTACTGCAAACGAGATTGCGCGCCAACTTGGCGGTGAAGTTGCCGGCGATCCGTCGGTTGAGCTTTCCGGATTCGCTCCGGCCGATCGTGCCCGACCAGGCGATCTCACGTTTGCCGAGAATTCAGATTACTTTCTGCGCGCTGAAAAAAGCGCGGCTTCGGCGATCATTGTTGACGGGTCTTTCACCTCTGGTGACAAGGTCTTGATTCGTGTGCCGAACGCGCGAATTGCCTTCGCGAAAGTACTGGCCATCTTTTTCCCTGAACCAAAATTCTCCGCCGGCGTGCATCCAACTGCGGTGGTATCCTCCTCGGCGCTGGTAGATTCCACGGCGCACGTTGGACCGAACTGTATCATCGGCGAAAAAGTGAAGATCGGTGCGGATTCGGTCTTGCAGGGAGGCAACCACGTCGGTGCTGATTGCCAGATCGGGCGGGACGTAAATCTTTTTCCGCGCGTAGCGTTGTATGCGAGAACGGAAATTGGCAACCGTGTTCGCATTCATTCCGGAACGGTCATCGGCTCGGACGGTTTCGGTTATGTCGAAGATGGCGGAATCCACCGCAAAGTTCCGCAGATCGGAAATGTCATCATTCACGACGACGTGGAGATTGGTGCGAACGTAACGGTGGATCGCGGCGCTCTTGGTCCAACCGTCATCGGCAAAGGAACGAAAATCGACAATCTTGTTCAGATCGCTCACAACGTCGTCCTTGGCGAACATTGTCTGGTCGTGTCGCAGGTCGGCATGGCGGGAAGCACGAAGATCGGAAATTATGTCATTCTTGCCGGACAAGCGGGCGTAGCGGGACATTTAAGAATCGGCGATCGCGTTTCAGTCGCCGCGCAATCCGGTGTGATGAACAACATTCCGGACGGCCAGAAATGGCTCGGGTCACCGGCGCAACCGGACACGCAGATGAAGCGCCAGTTGATAGCGCTCCAGTATTTGCCCGAGTTGCTTCGCCGCGTGACGGAACTCGAGAAGAAGCTTGGAATCCGCGACGAGAAGGGTTCGAGCGAAGTCGGTTCGGCAAAATAGATTTTCTCGCCACTCCCCGTTTGAATAGGCGTGGGTCGACGGGCGTAAATCGAGCTCGTGAATTATTGGCATGTGTTCTGGTGTTCTACTTGCAGTGCGAAAAGCTTCATTGGCGATGCTGCTGCTTGCGTGCATTGTCAGTTCGGCATGGGGTGTCTCTTCCGCAGCGGTTTCCGGTTATTCGCTCCGAATTTTTCAAACCGATGATGGGTTGCCGGGAAACGCAGTCAAGGCCGTCGTCCAAACGCGAGACGGGTAAATTTGGGTCGGCACGTACGGCGGGTTGGCGCGATTCGACGGCGTGCGATTCACGGTGTTTGATGACAACACCATTCCGGCAATGCACAGCCGGCACATCACCAGCCTGTTTGAGGCAAAGGACGGCACACTTTGGATTGGTTACGAAGACGGCCAGCTCACAAAATACAAGGATGGCGCGTTTACGGCGGTGGAGGTTCGAGCGACGTGGAGCGGGGGAAAAATTCTTGGTATCGGAAACGACGCTTTGAATGACCTATGGCTACTCAACGACAAAGGTGAACTCGCACGGCTCAAGGATGGATTTACCATTCCGTCTCCGAACGGAATCTCGGGGATTGTTTCGTTCACACCCAATCCGCGCGGCGGGCTCTGGATTCAGCGTGATTCGCAAATTTCAGCGCTGGGTGCCGGCCAATTGACCATCATCGAGCCCGAACCGGGCACCAACGCATACATTCAAGGTCTGACAACGGGACAAGACGGAGAGCTCTGGGTAATGGCGGAACACCGCATCCAGCGGTGGACGGACAAAAAGCGGATTGACGATCTGGGCTCGGCGCCCTGGGGTTGGGCGCCGGTCCACACCGTGATTCAAACAAAAGACAGACGCCTGGCTGCCGCCACGACGGACCACGGATTGTACATAGTGACGCCGGGGCGTGACCCGGTGTGGTTCTCGCGGACGAATGGTTTTCCGACCGATTGGGTAACGTCGCTTTGCGAAGATGCAGAAAACAATCTTTGGGCGGGCACGGGAAACGGCGGCCTGGTGCTCATGCACCAAGTCAATATTGGCACCATCAGCCCTCCGGACGCATGGCAAGGACGCGCGATACTTTCCGTAACTTCGGAGCGTGACGGCGCTCTTTGGATCGGCACCGAAGGGGCCGGACTTTACAATTTCCAGAACGAACTGTGGAGGCGCTACGACGAAGCGGACGGACTCTCGAATCACTACGTTTGGTCAGTCACGCAGGATGCCAATGGAAGAATCTTTGCGGGCACATGGGGTGGCGGCTTGTTCGTGAAGAATGGCGAACGTTTTGAACGCGCCAACGGGCTTCAGGACTTCATTTCGCCAGCGGTCGCGCTTTTGAATTCAACCCATGGTGGATTATATGTCGGCACAGGGATGGGTTTATTTCGGTACGAGAATGACACGCCGTGCTGGATCGGACGCAAACCGGAAATTGCCATGCCGGACGTTCGTGTCATCACGGAAGCTCCAGACGGAACTTTGTGGTTCGGCATGTCGGGAGGTGGGCTTGGCCGATTGAAAGATGGCAGACTTCAGCAGTGGCACCGCGCGGACGGGTTGTCGAGTGACTTCGTGCAGAGCCTTCATCTGGAGGAAAACGGTGCATTGTGGATTGGCACGCTTGGCGGCGGTCTCAATCGACTGAAAGAGGGGCGCATCTCGGTGATTGGAAAACCTCAGGGTTTGCCGAATGATCTCATCTGCGACATTCAAGATGACGGCCTCGGTTTTTTTTGGATCGGCTCTCACGGCGGAATCATCCGGGTCAGCAAAGCGGAGCTGAACCACGCCGCGGACGGAAGCACGGAACCGCTGCATTGTCTTTCCTATGGGCTCAGCGACGGATTGCCTACGCTCGAATGCTCGGGCGGTTTTCAACCGGGCAGTTGCAGGACCGCTGACGGGCGGCTGTGGTTTCCGACGGCGAAGGGACTGGTTTCAATTGATCCAAGCAAGGTGGTGACCAACCAACTGATGCCACCGGTCGTGATTGAAAGGCTGATTGTGGATGATCGCGTCATTTGGCAAACAGCCGCCGAAAAATTGCTGCCGCGCATCGGTCCCGGTCGCCACCGGTATGAGTTCCTATTTGCCGGACTCAGTTTTGTTGCGCCGGAAAAAGTGCGGTTCAAATACAGGCTGGATGACCTTGAGCCGACCTGGATTGATGCCGGCTCAACGCGCTCCGCGCATTTCACATACATTCCTCCTGGCAAACATTTCTTCCACGTCATTGCCTGCAACAACGACGGGGTATGGAACAACAAAGGGGCCGAGTTCGCATTCATCGTTCTTCCCTATTTTTGGGAGACGTGGTGGTTCCGCGTGCTGGGAGCGGCAATTACTTTGGGGATCGGTGGTGGCATTGTCTGGCTGGACGGCCGGCGTCGAATGGAACGATTACAGCGGCAACAGGCGCTGGAACGGGAACGCTCGCGCATTGCCCAGGACATCCATGATGATCTCGGCGCAAGCCTGACGCGTATCAGCATGTTAAGCGAATCGGCCCGCGGGGAACTGGAAAACAGCACGCAAGTCGGGGAATATCTGAATCAGATCTACCACACGGCCCGCGAATTGACACGCGCTATGAGTGAAATCGTTTGGGCCATCAATCCGCAGAGAGATTCATTGGAGAGTCTCGCGGCGTATTTGGAGAAATTTGCCCAGGATTTTCTGCGCACGGCGCAGATTCGCTGCCGTCTGGACATGCCGCTGCATTTGCCGGCGTGGTCGCTCAGCGCGGAAACCCGTCATAACCTGTTTCTTGCCTGCAAGGAGGCATTGAACAACTTGGTGAAGCACGCCGGCGCCACAGAGGTGCGCCTCGCGCTGCGGGTCGAGCCGCTGGCATTTGCGATTGAAATCGAGGACAACGGCCGGGGCTTTGCGCTTCCACCCGAAGGAGTGGCGTCAATTCCCGAATCCAGGATGGGAAATGGACTCCCGAATATGGCTTGCCGTCTGGAGGAAATCGGCGGCCATTTCGAAATTCTAAACGCGCCGGCTGGTGGAACCATCGTCAGGTTTCGTATTCCGGTGCGCCTGTCCCCTGCCTGATGTTTTGTCGGCTTGTCGTTGGAATTGGTGACTGGTTTTCTGCGTACCCTTCTGTTAGGCATAGCTAATGAGTATCGGTGTTTCGATCATCGAGGATGATGCTTCGGTTCGGCAAATCCTTTGCGGCTGGATCAACCGGGCCAAGGGCTTTCATTGCGTGAGCAAGCATGCAGAGGCGGCGACAGCGCTGGCGAAGTTGCCCGAGGAGAAGCCGCAAATCGTTCTGGTGGATATTAACCTGCCGGGCTTGAACGGCATTCAGTGCGTGGGTCGGTTGAAGCCGGTGATGCCCGACACGCAGTTCGTGATGCTCACCGTTTACGAGGACACCGACCATATTTTCGACGCGCTGGCCGCCGGCGCGACGGGATATTTGCTCAAAGAAACCGCGCGCGAAGAATTGATAGCTTCGCTGAAAGAGGTTCACGAGGGCGGTTCGCCGATGACCAGCTACATTGCACGCAAGGTTGTGCAGTCGTTTCAACGGCAGCAGGTGGACAAAGCAGTATCGGAGAGCCTGACCCCGCGCGAACGTGAAGTGCTCGAATTGCTGGCCCGCGGATACTACTACAAGGAAATCGCCGATTCGCTCCACATCAGTGTGCCGACCGTGAGTACTTACATCCGGCGCATCTACGACAAGCTGCATGTGCATTCGCGCGCCCGCGCGGTGGCGAAGTATGCGCAGTTGCCCAGATAGTTGGCGTGGTATATCGCCCAGACCAGCCCGATCTTGGCGCAGCATCATCAATTTTGACGACCGAAGTCTGGCGACATGACACGCAGCGCGTTTTGATTACTCTTGGAAACGCGTTTTACAGACCATGAACACTCCAGGAGTATTTTCTATTCAAAACAAAAACTGCTCCTCATTTCACCAAACCCATGAAACCCAACTATCGGCTCATCGGAAGAATTCTCGCTGGCGGCGTGCTGCTCGCCGTCACAAGCACAGTCAGTGGCAAACAGATCGTTCGTGAAACTTGGGACGGACTTAACGTGCTGGGTAATTTGTACCCGCGAACCAGGCTGTCACCAATGGTTCGTCATCCGTCGGATTTGTCGCGACAAGCCCATGGATTACCAACCCCGCGGAGCATGACAATAATACGCTATTGAGCATCCGGGGATTCTTTACGGAACCTTGGTTACTCGGACTACCGCCGAACTACAACGGAGTCAGCTTCGGCTTGTGCCAGGACAACAGTTTCCAAGGCGGAGGCACTACACACACGCTCTGGACTGCCGGCGATTGGATGGTGCGCGCGCTTCAACCCGGCGCCCATATCAACTTCAATTCCAACGCGGAATACTTTATTTGCATGCACGTCGGCATGGACGGCGGCTTTGCGCAGTACGTCGGCGCGCTTGCCTCAACCGGTGCGGGTGGGATCGGATTTGCCGACGGCGCCACGACGAATGCTCACTTCGTCGCGATTGGATGCACTGGCACGAACGTGTTCCTTGGTCCGCCGGACGGCGGGAATCCACTTGGAACAATTAACGCCGGCAAATCCGTTTACATTTCCACAGGCACCCTGGGTCAGCCCGGCAACACTAATTCACTCTTATATCACGGCGCGGATGGTACGCTAACGAACTTCACCGGCGGGCCGTATTACATCAACGCCTTCAGCACGAACCGACAAAACCAATGTCAGGGCGATGGCACAATGGTGCTGGGTCACTTGGTTACACACGCCGGAGGCAATGCAACGATGGAAGTGAAATTCTACAATCCCGTCTTTTTTGACCAAATGGATCTTACCACCAACACGATTGCCTGGGACTGCAGTTATTCGTTCAATTACACCGGCGTGATGAGCAACATGCTGGTTTTCGAAAACGGCCAGTTTCCGCTTTACGTTTATGATTTCCGCGTGGGAACAAAGCTCGCGGACGTGATCGGAATGGACGCCCAAGTTACCGTCACGCCCCGGGCGGATCTTTACGCCAATTCTCCCCTGAATCTGACAAATCATACCGGTCTTGCGACAACGGACTCGAATCCGACGCTGGCTGGGATCCCGAATTATGGGACCATCAGCTATCAATGGCAGCAGAACGGCACCAACATCGCCAATGCCACCAATACCTATTTCAATATCGCCAGTGTGGCCGTCAATGACCCCGTGATGCCTGCAGGATCGGATGCCGGCACTTACACCTGCATCTCTGCCGACGTGTCGGGCACCTGGGGATCAGTCACCAGCCCTCCGGTGGTTGTCACGGTCACGGTGGACAATGTCGCGCCCGCCGTAATGAGTGTTACTCCGAGTCCGGACTTTTCGACTGTGACGATTGTCTTCTCGGAAGTGGTGAACGGGGCCGGTGTTGTCGGCCATTATGCGATCAGCGGGGGCCTTTCGGTCACCAATGTGGCCACGAGCTACCTCGCCAACAATCAAACGATCGCAGTCATTCAGACGTCCGCGCAGTTGCAGTCAACGAAGTACACGCTGACGTTCAGCAG
The DNA here is from genome assembly GCA_963760675.1 of uncultured Verrucomicrobiae bacterium. GTDB lineage: Bacteria > Verrucomicrobiota > Verrucomicrobiia > Limisphaerales > BOG-1460 > CAVXEG01. The sequence continues at coordinate 462,212 of CAVXEG010000013.1, forward strand.
CATCACCGATCTTGCCGGAAATCCCCTTAATCCGGCGACAGCGAGCTTCTGGTCATACGTGTACTCAACGGGTTTTGTGGATTACGACGCGTGGGACGATCCGGGTGACCTGAGAAACTTCTTCATTACCAAGTATCCCCTTCCCACAAAACCCAAGCCACGCGCAGGATTCTCTGGAGCTTATACTTCGTGGGAAGCGCCGGAGGTCACCGTGACAAAGTCTGATGGAACCACGGAAAAAGACAATTACGGTGGCAGGCTATATGGCTGGTTCATTCCGCCCGTCACTACTAATTATGTATTCTTTATTTCTGCTGACGATGCCGCGCGGCTGTCCTTGAGCACCAATGACGATCCCGCGAACTTGTGCGTCATCGCGGTAGAAGACCTCTGGTCTCCTGCGGACAATTGGACCAACTATTCCAGTGCCTATCCGACGGGGGATCATCGCGGCTCCGGCGTGGCTAATAAAAATCCGGGAGCCTTCGGCGGAACTGGCGGAGCCTGGGATTCCGGCCCGGATCAAAACCGCTCCGATGAATTCATCTTGGCATATAACGCTGACATCGGCGGATTGTGGACGACCACCGCACTCGGTTTTCCGAGCGATGTGGCCGGAAGTTCCGGGACCAATCCGTTCTGGCCTACGCTGGACAGCAATGGCAACGCCCTGATTACGCTCCAAGCGGGCAAGAAATATTTCCTCCAAGCTGAACACCAAGAGGTCGGAGGCGGCGCGAACCTGAGTGTCACCTACAAAATCGCCAACAACCCTGGTGACCGCAGCAACGATCCCGCGACCGGTACGGCACCCATTCTGACCGGAATTCAGATTGCGGCATTCGTGCCCTTCCAGCCGAGCCTGTCGATCTCGAATAGCGTCAGCGGACCCGTAATTACGTTCGCCGGCACCCTGGCCGCTTCGACGAACGTCCAAGGTCCGTACATTGACGTGCCCAGCGCAACGAATCCGTATCAACCGACTGGCGGTGGAACGAGGTTCTTCCGCACGCATCAGTAATGCGTATTATTGAAAAATGTCACAGGTATCCGGGGATTTTTACCCGGGTGCCCATGAACAGGCGCCCGATTGATGAAAGTGTTCACGCGTATCCTGCGGCTCAGAATACACACCGAGCTTTTGCCGATACAGTGTCATAGAAATGTGAAAATAAGACCTGGTGAGAAAGCCGATTCGGCCGTGAAAAGGCATGCGTCCCGGGCGCAGGCCTTCACGCTGATTGAACTGCTGGTTGTCATCGCGATTATCGCCGTTCTGGCCGCAATGCTTCTGCCTGTGTTGAGCAAGGCAAAGGCAAAGGCCCTTGGCATTTCGTGCATGAGTAATCTCAAACAACTGCAACTGGGTTGGGTCATGTACTCAGGGGATAACAACGATAAGGTCTGCCAGACGGCGGGCACCGATTACATACCGGGCACGCCTTACGATGCCGATTATCAGCCGGGAGCGAAATACGCCAACTGGGTTTTGGGGGTGGTCAACAACGGCACCGCGTCGTTGAATCCCGACTGGATCAGACGCGGATTACTCTGGCCCTTTGAAAATAATCTGAATATCTACAAATGCCCGGCAGACCGGCGCACCATCAATTATCCCAGCGCCAATGGCCAGCCTACGATTCGGAGCATGTCCATGAACTCCTGGATGAATCCCATCAGTGGACAAGGTTATCAGACGCAAAGCAGATATCTGGTTTTCAGGAGGCAATCTGACATTCGACGTCCGGTGGACACTTGGGTCACTGTGGATGAATGCCCAGCCACGATAAACGACGGCTGGTTCCTGCAAGACCCCGGAAATGCGTGGAATACCACCTGGATCGATATTCCCGCATCCTACCATAACAAGGCCGGCGGACTATCATTCGCAGATGGTCATGCAGAGATCGTCAAATGGACTGACCCGGTTATCTGGACCGCCGCCAAGAATTTCGTTCCCGCAACACAGCCTCCCCCTGGCGGACGTGACCTGCCGTGGTTCCTCAGCAAGACCACCATGTTAAAATAGTTCGATCGGAATGCGGTTCGGCACTCGCATCTGACGGGTTCGTTCACTCCCTCACCAGCAGAATCGTCAGATTCTTCGGCCCATGCGCTCCCAGCACAAGAATGCGTTCAATGTCGCCGGTGCGGCTGGGACCAGTGATGAACGAGATCATGCTCGGATAATTCGCGCCATATTTTTTATTGAGCAACTCGAACGCAGCCGGCAAGTCGCGAAGTAATTGTTCGCGTCGCGCCAGAACAACGTGATGCGGAGGCAAGACCGACAACGCGCGGCCGCCAGCGCTACGACTTGTGACCAACACACTGCCGAATTGCGCCACCAGCGCGTCGCACTCCGTGATGCCTGCGTCGCAACTCTCAAGCTCATGCACATCGTAAGCCTGGTCGGTCCGGCAAACGGGCAAATTGAGAGCGCGGCAAACCGTATTTGTGAGTTCGCCTTCATGCGATGCGATCTTCTGCCAGCTTCCCGCATCACGTAGTTCAATCAACTGCCGCGCCAGTTCGTTCTGCGAAATAATAAGCCGAAAATCAGCTTTAAGCGCCACGGCGTTCTCACGAAACTGAGCGACTTGTTCATCAAATGATTCGCCCACGAAAGGCAGCAAATCACGCGTGCGGCTCGGATCCGTTACGGTCGAGTCGTGTCTTAGTCTGCCATTGAGTTGTTCGGGCAAAGCCGCCTTGGCACTGAGCGCCTCGCGGATTCGGGTCAGGATCTTCTCGCGCTCGGTCATGTGTTCCGTTTCCTCCACCACTCCTTGAACGTCTCCCGCGCGATCTTCGGCGTCTCGCGCGTCCTGGTCCACGAATACGCCGGATCGAGCCGCGTGCCTTTGATGATGGGGTGAAATTTCTGCCCGATGCGTCCTAAGGGGGCCACGAGCCGGTAGAGCATCGATCGATTGAAGACAAACGCAAACATTTTGAAACCCATCTTCCACGCAAACGACGCCTTCTGCGCCGATGCATTTCGCCGGTTCTGTAACAGATGATGCGCGAGATCAATCTTCACCGGGCAGACTTCGCTGCAAGCACCACACAACGAACTCGAATACGAAAGATGCTTCCAGTCCTGCAAACCCCGCAGGTGCGGTGTGATCACTGAACCAATCGGGCCGGAATACGTCGTGCCGTAAGTGTGGCCGCCGACGTTTCGGAAGATCGGGCAGACGTTCAGGCACGCGCCACAGCGGATGCAGTGCAGCGCGTCGCGTTGCTCGGCATCCGCAAGAAGTTCTGTCCGCCGATTGTCCAGCAGCACAACGTGCCAATCTTCGGGGCCATCGGATTCGCCCGGCTGACGCGGACCGCCATAAAGCGTGTTGTAGCAGGTTATCGCCTGACCAGTCCCCATCGTCGCGAGCATCGGCAAAAAAAGAGCGAGGTCTTCGAGCCGGGGCAGAACTTTTTCGATGCCCAACAATGTAATCATCGTTTTCGGCAATGCTGCGGTGAGACGCGCGTTGCCTTCGTTCTCCGTGATCGAAATCATTCCCGTCTCCGCAATCGCGAAATTTGCGCCGGTGAATCCAATGTCGGCCTGAATATATTTCTGCACGGAGCACGCGACGTGCAACCATCGTAAGCTCTTCAGGATTGTCGGACGGCGCTTCGCGAAGCTCGCGCACGAACACGTCACGGATTTGCCCGCGCTTGAGGTGCATCGCCGGAAACACGATGTGATATGGTGGCTCCTTCCGCAGTTGCACGATGAACTCACCCAGATCGGACTCAACAACCTCGAAGCCCGCATGCTCCAATGCTTCATTGAGATGAATCTCCTCCGAGGTCATCGCCTTGGATTTGACGACGGTTCTCGCGTTTTTCTCGCGAACGATGCCGAGAATGATCTCGCGCGCCTGCTGTCCGGTGCTGGCCCAATGAACTTTCGTGCCGCGCGATTCGAGGTTTGAAACCAGTTGCTCCAGATATTTGTCGAGATGGTTGATTGCCTTCCATTTCGTCTCGGCAGCGGCCTGGCGCGCTGATTGCCAATCCTGAGAATGAGCCGCGGGTTTTGTCGCGCACCGCTTCGTAATTACGCAACGCGGTTTGAATCGTTTCGCGATGGCGTAGGTCGCGCGTCAGGATTTCGGCTTGCTGCTTGAATTGTTGAAGCGGGGAACTCATCACAAACTCAACCAATGGCGGAACCGGATTCGATCTTCTGGCAAATGAGTATTTTCGCGCGAACCGCTTATGGCGATCGTTTCTATTGCTCTTTTCAATTGATGGCTCGGATTCATCATTTTGCTAAGGAACCCGTTCGCCGCCTTCCGGTCCGTAGAATGCAACCCAGACCGCAAAGTCCTTTGAGAATTCATCAAATCGATGGAGTTGTCCCGCCGCCACAAAGATGAATGAGCCGGGGCCCACCGCATGACGCCGGAAGCCGTCGAAGAAGAACCCATTCCCACGCACGACAAAGTATATCTCGTCACGGGTGTGCGGCTTCTGAAGATCTTTGACAATCGGCGTATAAAGCTCGACGGCAAGCGACCCGCGCAAAAGGACTGGCACGGCCAGATTGCCGGAGGGCGGCGGACCTTTCGTCAATGCTTCTTCAAGGCTGACCGTAATCGTTGCTGGAAGTTTCATCTTCTGAATCCGTGCTCATCTGGAGAAGAACTATTTGCTCGTCAACACCTCCGCCAGATGAATGGTTTTAAGTTCTTTTCCTTCCTTGTCCGCCAAACCCTGAATGTGCATCAGGCAGCTCGAATCGTTTGACACGATGTATTCCGCGCCGGTTTCGGCGGCAGAAGCGCATTTCACCTCGCCCATCGCGGTGGAAATCATCGGGAACTTCGCGGCGAAAGTTCCGCCGAAGCCGCAGCAAACTTCAGCGTCGCGCATTTCGATCAACTCGAGATCGCGGACCCTGGCCAGCAGCGCGCGAGCCTGCATCTTGTTTCCGAGTTCGCGCAAGCCGTGGCATCCGTCGTGAAACGTGACCTTGGCCGGAAATCTTGCGCCGAGATCCGTCACGCCAAGTTTCGTGACGAGGAAATCCGAGAACTCCCAGCACTTCGCCGACAGCGTTTTCGCCGCAGATTCGTGCTGTGTTCCAGCGAACAGTTGCGAATAAAAAACCTTCAGCATGGCGCCACATGAGCCAGACGCGATGACCACTGCCTCTGCAAGCTGCAGCCGCTTCAAAACCGGCAGCGCCACGGCGCGCGCTTCGTCCCAGTAACCGGAGTTGAATGCAGGCTGGCCACAGCACGCGAGTTCCTCCGGCCAATCAATTTTGTGTCCAAGCCGCTCAAGAATTTCCACCATGCTGATACCCACGCGAGGAAACATCAAATCCACAAAGCAGGGAATGAACAAAGTGACAGTCATCGCGAATCCTTAATCCGTTGGGATTGTTCAATCAGGTCAACGGTTCCAACTCATCAATGCGCCGCTGACGGGTTTCGCGTCGTCGGCGCACGTGTTTGAATAATAAAACCAGCGGGAGGCAAACCAAGCACAAAACCCCAAACAACCGGAAGTCGTCCACGAAACCCCAGAGCCTCGCTTGGTTCACAACGGAGTTGTACAAGAGACCCAATGCCTGCTGATGCGCGATCCATGAACCGCTGGCCGGCGTGAGCGCCTGCTGGGCCACAGCGAGCGTATGATTGTAGGCCGGGTCATACGGTGTAGCGTGCGCGACCATGATCGCCTGATGCACCTGCGCGCGGCGCGCCAGCAGAGTCGTGACCATCGCGATGCCGAAACTTCCGCCGAGGTTGCGCATCAGGTTGAAAATGCCGGTGGCGTTGCCCATCTGGTCCTGACGCAGAAAGCCCATGGTTGAGGTCGTGAGCGGCACGAAGATAAAGCTGATGGCGACGCCGTTCAACACGCTCGGCCAGATGATGCTCCATACCGAAATCTCCAGGTTGATATGCCCCAGCCAAAACGATGAGGCCGCCAGCAGACAGAACCCCACGCCCATCAACAACCGGTTGGGCACGCGGCCAACTAGGCGTCCGACAATGAACGTGGTCACAAAAGCCCCCAGTCCGCGCGGGCTCAAGGCATAGCCGCTTAACAGCGCGGGATAGCCCATCATCGTTTGCAGGAAAATCGGCAGGGCAGCCGTGGTGCCGTACAGCACGCCGCCAAGGCAGGTGATGAGGATGATTCCGGACGTAAAGTTGCGATTCTTCAGCACACGCAAATTCACGATGGGATGCTCGGCGCGCAGTTCGCGGATGATGAACGCGAGGAAGCAGAATCCAGAGATGACCGCAAACCACGTTATCCACGTCGAGCCAAACCAATCCTCCTCCTGCCCCTTGTCGAGGATGATTTGAAGCGAGCCCAGCCACACCGCGAGAAATCCGAAACCCAGGAAGTCGGCGGCGCCAACTTTGGCGTGCTTGATGTAAGGCGGGTCCTCGACAAACGCCTGCGCCATGAGAATGGCGAAAATGCCGACGGGCACGTTGATGTAGAAAATCCAGCGCCAGGAATAATTGTCGGTGATCCATCCGCCGAGCGTCGGTCCCAGAATCGGGGCGACGATGACGCCCATGCCGTACGTTGCCATGGCCACGCCGTGTTTTTCGGGAGGAAAACTCTCGAGGAGCACCGCCTGTGCGATGGGTTGCATCGCGCCACCGCCAATTCCCTGCAAGATGCGCGCGACAATCAGGAACCCCAGGGTGGGCGCCATCCCGCACAGGATCGACGCCGCCGTAAAAATTCCGACGCACATAATCAGGAGCCGCCGTCGTCCGAACCGCAACCCCAACCAGCCCGTGATCGGCAGCACGATGGCGTTCGACACCAGATAACTTGTCAACACCCACGTTGCTTCTTCCGGTGTGACCGACAGGCTGCCGGCGATGTGAGGCAGGGAAACGTTCGCGACCGAGGTGTCCAGAATCTCCATGAACGTCGCCGCCATGACCGACACGGCGATCAGCCAGGGGTTGTGGCTGGGATGCCAGTGCGCGTCGTGAGTGGTGCCTTGTTGTGTATCAGCCACGGGATTATCCGATTCACGGTTTACGATTGGCGACGATCATCGGCGGGCGGGAGTGTCGCAAACCGCCACCAGAAAATTCCCACGCCAACCGCGAGAAGCATGGCCACGAGAATGACGGCGATCTCCGGCACCTCATAGTCAGTGACGTGGACGGACGGGACGGCTGACATTCCAGGCCCAAGCACGTGCGCGACTTCGATGGGACGGTCAAAAACGATCTTTACCGGAACGCGCTGGACGACTTTGACATAATTTCCGACCGCGTTTTCGGGCGGCAACAAGCTGAAAGCCGCGCCACTGCCCGATTGGATGCTGTCAACATGCCCGGCGAAAGTCCGGCCCGCCACGGAATCCACTGAAATTTCCACCGTCTGGTTGGTGCGGATGTTCGTAATCTGTGTTTCCTTGAAGTTCGCTGTCACCCAGAGTTCGTTCGGAACGATGGCCATCAGCCTCTGGCCGACCTGCACGTAATCCCCGGCTTCGACTGCTTTCCGTGTCACCCGCCCATCCTGCGGCGCGGGGATGCTGGTGTAGGAGAGATTCAGTTCGGCCTGTTGCACGTCCACCGCCGATTCTCTGGCCTGCGCTTGCGCCCGTTCCCATGCTTTGCGCCCGGCTTCAAGCTGCGCTTTTGTCTGAGCCACCTTCGCGCGGTCGCTGGCGGCTTTTTCCTGGCCGGCCCGCAATGTGGCGTCGGCCGCCGCAGCGGCAGCTTTCGCGGCGTCGAATTCCTGGGCCGAGGTGATCTTCTTCTCGATGAGATTCTCTGCCCGTTTCAAATTGGCGTCGGCCAAATCTGCCTGCGCCTTATCGGATGCCGCCTCGGCTTCCGATTGTTTGGCAGTGGCTTCGGCGGTGGCGACCTGCGTGGTCAGCATCTGAATGCTCGCTTCGAGCAATTGGACGTTGGCTTCTGCGGACTTTTGCGCCGCCTTCTTTTGGGCGACTTGAATCTCGAAATCACGCGGGTCCAATTCCACAAGCGGGTCGCCGGCTCTGACGGCCTGATTGTCGCGGACGTAAACCTGCTTCACCTTGCCCGCCACTTGAGGAGCCAGGGAAACTACGTTGGCGCTCAGGAACGCATCGTCGGTGGACTCGTGCGTCAGACTTTCAGCGAACTCCGTCAGCCCGAAAAAGAAGAGGCCGGCCAGCACGGTGGTGCAGACAATGACGACAGGCCGCCGTTTCCAGAAAGACGGTTTGCTGTTTTATTAGGTTTTGCGTCTTCCCCGCGATTTTCCGGGGATTGCTTGCCCTGAGTCTGCAATTCATCCATAGCCCTGATTCATTCCGGGTAAACACCGCCGATGGTTTCACGGTAGCAGCAAAGGCGCTATTTGCCAGATCAGCATTCGTCCCTACTACACGCGTACCAAGCGAGATAACTAATCGGTTACTTAGGCTGGAATGTCCACTGGAAAAATTCGATTCGGAAGAAGGCGCGACGGTCCAAAAACTTCTGGCCTCCTTTCGGCAACTGACCCAACATACGTCAAATGTTGGCGGCAGTTGATTGAGATGAAAGCCAGAATAATTGTCACTCCAAAGAAAGCGGTGCTCGATCCGCAAGGCAAAACTGTCCAGAACGCCCTCGAGCACATGGGCTTCAAGGGCATCGGAGCGGTGCATGTGGGAAAGTATCTCGAAATCGAGTTGGATGGGAGCGACAGGGAGTCTGCTCGCAAACAGATTGACGAGGCATGCCATAAATTTCTGAGCAATCCGGTCATTGAAGATTTTCAGCTCGAAATAGTTGGTTGACTTGTCCGGCAAGCGGTTATTCAGGATTTTTCGACATGAACTTTGCGGTCTTACAATTTCCTGCATCGAATTGTGATCAAGACGCCGTCCACGCATTGCGCTACGTGCTCGGTCAGGCGGCCCGGTTGGTTTGGCACAAGGAATCATCACTCGGTAATGCGGATGCTGTAATCATTCCGGGTGGCTTCAGCTACGGCGATTACCTGCGCACGGGAGCCATCGCACGGTTCAGTCCGGTGATGGAGGCGGTACAGAATTTCGCGGCGAACGGTGGTCTGGTGTTTGGCATCTGCAACGGCTTTCAGATTCTCTGCGAAGCCGGGTTGCTTCCGGGGGCGTTGATTCGGAACCGTTCGCTCCAGTTCCGCTGCGAACACGTGTACATCAAAACCGAAACGACGGAGTCGCCGTTCACGCACCGGATTCCCGCGGGCAAATTGTTGCGCATTCCGATTGCGCACGGAGAAGGCTGTTACTTTGCCGACGAGGCAACTCTCGCGAATCTCAAGGCAAACAATCAGGTTCTGTGGCGGTACAGCAATGCCCGAGGCGAATTCACCGAACAGGCGAATCCGAACGGTTCACTCGACAACATCGCGGGAATCTGCAACGAGCGGCGGAACGTGGCTGGCTTGATGCCACACCCGGAACGGGCTTGCGAATCGATCCTGGGTTCCGCTGACGGAGGATTGATTTTCGAAAGTCTAATCTCAACACTGGAAGCGAGCGCAACGGCGAAGGCTACTTAAGCCTTGAAGGCGCTTTCTCCTCCAGTTTCCAAAGTCATTCTTGCATTTTCGACAAGTGCGACATAGCCTCTTCAAGGGAACTTCTGTGCATGAATTGGAATCTTCCCTTACTTAAGCACCCGGTAAACGAGAAACAGTTCGTCGGCAATTCGCTTGAATGATTTGAGCCTAAGCCGGATTGCCTGGTCAACTCGCGTTGCTCCAATTCCGTCCACAAGCGTCGGCGCATCGCGTCCGCCGAAGATGAGCGGGCAAATCGTTTGATAGATTTCATCGACAAGGCCCAAGCGAAGGAGCGCGGCATCCAACTCACCACCTCCTTCGCAAAGCAGATGCTGAACCTTCCATTTCTTCCGGAGCCATCGGAACGCCGCACGGAAGTCGAGTTCGTTCTCGCCGAAGATTTCCACATCGTCGGCAACCTTGCGCAGCCGACGGACGTTTCGCACAGAAGCACGACCGGAAACCAGGATGATAATCGGCGAAAAGCGGTAGCGAAAAATATCCGCCTTCGGGTTAAGCGTGCCAGCACCACTGACGATGACGCGCAGGTTATACTCCGGCAACCCCTGGTTCAATCGCATGCGGCGATACTTCAGGGGGCCCGGCCCGTAATGCCCCGGCGCGGAATCGATCGTGCGAGCACCGGCAACAGTCGCATCCGATCTTGCGCGCAGTCGGTACAGCAAATCCAGATCTTGCTTGCTGCCAAACGGTACAAATTTCCGATTTGCCGGTGCGAGCTTCCCGTCAGCCGTTGTCGCGACGTTGATGCAGACGAATGGAAGCTGCGACGCGCGCCGGCCAGCGTTTCCGGCGCGCGGCTTATTCGCTAAAGGCACGTGTTGAACGTGGCGGCTACTCCACGAATTCCTTTTCGTGCTCGCGCCGTTCTGCGGCTCGTTCATTGATCATCGATTCGGCCAGCTCAGTGAGCTTCTGGTCGGTTTCCTCTTCTTCCTCGAGGGTTTGCCCTGGGAGTTTTTTCACGTCGTTTCGGCCCACGCGGCCCGCCCATTCGGCGGCGCTGCCGTAGCTTGCGATTTCATAGTGCTCGACTTTCTGTGCCGCAAGTATAATGGCGGCGTCAAGAGTTTCCGGATTATCGCCTTGCTTCCGAGCATTTCGAAAACCTGTTCGAGTCGGCTCACATGTTCTTCCGTCTGTTCCAGGTGTTCTTCAACCGCGCTTTTCAGTTCGGATGACGAAACTTTTTTGGCGACCTTCGGCAATGCTTTCACCAATTGTTTTTCCGCGCTGTATAGATCCTGCACTTCATGAAGAAGCAGGCCTTCAAGTGAATCGAGTTTTTGCATAATGTTCTCCTTTCTTTCGTTTGCGTAACGGACTTCGGTTTCTGCTAAAATCATATCGCGCGAGCGTCTCGGCCAATTCCGAGATCAGTCGTCGAACTGCTGTCACCATGCGAATAGCGATAGACAGACGCCGCACTGTTCGTCGTAGCGTTTTCCAAGGCTGGGATATTGAAAGGCTGCGCCTGAATCAAATTGCGCCCCTCCGCTTCAACGGTGATCTTTCCTCCCGTAAAACAAAAATAGCGCAACGGCGCGGCGTAATCATGTTCCCGGTCCTTGAATAGCTTTCCTACCGAAAAGACCACGAACACAGGTGTTTGTTGGCTGAAATCAACCAGCACATCCATCACTTCGCCGAGCTTTTCCTGCCGCTGATCGTAAACATCGGTGCCAATGAGTTCACTCGCCAGTTTTACGCTTTGGGTTCCAGAGTTGGCATAGCGCCGCTGAGCAGTTCCGCGGCCGGTCGGCGTCAACGCCTCACGCGTCCCGTTGTGGTCCGCCGTCTTCGCCACGCGCGTGTCGGAAGTGAAGCGTTCGTAATAGCGCATTATCTCACGTTCGCGGACCGGCTCAGCCAACGAGGCGAGTTGGCCACTTTTGATTGTAGGCGCATTTTGCCACCTGTCTTCTGGCACTGATAGAGCGATGATACCCCGTTTGGCTGTGGCAGCGGAAAACAGTTGTGGCGGCACCGCGCGCAATTTTGCGCGAATTCCCAGAAATCCACCCGACGTGAGAAGGACGTATTTCAAACGTCTGGTCTGAACATCAAAAACAAAATCCTTTAGCTTTCCGAGCGTCTGGCCATCCAAATTTTCAACGTCCATCCCGATCGTGCGGCTCGCTTTGAGGGGAGGAGAACCATGGTTGTTGCCTGCGCGCGCGAGGGTGAATGGAATCGCGAGAGCAGCGACAAGCAGGATGCGCCATTTGATGGACCTAATGAACATAGCCTTTCCGAGTATCTGCCACGTCACTTGTGCATCCATTGGGGTTTACTCCCCAAACATGGATTCAATCCGGATGTCTCACGCGAGGCCGGTTCATCTCGGTGAATAACATCTGAAAAGTTTCATTTGGCGGGGCCGATGAGGAGGTTTAGATTGGGCTGGTTCCTCACGTTTTTTCACAACGAAGGGATCGTCTTAAAAGGGACGGCTGAGAGCTCATGCCGCCCCTTTCTTTTTCCCAAATCAGAGCTCCAAAAACTTTTCCGGAGCGAAATACTCGCGAATCAGATATTGAGATTTCGATTCTTTGCCCGCGACTCGTCCGCGAGTTTCGATTTGAATTCCTCCATTGCCTTCTGTAGCGCGCGGTCGGCCACCGCCAGAATTTGCACTGCAAGCAACCCCGCGTTCTTCGCCGCACCAATACCAACTGTTGCGACCGGCACGCCCGGTGGCATCTGCACAATCGAAAGCAGCGAATCCAGTCCTTTCAAAGACTTGCTCTCGATGGGAACGCCAATGACCGGAAGCGTGGTAAACGCGGCCGTTACTCCGGGCAAATGTGCTGCACCGCCGGCGCCCGCGATGATGACGCGCACACCTCGGTGTCGGGCAGTGCTCGCGTATTCCTCCAAATCTTTCGGTGTCCGATGAGCTGAGATGACTTTCGCTTCCCATACGACTTGGAACTGAGCGCAGACATCGGCTGCAGCTTTCATGGCTGGCCAATCAGAATCGCTTCCCATCAGGATACAGACAAGCGGCTTGGCGGTGGAGGTTTTGTTCATAGCGAATGAAGAATTATTGGTCCGCTACCAGCTGGCGTAACACGTACGGGAGAATCCCGCCGTGTTGGTAATAATCAATTTCAATCGGTGTATCAATCCGGCAGCGGACCTGCACATTCTCAGTGGCTCCTGTCTTGCGCGTGATGCGTAATGTTAGATCCTGCTGCGGTTTGAGCCCCTGATTCAGACCAAGCACCTCATAGGTCTCGGAGCCATCGAGCTTCAACGAGTGCGCGGTGGTGCTTTCGTGGAATTGCAGAGGCAACACACCCATGCCGACAAGATTCGAGCGGTGAATGCGTTCGAAGCTTTGCGCAACGACCGCTTTCACGCCGAGCAATGCCGTCCCTTTCGCGGCCCAGTCGCGCGAACTGCCAGTGCCGTATTCCTGTCCGGCAATCACAATCAAAGGCGTGTGATGCTCGAAGTATTTGATAGCCGCTTCGTAGATGCTCATTTGCTCGCCGGTCGGCTGGTACTTCGTCACGCCGCCTTCCGTCTCTGGAACCATCAGATTTTTGATGCGAACATTGGCGAATGTGCCGCGCGTCATCACGCGATCATTGCCGCGGCGCGAGCCGTAACTGTTGAAATCTTCAAACGCCACGCCGTGTTCGATCAGATATTTTCCAGCAGGCGAAGATTTTTTGATGCTGCCAGCGGGCGAAATATGGTCAGTCGTAACACTGTCGCCAAAGATGGCCGAGGGGATGAGCGCCTTTGATTTCAGAAATTTCGCCGGGCTTCAAACTGAAATTTGTGAAGAACGGCGGCTCCTGGATGTAAGTGCTCTCTTCATCCCAGGAATAAACATTGCCCGTGCTCGCCGGGATTTCATTCCACTTGGGATTTTGCTCCGCGAAGTCGCGATAGAGTTTTCGGAAAACCTCGGGCTTCAGCGCGCTTTGCATCTGGTTGCGGATTTCCTGCAATGTCGGCCAGATGTCCTTGAGATAAACGTCGTTGCCTTCCTTGTCCTTGCCAATCGGCTCCTTGCTCATGTCAATGTTCACGCGGCCCGCCAGCGCGAACGCGACGACGAGCGGTGGCGACATGAGGAAATTCGCCTTGATGCTCTGATGCACGCGCGCCTCGAAGTTGCGATTGCCTGAAAGCACCGATGCGGCGATCAGATCATTCTTTGAAATCGCTTCGTCAACCGGCGCGGGCAGCGGACCGGAATTGCCGATGCACGTCGTGCAGCCGTAACCAACGAGATTGAATCCGAGTTCGTCGAGATATTTCTGCAAACCGGCTTTGTCGAGGTAATCACTGACGACGCGGGAGCCGGGCGCGAGCGAGGTCTTTACGAGCGGATTCACACGCAATCCGCGCTCAACAGCTTTTTTTGCGAGCAATCCGGCCGCGAGCATTACACTGGGGTTGCTCGTGTTTGTGCAGCTTGTGATGGCGGCAATGAGCACGCTGCCGTGGCGGATTTCACCACCATCCATTTGCAGCGGCGCGGTCACAGTGTTCGGCGTCGGACGGTTGTTCGCCATTTCGAGCTCGGTTTTTGGATTCGTATCGCGAGAGTCGGCGACTCGTTTGGAAACCGGTTCCTGACTGCCACCGCCGGGCGCAACACCGGCGCGCGGCGAAACATAAAAAACTTTGTTCAAATCAGCAGCCGTTTTACCAAAGCCGCTCTCGGTGATCGGTTTTGAAAATGCGGAGACAAATTCCTGCTTGAGCTTCGGAAGTTCGATTCGATCCTGCGGACGCTTCGGCCCGGCGACGCTCGGAACGACGCTCGCCAAATCCAGTTCGAGCACTTGCGAGTAATTGACTTCGCCTTTCTGCGGGATGCCCCAGAGACTCTGCGCGCGATAATAATTTTCGTAGAGCTTGCAGTGCTCTTCGCTGCGGCCCGTCGCGCGTAGATAATTCACGCATTCCTCGTCAATCGGGAAGAAGCCCATCGTCGCGCCGTATTCAGGCGCCATGTTCGCGATGGTCGCGCGGTCAACAACCGGCAATGCCTTCGCGCCCGGCCCAAAAAATTCCACGAACTTGCCGACGACTTTTGCTTTGCGGAGCATTTGCGTGACGGTCAGCGCGAGATCGGTCGCGGTCACGCCTTCACGCAAGCTGCCTGTCATGTGAACCCCCACAACATCCGGTGTGAGAAAATAAACCGGCTGACCGAGCATGCCCGCTTCGGCTTCGATGCCGCCGACTCCCCAGCCAACGATGCCGAGGCCGTTAATCATCGTCGTATGCGAGTCCGTGCCGACGAGCGTGTCGGGGTAGAAAACAATGCATGGTTGAGCGACAAGGGTTGAAGGGCCGGACAAGACGCCTTTGGCCAGATACTCCAGATTCACTTGGTGCACGATGCCGATGCCGGGTGGGACGACTTTGAACGTGTCAAACGCCTGCATGCCCCATTTCAGAAATTGATAGCGCTCGCGATTGCGGCGAAATTCCATGTCGAGATTCTTCCGCAACGCATCGGCGCTCCCGGCAAAGTCCACCTGCACCGAGTGGTCCACGACCAGATCCACCGGCACGAGCGGCTCGATGATTTTGGGATTTTTTCCAAGGCGCGCGACGGCGGAGCGCATCGCCGCCAGATCCACGAGCAAGGGCACGCCGGTGAAGTCCTGCAAGACGATTCGCGCGACGACGAATGGAATTTCTTCCGTGCGCGGCGCGTTCGGCTGCCAATTCGCCAGTGCGCGGACGCTGGCTTCGGAAACTTTCTTGCCGTCGCAATTGCGCAGCACGGATTCCAGCACAATGCGGATGGAGACCGGCAGTTTTGAAATCGGGCCGACGCCGGCCTTCTCCAGTTGCGGCAGCGAATAGAAAAGACCTTGTCTGCCGTTTCCAAGATCAAATTGCCTCATGACATCAAATGGATTCTGCGCTTCGTTCATAAAATCTCGGAACAACCCGTGTTCAAGAGTGCAAAACACTGAACGGCGGAGGCGAAATCGTCAAGTGCTCACGTTGTGACGAATCTCGGACCCATGCCATGTCGCAATCATCATCGGAATTCATGGATGCCGAACGGAGAAGAGAGCGAAATATTGAAGGCGGCTTCTCCGTTTATTCGCGCTTGTTTTGGGCTGCGGCAATGTCGAGCAATAATTGATTGCGGAACCGCGCGTCTTCCGCGGCGCGCGCCAGAATGATTTCGATGAGCGCGCTTTTTTCTTTGTTCGCGAGCCATGCACGAAGTTCGGCAGGCGTCATGACTGGAACCTGTTTGCGCGATGGCTTTGCGTCGCCGTCGCCGGACAGCCACGCCAGTCCGAGAGCAACGCAGTGTTTGCAGAAGCCGCCTTCCGCGCCCATCGGACACGTGCAGTCAAACGCGAGCGCATCGCCTTCGGCAAAAAGCGCGACGTCGTAATCCATCGTGCCGCGAACGACGCCAGTTACTTTCCCTCGATCTTCCGAGACATCCAGAACGCGATCGGCGGAGAAGTATTCCGACCCGAGTTCGAACGCCTTCGCGCCGGCCAGGCGGCGGAGCTTCAAGCGAGTCAGCGAGCTTTGTAGTTTTGCATTTGCGGGCATCGATGTGGCTGAGAATGGAGTCTCTCAACTGGATTCTATTTACACCCGGTTGACCAAGACGCAAGCGAAGTTCCGTGCCCGGCCGGTAGTTGTGCCGAGCATGGCAAAAGAGCAGCGGCAACGGGCGACCTCATCGTAATCAGGCTGGCCGCTTTTTGGCTCGCCAGTCGCGGTCGGGTATGGTTCGCTCAATCGAAATTGCCCGGACTCCGCGGGTGGCCTGAACTCTGCGCCGGGCGAATCTGAAGCGAACAACGAACCACGAGCCTATGGAACATATTCACCTCGGCAACATAGATTACGCGATTCTGTGCATATACTTCGCGTTCATTCTCGGAATCGGCTGGACGTTGAAGCGATATGTGAAGCGGAGCACGGATTTCTTTCTCTCGGGCCGTTCCATTCCGGCCTGGGTGACCGGCCTGGCGTTCATCTCTGCAAATCTCGGCGCGCAGGAAGTCATCGGCATGGCGCGCGAGCGGTGCGCAATACGGCGCGATGACCGCCCATTTCTACTGGGTGGGCGCGATTCCAGCGATGGTGTTCCTCGCCATTTTCATGATGCCGTTTTACTACGGGTCAAAGGCCCGTTCTGTTCCGGAATATTTGAAACTGCGCTTCGATGAGAAGACGCGCGGGTTCAACGCAATTTCATTTGCGGTGATGACGGTTTTTTCATCCGGCATTTCGATGCACGTCTTTGCCAAACTGCTCGGCATCTTGCTCGGTTGGAATTACAGCGCCTGTATCGCGCTCTCCGCCGTCATCGTCCTCACGTACATACTGCTCGGCGGCCTGACATCGGCCATCTACAACGAAGTGCTGCAGTTCTTCATGATTGTGCTCGGTTTCTCGCCATTGGTGTTTCTCGCATTGAAAGACGCAGGCGGTTGGAGCGCGCTGAAAGAGAAGCTCATTCCGGTCGCAACGAGTCAAGGCTATGCGCCAGGCACGTTCACCGATTCCTGGGCGCACACGGGCAGCACGATTGCCAATCCAATGGGCGTTGAGTGGTTCGGCGTCGTAGTCGGACTCGGCTTCGTGCTCTCATTCGGCTACTGGTGCACGGACTTCCTTGTCGTGCAACGCGCAATGGCAGCCAATTCCATGTCCGCGGCGCGGCGCACACCGCTCATCGCGGCGATTCCGAAAATGCTGTTTCCCGCTCTGGTCATTCTGCCGGGCATGATTGCCATCGCGATGCAGCAGAGCGGCGGTTTGAGCCTTCCTTTCGTGGACAACGATCCAACGAAGGGAATTGACTTCAACATGACGATGCCGACGTTGCTGGCGAAGTATTTTCCCGCCGGCATTCTTGGTATTGGATTCACCGCGCTCATGGCGTCATTCATGTCCGGTATGGCTGGAAATGTGACCGCGTTCAACACGGTTTGGACGTACGACATCTACCAAAGCTATCTGGGGCCGAATAAATCGGACCACCACTATTTGTGGATGGGCCGCATGGCGACTGTGTTCGGCATCATCATCAGCATTGGCTGCGCGTATCTCGCCAAGCAATTCGCCAACATCATGGACATGCTCCAACTAGTGTTTGGCTTCGTGAACGCACCGCTGTTTGCCACGTTCCTCCTCGGCATGTTTTGGAAACGCGCGACAGGTCACGGCGCGTTCTGGGGACTGCTGAGCGGCACAGCAGCCGCAGCCATCTTCCACGGACTTGCACTTGCCGAAGGAGCCACGCCGGGAATCAAAGGCGGCTGGATAACGCCGCATTTCCATTTCCATAGCGGCATGGGCCAGAACTTCTACATGGCGACGGTCGCGTGGACGGTTTGCTTCGTTCTCACGATTGTCATTTCTCTGGCAACTGCGCGCACCAAAAGCGACGAAGAACTTAAAGGCCTCGTCTATTCACTGACGCCAAAACCGGAGACGGCGCACGAACCCTGGTACAAGCAGCCGGTCACTGTTGGCGTGCTGGTGATGATCGCCACGGTGGCGTTGAATATTATCTTCTGGTAACCCTCAACTTACTCGACCATGAACTTTGACCTGCGTTTTCCAATCGGCATCATGTTCACAATCTTCGGCGCGATGCTCACGATCTATGGCGTGGTTTCCGACAAGGCCAAGTATCAGGAGCACTCGCTCGACATTAACATCAATCTCATCTGGGGAATCGTGCTGCTGGTTTTTGGAATTCTGATGCTTCTGTTCGCAATTCGCGGAAAGAAAAACTCCGGCCCGCCGCCGGCTTGATTGTGGATACCGCTGCACGTTTTGCCTGCCAGCCCTTAAAAGCAGGCGGGATTAATTACGTCTGCACAACGGCTTCGCCGGATTCAGCCTGCCTGCTTAGACTTCTCACCTCCCGTGCGGTATTTTAAACCGTATGGTTTCGACGGTTGAAAATCTCAAAGCGCTGGAACGGAAGAGCACCTCACCTGTGCCTCGTGCGAAACGCTACGCGGGCGAGGTCGTTTACATCTATGCGTTCGACGTCGCGTACGAAATGTCACGCAAACCCGTCCGCGAATTGCTCGGCCAGCCGGTGGCGCAGTTCGTCGTGGACGCCAGCAAGCGAAGTCCGCGCCATCTCTTTTTCTATCGCCCGCAAATGGTGCGGCTCCCGCCGTTGGAACGCATCGGCCCGGGTGGGCCGTTGCGTGTCGAACGCGCCATCAAGCTGCTGCCGGTCGGCGCAATCAGCATCACCGTGCGCGTGCCCTTCGAGGTCCAGCGCATCGAAGACCTCGTCGCGTTATCACGATCTGCAGTTCAGCAACGGTTCGTTGCACGACGAAGTCCGCCGGCTCGCCGAGGAAGTCCGGCGCGAGCTTGCGCCCTACTATATCCGACCGGTTCCGCAACTCGCGGAAGAAGAAGCCTACACGGTTTTTTGCCTCGAATCGCCGCTCGTTGCCGAGGCCGGAACGGCGAGCGATTAATGCCGAGAACTGGTGGCGAGCGAACCGCCGCGCCGTTGCTGTCGCTGCTCACTCAGGAGCCGGATATTGGATCACCTGTCCAAGCAGGAAGCCGATGAATCCACCGGACGTTATCTCAGCTATTACGAGCACGACCTCGTGGTCGTGGACTGGGACGCCGCGCTGATGATTGATGAACGGCAGAATTTCGACGAAACGCTTTACGTGATGGAGTTGGCAAATCTCCAACTCGCCGAACTCGAAGCTTACGACCGCATTCTCGATGACGCGCTCGAACGCGCCTATCGCGACCTGAGCTCACGGCCGATTCGAGGCCGCGCGAGCATGCTTGCGCGAGTTGCGCGAAATCCGAATTGACCTGGCGCGGTTCAGCGATGAGCTGTCGAACATCACGAAATTCTTTGGCGACTGGCATCTCGCGCGGATCTACGAAAACATCTCCGCCCGTTTTCACCTGGCCGACTGGCACAGGACGATCGATGACAAGCTCAAGACGCTGGACGATCTCTACCAACTGCTGAACCACGACCAGACCAACCGCTGGATGTTGATTCTGGAAGTGACCATCGTTCTGCTGTTCATCATTGATCTCGTGATCCTGTTTCTCGGTTTCAAACACTGACCCGCCAATCCACGTTCAACGGGCAAACAGAAACACCGCGCTTTCCATCTCTGAGTTTCAGTGATGATGATGTCTGAATAAGCGGTGCCGGTTTTGGAAGAGATACCAGAGGATGAAGATGTTCAAGCCGAGCACGAGCAGGATGGCGTAAAAGCCTTTTTGCGAAACCGGGTGGTTCTCCAGTTCGTAGAGTTCGATGGGAATGAAGAACGCCGATTCGCCAATCGTCAGCCAGCCCACCCATGGAATCCGGAAAATCAAACCCACGCCTTCCACCAGCGAAAACAGACTGTAAAGCATTGTTCCTCGAGCGAGCCAGACAACGTTCGCTGGAGTGATATCGCCAATCTTGTCCACCAGGTCGGAAAAAAATTTCTTTTCCGGATCAAGATGGAAAAACTCCAGCAGCTTCCTGAATTCCTCTGGCAGATTGTTATCCTGCAGATTGTAAACGCCCAGAGCCAGCAGCAGGAGCGAGATGCCCTTCACCAGTTTGATTGCGATAATGACATAAAGCACCGGAGCGCGCTTCTTAATGAATGTGGTGTCAGCCATCAGGCCTGCCTTGCCAGCGATGGCGGGTCGGTCGGTGCCACGAGCGGCGCATCGTCGGATCGTTTGCGCGAGGCTTCGATTTTGATGTAGTGCAGAACAACCGGCGCCAGCACCATGCCGGGAATTCCCATCAGCTTTTCACCGAGCACAATCCCGATCAGCGTCAGCCACATCGGACTCTTGATGCGGTCGCCGATGATTTTACTGTTGAGAAAATATTCCAGCTTGTGAATCACGATCAGAAAGATCAGCGAAATCAGCGCCATGTTGGGCGAAATGGTGAAAGCAACGCCGACGATGAGCGTGTTGCTGATAATGTTCCCGATAATGGGAAGCAGCCCGCAAAGGAACGCGATGCCGATAAGCACAATCGCATAACGGAATCCCATGGCGAACAGAAAGATCGCCGTGAGTACGGCATTGATGGCCGAAATGATAATCTGAGCGCCGAACACTTTGGCGAAGCTCAAGAAGAAGGTTTCGAAGCGGACAACAAGCTCGCGCACGACGGTTGCGTAAAGACTGTCGAGGAGATTCGTGCGGTTCGGCGTCAGTCCCCCAGCGCGAATTCAGAAACAAGCTCAGCGCGACGACCAGTCCAATGATCAGCAGCACCAACTGAAACACCACTTCGCGCGCGTAGCGGCCTAGATTCGCGACCTGATCCTTTACTTCCTGCAGAGCCGACGGTTTTCAGCCCGGCGTAATCTGTGAATCCGAGGTCAATGCCTTTCTTCTCGGCGTAGTCCACAATCTGCGGGAATGGTGTCGTCGGCGATTTTCGGAAGCGTGCGGTAGGCTTGTTTCGAAAATGCAAACAAGGAAAAGCCAATGGCGACGACAGCAACGAGGTAAAGCAAAACGCCCAAGATCTTGCTGCGGCCAAAGCTGAACTGCTGCAAGGCGAAGTAGCCGAAGAACGCGGTGAGCACGAGCGTGCCAAGATGGAATATGCCGATCAGAATCAACAGTCCCGCCATAATGCCGTACGAAATGCGCGTGGACTTGCTGATGCCAGCGTTCATATCTCTCAACGGATTCTTTCCAGCAGCAAGCGGCAGCAATTCGGAGATCTTCACGCGGTCCTGCCGGCCGTCGTCGCGATGGCGCAGCGTCACGGTGTCCTTCAGTCCGGCCAGCGCGCCTTCCTTCATCCCCGAGCGTGTCGAAATCAATCGTCACGCAGAACGGCGTGCCCGCTTCGTCCTGGCGCGCGTAGCGGCGGCCAATCGCGCCGCCGTCGTCGTAGAACACATTCATGTGCGGGCGCAACAGGTCGCGCACTTCCAGCGCCTTCTTCACCAGCTCGGGCTTGTTCTTCGAGCAGCGGCAGCACCGCCGACTTTGATCGGGCGCGACGCGCGGATGGAACTTCATCACCACGCGCGTCTCGCTCTTGCCCTTCTCGTCCGGCATCGTGATCTTCGGAATAGGCGTTGCAGATCAGCGCGAGGATCAGCCGGTCCACGCCCGCGGACGGCTCGATGACGTGCGGGATGTATTGGCCCTTGGCCAGACCGTCGGCGTCTTCCTTCGCCTCCTTCTCCGCCGTTCGGCCGTGCTCGACGCCCGATCTTCGTCAGATATTTCAGGCGCGCCTCGTAATAGCGCTGCGACAGCTCGTCCTTCTTCGCCTCGTCCAGCTTGCCCCAGGCGGCGCGCAGTTCCTCGTCGAACACGCCCATCGGTTTGCCGGAGAAACGCTCGTGCTGGCGACAGATCGAAATCGCTGCGCGCGGCGATGCCTTCGAGTTCCTCGCCCATCAACTCGCCCTTCTCGTCGCGCTTGCTGAACGGGAACTTGAACAGAATGTCCACGCGAGGCGCGGGCGTAATGCGCCAGTTCCTCCGGCTTCTGCCAGTACTCAACCGAGCGTCGTTGCGCGGCAGGCCGATGCTTTCGTAAAACCGGATGCGCTCCTCGACCCAATACTTGTGCCAGGCTTCCCAGCCCCAGTTCGGTTGCGGGTTCGCCGGGATTCGGCTCGCGTCGATCCGGACACTGACTGCTGACCACGCTGACCGCTGATGGCTTCGACCGCTTCATCCGGCTTGATGAAGAACTCCAGTTCCATCTGCTCGAACTCGCGCGAGCGGAAGGTGAAATTGCGCGGCGTGACTTCGTTGCGAAACGCCTTGCCGATCTGCGCGATGCCGAACGGCACCTTCTGCCGCGACGTTTCGAGCACGTTCTTGAACTGCGCGAAAATGGCCTGCGCGGTTTCGGGGCGGAGATAGGCGACGTTGTCCTCGCTCTCCACCGGGCCGACGTAGGTTTTGAACATCAGGTTGAAGGGGCGCGGCGCAGTGAGTTGCGACCACCGTTCTCTGGATTGAAATCGCTGGAGTTCTCGAACTTCTCTGTTGTCGGTCACAATATGGAACAGGATCTGCGAATCCTTGCTTGCTGATAGAACTTCTTGCGAGCTTTTATGCGCGCTCTCCGGTGGCTTTCCGAAGCTGTAACCGGAATACGAGCAATGCTCGTTTATCGTAAGCTTCCCGTGGCTGCGTCAGGATCTCCAATTGGAGAGAAATCGTTGACGATAGCTTCCTTTGCAGTTCTCTAAGTTTGCTGATCTCGGAAATGCTTCTTTCTGCATCGCAGCCTCGATCTTTGGAGCTGCATCACCGCAGAGCAATTTACTTCTTGACAGCTTCCGGATGGTTCCAGAGCCATCTATAGTTCAATCGATGTCGCCAATGCGAAGGCGTCTTCTGCGCCTGAAAAGTGATATACCATGCCACTTTGCGGTTCGACTTGGTCGGCCGGAACGCGCTTGTTCGTCAGCGGGCAATCCACCATCGGATCCGCAAACGTATCCACATGCCCGCTGGCCTTCCAGATTTCCGGCGACATGATGATGGTCGCTTCGAGGCCGACCACGTCGTCGCGCTGGCGGGTCATGGTGTTCCACCAGAGTTCCTTGACGTTGCGCTTGAGTTCCGCGCCGAGCGGGCCGTAGTCCCAAAAGCCGTTGATGCCGCCGTAAATCTCGGAGGACTGGTAAATGAACCCGCGCCGCTTGCACAGCGACACGATTTTCTCCATGAGCGGATTCTCTTTCGGCTCGGCCATAAGGCGCGCAGTGTTCGTGATGCGCGAAGTGATGTCAAGGTGGTCAGGCGCGCGCTGATTGTGTCGGGCGCAACTTGGGCGCCCGACACAAGCTCCCTCTCCTCCGCGAAGTGGAGGAGAGGGTGGGGGCGAGGAGGTGCTTCTCAAAAGTTCAAAACCCCTCACTCCGTCCCTCTCCCCGCGCTGCACACTGCGGGGAGAGGGTGAAATCATGACGGATGCACACAGTCAAAACATGTTTTGGCAGGACGGCGCGCTGCGCCGTCCGCCCAGGTCATCGCAGCACGATGACCCCACCTTGATTGAAAGTTTTCTTTTCTTTTTCGCCGGCAGCTTGCAGCATTTTATGTCTCGAAGAATTCAAGACGTGAAGAATGGCAAAGAAACGACAGATTAAACCTGAGCAGCCGGAATTGCCGATTGCGACGAACGGCAGTGGCAAATCAAACGGCGAACCGAAGGCGAAATCGCGTTCCGGGAACGGCCACACTGAAATCGTGGCCGAGGACGTACCAGCGAACCTTGCCCAGGCGCATCGTCCGTTCAATCCGGGCAAGATCGAGCTGCCGCTGCATCGCCGCGTCAATACCAGCTTTCTCGAATACGCCTCCTACGTCATTCGCGACCGCGCGATTCCGCAACCTGGCGGACGGCTTGAAGCCGGTGCAGCGGCGCATCCTGTGGGCGCTGCACGAGAAGGACGACGGGCGCTTCATCAAGGTCGCCAACGTCGTCGGCCACACGATGCAGTATCATCCGCACGGCGACGCCTCCATCGGCGACGCGCTGGTGGTGCTGGCGAACAAGCGTTACCTCATCGAGGGCCAGGGCAATTTCGGCAACATCTTCACCGGCGACCCCGCCGCCGCGCCGCGTTACATCGAATGCCGGCTCACCGAGCTGGCGCGCACGGAGCTCTTCAACGACGAGATCACCGAGTTCGTCCCCAGCTACGACGGACGCAACAAGGAGCCGGTCACGCTGCCCTGCAAGCTGCCGCTCATGCTGATGCTCGGCACGGAAGGCATCGCGGTCGGCATGACCGCGCGGATCCTGCCGCACAATTTTCCCGAGCTGCTCGAAGCGCAGATCGCCATTCTCAAGAAGCAGCCGTTCAAGTGCCTGCCCGATTTCCCGACCGGCGGCCTGATGGACGCGCGCGATTATCAGGACGGCAAGGGCAGCGTCAAGGTCCGCGCCAAGATCAAGGTGCAAGGACGAATCCACCGTCGTCATCAAGGAAATCCCGCCCACGACCACGACCGAATCGCTGATCGGCTCCATCGAAGACGCCGCGCGCAAGGGCAAGATCAAGGTCAAAGTCCATCAACGATTTCACGTCCGAAGAAGTCGAGATCGAAATCAAAGCGCCGCGCGGCGTCAGCGCGGAGCAATTGGTGGATGCGCTGTACGCCTTCACCGATTGCGAGGTGACCATCGCCAGCCGCATCGTCGTCATCAGGGACAATCGGCCGGTCGAGATGACCGTGACCGAAGTGCTGCGCGAGAACACCGAGCAACTGGTGCGACACGCTCAAGCGCGAGCTGGAATTGAAGGAGCAGAAGCTCCAGGACGAACTGCATTTCCGCACGCTGGAACGCATCTTCATCGAGGAGCGCATCTACAAGAAGATCGAGCAAGTGCAAGACCAACGAGGCCGTGCTCGCCGCGGTGTACGAGGGCTTCAAGCCGTTCCGGAAACAGCTCGTTCGCGAGCTGACCGACGCGGACGTCGAGCGGCTGCTGCAGGTGCGCATCCGCCGCATTTCGCTGTTCGACATCAACAAGCACCGCGAGGAGATGGAGAAGGTGAAGGCCGACCTCGCCGAGACGCGCAAGAACCTGAAGAACCTGACCAAGTACGTCATCGGCCACCTCGAAGCGCTGCTCGAGAAGTACGGCCCGCATCTATCCGCGCCTGACCACGAAGTCGCAGCCGCCACGACGAAGTGGACGCGAAGGAGGTCGCGTTCAAGGCGTTCAAGGTCGCCTACGATCGCGAGAGCGGTTACGTCGGCTACAAGGTCTCCGGCGAGGAATTCAAGGTCGAGTGCACGAAGTTCGACAAGCTCCTGCTCGTCTTCAAGGACGGCACTTACAAGGTCATCGAGCTGCCGGAGAAATTGTTCGTCGGGCCGGACCTGGTTTATTGCGGCTTGCCGGAGCGCGAGCGCGTCTTCACCTGCGCCTACACCAACCGCGAGGCGAGTTACCTGAAGCGCTTCAAGTTCGGCGGCACGATCCTGAACAAGGTCTATCACTGCATCCCGCCCAAATCGCGCATCCTGTTCTTCGAGCCGGACACGCCGAAGACGCTTTACATCCGCTACAAACCCGCGCCGCACCAGAAGATCAACCAGCAGACGTGCGACCCGGCGGAGGTCGAAGTCAAAGGCCCGAAGACGCGCGGCCGGCAGATCTCGATCAAGGACGTCTCCTCCGTCACCGCCGAACCCACGCGCGGCTGGGACGAGAAGGCGGCGACGACGAAATTGGCGTTCGTCTAATCCGTAACGATGCAGTCAATCTGTATTGGAACGGCGTGCGCTACTGAACAGTCCAGGACAGAATCGCCGAGGTTGTAGCATGTTGGCAATTTGCCCGTGCTCGCGCGCTACCAACCCGCCAGTCTGAAGGGCCAATACGGATCCGCATCGAGATGCGTTTTTCGGCCCGAACTCGGCGGCAAGTTGCCTCCGAGAACAGCCAGGTTGGCTTGTTCCCGCCCAGACCAATAGAATCGTTCAGTTTTCAGCGTTCGAGCCGCAGTCTGACAGTGCGAGTGCGGTGCGTTCAAATCTTCACCTTGAACTGCTCGCCCTTCTTGAGCGATGCGCGAACGCGGCCAGCAGTTGCGGAATCTGTTCCAGATCTTTCAGGCTCACGACCTCCACCGGCGAGTGCATGTAGCGGTTCGGCAGACTGATCAGCGCGCTGGCGATGCCGCCGCGCGTCCAGAAAATCGCGTCCGTGTCCGTGCCGCTCGTTGCGGACATCGCTTCGTGCTGGAGCGGAATCTTCTTCGCCTTCGCCACCGCTTCGATGCGCGCGACGACTTCGGGATGATTGCAGCCGCCGTGCGTGATGCGCCGGGCCTTTGCCGATCTTCATGTCGCCGTGCTGCGGCTTGCTGACGGTCGGATAATCCGTCGCGTGGGTCACGTCCACGACCAGCGCCACGTCCGGCTTGAGCGAGTAGGCAATCTGCCGCGCGCCGAGCAGGCCGACTTCCTCCTGCACGTTGGAGACGGCGCAGACTTCCGCCTGCAGTTTGCCTTTCGATTCCTTCAGCAGCCGCAGCGCCTCGGCCACGGCGAAGGTGCCGATGCGATTGTCGAACGCGCGCGCCACGGCCAGGTCGTTGCGCAGCAGATCGAACTCGTCCGCCAGCGTGATCGGGTCGCCGATGCGCACGAGCTTCTCCGCTTCCTTGCGGCTGCCGACGCCGATGTCAATGAACAGGTCGTGAATCTTCGGCGGCTTGGGCTCGCCTCTCCTGCTTCATCAGATGCGGCGCGACGTTGCCGACGACGCCTTTGACCGGGCCCTTGCGCGTGTGGATGACGACGCGCTGCGCCTTGGTGATGGCCGCGTCCACGCCGCCCATCTTGCGCACATAGATGAAGCCTTCGTCGTCAATGTAGTTCACCGCCATGGCGATTTCGTCCGCGTGGCCGGCGAGCATGAGGCGCGGCGAACCGCCTTTGTTCAGCACCGCGACGCAATTGCCGTAGGCGTCGGAAAAGGTTTCATCGGCGAATGGCTTTGCGTAATCGAGCCAGACGCGCTGGCCGCGGACTTCGTGGCCGACGGGGCTGGGCGTGTTGACGAGGGTGCGGAGAAAATTCAGTGATGATTCGCGCATGGCGCAAGTTACGAGGCGGAGCGCAAAACGCAAAAGACTAAAAATGCGCGCGCCGCAGCCGGGCAACTCACAGCTTTCGCAAACGATAGAAGCAGGTGCCGTTGGGATTTGAAACCGTCGCTGACCACGTGCCGTTGCTGAACACGAGCGTGTTCGTGGAGACTGTCCAGGACACCGCCGGTCCGAGTGACTCGGATTCCTCCAGCAGCACGCTCGCCCACGGCAATTGCCAGGAGAACGTCACACCGTTGCTCGAAACACTCGCTGCGAGAGCCGCCGGAGCCTGGATCGTAATCGTGCTCTTGTTCGTGACCGTTGCTTGGAGCATTCCGCTCTGCGCTTTGGAAACCACACTCCACTGATAGCTGCCCGGCGCGGCGTAGGCGTGCGACGTGTATTGGTTTGTGCTGTGTGGACTGTTGTCGCCGAAGTCCCATTCGTATGTCGGTGCGACGTTGAAGTTCACGGGTGTCGCCACGACGCTGAACGGCGCAGCCCAACCGGCCGAATATTGCGGCGGCACGAGCGCCCGCGCGGAAATGCCGACTCGTCCTTGCGCAACAACAACGGTGCCGGTCGCGAGCTGAGAATTCTTCGCGCCGTCACATGCCGCAAATGTGAACGCGTCGATTCCAACGAAGCCTGGATTCGGGAAATACGTCGCGATGGTGTTCGACAGCCCAACCGAGCCATTTGCAGGTTGCGAAATGATTCGAAGCGTCGCGCCGGCGCCGATAACAGACAAAGGTATCGTGACTGGTTGATCGTTGGTTGTGTTCGTTGAGATATTTGAAACGGTCGGCGGCGCACTCGTATTTCCGTTTTCGCTGTTCGGCCCTTTATGGCAGGCATAGCAACCAATCAGCGCGCCTCGGAAAAAAAACTGCGTGCCGAACGCGGTCAAGGTTCGGTCTGCTTGCGCCCGCGAAAGGACGGTTCCGCGATAATCAATGCCGTGGCACGTCTGGCACATTGTCTTGCTCAGGCCCTCGAGCAAATCGCCGTGGCCGCCAACCCACGCCTGGCCGACCGGATGCATCCCGTGCGGCCCGCCAGCGATCGTGTTTGGCATCGCGGTGTGGCAGGAATTGCATTCCACCATCACGCCTGCGTGGCCTTGAATGGCAATGTTGCGCAAGTTGTCATTCAAGTGCGTGCTTGGAAATTCGGCATGGGTCGAGCCGTGGCAGGCTTCGCACTGCAATCCACCGTGGCCCGAAGAAAACCGGAAGAGCGAGATGCCCGACGCGGGGGTATTAGGATTCGTCGCGAACGTGGGGTCGGCCGGCACGCGGACGGTGCCGTTCGTATCCGTGAACGCGGACGTGAAGCGAATTTGTCCGCCGTTGATCGTCGCCGTGCCGCTGTGGCAACTCTGGCAATTTGGCTCCATGAACCACCCGATGCGGTTGGTCGCGCCCACCTGGCTCATGCTACCGTGACAGCTCTGGCATTGCATTTCCATCGAGCCGTCTCCCGCCACCGCACCGCCCATCGCGCCGCGGAGGCATTTCGTCGTTGAGCCGGGATGACAGCGATAGCACGCGGCGCGGTTGGCTGAGTTGTCCAGCGTCACATGCAGGTCAGGATCCATCACGTGTGCGTGGAAACCATGAACGGATGTGGTCAACTGCGGAATCGTGCCGTAGCTCGGCGCGCCGAGCGCTTCAGATGCGTGGCAGGCGGCGCACAGCACCGGTTTGCCGTCCGCGACGACACCGTGATAAAGCCCCTGCGGATTGAAGCCCCGTGCTGCGAGCGCGGCGGCGTAAAGCGCTGAGTGCTGCGAGAATTCCGTTGTATCGTGGCGGCGAAGAATGTTAAGCCGATAATCGCGCTCGGGATTTTCGGCCCAAACCCAGCCGGTGGCAGGAATCGCATTCGAGTCGGTACCGGAGGCATGGCAGACGCGGCAATCCATTTCATCCGACACGGGCAATACAATGTCGTTCGTCGCGATGGGCACGCCGGCGCTGTGCGCTATGATGCGCATGAGCGGATACGGATTTTTTCGCAGGCTGTCGTCGTATGGCGTGATGGGAATACCCTCGGCGCGGAACCAGTTGACGAGCACGAAATTCGTCTGCTCGAAAAACATTGTTTGTGGAATGTTGTTCGTGCCCGGCATTCCCCACTGCAAGAGTCCAGCGTCCACCAGCGGATTTGCGCCGTAAAGTGGCGGGGCGAAATCGTAGAAGCTCGTTTTGCCCGCGCTCGTGGAATTGAACGAGCCGGTTGGATCGACCACGGCTTGATAGGTGACACTGAAACCGACTGCGTTGGTGACGAGTTTTCCACCGACGAGGAGCTGCGCCTCAATCGTGTTGTACGGCGGCAGAATACTGAACACCGAATAATCGCTGTCCATGCAGTGCATGCCGAGGTTGTTCCAACTCAGGACTTGCGTGTCCGCGGCGCGACCGCCGCAAACGAGGAACGTAACGTTGGTCAGGACGGCTAGGCGCACGAGCAGAAACTGGCGCTTATTCATAGGAAGCTTTCCAATCGCTTCCGAGTCTAAACCCAGAGGCCGTTTCTGCAATCCACGCTTCTTGGCAAACCGTTTCCAAGAAAGTGCGCGGCTTGCACGACTGAGGCGATTCAAACCGGATTCAGAATGGATGGCGTGGCGGATGCAGCATCCGCAACATTCAAAACTCCCTTGCGTTTGCTCTCAGCCTCGTGAAAAATTTCACGAACTTATGGGACACGTCAAACTGCATATTCCCGGGCCGGTGGAAGTCAGCGAGAAGACCTTCGCGCCTTTCGCTCGCCGATGATTGGCCACCGCGGTCAGGGGTTCAAAGATCTCTACGCGAAAATTCAACCGCAACTCCAGCAATTGCTCTACACCAAGCAGCTTGTTTACATTTCCACATCGTCCGCCTGGGGCGTGATGGAGGGTGCAATTCGCAATCTCGTTTCGAAAAAGGTTCTGAACTGCATGTGCGGCGCCTTTTCGGACAAGTGGTTTGATGTGTCGAAGCGCTGCGGTAAGGATGCCGAGGCGCTGCAAGTGCCATGGGGTTCGCCTATCCGCGCGGAAGCCGTGGATAAAAAACTCGCAACGGGACAGTTCGACGCGCTCACGGTGATTCATAACGAAACCTCAACGGGCGTCATGAGTCCGCTGGCAGAAATCGCCGCGCTAAAGAAGAAATATCCCGACGTGATGTTCATCGTGGACGCGGTCAGCTCGATGACGGCGACGAAGATTGAATTCGACGCGCTCGGCATTGACGTGCTGCTCGCCGGGACGCAAAAAGCGTTTGCGCTGCCGCCGGGCACTTCTATTTTCGTTTGCTCGAAAGTCGCGCTGGCGAAAGCGGCAACAATCAAAGACCGCGGCTATTACTTCGATTTCGTTGAGTTCCAAAAGAACGCCGAGCAGAGCATGACGCCGAGCACGCCAAGCATCGGCCACGTTTTCGCGCTGGAATCGAAGCTTGAAGATATTTTCGCTGAAGGACTGGAGGCGCGCTTCGCGCGTCATCTCAAGACAAGCCAGATGACGCGTGACTGGGCGGCCAAACATGGACTCACGCTGTTTCCGGACAAAGGATTTGAATCTGTTACGCTCACGTGCGTGAACAACGGCGCGAAATCGGGTGGGCGCGCGGTGGACGTGCCCAAGCTGCAAAAGCTGGTGAAGGATCAGGGCTTCCTGATTGATGGTGGTTACGGGAAGATCAAAGGCACAACGTTTCGCATATCCAACATGGGTGACGAAACGGAAGCGACCATGAAGCAGCTTTACGCCGCATTGGACAACGCGATGAAACAACTCTGATTAAGGATTTTCCGCTGTGTGCCCATCGGCCGACAGTTGCGAACCTGCTCGTTTCGGATATTGCCACGTGGATTATTCCAAAGAATTCAAGGTCCTGTTGACCGCGCCTTCGCCTGTCCTCGCGCTGGCGCCGATGCAGGACGTGACCGATCTGCCGTTCTGGCGCTTGATGGCGGGCTACGGCGGAGCGGACATTTACTTCACCGAATATTTCCGCGTTCACGCGACCTCGAATCTCGAGAAACACATCCTCAAATCCATCACAGAAAATCCCACCGGCAGGCCGATCGTCGCGCAGATGATCGGCAACGACATTCCCGTCGCTGGTCCGGACTGCGCGCGAGTTGCAGCAATATCCGATCGCAGCGGTGGACCTGAACCTCGGTTGTCCCGCGCCGGTCGTTTACCGCAAATGCGCCGGCGGCGGTCTGCTGCGCGAACCGGAAAAGGTGGACGCCATCCTCGGCGCGTTGCGCGAGGCGGTGACGATTCCAGTTCACCGTCAAGACGCGCATCGGCTTTGACTCACCGGAAGTTTTCGACGAGCTGCTGCCGATTTTCGCGAAGCACTCGCTCGATTTGCTGACCGTCCACGCCCGGACCGTGCAGGAGATGTATCGCAGCGAGGTGCATTACGATTTCATTGCGCGGGCCGTCGCGGAGATGCCCTGTCCGGTGCTGGCCAACGGCAACGTTTATTCCGCGCAAAAGGCGGGCGAGATTTTGA
The DNA here is from genome assembly GCA_963760675.1 of uncultured Verrucomicrobiae bacterium. GTDB lineage: Bacteria > Verrucomicrobiota > Verrucomicrobiia > Limisphaerales > BOG-1460 > CAVXEG01. Next base: position 493,879 of record CAVXEG010000013.1, read on the forward strand.
AGCTCACCGGCGCGCGCGGCCTGATGATTGGCCGGGGCGCAATTCGCAATCCCTGGCTGTTCCATCAAATCCGGCAGCATCAGCGGGGCGAAACCGTATTCGTCCCACGCGGCTTTGAAGTGCTGGCATACGTGCGCGCGCTTTACGAAGCGGTCTGTGCGCCGGACGTGCGCGAGTCCGCGCAGGTGCAGAAGATGAAGAAATACATGAACTATCTCGGTTTGGGCGTGGAGCCGACGGGCCAATTTCTGCACCAGATTCGCCGAGTCACGACAAAGGCGGACTTCTTCCGCGTCTGCGAAACATTTTTGGATCACGACAATCCGATGCGGTTGGAGCCTTTCCCGTTACAGCAGCGGGAATCCAATTACGCCGTGAGAGAATAGTCGACGGACGTATCCGAGTTCTCAGCCGTACCGAAATGGTTTGCTCATGGAAAACGTGTTCGGCAAGTGCCGCACCTCGTACACGGCGCCGTCGTTCAAGAGCACCTCGACAATGTCGAACCTGATCTGCACTGCCGGATTCTTCAACAGGCGCAGGTAATCCAGCGCACATTGTGAAAGCAAACGGCGTTTGCGCGCATTCACAGCGGCGGCGGGGCGCACCCAATCCTCCGACGAGCGGGTTTTGACTTCGACGAACACGAGGCAATCGCCATCCCGGAAAATCAAATCAATCTCACCCCGGTCGGAACGATAGTTTGCCGTCAGGAATTTCAGTCCCTGCCCTTTCAAATGCTTTTTAGCAGCCGCTTCGCCGATCTTTCCATGGCGCAGGTGCAATGGAATTTGATTTCCGTTCCACCATGAGCGGATGCGGGTTGAGAGATTCATTGGATGTTGCTGCCTGTCGAGTTCGCTGCGGCCTTTCTACAACCGCGACGCAGGCGGCTCAAATGAAATCGAATTCAGGTCAAATTGAACTTGTCGCCATGAGCGCGGCCGATAGCGTGTCGGGCAATGTGGCTGAAGCGATATTGGTGCCGGCTCACGGCAGCTTTCCTCGCGGGTCTGGTGCTTGCGGGAACCTATTTTCGATACGCGCTGAACACGGACGCCGTCGCGTACTTGCGTATTGCTTCCTACTACGCGGAAGGAAAATGGGACCTTGCCGTCTCTGGTTATTGGGGACCGCTGGCGAGTTGGCTCATGGTGCCGCTGCTGAAATTGGGGATGCCGATGCTGCTTGCGGGAAGAGTATTCATGGGACTTTCGGCGGTGATTTTTTGGGTGGGCTGCATCGCCGTCTTTCGCTCGTTTGGTTTGCCTGAGAAATGGATTCGCACTGGCGCGGCCATGTCGGCGCTCGTGGGTATTTACTGGTCCGTGCGAGCCATCACGCCGGATTTGCTTCTCGCCGGAATCGTCAGCTTGGCAGTCAGCCGAATGATCGCTTCAGAATTCAAAATGGCCAAAGCGTGTTTGACGGCGGGCCTGTTGTGGGGTGTTGCTTACCTGGCAAAAGCGGTGGCATTTCCGCTCGCGATTTCGACGATGGCGATATTTTGCGCGCTGACTTGAAAGCAAGTCCGCACGCGCGTGTCCGGATTTATCTCAATCTCGGCTGGATGCTCCTGACATTTGTGCTGGTCACCGGACCTTGGGTGCTTGCGATTTCGATGAAGCATGGCGCACCAACCATTTCCACCACCGCGCGAATCAGTCACTCGCTCAATGGCCCGGCGGGCGTGGATCGCTACCTTCCGTTCGCGAGGACTTTTCATCAGCCAGAGGCGGGCCGCGTCACAAGCTGGGAGGAACCGTCGCGAATGTCGTACCAATTCTGGTCGCCCTTTGAGAGTCCGGCTAATGCCTGGCACCAGGCAAAAGTTCTGGCGCGAAATCTCCTAGTCTGTCTGGCATTGCTGACCAGTCTCAACGTCGCGTGGCCTTTAGCGCTCGTCGGACTGGCACGGCGATGGCGCCAACGCGAAAATCTCCCGGCCGCCGCGCGACGCTGCGGACGCACGTTGATAGTTCCGCTGCTCCTTGTCGCAGTTTACCTGCCGTTTTATGTGGCGCGCAGCGAACAGCGATTCTTTTTCCCGGCGTTTCCATTTCTTTTTGTAGCCATTTCTCTGTGCGCGATAGAGTGGCGCGAAGACCAGCGCCTGTGGGGTTTCTACGACGCGAAGGCCTGGTGGTGGAACGCCTTTGGTGTCGCTGCGCCGCTTCTCGCGACGATTCTAGTCATCGGCAATTCGCCCAGGATTGCCGGCGAGTGCGCGAACGATCTCGCTCGGCGCATCGAACGCGCAGGTTTCAGCGGGCCGATTGCGGGAAGTGGCTTGTTGCCGGGCGGGCGGACCGGGCTTTACATCGCGTTCCTCTTAAATCAACCGTGGTATGGTGATGAATTGAATCCCACACCTGCGAGCATCAAAGCCAGTCACGCGCGGTTGATGGTGGTCAATCGAAATTCAACGACCGCAAAAACATTGTTGCGGGAACCCGGTTTCATGAATGTGGATAGACTGCTATTTGGCGACTCTGCACAATCCGCGGGATGTCCGTTGACCGTTTTTGAAATCAAGCCTGAACCTGCTGTGAGTCAGTAGCGGAATTTTTGCCGGCGACCTGAGGCTGCGCGGGCTGTTCGTCCGAAAACAGTTCCAGTTCAGTCTCCACGGGTCGAAAAGGTGAGAAGCTCTTGCGGTGAATCGGACACGGGCCGAGCGCAGTAATCGCGGCGTAATGTTGGGGCGTCGCGTAACCTTTGTGCCCGGCGAAACCGTAGCCCGGATACGACTTGTCGAATTCGAGCATCAATCGATCGCGCGTGACTTTTGCGAGAACACTCGCAGCGGCTATCGAATAGCTTTTGCAGTCGCCCTGCACGAGCGCGGTTTGTGGATACGGCAGCCAACGGATGCGCAGGCCGTCAATCAACACATGCTCCGGCTTCGGCTGCAATTGGTCCAGCGCCTGATGCATCGCGCGCCAGGCTGCCTGGCGGATATTGATTTTGTCGATCATCTCCACATCCACTGTCGCGATTGCGTAATGAATCTCCGACTGCGATGTGATAATGGAAAAATATTTCTCACGCTGCTCCCCGGTCAATTGCTTGGAATCATTCAGTCCACGAAGCTTTGAGTGGAGGCCAGCCTCAAGCCACGCGCATGGAAAGATGACTGCCGCCGCTACAACGGGTCCCGCGAGCGGACCGCAACCCGCTTCATCCACGCCCGCCACCAGTGTCGTGCCTTTCTGCCAAAGCTCGCACTCGTGTGACAACCGGTTCCAGAATTTCGCCATCGTTTCTGAGCACACGATGTCGCCCTGGTTCTGGGGAAGCAATCAAAACTTGTTGTCATCGCCGCTCTCCTTTTGAAAATGTCCATTTCAACGTCGCAATCCATGGTTTAGAATTCAGCCATGAAGATCGAAGCGCTACACGTCGGGATGAAGATTCGCCATCCGCAATATGGCATGGGGCTGGTAAAGACAATTTCCGAAAACACCGCGGAAATTCAGTTTGACGATGGCAAGCGCGCCATCGCGCCGGAAGCCGCCGGGATTGAGCCGGCCGAAGCGCAGGCGCAATTCAGCGGCCTGACGTCGCCCCTCGCGCAATTCGTGGAGGAAACCCTTGATCGCGCGATTCACAGACTCGGTCTGGAAAAGCCGGACACGGTTGTTGAGCAGCTTGGGAGCCGATGGAACAAAGGAAAGCTGGTGATGCATCCCGCCGATCCGTCATTGCAAACGAAGGAAGTTCCGCTTGAAACCTTTTTCCACAAAATCGTGATGATGCGAAACAACCTGCGCGTGCTGGAGCAGAAGATTAATTCGCATGAAAAGCTCGAGGACGCGGAGAAGATCGAAATGCAGCAATACATCACGCGCTGTTACGGCTCGATGACGACGTTCAACGTGCTGTTCAAAAATGTGGAGGATCAGTTTTAACTCGGGAGCGTGGCTTCAGTCGGGTTGTCACTGATAGAGTAAAAGCGTCATTCCTGTAAGGAATTGGCTTGAAAAAACCAGGCGCTATGCGAACGCGCCCGCGTTCCCGAAGCGCTTCTACAAGTCACAATTGCAGCCCTGATTGGGATTTCTAAAAGCGCAGGAGCGTTACACCGCAATCGGCGCTTTGATTGCAGGATGCGGATCGTAGCCGACGAGTTCAAAGTCCTCGAACTTGAAGTCGTTAATGTTTCTTACCTTCGGATTCATTTTCATTTGCGGTAGTGGCCGCGGTTCGCGCGAGAGTTGCAGCTTCGCCTGCTCGAGATGGTTTGAGTAGAGATGCAGGTCGCCGAAGGTGTGAATGAATTCACCCGGCTTTAATCCGCAAACCTGCGCAATCATCATCGTGAGCAGCGCATAGCTGGCGATGTTGAACGGCACACCGAGGAACAAATCCGCGCTTCGCTGATAAAGCTGGCAGCTCAGTTCCCCTTCACTCACATAAAATTGAAAAAGACAATGGCAGGGCGGCAGCGCCATGCTGTCGATATCCGCAACGTTCCAGGCACTCACGATTAGCCGGCGGCTGTCCGGCGTCTTCCTGATTTGCTCGATGACCGTGGCGATCTGGTCGACGCCCCACTCGCCCTTGCGCACACGGGCGCCGATGGGTGTGACGCCATTCGCTGCCGAAGCGGATTCACCCAGATCAAAAAGAGAGGGTTGGCTGGCTGCGGAATCCGAGTTCCTGCGCGGCCGGCTGCTTTTCACCCAATGCCGCCATTGTTTTCCATAGACCGGCCCGAGATTTCCTTTATCGTCCGCCCACTCGTCCCAAATCGTGACCTTGTTTTCCTGCAAATAGCGGACGTTTGTATCTCCGCGAAGAAACCAAAGGAGTTCATAGATAATCGAGCGAAGGTGCAGCTTTTTTGTCGTGAGCAGGGGAAAGTTTTCTCGCAGCGAGAAGCGGGTCTGCGCCCCAAAAACGGAATACGTTCCGGTGCCTGTTCGATCGGCCTTGAACTTGCCTTGATCGAGCACCAGCCGCAGCAGTTGTTGGTATTGGATCATGATTCGCCAATTCCGTGTGACTGATTTAAGGAGATTGAACCCGCGCCGCCAAGATTTATTGCTCGGCCGGGCGAAGCCGCTCTTAAGCCTGCGCATTGAATCCAGAATATGCTTGCGCCGACGAACCGCTGACCACCTATTTTCCAGATGAAAGTTCTGCCTCACACGCGCTCGTGCTTCGTCTGCGGAGAAACGAACCCGGTTGGATTGAAGCTTCGCTTTGAAACTGACGGGCAATTGGTGCGGGCCCATTTTATTCCGCGTGGCGAACACATTGGCTTCAAGCAGGTCGTGCATGGCGGCCTCATCGCGACCGTGCTCGATGAAATCATGGTTTGGGCGTGCGCGGTGCGGACGAAGCGCTTCGCATTTTGCGCGGAACTCAACGTGCGTTTCATCAGCCCTCTTCGACCAAACGAAGCTGCGGACGTGACAGCGGAACTGGTGACAAACCGCCGGAACAAGATGTTCGATGCTCGCGCCGAGGTGCGAGGCTCAGCGGGAAAGATTGTGGCGAGCGCAACCGGCAAGTATCTTCCGATCAAAGAAGCCGAGTTGCGGGAAATGGCGACGGATTTTGTCGATGACCCAGGCTGGATTTTCGGCGAATAGCGAGATCTATTTCCGAGGCTCGCTTTGGCTTGCCTGGAGATCGATGCGAAGCCGTTCGAGGGTGGTGCCTTCGTCCAGGCTCAATTGGGAGAGACTGTTATTATATACCGCTAGCGCCTGGATTTCGTTTCCGCGCGCAGTCAGTCAGGTCACGCTGCATCTGCAATACCGTGTAGGTGGTGCTTTTTCCCTGTTCGAGCTTTTTCTGTTCAGCGGTCAACGCATCCTGCGCGTACTCAGCGGCCGGCGCGTGTGGAGGCAACGGCTTCGTAGGCAGACTGTGCTAGCTTGATGTCGTTGTCGATGGCGATCATGATGGACTGTTCAAGTGATTTTACACTCAGCACCTGCTGTTGCAGAGTCACCTTGCCGGACTTGTAGTTGTTGCGTGCCGTCACGTTCGCGAGCGGAATGCTGATGGAGCCGCCATACGTGTAGGTGGGGCGGTCACGTTGCTGCAAGTCATAAAGCGTAGCGCTGAATTCCTTGCCGGAGCCGTTGTAGCCATAGGTCGCAAACACATCCAACTCCGGGAAAATCTGATTCTTGGCGTATTTCAACTGAATGCCCGCGTTGGTGAGCGCCAGCTTGGCTTGAAGCAGATCGGGGCGGCTTTCGAGTCCTTTGCTCCAGCTATTCTGCAGGTCGAAAATCTGTTTCGGCGCCGTCAATGTGCCCGAAGGTTCCAAGGTGATGCCTGCCAATTGGGAATAGTTTTCGGTGATCAATTGTTTGACCACATTTTCCTGCACAGCCAGAGCGCTCTTGGCGGCAATCACCGCCGATTGGCTTGTCGCCGCTTGCGATTCTGCCTGTTTCTCATCCAATGGCGCCATTGATCCAACCTCCACGCGCTTTCTGTTTTCTTCCACTAGTTGGCTGGCAAGCTGGAACGCTTTCTCCTGCACGACCACGTTTTCCCGAGAGTAAATCAGGTCATAGTATGCCTGCTCCAATCGAGTGACGGTCTGCATGATCGTGAGCTTCAGCCCGAGTTCGGAGGATTTAAGGTTATTTTTTCTCACTCGAATGCTCAGCCGCGCGCTATCAATCAAAAAATTCCTGAGCAGTGGCTGGGTCACGGTGAAGGACGTCTTGCCCCACACCGCTCTCAAACGGTCTCGGAACAATCACTCCGTTGGTATCAATGGAAAAGCTCTTGCCATAGGTGTCCGACGCGCTGCCTTGAAGGCTGTAAGTCATTCCCCATGGAGTCAGGCCTGTCCCCAAGCTGCCGCTAAAGCTATCAGAGTCCGATGTCGAGCCGGGAATGCTGAAACCCCCGCTCAACAATTGCGACCCCGCTTCATCATGAATATGCCTGCCCGGACAAACTCAGCGTAGGATCGTAAGCGCCGTATGCCGCCTTCAAGCTGTACAAAGCCAATTGCGGCTCGTACCGGGCAATCTGCAATCCCAGGTTGTGTTCCAGCGCCATTTGAATGCAGTCTTGCAAGGAAACTTCGCGGACCGTAGCGGAAGAATTGGTTTGCCCGAACGCGGCCAAACCCATGGAAAACGAGACCAACAGGATGCTCAACTTTCTCATTAAGCCCGAAGAGTGGTGGATCAATTTCATTTCGTCAAAACAACAGTTGTTCTTCTGCGTAACCAAATTCTATGTGCTACATTTGCTTCTCGAATCTGACCGGTGGCGGATCAAAACGTTTCAGGCTAAATCGCCGACGCCCTCTTTAATCGATCCGCTATGCCTTTCCATTCGCCGCCTTCCGGCGGTGCTTCCACGACAATCCAGTCGGCGCCCTCGTCATCGCAGCGGTGCAGTTCGCTGTAAATCGCCCGCGCAAACGCCGCCACGTCATGCGGAATGATACTGACTCGTGCAAAACCATCCCCCGACGGAATCCGGGTGTGTGCTATCACACAGCAATTTGAAATGTGAATCTTACGAGTTGATATCTGGTGGCTCAAATCCGCGTCGTCCCGCCAGTCCAACACGGCTAACCGCGCTTTGGGTGCATAGTGTTGTTCCAAAAGCCCCGGGCTGCGGAGTGTTCCAGCGTCCGACTCGCGTCGTCCCGCCGTGGAAATCTCTCCGATACCGCCGTCAGTGATTCCGTATGAATCATTCCTGGTCGTAGCACGCGCGGTGGAGAAATTGAAAGGTCGATAACTGTGGATTCTATGCCGATTTGTGATTGACCGCCATCGATGATCATTGGAATCCGGTCGCCGAGAGATTTGCGCACGTGTTCAGCATTGGTCGGTGAAAGCTGGTTTGAAAGGTTCGCGCTGGGTGCGGCAATAGGGAAACCGCATTCACGGATCACCGCCTGAATGAACGGATGCGACGGCCAGCGCACTCCCACGGTGGAACCGCCTGCTGTGACGGCGTCTGGAATCTCTTTCGAACGAGGCAGCACCATGGTCAGCGGTCCCGGCCAAAACGCCCGCACGAGTTGATCGGCATTTGCGGGCCAGTTCGAAACGCACTCGCGGGCCAGTTCAACACTGGCGACGTGGACGATAATCGGATTGCGCAAAGGACGTCTTTTTATTTCGTAAATCAACGAAACGGCTTTTGGATTCAGAGCATTGGCGGCCAGACCGTAAACAGTTTCGGTGGGCAACGCGACGACTTCGCCCGCGCGCAACAATTCAGCCGCCCGTTTCACCGCCGAGCGGAAAAGGTCCGGTGTGTAAGTCGGCAACACCTCGGCTGAAGACTGGACGTGCATGCGGCCCCACAGCCATCATTCGTACCGCAACGCGTCGATGGGATCGAGTTGGGACGCCTTGCGGGCTGGATAGAAACCGAAGAGGATTCCGACCAGCGCGCTGCACGCCACCGAAATCATAACCCACGCGACAGGCGTCAATGTCGGCCAGCTTTTCCACCACGTCAGGAATTTGGAGGCGCCAATGCCCCCGAAGATACCAATAACTCCGCCAATGGCGCTCAACGTCACGGCTTCGATGAGGAACTGGAGCATGACATCCCGCGCGCGCGCACCGACCGCCATGCGGATTCCGATCTCACGGGTCCGCTCCGTAACGCTCACAAGCATGATGTTCATGATCCCAATCCCGCCAACGATGAGCGAGACAGCCGCCACGCCAGCCAGAAGGTTGCGCATGGTTTCCGAGGCTTCGTTGAATCGCTGGGCGATCTCTTCTTGCGTGCGGACGGTGAAATCATCGTCACGGTCCGGGGTGATGCGATGCCGCTGGCGAAGCAACGAGTTAATTTGTTGCTGCACGGGCGCGAGCATTTCGGGACTGACGGCCTGCACGTTGATGGAGCGGATGGAGGTGGTTCCCAACAACCGTTTCATGGCGCTCGTGTACGGAACAACAACCAGATCATCCTGGTCCTGACCATACATGTTGAATCCTTTCGCGAGCAGCACACCAACAATGATGAAAGGCGAGTTTCTGATTCGAAGAATCTGGCCGACGGGTTCTTCGCCGGGGAAAAGCTGGTCGGCGATGGTTTTGCCGATGACCGCCACCTTGTTCGCGCTGCGCACGTCCTGCTCGCTGAAGATTGAGCCCTGGACTATGGGCCATTCGCGGATGGTGAAGTAATCGGCTGACTCGCCCAGAATTTGTGTGGACCAATTTTCGTTTCCAGCGGCAATCTGCGCGCTGCTCCGCACCTCCGGGCTGATCACTGTAACGCCGGGAACTTCCCGCTGAATGGCGTCAGCATCTTCCATGGTCAATGTCCCGGCGCCGCCCCAACCGGTATGGACTCCGCCCCTCGTCATGCTGCCGGAAAAGACTTGAATGACGTTCTGCCCGAGGCTTGCAATTTGCTCCTCGATCTGGCTCTTTGCGCCCTTCCCAAGGCTGACTGTGACTATCACCGCGGCGACACCGCAGATGATCCCAAGCATCGTAAGGAAAGCGCGCATCTTGTTTCGGAACAAGGCGCGGACGGCTATTTTGATTGTGGCCAGAATTCTTTTCATGGTGAGAGTTGGACGGCTTGCTGTTCCTGCCGCAACCGTTCCAGTTCCTTTTCCGCCTTCAGGCGGTTCGTAACTGCGGTGTCGGTTAAAACGCGCCCGTCCCGCATAATGACGTTGCGTTTGGTATAATGCGCAATATCAAGTTCATGAGTGACCATCACAATCGTGATGCCTTCACTGTTCAGTTTTTGGAACACACCCATGATCTCGATACTCGTTTGACTATCCAGATTACCCGTTGGTTCATCCGCAAGCAACAGGGCCGGCTGATTCACCAACGCCCGCGCAATGGCCACACGCTGCTGTTGCCCGCCGGAAAGCTGGTTGGGATGATGGTCGGCGCGATCGGCAAGTCCTACAATATCCAATGCACGCAAGGACCGTTCTCGAGATTCGTGTCCTGAGAGATGGCGATGCGTGTAAAGCATCGGCAGTTCGACGTTCTCCAGCGCCGTCGTGCGCGATAACAGATTGAAACCCTGAAAAACAAACCCGATCTTCTGATTGCGGATGTCCGCCAAATCGTCGCGGTCGAGCTCGGAAACATCGATGCCGTCCAGCAGATATTGTCCGCGAGTGGCACGGTCGAGGCAGCCGACGATGTTCATCAGCGTTGATTTTCCGGAACCGCTCGCTCCCATGATGGCCACGAACTCGCCGGGTTTGATATCGAGCGAAACGCCGCGAACCGCGTGAACATCCACTTCCCCGGTATGATACACCTTGTGAATGTCTTCGAGTTTTATGACCGCATTCGTTTCCATGAACTGTGATGACTGAGATCGGCCCGCTGTCCGCACGCCACGGTATCGCAAATCAGAATCTTCGCCGGCCTCCTCCGAACGGATTGCTCGCAGGCTGCGAATCCGATTCATTTTGCGGAATGAGAGCGCCGATGACGACCTCGTCACCCTCTTTCAGGCCTTCAATAACTTCCGTGCTGATGCCATCATTAATCCCAGTGCGGATTCGGGCAGGCGTCAACTGCGGTTGCGGGGAATCTTTGGTCCGAGTGAGCGTATAGACCGTCCTCGGCCCAATTCGCTCGGCGCGCTGCGCCGCTCCTCCAGGTCCGCCGCCCATCCCTCGAAATCCACCTCCTCCAGGTCCTCCGAATCCACCACCCGGTCCGCCTCGGAGCCCGCCACCGCCACCGCCTCGACGAAAGCCGCCGCCTTCCGGACCGCCCGGTCTTCCACCACCTTCTCCGGCACCGCGAGCGCTGGCCATCGCCTGGACTGCCACGTTGGTCTTGAGTTCCGCAGCCGCTGTTTCGGGTGGACGGAACCGCAGAGCCGCATTGGGAACCTTCAAAGCGTTCTCACGTTCAGCGATGATGATCGAAACATTCGCAGTCATTCCGGGAAGCAGCTTCAAATCATCGTTGTTCACGTCGATAACGGCGTCATAATTGACCACGTTTTGGTTGGTAATCGGGCCGTACCGAATCTGGCTGACCTCTCCGTGAAAAGTTCGGTAGGGATAAGCGTCAACCGAGAACGTCACATTCTGGTTTGTTGCAACGCCGCCGATGTCGGCTTCGGATATGAGTGCGTCGATTTGCATTTTTGAAAGGTCGTTGGCGATGAGAAACAATGTGGGCGTGTTGAAACTCGCCGCGACAGTCTGGCCGACGTCCACATTGCGCGAAATCACAACACCGTCCACCGGCGCGATTATCGTGCATCGCGACAGATCCACCCGAGCGCTTTCGAGATTCGCCTGGTCGGAGACGACCTGTGCTTCGGCTTGCTGCAATTGTGCAATCGCCGTGTCGTGATCCGCCGCGGGGATGAGTTTGCTTTCAAAGAGCGAATCCGCCCGTTGCGCCTGGATCCGGGACAGGGCGAGATTGGCGAACCCGTTTGACACCTGGGCTTGCGCTCGGAGAACTGCCACCTGATAGGTCGAAGGATCAATTTCCGCGATGATCTGGTTCGATTTTACCACCGAGTTGTAGTCAACGTAAATCTTCTGAATTCGTCCGGAAATCTGGCTGCCCACCTGCACGTTCACGACGGGATTCAACTGGCCGGTCGCGGTCACGACTTGGCGCAAATCACCGCGCGCGATTGTGGCGGTCTGATATTGCGCGGCCGAGCTTCTAGTCGAAACGAAGTACCACACGCCAGCGCCGCCAAGCGCGGCGATTACCAGCAAGATAAAAAGCCATTTGATCCAGCGAGAACTTCTCTTGTTAGCCATAAAAATTTGTCGCGAAAACCGCGATAAACACAGCGCCATCGTAACTGAAAGGTTACTTCCTTTCCAGTGACAGTTTGGACGCTCCGGGTCGGAGCGTCCGCTAATCATCCTGTTTTTCGGTCTGACGGCAAGAAACTTTATGCTTTGGCGTGTTACCGCTGAAATCTACAATCCCGCCATGCTCAACACGTTAATCAAAGACCTCGCCGCGTCGCGACATCTGAATGACGAGCAGGTAATAGCCGCCGTTGAGCAGTTGGTGGATGAGTCAGTCCCGGCGCTCACGAAGGCGGATTTCTTGTGCCATCTGGCTTTGAAGGGCGAAACCGTTGACGAAATCGGAGCTTTCGCGCGCTCGCTCCGGGAAAAATCCGTAGCGGTCCCGCTCGATCCCGGCATGCGCGCTGGGGAAATCCTTGATGTCTGTGGTACGGGCGGCGACCGCCTCAACACGTTTAACATCTCCACGGTGGTCGCAATAATTTGCGCCTCCGCGGGAATTGCAGTGGCGAAGCACGGCAATCGTGCCATAACCTCGCAGGCTGGCAGTGCCGACGTGCTGGAAGAACTCGGCGTGCGAATCGATCTCAATCCCATCGAGGCCGCGCGTTCTTTGCGCGATCAGAATTTCGCGTTCTTCTTCGCGCCGAATTATCACCCGGCATTCAAGCATATTTCGGCAGCGCGGAAGCTTTGCGCCGAGCGGGGCCAACGCACGATTTTTAACTTTCTCGGTCCCCTGCTGAATCCCGCGCGACCGACCGCCCAGCTCGTGGGTGTTCCGCGTCCGGAATTATGCGAACCACTCGCGCGGGTGCTGCAATCACTTGGAGTGCGCAGAGCAATGGTGGTATCAGGTGCGGTTCCGAGTTCTGAGTTCCGAGTTCCGAGTCTGGAAGCGGCTGCGTCCACCGGCAATCTCAACACACAACTCGAAAATCGCAGCCTGCATCTGGACGAGCTTTCAACTCTAGGGCCAACGCGCGTCGCCGAGTTTTACCAGGAACGTGGCTTTGCCGTGACCATGCTTGCACTGGAGCTTTTCCCTGTTCAGAAAGCGAGCCTGTCGGACCTGGCGGGCAGTGACCGGAAAGCCAACGCTGCGATAGTGCGCAGCTTGTTGCGCGGCGAAGAACGCGGTCCAAAACGCGATGCCGTGCTGCTCAATGCCGCCGCTGCTTTGTTCGTTGCAAATCGTTCGCGCTCGCTGCACGACGGATGGAACCTGGCTGCCGGATTGATTGACAGCGGCCAGGCTCTTCGCAAGCTCGATGAGCTGGCCAATCAACGCATTGTCGTCACCTGATTCGTACTTGTGGTGCTCAATGGGGGCGTTATAACGGGTGAGTTGGTCGGAAATATCGACGTAGTCGAAACCGTTGATGTTATCAGGCCATTTATGCTGCATCATTCAGCCCAGCCGTTGGCCGACGTAGTCGGGCTAAGCTGGGCTGCGCTTCAATAACGAAAGCAACTCTGAAGAAGTCGTAGTAGGATGGCTGCGGATCGGATGCAACGCCTTCGGCGTTGATGAATTTGTGGGGACGGTTTCCCGGAGTTGCGTGCTCCAATCCTTGTGACAACGGCCTCAAACGATTCATGGACACTTCAACTCCGATGAACGACAATGACGGTGTTCCCGCCTGGCGAGCCGGTTCAAGAATTTGTTTCGAACGAAAAATCTTATGATCAAAGCACCTGAAACCGTCACGTCTGTGGCCAGTTCACCCGCAGCCAGCGAAACCGAACAGCAACGATTCGAGCGCATCCTGGTACGCCCGCAATTCAAGCCACTGAAAGCGGTGTTCGATAATCTCGGCAAGGACGTTCCGGTCATGCATGCGGCAATCATCGGCACATATTGTTACGAGAATTTTTTGGGCAAGCTGGGTTATCGCATTATGGTGGTAAGCCAGATCCACGAAAACGATTGCTACGCCCGGCTTGGACCCAAGGGCGGAATCCGCGCCGTGCTGCCCGTTCACGACCTGTCCACGTACAGCACGATAATGACACTGGTAAACTTCGATTCCACCGTGACAACCACTGCCAACGCCGTTGATTTCTACAACGATCAACTGCGCGAATTCAAAATCCAATTGATGAACAAATCCGGCAACGCCAAGTGACTCCACTGCGAGCCAACTCCGCCGGAGTTGCAGCCTTCAGTCCGGCGTTGGCCGAGCGCAGGCACCGGCGCCTTCAGCGTTGATGAATTTGTGGAGACGGTTTCCCGGGGTAGCCCCGAAAGCTTGCGGGACAACCGCTGGGCTGATGGATTTGAACCTCCGCTGGGATTCACAAAACCGAACTCCACCAGGACCGGAATCATTGTAGGAAGGCGTCAATATGAATCTTGCCCGTGGCGAGGTTCACCGTGCCCACGGCCCAGATTTGGCGCGCATTCACCCACGCATATTTTTCCGCCGCCGTGGTGAGGCGCACATTCTCTCGCAACGACACCACCGGATTGTCCGGTTGCGGCAACGCCACGCCATCGGCGGAGAGGGCGATGCGGCAGCCATCGTCCGTTTCGATGGTTGCGCGGATGTCGAGGTCAATGCGGCCGTCAGCCCGCATCACCAGATAATCCACCCCGCGCACCGTGCCGGACAGCCGGCCCGTGGCACGACCCGCAAACGCCACGTCAAAACGCGCGCCCTGCGGCGGAATCGGGGTCTTGCCACCAAGAATGTCTGGCATCTGCACGCCGTAATCCGTCATGCCCGTGATGTCGAGGTCGTAGCAATAAATGGGTTCGTTGGTCAGGTTTGGATTCATGAATCGGAGTGTGCCCAGAATAAAATCTGCGGCAACGTCTAACCGCGAAAGACGCCAAATACGCGAACGGAAAGCGCCGTCAGGCGCGGCCTATTTGTAGAATCAAAAAATCAAACACCGGTTCAAGCTCCGTCAGGAGCGGAATATGCCGCCCCGACGGGGCTGGGGAATTTGGTTGCGTGGGTGGCTACAAAGATTTCGCTCCTGACGGAGCTGCAACCGGCGCGCCGAAATTAGTAACTTGACAAGGCTCGAATGCGTCTTGTTGGTTAACACGCTATGAAAACTCAACGAGTCTGCCTGGTCATATCTGCTTTGATGATTCTGATTTCCATAGTTCAGTCAGCAAATGCGGGAGTCGAGTTTGTCAGCCTCCACAGTTTTTCTGCAATCGGGAGCAACGGCATTCTTCCTCATGCTGGTTTAACACTTGCGAACGATGGGAATTTTTATGGCACGACCAAGGGAATTAGGATGAATGGATCGGGCAGACGCATTCGGCCGACAATTTTCAAAATGTCGCCTAGCGGCTCAATCACCACGCTTGCATGGTTTGATGAACCGCACACAAACTCTTCTGGCACTCAAATGATACAAGATGAGTCTTTGAACTCTCCATTGACCGTTGGAAGTGACGGAAATTTATATGGCATCTCAGATACGGGAGGCAAGGTGGGCTACGGGCGAATTTTCAAGATGACGCTTGGTGGAGACGTTGCAACTTTACATTCATTCGAAGGATATTTCGGAACCAATGGTTGGGGGCAAACCGGGGGATTGATTGAAGGACCAGATAGCTGCTTCTTTGGCACTGCATCTAGCGGAGGAATTAAGGAACGAACTGACAATGTCGGAATGGGGACAATTTACAAAATCAGCACGAATGGTGAATTGAGAACGTTGTTCTCTTTCAGGGGAACCAACGGAGAATTTCCAGTTTGCCCGCTGGTTCTGGGCAAAGATGGTTGTTTTTATGGAACAACGCCGTATGGTGGGCCAGCTTACACCAACGGCCCACCTGAACACGGTAATGGAACGATTTTTAAGTTCACCACAACCGGCGTGCTGACGACTTTGTTCGCTTTCGGTGGAACGAATGGGGCGCGTCCATACGGAGGAGTTGTGCAAGCAGGTGACGGCAATTATTACGGAACAACAACAGCGGGTGGAAAATATGGCCTAGGAACTGTATTTCGGATCAGTCCTGAAGGTGACTTCTCAAGCCTTTGTTCATTCGATGGTAAGAACGGGGCTGTCCCGTTGGCTGGATTGATTCAGGCAGGAGATGGCTATTTCTATGGCACAACTCGATCGGGTGGCGTTGGTTTTAATGGAACGCCCGCTTATGGGAACGGCACAATATTTCAAATTTCCACCAATGGGGTGTTGTCCATTTTGTTTTCCTTCAATGGAACCAACGGTATAAACCCTAGCGGCAAATTGGTTGAGGGAAAAGATGGAGCTTATTCGGAACGACCGAGTATGGCGGCGTATCTTACGGTGAACACGACAATGGAGCCGGAACCGTTTTCCGCATAAAAATTACACATTGACCGATTTAATTCTTCGCCCCCGCCAGTTCTTCCTCGAAATCCACGATCTCCTTGATCTGCGCCAGAAACCAGCGGTCGATCTTCGTGAGGTTGAAAATCTCCTCGATGGTGAAGCCGGCGCGCAGGGCGTGGCGGATGAAGAAGATGCGTTCGGCGTTGGGCACGCTCAGCTTGCGGCTGATGACGTCGCGCGGGAGGATGTCGCGGTCGCCATAGACTTCCGTCGCCGATGCGCCAGGGTTTGCCGTCGCCGCCCAGGCCGCTGCGGCCAATCTCCAGCGAGCGCAGGCATTTTTGCAGGCTATTCCTTGAACGTGCGGCCGATGGCCATCGCTTCGCCGACGCTTTTCATCTGCGTGTTGAGCGTGGGGTCGGCCTGCGGGAATTTCTCGAAGGCAAAGCGCGGAATCTTGGTGACGACGTAATCAATGGTCGGCTCGAAGCTGGCCGGGGTTTCGCGGGTGATGTCGTTCTGGATTTCGTCGAGCAGGTAGCCGACGGCGAGTTTGGCGGCGATCTTGGCGATGGGAAAGCCGGTGGCCTTGGAGGCCAGAGCGCGGAGCTGCGGCTGACGCGCGGGTTCATCTCGATGATGACCATGCGGCCGTTGTCCGGGTTGACGCGCGAACTGGATGTTCGAGCCGCCGGTCTCGACGCCGACGGCGCGGATGACGGCGAAGCGAGGCGTCGCGCATGATCTGGAATTCCTTGTCGGTCAGCGTCTGGATGGGCGCGACGGTGATGGAGTCGCCGGTGTGGACGCCCATGGGGTCGAAGTTCTCGATGGAGCAGATGATGACGCAGTTGTCGGCCTTGGTCGCGCATGACTTCCATCTCGTATTCCTTCCAGCCGAGCAGCGATTCCTCGATGAGGATTTCGGACACGGGCGAGAGCTCGAGGCCGCGCTTGGCGATCTCCTCGAATTCTTCGCGGTTGTAGGCGATGCCGCCGCCGGTGCCGCCGAGGGTGAAGGCGGGGCGGATGATGAGCGGGAAGCGGCCGATCTTCTCGGCGACCGGCGCGGGCTTCCTCCAGGTTGTGGGCCGTGCCGCTGATGGGCACGTCCAGGCCGATGCGAAATCATCAGGTCCTTGAAGACCTGGCGGTCTTCGCCGCGCTCGATGGCTTCGGCGTTGGCGCCGATCATTTCGACGCCGTATTTGTCGAGCGTGCCGCGGCGGTGCAGGGCCATGGCGGTGTTGAGCGCGGTCTGGCCGCCGAGGGTGGGCAGCAGGACCAGCTTGCCCTTGGCGCCTGATGCGCTTCATCTCCTCCACTTCGCGGGCGATGATCTTCTCGACGCACTCGGGCGTGATCGGCTCGATGTAGGTGCGGTCGGCGAACTCCGGGTCGGTCATGATGGTGGCCGGGTTGGAGTTGACGAGGATGACGCGGTAGCCTTCTTCCTTGAGGGCTTTGCAGGCCTGCGTGCCGGAGTAATCGAACTCGCACGCCTGGCCGATGATGATCGGGCCGGCGCCGATGATGAGGACGGAATGGATGTCGGTGCGCTTGGGCATAAAATGCGGCAGGATCTAATCGCTATTCCGCGCCGCTTGTCAGTGCTTAATTTCGACCAGAATAGCGCCACTTGGCAACAGCCGAGGACTGGCTTTGCCAAGTCGGCTAAAGCAGTCCCGGCTGATTTCCCGTTGTCGAGTCTGCAACCCAAGTTTCTGATAACTCAACTCGGTCGCGACGCGGCCCTGGGCGTGCGGTTGAGGTAGCCTTCCATGATCAGGTAAGGCTCGTAGACTTCTTCGAGGGTGTCCGGTTCTTCGCCCACGGCGACGGCCAGCGAGCTAACCCCGACGGGCCGCCGCCGAACTTCACGATGATCGGTTTCCAGGATGCGTTTGTCCATCTCGTCGAGGCCGTTCTCGTCGATCTCCAGCATGGCCAGCGCCTTGTCCGCGACTGGCGCGGTGATGCGGCCGTCGCGCCGCACCTGCGCGTAATCGCGCACGCGCCGGAGCAGGTTGTTGGCGATGCGCGGCGTGCCCCGGCTGCGCCGGGCGATTTCCAGCGCGCCGCGTCTCCTCGATCTCGACGTTCAGCAGGCGCGCGGAGCGGACGACGATCGTGCTGCAGTTGCTCGGCATTGGTAATAATCCAGCCGCTCGCGGATCGGGAAAGCGGGTCAGCAACGGCGCGGTGAGCAAGCCGCTCCGGGTGGTCGCGCCGATCAGCGTGAAGCGCGGCAGGTTCAGGCGAACGCTGCGCGCGTTCGGCCCCTGGTCGATGATGATGTCGAGCTTGAAATCCTCCATCGCCGGGTAGAGATATTCCTCGATGGTCTTTTGCAGCCGATGGATTTCGTCGATGAACAGCACGTCGCCTTCTTCGAGGTTGGTCAGCAAGCCCGGCCAGGTCGCCCGCCTTCTCGATGGTCGGCCCGCTCGTGCTCTTGAGGTTGGCGCCCATGGCCTTGGCGATGATGTTGGCCAGCGTCGTTTTGCCGAGGCCGGGCGGGCCGCTGAGCAGAATGTGGTCGAGTGGCTTCGCTGCGTTGTTTGGCGGCTTGCACGGCGATCTCGAGCCGTTCCTTGACTTTGGCCTGCCCGGTGAATTCGGAAAACAGGGACGGCCGCAGCGTCATTTCCAGCGCTGCGTCGGGTTTGGTCAGGACATCTGAAACGGTTCGTTCGGCCATTGGGCAAAAGATGGGGAACTGACCTGATGGCGACAAGGTAAAATGCAATTGACGCTGGTTACCTGGTGGATGAAGATTGGCGCGCCGACTGGATCTTGCTTCGCGGGATACGTTAAACGATTGGCTTGCGCGATGGAGTAATGGCCGATGCTTGAAACAACTTTGAACGTGCTCGAATCCGGGCTCAATTTTGGGAGAATTCTTCGCTAAAAATGGTTGGCAGCATCGCGATACATTGCATAGGCTTCGCGAAATTTTTATGAGAAACACGAAACTACGAATCACTTGGAGTGTCCTCCTGCTTATCCTAATAGGCTCTCCGCTGGCGGGATTTGCCAGTGAAGCGGACATCAGAATTCCTGATCTGACAACTGTGAGGTTTGACGGTTTGGGCGGCGTCAGCGGCGTAACGCTCATGTATGTGGGCATCGTCCTATGTTTCGTCGGCGCAGTTTTCGGATTGGTGCAATACAAGCAGACAAAGGCTCTGCCCGTGCACGAGACCATGGCCAAGGTCTCCAACACCATCTGGGAGACGTGCAAGACCTACCTTTTCACCGCAGGGCAAATTTCTGGCCATCCTCTGGGTGCTTGATCGCCGTCTGCATGGTTTACTATTTTATGGGTGCTGCAACGACAAGAACCGCCTGGGCACGCGAATTGATTCGATGCATCATCCTGCTGGCTGCTCCATCCTGGGCATCCTCGGCTCCTACGGCGTGGCCTGGTTCGGGATCCGCATTAACACCGTCTCCAATTCCCGCACCGCCTTCTCCGCGCTCAAGGGCAATCCGCTCGCGACCCTGGGCATTCCTCTGCGCTCCGGCATGAGCGTCGGCTTGCTGCTGGTGCGTGGAGTTGTTCTTCATGATCTGCATTCTGGTCTTCCTGAAGGAACTGGCGGCCCGTGCTTCATCGGCTTTGCCATTGGCGAATCGCTCGGCGCGCAGCGTCTGCGTATCTGCGGCGGCATCTTCACCAAGATTGCGGACATCGGCTCCGACCTGATGAAGATCGTCTTCAAGCTGCCGGAAGACGACCCTAAAAACCCGGGCGTGATCGCCGACTGCACTGGTGACAATGCGGGCGACAGGTCGGCCCGACGGCGGACGGTTTTGAAACCTACGGCGTAACGGGCGTGGCGCTGATCGCGTTCCTCGCGCTCGCGCTGGCCGTGCCAGCTCCAACCTGCCATCGTGCGCCACCCTGATATCTGGCTGTTCGTCATGCGCGCGCTGATGATCGTGACTTCGCTGGCTTCCTATTTCATCAATGAAGCCGTAAGCAAAGCCAAGTTCGGTCGGCCAGAAAGATTTCGACTTCGAAGCGCCGTTGACGCATCTGGTGTGGATCACTTCGGCGGTTTCGATCGTGATTACGTTTGTTGCGAGCAAGTTTCTGCTCGGTGATTTCAAAGACCGACCGGCAGTCCGCAACCCGCACCTCTGGTGGGTGCTCTCGGTCATCATTAGTTGCGGCACGGTGGCGGGCGCGCTGATTCCGGAATTCACCAAGATTTTCGTCAGCACCAATTCACGCCATGTCCGCGAAGTGACCAACTGCTCGAAACACGGCGGCGCGTCGTTGAATATCCTATCGGGCTTCGTGGCGGGAAATTTCTCGGCGTTCTGGATGGGTCTTATGCATCCTGGCGTTGATGTTCATCGCGTCTATCCTGTCGACCTACGGCGGCTCGCCTATTGTCGCTCTGATGCCTGACTGCCTTCAAATTCGCCGCGCCAATCTTCGCGTTTGGCCTGGTTGCATTCGGCTTCCTTGGGATGGGGCCGGTGACGATCGCCGTGGACAGCTACGGACCGGTCACCGACAACGCCCAATCCGTTTACGAGCTGAGCCAGATCGAATCGCGCCCGAATATCAAACAAGACAATCAAGAACGAGTTCGGCTTCGACCCCGATTTCGAGAATGCGAAGTATCAACTCGAAAAGGGCGACGGCGCGGGCAACACCTTCAAGGCCACAGCCAAACCAGTCCTCATCGGCACTGCCGTCGTCGGCGCAACGACAATGGTGTTCGGCATCATCATCCTCCTCGAAAATCTTTTCGGCGGTGTTATCGGTCATCTCAGTCTCGTGCAGCCGGAAATCATTCTCGGTCTGCTCATGGGCGGCGCGGTGATCTACTGGTTCACCGGCGCTTCCACGCAGGCGGTGGTGACCGGCGCGTATCGCGCAGTGGTTTACATCAAAGAGCACATGAAGCTGGATGCCACGACTGCCTCGGAGAAGGACAGCAAGGAGGTGGTCCGCATCTGCACGGTCTACGCGCAGAAAGGCATGTGGAACATCTTCATCGTCATCTTCTGTTTCGCGCTCGCATTGTCATTCTTCAATCCTTACTTCTTCATCGGTTATCTGATTGCCATAGCGTTCTTCGGGCTGTTCCAGGCGATCTTCATGGCGAACGCCGGGGGCGCATGGGACAACGCCAAGAAGATTGTCGAAGTGGACCTCCGTCAGAAAGGCACCGAACTTCATGCGGCGACGGTCGTCGGCGACACCGTGGGCGATCCCTTCAAAGACACTTCCTCGGTCGCGTTGAATCCGGTAATCAAATTCACGACCCTCTTCGGACTGCTCGCGACCGAGATAGCGGTGACCATGACGAACCGGAGCGCCAAAACCGGCATCGGCGTGTTCTTCTTCCTCGTCGCCCTGATTTTCGTCTATCGTTCATTCTACTCCATGCGCATTCCTGAAGAGAACACAGGCACGGAGAATGAAGTCGTTTTCCCGCACGACGTGCATGGCGTGAAAGGCGATCTGGCCAAGAAGTAGTTTCCTGCGGAACACATACGCTCTCTTGATCTGATATCAGGAGAGCGTTCTGTTTTTTTGGGGGGTTTGTGTTTGACACGTTCCTTCGTCCCCGTAGCTTTGCGCGCCATGGAAGATGCCGTGCTTGCGCCAAACCCGTGGATGATCTTGCCTTTCGGGCTGTTGCTGGCCGCGATTGCGCTGGCGCCGCTGTTCTTCGGCGATTGGTGGTCGAAGCATTACGCGAAGGTGGCGTTCGCGCTCGCGGCATTCACTCTCGCCTATTACTTCCTTGGATTTCACGGTGAGGAATCGAAGGTCGCGCGTCATCATGTATGGGAGAAAACGACCGATTACATCAGCTTCATGGCGCTGATTGGCTCGTTGTTCGTCGTTTCCGGCGGCATTCACATCAACGTCAAGGGTGAGGCGACGCCCGCAGTAAACGTGATATTCCTTTTCGTTGGAGCCGTTACTGCCAACCTGCTGGGCACGACGGGCGCATCCATGCTTCTCATCCGCCCTTGGATCCGAATGAACAAGTACCGAATCACCGCCCACCACGTTGTCTTTTTCATCTTCATCGTGTCGAATGTAGGCGGCTGCCTGACTCCGATTGGAGATCCGCCGCTGTTCCTTGGTTTTATTTACGGCATTCCGTTCTGGTGGGTGGCGGAGCATTGCCTGCCAATGTGGGTGACTGGCATTGCCGTCCTATTGGTGATGTTCTACGTGGTGGACCGTGCGAATTTTGCCCGCGCGCCGCGCGAGATTAGACAACTCGAAACCGCCAGCGAACGATGGCACTTTGGCGGACTATCCAACATCTTCTTTCTCGCGGTCATCCTTTGTTCCGTCTTCATCGGGCACCCCCTTTTCCTGCGCGAAGCGTTGATGCTTGCTGCGGCTGTCGGTTCGTACTTCACAACGAAAAGGCCAGTTCACGAAGCGAACCATTTTAATTTTCATCCGATCAAGGAAGTAGCAGTTCTGTTCATCGGGATTTTTGCTACGATGATACCGGCGCTGGACTGGCTGCAACTGAATGCCACGCAACTGCTCGGCCATGAACCGGCTGCGGCGATTTTCTATTGGGGTAGCGGATCTCTTTCAAGCCTCCTGGACAACGCGCCCACTTACCTCAGCTTTCTGAGCGCCACTTTCGGTGCATTTGTCAACCACGACATCGTTGTGCAGGTGCAAGCGCATATCGCTTCGGGAGCAATTGATTTCAATCAAATTACCGGCGCTCATGCGGAGCAAATTCGCCAGACACTTGAAGCGTTGCAGAAGTATCACGCTGCGGACATTGCCGCACGGACGGTGAAGCCGGAGGAAATTGAGGTCTGTTTCCTCCTCGGTAATGCCGCGTTCAATAAGTACATTCTGGCCACGAGCATCGGAGCGGTCTTCTTCGGGGCAAATACCTATATCGGTAATGGTCCGAACTTCATGGTGAAATCCATTGCCGCCCACCAAAAAGTCCACACACCGACTTTTCTCGGCTACGTATTCAAATTCACGCTGCCTTTCATGCTGCCGATGCTGCTGCTTATCTGGTGGATGTTTTTCCGGTCTTGAAGCTCGCGCGCTGACAGAGAAGTCTCGCGCCAGCAAAAAATACTTTGCACAAAGAGGGAAAATACCCAATAAATGAAGGCGCTGGATTTGGTACATCGGAGTGCGCACCATCTACAACATTCTTTTCACGGTATTTTTTATCCTGGCAGCTCCGTACTATTTTCTGCGTCTGCTGCGTCGCGGAAATTGGCAGAACGGATTTTTCCAGCGCTTCGCGATGTACGACGCCAAATTCAAACAGTCGATCACGAACCGCCACGTGCTCTGGATGCACGCCGTCAGCGTGGGCGAAGTGAACCTTTGCACCCAGCTCATCCGCGCTCTTGAGCCGCGCATGCCGAACCTGAAGATTGTCGTTTCCACAACGACTACAACGGGAATGGGTGAACTACAGAAGAAGCTGCCGTCACATATCGGCAAGTTTTATTTTCCGATTGACCGGAAAAGATGGGTGGCGCGTGCAATCGCAATCCTGCGGCCCGAAGCCGTGGTGCTCGTTGAGGCGGAAATCTGGCCGAACTTTATCTGGCGCCTGCGAAACATGGATATTCCCATTTTTCTCGTCAACGCACGCCTGTCGGAAAAGTCCTACCGCCGGTACAGGCGATTCGGATTCCTTTTTCGCTCGCTCTTCGCTGCGTTTACCGGCGTTGGCGCGCAAAACGAAGCCGATGCTGCGCGTCTTAAGGACATCGGTTGCCGACCCGACGCGATTCATGTCGTCGGCGCTTTGAAATTCGACGCGGCCAAGCTCGATGAGCGGCGAATGCTCGACGTGGCCGCGATGCTGCGGCAATTGGGCCTGCCGCCCAAAGCCAGGGTTCTTGTCGCAGGAAGCACTCACGAAGGCGAGGAGACACTTCTTGCTGAGCAGTTCTTGCGGTTGCGCTCGCGTTTTACCGACCTGTTTCTCGTGCTGGTGCCCCGACACTTCGAACGTGGGAAAGACGTAGGCCGCGAACTCCGCACCCGCGGCATCAAATTCATTTACCGCAGTGAAATCACCGTTAATACGAAACTGCAGCCTGGCGAAGTGGAATGCCTTCTGGTGAACACCACCGGCGAACTCAAGTATTTTTACGAGCAGGCCGATCTCATTTTCGTTGGCAAGAGCCT
Organism: uncultured Verrucomicrobiae bacterium; assembly: GCA_963760675.1. Lineage (GTDB taxonomy): Bacteria > Verrucomicrobiota > Verrucomicrobiia > Limisphaerales > BOG-1460 > CAVXEG01. The sequence goes on from CAVXEG010000013.1 coordinate 518,082, forward strand.
CACAGCCCAGGGCGGGCAAAATCCAATTGAACCGGGCGCGCTGGGCAAGGCGATGGTCTTTGGACCCAACATGCAGAATTTTGCCGACGTCGTTCGCGCGTTTGTGGCGCAAAACGGCGCCGTTCAGGTCCGCGACGCCGCGGAACTGGAGAAGGTCATCGCAGAACTTCTCGCCGATGAAGACCGCCGCGAGCAACTCGGACGCAATGCGATTAAGGTGGTTCGCGAAAACCTCGGCGCTATTGAACGCACGGTGAACATGATTGTCCACCGACTGGACGACAGCCAGGTGTATTTCACGCGCTCAGAGTAAGAGAGTTGGCGCGGCTAACCGAGGATCCTTCGGCCTTCGTCGAGGAAGATCCCTTTGAAGTTCATCTCCAACGCCTGCGGATTGCTTGCCTTGGATAGTGCTTCTCGCTGCGAAACCTTGCCGTCCTTTACCAATTGGAAGAGCGACTGATTAAAGGTCAGCATTCCATCCTCGTTTCCGGTTTCGATGGCCGCCGGCAACTTATCCAGCCTGTTTTCCTCAATCAGCTTTTTCACCGTGGGCGTATTGATGAGGATCTCCAGCGCGGGTGTGACCGCCCCCGTGATGGTTGTGATCATGCGCTGGCAAACGACCGCCTGCATGCAACCGCTGAGTTGGCGGCGGATCTGTTCACGTTCCTCCGCTTTGAAGAAATCAAGAATACGGCTGATAGATTGCGATGCATTGGTGGTGTGCAAGGTGGACAACACCAAGTGGCCGGTATCCGCCGCGCTCATTGCGGCGGTGAAGCTGATCGAGTCGCGCATTTCGCCGATCATGATGATGTCGGGATCCTGTCGCAGCACATGGATAAGGGCATGGTGAAACGAGAGCGTATCCAGGCCCACTTCGCGCTGCTCGATTACGGATTGATTGTCTTCAAAGACATACTCAATGGGATCTTCAAGCGTGACAATGTGCTTTTTGAAATTGGCATTGATGTGTTCGATCATTGCGGCGAGCGTCGTGGACTTGCCACAACCTGTCGAGCCGGCTACCAGCACGATTCCTCTCGGAGATTCGGCAATTCTTTTTATCTGTTCCATCAAGCCCAGTTCTTCAAAGCTGGGCACATGGGTCTTGACGAAACGCATTGCCAGACACCACTGGCCACGCTGCTGGAAAAGATTGGTGCGGAACCGTCCAATGCCGGGCATGAAATAGGAGAAGTCGATCTCCCGCTCGTCCTCCAGCTTTTGAGTCAGGTGCGCCGGCGTAATTTGCTTCACGACAGAATTCATCCAGTCTTCAGTCGGATAAGGACATTCGATGGCCAGAAGCTGCCGATTAATTCGCAACACAACCGGAGTGGCAATTTTGAGATGAACGTCTGAGGCACCGCCGTCAACAGCAGTCTTTAGGATCTCATGGAACATTTCCATGCTGGAAGAGTAGCAAGCGAGAGGATTAAGCCAATCTGGAAAACGCCTCGCACGGATCAAGAGCGCTTACCTCGAATCTACGGGAAAACTGAAGACGACCGACTCGTTTTGCCGTGCGGTCAACTTGCCGAAGAATAGGCCATCGAGCTCAAGCGCGCCTGGGCCTGTTTGGACAAACCTGTGAATACCATTGAAACGTGATAGCCCAGGTGTTTGTTCCCTGTGCAAGATATAACCACGCCGGAGCAATGGATCTTGCTGTTGTCCTTAGGTGATTGCAGCACTAGCGTCATTTCGGTCCAGGTCAAAAATGGTGTGGGGCTTCTGAACTCAATCCCATTTTTGTGAAAGACGATGGATTGGGGAGAAAGTGTGAGCTGTGTTTGCCGAGCTTCAACGGTGACGTTGTTTTGAAATGAACCAGCAACTATAAATTTTTCTCGCGCTCATAGAAGCCAGTTAAAGTTAACACAATGAACCAAATCGAGTCAAACACAGCTTTCACCATTCAATCACCGCGGCACCCCATGTAAGTCCGGCGCCGAAAACGACGAGAGGATTAAATCGCCGTGCTGTACGCGCCCGATTCCACGGCTTCGTCCAACGCAATTGCCACCGAAGCAGCGGAAGTATTGCCGTATTTCTCCAGATTCACGAAGAGTTGCTCGCCTTGGCACCCAGCCGCTCGCCCACCGCGTCGATAATGCGGCGATTCGCTTGGTGCGGAATAATGCATTTAATTTGAGATATATCGATCTCGCAGCGCCGCAGTGCTTCAGTAGCGGCCGTTTCCATCGCTTGAACGGCGTTCTTGAAGGTTTCTTTGCCGTCCATGCGCAGGTAATGCATGCGCGCGTTAACGGAATCGACCGTGGCTGGACAGCGGCTGCCGCCGCCAGGCATGTAGAGCAGATCGGCTTTTCTCCGTCGGCGCCCATCACAGCCGTGAGCAGTCCGTGCGAGTTGGGCCGGTTTTGCAAAACCGCAGCACCCGCGCCGTCACCAAAAAGAACGCAGGTGTTCCGATCCTTCCAGTCCACAATGGCAGAGAGCTTCTCAGCGCCAATCACCAGCACGGTGTCGTACGTCCTGGACATAATGAACTGTTGGGCTATTTCCAGTCCGTAAATGAATCCAGAGCAAGCTGCTTCCAAATCAAAAGCCGCGGCCCGTTTGGCTCCAATCTTTTTTTGCACGAGGCACGCTGTGGAAGGAAACGGCATGTCCGGAGTGATAGTGGCCACGATAATCAAATCGATTTGTTGCGCAGTGACTCCGGCCTTTTTCATCGCGCGCAGTGCCGCCCGAGATGCCATATCCGACGTGAATTCGTCCGGCGCGGAGATGCGGCGTTCCTTGATGCCGGTCGGCGTCGTGATCCACTCGTCCGACGTATCAACCATCTTTTCCAAATCGGCGTTGGTGAGAACTTTCGATGGAACATATGAGCCAACGCCCGTTATGGAGCAGGTGCGCCCCTGGAAATTGTACTTGGCCCGCGGGTTCTTGAATGGCTTGGCTGGCGTTGGACTCATGCTGGTACAGACGGTGAAACCGCAGTTTCAGCGGCGGCCAGACGTTCGTTCGCGTGCGCGATGTGTTGGGAAATAATTTGATTCACTCCATGGGAAATTTCTTCCGCTGCGACCCGTATGGCGTTCATTATCGCCCGCTCCCGGGCGGATCCGTGCGCTTTGATTACTATGCCATTCAGCCCAAGCAACGCAGCTCCACCGTAAACCTGAGGATCTAATCGCCTCCTAATGCCATCAAACGCGCCCCTGGATAAGAGTGCGCCGAATTTGCGGATCGGCGTAGCGGTCAATTCGCTCTTGAGAAGGTGCATCATGGTATAGCCCAAACTTTCAGAAGTCTTCAGAACGACGTTGCCCGTGAATCCATCGGTCACAACAACATCCACAGCATCTTCGAATAAATGAAATCCTTCAACGTATCCGATGAAATTGAGATCGAGCCGCGAGCATAGCCGTGAGGCTTCGCGCGTGAGTTCGTTGCCTTTTGTTTCCTCGGAACCGTTGCTGAGAATACCGACCCGCGGACGATCGCAGCCAAGAATCGTGTGCGCGTAAATGCTGCCCATCACGGCGAACTGCGCCAGATGCATCCGCTCGCAGACAGGGTTCGCGCCCGCGTCGATGAGTACGAAATCGTTGCTTCGCGACGGCATTCTAGCGGCAAGTGCGGGTCGCAATCAATTCCATCCAACCGACGCAGCTTCATGGAACCGGCCACCAGTGCGCCGGTATTGCCCGCAGAAATCACTGCGTCCGCTCGCCCCTCGCGAACCAAATCAATGGCGCGAACCATGGAGGAATCCTTCTTGCGGCGGATACCTTCAAGTGGCTTATCCTCCATCGTCAGAACTTCGCTGGCATGGATGATTTCCGCGCGAGAGTCGGTCAGACCGGTCTTGATCTTGCCGCCGTGATGTCCGCCTCGATGCCGACAAGGTAAATGGACTGAATAAGCCGATCGGCTTCGAGTGCTCGTTTGACGCCTTCGATGACAACCTCGCAACCATGGTCACCACCCATGACATCCACTGCTATTCGCATAACCGAGAAGAACGCGGAAGAGGGTTCCACGTTCTCGTCACATCACGCTCCAGCGGTTACGGTGACAACTTGACGTCCCTTGTAGTAGCCGCACGAAGGGCATACGCGATGGGGCACGTACGGAGCCGCGCATTGTGGGCAGGTGCTAAGTTGTGGCAGAGCCAACACGCTATTGTAAGCTCGTCGCATGCGTTGGCGGCTTCGCGATGGTTTTCTTTTAGGAACGCCCATAAATGCTAAATTTTAAAGTTTCAGTTTATCAAGTTCGGCCCAAGCAGATGACTTTCGCTTGTTTTGGTTGGCATTGCCGGACCGTTTGGCAGTGCCAACATTTTCTTTTGGCAAGCCTCGACACTCCGCCTCACACAACGGATGTTGCGGAAACTCAAGCAGAATATCTTCCCTGACGTAAGGCGTCAAGTCCACGCAATCATTCGTGACTGACGTATTCTCTTCACCTTCCAGAGGCAATAATCGTGTCCACTCCGGGAGATCAAGATCGCAGTCAAACTCCTTCAAACACCGGACACACTCGCATTTCAAAGGCAGTCGTAGGTGACCGCGCAAAAGAAGACTGTGCTCCATCCGCTGGACATCAATCGTGTAGTGGAGGGGAGCAGCCGCATGAATCAATTCGTCATCGGCCCCGAGGTCAAGTTCCTCAAGGGGAAGCTCCCCTTTCAGTCGGACGTTGTGCGCTTCCAAATGGCGCAGATTTACCTTCAACGGCATAAATCCTCCTATTCAATCGGGCACTCCTTGAACTTCTTCGCCAAGGCTGTTCGCACGTGTGCCGGGACGAAGGCGCTCACGTCGCCGCCCAGCCGCGCGATTTCTTTGATAATGCGTGAGCTGAGAAAGGTGTAAGTATCCTTGGGCATCATGAATATGGTTTCAACTCGTTCATTTAATTTACGATTCATCAGCGCCAGTTGAAATTCAAACTCAAAGTCCGATATGGCTCGCAGTCCACGGATAATCGCCTGAGCCGAAGATTTCTCAACATAGTCCACGAGCAGGCTATCGAACGAGTCCGCTTGTACACTCGGCAAATGTTTGATCGACTGACCCACGAGTTCCAGCCGCTCGTCCAACGTGAATAGAGGCTGTTTTCCAGCGTTCTTGGCGACCGCGACTATCACTCGATCAAAAAGTTTTACGGCGCGCTCGGTCACATCTAAATGACCATTTGTGATGGGATCAAAGCTTCCGGGATAGATCGCGGTGCGCATGCCGCCAATCTAACAGGCCGCAGCATGAAAACGAGAACAAATCCTAAATCCCGCGCACGGAAACAATCTCAAATCTTGTCGTGTTGGGAGGAAGGCGTTGTTGAAGTCTGCTCAGCCGCCACGCTGGAGTTGACGTCGAGATTTGAAAGCGCGGCGCCAGGAGACAACCATGGAACTTCATACACTTTCACAGCACTGCCGATGCCCTTGAACTTCTGCGGTGGCAGCGGCACGCAAGTCGCAGCCAACCCGGGATCATCGCGCAGCAGATGGCGGTACGTGGTTTCGCTGATGATGATTCGCCCTTGCCCGGAGAAGCTTTCAAGCCGGCTGGCAAGATTCACTTCACGGCCAAAGACGGTGTAATTGCGCGTTTCCGCCTCGGACCCCATCAACCCTGCGGTCGCCATTCCAGTATTGATTCCGCTGCCAAGCAATAGGATCGGCAAGAGCGGTTTGGGCGGGCCGTCGGTTGCAGATCGCGTCAGGTTCTCGCTTTTTATGCTGTTGTTTTCCACCGTGCGGCGCTTGTTCAACTCGTAAATTGCCCGCTGAGTTTCGATAGCAGCGCGCACACAGTCTCGCGCATGGCTTGGATTTGGTGTTGGTGCACCCCAGAAAGCCATAACACAGTCTCCGATGAATTTATCCAGAGTTGCGTCGTGCTTGATGATTGTGTCCGCAACAAGGCCCAAATAGAGGTTAACCGTGGCAAGAGTTTCGCGAGCCTGTTCATCGTAGAACGTCTCAGCGGCATCACTGGAAAGCTTGTGCTCCGTAACGTACGCGGCTGCGCATTCCTGGTTCTTGTCGGTGAATTCCGTGAAGCCCCGAACGTCCGCAAAAAGCACCGTGACTTCCCGTCGCGCGCCGCCGAGCGACAGTTTCTCGATAGTGAGCAACTCGTTCATGATCTTCGGTGATACGACACTCGAAAAGATTGATTTGAGCCGGCGCTTGTCCGCCTGCTCAAACACCAGTCGATACGTCACAAGAACAAAGTGATGTACGAGGAAAGCACCACCTACCGGCAAGATCAAAGGAATCCAATAGCGCTGCCGCGTATACAATTCGACGCTCACAGTTACGTAGCCAATTGCGATTAGTGCGATTGTCGCAGAAGCGGCCAACACGCGCATGCGCAAGGTGAGTATTGCGGCTAGAATACCCATTGCGATGATAAGCCCGATGTCGACTGCGAGCGAGGTGCGTTGAATAAAGCGGCCGGTGAGTATGGAGTTGGCGACATTCCAGTGTTTTGATACAAGCAGAGTGTCTTTCTCAAGGGGTGTTGCGCCGCGATCCGTCAGTTCATTGCCGGTCGCGCTGGATCCGATGACCGCTAGTTTGCCTGCCCAGCGGTTTGTGACGGTGCCTTCCCGCACGCCATTGCGCACCTGATCTTGCTCCAGAAGATTTTCGATGGCTTCCATGGTCAATCGCTTGTCCGCCGCGCGCAGTTCCCAGTTGATGTAAAAATAACCGTTTGCATCCACGGGAATAATACGCTGCACTCCGCCCGCGCCGTGTAGCGTGATTCGGCCGTGCGGCAAATCCACTTCTGCATGCGCCAGATCAAGCTTGAGTTCCTGAGCGGCCAGCGCGATGCCCATGTGCCAGACACATTCGTCAGTGAACGCCGGCGCGGTGCGCGGCATGCCAGGCGGAAGTTTGTCGCCGAGGATTGTGGTCAGATCGAAATTGGTTTTAGAGTCAATCGCCACTTCGATGTTCGTATCTCCCGGTCGGACAAACACGATCTTGCCCGGTTCAATCCGCACGTTGTTTAAATCCACGTAACCTTTGGCCTGGGCATCAAGAAAAACCGGGTGCCACCACTTGTGATAGGCCTGAAATGCTTTGACACGCCGCAACACGCCATCAGGATCGCGTTCGGCAGTGACGTCAGCCACAGCAGCGGCGTTGGTGACGAAGAGATCGAAAGGAAAGACATTGCGTTCGGCGGCGAGGATTGCCGAGCCGCCGCGCTTAAGCTGCCATGCAAAATAATCGTCGGATTGAAAATAAGTCAGAACTTCCTCTCCATTCGTGACGGTCGCCAGCGGTTCATCCGGATGCAATGAAACGAAGAAGCGAGTGTCTTGGGCGTTGGTTACTGCGATCGGCACCATGCCTTGATCGGTGCGATGCTCGTGGAATAAAATATCGAATGCGACCGCCTTCGCGCCTTGCGCCGTAAGTTCGCGGTAGGTCCGACCATAAATGTGGCGGGGCCATTTAAGGCCATAATGAAATCCTAGCGAGCCGTTGTTGATGGCGGCGATGCTGTCGTCGCTGATAAAGACAAAGCCGAGGTTTGTAGCTGCGGACTGCGGGTACCGCTGTGCGGCTCGGACGCGCATGTCGTAGGTTAATCGTTCGAGCCGTTCAAAGATATCGAACCGATCAGAAGCGCCCGTCTGGAGAAGACGAACAAGGCAGACAAAGAAAATCACGCCAACTGCAATGAAGACGGGTGCCAGCTTGATTGGCTTGAACTTCACGAGCGCGAACTAACAAAAAACCCAGAGCAACACAAGGCTGCTCTGGGTTATATCGCTATTTTAAGCGAAATTACTTGCTGGTCAACTCAACCCCGCCTCCGCTGCTAGAGCTGCCGCCAACTGTTGGCGATACGGTGTAGATGGTGTGATCAACCGTGAAAATGATCGGTTGCACTCCGCCAATATAAGCCCCAGGCACCATAAAGTCCGGTGGGATTGCTCCAATCGATCCGGTTACCACATTGAATTGCTGTCCAGCCATCACCTCTTGAGTCACGGGTTGGTTGTTCGGTCCCATATAGGCGACCACCACTGAACCTGAAATAACACTGATGATTCCGTCGGAGGTTATGTAATAAATTGTGCCCCGAATACCAGCGACACCATTGGGAATCTTTACTTTGTACTTTGATCCGGCTGAAAGCTTCTTCACGCTGCCGAAGATGCTTCCGGCTTTGAGATCGAGCTGCGTATCCGTGACCATATCAGCACCCGTCTGCTCCATGGAGAGCTTGCTGATGGTTAATACCGAATTGTCAAAAATCCGAACTGCATCTTGGCGCGCTTTTGTTTCAGCCTTGGACACGGGAGTCATGGAGGAGCCAAAACCAGCGGACGACTTCTCATTGTTCACACCCAAATCAACGTACGAATCATTGGCTGTTTGAATCGTCGCCCCTTCCTTCAGGACCGTACCGACTCTGAGTGGCTGCCAGTTCGAATTGTCCGGCGTCATATATCTCGCCGAGCCTTTGATGTTAACTACCTTTGCTGTGCCTTGCATGCCTTGGGCGGCAACCGTGCCGACCATCGCGAGCGCTATACCGCAAGCAACCAAACCAGTAAGCAGGGATCTTGTCTGTTTCATAGGTGTTCCTATCCGACCAATGTTTTATAAAACTGTCGCTACTTTAAAGACTTGTTGTTGAATGTCAACCGAATATTTTTCTTGAATTCACCCGATTTCATGAGGGTTTTGAGAAACTGCACACCTTTCATTTAGACGATGGTGCGTCTGATGTGTTTGATGGAGAATTGGTCGCCGTTTCAAGCATGAGCCTTTGGACAATCCCAAGATACGAGCTGGCTATCTGGTTTTCCTGCCACCGTAATTGCATTGAGCGCTCGAGCCAACTCCGGGCCGCTGCATAATCACCGGTCTGCACATAATGCCACCCCACATTGGCAGCCGCAAAATAGCCATTAGGATCCAGTCTGATCGCGTGTTCAAAGTAAGGCCATGCCTCATTTTGCTTATCCAACCGATCCAGGCACATTCCATAATACATCGAGCAATACCCATTATATGGATCCAGTTTGGACGCGCGCTTGAACCATCCCATGGCCTTTTCCAAAAGCTCCGCGTCGGCATCACCCCAGCCTTGCGCGCGATAGACTTTGCCGATGGCGTAAGCGCTTTCGGCGTTCATCGGTTCCGCAGCAAGCGCTTTGGTCAGAACCTCGGCCTGTGTTGGCGAGTAGTCCGGAGCTTTGCCGGCACGTTGGAGCCACTTGTACTCCGTCAATCGACGTGTTCCTTGCCAGCCAAAGTAAGACATTCCCCCTGCGAGCAGAATTGTGAGTGCAATCTTTGCGGCCATACGAGCGCTAAACCAGTGACTTTCTGTGGCAAAACGCAAGCAACTGCTTAATATCGCCATCAGCACAATGGTCAGGATGGCGTTCGCGGGAATGTGCATGTTGAAATCCAGCAGTGAATGGATCAGAATCGCCAGAAGTCCAACGGAGGCGCCTAGAACTAACGCGAACTTATTACTTCGCCTGCCGCCCAGGTCGCTGGCGGATGCTCGGACAAAGCGCCAAGTCCTCACTACACCCGCAGTCAACAGAGCCCACGCCGAAGCCACGAGCAACACGCCAACAATGCCCCAGTCCGTCAACGTGTTGAGATAATCGTTGTGCACCCGGTCGGGCTGAAATTGCTCGGTAGGCGGACGAAACTCGCGGAACCGATAATCGAAGTGGGCCGGGCCTATTCCCCACCAAATGTTCTGGCGCCATAGCTTCACGGCAGCCTCCCACAAATCATAACGGGCGTCTCCATTGAAATCATGCTGTTCCGATATCTGCTTGAATCGCTCTTTAAAAAAATGAGTTCGGGGCACGAAGTAAACCCCCGCGGCCAGAATTACCAGCAGCAGCAATGCAGCCGGAATCCGGTGCGTCCGATTTGTCAGTAACAGCCCAAACAAGGCTGCCAACGCGATGCCAACAGAAATCCAAGCGGCGCGCGACACCGTCACGGCGATTCCAGCGAGAATGACGAAAGACGCATACCCGAGGAATACCTTCATAACAGGTTTCGCGCGACTGACCAACAACCAAGCCAATCCCAGCGGGATGACCATTTCCAGAAATCCAGCGAGGTGATTCGGGGAGATGTACGTCCCCGATGCGCGGTGGAGGTACGCGTCCACAGATCTTGTTTGAAACCAAACCTTATCCGAGTCGGTGAAAAACTGGTCCATGGCGTAAAAGGAAATTGCCATTGCCAAGAAGACCAGCGTGAACGTGATCAACTGCGTGTGTTCCTGCCGATGCAGGTTGCTTAGGATTGCCAGGAACAAGAACGCGTAAACCCAGATCCTCACCATTTCCATCCGCGCCACATACTCGATGTCTGCGGTCAAATAGCGGATCACAGCATAGCTGCCGAACGCCAGCACGGCCCAGCAAATCGGCGGCCAGAGCAGCCGCGGACGAGGATTTATCCAAAGACGCGCCAGCCATAGAAACATGACCGCGATTGTCAGACCTTCGATGACCAGAAAATACGGTATCTCCACCGCGCCCATTGCGAGCGGGCCGAAAATGAGAATTGCCAGGACTAACCCTAGAATTCCGCGTTCGCACCACTTATCAAGAATCTCACGATTCATTTAAACGCGCGAAACATAATCAAAGCGCCCCGTGAGATCACGATAATTAGCCGGTCAGAAACTCGGCGCCATCGTGCATCGGCCAGACACAACCAGCGCGGAGGAACAAGCCACCAGTTCCGAAAATCAGCTCCCCGGTTTCAACTCAACAACGTCGTGAGGTGCAGCCTCGCGCTGGCCCGCCGGACTGACACGAATGTAGCGCGCCTTTTCGCGCAATTGCGCGAGGTTCGCCGCTCCGTGATAACCCATCCCGGATTGAATGCCGCCGATGAGCTGCGCCAGCACGCGGTCCACCGAACCCGCCACTTCCTTGAGCGCTTCCACGCCTTCCGGCGCGACTTTTTGAGTGGGATTGGTCGTGTGCCCGTATCGGGCAGCAGAGCCAACCTTCATTGCTGCCAGACTGCCCATGCCGCGATACTGCTTGTAGAGCTTGCCTCCAATTTCCATCACTTCGCCCGGCGCTTCCGTGCAACCCGCGAGCAGCCCACCGCAAATCACCGCATTCGCCAGCGTTAGCGCTTTCACAATATCGCCGGACTTGGTGATGCCGCCATCGGCGAGCAACGCGACCTTCTTCTTGTGCGCTGCCCGTGAAGTGACGTAGAGCGCGGTCATCTGCGGAATCCCGACACCGGCTACAATTCGGGTCGTGCAAATCGAGCCTGGTCCCTGACCAACTTTGATCGTGTTCGCTCCAGCAGCGGCGAGAAACTCGACTCCTTCGGCGCTCGTGACATTGCCGGCGATAATCGGCAGCTTTGGAAAAGCATCGCGCAGCATACGCACCGCATCGCCTACGCCTTTGCTGTGGCCGTGCGCTGTCGAAACCGCAACGACATCCACGCCTCGTTCCACCAGCGCTCCCACATGTGCGAGAATCCGCTCGCGGTCGAGTTCGCCGAAGGCATTGCGTGTCGCCGACACCGCCGCGCCACAGATGAGATGAAAATGAGCATCACGCGCCGGCTTGAATTGCGCGTTGCGCTCCTGCGTGATCCGCTCCACGTCGCTCATCGTGAACAGCCCATGCAAATGATCTTTGTCATCCACGACAAGAAGCTTGTGGATGCCGGGGTGCTCGGTGAAAAACTTGTCTGCGCGCGCGATGGGGTCTTTGCCAAGCTCCTTCTTCTGAATCGTCTGCACTTGAGCGCGTGGTGTGAGTGCTTCCGCAATTTTCCGCTTCGCGTAACGAGGTTTAACCACGTGACCGGACAACAAGCCGACGAGCTTTCCATCTGCACTTACGACTGGAAACGTGCTGAAGGCGAATTTCCTTTCCTCGATGATTTTCAACACGTCGCCAATGAGTTGATCCGGGCTGACCTTGATCGGTTCCTGAATGAGGCCGTGGACGTTGTTCTTGACGCGACTGACTTCGGACAGTTGCTGACGCTCCGGCATGTTGTAGTGAATCAGGCCCAAGCCGCCATTCAACGCCATCGCGATGGCCATGCGCGATTCCGTGACCGTATCCATGTCCGACGAGATGATCGGGATGTGCAGTTGGAGTCCTTCGGCCAGTTGCGTATCGAGTTGCGTGTCGCGCGGGAGAACCTCGGAATAGAGCGTTGCGAGGGTGAGATCATCGAATGTGAGTCCGATATTGTTGTAGGCCGAAAAGAAGGCATCCGCCGGCTTGTAAAATCGGGAATCGAAGCTTTCCGTCTCTCTGGTTGCCATGTCAGAAAATGCCCGCCGGCTGCCACGCTTGGCAAGACTAAAGCAGAGGACCGAATTTGCGCCTTACGGCTGGATTCTGGCCGCCGAAAGAGAGAGCCACAGCCACCCCACGATGAAGCTGATTCCGCCAAACGGAGTGATGGCTCCCAGCCATCGGGCATCTGTAAAAGCCAGAACATAGAGAGAGCCGGAGAAAAGTATGATGCCGATGAGAAAACTGAGCCAAGGCCCGGCGGCGAGTGGCCGTCGCGTCGCGAGCACGAAGAGCATCACCGCGTGAATGAAATGGTAGAACACCGCCTTCTCCCAAACCGCCGTCATGCCGTTTCGCGCGAGGACATCCTTCAAGCTGTGCGCGCCAAACGCGCCGAGCGCGACTGCAAGGAGACCCATGAGCGCGGCGATTCGCAAGGCGGCATTACTCATTCCGTTCCGGCCTTGGCGGTCTGGCGCTGCAGCAATTCCTGTTTCAAGTACCGATCTTCCGGCGCCTGCTTCCATGCGGAATACCAGATGTCGCCCAACATTTGCCCGGCTTTGACGAGTTGTCCTTCGAGAAACACTTTGCCTTCAAGTCCCTTCTCGCCCTCGGCGGAAAGTTTACCCTCCTTTTCCAACCGATAGAGCGGATCGAGTTCGTTGTGCGAAGCCACGATGTAGTCCATGACTTGCCTGAACAGAATTTCCGGATTCGCGCGATCACCGACGAGCTTTGCCGGTTGGATTTTTACTCGCAATGCATCAGCTTTCACGCCGCCGGTCTTCATGAAATAGCCGCCATCGATCCATTGGTGAATCGAGCGGTTCGTTGTGTAACCGTTCGGGTTCGCGCCAATCCAGCCGTGATGATGAATCGTTGTATGCAGCGGTTGTGCCGCGTCGCCAACGAAATGGCCCATGACACCCATCGTATAGATGACGTTGTCATGCGCGTTCGCGATTTCATCGGGCGTGCCCCCGTTCTGCTCATAAGCTTTGAGGTAAGAGAATTCTGATTTCAGCTTGCCTTCGTATTCAACGATGGCCCATGGCAAGAAGCCGATGAGTTCGCGCGTGTGATCGCGGTTCTTCGTGGGATCAATCGCCGGAAATTTGTCCGGGTGCAATGCGCGCGCCGCACCGAGCTTCGCCGCGAACTCGTAGCGGAAGATCGGAAGTGTTTGCGGCGTCAGGCCGTATTCATCCAGGCTTTCCAGGTCAATGTAATGGTCGGGACCGTTGCAATGCACCAGCGGCAGTTCGTCCGAAACGTTCCGCCAGCGATCCGGCTCGCCGGCGAGAAACGCGATGCGTTCCTCGGTGTTCGAGCTGAACGCAAACGCCGGAAAATCCTTTGGCAGCGAAGCGAGCGCGAGTTGGTTCACGACGCGATGCCCTTCGTAATCCCATGCCGAAGCGGAACCAAGGCCCAAGCTGATCGAGAAGCAGACGGGAAGGAAGCGGGACAATATTTTTTTCATGCACATCTTCTAACTGGCGGCGAGTCTAGTCGGTGCGGGAAAGAACGCAAAAGGCAAATCATCTTCGCGACGTGGCCTCGGCGCGGCAGAAGGTTGAACGGGTTCGGTTATTCTCGCGCGGCACTGGGTGCAATCACATGAGCGTGGTCCTTGGCAGGGTGGCGAATGTCTTGAGCCTCGCACAAATAAACAACCTCCTCCGCGACGTTCTTGGCGTGGTCGGCAATGCGTTCGAGACTGCGCGACACTGTAATCAGGTTCAGACACCGTTTGATCGTATCGGGGTTTGCCCGCATGTAATCCACGAGTTGACTCGTGACTTGTTTGTTCAGCGTCATCCACTTCCTTATCGCGGGGAATGATGGCGCGCGCGGCGGCGGGATCGCGATTGACAAACGAGTCCAATGCCGCCTTGAGCATGTCGAGCGCGAGCTTGGCAATGCGCGGCAGATCCACCTGCACCTTTACGGGCGGTTCCTGGCTGAGATCGCGCCCGCGCTTGGCAATTTTCGACGCTTCGTCACCGACACGCTCCAGGTTCTGGGAAATCTTCATCGCCACGGTCACGAACCTCAAATCGCTCGCGAGCGGCGCCTTGGCAAGAAGCTGAATCGCCAGTTCATCCACCTCGACTTCAAACTGGTCAATCACCGTGTCGTTATTCTCGGACGCGCAGAGCGAGGTCGTAATCGCGTTCGACGAGCGCGCGCAGCGCTTCATTGACCGCCGTCTCGGCGTGGCTGGCCATCGTCAGCAGTTTCTGTTTCAGCTCCCCAAGCTCCATATCGAGATGCTCCATAGGTGGATGATACTCAACCAAACCGGCCCGTCACGTAATCTTCCGTGCGTTTCTGTTTTGGGCTGGTGAAGATCTGGGATGTCGGGCCGAACTCGACGAGATCTCCCAGATAAAAGAACGCGGTGAAGTCGGACACGCGCGCAGCCTGCTGCATGTTGTGCGTTACGATCACGATCGTGTAATCCTTCTTCAACTCAAGAATCAGGTCCTCGATCTTCGATGTCGCCAGCGGGTCAAGCGCGGAAGCCGGTTCGTCCATGAGCAAAACCTCCGGCTGGACCGCGAGAGCGCGCGCGATGCAGAGCCGCTGTTGTTGTCCGCCGGAGAGGCTCACTGCAGGTGCATTCAGCCGGTCTTTCACCTCGTCCCATAGCGCAGCCATACGGAGCGATTGCTCCGTTCGCTCTGCCAATACGCCCCGCTTGCGAATACCATTCAATCGCAGGCCGACGGTCACATTGTCGGCAATGGACATCGTCGGGAACGGATTGGATTTCTGAAACACCATTCCGACGCGGCGGCGGACGATGACCGGTTCCACATGCCTGGCGTAAATGTCCTCTCCGAACAGCCGAATGTCCCCTTCCATCCGAGCTTCGGGAACGAGTTCATGCATGCGGTTCAATGCCCGCAGGAACGTGGACTTGCCGCAGCCGCTCGGCCCGATGATGGCGGTGACGGCGCGCGCCTGAACGTCCAGCGAAACACTCTTGAGCACGTGGTTTTTTCCGAAATAGATGGAAAGATTTTTCACGGTCAACGCCGGGACCGCGGGGCTGCTTGAAGTTGGAGTCCTGGCAACCGGAGGCTGGACGTTCGGGAGCGGCCGCGCCTGACCACCTGGGCGTCCCGGGTCCCGGGTCTGCGGTGCGGTTTTTTGTTCTTCGGACGGCATGATCAAACTCATGGTTGTTTCTGGAAACGATCGCGCGTCAGGAAACGAACGCCGATATTTACGATCAAGACGAACAGCAGAAGCACGAGCGCGCCGGCCCACGCCTGGCGATGCCAATCGTCATAGGGTGAAATGGAATAACTAAAAATCTGCAATGGCAATGCGGAGATCGGATCTGTGAGTTTATGCGCCCAGAAGCGGTTTCCAAACGCGGTGAACAGCAGCGGCGCGGTTTCGCCGGCGACGCGTGAAAGCGCCAGCAGGATGCCGGTGACGATTCCCTTGAGGGCGGTGCGCAAAACAATTTGCACGATCATTTTCCATTGTGAAATTCCCAGCGCGAGCGCCGCCTCGCGGTAGCCGCCGGGCACCAGTCGCAGCACCTCCTCGGACGTTCGCATGACGAGCGGAATCATCATGAGTCCGAGCACGACGCCGCCTGCCAGCGCGGAAAAGCCGGGCAGGTGCGGCGCGACCAGCAGCCCGTAAACGACAATGCCCCAGATAATGGATGGCACGCCGTTGAGGATGTCCGCGGAAAAACGAATCCACCAATTCAGGCGGCTGCCGCCGTATTCGGAAAGGTAAACGCCGCCCAACACCCCGACCGGCACGCCAATCAATGTCGCCATGCGCGAGCAAAACAAATGTGCCGACGATGGCGTTGGCCATACCGCCACCGACTTCGCCGACCGGTTTGGGCAATTGGGTGAAGAACGCCCAATTGACCGACGACAGGCCGTTCTTAATCAGGTGAAAATACAGCAGGATGAGCGGCGTGACGACGATGATGGCGCAGAAGAACGTGACAATTTGAATGAACACGTTCTTGAACTTCCGCCATTTGTGATTCAACGAAGTCATTTCAATGCTGCGGCTTCACGTTCGGCCCGAAGGTTTTCAACAACAATTGCGCGGCGATATTGACAATGATGGTGACGCCGACCAACACCAGGCCGAGTTCGAACAGGGCGCTAAAATACATGTCGGTCGTTGCTTCGGTAAACTGGTTGGCAATGGCGCTGGCAAGGGTGTCCCCGGAGGCGAACAGTGACGCTTTGATTTGCGGGGTGTTGCCGATGACCATCGTCACAGCCATCGTTTCGCCGAGTGCGCGGCCGAGGCCCAGCACAGCGGCGCCAAACAAGCCGCGCCGCGCGTAGCTGAGAACCGCGATGCGCGTCACTTCCCAGCGGGTCGCGCCGAGCGCATAGGCGGCCTCGCGCTGGAGACCGGGCACGGAGCGCAAAATTTCGCGCGACACCGAGGTGATGATGGGGACGCATCATCATGGCAATGATGATGCCGCCGGCCAGCATGCTGACGCCGTAAATCGGACCTTGAAAGAGCGGCAGAAAACCGAGCGTGGCTTTGAGCCAGGGAAACAAATGGTCGCGCAGCAACGGCAGCATCACAAAAATTCCCCACAAGCCGAGGATCACGCTCGGCACGGCGGCCAGCAGTTCAATGATCGTGATGAGCGGCTGGCGCATCCACAGCGGGGCCAGTTCGGTCAGAAACACGGCAGTCGCGATGCTGATGGGCACTGCGATGAGCAACGCGATAGCCGATGAAACAAGGGTTCCGAAGATAAACGGCAGCGCGCCGAATTCTTCGTTGACCGGGTCCCAGGTTGAACTGACCAGAAAATGCCAGCCGAATTTTTTCAGCGCGAGATTCGAGCCTTTTGCCAGTTCAAAGCCGATAAGAATGATGAGCGCGAAAATCGTGAGCGCCATCAGCAGCGTGAGCCATTTGAAGGCGCGATCTCCCCAGCGGCGTTGGCCCATGTGCAGTCCCGCGTTCACCAATTCGCGTTCAGTTGTCGTTGCAGCGGCCATTTTCACTTATGGTTTATTGAACAAAAGGACGAAGAGCGGGAGGAACTTCGCTCTTCGTCCTGCACCGGCCCAAAATTATCGGGCGCTCCGGCGAAGTCAGTACTTAATTGTTTTGATCCGTTCGAGCACTCGCTCCTGAACGTTCTTCGGCAGCGGCGCGTAGTCCAGTGTCGAAGCCATTCCTTCACCCTTCGTAATCGCCCAGTTCAGGAATTCCACGAGCTTCTTTCCTTTGCCCGCGTCTTTTTGTTGTTCGTAAACCAACAACCACGTGCAGCCTGAAATTGGATATGCTTTCTCTCCGGGCGGATTAACCATCGAGAAACGGAAGTCGTCCGGAATCTTCGCTGTGCCGAGCGCCTCAGTGACGGAATCAATTTCAGGCGTGATGTAATTGCCTGCGGCGTTTTTCACGTCCGCGTAAGGCAGTTTGTTTTGTTTGGCGTAAGCCAGTTCCACGTAGCCGACGGAACCCGGCAATTGTTTGACCTGCCCTGCCACCCCTTCGTTGCCTTTGCCGCCCAAGCCGGTCGGCCAATTGACTGAAGTTCCCCGGCCTACTTCCTTTTCCCACTCCTTGCTGACGCTCGAAAGGTAATCCACCCAAATATAAGTGGTGCCGCTGCCGTCGGACCGATGCACCACCACGATGTCCGTGTCCGGCAATTTCGTTCCCGGATTCTGCGACTGAATCTTCGGGTCGTTCCACTTGGTGACCTTGCCCATGAAAATATCCACAATGGTTGGCCCGTCTATTTTCAATTTGGGATTGCCGGGGATGTTGTAAGTGAGCACGTCGGCTCCGGCCACAGTGGGAATGTGCAGCAATTTACGCGGCGTCTTGGCGAGATTGTCGTCGCTCATCGGGCCGTCGGACGCGCCGAAATCAACGGTCTCTGCCATGATTTGTTTCTGGCCACCACCTGAGCCGATGGACTGGTAATTGAAGCGGACGGAAGTATCCACCTTCGCGTATTCGTCGAACCATTTTGAGTAAATGGGATACGGGAAGGTCGCGCCCGCGCCGTTGATGAGCATTTGGGCGGAAGTGATAGAAGCGCCCGCCAGCGCCAGCGAAGCCGCAAGTGTGAAACGGCTGATTGTTTTCGGTATCATGGTTTTCATTTTGAGGATTTGAAGTGATTGGGACGTGTCAAACATGTTTCAATTGGGTGACAAATTGACCGGCGGCGGCGAATCGCCCATCCCCACGCGATTCGCGCGCCGCCGTTTTCTGGAGGAACAGAAACATTTGTTTGCGCCATTTTGGAGATTCGTCTTCGCGTCAAAACATCCACAGCAAATCGAAGAACAACCGCGTCTGTTCCGAAACCACATCAACGGGAGCATTGATTTGCTCGGTCAGCATCAGACGGAGATTAAGAGTGAGCGGATCATACGCGTGGTAGCTCGCAATGATTTGATGGCCAGCCACGCCCGTTCCTCCCTTGGCGTTGACGCCAAAGTCATCGTCGTTAAGTCCGTGCCAGACGGCAGCGGTGCCGATGTGTTTATAATTGTAGGTCAATTGCCAGTTGCCTTTCTTTCTCGCATCACCCAGCGCAATGCCAATGTTATACGCCTCCGCGGCGTTGCCGAAATCCGAGGCTCCGGGATTGTTTGCTGTACTCGCCGCCGAGGGTGATCGGGAGTGGTCCGTGGAAAAATGGAGCAGAGGCGAACGTGTAAGTGATCTCGCCGCGAGCTATGACGGGATTGAAATTCGGCGCCCCCGGCCCGGCGGCGGACGTCCCGTTCTGACCGAGAAATGCTTCCAGGTTGGTCGAGATCGCGTCCTGGTTTGCGAAGGCGTAACCCGCAACTCCAAGCCGCGAAGACCAATGATCTGACCATTTCGCGGCCCAATCCGCCTGCGCCATGAAAAGGTACGCGTCCCGATTCGCCGCATCGCTGCCCGTGGCGCTGAAGTTCTCGGCGATGACGAATTGCCCGGCGGACAAGTTGATGGTGTGCTGTTTGTTTAGCGCCAAGCTGAACTTCTCCTGTGCGCCTTCCGGATTGTAATCTGGATCGAGCACCATGTCGGTGAACCAGAAGTCGCTGGCCATCTTGCCGATTTGCATGCTGAACCAATCCTCCGGTTTCCACTTCGCATAAGCGAGATCCACAAATATGAATTTCCGGCTGCCATCGTTGTTCATTGTGGTGTTGGCGGAAAACGAACTGCCGCCGAGCGAGGGTGCCGCTGAACCTACTTCGCCGGAACCCAGCCGCAAGCCGATTTCAAAATTATCGGTAAGCCCGGCAGTCACACCGTAGCGCAAGCGGTAACGAAGACGATGCCGATCCTGCGTGGCGCTGCCCACGCCAGTGTTTGAATTATCCTGATAAACACCATCGTAACGTCCGCGAAAATCACCGCCGAATTTCAGCTTCTCGACCCAAGGCACAGTTCCGATCTGCGCTCCCGCACTCTTGGGGGCGCTGTTGGTGGCGTCGTTGCGCAAAGCGTCGGCCTCCTGGCGGGTGAGAATGCCTTTCTCCACAAGTTTGTTCAACAAGGCATCGGACTTGTCCTGGCAGAATCCGGAGCTGGCGGCCGAAATCGCCACCAATGCACCGATGCCGCCAACAATCCATCTGCTTGATTTTGCTTTCGTTGACATGGGGTTTCTGGGTTCCGTTCGGTTTCTGGTTGAATGGTTCAGTTCGGTTACAGCTTAAAACCCAGTTGTTACATTGAAATGGCGTGACTGTTACGACCGTGTGACAAACCCTTCGTTTCGCCCGATTCTGAAACCTCCTTTGCGGTTTGAACCGCTACTGCGCCCGGCACAGGCGATTTGGCCGCCGGGCAGACGCCCCCATTCTCCATCACCTGCTTCATGCGGCACCAATACGTCCCCGTCAGCGATCGAGCAGCTATTGCAGGCGCAGATTACTGGCCGCGGAGAATCCGCAAGCCGAACAAACCGCCAGCCGCATTTCCCCCGTGAGCCTGGAATTTCACCGTCACGTAATTCAGTCCGGCAAGCAGTTCATCCGGGAGCCGAATGTCCTTTTGGATAAATTCGTGTCTGCCTGGCTGCAAAGACTCGGTGGACAGAACCTTATCATTGACCAGCAAGTCGAATGTGCGCGCACCGCGTTCATCGCCCCAGTAGGTGCAACGCAGGAACAACGGGCGGTCGCCACTCACGGCCATTCTGTAGCTGAACCATCCTCCATCGCGCGCGTCACGCCAGCGGGTCTGCATTTCTTCATCGTAAGCGCCAAAGCCGCTCGCGCTGTTCCGACTGCGGAGGTCATGCGCCTTTTCGGAGTTGTCATCGCCGATTGCCACCACGTCCACGGTGCGCGCTTCAAGGGCCTCGCGTTCACGCGCAGCGGTGGCGAGTTTTTCCCTTTCCTGCTGGAACGCGGCAGGAGTCAGCCGACGCCAATAAACCGCGTAGCGCTGGAAATGATTTTCAAAGAATGGAACTAACGGGACGTCGCCCGGTTGAAATCCGCTCGTGCGGAAGCGCAGTGAATGGGTATCGACGAGCTTGATGTGCTGGAGCAAATCAGCGTTGTCTTCGGCTACGAGCGTTGGCGTGTCGCTCTCAGGAACCAGTTTGCGGGGGACCTTTTCTTCGATCTGCCAGAAATCTTGCTTTGTCAGTCCACCGCCGCGGCCCAATTCGCCAGAGAGAACAATGGGTCCATACAGGAAGGCCACGTATTGCTCACTTCGCGGCAGTTTCTCGGCGCTCAATTGCATCGGCAATTCCACATGCAGCACGTCTCCATTTTTCCACATGCGACGCAGTGTGAAATAAGTTTCGTGCGTCGAATCATCCGCGAGGCGGTGGCCGTTCAGTATGATACCGAGCTTGCTGTCTGGCACCCACGCGGGATGACGGACACGCAACGCGAATTCCGCTCCTTCCCGTGGCATTTCAAAAGTGAGTGTCGTGGCCGGCTCATGCGGAAGCCGGTTGCTTGCCGCACTTTCACCTGACGCTCCGACCAGTAGAGTTCGGATGGCGCGAAGAGATTTACGTCCAGCGCACTATTGTCTGGCGAATGACTGTAGATCATCCGGCCATACTTGCCTGGCACTTCCAGACCGGTGCCGGTGCAACACCACATCGAGTCGAATTCGTCACTGTAAACGCGGTATGCGCCTGGAAACATTGGCGTGTAATACACCGCCATTCCCCGCTCATCATCGTGAGCCGCGAGAATGTGATTGAAGAGCACGCGTTCGTAGAAATCCATCATCCGCGCCGAAGGTGACGTGACCCACAGCGCTTCAGTCAGGCGGAGCATGTTCACAGAGTTGCAGGATTCGGGGCCAGCCGGAGCGTGAAGCGCCTTGGCGAATTCGTTCGGCGCAAAGAAATGTTCGTTGGCGCTATTGCCACCGATCACCCAGGAGCGGTGCTCGACGACCTCGTTCCAGAAGTTCATTGCTGCGCGATGGAGCCGTTCTTCGCCCGTGAACCGGTAAATGTGCTCGAAGCCGGTATATTTCGGGATGTTCGAGTTGGCGTGGAAATGCGTGAGGAAATCTCCGTTGCCATCCGCCAGCGGCGTTAGCATTCGTTCGTGACACAAACGTCTGGCCCATGCGAGATACTTCTCTTTGCCGGACACGCGGTACGCGTCCACATAGGATTCATGCAATGATCCGTGCTCGCACTGGAGCAACGTCTGCAGTTGCTTCTCGTCCAGCTTGTCCACGATCTCCTCGCCGAACCAGTCCGCCAGTCGCAGGAAAACTCGCTCGGCTTTGTCGCTCCCGGTGGCAAGCGCGATTTGATACAGACCGAGCAGCACCTTGTTCAACGTGTAGGTCGGCTCGAAGTTGCCATTGATCTGAAAACCGTTCCAAGGCAGGCCATCGATGTTGATACGGCCGCCAGCGATTTCCCTGAACACCGCCTTCCCGTTCGGAACGGCAAGCACGTAGCCCGATCCGTTGACCCGCTGCACTTCATCCAATTCATCCACGATGTAGAGCAAGCGTCCACGCAGCACTTCGTCGCCGGTCGCCTGCACTGTCATCGCCGCGCCAGACATGTAGAATCCTAGGATGTGTCCCGGCAGCAGCGGGCTTTCCGATTCCCATCCACGGTACGGCGGGGCTTTGGGCTGTAATCCCGCTTCCTTGCGAAACCAGCTCAGCAGGCGGTCAGGCTCAAGCTTGCGCAGATAAGCGCGGTTCAATTCCTGCTGCCACTGCAATGGTCCGCCGGTTAATCGAACATTCCGCAGCGGGAACAATTCCTCCTTTGGCGAAATCGCCGACTGCGCGTTTGAGCGTGAAGGCAGGCTAAGGCCCACCAATACAGTGGCCAGCAACAGAAGGCATTGAACGCAGTTGAGTGTGAGTTTCAGAATCGGTCTGGCGCTCTTCTTCATGGCTTTTCAAATTAGCGGTTGTGAAGGAAGTTGCGGCTGGTCGCGGCATTTCGGTGGATGATTCGAAGGGAAGACCCATCCTGCATTGCAGAAGCATCAGGGCGGCATCAGGTGATGCGACAGTGTCCGCACGTAATGAACGTCACTCTGATCACTGGGAGATGGATGAGGGTTACTGTTGGCATTGACTGGACGCACTCCTGGCTTTATCCAGCGATGTGTTTCCGCGTGGCTATCCGCAAAGGAGATAACTCCAGTCTGATGCCGACCGTGCAGTCCGCCCGGGGCGGTGAAGAATGGTTGGAAATCGGAGGTGGGAATTTCAAAGGGCGTGTAGCAAATGCTGTCAGGTTCGGCTTCGATGAACACAAACAACTGAGCTGTCCGGCGGAAGTCGGAATCGCGCTTGTAGAAGAACACTGGCGGGACGGGAGCGTACTGCTGGGCGCCACCGTTCATGTAATCGTTCATCGAATAGCTGCGCAATTTCGGAACCTTCTTGCCGCCTACGGTATAAAATGACCGTTCGGCGGGGCATATGTAGAGCGCCGGGTTGCTTCCAATAGGCCGCGAAGGCCGCTCGTTTCGGATCGATAAAGGCGCCCGGGTCAGTGAATGCTGTTGTGGCGCCATGAACGGTGCTCTCGACCCAGTTCAGCCCCGTTCCCGCGGGCGGTGTTCCTCGGACGTTTGAAACCAGCCGGCCCTCGTTGTCCTGCTGGTACAGTGTCCAAGTGAGCAAGAGTTGCCTGTTGTTGCTCAAGCATTGCGTTCGCAGCGCGCGGTCTTTGGCGGTGGCCAACGCAGGCAAAAGCAATGCCGCCAGAATTGCGATGATCGCAATCACGACCAGCAGCTCAATCAATGTGAATCCTATGTTGCTCTTGCATGGCTTGATGAGGCAGCTAAAGATAGCGGATTTCTCGCGGTAGCTCCGGAAGATGCACGAGGATCCCGCTTTCGCATGCGATTGCATATTGCTACGGAGTTAAACTACGCTGGACCGCGTCCGCATTGCAACGAAAACTGGCAAGACCGATAGGAATCTATTGCTTGCATTACGATTTCGAACTTGATTGCCAGTGATGCCCGCTTCCAACGGACCTCGCCGAGAGCCTTGTCGGAACCAGGAACAATCAAGTGCTGGGATTTTTGCGCACGGTTCCGCCTGCCGGGCTGATGACCCGGACAAAACCTTCATTGATTCAAACGCTGGTCCTCTGTACTATCGCGTCGTGCCCGGTGAGATCAAATACCAAGTCTGCCTCACCACACGCAGCGCTGATTACGCGCGGCGCGCCGAAGCCAATTCCCGTCAGTTAAGATGGAAATCCCATGTCAAACTCAGTTTTCACAAATCATAATAAACTCAATCGTCGCCAGGCGCTGCTGCTCTCCGCTACGGCGGGAATCGGAGCTGCGCTGACTGGAACAGTTCGCGCAGTCCGACGACATCGAGAACCGCCGCGTCCCAAGGCCGGGGAACTGTTCCACGCCGCGCTCGGCGGTCGCCAACACGCAATACGGCAAGGTGCGCGGCTATGTTGAGGATGGCGTCCTCACGTTCAAAGGCGTCCCTTATGGCGCGGATACCGGCGGCGAGAACCGCTGGCTTCCGGCCAAACCACCCAAGCCGTGGGACGGCGAGCTATCCGACGCTGATCTACGGCGCCAATTGCCCGCAGCGCCTGCACGACTGGTCGAGCGAGCAAACGTTCATTCAGCAGTGGGCCGACGGCTGCAGAGCGAAGACATGCTCAAGGTGAACATCTGGACGCCCAGCCTGACCGGCAAGCGTCCGGTGATGTTCTACATTCACGGCGGCGGCTTCACGTTCGGCTCGTCGTATGAACTTGCCTCGCATGACGGGGCGCAGATGGCGCGGCATCACGACGTCGTGTCCGTGTCGGTCAATCACCGTCTCAACATCCTCGGATTCTTCGATCTGTCGGAGATTCGGCGGACCGGCCTATGCCGATTCGGTGAACGTCGGGCATGACCGACCTGGTGGCGGCGCTGCGCTGGGTTCGCGACAACATCGCCAATTTCGGCGGCGATCCGGACAGCGTCATGATTTACGGCCAGTCGGGCGGCGGCTCCAAGGTGACCACGCTGCTGGGCATGCCCTCGGCCGCGGGGCTGATCCATCGCGCGTCGGTGCAGTCGGGCGGCGGCGGCAATCCTCCCAGCGCCGAGCAATCCAGGGAGTTCGCCAAACAGGTGATGGCCGAACTCGGCGTCAAGGACATCGCCGCCCTGCAGAAAATGGAATGGGCGAAGTTGAACGAGATCGGCAATGCCGCCGCGGCCAAGATGAACCCGCCGATCGGCGCGGGCGGCCCGACCCCAGCGCCGGGAACAGCCCCACCGCGCGTCGGTTCGGGGACCGACCGTCGACGGCCGGATCATCACCATGCGTTCCTTCTTCGATGCGGCTCCTGAAATCTCGAAGAACGTGCCGATGCTGATCGGCTCGGTGAGCGAAGAAGGAAACCGGATGTCCTCCCGGCCAACCGAAGCGGAGTGGCACGCAACGCTGACGCGAGATCTACGGCGATGCCAAGGCCACGGCACTGGTCGCGGCGCTGAAGAAGGCGCATCCGGAAAAGAGCATCCGCACGTTGTCCTATATGTGCAGCGGCGGCGGACTGAACGGCCTCAACATGCGCAACAACGTCACGCGCATGGCCACGCTGAAGTGCAACCAGAAGGGCGCGCCCGTGTTCACGTAGTACTTCACCTGGCAATCGCCGATGCTGGAAGACGCGGGCGCGTGGCACACCGCCGAGCTTGCCTTCTGCTTCGACAACACCAAGCGCTGCGAACAGGGCACCGGCAACACGCCGGAAGCGCAGGAGCTGGCGAAGAAGATGGCCACGGCGTGGGCCAACTTCGCCCGCACGGGCAATCCCAGCCAGCCCGGCTTGAACTGGACGCCGTTCGAGCCGGATCGACTGCCCGACGATGGTGTTCGACAACAAATGCCGCATGGAGAACGATCCTGAAGGCGAAGTGCGCAAAATTCTGTTAAGCTAGAATGTGGTGGCGTTAAATGTTTGATTTGAATCGATGCGTATTCAATCGCGTCGGCCAACCTTGAGAAAGTGCGGGTCCGTTTGCCGGGCATCACAGACTGGACCTTGCCGGACAAAGCGTTAGGCGTAACCGAATGCAAATATCTCAATCAGTCGTTGGGGACTCGAATTCAAAATCCGGGAGAATTCCTGGTTGGCGATATTATCATTCTGATTCTGGATTCGGTATGCGGATATATCGCGTTCTACTATTTTACCACATACATCGACGGGCCATCATCGGTCATAGCGCTTGCATTGTGGCTCATCACGATTGCGATAGCGGTTGTCTGCTCGATTCGTCTGATGCAGTCCAAATTAACGGCTGGTATTGTCGTGGCCTCGATAGCGTTGTGCTTTCAGGGGGCCATGCTTTTCTATGTGTTAGCCCTGCTTGAACGATTAATGGAGTGACTCATGATGATCTCTGGATTTTTAAAAATTCTGCGTCTGCTATTCTTCATCTCCGCTGCGGCTGCGGGCGCCGCGGACAAACCATATAGCGAAACTGCAAATGCGAAGCTCGATATCAGACAAGCACTGGCCTCTACGACCAATGCTCCAGTCATCGTTGTCTTTGGCGCGAATTGGTGCGGAGACTGCATAGTCTTGGATACTGCCATGAAGCATGGAGCCAGCGCCACACTGCTGGCGTGGGACTTCAAGATTGTCAAAGTCGATGTGGGTCATTTTGATAAGAACGTAGATGTGGCCAAGTCGTATGGAGTCCCCTTGGAAAAAGGAATTCCTGCCGTGGCGATTATCTCACCCAAGAATGAAGTGCTGTATGTCACACGGGAAGGAGAACTGGCAAACGCGCGGAAAATGGGAGACGATGGAATTTACCAATTCTTTAAACGCGCCACAGCAACAGGGAAAGCGGGGAACTGAAAACAATGAAGATGTCTGGCCCACCGAGAACTGCGAAAATTCTTGCTTCAATTTTTATTTCAGAAGTTGTTGTGCTCCTGCTGCAATTCCCGGCGTCCGCGTCAGGGATGTTAATCAGCGCGGCGGAAGAAGCGCGCTTGCAGCAGCAATATCCAGGTTATCGCAATGTGGACGAGGATTATCGCCACGCGGGCGAAGCGGCGTTGGAGCGCTGGCAGGATTGGAAGTGGGGGCTGCGCATTCATTGGGGACTTTACGCGGCGTATGACACGCGTGAATCGTGGATCATTCGCGACCACAAGGACGACACGAACTGGCTGATGAATTACTACGCGTCGTAGTCAGCGGTTCAATCCCACGAATTTCAACGCCGACCGGTGGATGGAAATCATGCAGCGCGCGGGAATGAAATATTTTTCCTTCACGACGAAGCATCACGAGGGATTTTGTCTCTGGCCGACGAAAACGTTGCAGCGCGGTTTTCGCAAAAACGCCGACGGAACTTTTACCGAAGTGACGAACCATTTCAGCATCGCCGAGACGCCGTTTCAACGGGACGTCGTCGGCGAACTGGTCAAGAGCGCCCGCGCGCATCAACTGGGCGTGAGCCTTTATTATTCTCACATTGACTGGCACGACTGGGATTTTGGCTGGGACAATCAATTCGGCTCGCCGCAATTTTTGGTATGACGGCACGTTCACCAAAAAATCCGACGACCCCGCGCGCTGGGCCGCGTTCATCCAAAAGGAGCGCGACCAGATCACCGAACTGCTGACGTGGTATGGGCCGATTGACACGCTTTGCCTCGACATGTCGTGGACACGGGAAGCGCAGGGGGATTGCAACGGCATCGCGAAGCTCGCGCGGCAGCTTCAACCCAACATCATGCTGCGCAACCGCGGCATCGGCAATTACGGCGATTACGAAACGCCCGAACGGCAAATTCCCGAAGACCCAACCAGGGTTAATCGCCCGTGGCAGGTGATTTATCCCGGCGGCAAAAATTTTTCCTACAATGCAAACGACACCTACAAATCGCGCGAATGGATTCTGACGAACCTGATTGACATCGTGGCCAAGGGCGGAAATTTCCAGGTCGGTTTTGGTCCCGACCCGACCGGCGCGTGGCCGACGCAGATGATTGAGCGCGTGAGCTACGTCGGTGACTGGCTCAAGGTCAACGGCGAGGCCATCTATGCCACGCGACCGTATCTTCGGTATCACGAAGGCAGAGACCTGCGCTTCACGCGGACGAAGGACAAAAAAATTCTCTACGTCATCAGCCTCAAATGGCCGGGCGCGGTATTGGAATCAAAATTGGCTCGCGCCAAAACCGGTTCGGCCATCCGGCTGCTGGGCTACGACCATGATTTGAAATGGCAACAGAGCGCGGACACATTGACGATTCAAATCCCGGAAGAACTTCAGGACGAAACGAAACGTCCTTGTCAGCAAGCGTTCGTTTTCAAAGTCGAATCGCAGCCGTGGGAGAACGTCGCGAATGCGTTGCCCGCCGGACCTTCCAGATAAACATTTCCGTCAAAAAAGCAGTCACCTCAACTTCAACCTCTATGAAAACTAAAAAGCTCCTGCTCGGTTGCGTGGTTCTGTCCGGTTTGATGACCGGCAATCTCATGTCGCAGCAAACCGCCGCCATCAAAATTGATCTCGACCGCAAAATCGGAAAGGTGGATCCAAACATCTACGGTGCGTTTGTTGAGCCGATACGCACCGTTGTTTATGGCACGATTTACGATCCCAAATCTCCGCTCGCTGACGCGAACGGATTCAGAAAGGATTTCATCCAGCTCGTGAAGGAACTCAAGATTCCGGTGGTCAGGTGGCCCGGCGGAAATTTTGTGTCGGGCTATAACTGGGAGGATGGGATTGGTCCCAAGGACCAGCGTCCGGCAAGGCTCGACCTCGCATGGCATCAGGTTGAAAGCAATCAGATGGGAACGGATGAATATGTAAAGCTATGCAGCCTGATCGGCGCGGAGAATTTTATTTGCATCAATGCCGGTCTGGGAACTCTGGATGACGCAAGGCACTGGATTGAATACTGCAATTATCCAGGCGGGACATATTACTCGGATCTCCGGAGAAAGTATGGAAACGAAAAACCTTTCAACGTGAAGTATTGGGCTTTGGGAAACGAAATTGACGGCCCCTGGCAGATGGGACAGAAGAGCGCCGAGGATTACTGCAAATTCGCTCTCGAAGCTGCAAAGAACATGCAGTGGGTGGACAGGGACGCCAAGTTCATCGCGTGCGGCGCTTCCAATTACCGGACCAACATTGATTGGATTGGCTGGAACGATTACGTGCTGGAACACATGGTTGGCAAAATTGATTACCTCTCCGTTCACAGATACGTCCGGGAAGCATTGGCGGGCGACACCAGCTTCTCCGCGATGATGTCGTTGGGTTTGGACGTAGATAAAAAGATCGAGGTGATAAAGGCGCTGATCAAAAAGGCGATGGCGAAATCCGGATCTGCAAGGCCGGTTTACATCTCCTTCGACGAATGGTCCGCCGGAGGCGGAGGCGGCGCGGGCGCAACGCTGACCGGTTCGCTCATGGTGGCCGAGCATTTGAATTCATTCATCCGACATGCCGACATTGTGAAGATGGCGAACATCACCATGCTTTCCAGCCTTGTGGGAACTTCACCGGAAGGTGATTTCAAGAACGCGCTGTATCAGGCCTTTTATCTCTATTCAAACAACTCCCACGGCACCGCTCTGGATGTGTATGTGGACTGCGATAAATACAGCAACAGAATCTTCAACGACATTCCTTACCTCGACGTCACCGCCGTCTTGAACGAGTCCGCCAAGACTCTGATCGTCAATGTGGTCAACCGGCATGAAACAAACGCCTTGGCCTCCGATGTTGTTTTGCAGAGCGGAGAATTTACCGGCAGCGCCACGATCAAGGAGATCAACGCGCAGTTCCGTGACCGCGACGAATACCAGGACCCAGCAAGCGGGTCAGCCATCGCCAGCAAGGAAATCCAATTTCAGGGCAACAAGATCAGCTACAGTTTCCCGGCGCATTCGTTTACGCAAATGCTGATACCCGATCAAATAGTTCCCGCATGCGGCTGGATTGGTGGGGAGTTTGGGACGGCGGTGGTGCTCCCTGACGGTTAATCCATAATTGCGCGCCATATTTCTTGTCTCGCGCCATGAACCCGAGGAGTGGGCAGATTTTCGCGCTCGCGTTCGCCGTTTTACTTCTGGATCAGGCCATCGCCAACGTAGACGCGATACTCTTTTACCCGTCCCTCAACATTGCGATCACCCTGGCGCGGTGTGTAACGAAAGCCTCCAACGGTTTCCGTGCGAGCGAGGTCGAGAATAAGCCGATGCGGATGGCTTGGTTGCACAGCGGTCGATTCGGTGTGCCAAAAGTTGGCGGTCTGTCCGTCAATCGCGTTTTCGGCGGTGCCGTCCTCTGCGTGCGCTCCTCGCTGTCCACATAGGCAATGGTCCAGCCTTCGTGGCTGAGCGGTTTGCCGGATGTCATCGAGCAGGTCGATCTCGGCAATCGCGGCGAACGGTTTTCCATCCTGCGCGTTGAGCGATTCGAAGCAGAAGAAGCGGCCTTTCGCCGGCTGCGCGAATTTGATTTCCTGCAGTGCACTGCCGCGCGCGGAACTGCGCCGGAGTGCACGGGTTGAAACCGAGTCGAGTTGCAATGTCACGGACGGACGTTTGACTGCGCGAAAAGTCCAGTTCCGGTCTAAGCTGATCGAGAATCGGATGATCGAGCCCAGCGACGACCGGTTTCTCCGGGCCGAGCAAATCGAGAATCACGATTTCGTTGTTGCCGCGCCTTCAGCCAGGTCCGGGTACATACATCGTTTGCTGCGGGCCGATGTTCCAGTAGCGGCCGAGGTTGTGGCCGTTCACCCAGACGAACCCCTTGCCCCACGGACGCATATCGAGGAAGTGTCGCCGGGTGTTTTCAACGTTCACCGTCGCGCGATAAAACGCGGGCCATCCGGATTCTTGCCGAGTCCGTAGCGCAATCCGGCGAGCATCTTCGTCATCGAGAGGCAGATTGAAGATCTCGCCAGCCGCTCAATTCGCTCCTTCAGCGAATTTCACCGGCGCCGAGCAATCCCTTTGCGGTCGTGAACCTCCGCGCCGAAATTCACGCGCCCCATCGGCTTCCACGAGCAGATCAAGCGTGCGCGGGTTGCTTCCGCTCGGGCAAATCGCACTTTGAAATTATCGGATGCGCCGATCCATGAAGCCGATGCGTTTGCCGTCCAGGAACACCTGGCCGATGTCGTGAACGTCTGCCGCTTCCAGCGTGGCTGCGGGTCCGGCGGGAATCGTCGTCCGATAGAGAATGCAGCCGTAGCCCTGGTCGCACTCCTCCATCGGCTGCGCAGCCGTTCACTTGCAATGGCGCGGGCAGGTTCGCAAACATCGGCGCGCATTCCTTGCACTGCAACCGGCGCAATCGCGATGACCGGATTCTTCGCCGGCGGTTCAGGAATCGTTTCTCCCGGCAGGAGATACTTCGGAAACAGTTCGCGCGTTTTGAAGAATTTCTCCGTCGGCCAGCCCGCTTCGCTGATCGGCGCGTCGTAATCGTAGCTCGAAGTGTCCGGCTTGAACGGCCGGTCCGCGCCGGTGCCAGAAGCCGAACGTCGTCCCGCCGTGCGCCATGTAAATGCTGAATGAGGCGCCGGCCTTGAGCATGTATTCGAGGTCGGCGAGGTAGCTCTGCTCGTTGCCGAGTGATGCGGCGCGCCCCAGGTGTCGAACCAGCCCGGATAAAATTCGCCGCACATCAGCGGTCCTTTCGGAAGAATGTCGCCGCAGCGCTTTGAAAGCGCCCGCCGGATCGCGAGCCGAAGTTCACGACCGGAAACAGATCCGGTCGATAGCCGTTCTTCAGATGCTGCTGGGGATTGCACGGCGAACAGCGGCACGTTGAAACCCGCCGTCGAGCAGCGCCTGTCGCAGTTCGCCCATGTATTCGGCGTCCTTGCCGTAGAAAGCCGTATTCGTTTTCGACCTGCACCATCAGGATCGGCCCGCCGTTGCGTGATCTGCAGCGGGCCGAGCACGCGGCCGACTTCTTTGAGGTAACGCTTTCGCCGGTTCGAGGTAACGCGGATCGCGGGTGCGAAGCTGGATGTCGTCGTCTTTCAGCAGCCACCACGGCAAGCCGCCCATCTCCCATTCGGCGCAGGAATACGGGCCCGGGACGCAGGATGACCCACAAGCCCTTCCTGTTGCGCGATGCGGCAGAACTCCGCGGCGTCAGCCTGGCCCGACCAATTGAACTGCCCGGGCTGCGGCTCATGCATGTTCCAGAACAGATAGGCGCACACGGTGTTCAGGCCCATCGCCTTGCGCCATGTGCAGTCGATGCCGCCAATATTCGCTGCGGCACGCGCGGCGCGTGGACTTCGCCGCAGCGAATCTGGAATCGCTGGCCATCGAGCAGGAAATCATTTTCGCCGATGGCGAAGGTGTGGGCTGCGCGTGAATCAGCGGCGCGAACCGAAACCAACCAACCGGCACCGAGAGCCAGCATCAAGGCGAGGTTTGAAATCGAGCGACTCAGTTGCATAAAGACTTTGGAGCGAGCAAGCCGGACGATGTTGGCGCGGAAAGTTGTGACCGGCAACTCCAAAGCGGCGCCGTTGACGCGCGTTGAAGCCGAAGCTAGCCTTAGTGCACCGATGATTGCGCCAACCACAACCAACAAGTCCGCCTCAGGGCCGAATTTCCGCGTGAGCGACGAGCGATTGATCAAAGTCACGCCGAGCGCGGCCAACCGAGTCAGCACGCTGCTGCAAAAGCAGGGCCGGCCGAAAGGCGTCTTGCGGGTTTCGGTGGTCGGCGGCGGCTGTTCCGGTCTGCAATACAAAATGGATTTGCAGGACGGACCGGCCAACCGGGATTTCCTGGTGGAGACCGGCGGCGTGCGTGTTGTCGTCGATCCGAAAAGCGCGTTGTATGTCACCGGCAGTGAACTGGATTACCTCGACTCGCTGCAAGGCGGCTTCAAGGTGAAGAATCCAAACGCGGCGACGAGTTGTTCCTGCGGCGAGAGTTTTAGTGCGTGAAGTCGAAAACATCGAATGCTGAACAGAGAACAGCTTCGGTTCAATAATAATGCTATGCTTATCAAGATTGCCAAATTGTGCGTTGGATTGTTGGCAGTTACGTGCGCCTTCCAGACTCGCGCCACTGACGACGCATGGCCGCCTCTTCCAAAGAGCGCACTAACTGTCACAAATCTTGGATCCAGACCGGGCGTCAAAAGCGTGAAAACAGATTCTACTGAGGTTCGCCGAAACGGCGAGCGAGTCGCTTCCCTTACCAGAATTGACCGCAACGGAGATGGCAGATGGGAGGAGTTCGTGTTCACTGCGTTCGTGGCAAAGCAGCGGGTGTTGGCGGTCACACGCATCGGCGGCACGAACGAGTCTGGATGTTCTTCAGCTTTGACGATGCCATGATTATGACCGACGTTCGGATCCTTGAGAGCGATCTCGTCGCCATGGTCGTGGTGAGCAAGAGCATCACTTCTACGAGATATTTGTACGCCAACCGGACGGTTATTACTGGCCTGCTAACGAAGCGCAGAGGACTTCGGTCGATGCTTTCTTCCGAGCAGGGGCAGAGACGATGTCTTCCATTTTCGAAAGATCAAAACGATGAAAGGCACCTAACCGCCGCCCGATCGCGGTTGAGCGTCGGTGAATGAGCTGTGACTAATTAGTTGCCGGTTGTTGATGCTCGCAAGAGTTTGAGCGCCGCCAAGGAGCAGAGTTGGCACGCTGGGTTGTGGAAAATCAAGTCAGGCTCGTGATTTTACAGTGGATTTCACAGAGAGCTTCTTGTCACCGTCTACGTTTAAATGCCCGACCACTTTGCCCTGCTCAATGAGCCACGTCGCCCATGGCTTGATCCTGAAGTATTGAAGGAAAAATTCTTCGCGCTATCAGCGAGCATTCATCCGGACCGCGTTCATAACCTCAGCGAAGCGGAACGAGCCGCTGCGCAGGCGTGTTACATCGAACTCAACGCTGCCTACTCGTGTTTGAAGAATCCGCGGGACCGATTGCGCCATTTGCTCGAGCTGGAACTCGGTTCGGTCCCCAAGGACATCCAGTCGATCCCGTCCGAGTTGATGGATCTGTCATTGCAGATCGGGCAGGCATGCCGCGAGGCGGATGTGCTGATTCTGGAAAAGAGCAGGATTACGTCTCCTCTGTTGAAGGTGCAATCCTTTGAGCGCGCCCAGAAACAAACCGAAAAATTGCAGTCGCTCCAACGGATCATAAGTGGTAAACGTGAGGTCTTCATTTCCGAGCTCAAGGAAATAGATTCCCAGTGGTCGAGCAGTAGTCCCGATTCCGTGCGTCGCAAGGGAATGCTTGAAAATATCGAACGAGTTTATCGGCTGTTGAGCTATTTCGAGCGTTGGTTGGCGCAAATCCAGGAACGAGTCGTACAACTGGCATTTTGACACCGTTCATTCCGCAAACAAGCGCGCGGGAGACCCGGTCTCATCCGCCAGCTTTTGGACAGGGCTCAAAGAAACGAGACATAGTCATGGACTGATCAGCGATCTTCCCCATCGGTCGGATGACCATGCATCGACCTGGCGCTGATGGTATATGCCCTGCTTTCATTGAGGCATGCTAAACAGTAAGATACAGGACACCAACGCAGGTTCTGTATTTCCCCCCGCTTTCTCTGCGTGGAGAAGCACAAGTCCTCAACAACAATCTGCCGGAATGCGATTTGCTTAACGGCAAGCGCTCTTCTGAATTGGGTTTGGTTCCTGGCGGTCCGCGAAAGCGGGCCGCCAGTTTTTTTGGCTGAAATTCCCCATGGGCAATCGCGGAGTTTTGGATTACGAGTAAGGCGTTGCCGGGAAATGATCTTATGAGCCCGAGCCTGACTTTCTCCGACGTTCTGCTCCGGGTCGTCGCGGCGACTTTGGCTGGGGCGCTGGTGGGCCTCGAACGCGAAAGTCATGGGCGGCCAGCCGGACTGCGAACGACGATACTCGCCTGCGTCGCCTCAGCGGTGGCGATGCTCGTATCTGAAGCGTTCTATCTGGAGAGCGTGGCGCATGGCGGTGGCAACTGGCATACAGATCGCGCGGCTTGGCGCGGGACGGCATCGGCTTTCTCGGCGCCGGCACCATCCTCCGCCATAGCAACGTCATTCGTGGTGTGACGACTGCGGCGAGCCTGTGGTTCGTAACCGTTCTCGGACTCGCCTTTGGCAGTGGATTGTTCGGACTTGGAATTCTCGGCGTATGCATTGCGCTCGGAACGCTCTTTTTGCTCCCCGCATTGGAAATGCTTATTCCGAGCGACCGCCGAACTGGATGCGCTCACTGAGCACCAATTGCAGGAGCGATTGACCGGGCTCGGCTTGAAAGTCAAGCGAATGGATTTGAGTTACAATCTCGTCGCGCGGCAGAAAACAATCACGTGCGAATTGAAAATGAGCCGGACGCGGGCAGTGGAATTTTCGCACACGGCGGTTGGCAGCCTGCGCACGTGCCCCGGCGTTCTTCAAATCAAGTGGAGCTAAGATTCACGCCTCGGGCTTGAGCGCAACCACTCCAAGCGGAGGCAGTGTGACTTCCGCCGAGCAACTCTGATTGTGCCACTTCGATTCTTCGGACATCACGCCGCCCAGATTGCCGACATTGCTTCCGCCGTAAATCTCCGCATCGCTGTTCAACGCTTCCCGCCACTTGCCCGGCCGCGGCAACCCAAGGCGATACCTGTAACGCGCCACCGGCGTGAGGTTCAGGACCACGGCCAGTTCGTCTTTTCCGCCGGAATTCTGACGCATGAACGAGAGCACGCTGTTGTCGTGGTCCGAGCAGTCGATCCAGTAGAAGCCATCGAAGTCATAGTCTGACTGCCAAACCCGGGCTCGGCACTGGTAAAGTTGGTTCAGGTCCGCGACGAAACGTCTGCAGACCACGATGGTACGGCCCGGCCTCCAGCAACCACCAATCGATTTCGCCATTCGCGTTCCATTCGCCGCTTTGACCGAATTCGCCGCCCATGAACAACAAATTCTTTCCGGGGAACAACCATTGATACGCCAGCAGCGCGCGCAGGTTGGCGAACCTTTGCCAATCGTCGCCCGGCATGCGGCCCAGCAGCGAGCCTTTGCCGTGCACGACTTCATCATGCGAGAGCGGCAGGATGAAGTTCTCGTGGTGATGGTAAAGCATCGCGAACGTGAGATCGTTCTGATGATACTTCCGATAGACCGGGTCGCGCTCGAAATAGTCAGCGTGTCGTGCATCCACCCCATGTTCCACTTGAACGAAAAACCCAGGCCGCCCAAATACGGCGGGCGGGTCACCATGCGGCCACGCCGTGGATTCCTCGGCGATCGTCATCACGCCCGGAAATTCCGTGTGCGTGACGTGGTTGAAACTTGCGCAGGAAATCGATCGCTTCCAGATTCTCGCGCCCGCCGTATTGGTTTGGAATCCATTCCCCTTCTTTGCGCGAATAATCGAGATAAAGCATCGAGGCAACCGCATCCACCCGCAGGCCGTCAATGTGGAATCGGTCGCACCAGAACAGCGCGTTGGCCATGAGGAAGTTGATGACCTCGTGCCGGCCATAGTTGAAAATGAGCGTGCCCCAATCCTGATGCGCGCCTTTGCGCGGGTCTTCGTGCTCGTAAAGGGCGGTGCCGTCGAAGCGCGCCAGCGCCCAGTCATCCCGCGGAAAATGCGCCGGCACCCAATCAACAATGACGCCGATGCCGGCTTCGTGCAGCGCATTGACAAGGAACTGAAAATCGTCCGGCGTGCCGTAGCGGCTGGTCGGCGCATAAAACCCGGTCACCTGATAACCCCACGATGGGTAAAACGCGTGCTCTGCTACGGGCAAAAATTCCACGTGCGTGAATCCCATTTCTTTGACGTACTGCGACCAGCGGCTCGGCCAGTTCGCGGTAGCTCGAGTGATTCGCCCATGCGATTTCTTCCGCCACGAGCCGAGGTGAACTTCGTAAATGCTCATGGGCGAGCGCAGCGCGTCGCGCTTCCGGCGCTGCGCCAGCCATGCGTCATCCGTCCACTGGAACTTCCGGTTGTTCCAGACAATCGCCGCGTTTTCGGCGGCGCCTCGAAAAAGAATCCGAACGGGTCGGTTTTCAGCACGATGTGGCCATGCGATGTTTCGGACTTCGTATTTGTAATGCGCGCCTTCGCCGATTCCCGGAATAAACATCTCCCACACGCCCGAGGGTCCGAGCGAACGCATCAGGTGAACACGACCATCCCAGTCATTGAAATCCCGACAACGCTGACGCGCTGCGCGTTGGGCGCCCAAACGGCAAAGCTGGTTCCGGATACTCCGTCAATCGTCGCGCAGTTGCGCGCCGAGCTTGTCATAAATCGCCGCTCGTCGCCTTTGCCAAAGAGATAAAGGTCCGATTCGCCAAGCGTCGGCAGGAACGAATAAGCATCGCGCATGCGGCGGGTACGTTTGCCCGGACCGAAGGCGATCAGGTCGTAGGCATAGACGCGATTGGCGTCATGGGTGACGCCTTCAAAAAGTCCGTTTTGGGAATCCGCTTGAGTTTGAAACCGGGTTTGTCCTTCTCATGGACCGGCTGGATTTCGACCTTGGACGCGCCCGGAACAAATGCCCGGACGACCAGTCCGGAACCATCGCCCAGCGGGTGCATGCCAAGTAATTGATGCGGCGAACGATTCCTTGCCTCGACCAGACTGCTCAATTCCTCTCGGGTCAGTAGCATGATGACCAATTTAGCAGACATGCCGAAAAGGGCATTAGAATAATTCCCTCCGACGCTACACCAGAGGAACGGATGCGCTGCGGGAAAACAATTTGTCAATGAAGTCGCGCTGCGTTTCGGGTTCCTATGCCGGCGAAAGATAGAACGATTCGTTGGCTTGAAAATCCGCCACAAGCTGCTTCACCCGCGCTCAGACAGATCGAGATAGCGCTCGAAATGAGAAGCAAGCACCGGCAAATCCACGCGTAACGAACCGGTCCGGGAAATGTCTGATTGGCCATGAGAAAGCGGGCTGCGTTCAGCTTGATCGAACTGCTTTGTGTCATCGCCATCATCTCCATCCTCGCTTCGTTGCTGCTGCCAGCGGTGGCGCGCGCCTACCGGCGGGCGCAAGCCATGTCTGAGGAAATCGAGGAACCGGCGATTGCCGAAATGCTGCGCAGCGGCGTCCGCAATTATTGCGCCGGGCATGCGCAATATCAATTCGACACCAAGACAGATCTTGCGGACAAATGCTCACTTCCTTTGAAATGTCACCGGTGGATCATCGACTCTCATACCGTATTCGTTCCATTCACCACGCTGGATTCGACGAACAAGGTCGTCGTGGTTTTCCATTATGGCCTCAATTACCGTCTCACGGACAACTTTACCAAGGGAGAGTTGACGATCCTTCGATAGTTGTTGGAGGCTGGCCGTTAGCCTGCGCGTAGAATCGCTCATTACCGTCGCCACATCCTTATTGCCGATGAGAACATCTTTTGTTCGCGGCACACGCAAGAGAACAAATGGCCCTGGGCACATGCCGCTGACGATTTCATCGTCTAATACCGATCGGTAGCGAAAATGTTTGCCAACGGCGCGTTGTTGCCTAAAGTCATCATCGTCCCAATACGACCATCGCTGCGCGTTCATCAATAACGCCGCAGCAAAACCCGTAGATTGTTATGAACACAAAGCAAGAAGATACCGCAATCCATCAGCGGCACAACGAATGGGCCGCTTCCTGGAACAAACACGATCCCAAACTTATGGCCTCGTTCTGGACCGCGGACGGCGATCTCATCAATCCGTTTGGGCGTCGCGCCCGCGGCACATCGGAGATTGAAAAACTCTTCACTGAGGAACAATCCGGTCCGATGGCCGGCACCACTTATGCCGGGAACATTGAAAGCATTCGATACTTCGGTGAGACGGTTGCCATCATAGACGTAGCCGGCCAGATCAGCGGCATGAAGGGACCGGATGGCGCCGCGGCGGCGCCATTCAAGCACTACGTCACCTGGATCGCCGAGAAGAAAGCAGGCAAATGGATGGCCGTTGGCGCCCGTGCGTTCGCTGCCATTCCCGCGCCGTCGCCGGCGAAGTAGGTTCGCAACGCCGCAAACGAAAACCCTGTCAGCTCAACGAAAGGCACTCCCATGTCATTACGATTAGGCGATATTGCTCCGAATTTCTCAGCCCCCACCACCGAAGGTCCGATTGATTTCCACCAATGGCTCGGCAATTCCTGGGGCGTCCTGTTCTCGCATCCCGCGGATTTCACTCCGGTGTGCACCACCGAGCTGGGAACCGTGGCTCGAACGAAGGACGAATTTGAACGACGAAACGTCAAGGTGATCGCGGTCAGTGTGGACCCGTTGGAGTCGCACCAAGGCTGGCTCAAGGACATCAACGAGACGCAATCCGTTTCGATGAATTTCCCGGTGATCGCTGATGAAAGACGCCAGGTAGCCACTGCGTATGACATGATTCATCCGAACATGGACGACACGGCCACGGTGCGATCGGTGTTTGTGATCGGTCCGGACAAAAAGGTCAAACTGACCCTTACTTATCCTGCGAGTACGGGACGCAATTTCAGCGAAATCTTGCGCGCGATTGATTCGCTTCAATTAACAAGCAATTACCGGGTGGCGACGCCCGCCGACTGGCAACAAGGTCAGGACTGCATCATCTCACCCACAGTGTCCGACACCGAGGCGGAAAAATTATTTTCCAATGTTCGCAGGGTGAAGCCGTATCTCCGCTTCACACCGCAACCGCCGATCAATCCAAACAAAGCACTTTGGGAAAAAGGCGACTTCACGCGCATCGCGCAGAGCATGCGGGAAAGCGGCGAAGCGCTGGTGCCAGTTTTGGAATCACAAAGGGACTCAAAGTATTGGACCTCGGATGCGGCGATGGAACGACCGCCATCCCGGCGGCAAAACTCGGAGCGGACGTCTTGGGCGTGGATATTGCGCGGAATCTGGTTGAGGCGGGAAACAAACGAGCGCGGGAACAGGGCCTGACGAATTGCCGGTTTCAGGAAGGCGATGCGACCAATCTGCGCGAGCTGAAGGATCAATCATTTGATCTCGTCGTGAGTATTTTTGGGGCGATGTTTGCGCCAAAGCCGTTTGATGTGGCGAAGGAAATGGCGCGTGTGACACGGCCCGGCGGTCGCATTATCATGGGCAACTGGATTCCCGGTGACCCGACGATGGTGGCGCAGATTCTAAAAATCAGTTCCGCCTACACGCCTCCTCCGCCGGAAGGCTTCATAAGTCCGATGATGTGGGGCATGGAGAACAACGTCATCGAGCGATTTGCCGCCGCGGGGATTCCGAAGGAAAACATTTCCTTCGTCAAGGACACCTTCACGTTCAACTTTGCCGGCTCACCGGCGGAGTATGTGGACGCCTTCCGAAAATACTACGGGCCGACGATGAACGCATTCGATGCCGCGGAAAAGAACAGTCGCGCGGCGGATTTGCAAAAGGAACTGGAAGAGTTGTTCAGCCGGCAAAATAAAGGAAACGGCAATGGAGTCACTTCCATTCCCGCCACTTTCTTGCGCGTGACGGTGACTTTGCCCAAAGACGAACGAGAACCTGTTCCAGGGTAAAGTCCAGATCGAAACGAAGCCGCCACACGCTCAACTCATTGAAATGGCCACGGCCCACTGGAACTCCCGCATTGTGTATGTCGCGGCGAAGCTCGGCCTGGTGGATCACCTCGCGGGAGGACCGAAGACCGCTGATGAACTCGCGAATCTAACCGGCACCCACGCTCCGTCACTCTACCGCCTGATGCGAACGCTGGCGCACTTCGGCATCCTGAGCGAAGACGGAGCGAAGCGTTTTTCCCTGACTCCATTGGGCGAAGCATTGAAAAAGAACGCCCCCGGTGCGGCGCGAGCCACGATCCTCACCCTCGCGGGCGAGTGGTGCGCCAATGGCTTTGGCGAATTGCTGGATTCGGTCCAAACAGGAAAGAGCGGCGTGGAAAAATACCTGGGCATGCCTGTGTTTGACTGGTTCGGACGAAATCCCGAAATGGCGTCTCTGTTCAGCGAAACCATGGTTGGTTTTCATGGAGCGGAAGCGATGGCGGTGGCCACTGCGTATGACTTTTCGAAGATGAAAACCATCGTGGACGTGGGCGGTGCCACGGGGAATTTGCTCACCTCAGTCCTCAGTCATGCGCCTGGCGCGCGCGGAATCCTTTACGATCTCCCACACGTCTTGCGCGACGCGCCCGCCATGATCCAGTCGCGCGGCTTGACGGACCGCATCACGCTCGAAGGGGGCAGCTTCTTCGAAAGCGTTCCTGCCGGGGGCGATGCTTATCTGCTCTCACACGTGATCCACGATTGGAGCGAAGCGCAATGCCTCACGATCCTGGGCCATTGCCGGCGCGCAATGAATCCCGACGGACGATTGCTGCTCATCGAGATGGTATTGCCACCTGGCAATGCGCCGCATCCCGGCAAGGTCCTCGACATGATGATGCTTGTCGGTCCGGGCGGACGGGAACGGACGGAACAGGAATATGCCGCGCTGCTCGCGCAGGCGGGATTTCGCCTGACCCGTGTCGTGCCGACAAAATCCGCCGCAAGCATCATCGAAGCGGTGCCGGCGGTGTCTGACACCGAGGCGGAGACAGCTGCTTCGAAGCGTTGGTGAAACGACGACCCCGACGCCAATTCATCCAAACAAGGTTCAATCAAACGGCCATGTCAAGAGCTCCACGCTCTGATCCTTCATCCATTCTGCAAACCGCTTTCGGCTTTTGGAATTCCAAAGTTCTGCTCACCGCCGTCGAACTCGGCGTGTTCACCAAACTGGCCGGACGTCGTCTCACCGGAACCGAATTGGGCG
>CAVXEG010000014.1:0-240534 GCA_963760675.1 uncultured Verrucomicrobiae bacterium
CCTCTGGTTCCGCGAAGGTGTTGTTGCCGTGCCGGAGCCGTTTGTCGCGTGGTTTCTCGTGCTGATTGGAGCTTCGGTTTTTCTGATGCGTGGGTTTGTAGATAAACGCACACGCGGTGCTCGATTGTGACTGCCTAACACAAGGAAGAATCTCGCCGCTCACAGAGCGCCGCTACAGCTCCTCACTTCACTGACCCACCGGCCATGTTCAGCGTCAAAACGATTTCATCTCCCACCTTGTCCTCCATCTGATGCGGTTGGATGTTAAAGTCGCTGCGTTTGATGCTGAAGCTGCCACGAACCACCAGGAGGTCCCCAGTCTTGCCCGGCATGCGCGCGGCAAGCTTGTCCTTCATATAGGTGAACTTCACCGGAATGGTCAACTCCTTCGAGACGCCCTTAAGCGTGAACGTGCCCACGACATCTGCCGTCGTATCGTTGCTGGTTGTCTTCACGTTCTTCACTTCCTTGGCTTCAAACGTGATTTCCGGATTCTTCGCCACGTCCAGCCAGGTCGGCCCGTGCATGTGCTCAGTCTGCATCGAGTTCGGCACAACGAGCGATGCGCTGCTCACGATGATCTTCCCCTTCGTCGCCGCGGGATTCTCTGGATCGAATGTAATCGTACCAGAAACGCCGTTGGCGTTGCCGTTCACCGATTCCAACGGCGCGTCCAGATGAAACGAAACGTTGTTGATGCTTTTCGGGTCTTTGAAGTCGAACGTTTGCGACGCGGCTAAGGTGTGGCCGACGAATGCAGTTAATGCAACCAAGGTGGTCAACGTGGTTTTCATGGATTTGGAACTTATATTCAAACCGGGTTCCCGCCGCCAGTTCTTTTCTTGTGAAACAGAAAGGAAAATCCCGCGAGAATTCCCGCGGCAACGACACCGGCTCCGAGAAATTCCACCCCAGGCACAAATCGCCTTTCCCAACGCACGCCTTCGATGCCCGTGACCTCGTCCACGATTTTCACAGGCACCTGGTTTTTGGTCCAACCGCGATTCGCGCCCTGCGCGAGCCAAAAGCCAAGCGCGGCGATGAACACGAGCGCCGCGAGAACACGCAAAGTGGTTCGCATCGATGCTATTCAGTTCAGATCGAAACCAGCGCCTGGGCCGGACTGCTTGCGCTCAGTTAATCTTTGATTCGTCGCTAATAGCCGCGCCGTCCCCGGCAGCCAGAGATTGTCCGTTCAACTCGACGTTTCCTTCAGCGATCTGAATCCATGCGTGCCGCCCATTCTTCAAGGTGTGCTCGATGTTTTGACCGCGCTCCAGTTTTGCCACGAACACGTCCGCGTCCTGATTGATGTTGATCGAGCCGTCACGTCCGGTGCCGGATGCGATCAAATGCAGGTGCCCGGTGCGAGCGGAGGCGAATGATTTTTCCGCGTAGCTCGGCTGAACGCTTTTGCGGTCAGGCAGAATCCAGATTTGCAGCAAGTGCACCGGCTCTTCGCGCGAGTAATTGAATTCGCTGTGACGGATGCCCGTGCCTGCGCTGATGCGTTGCACGTCGCCGGCCTTCATCACCGCCGTGTTCCCCATGCTGTCCCGATGCTGCAACGCGCCGCGCAGCACGTAGGTGATGATTTCCATGTCGCGATGCGGATGTGTATCGAAGCCGCCGCCGCCCGGCCACAGTATCGTCGTTGATGACGCGCAGTGTGCGGAAGCCCATCCATTCCGGGTCGTAATAATCGGCGAAGCTGAAAATGTGTGACACGTGTCCAGCCAATCGTATTTGGCGTGGCCGCGCTCTCCAGCTTTGCGAATGGTTATCATGGTTTGTCGGGCGGAATGTAGCCTCTCCTCCAGCTTTTTCAAATCGCCTCGAGTAGAAAGTCATTATACCATTTTGCAGTGAAGCGGACCAAAGCCGAAATCATTTCGCTGCTGACGAACCCCGGAGTCATCGCCATCGTCCGTGCGCAGAGCGCTGATAAGTTCCTGCCGCTCTGCGAGGCGCTCATCGCGGGCGGCGTCAACTCCGCCGAAATCACGATGACGACGCCGGGGGCGATCGCTGCGATTCGCGAGGCCCGCCAGAAGATAGGTGCGCGGGCTCTTATCGGTGTTGGGACCGTTTTGGACGCCGACACCTGCCGTGCGGCGCTCGAAGCGGGCGCGGAATTCGTCGTCAGTCCGATTTGCCGCGCGGAACTTGTCGGTTCGCATCCGCCGCGGACCGCCCGGTAATGATGGGCGCCTACACTCCGACCGAGGCGCAGCTCGCCCATGAACTCGGTTCGGACTTCATCAAAATTTTCCCGGCGGACACGCTTGGGCCAAGCTACATCAAGGCATTGCGTGCCCCGTTGCCTCACTTGCGCATCGTGCCGACCGGTGGAGTTGATGCGCGGAACATCGCGGATTTCTTCAACGCAGGTTGCGTTGCGGTTGGCGTGGGTTCGTCCCTGGTCTCAGCCAAACTGCTGGAGGAGGAGAACTGGCCGGAGGTGACCCGGCGCGCGAGTGAATTAGTCAATGCTGCGCGGCAGGCACGGCAGAAAAAAGTACCGTACCCGCCCTATTTGACAGAACATTCCGGGAAACGCATGGTTTCAGCCATGAAGCCCTTTGGTTAATTTGCGCGCTGGGCCTTGCATTCGTTGCGGGCGGCATCCTTTCGAGTCATGCTTCCACCGTGGGTTACATTTCGACGAACGCGTTTCCCTCAATCACATTCACGAATCCGACGTGCATCGTGTCGCCGCCAGGCGAGACTAATCAGCTATTCGTTCTGGAAAAGCATGGAAGGATTGTCGTGATCACAAACTTGCTCGCGCCAACGCGGACGATATTCATGGACATCTCCGCGCGCGTCCGCGTGAGCAACGCAAGCGAATCGGCGGATATAAGCGGGGAGGAAGGATTGCTCGGAATGGTCTTTCATCCGGGTTATGCGACGAATGGTTTCTTCTACCTGTTCTATACCGGAAATTTAACGAGTTCCGCCGGCACCGGACGGCATGATGTTTTATCGCGCTTTCAAGTTTCGTCAGGCAATCCTAATCAGGGCGATCCCAATTCGGAGGTTCGTTTCATCACGCAATGGGACGAGGCAAACAACCACAACGCGGGCGACATCCATTTTGGTCCGGATGGTTACCTGTACGTTTCGCTGGGCGACGAAGGTGGCGGCTACGACGACCATCATAATTCGCAGCGCATCGATCATGATT
Source organism: uncultured Verrucomicrobiae bacterium (assembly GCA_963760675.1). GTDB lineage: Bacteria > Verrucomicrobiota > Verrucomicrobiia > Limisphaerales > BOG-1460 > CAVXEG01. The sequence goes on from CAVXEG010000014.1 coordinate 3,188, forward strand.
TCTTCTCTGCCATCATGCGTATCGACGTGGACAACCGGCTTGGAAATCTTCCGCCAAATCCGCATCCCTCCGCGCTGCCGTCGCTGACGAATTACTCCATCCCCTTTGATAATCCATGGGTCGGGGCGACGAACTTCAATGGCGTGACGCTGAGCTCAAACAATGTGCGCACGGAATTCTGGGCGGTGGGCATGCGCAATCCGTGGCGCTGGTCGTTCGATCCGGCGACGGGTGACTTGTACCTGGGTCACGTCGGGCAAGGCACGCTGGAATGGGTGGATATCGTGACGAACGGCGCAAACTGCGGGTGGAATTATTTCGAGGGTGACAAGCAGTGGACTAATTCGTTGCCCGCAGGATTTTCCCACACGCATCCATTGATCGAGTATGGGCACACGAACAGCCGCAACTGCATCATTGGGGGAATTGTTTACCACGGCAGCCGTTTGCCATTGCTCAACGGAGCGTATCTCTACGGCGACTACGGCAGCGGTGAGGTCTGGTCTCTCCGGCAGGGCGGCGGCGTGCTGAAACAAAACTCTCTTCTGTTCCGGGATGTCGGTGCGGGAATCTCCTGCTTTGGGGTGGATCCGTCGAACTCCGATCCGCTTTATGCCGCCGTTCGATCCGGAGTCAATTCAATGATTAACAGAATCGTGATGACCAATTCCGTCCCCAGCTTTACCAGCGCATCGGTTTCCGGAACGAACATCGTCCTTGCCGCGACAAACGGGAATGCCAATGCCACCTATTACGTTCTCGCCTCCACGAACGCTGCATTGACGTTGCCAGACTGGACGCCAGTTGCAACGAATGCGTTCGACAGCAGCGGGAATTTTCGTTTCACAAATGGAATCGATGAAGCCGCGCCGCAGCGGTTCTACATCCTGGAATTGCCGTAGCACAGATAGTCCGCCTGTTTCTCGTTCCGGCCGGCAGCTTTCGCATACTTCTGGTTGATGCCTGCAACACTTCTTTTCGCGTCCGATTTCACATTTGAAATCCAGGGCGTCGAATCTATGATGCGCCCGAATGAGTCCTCCGCAGTTTCTTGTTCGGCGCGCGACGCTCGACGATCTTTCCGCTCTGCGTCCGCTGTGGGAATCCATGCGCTTTCCAGTCGAGGATCTCGAAAAGCGGCTGACTGAATTTCAGGTGGCTGAAACACTCGAGGGCAAAATCGTCGGTGGGCTGGGTTTCCGGATGACGCAGGGACAAGGCTTGGTTCACAGCGAAGCCTTCACGGATTTTTCCGTTGCGGATTCCGTCCGTCCGATGATTTGGGAACGGATCAAAACGCCTCAAGCAACCACGGCGTGCTCCGCCTCTGGACGCAGGAACACGCACCGTTCTGGAACCGCAATGGCTTTCAGCGTGCAAACACCGAAGCGCTCAAAAAACTACCGGAGCCATGGCGCGAAGCAAAAGGCGAGTGGCTGACCCTGCAATTGAAAAACGAAGAAGCCATTGAATCCTTGGACAAGGAGCTCGCGATGTTCATGGAAGCGGAGAAGCAGCGGACGGCTCGCGCCTTCCAGCACGCGCGGATGCTAAAATTTATCGCTACGCTGCTGGCAGTGATTTTCGCGGTGTTCGTCATCGGAATGATCATTTACATGGCCCGAAAGAACCCCGGACTCATCGGGCCGCGGTAAGGTGAATTCGTCCGCATGGTAGGAACTGCGCACCATCGGGCCACTGGCCACGTGAACGAAACCCATCTTCCCGCGCTCGTCGCCATACACTGCGAATTTCTCCGGTGGAACAAACTCCACCACCGGCAAATGCTTCAGCGTCGGCTGAAGATACTGGCCCAGCGTCAGAAGATCGCAACCCGCCGCGCGCAAATCGTCGCAGGGCGGTCAGGACACTCGTCCTCACGTTCGCCCAGACCGAGCATCAGGCCGGACTTCGTGTAAACCGGTCTGCCGCCGCTTTGCCTTCACCTTGCGCAGCACGCTCAAGCGACCGATCGTAGGTCGCGCGGGAGCGCACCGCGGGCGTCAGGCGTCGCACGGTTTCGAGGTTGTGATTGAAAATGTGCGGCTCGGCGGCGAGCACGGTGTCGATGGCATGCGTCGCGAGTCGTTGAAATCGGGCGTCAGCACTTCGATGACGATGTCCGGGATTCAGCGTCGCGCACCGCTCGATCGTTTGCGCGGAAATGTTCCGCGCCGCCGTCCGTCAGGTCGTCGCGCGCGACGGCCGGTGATGACGACGTGCCGCAGCCGCATCCGCTGCGTGGCTTCGGCCACCCGCGCCGGTTCGTCTGCTTCCAGTGCGAACGGTTTAGCCGTCGTCACCGCGCAGAAGCCGCAGGCCCGCGTGCAGCGGTCGCCGCCGATCATGAACGTGGCCGTGCCTTTGCTCCAGCATTCCCAGTGGTTCGGGCATTTCGGCGCTCTCGCAAACCGTGTGCAGCTTGAGTTCATCCAGCAGCGCACGCGTGTGCGAGAAGGAATCGGACGTCGGGCAGGCGGATGCGCAGCCATTCCGGCAGGCGCGGGCGGTGAATCCTTGAATCGTTGAATCCGGGAATCGATGAATCAGCAGCGTTCGTTGACCGCTCGTTTTCTTGTCGTTTTCGAAATCACGATTGAACGAATTCAACGGTTTAACGATTCACGATCCAACGTACCAGAATCTCGCCAGTTGTTCGGGCCCGAAGTCCGCCAGGATTCTTCCATCCACGTCAATCACCGGCGCGAGTTCCTGATCGGAAAGCCGGATCATTTCGTCATAGGCCGCTTCATCGGCGATCACGTCCACCGTCTCATAATCAATGCCCCGCTCGATCGAGCCAGCGATCGGCTTTGTGGCACCAGCCGCAATAGGGTTTGATGAAGAGTCGGACTGTTTTGGTTTCACGCTATACAGTGGCGGACGAATTCTATTTTTCAAATCGCGATTTGCTGGCGCCTTGCGGGATACGTCGCTTTCATGGATTCCAAACAAGATGTCCGTAATATATCCAACAAGCGAAACGTAGTTGAAGCTGGACAGAAGTAAACTGCAGGGCGCGGCACTGCTTTACAGAGGTTACCCACCAATCTGCGCTCGTACTGTTCGGGCGTGAGCAGCGCATCCAGTTCGGCGGGATTGGAGAGTTTGATTTTGTAAAACCATCCGCCGCCGTACGGCTCGGTGTTCACCAGCGCCGGGTTTGTCCACCACGGCCTTATTGACCTCAATGATTTCTCCGCTGACCGGCGAATAAATATCGCTGGCGGTTTTCACCGATTCCACCACCGCGCAGGCTTCGCCCGCCTTCACCTTGCGGCCGACCTCGGGCAGCTCGACAAACACGATGTCGGTCAACTCATGTTGCGCGTGATCGGTGATGCCGACCGTCGCGACGTCGCCGGAGACGCGCACCCATTCGTGCGACTTCGCGTATTTCAAATCCGAAGGAACGTTGCTCATATATTCGTGAACCGTTGAATCGTTAAATCTTTGAATCGTCCGAACCGACGCAATCATCTCACGATGAACGATCTAACGGGCTTGTAAATCGGTTTTTTTACAACGACCGCGGGCGCGCGTTTGCCGCGGATTTCAATTTCGATTGCCGTGTCCGCCTTCGCAAACTCTGGCGGCACATAGCCCATGCCGATGCCCATGTCCAGCGACGGGCTTTGCGTGCCGCTCGTGACCTCGCCCACTTTCACGCCATTGGTCCAGATCGGATAATGCGGCCGCGGCGGCGCCGACTTGTCGGTCATCTTGAACGCGATCAATTTTTTCCCGGCGCCGTTTGCCTTTTGACTCGCAAGCACGGTGCGGCCGATGAAATCCCCTTTGTCCAGCGCGACAAAAAATCCCAGCCCGCTTCGATGGGCGTCGTGTTCTCGTCCAGTTCATGGCCGTAAAGCGGATAACAAACTTCCGTGCGCAACGTGTCGCGCGCGCCGAGACCGCATGGCTTGATGCCGAACGGCTCGCCCGCGGAAAGGATCGTTTCCCAAGCCTTCCGGATCGTGCCGTCCTGCACCGACGATTTCGAATCCGTCCTCGCCCGTGTAGCCGGTGCGGGAGACCATCACGTTCCCCGTGTTGAAATGGAAATCCGCCGATCTGATTCTTCTTCAAATCCGTGACCCGCCCCACCCGCATCGCGCAATCGAGGCGGCCGGAAAGCACGCGTCGATGAATTCTTTCACACGCGGCCCCTGCACCGCCACGGCGGCGTAGTTGTGCGACGCATCGGTCATGCGCAGTTCGTCGCGCCGCGGAAATTCCGCCGCGCGCGCTTGCAGCCACGCCACGTCGGCCTCGATCCGCGACGCATTGACGATCAGCAGATAGACTTCTTGCGAAAGCCGATAGGCGTAGAGATCATCAATCACGCCGCCCCGCTCATTGCACATCAGCGTGTATTGTCCCTCGCCCGGAGCGAGCTTGCGAATGTCGTTGGTCAGAGCGTGATTGAGAAAATCCGCGGCCGCCGCGCCGCTCGCCGTGACCTCGCCCATGTGCGAGATGTCGAAGATGCCGGCGGCGTTGCGAACGGCCAGGTGCTCGTCGACGATGCTCGTGTATTGGACGGGCATTTCCCAGCCGCCGAAATCAATCAGCCGCGCGCCAAGTTTCTGGTGCGCGGAAAAAGAGCGGTTCGCTTCAGCATCGGCGAATTAAAAAGGAAAACCCATCAATTCAAAATCACAAATTCGTTCAACCGAAAGTAAACGGCGGTCCCCGAAAGAAGAACGATCCAGCAGCACGGCTCGCCGGCAACTCGCTTTTCTTTGTCCGATATTGAATTGGGCGGGTATTATCCGTTGAGTGAACAAATTGAACGACCAGGAACTCCTGCGCGACTACGCGGAACACCGTTCTGAAACCGCCTTCACCGAACTCGTCCGCCGCCACATTGACCTCGTTTACTCCGCCGCGTTCCGCATGACCGGCGAGGCGCACTCCGCCCAGGATGTCACGCAAGCCGTGTTCGTGGCGCTCGGGCAAAACGCCGCGCGATTGGCTCGCCACCCTGTCCTGTCCGGCTGGCTGCACACCACCTCGCGGAATCTGGCGGCAAAGCATGTCCGCGCCGCGGTGCGCCGCGAGAACCATGAACAAGAAGCCGCCGCTATGAATGCACTGATGTCCGCCGCGCCTGATGCTTCGTGGGAACAAATCGCGCCGCAACTCGATGCCGCGCTCGGCGAATTGGATGACGCGGATCGCGACGCCGTGTTGCTCCGCTACTTTGAAAAGAAATCCGCGCGCGAGATAGCGGAAATTCTTGGCATCAGCGACGAAGCCGCGCAAAAACGCGTTAGCCGAGCCGTGGAACGCTTGCGCGAATTTTTCTCCAAACGGAATGTAACGATTGGCGCGAGCGGATTGACGGTTTTGATCTCTGCGAACGCCGTGCAATCCGCGCCGGCTGCATTGCTTACGACGATTTCCGCAACAGTTCTCGCAGGAACGGCCGCTTCCACTTCAGCCACCATTGCCGCAACGAAAGCCATTGCCATGACTACATTCCAAAAAACAATCGTTACCGCCGCGCTGGTTGCCACGGTGAGCGCGGGAATTTTTGAAGCGCATCAAAATTCCGAATCGCAAAAACAAATTCGAAATGTGCAGCAGCAACAAAGTTCGTTGAACGAACAGTTCGCGCAATTGCAACGCGAGCGTGATGATGCGACAAATCGCTTGGATGGATTGATCGCGGAAAATGCCCAATTGAAATCTAATTCAAATCAACAGGAGCTTTTGAAATTGCGCGGTCAAGTGACCGCGGCGTCGCGAGCGGCGGCGGACGCGGCCGTCAAAACGCAGGGCCTTGGAAACGGCTCGCAGGTGGAGCCGGATTACCAACGCAACCAAACACGAGCCAATCTCGAGACTTTTTTTAAGCTGACAAATCTGTCGCCCGAAAAAGCCGATCAATATGTCAATCTGGAGGTCGAAATGAAGCGGCGGCAGGACGAGCGCATGAAGGCGCTATTAGGCGGCACCCTGTCCGTAGCCGATGCGGTGCGCCAGCGCGATCAGGATAACCAGGAGCAACAAAACCAGCGCCGCGAACTCCTAGGACCCGATGGCTGGGCGACCTTGCAGTCTATCGCAGATGGCATGCGCGACGGCGTAGCGAAGCGTTTGACCAGCGCCGTCCAGGCCAGCATGGGAAACAACCCCTTGACCCAGGAACAAAGCGACCGGCTGCAGAGCGCCATCAAAGCCGAAGTTGCCGCCAACACCATGGATGATACCGACCTGTTCCGACCAGAGGACGAATGGACGCAGATGGTAACTGACCGTCAGCAGCACGTCTTGCAGACCGCCTCCGAGTTCCTCACGCCCGCACAACAGGAGACAGTTTCAATTTCTAGTGGGAGAAAACATTAAACAGATGCTCCAGCAGCGGGATCAGAGACGCAAGGCAATAGGGATAAACCAATAGGGCACCAAGAAGCCAATCTCGGTTTGAACCTATGAGAAATCGCACGCTTTGGTTTGCCTTCGGCGCGACTGTATGCCTGGTAGTGACATGCTTGGTAATTTTCAATTTTCGAAACAAAGAGACCCAGCCATCGCAAGCCCGGTCGGCTCAAATTGAAACCCAAAACGCGGATGCATCGCCGGTTGCTGTACCGGAACCAAGTCCCAAGGCGGTCAGCTTTTACCACAGCACAATGCTCCTGATTGCGGTGGTCATTCTATGGAACCTAGTGATTCTCGTGGGATTTTTGTTTACAGGCTTTTCGGCCAGGCTACGGTCATGGGCCGAACGGGTTGGCCGGCGATGGTATTTCTCCTACGCGATTTATTGCACCGCTTTCAGCCTGATCTGTTTTCTGTTGTTGCTGCCGTTGGCGTTCTATGGCGGGTTTATCCGTCCTCACCATTACGATTTATCCAACCAAAGCTTTGCGCGATGGCTCTCCTGTTCGGTCCAAACCGCGGCAATCGTATTAATAATCGGATTGGCGGTGGGATGGATTCCGTTCTTTGTCATAAAGAAAAGCCCTCGGCGCTGGTGGTTTTATCTGGGCCTGTTGGCGCCGATTTACCTTTGCTTCACGCTGTGGATCAAACCTGTCTTGATTGCCCCGCTTTATAACAAATTCACACCGTTACAGAACAAGGAGCTTGAGGCAAAAATCCTTGCTGAAGCGGCCCGCGTGGGAATCCAGGGCAGCCGCGTTTACCAGGTCAATACCAGCGTGGATAGCAAGGTGGAGAACGCCTATGTCACGGGCCTGATGGGCACAAAACGGATCGTCCTTTATGACACCCTGTTGCAAGACATGAATCAGGATGAATTGGCTTTTGTCATGGGGCATGAGATGGGCCACTATGTTCTCTGGCACTTAGCCAAAGGGATCGCGTTTGAATCCATTCTCATCCTGGTCTCGCTTTATGTGGCGTATCTGCTGGCCGGGCCGGTGATCGGCTTCTTCAAAAATCTTTGGGGATTTGCTGCGCCGTCGGATTTTGCCGCAATGCCGTTGGGTGTGTTGGCGTTCTGGCTTTTTTGCTTTGTGGGCCTGCCCATTGACATGGCGTTCAGACGACACGCCGAGCATGAGGCTGACCGATTTGCCTTGGAACTCACCCACGAGAACCACGCCGGTGCCACTACCTTTGTAAAATTGATGCAAGCAGGTTTGGGCGTACCTCGACCAGGGGCTGCTTTCGAGATTTGGTTTGGCACGCACCCTTGCATCGCCGACCGGATTGAGTTTTGCAATACCTACCATCCATGGGAAACCGGCCAGCCATCCCAATATGAGAACTATTTCCTGTCAGCAGAAGGGAGTCGCGGACCGCCCCTTTCACCGGCTCAAAACAGTGGCGTCACTAAATGAAGACACATCCTCATCGGTGGATTGTTGTGGCGGCGATCATCAGCCTGGCTGTGGGGGCTGCACTCTCACATGTGATTGAGCCGGGCGTTCGCGTCGAAAAAATAATGCTGACTACAAACACACCCGCGCTGCGAATTTTCCCCGCAACGCCCGGCCCACATCCAAAGGCGCTGCTCGCTCATGGAGGCGGCGGCTCAAAGGAAATGTTGTTTCGTTTCGGCGAGGCATTCGCCGCCGCTGGTTTTGATTGCTATTCCGTGGATCAGGCGGGACAAGGAGAATCGCCGCAACCCATGCTCCCTCACCAACATCGTGATCAAACCGCGAGAACTCGAGCGCGCACTTGGAGGGGTGGACGTCTTCATCGGCCATTCGCTGGGGGGTGGCGCTGGCGCCTGGTGCGTGCGTGAAGATGGCTTTCGGCCAAAGCTCTTCATTGCGCTCGAATCCGACATCCACGTGGGTGAGCACGGACCGCCTGTCGTCGTTTTGATGGCTCGATTCGGCGAATTTGCGTCAGTGATCCGGACGTGGTTAAAAGCACAAACCAATGCGCAGGTAGTCGCTTCGCCCTGGTCCGAACACATCACCGCAGCCTTCGATCCTGTCCTCGTGAACGCCGGCGTAAATGCGGCGTGCGCTGACTGTTGGCAAACCAGTGCCCGCTGCTCCGACCGCGTGGCGGTGGAGAGTGATCGGGCTTCTGCTGGGAATAGCGGGTGCGTTGGGCTTGATGTTTCGCCTGCCTGAGTTGCATCCCCGCCTGGCACGGATTCGAAAATTTATTGTTCCCGGTGTTCTGCTGCTCGCGCTCGTCCTGACTCTGGGGACGTGGCTGGGCGTATGCCGCAATTGCGTCGCATTCCCGCGCACCTTGTAGTCCTGGGCGTTGTATGGCTAGCGCTGGCCGGCATCGGCAGACTGCGGATGCCCCGATGGAGCCTGCCTGTGGTTACCGGAATTCTGGCGCTATGCTGCTTCGCTATTTTTTGGCCGACAGGCATTTTTCTTTTTGGCATTTCCATGGCCATCCTCGCGATTAGCACCCTTTTGTTGTTGCCGAGCGTGGCGGTCGGCAGAATCGCTGCCCGTGGGGGGTCGAGGCGTGACGGTGACGTTGCCATGGCCATCTTTGCGAGTTACGCCATCGGGCAATTCATGCCGCTGTTTTATTGAAGAGTAAGCCCAAAACCAGGGCCCAACCATGCTCGCGCCCCTCGCAAAATTCATTGATTGGTGCGGTCTTCAAATTTGGTGGGCCGTTCGACTCAAGTCCGTGCATCAATGGGTCGCTAATTCAAAGTTGGAAGAAGCTCTTCAATTTCTAACCGGACAAGATTTCGTTCCTGCCGCAAATATCGCAGCACGGATTGAGTTCGACGATGTGAAGCATTTTCGTTTTCCATCGCCTAAACTGAGTCGCTCTGCGGAGAACAACACGGTTTACGGTCGGCTTTACCGGTGCAGAGAGCATTGGCAGGAACGACCAGTAATCGTTCTGTTGCATGGTGGTGGTGGTGATCCAGATTATCATTTCCGATTTCCGTTCATCGCGCTTCATTGCAATCGGGCGGGATTCAACGCGCTGACCTTAGTTGCCCCTTATCACTTTCAACGACGTGCACCGAGGCTTGCAGACTGGCATCACTTGCAGACGGCAGAGGCAATTGCACAAGGTGTGGCTGAGATTCACGCTGTTACCGGATGGCTATTGGAACAAGGCTGTCCGTCCGTGGCTCTGTGGGGTAATTCACTCGGCGGATGGTTTGCTGGATTGGCGGCTTGGCGCGATGCACGTCTGGCGGCGGTTGTCCTTACTGTTCCAGGACTGCGCATGGACTACAAATTTTCAAGAGGTGATCAGGTGATTTGGAAACGTGTCCGGGAGGCGTTACAGGCGCAAACAGCGGCCTTTAAAGCATTAGATGCGACGCCGCTTAATCTGACTTCGATCAAGCCAATCATTCCCAAGGAAAACATTCTGTTGATTGAAGGGCGGTATGACTCATTCATCGAGCCGGAAATCACCGAGGACCTTTGGGAAAAGTGGGAACGGCCTGAAATTTGGCGGCTGTCGCATGGCCACGTCAGTTGGATGTTCACGCCGGGCATTACCAGTCGCGTGCTTAACTGGCTGGCGCTGAGGTTAGGCGACTTTGCACACCCAACCCTAAACCGAAGGTTATGAGATCATTTGCACATCTTCGTGGATTACGCAGAACATTGAAGGTCGTGGCCATAGGATGGATTTTCAGTTGCTTCTTCTGCTTCATCCCTGATGGCTGGAGGAATGTATTTCTAGGCTGGTTTGGTGCGGAGCCGATGCCGCCTGCGACATTTATGCGTTACTGCCTGGATGGGGGCGGCCTTATCATTGGAGGAGTTGGTGTGGTGATTTGGATCGCTGCAACCGATGTGGTTCGCTACCGCCCGATTGTCATTGCGATGATCGCACTTCATCTGATAGCGGCACCGGTGTTCTATGTGATGGATGCTATTGTCGGAATGCCGTTTTGGTGGCGTGTGATGGATTTCGGGAGTTTTTTGCTCGGCGGCGGCTTCCTTCTTGCATTTTGGTTGTGGCCATCTAAGCCGTCGCCTGACAAGTGATCGTGTCTTTCGCGGTTCAATCAAAACGCCTTTGCCCCGATGTCGCGGCGGAAGTGCGCGCCGTCGAAATGGATTTTCTCCACGGCGGCATAAGCGGCGGCTTGGGCGGCGCGCAAATCTTTGCCGAACGCGGTCACGCCGAGAACGCGTCCGCCGTTGGTCACGATTTGTCCGTTCTTCGGTGCGGTGCCCGCATGGAAAACTTTTGTGTTCGGCAAGGCATTCGCGGCGTCGAGGCCGGAAATTATTTTTCCCTTCGCATAATTTCCCGGATAACCGCCGCTGGCCATGACGATGCACACACTCACGAGCGGACTCCATTTCAATTCGTGCTTCGCCAACGTGCCGCTCACGCTCGCATCAAGCAGTTCGACGAGATCGTTCTCCAGCCGCGTGAGATAAACCTGAGTTTCCGGATCACCGAAGCGCGCGTTGAACTCCAGCACCTTCGGACCGTTCTTCGTAATCATGATGCCGGGATAAAGAATGCCGCGATAATCAATCCCTTCCGCCGCGCAGCCGCGCATGAATGGATCGAGAATCATCTTCGCCGCGTCGGCAAGTTGCGCGTCCGTGAGAAATGGCGTCGGCGAATAGGTTCCCATGCCGCCGGTGTTCAAGCCTTGATCGCCGTCAAGCGCGCGTTTGTGATCTTGCGACGTTGGAAAAATCTTTGCGACTTTGCCATCGCATAGTGCGTGCAGGGAGACTTCAACGCCTTCCAAAAATTCCTGAATGACCACTCGCGCGCCCGCAGCGCCGAAGGCTTTGCTTACCATGATTTCATCCACGGCCTTTTCCGCTTCGGTCTGGTTGCTGCAAATCAAGACGCCTTTGCCTAGTGCGAGACCGTCCGCTTTCACAACGCATTTGCCGCCGAGCGACGCACAAAACTTCTTTGCCCCTGCTACGTCATCGAAAGTTCCGGCCGCGGCTGTGGGAATGCCGTGTTTCTCCATGAACTTCTGCGAGAAAACTTTTGAGGATTCGAACTGCGCTGCCTTTTGGTTCGGACCCCAAATGCGCAACCCGTTTTTCTGAAACAAATCCACTATGCCGAGCGCCAGCGGATTGTCCGGGCCGACCACAGTAAGTTCGATTTTCTTTTCCCGCGCAAACGCCAGCAGCTTCGGCAAATCTTCAGCACCGATGTTGACGCATTCGACAAGCGCGCCGTTCTTCGCGAGCCGTTCCCTGGCAATACCGGCGTTGCCCGGCGCGCACCACATCTGCGTGGCGTGCGGCGATTGCGCGAGTTTCCAAACGAGCGCGTGTTCGCGTCCGCCGGAACCGATGACGAGAAGCTTCATGAGCGACTATTTCATTGGCCGACCGATCGTTCCATTCATCCGAGTTGAACGTCAGAACGATTTTGTCGCCGACACTTTGCCGGAGCGGGACGCCGTTGCAAGTCCGGGAATCTATAGGCGAGCGGTTTTGAATTTCTTCAGGGAGAACTTGTCAATTCCTCATGCCCAAAACGCCGGTGGATGGTTCTTCGCGCTCGACTTTCCGCCGCGTTCAGGTAGAGAACAAGCCGTTTATAGATGGAAAAGAATATAGAATTATGAGATTGCGAATTGAACACTTGCTCGCAGCGCTTGCCGGATGCCTGTTGGCACCGTCAGCGTTCGCCGATGCGACCTCAACGGCCACCAGCGGTTCGGGTTCCCCAAACAATTCCACGAACACACCCGATAAAGTTGGTTATGCGCTCGGAGTATTCATGGGCGTGAACGCCACGAATACCTTGAAACGTTTGAATTTTGAGGCGGACAACGAAGAAATCATCAAAGGCTTGCGTGACGTGCTGGCCGGACAGGAATTGAGGTTCAGCCCCGACCAGGCACGGCAAATCCTGAACTCCTATCAACAGGAAAGACAACGTGAGGCGGTGGAGAAGATGGTGGCGAAGAACACAAAGGAAGGCGAAGCGTTTCTCGCTGAAAACAAAAAGAAGGAAGGCGTAAAGACCAAGGAAGTGACGTTGTCGGACGGAAAGACAGCGGAGTTCCAATACAAGGTGATCACCGAGGGCACGGGCGAGATTCCAAAGAGCAATGACATGGTCACGGTGAAGTACCGCGGCACGCTCGTCAATGGAACTGAATTCAACGGCTCCGACAGGCAAGGGGGACAATCATCGTTCCAAGTGAATGGAGTAGTTAGAGGCTGGTCGGAGGCGCTGCAAATGATGAGAGTGGGTTCGAAATGGCAATTGTTCATTCCGGCAAATCTTGGTTACGGAGAATCTATGCAGGGAGGCATCGAGCCCGGCTCGACGCTCATTTACGAAGTGGAGCTCCTAAGCATCGGCGCGCCAAAAACCGCCGCGACGGGATCTTCTCAGCAGTTAACCAGCGACATTGTCCGCGTGCCGTCCGAAGAAGAGCGCAAGCAAGGCAGGCAACCCGAGATTATTACGCCCGAAGAAGCACAACGGATCGCTCACGAGGAAGCCGCGAAGCAGCAGCAACAGAAGAAACAGTAGCAGTCACTTGTTCTAAGAGACAAGTGACACGAAGCCCTTGCGCGAAATAGCGAGCGGGCAAATTAGCGGCTCGTGCAATCAGCCCGCTCCGATTCACCTCGCCGCGGTGAGTTCAAATGAACTCGTTGATGAGGTTCTCGAGGAATTCCTGGCGGCCACTGCTATTTGCTTGCGCCTCGCCTTTCTTCAGAATGTAAGCCTCAAGCTCGGCAAGATCGCTCTTGCCCTGCTCAATCTTCTTGCCAATCCCGGCGTCCCACGAGCTGTAGCGCTGTTTCACAAATTCTGCGAGACGGCCGTCCTTGCGAATGGCTGCGGCAATTTTCAATCCCCGCGCCATGGCGTCCATCGCGCCGATGTGCGCATGGAACAGATCCTCCGGCTCAAAGCTTTCGCGGCGCACTTTTGCGTCGAAGTTTAACCCGCCCGTCGTGAAACCGCCCATCTTCAGAATGACCAGCATGATTTGCGTGGCGAGATAGATGTCTGTGGGGAACTGGTCAGTGTCCCAACCAATCAACTCGTCGCCGGTGTTCGCGTCAATTGAGCCGAGTTTGCCGGCGGCTGCACAAACTTCGAGCTCGTGCTGCATCGTGTGACCGGCGAGCGTGGCGTGGTTCGTCTCAATATTCAGTTTGAAGTCATCGATCAGGTCGTATTCGCGCAGAAAATTCAGGCATGCGGCGGCGTCGCTGTCGTACTGATGCTTCGTCGGCTCCTTTGGCTTCGGTTCGATGTAAAACTGGCCTTTGAAGCCGATCTTCTTTTTGTAATCCACAGCCATGTGGAGAAACGCGCCGAGGTGGTCCATCTCACGTTTCAGATTTGTGTTCAGCAGCGTTGAATAACCTTCACGCCCGCCCCAGAAAACGTAACCTTCCCCCCGAGTTCGTGAGTCACCTCCAGTGCCTTCTTTACCTGTGCGGCGCCGTAGGCGAACACGTCGGCGTTGCAACTGGTCGCGGCGCCGTGGACGTAGCGTGGATTGGCGAACAGGCAAGCCGTTCCCCAAAGCAATTTAATGCCCGTGCGTTGCTGTTCCTCCTTCATCACCTTGACCACTGCATCAAGATTCTTGTTGGTCTCGGTCAGGTTCTTGCCTTCAGGCGCAACGTCGCGGTCGTGGAATGCGTAGTACGGCACTCCCAGTTTTTCGATGAATTCAAAGGCGGCTCGCACGCGGTTCTGCGCGTTTGCAACTGATTCGGTGCCGTCGTCCCAGGGTCGGATGGCCGTGCCCACGCCAAAGGGGTCGCTGAGGCGGTTGCGAAAGGTGTGCCAATAAACAACCGAGAACCGGAGGTGGTCCTTCATCGCTTTACCTTCGACACGCTCCTTGGCGTTGTAATGACGAAAAGCAAGCGGACTTTTCGCATTGGCGCCTTCGTATTTGATCTTCTGAATGTTTTTAAACGCAGTTTGCATGATTACACCATCGAATCTCCCGACATTTCTGCTGAGGCGGGACAGCCGCCAATAGAGTTCATCCGACGCGGGATGCTTCCCGCGCGCGCGCATCGTAATCAACGGGACCGACCGATGTCACGACTTCATTTTTTCTTATCAGGCGGCCGTTGCTTTACTACGGCCATTTACGAATCCGCTCGGACCACTAAAGCGATGAAGCCGGTGCGCAATCCTTTATCTTTCGGAACGCAACATCTCCGCTGTTGGATCCCGTTGGCATTCGCATTGAAACGCAAGAGGATGCTCCATGAGATTCGGAGGATCATCCATTCCACAGCCGTTCTGACGCCTCTACTATTTTATGGCGCTCCGGACTTGGTTCCGAAAGATGACAGCCGACCTAGAAGGCGATATATTCGTTAGCGTAGAGCACCATATGTTTGCTGAAATCACAGAAGGTCAAAGTCACGAGAAGTTCTTTCAATCACGTTCTCGCACCGTGCCGGCGTTTACCCTTATCGAACTTCTCGTCGTCATAGCCATCATCGCCATACTGGCCGCGATGCTTTTGCCGGCATTGTCCAAAGCCAAGGAAAAGGCGAAGCGGATCTCGTGCCTGAGTAATTTGAGGCAAATCGGTCTCGGCGCAAATATGTACGCGTTGGATTTTCGCGATTACGTTCCGCCTGGGAACAAGAACCTGGGTGGAGGCGGCAATGTTTTCGTGCAATTGGCGATCAGCGTCCCCATTGTGAACGCGGTAAATTCATATCTGAGGCTTCAAAACAATGCCCAACAGTCTATTTGGAGTTGTCCCAATCGTCCACCAGGGCTTCCGTATCTGGACGCCGGAAATAATCAGTACATTCTTGGCTACTCTTACATGGGTGGAGTGACTAATTGGTTCTATTCGCCTGGAGGTGCTGCCTATAGTCCTGTCAAGCTCGGCAATTCAAAGCCCCAATGGGTCTTAGCGTCGGATCTAAACGTCAAAATCGTCGGTTCAAAGTGGACAGGAGCGTTGGTCTCGCCCGGCACGACGTCTTATATCGAATACGGCAAGGTTCCACCGCATCCGAATCATGCCATTCCTGCCGGGGGTAACGAACTGTTTGCCGATGGTTCGGCGACTTGGTGCAAATTTGAAACAATGTACCGATTTAACAATTATCCAGGTTTGTTAGGTTCAACGGATATCTGGTGGTATCAGGATTCCGGTGGCTTTAGTGCCGCGTTATTAGCTCAATTGCCCGATCTGCAAAGAATTCAATAACCATCTGCCCATAGAGAAATGCGTTTTGTTGCGTCACTGACTCTGGAGCGTGGTTGGAATGGCTCTCAGTTCTTCCGGATCCATTGTGAGGCGAAATAATCGTCCAATCGTTTCCAGTGTTCGCCGCGCGGCGAAAAGGGCGCGTCCTTATTTTCTTGCGGCCGTTCTCTGCGTCCAATTCGCGGCACAAAACAGCTTTGGAATCGGCCAAACCCGATACGTAGCCGACACCCGAAGCGCGGGAAGCTTCACGATCGTTCAACAAAAACACGCAGCCATTCTCTTTGTAGATTCCACAGACTGGCCGGGCGTGATTCGCGCCGCAAATGATCTGAAACTCGACATCGCGCGCGTCACTGGAGTCGCGCCCGAGATCGCTCACGATCGAACAAATCTCGGACCAACGGCCATCATCGTCGGCACGATTGGCAAAAGTCCGTTAATTGATCAGTTGATCCGCGAGAAAAAGGTCAATGTTGAGGGTATCGCGGGGCAATGGGAATCACTTCTCATTCAGGTTGTGCCCAATCCCCTGCCCGGCCTGACAAACGCGCTTGTAATTGCGGGGAGTGATAAACGCGGAACCATTTATGGAATTTACGATCTTTCGGAGCAGATGGGAGTTTCGCCGTGGTACTGGTGGGCGGACGTTCCGGTGCGGCACAAGGACGCGCTGTTTGTCAAAGCCGGCCGTTACACGCAAGGACCGCCTTCGGTGAAATATCGTGGGATTTTTCTGAATGACGAAGCGCCTGACCTCTCCAATTGGGTCCGCGAAAAATACGGCACCGTTCCCGGCATGCCGAACGTGGCGAACTATGGCCGCGAGTTCTATACGAACCTGTTTGAACTGATTCTGCGCATCAAAGGCGACTATCTCTGGCCGGCGATGTGGAACAACGCCTTCAACGAAGACGATCCCGAAAATCCGCGATTGGCGGACGAATACGGAATAGTCATGGGCACATCGCATCAGGAACCGATGCTGCGCGCGCAGAAGGAGTGGGATCGGCGCTACCAGCGGCAGTACGGCAGTTGGAATTACGCGAGGAATCCAGACGTGGTCGAAAGTTTTTGGCGCGAAGGCATCAAGCGGAACAAGGAATTCGAAAGCATCATCACTATCGGCCTTCGAGGCGCAAATGACACACCCATGGCACCCGGCGGGCCTGAAGCCAACAAAGCGTTGCTTGAAAAGATCGTGGACGTTCAGCGCAAAATGATCGCGGAGGAAATCAATCCGGACGTTACGAAAGTTCCGCAATTGTGGTGCCTCTACAAGGAAGTGATGGATTACTTCAACGCGGGAATGCGTGTCCCGGACGACGTAACATTGCTGTGGGCAGAGGATAATTGGGGCGACGTTCGCAGACTCCCGACCGCAGAGGAACGCAAGCGCAATGGCGGCGCGGGAATCTATTACCATTTCGACTACCATGGCGGGCCTCGGAGTTATCAGTGGCTTAATACCAGTCCCATTCCCAAAATTTGGGACCAGATGTCGCTCGCCAAAGAGTACGGCGCGGACCGTATCTGGATTGTCAACGTCGGCCACTTCAAGGGCTACGAGCTTCCAACGGAATTCTGGATGGACCTCGGATGGAATTCTGCGAGATGGACGAACACAAACCTGAGCGAGTACACACGGCTATGGGCGCAACGCGAATTTGGGCCTGAGTATGCGGCCGAAATCGCCGACATCGTTTCGAAGTACACGAAATACAACGGCCGTCGCAAACCGGAATTGCTCGAACCGACCACCTACAGCCTCATTCATTATCGCGAAGCGGAAAAGGTTGTTGCGGACTACAGCGCCATTGCAGCGAAGGCTGAAGATATTTATGGCAAACTGCCGAAAGAAGGTCGTGATGCGTTTTACCAGCTCGTGCTTTTTCCGACGAAGGCCTGCGCTGTGTTGAATGAACTCTATTACGCAGCCGGAAGAAACCAGTTGTATGCACGCCAGGGACGCGCAAGCGCCAACGACATGGCCGCCAAAACTCGTGAGCTGTTCCAAGCCGACACGAACATGATGTACGAATTCAACCACACATTTGCCAACGGCAAATGGAGCCACTTCATGGATCAGTCCCACATTGGTTATCGCGGATGGGCGGACCCTCCACGAAACAGCCTGGACGCGGTTAGGCTCACGGAAATCGAAGTGCCCGACGCTGCGGCAATGGGCGTGGCAATTGAAGGCTCCGATGCTGCGTGGCCGGGAGAAGGCGAAGCCATTCTACCGGGCTTCGATTCGTTCAACCAGCAGACTCGTTACATCGAGGTCTTCGACAAGGGCACAGCGCCGATTGACTTTACTGCGACTGCCAACGAGCCGTGGATTCTGCTGAACGAAACGGCTGGCAAAGTCGAAAAGGAAAGACGGCTTTTGGTCGGCGTGGATTGGAGCAAGGTGCCGCTTGGACGAAGCGGCGGAATCGTCACAATCAAAAGCGGTACCAACTCGGTTCCAGCGACAGTCGCGGCGTTTAACCCGGCTGAACCGACGCGCAATTCGCTCAGGGGATTCGTTGAAGGCGAAGGTGTCGTTTCCATCGAGCCCGAACATTTCACAAAGAACAGCGACGCCGTGCCGAACCGTTGGATCAGAATTGAAGATTACGGGCGCACTCTCTCTGGCATGCGCGCCGCAGGGCCGGCAAATGCGCCGGCAGCTACTCCGGGCAAGGATTCGCCGTGCCTGGAATACCAGATGTATTTGTTCACGACCGGCGGGGTCGAGATCACAGCGATTACTTCTCCCACACTGAATTTCATGCCGGAGCGCGGATTGCGGTTCGCCGTTTCTCTTGATGACGACGCGCCGCAGGTCGTCACTCTCGTGCCGCAGAATTATAACGCGCAGAATGGAAATCGCGACTGGGAAACGTCGGTCAAAGACAACGCGCGCTATGTGAAGAGCAGCTCCACGATCTCGAAACCTGGATACCATACTCTGAAGTTCTGGATGATCGATCCGGCCGTTGTGCTGCAGAAAATCGTCGTGGATCTCGGTGGCTTAAAACGCAGTTACCTCGGTCCGCCGGAAAGTTTTCGCGTGCTGAAAACAGATGTGTCGCAATAACGCTCTTGGCACTCGGTCGGGAATTCTGGCGAGTAAACGCAAACTGGGTTCCAAAACTCCACGGTCAGACGCAGCGGTGTCACCGTTTATGGAGGAAAACATCGTAATCCATTTTCGGCATTACTTCGGATATACCGTGCTTCGCTGCTGCATCCAGGCCAAGTCCGCGTAGTTGTTGGCTGGATCTGCAGCCATGAACAAAGAGGGATTGGGACCGGTCACGTTTTTGTCGTGCCACTTTTTGATTTCTGCGTGTCCGTCCGCAAACGATAGTCCTCCCGCTTTATTGTGGTAACTCCCCGGACAATCCACCCATGTCGTGTTGTTGGGAGCTACAGTAAGACTGGAAGAAACCACAAACCAACCGTCGTTAATCGTCTTGTCGTTCTCGTCAAGCACCACCCAGCATGTGGAGGCATTGATTGCACCTGAAATGTCTGTTTGCTTCCGGAACGAGCGGCCCGAAGCCGAAAGACCCGGATTCGGCGTGCCAGCAGGATTCATCCAGGCGTTCATTGATATGCTGCGGAGTGTGGGTAGCTTGGCTTGGGTCACTTTGGGATCGGCAGGACATTTGTAGAGCGCAATTGATTTGGTATAAGTCCAGAGAAGACCTTGTTGAATTACAGCTATGCCGTTCGGGCCGGCCGCCTGAGCGTCAATATCCATACGGCTATCACCGCACCAACTGGGAGCTCCTGGGTTGCCAGTGCCCGCTGTAGGGCAGATTCTATCGTTGTTGTCGGTCGAGTACATCAACCACGCAAGTTGAAACTGCTTACCGTTGCTCAAGCACTTGATTCCTTGGGCCTTTTGTTTTGCCTTGGCCAAGGCCGGCAACAGCATCGCCGCGAGGATTGCGATAATCGCAATAACAACCAAAAGCTCAATGAGCGTGAACGCTGAGTTGGGCCGACGAGAGACGCTTCCGGCATTCATAGACGTAAGACAGTTCGGGGTCTGGTTGGTTTACTTTGCGAAAGGTTACATAAAGAGCCCGAATAAATTCAATAAGAAAAGCGCCTGTGCAATCAAAGGCACAGCCCGGCTCTCCTGAGCGTGAGAACCTGCCTCCATCGGCGAAGTTACACAGGATGATCGCGACCAAACCATCAATAAAACCAGCCGGCTGGCTGGCTGGCATTGAGAAACACGCCTGTAATCCGCGCCTTATTATGGCTTTCAACATGGCCGTCGGTAAAAACCGCATTGACGCTGACGGATCCAACCGCACCGCCAAAAACATGGCCGGAAGATTTCTTTGCGGCGGGCAGAGTGTCGTTGTTGGCGCCAGTGATATTAATGTGGTCCGTGTTGAGATCGCCCGTTGTGCCGTAACCTGAAAAACAGGCGTCACTCAGGAAAGGAACGTGGGAGGCTCCTCTATCTGAGGCAAGTCTCGGCCAGCCGAAAATGGCCGGGTCAGTGTTGGCCGCCGCCGTGCCCGGCACGCCGGAACGCAAAACCCAAAGATTGTGATTCAATATCACGAAGCCGTTTCCGAAGTAGTGGCCCAAATATCTATTTAAGTCGTCCGTATTGCTCATGGGATGGCCGAGAACGCTCACGGCCTGCGCATATTGCGCCGAAGTTTCCTGCACCCGCACAGGGCAAAACCACATCGGCACCGTTAGCTTGTAATTGGCTATCGCCGGAGTAAAGCCATTGCCGATGTCCCAAGGGTTACCACCCGCACCGGCAGCAGCAAAGGCTGCGCCCGGCAGCACGTCCTTAAAGTCGCCAGCGTACATGGCCGCCGTTATGCCCCATTGGCGATAGTTGGAGGTGCAATTCGTCACCTTGGCCTTAAATTTTGCTTTCGCCAGGGCGGGCAACAGCAATCCCGCTAAAATAGCTATGATCGCAATCACGACTAGAAGTTCGATGAGGGTAAATCCAATGTTGCTCTTGCCAATGTACGATCTTTGGTTGAAAGAGCCATGAACACGACTTACTGAGTGCGTCCGACGAGAACCGCTGTTGGTCTTCATAATGGCATCGGTGGTCTAATGTAGGAGGTTTTGGCTGTTTGGGACTATCTGTGAAGGACAATTTCTCTCAATATAAAAAAGGATTGTGCGCTCAGGCAGTGGAGATCGGGGGGATTCATCTCTCGAAACGCGATTCAGTAGAAATTGTAGTAATTCCCGTAATAGCGCATCTCCACTTGCGCCGACTTGTGCTGTTCGACGTGCCCGTCCCCAAATAGTAGGTTCACATTCTTGAGCCGGCCCGAGTACGGATGACCCTCAGAAGCGTTGGCCGGAATGGGATCATTCTGTCTCTGGCAGCGGTCGGTCAGGATCGGCTGCTTCGCTGCCTGTGGATCTGAAAGACTGACCGGCCACCCGTTTGTATTAGGAGCTGTGGCGGGGAAGATCCCATTAGGCAGAGGCGAGTTCCCTTTGCGCGGTACCCACCAAGCATGGTTACATACGGCAAAGCCGTAACGCGCCGTGAGCTCAAATACGAGATCATCCAGGTTTCTGATCCCAGGCCTTCCGCGCGTTTGTATATCAGCGAGGTCATTGGCGTATGCCTGTGGCCGCACCGGACAATACCACATCGGGACAGTCAAACCGTGTGGTCCCAACCCGGTAATCATTCTTGGATCGAGATCCCACGTGTTATTCAATGCCCCATTGTCATAGCGTGGAAACTTGCCTCCCTTGTCATCCGTCGCGTACAGATTCGCTGCGATGCCCCACTGACGGTAATTGGAGGTGCAATTCACCACCTTTGCTCGAAACTTGGCTGCTGAAAGCGCGGGTAACAGCAACGCCGCCAGAATCGCAATGATGGCAATAACGACCAGCAGTTCAATCAAGGTGAAACCGGTGGTCACCGGGTGAGGAGTATTTCTTGCATTCATAGTTGGCCAGACGAACGAACGCGTGTGAGACGTGATTTTCCACAGAATATCCCCGACTTGTGCGTTCTTCAATAACAAAAGGTGGTGCGCGGTGAAAAGCACAGGGGTACACGGGGTCTGAATTCCGCTCGCCTGAAGATACTGGCTTCATATAATCAGCCTATGCACTCCAAGAACCCTCGCCTCCCTGATTTCGGTTCCTTGATTAAGTCGAAGGTTCCCACCCGTTCCGCAGGCAGATCATTGTTGCCCGGATCAAGCGAACATCGGCGGCTCCAAACCACCATAAGCGATTCCTGGAGGGTAATTACCATGGCTATCCTGATGTCAACCAATGGACTGGCGTTCGGTCAAAACTCGCTTGGTCAATTTGACGGGCATGGCGACATCGGTTCGCCGAAAAGTCCCGGCTCATCGACTTACGACGCGGCGAAACAAGAATATACGATAACCGCATCGGGCACGAACATGTGGGGCACCGGCGATCAGTTTCATTTCCTCTGGAAGCGCCTGAAGGGAGATTTCATTCTGCGCGCCCGAGTTGAGTTCCTTGGCAAAGGTGTTGAAGAGCATCGCAAGCTCGGATGGATCGTGCGTCCGAACCTCGACGCCGATTCGCCATATGCAGATTGTGCCGAGCACGGCAATGGGCTTACGTCGCTCCAATTCAGGCGCGCGAAAGGCGCCGCCACCGCCCAACTCGTGCTCAACATCACGAATGCCGACGTTCTCCAGTTCGAGCGGCGTGGCAACGAATTCATTTTTTCGGCGGCACGTTTTGGTGAGACTTTCGTCAGCACAAACCTGCCTGATTTAGAACTCGGTGACGAGGTTTACGCTGGATTGTTCCTGTGCGCGCACAACGGCAACGCGACGGAAAAAGCAAAATTTCGTGACGTGCGAATCATCCGTCCCGTCAAGCAAGGCTTCGTGCCGTATCGGGATTTCATCGGGAGCGTTCTCGAAATACTTGATGTGTCGAGCGGCAGATTGGAAATGATTCATAGTTCGGCGGAGCCATTCGAAGCGCCAAACTGGACGCGTGACGGCCGCGCGCTGATCTACAATGTCAGTGGACGCGCTGCGGGCTGGGGCAGGCTGTGCCGATTCCAATTGGCGACAAAGAAGATTTCTGTCATCAACACGGCTCCGGCCAATCGCAATAACAACGATCACGTCCTTTCCTTCAATGGAAAGATGTTGGGAATTAGTGACCAAAGCTCCGGGCAATCAGCGGTCTTCACGGTACCGGTTCGCGGCGGGAAGCCGAAGCGGGTTACTCAGTTGACACCGTCGTATCTTCACGGTTGGTCGCCCGATGGCAAATTCCTCGTTTACGCGGGAAGAAGAAACAACAAATTCGATATTTACAGAACTCCATCGGCGGGCGGTGAGGAAGTCCGATTGACCGATTCCCCCGGCGTGAATGACGGACCGGAATATTCTCCGGACGGAAAATACATTTACTTCAACTCATCACGAACCGGAAAGATGCAGCTCTGGAGAATGCGACCGGACGGAAAGGACCAGGAACAACTGACGACTGATGAATTCAACAACTGGTTTCCTCATATTTCGCCCGATGGAAAATGGATCGCCTTCATCAGCTTTCCCAAGGACATAGACCCGAGCGATCATCCCTACTACAAGCAAGTCTATCTGCGGCTGATGCCCGCACAAGGAGGCCAGGCAAAGGTGATCGCTTACGTTTACGGCGGCCAGGGCACGATGAATGTTCCCTCGTGGGCGCCAGACAGCCGACGTCTGGCTTTCGTGAGCAACACGGATATGTAAGACCGACTTGGGCTGGAGCGTTCTGATGTCAGACACCGACGACGGAGCGGCTTGAGAGAGGAACGACTTAATGTCACCTCCCAAGAGCACGCGCGAGATGCTCGCGGAACACGCACTAACGGAAATCGGAAATGGGCAATTCCAAAACGGATTTGGGTTGCGCGCTATTTTACTTTGCGGCTTGGAGGGCATTGGCTTGCTCCAGAGTCACGGGAACTCTTAACGCGAATGCGCAAGTGGCTGAGGAGTTCGCTTGATGGAATTCGAGATCGATGGGCGCGAAAGAACCGCGTGAATCCCTCAAGACGCAGAATTCATTTTCCTTGAATCTCTCGCTACGCGGAGTAAAAACGTTCCATGAGAGTTTTCAGGAGAACTTCCCAGAATTCGGCAATGACTCTGGTCGAAGTTCTCGTTGTTGCGTTCGTCATTTGCATTCTTTGGAGCATGATTCTTCCGATGCGTTCAGGGCCCAGGCACGCGTATAACACCACGTGCGTGTCGAACTTAAGACAAAGCAGTCTCGGATTCCAACAATGGGCCAGCGATCATGGTTCAAAATATCCATGGCAGGTTTCCACAAATAATGGAGGCTCGCTGGAGTTCGACTCCGGCCCGAACGCATTCAGACATTTCGCCCTGCAGGAACCTTTCTGGCGCTCCAGCTCCGAATATGCGTTGGGCCTCTTCGTCTGTCCGACGGATAAGCGCAAGTCAGCGCTCGACTTTGCCTCCTTCGGTAACAGCAATCTGAGCTACTTCGTCAACCTGAATGCCGTTTCAAATCCCGCGAAGATGATCTTATCGGGGGACAGATTTATTACGAGCAATGTGCCAGTGAGATCACAAGTGCTCTCCTTGACCTTAAATAGCTTGGCAGGATGGAGTGGTGGTCACAAGGGGCCCCACGGGTTTCGAGGCTGCATCAGCTTCACGGACGGACATGTAGAGTTTTCCCAAAGTCCTCTGCAAACGAAATTGGTATCGTCTGACGTGATAACGAGCCGGCTTCTTCTGCCTTGACTGGATCCAGCGTGCGTTGAATTCGTTCGACAACTCAAACTATTCGCTGCAAATTTCACCATGGTTGCTGTCAATTCCACGATGCTGCCGCTCGGCACGACAGCGCCTGATTTCTGGCTGCCCGATACTCAATTTTTGCGGCCCGACACCGATGGCCGGATGACCGGGCCATCGAACTTCAAAGGCCAGCCGCTTCTCGTCGCGTTCATCTGCAATCATTGTCCGTTCGTAAAACACATTCGCGCCGGCCTGGCGCAACTGGCGCGCGATTACCAGCCGCGCCGCGTGGCGGTCGTCGCCATCAACTCCAACGACGTGGAGAATTATCCCGACGACGCGCCGGACAAAATGAAAGCCGAAGTGAAGGGCGCCGGTTACAGCGTTCCCGTATCTTTACGATGAATCCCAAGCCGTCGCCAAGGCATATCACGCCGCATGCACGCCGGATTTTTATCTCTTCGACAAGGACCACCGCCTTGTTTATCGCGGCCAGTTTGACGACAGCCGTCCGGGAAATGGCTCTCCAGTCACCGGAAGGGATTTGCGCACGGCGCTCGACGCGGTGCTCGCTGGCAAACCGGTCTCATCGAATCAGAAACCGAGTATTGGATGCAACATCAAGTGGAAGCTCGGCAACGAGCCAGCTTACTTCCGCTGATACTGGCGCCGAGCAGGAATTATTTTCCAGCATGACAATGGGACAGCTTTTGTCCGGCTGTCGTGATTTGATGCAAGCACGATCAGGTGGCGTTGCCGGAGGCGCTCTTAAACGCTTCGACCAGGGAGACTTTGATCCAAGAAATCTTCGTGGCATTTCGACTGCTCAGGGGCGCCTAGATGCTCCTGAAGTTATACAACTCACGGCGATGTTGTGTGCGCGGGTCCAGAAGCACCAACAAACCAGAACTGTTTTCATTTTGGATCGTGGTGTTCGTCGGCGTGATGTCGATCACCATACCCAGCTCCTTCGGGCAGACCGGCCCCGGCAGCTCCACCGCCAATTGGCAGCCGATTAGTTTCGGAGGCACCAATTTTTCCGATCCGTTTCGCGACCAGCAAACCGGCAATACGGAAGCGGATATCATCGGCACAGCGGTAGATCCTGCGTTCTATATTCAGCATGACGGGCAAAACACACCGAGTTCATCGGATGATTTGATTGGCTTTCGATTGCGGCTTGCCGCGGATGAAAATCCCGCAGGGTTCAAAGGCGCTGCGTTCGTGGGTATCGACGCGAATCTGGACGGCGCGGTGGATTTGTTCATTGGCGTCAATAACCAGGGCAGCGGCAATGCGATAGGTCTGTGGAATCCAGGAGCCGGACTCAACATCTCACCGAACACTACTTCGATTGTGAGCCCTGCCTTCCGAGCATATGGTGAGACCGCTTTGAATTACGGGTTCATTTCCGTGTCCGGCATTACCGATCCCGCCGCTTCAGCTTTCGATCTGGATGGCGGCGGCAAAGTGGACAAGTTTCTCTCCTTCTTCGTTCCGTTCGCGGATATCACCTTGGCGCTCGATGCCCGCGGCATCACCGGGTTTTCGCTGAACAGTTCCGTACAGTTGATTGCCGCAACGGCGACACAGGATAACGCGCTGAACCAGGATTTAAGCGGCGTTAACGGGGGAACCAAGTCTGACCTGACATGGGGCGAGCTTGGGGCGTTTTCCCAAATCACAACATTAGGAGGTCCGGCACCGGCACCGGAACCGTCCACGGTTGCCTTGTCAGCGTTGGCTGGTGGGATGGTTCTATTTGCCCTTCTACGTCGCAGGAGCAGAATCTAACCCGCACCTGCGGACAATTCTCGAAAAGACTTTGCGCCTTGTCGAATTTGCGCGAAATTTCTGGTCGTGTCCACGTCAGAACTCATCCATAAAAAACTCACCACGTTGTCGCACAAGCCAGGCATCTACCTGATGAAGGATCGCTTCGGCACGGTGATTTACGTCGGCAAGGCGCGCGATCTGCGCAAGCGCGTGAGCCAGTACTTTCATCCGTCGCGGCGGATGGGCTGGGACTTGAAGTTCCGCGCACTCATTGACGCAATTCACGATTTTGATTTTCACATCGTTCGCAGCGAACCGGAAGCGCTGTTGCTCGAAAGCAAGTTGATCAAGGAATTTCATCCGCGTTACAACGTCAGTTTCCGCGATGACAAGCGATTCCTGATGCTCAAAGTGAATCTGAACGATCCGATCCCTCGCTTCACGCTCACGCGCTTCAAGCAGGATGACGGTGCGCGGTACTTCGGTCCGTTCCCGAATTCCGGCGCGCTACGCAGCACGCTCGCGATGGTGCGGCATCAATTTCATTTGCGCGGCTGCCGTCCGCTCACACCGACCGAGCGCGACTATCGCCACTGCCTTTACGCGCACTTGAAATACTGCACCGCGCCGTGCATCAACAACGTCACGCGCGAGCAGTATCTCGATCAGGTGAATACCGCGTGCGAATTCATCAATGGTCAATGCGCGGAAATGCAAGAACAACTCGAAGCCGAGATGAAGAAAGCCGCGGCGAACCAGGAATACGAACGCGCAGCGCAGTTGCGCGACATGCTCGCGGATTTGAAACGCACGACGCGCAAAACGGAAAAATTCGAGCGCCTGCCTTACAGCCTGCCACTGGCGATTGATCCAGAGCGTGACCTTGCTGAACTTGCGGAAGTGCTCGGCCTGCCTGGGCCACCGCAGCGAATTGAAGGCTTCGACATTTCAAACATCAGCGGCACATTTAAAGTGGCTTCGATGGTGCGATTCAAAAATGGGCGACCAGACAGGGCGAATTATCGTAGGTTCAAAATTAAAACGGTCGAAGGTCAGGATGATTTCGCAAGCATGGCAGAAGTCGTGAGGAGGAGATATACGCGGTTGTTGAACGAGGCGCGAGGTGCCGGGCGCGAGGCGCGAGGCGAAGCGAATGACGGCGGCGAAGCGATTCCGCAGGCGTTGCAGGAACTGGTGGATGAAACGAGCCGGAAAGTTCGACGGGGAATTCCGGTGAAAGAAGAAAACGAAAATGAAGAATTGAAGAGGGAGAATGGCGGGCACCTCACCCCAGCCCTCTCCCCATTGCTCGCAGACTCGCAACGCGGAGAGGGAGACGCTTCATCCTCCATTGTCCATCCTCCACCCTCGCTGCAAAATATGCCGGACTTGATTCTCATCGACGGCGGCAAGGGCCAACTCGGCATGGCCGTGGCGGAATTGAAAAAACTCGGACTGGAAAAAATTCCTGTCATCGGCCTCGCGAAAGAATTCGAGGAAATTTATCAGCCGGGAAAAAACGAGCCTCTCCGATTATCGCATGATTCCGGCGCGTTGAAATTACTCCAGCGTGTGCGCGACGAATCCCATCGCTTCGCCAACACCTACAACGCGCAACTTCGCCTCAAGCGAATCTCGGAGAGCATTCTCGATGAATTCCCGAACATTGGAGAGAAACGCAAAGCCGCGCTGCTGAAAAAATTCGGTTCCGTGCAGCGAATGCGTTTAGCGACAGTGGAACAGCTTGCCGAAGTGTCTGGCTTTGGCGGCAAGGCGGCGGAGGAATTAAAAAAGTTTTTAGAGGCTCGCAGTTAATTAGGCGACGGCTACGTTCCGCAAATATTTCTCTCTGCCTAAGATATAAAGCGACAATGACAGCACGCCGGTATTCAGCCAGAAAAGCCACACCAACAAGTTTGGATGCATCCATGGCATCGTCGTATAACCTCGCACGTCGGCATGCCAGCCGTACACCAGAACGACCACCAAACAGCCGAGAAGCTTCATACTGCCGACAAGAAAAAGCGAAAACACCACGGCGGCAATCGGATTGCGGGTAACCAGCATCATGTAAGGCACGACGCAAAATGAAGGAATCAGGATCTGGAATGTAAGGAAGAAAGGCGTCAGGTCTTCTGAGCCTATGATTGCCAGCCAGAGAAGCGAGAAACCGGCCCACGTCGAGAAAAGCGAAGTTCCGATTGCAGCCATCCGTTCGTTCCAAGAAAGCTCCAACTCCCCACGAGACCGGAAAGCGAATGCGACCAAAGCGACGCAACCGACGAAGAAACACCAAATGGCAACCCGCCGCGCATCATCAGAACGCCACAACAACAACGCGGGCAACGGCAATAAAATGCCCGCTATCCACGCCGGCAGAAGAGCCAGGAGTTCGGATCGCAATTTTCTTTTCATAGTGGTTGCCAGGCGCGCCATCATGGCTTGGACGCTGACTGGTGCTCTCTTACGTCCTCGATGAGGTCTCGAATCGTACGGATGATCAGTTCCGGTTCCTCAAACGGAACTCCGTGGCCGCTGTTTTCGGTAATGATGAGATGGCCATTGGGAATCTTTTCCAGCCACTCTCGATGGAATTTCAGTTTCGCGGGAAGAATGATTTTCATTTCTTCCCGCTGCGTCTGCGTGATGAAGTCTGGCAGCGCGCGCGGTCCCATCGCGCTGATGAGATATACCGGCACGCCAATCGGCACGCGACTTTCATGCGCCTGATCAAGGCTGGCCTGAATGTCTTTCCATTCTTCGTCATCCCGCGTTTCGCGATGACCTTCACGCGATTGGTTCCAAGAGATGAGTTCTTCCTGTGTGGGATCAACAAGCACCATGCCTGCGATTTCGTCCGGATACATATCGGCGAAAACGCGATTGAAAGGGCCGCCGAATGAATGTCCAACGAGCACGTACGGTGGTCCGACATGAGCGTTGTGAAGTGCGGTGTGAAGTTCGAGAGCGATTTGACGCGCGTCACGCGGCTTCGGGCCGGGCGCGGACATGCCAATGCCAGCGCGGTCGTAAGTGACGGTACGCGCGAAATGGCTCACGGCGGGCTGCACGCGCTCCCAGGACTCCAGCGGGCCACCGGCCGCACCGGTCCCGCCAGCTTCAAACACCACCGTCGAATTGCCGTGGCCACTGATCAACATCCGAAGTTTGTGACCGCCGACATCAACATAGTCAAAGATGAAGCGTCCCAGGTCCACAGCGAATACGATTGCGATGCCGCTGATTACAATTGCGATGAGTATTAAAATTCTCTTCATGGCGGGGTTTGCTTTCAGC
Organism: uncultured Verrucomicrobiae bacterium; assembly: GCA_963760675.1. Taxonomy (GTDB): domain Bacteria; phylum Verrucomicrobiota; class Verrucomicrobiia; order Limisphaerales; family BOG-1460; genus CAVXEG01. The sequence continues at coordinate 32,630 of CAVXEG010000014.1, forward strand.
GAGACGAGCAACGAGCACGGTTTTTCTCCAAAGATCGTGGCACCGCACCAACCCGCGCGAACGGAAAGAGCAGCAGCGCGAGCAGCAAATAGATATGTGATTGGCGCTCGGTATCCATCACTGGTCGCGCCAGAAAGGCCAGCGTAATCAGAAACAACGTGCCGATTACCCAGAGAATCAAATACTGGCGCGTGCGCCGCGGATCAACTTTGCTCCACGTTGAAGCCGCGAACCAAACCTTGGCGACAACGAGCACCGCGAGCGCCCAGCCGACGATTTGGATGAGAACGGATTTCAGGAACTGTGGATGCAGTTTGATGAATTTGTCTATGTCGTCCGACATAATCGCGCAGGCGAGCAATAGGATCAGAGGCACTATGACTTGCGAACCAATTGAGCCGAAATAATACAACGGTCTTCCCGTATGACCCGACCACATTTCGTTGATCATGCATCTCCACGTGAGAACGACGAGGCCAATAAAACAGAAAACGATGATGATGCGCCACGAGTGCGGATAAAAGTATCGAAACTCAAACAGTGGCGGCTTCAGTTGCGAAGTGTTTGCCCAGAATGACAGCCACAGTGCAAGGAATGCCGCGACCAACAACCAGGTGATGAACACGCTGACGGCAGCGACTTTTAACTTGGCTGCAACGATCTCCATAGCGGACATCGGACGAACTGCCAAAAAGGACGGCACGGAAAGATTTCTCGAATAAAAATCAACTCTTGCGAAGCCCTTGCCCAGAATGATTCCAAGCACAATGGGAATCGCGATGATCCAGCAGAGTGCGGTCATCGTGAATTGCGGTTCACTGCGGAATTTCCACGAGAGAGGAGCGATGACGGCGAGCAATGCGAATCCAACCGCTGCTGGCAACAAAAGCCCCGTGCGCCGCCACTCAAACCAAAATTGCGCAGCGGCGGGAGATGAAAAATCTTTCGTTCGCCGAGGCAAGCTATCCGCAACCCATTCAATCAGCGCTTTCGCCCAGTTTCTTCGACGTCCACCGCCGTGTCGTTGTCGAGCGACCGCGATCCAGGCAATGATGAATGCGATCGGAATTGTCGCCGAAACAACCGGAATAAGCCGCGATGCCGAAAGCCACGGTGAAGGATCTGAACTGAATCTCCCGAAAGCCGGAAGAAACGCCACCAGAATGCCGCTCACTCCGCCCACGCTCAGCACAATGGTTCGCAGAATGCGGAAACCAGCCAGGCTCCACAGCGTCATTTGATAATACGTAAGGTAGGCCCCGAGCACCACCGCGTACCATTCAGGCTGGACAATTTGATCGTGCGTCCACACCAGTTTGATCCACACGAAGTAAAACGATTCAACAACAATCAAGCCGATGAGCATCGGCACCGCCACGAGTTGCCACGTTGGAACAGGAAGCACAAACAGCCGATAAGGAAAACCGTTCCATTCGCGGGTCGAGTTGAACTCGGTGCAATTCAGCAGCGCGAGCAGAAATGCGAACGACAAAACCATCAGGACACCGAAAACTGTCGAGAACAATGTATGGTTCGTGTCCGGAATAATTCGGTTGATGATGGCGCAGAACGCCACGCACGCCAGCACGACGATCGCCGGGCGGCGGCCGCGATGCCATATCTCCCAGGTCAATGCTGTGATTGGGGAGCGCATGTTGGGAGAATCAAGCTGGCGCGTGGAGTTCAGTTGAGCCAGCGTGAGCGACAAAAATCTCATTCAACGAAGGTGCGTGTTCACTGACGATTTGCGCCCCGAGTTTAGTGGCGATCGCGGGAAGTTCAGCGCGCGCGCCGTTGCACATAACGGTCCATTCTTTTCCACGTCCGGTTACGCTCAAAGCACCATTGATGACTGGCACTTTTGTCGGCGCGATTTCGAACCGCAGAGTGAACTGGCGATGTTGCGATTTGATTTCGTCCAGCGACCCACACAGAACAATTTTTCCCTGATGCAACATCGCGATGTTATCGGATACGCGCTCAATTTCTTCCAACAGATGCGACGAAAAGAAAACCGTTCGGCCTTCATCGGCGACTGTGCGAATCACTGCTTCCAAAATGTCGCGACGAACCAGCGGATCGAGACCAGAACTTGGTTCATCTAAAAGCAACAGGTCGGGACGATGCGCTTGAGCAATGAGCAACCCGGCTTTTGCGGATTGGCCTTTGGAAAGTGTGTTGAGCCGTTGCTCGGGATTCAGACCGAATTGCCCGCGCAACTGTTCGGCGTAGGCCGAGTCCCATTTCGGATAGAACGCCCGCGTGTAGCGCATGAGTTCGTCCACACGCATCCAACCAGGCAAATCCGGTTGCTCGGAAAGATAGCCAATGCGGCCCAAAACTGAGACCGGATCAGCAACCGGATCAGCACCGAAAACTCGAACGCCTCCCGCTTCCGCCCGCAAGAGGCCGAGGATGTGTTTAATCAAGGTGGTCTTGCCCGCACCATTTTCTCCGACGAGTCCGAACACTCCGCCGCGTGGGACATAGAGCGAAACGTCATCCAAAACTGTTTTTGAACCGAATCGCCGCGAGAGATTCGCGATGGCCACGACCGCTTCAGCCGAAGAAGGCGATGGGAATTTCATTTTGTCACCTCGTTCATTGCGACGTCTCGCTCGCGAAGCAGTTTGATGACCTCGCTTAGATCCACGTCGAGATGCCGGGCTTCCGTCAGCAACGCATCCACGCGTTTGGCTAGAATTTTCGTTTTCTCCCGTTGCGGCACGAGATTGCGCGTCTCCGAAACGTAGGTGCCAGAGCCATGACGCTTCGTGACAACGCCGGCGTGCTCCAATTCGAGGTAGGCGCGCGCAACTGTGTTTGGATTAACCGTGAGCTGTTCGGCAAGAACGCGAATTGGCGGGAGTTCCTCACCCGCTTGCAGCCGGCCCGCCGCGATGAGATATCGCACCTGACTCACGATTTGCTGGTAGATCGGAATACCGTCCGAGACTGAAATTTGAATTTGCATAGCGACGAAGCGGCTGTTCTATTGTATTTGTGTATTAGTTCAATAATACACTTTAGAAGAGTTGTCAACGGAAATGTGAAGCAATTGCGGCCTTACCTTCTGGCCCGATAAAGACGATGAATTGGGAAATCTAAGCCTATTCCGCCGTGCCCAATTCATTCATGATTTCAGCCCGGGCGGCGCTGACGCTGACTCCAAGATTGTTTAACACGACCGCAGCGACGCCAGCACCCTCGATTAGCAACCCAATGAAAATATGCTCAGCGCTTACAACCGAAGTATCCATTTTCCTCGCTTCACTGGCAGCAAGTTGAAGCGCTCGTCGGGCTCGCGGAGTGAACGGAATCTTTTCCGCAACATCGTGCTGTGGTCCGTTGCCTATAATCTTGCTGATCTCGGCGCGCACATTGTTTGACTCCAAACCCAGACGACGCATTACGTTCGCAACAGTTCCAGTTTCAGCCTGAATGAGTCCCAGCAAAAGGTGTTCGGTGCCGATGAAGTCGTGATGAAAACGCAATGCTTCGTCGCCGGCGATTTCCAAACATTCACGTGCTACTGGCGTGAAAGAATTCCAGTCCGGAATATCAAAAGAGTTGTCATCGCTTCCGTACCAAAGCACCAGAAGGGTTGCAGCAACTGCTGCGAACAAATTCCACGCAAACACATTCAGAAGGATTCCCTCCGGCAGATGAATAATTTTCACAGCGCTGCCGAGCGCCAGAACCTCCCACAAGACCAGAACGAAAGTGCAGATAGGTATGATCGCCTTTCGAATCGCGGCGCTGCGCGAGCTAAGCAGCATCGTCTGATTCAAATATGGCAGGCTGCCGACATAGAAAGCAATCAACGCGACCAGACTCAATCCGAACGAACGTTCCGCCGAACTCAGTTCGTATTCCAACAATGTCCAAGCATTAATCAGAAGAACGAACGCTGCAGAAACGTAGCAACAATTCCGGAGAAATTGCGGACTCAGCGGCGTGACCGGGATTTCTTTTGCGAATTCCTGCTTGAGCGCGGCGGCTTTGCCGATTCGCTTTACGGCGCTTTCAAATGCCTGTTTCTCAGTCACCCCTGAGCGCACTTGTTCTTCCACGTCGTCACGCAGATGGTTTTCCAATTCATCAAGTGCTTTGCGATTCCCAATCCCGGCAGACACCATCTGCTGCCGCCATTCTGCAATTGCATTATCGAGCTCGAACATAATTTCTTGACGCTTTGACGATTTTGGATTCGGACATCACACACAGTATGAGAAAGAGGAGATGCATCCCCAGAAACGCATGGAGCGGCCAATAGCCGAAGATGTTGAAACCAAGAGCGAGAATGCCAGCACCAAACCAAGCAAGACAAACAACCATATTGCCGCTGATACATAACAAAGCCACGACGCGATGAGACACTTTGCCAAACCGCTGAACCAGGTACGAAGTCATTAGCCAGACGGTGGCGCAGAGAGTTCCAATCGCACGTGGATCGCCCGGCAAATAATTCCCACGATTAAATCGGCTCCAAATCATTCCCAACATAAGCCCAACGAGAACAAATCCAGCTGCAAATCGGTTGAACCAAAACATCGCGTGCGTCAACGATTCCTGGCGATCCGGTGCCAGCGTCCGAGTCAACTGGTGGCACACGCGATAAATTCCCAATCCACCCGCCAGCAGGGCTGCGAGATAGCCGACCGTCAAACTGAAACCGTGTGCGTCCAGGAGCAAGCTCGAATACTTCGCGAACAAGCAGCGGACGACAATAAATATAGTGCCCAGCAAAGCCACTATCACCCAGAGAAACCAACCGATTACCACCGGAATTGGTTGAGCGCTGGATTTTTTGAACTCACACGCGACAGAACCGGGATTTCCAACACGCAAGATTGCTAGTTGAAAAGCCTTCCTTTCATCCATTCCGGACGATGTGAGCCCACCGATGTCCTCGCGCAAATGACTTTCCAATTCTTCCAACGGCACGGGCGTTTTGATGCCGGCGGCCAGCATGTGCTGTCGCCATTCGGCGATTGATTGGTCGAGGTTAAACATACTGTTCCATTTCATCGCGCAAACACCACGTCAAAAATATGTTTGCCGCCGAAAATCCAGATCGTGCCGGCCAGCGCCATGTAGGGACCGTAAGGCAATCGCGCAGACCATTCGCGGCGGCGCACGGCGACCAGTCCAACGCCAGCCAAAGAGCCGATCAGCGAACTGGCGATCAACGAAAAAACCACCCCCTGCCAGCCGAGGAAAGCGCCGATGGCGGCCATGAATTTCACATCGCCAAAACCCATCGCCTCGCGGGGCACGACCACTTCCGAGCTGAACGCTTCCACACGCGAAATTTCTTCAGGATTAAACTTGTCGTCACCGATTTGCAGACTGGTCGACGTCAGCCGGAGGGGGACATTCTGGTAAGACCGGTTCCCCAGTTCAACCGAGCGCGCCGGGAGTTCGATGGCGTCGGTCTTGCGATGAAACAATTCATCGTATGGAATTTCTTTGTCCGGCAGCAGCAACGCGGTGTCGGTAAAGATGATTTTGGTTTCACCGGAAAGTGCGAGCCGCTGCCGGCCAAACGCCAGCTTGCCCGCCTGTAAAATGAAATACATCAACCCCGCGCCGGCTCCGATGCCGAGCAAGCTTTGCAGCAGGCTTGCGGTCAAAAGCTTTTGCTCATGCAATTGCGGCAGCAGCGCCGAACAACAAAATCCGACGCCGATGCCGCCAAGGGTGATTTCATCAGGGATGATGAAGTGTTTGAAATCAACGAACGTCGCGACAATGAGCCCGGCGAGCAAAATGCCATAGACGAGCGCCATCGCTGGCGATCCGCCGAATGAAATCCAACAACTGAGGAAAGCGCCACCGATCAAAGCCCATACCAGCTTCAGTTGCAGAATTTCCTTTGTCCCTCCGGCTTTCTTGAACTCCTGCTTGAGTGCGCCTGCCCGTCCGATTCGCAGAACGGCCACCTCAAAAGCCTGCCGCTGGTCTGATCCCGACCGCATCTGTTGCGCCACGTCTTCGCGCAAATGGCTTTCCAATTCCTCCAGCGGCACGGGCGTTTTGATGCCGGCGGCACGCATTTGCTTGCGCCATTCTGAAATCGCGGCTTCGAGATCAAACATATTTCTCCTTCCACAATCCGGCGAGGGTTTCGTGGACTCTCATCCAGTGCTCACGATGCTGCTTGTGCGCCTTCCTGCCGTCCTCCTTGAGCGAATAATATTTCCGCTTGCGGCCCGTTTCCGATTCACCCCAGCGCGCCTTGATCAAACCCCGCCGCTCCATGCGGTGCAACACCGGATAAAGCATTCCGTCGGTCCATTGCAGATGACCGCCGGATCGGGCCTTTACCTCTTGAATAATTGCGTAACCGTAACTTTCCCCCTTCGCAAGCAACGCCAGGATGAGCGGTTCAGCCGAAGCGGCAACGAGTTCTTTGCGTATCATGGAGTCACTATGCATAGCTTCTATATGTATGTCAAGGAGGGAATCAAATGTCAGTGCCGGGTTCTGCGATTAACGCGTACCCTGACGCAAATCCTGCCGCATCTGAAAAAAGAATTCGTGCCTTGACGCGCGTTTCGTGGCTAATTGTCGCCGCATGAACATCCAGGTTGCGGTCTTGTGCGACGCGGCAACGGACGACAACGGCAAATTGAATTTGCTCGGCGCGTTCGACACCATTTACACGCAGCAACTGCCGGCAGTGCACCCGCAATGCTCGATTGCGCTTCGCGTGACTTTCGGCCACGAAGATGAGGGCGCGTGCAAACTGCGGTTCAACTTTGTGGATGCAGACGGCCATTCCATCATGCCGAGCATCGATATTCCCGTTGAGGTAACCATGCCGGGCGATTCCCATTTCGGGACGCGCAATTTCATCGTGAACATTCAACAATTGAAGTTCGAGCAGACCGGGCTTTTTTCGATTGATATTTTGCTGGATGATGAGCCGCAGGCCAGCATTCCTTTGCTGGTCAAGCAAACCCCCGCGCCGCCAGCTCCCGCTTGAGAATTGCTGATTCCGTGAAAAGGCGCAGGAATTGATTCGCTGCGCGTTGAAATTCTGCTTAGAATAGGCGACATGATGGAACTATCGGAATGAAATTGAATCGAATGTGAATGTCCCGAACCCTTCCTTAGGTCTAAGCGTGCTCGCGAATCAGATGACGACGCCCGATCAGCCCGCAGCGGCGCGCGAGGTTTACAGGACACTCGCGGACAACGTCGCGAAAATCATGCGGGGCCAGGTCGGTTCGACACGCAAGTTGCTCGCGGCTTTGGCCAGTGGCGGCCATGTATTGCTCGACGATTTTCCCGGAACGGGAAAGACCACGCTGGCCAAGGCGTTGGCGCGATCTCTTGATGCACAATTCAAGCGCATCCAGTTTACGCCCGATCTCTTGCCGTCGGACATTCTCGGCGTGTCCGTGTTCAGCCAGCTCAGCCAGCAGTTTCATTTTCACGAAGGCCCGGTGTTCACGAACATTTTGCTCGCGGATGAAATCAATCGCGCCTCGCCTCGAACCCAATCCGCGTTGTTGGAAGCCATGGGCGAAAACCAGGTAAGCGTGGACGGAGCGCAGCGGAATTTGTCGGAGTTGTTCTTCGTGATCGCCACGCAAAATCCAGTCGAATTTCGCGGCACATATCCCCTGCCCGAAGCACAGATGGATCGATTCGCCATGCAGTTCGCGCTGGGATACGTCCAGCCGACCGAGGAAGTCTCGATTCTCACTGCCCAACAGCACAACCACCCGCTCGATGAACTGCGACCCTGCGCGACGGTTGCCGACGTGCTGGTGTTGCGGCGAGCAGTGGAGAGCATACGGATCAGCGACGAACTTAAGCGCTATGTCGTGGACCTGGTGAGCGAGACGCGTTCGGCTCCGGGCGTGCAACTTGGCGCAAGCCCTCGCGCGTCGATAGCGCTGATGAAAGGCGCCCAGGCGCTCGCGTTGTTTGACGGCCTGGAATTCGTCACGCCCGAGCAAATCCAGGAACTCACCGTCCCGGTGATTGCTCATCGGCTGGTGATGGAACCGCAAGCGCGCTTCTCGGGCCTGACAGCGCGAGGGGTGGTGGAAGAAATCGTAAAGAAGATTAAAGTGCCTGCGTGAGTGGCGTGGTTCACGGGAAGGCAAACCCGCGCCGCCGTGAGAAACGATTGTCGAATTCTGCCGTGAAGATGCTCGCATGAAGCCATGGACCTTCATCTTCTGGATCCTCTATCGCGCTTACCGCTTTGTTTCCTGGCTGCGATATCACACCACCAAGCGACTGACTGCGGCCGGGTGGATCGCATTGGTTGCGTTTGGAGCGGTCATCATGACCGGCATTGACACGGACAACACCGTCGCGTATCAGGCCTTGGCGCCGCTGTTCTTCCTGCTCCTGATTGGCCCGCTGCTCACTCCATTCTTCCGAGCGCGGTTTTCGGCCACGCGGCGGCTACCCCGCTTTGGGACAGTGGGGCGTCCGATTCATTATACGGTGTCGGTGAAGAATCTTTCAAAACGGCCTCAATCGGGTTTGACGCTCCTGGAGAACCTCGCGGACCCCCGCCCGTCCTTTGAAGAATGGCTCCAGATGCAGCTTGCGGATGAGCGCCGTGTTCAATCGTTTCGATTCAGCCAGGGCCGCCGCTCGAATCCGTTCAGACCCGCAACAGTGAAGGAAGCCGCCGTTCCGCCGATGCGCGCCGGCGAAGCCGTGGATGTGCGTGTCGAACTCACGCCATTGCACCGCGGTCTGCTGCACTTCGGCGGCATATTGGTCGCACGGGCTGATCCAATCGGGTTTTTCCGCGCGTTCTCAAGAGCGTCGTGCCGACAGACGATGCTCATTCTTCCGCGCCGCTACGCTTTGCCTCCCCTGGCGCTGCCGGGTACGATGAAATATCAGGAAGGAGGCGTGGCGCTGGCCGCAAACATCGGGCGGAGCGACGAGTTTGTTTCTCTTCGCGATTATCGTCGCGGTGACCCGCTCCGGCACATTCATTGGCGGAGCTGGGCGAAAGTTGGAAGGCCAATCGTGCGCGAGTTTGAGGACGAGTTCTTTGTGCGGCACGCTCTCATTCTCGATACGTTTACGAACGATCCTTACAACGACGCCTTTGAAGAAGCGGTTTCAGTCGCGGCTTCGTTCGCGCACACGATTCCGAGTCAGGAATCATTGCTGGATTTGCTGTTCGTCGGACAACAAGCCTACTGCTTCACAGCGGGACGCGGTCTCGCGCATGCCGATCAGATGCTTGAAGTGCTCGCGTCTGTCCGTGCCTCGACGGATAAGTCGTTTTCCGCTTTGGAACATATGGTGCTCAATCACGCGGCGCTCGTCAGCGGCTGCATCTGCATCTTTCTCGCATGGGACGAACCGCGCCGCGACCTGGTACGAAAACTTCGTGTGCTCGGTGTTCCGGTGCTGGTCCTGGTGATTGTGGAAAGACGGTCGAAGGAGCCGCTGGATCCCGGCCCCCTGTCCAACGACCCGGCGCAATTTCATGTGCTGCAGGTCGGCTTCATTGAAGAGGCGCTGTCAAAACTGGCCGTATGAAGACACCTCCATTTCTTTTGGGCGCCACCCTGCTCTTCTGGGGATGGCAGACGGGCTTCTTCATTGCCGGTTTCGCTATGGCAGTCGTGCTTGAAGCTGCGCGATTCATCAAACCGCGCTGGGAGCTTTCAGATGATGACTTCAGCCGGATCTGGACGTTCTGCACTCTCCTGTTTTTGGCGGCTGCCATTTACGCGTTCACTGATAACGGCGGGCCTGCTCGTTTCAGCCAGCTTTTTCAAAATCCGAATTTCGCCACTCAGGGCCGCGCGGGAATTGCGAGCGCACGCACCGCTGCGGCGATGCTTCGCTGGCTGCCAATGGTCCTGTTCCTGTTTGTGGCGGCGCAGGCCTGCAGCTCGCGCCAGGAAATTCCCGCGACGACCCTGTCGTTAATCTTGCGGCGTCGCTGGAAAAGAGCTGAAAAGCTCGGCAGGCCATTGCCACCGGCGCGCGGCGTCAACGTCGCATACCCGTACTTCGCCACTTCTGTCTTCGCAGCGAGCATGCACTCCAGCGAGGACAATTCATTCTTCTGGGGCTTGTGCGTCTTGCTCCCCTGGGCGTTATGGCCGCATCGGTCACGTCGTTTCAGGATCTTGGTTTGGGCGGGCACGCTCGGGGTTGCATTTGGACTCGGCTATTTTGCACAACATGGGATCAGCCAATTGCAGAATTATGTTCAGAACCTCAATACCCAATGGATTGTTCGGCTGATGCGGCGAGGCGTTGATCCCACGCAGAGCAGAACCACAATTGGTCAGCTTGGCCGCGCGAAACTCTCCAGCAAGATCGTCATTCGACTTGAACCCAAAGACGCCAGCAGCGCGCCAGCTTACTTGCGCGAAGCAAGTTATCGCATTTTCACGTCACCGCTCTGGTCTGCCGGATCCTCCAAGGAAGATTTCGCGAATGTCCCGCCGCTAATCCCGAACGGCACCACCTATGCCCTGCTGGCCAAACCCGTGGACAGCAGAATCACTATCGCGTCCTATCTGAACGACGTGTCGCGAGAAGGCTACCCGTGCGGGCTGCTGCCATTGCCCTCTGGCGTCGGAAGACTGGATAAGCTTCAGGCGTTCACGCTCGAACGCAACAGCGCGGGAGCGGTCCTTGCCTCAGGTCCGAGGCTCGTGATGTTCGATGCGCTTTATGGGCCCGGTGCCACATTCGATTCATGGCCGAACGCCGATGAGGACCGGCGCATTCCGGATTCGGAAACCAACGCCCTGGAGCAGATCATCTCGGAATTGCACCTCGACGGAATGAACACCGAGCAGAAACTCAGAGAAGTCCGCGCCTTTTTCCTGAACAACTTTACCTACAGCACATGGCACGAAGCAGTGCCAACACCAGGACAAACGCCGTTGACACAGTTCCTGACCAGCGCCCGCAGCGGTCATTGCGAATACTTTGCCACGGCAACTGTGCTGCTGTTGCGCAAACTCGGAATTCCGGCCCGTTATGCCGTCGGGTATGCCGTGCACGAAAAATCGGGCCATGGATACATTGTTCGCGAACGCGACGGACATGCGTGGTGCCTCGCGTGGAACAAGGAGGCTGGAACATGGCAGGATTTTGACACGACACCTCCGTCGTGGGTGGAAGTAGAAGGGCAACACGCCTCCCCGTATCAATGGCTCTCGGACTCCTGGTCCTGGATCAGCTTCCAATTCTCAAAATTCCGTTGGGGACAGAGTCAATGGCGGCAATACCTGCTGCTCACCATGGTTCCGATCCTGGTGGTTCTACTCATCCAAATCTTTTCCCGGCGAAAGAAATCGCACCGGGCAAGGAAGAAACCGGCTGCCGAGTCAATTGCCTGGCCAGGGCTGGATTCGGAATTTTACCGCGTGGAAAAGATTCTGGCTCGCCGCGGAATCGTGCGAAGCCCGGGTGAACCGATGGCAAATTGGCTCCTCAGGGCGCTGGCCGATCCTCGCCTGACAACCATGCGGGATATGCTGCAAACGTTGCTTCACCTGCATTACCGCTACCGCTTCGACCCCGACGGATTGAGCGAATCGGACCGTGAGCAGTTGCGGCACGACGCAAAAGATTGTTTCGAGAAAGTGGCCAAAGCGCAAGATTAGAGAACCGTTGGCGGCGGAACGGCAATGATTGTCAGCCCACACGGCTCCTGCCATGGGGTTTGCGTGCAAAGGTATCAAGCTCGACAGAATTTCGGGCCGGGCATAAAGTCGAAATCATGAGTGCGGCCAGTTGTCTGGCATTTCAATTGGGGAATACGGTTGCAGCTTAATAATAATGTTAGGCTGCGATGATCACGCGCACACAGATTTCGTTCGTCGCGAGTGGAGAGACCTTCCAGCCTTCGACTGTTGACGCGCCATTTTCCGAGCGCGAAGACCCGGGCGACATTGGCAAGTTCGGTCGCTATCGTGGAGTTCCTGTTCCCCGTGGTTCTGCTACCTTTAGCGTGCCTGAGAGCGAGGAGGAGGGTATTCGGTATTTACATGCTTTGGTCTTTCCGTTGATGCCAGTCCTTCGTGCCGGTGGCGCTACTGACTTTTTCATTCACATTACATATCAATACGACCACCAGTGTGGATTGGGGTATGACCCGGAGGAAATGAGGATGCTCGCAGATTTCGGATGCGAGGTGATGATTGATTGTTGGAGGCATGATGACGACGATACAAACGCAGCCTAATAACGAGATAGACCGCCGAACTTTCTAGCGCCCCAATTTTACGAACGGCAGCTCTACGATTTTCGCGCGCGTTTCACCGGCTTCGCTGCGCAAATTCAATTCAGTCCCGACCGCATTCATCTCCCGCCGCACGTAACCCAGCGCGACGGTTGCATTAAGCACCGGTGATTTCACGGCGCTCGTGATGTAGCCGACTTCCTTGCCGTGGCGAAGCAACTTGTCTCCCTTGATGGGAAGGCGCGGCAAATCGTCCGCGAGCCGCAAGCCGCGCAGTTCCTTGTTCACGTGGCCGACGCTGTGAATGCGATTGATGACTTCCTGGCCGATATAGCAGCCTTTGTTGTAGCTGACGGCCAACTGCTCGATGCCGCATTCGAGGGGAATATTGCTTTCATCCATGTCCTGACCGAATCGTGGAATTCCGGCCTCGACGCGCGCAATTTCAAACGCCTTCCAGCCGCACGCGCCCCCGTTGGTTGATTTTGCCGCTGCGATGAGTTTGTCCGCCACCGCCGCAATCGAGTTGCTCGGCACAAATAGATCGAAGCCCCCTGTGCCGAGCCGCGGATGGTTCATCAAATAGATTTCACCGAGCGTTGCGTCGGAGACTTTGGCGGAATCAAATGCGGCTGCGGGAATCTCCGGGAATATTCCGAGGTTCCGCAACGCCGCTTCCGCGTTCATTCCCTGCGCGCTCAACAACCCGTAATGCGGCGCAACATCCACCGCTTGCACATCGTCGGACACGATGTATTTCTCAAGCCGCTCCGCGACGCTTTTCGTCAGTCCCGGTTCAAAATCCAGCAGTAACTCGTCGGCGAGGCAGAACACATTCAAATCGCTTTGCATTTTACCTTTGGCGGTGACGAGCGCGGCGTAACAGCCCTCGCCTGACCTCAACCGCTTGATGTCGTTCGTGACCTGACCATGCAAAAAGCGCGCGCGGTCCGCACCCGTAAGGCAGATTCGCGAGCGGAAGCTGAAATCGAACACCCCGACGGATTGTCGCAAAACCGCGTGTTCGGCGAGCACATCGCCATAATCCGTCACGATTTCCGCGCCATTCAATTCACCGAACCGCGCGTTCAGGCCGTGATGAAATTCGTGTAGCGCAAGAGCGTTCATGTTGTTCATTCGGTGAACAAATCGTAAGTCGTAAATCGCAAATCGCAATTCCCATTGCGCGACCGCTCGCTTAATCGCAAACTGGACTACGGTGTGGCGGATTTACAAAGCCACTCTCACGGAAATTGCATTGGAAAACAGAACATGAAATTGGACGCTCTTTATTCGGAACTGACACTGAAGACCAACGCCAAGCTCGCGCTGGTCGTGCTCGACGGTCTCGGCGATCTGGCGACCACGCGAACAGGTCTATCTGACTCCGCTCGAAGCCGCGGCGACGCCGAACCTGGACGCGCTCGCCAAGAATTCCGCGCAGGGCCGCATGATTCCCGTCGCGCCCGGGCATCACTCCCGGCAGCGGGCCGGGCCATCTCGGGCTGTTCGGCTACGACCCGCTGGAATTTCAGGTCGGCCGCGGCGTCATCGAAGCGCTCGGGCTCGGGCTTGGAACTCAAGGCCGGCGACGTTGCGCGCGCGCCAACTTCTCCACGCTTGACGCCAAGGGCATCGTCACCGACCGCCGCGCCGGGCGCATCCCGACCGAAACGTGCGAGAAGCTGTGCGCGATGCTTTCGGCGAAGGTGAAGAAAGTCGGCGACACGCAGGTCATCATCAAAGCCGGCAAGGGACATCGCTTCGTCGTGGTGTTCCGCGGCAAGGGCCTGGAAGGCCCGCTGACCGACGCCGATCCGCATCGCGAAGGCCTTCCGATTCCGACAGTCAAGCCGCGCGATCGCAAAGAGCGCGAAGCAGAAGAAAATGGCGAAGCTGATCGCCGAGTTTTACAAGAAGGCGCTGCCGATCATCGCGAAGGAGAAGCCGGCGAACGGTTTTCTCATGCGCGGCATCGCGCATCAGCCGGAGATTCCGCTGTTCGAGGATCGCTACCTGCTCAAGCCCGCCGCGCTCGCGGTTTATCCGATGTACAAGGGCCTGGCGCAGCTCGTCGGCATGAAGAAGATCGAAGGGCCGCAGACCATCGCCGAGCAGTTCGAGCGCTACCTCGCCGAGTACGACAACTACGATTTCTTTTTCATCCACTACAAATACACCGACAAGGAGGGCGAGGACGGCAACTTCGCCGCGAAGAAAAAGGCCATCGAGGACTTCGACGCCGCGCTGCCGATCCTGCTGCAAGAAGAAGCCGGACGTGCTGGCGATCACCGGCGATCATTCGACGCCGTGCGCGGTCAAGGGCCATTCGTGGCATCCGCAGCCGGTGCTGCTGCACTCGGCTATTGAGCGGCTCGGACAAGCTGGAGCGCTTCACGGAAACCGGCGCGAACATCGGCTCGCTCGGAGTGTTCGAGGCGAAATACCTGATCCGCCTGATGCAGGCGAACGCGAAGATGTTCGACAAATTCGGCGCGTAAAAAATTTTTGCGTCAGAAATATATTTTCGTCCGCTGCGAAGAAAATGTTTGCCAGCGGGCGCATCTTTCTTCTACAAACAGTGTAAACCGATTTGGCCACTGACGCTTTCAATGAACCATGCCGCAAACCCAAAACCCACGAATGGAGGTGATAGCACATGGCTGCTAAAAAGAAAGCGAAGAAAAAAGCTGGCAAGAAGAAACGTTAGACTACGCCCGTGACACCAGGATGGCAAACTTGGTCCGCGTGACGGGTTTTCCATCCTGGTTCGTATTCCCAGCTCCACTCATGGCCAAGCTGGTCTTCGACATCGAAACCTCCGCGCTGCCGCTGGAGCACTTCGACGAGGCGCAACAGGAATACCTTTTTCGCGAATGCCGAACGATTGCCGACGAAGCCGCCCGCGCCGCTCGCCGCGCGGAGATCCAGCAGCAATTCAATCTGTGGCCGTTCACCGCGCAGGTCGTCTGCATCGCGATGCTCAACGCCGACACGCGCGCGGCCAGGTGCTGTTCACGGCGGAAGATTATGAAGACGAACCTGGCGAAGCCGGACCGGTCGAGTTCGTTCCCTGCGTGGACGAAGTCGGAACTGCTCACCGCCTTCTGGGACGTGGCCAAGCACTACGATTCGATCGTCACTTTCAACGGGCGCGGCTTCGACGTGCCGTTCATCTACCTGCGTTCCGCGCTGTTAAACGTGCCCGATTTCCCGCAAGGACTGGCTGGGTTACCGTTATCAGACCGATCCGCATTGCGATCTGGCCGAGCAACTCACGTTTTACGGTGTCAGCGGCCGCGAAGGCGCGGCGCGCCGGTTCAATCTGGATTTCTACTGCAAAGCGTTCGGCATCGAATCGCCGAAAAGCCACGGCGTGACGGGAATGGACGTCAATACATTGCTGGCTGCGGGACGCATACCGCGAGATCGCCGAATATTGCTTGCGCGACGTGAGGGCCACGGTGCACGCTCTACCAGATCTGGAAAGAGCGGCTTGCAGGGATCAAGTAACGCGGTTCC
Organism: uncultured Verrucomicrobiae bacterium; assembly: GCA_963760675.1. Lineage (GTDB taxonomy): Bacteria > Verrucomicrobiota > Verrucomicrobiia > Limisphaerales > BOG-1460 > CAVXEG01. The sequence continues at coordinate 48,357 of CAVXEG010000014.1, forward strand.
GGCACGCCACATTCCACTTGTCAGTCCGTTTATGATTGTTACAGTAACGGCGAACCCGTAACAACCGCCGCTGCAATGACAAACGAACTATGAGCACAAATGTGAAATGGAGCATCGAAGCGGACTTTCTCCAGGCCTGTAGTTGTGATTACGGCTGCCCCTGTGAATTCAACGCGCCGCCCACGCGCGGCTTTTGCGAAGGCATGGTCTCGTGGCGCATCAATCGCGGCAGCTATGGAGACGTGTCTCTGAACGGACTCGGCCTCGCGGTGGCCGCGCGCTGGCCGAAAGCGATGCACCTGGGCGGCGGCACGGCTCGCGTCTTCATCGATGAAAAAGCCAGCCCGGCGCAGCGCGAGGCGCTGCTGCAAATCGCCAGTGGCAAGGCGGGTGGGATTCCCTTCGAAATCGTCGCCACCACGTTCTCGAAAATTCTTGAACCGGAATTCGCTCCACTCGTGTTCAATTTCAACGGACGCAACAGCAGCCTGCAAATCGGCAATGCGCTTACCGTAACACTCGAGCCGATCAAGAATCCCGTGACCGGCGATCCGGAATCGGTGCGCGTCCAGCACGCAACGGGTTTCATTTTCAAGGAAGCCGAATGTCTGTCGGCCGCGAAAATGGACGTGAAGACGGGTGAATTGAATTTCTCCTGGCCGAACAAGGCAGCGTTCGTTGCTCGCGTCAAATACGCCAATTGATTTTTCCTTCGTTATGAGCGTTTGGAACGCTTCCGGAACTTACTTCGAAGTCTGTGACTGCGAAGTAGCCTGTCCCTGCGTGTTTCTCGGGCCGCCCACCTCCGGCAAGTGCACCGTGGTGATCGCCTGGCACATCGACAAGGGCCAGTTCGACGGAACGAAGCTGGACGGATTGAACGTCGTGCTGGCCGTCGATTCACCCGGGCACATGCTCAAGACCAAATGGCGCGTCGCGCTTTACCTCGATGCCCGCGCCACTCCGCCGCAAGCCGAGGCGCTGGGAAAAATTTTTTCCGGCCTGGCCGGCGGCCACCCCGCGAACCTCGCGCCGATGATCGGCCAGGTGCTCGGCGTCAAGAACGCCGGCATCGAATTTCAGATTGATGGCAAACGCCGCAGCCTGCGCATCGCCAACGTCGTCGCGGAGATTGAAATCGAAGCCGTGCGCGGAGCGGATGGAGGCGACGTGGCCCTTCACAATCCGCCGTTGTGCATCGCGCCGGGTTTTCCTGCGGTCGTGGCCCGTTCGAAGCGCGCGTGGTTCAGCGATTTTGATCTCAAACTTGAGGTGAGCGAGAAGAACGGATTCTATTCGCCGTTCGCCTACCAGTCGGCCTGACCGCGTGAGCCCCGCTCTGGAATCGCTGTTGAAACGCGATCGCCTCGTCGTGATCGCGGCGGTGGGCGGGATCACGGTGCTGGCGTGGGCTTACATGGTGCACGAGGCCCGCGCCATGAATCTCACCGGCGTCTGCTGCTGCGCCGGAATGAAAATGTCCGGGCCGGATGTGAACCCCTGGTCGCCTGCGACTCTTGTTCCGCTGTTTCTGATGTGGGCGCAAATGATGGTGGCAATGATGATTCCATCCGCCGCGCCGATGATCCTCATGTTTGCATCTGTGCAACGGAAACGGCGCGAACAGGAACGTCCGTTTGTTCCAACAGGAATCTTTCTATTCGGCTATTTGGTCGTGTGGACTGCATTCAGCGCGCTTGCCGCGATTGCCCAATGGATGTTACACGCGAAGGCGCTGCTTTCTCCGATGATGGTGGGCACGAGCTCGGTGCTGGGCGGCACGCTGCTGATTTGTGCCGGAGTTTTTCAATGGCTGCCGCTGAAGAACGCCTGCCTCGCGCATTGTCGCTCGCCGATGACTTTTCTGTTGAGCGATTGGCGCGAAGGAAAACTCGGGGCGCTGACAATAGGCTTGAAACATGGCGCGTATTGCGCCGGCTGTTGCTGGATTCTCATGATGTTGTTGTTCGTCGCCGGCGTAATGAACATCTGGTGGATCGCCATTCTGACCATCTTTGTGCTGGCCGAGAAAGTCTTGCCGACACGCTGGCTCATTGGCAAAGCAGCGGGCACATTGCTCGGTCTTTGGGGATTGTGGATGATCGTCGCGCGTTGAAGCGATTAACGCCCGATGACATTTCTGAAGCTATGGCTTCGCTCCACCAGTCGATAGCATAAGTAAGGCGGTCCGGCGACGTCTCTGATTTTGCTCGACAGGATGATAGCACCTGTGCGAGAAATGCCCTCGTCTCACAACCTAATCCCGAACAAACATTTCTTATGTCCACTATCATGCTCACCGAGGCAAATATCTGCCGCGGCAAAATCAGCGGGCGCGCTGCAATCAAGACCCTGGCCACGTTCACGTGGTTCTGCCTGACGGGTTCGTTGCTGTATTCACAGCCATCGCCGTTCCCTGATTCCAAGTTCTGGATTGCGGATGGTCCGGTGAACGCAGTTCTTGCGACCAACAACACGCTCTATCTGGGCGGCGACTTTTTTTACGTGGGACCGCGCACTGGACCAGCCGCAGTGTTCAGCCAGAGCACAGGACAATTACTGAACTCGCCTCCACAAATAAAGGGTGTGATCAAAGCCATTGTTCCGGACGGTTTCGGCGGCTGGTACATCGGCGGGACGTTCACGAGCATTGGAAATATAGCCATCACTAATCTCGCACACCTGGGTGCAAATCTGGTCGTGGACACAGGCTGGAACGCAAAGGTTGCCGGCATTGCTGTTAATGCGCTGGTGGTGAACAGCAATCGTCTTTATGCGGGAGGCTCGTTCACTCGCGTGAACGGTCAGGCCAACTCTTTAGGCCTGGTGGGATTAAGCACCGTTGACGCGAGCATGGTGTGGAACCCGCAGCTTTCGGGAACAGTGAATGCCTTGGTGCTTTCAAGCAATCTTGTCTATGCCGGCGGCAATTTCTTTAGCGTTGGCAGTTCCAACACAGCAAATCTTGCGGCGATCACGACCGATAATTCCGCTTTGGCGACCGCTTGGAACCCGGCTCCGGATCAACCAGTCTTTGCCTTGCAGCTTTCCGGTAACCTCATGTACGTCGGAGGCCAATTCACGTCCATTGGCACCAAGTCTCGCAATCGTCTTGCCGCTGTGGATACGACCACCGCCGTCGCGAACAGTTGGAATCCCAATCCGAATGGAATCGTCCGCGCTCTTGCGATTACGGCCACGAACGCTTACATCGGCGGCGATTTCACGAGCATCTCCATCGTGAATCGCCGGGGCTTTGCCTCGTTCGGCCTCACCGGCGCCGGAACCGCGCAGCCGCTCGATCTCCAGCTTCAAAGTCTGGGCACCGTGAACCTGGTCGGCTCGATTTTGTTGCAGGGCAATTCGCTCTATGTAGGCGGTCAGTTCACCAATGCGTTAGGTGCGCCGTACACCTTGGTCGTAGGCATAGATAGCACAACGGGTCTGGCGATTCCCGTCCCGCTGGGATCGAGTTTCAATGGCACCGCCGGTGCAGCTTTTCCCGTGAATACCATGGTAGCAGCAGGTGGGAAGGTTTTGGTGGGCGGTGATTTTCAATCGCTTGGCGGCGTTCCGCGGCAGCATGCAGCGGCGCTTTCGTTAACGACTGGAAGCGCCTTGCCTTGGGCCCCCACGTTCGATGGATCGGTTTTCAGTCTTGCTTACGGCACCAACCGCATTTATGTCGGCGGCAATTTTACGAACGCATACAACACCAATTTCGTCAACGGCCTCGCCGCCCTGGATCCCGTCAGCGGAAATGTCCTTCCGTTTAGCTTTCTTGGAACGAACGGATCAAGCCCGATTTCTGTGAACGCTCTGGCCGTTGGCTCGGGCAGCCTTTATGTGGGCGGTGCGTTCACAGTCGTCGGAAATCAGTCTCGGAAATCTTTGGCATCCGTTGACCTCAATTCCGGCGCGGTTATTTCGACGTTCAATGCCAATCTCGCAGGAGGCTTTGCGGGAGTTAATTCCCTGTTGTTGCGTGGAACAAACCTGTACGTTGCCGGCGATTTTAGCACCGTCAGTAGCCTGGCCATTCCGAGGCTCGCGGCGGTTTCGTCTTCTGACGGTTCGCCACAATCATGGACTCCAGCTCCAAATCAAGCAGTAACGGCGATGGCTGCCTCGTCCGACACCCTATATGTGGGCGGCGCGTTTGCTACAATCTCAGGCGGCATCACACTGAGAGGTTTTGCAGCATTCAGTCTGGCCGACAATTCGCTCTTGCCCATCGATGCCACACTGCCGGCATTCTCAACCGTCTCTGCCCTCGGTGCGGATTCCACCGTCGTCTATGTTGGAGGAGCATTCACAGCGGCTGGTGGAGAATTCCGGCAGAATCTCGCCAGCTTATCCTCAGCCGACGGCAGCGCGTTTGATTGGAATCCATCTCCCGACGTGGGTCCGACAACTATGGCGTTGACCGCAGATCTTGCGATTGTGGGCGGGCCTCTGCGAACGCTCGGGCAGAGTCCAACCAACCAGCCCAACGGATTTCTCGCCGTGTTTCCGCGCGCACCACAATTCCTGAGCAGCACGGTCACGTCTCCGGGCACAGTGCGATTGGTAACCACCACGGGGGACCGCACCGAAACTGTCTTGCAGTCCTCGCCTAGTGTCGGCAGCCCCGTCTGGACCAGCATCGCTACCAACAGCGGCTCAGTGGGATTCTCGTGGACTATGGATGTCTCCGTGACATGCGCCCCAGCAATTCTTCCGCGCGTTTGCAAGATAGCTACGGTTTCGCCATACAGAGTGCCGCTCGGTTGCGTCAGCTACGCCAAGTTCAGCGAGCCTGCTTCACTGCCTCGACGCAGCGACCGCAGATCGTTGGATGCTCTGGATTTGAGCCAACGTCAGTTTCCCAATGCCAGCAGCGCTCGCATTTCTGGCCGTCGGCTTTTTCAACCGTCACGGACGGCAAAATCTTTCCGTCCCCTCCCTTGGCAAACGACTACTTCAAGTTGTGAAACATTGAGCGCCTCTTGAATGTCGTCCTTGCTGTTCGCAACATTGGCGCGTGCCAATTCATCGTCTTCAAGAGTAATGGTAACCTTTGCTTCCAACGCTTTGCCGATGAGTTTTGCCTGGCGTGCTTTCTCCAACTCCAATAGAGCAAGTTTGCGTGTTTCAAAAAGTCCCGCTCGCGCGATTCCGACAGACCATCTCTCGTCGTCTGCAATTAAACCGCTGTATGACTCAGGCCAGGCGGCGAGATGGACCGACACCCCTTTCTCACCTGGCAACAAATTCCCACGCTTCATCAGCGGTGAACGCCAAATCGGAGAAAGCATTCTGCACAAGCCTTTCAAGGTGTGATATAGGACTGTTTGCTTTGCGCGCCTTCTAAAAGAACCAGCTGGGTGCGTGTATAGAGACAATCCTTTGCCGACGTCATGATAGATAGCCGACAAGCTCTACGGCTGCGAACTGGCTGAGCTTGCTGATAAACAACGTGAAACTCGTATGATTCATAAGCCTCCAGCACTCCGGCTCTGCAACTGGCCAAACTGCCTGAAAATCCAGCGGTCTAAGAGCGGGAGTTTTTCAAACGGGATAGAATGCTTCGCCGGATCAAAATCGTAGAGGTTCGAGAGTTGGTAACGCAGCGCATTGCGGATGACACGATACGTCTCCGCCACTTTGCCGATGCGTTCCTCGCTCACGATGATGTCGTTGCGGAAATCCTGCGATGAAACCCACAGCCGCACGATATCCGCGCCCCATTTCTTGATGTAAGCCTCGGAGGTTTGCGGTTTCTCATAACCGCCCTGGTGTTGCTTGCTCTTGGAAATCTTTTCGCGGTCGGCGTCCACCATGAAGCCGTGCGTGAGAACGGTCTTGAACGGCGCAGCGCCATTGCCCGCAAGCGAGAGCAGCAGCGACGATTGAAACCAGCCGCGATGCTGGTCCGAGCCTTCGAGATACATGTCGGCCTGCCAGACTTCGTCGCCCGACTTCTTCTCGTGATGCAATTCCTTTCGCTGTTTCAAAACCGCTTTGGACGACGAGCCGGAATCAATCCACACGTCGAGCGTGTCAGTCGATTTCTTAACTGGAGCAACACCGCTGTAGTTTGCCGGTTTAAGCAACGCCCACAAGTTCTTCAAATGGCTTTTCAAACCAGAAATTCGAACCCTGTTTCTCCACCAAGTCCGCGAACTTGCGAACCATCTCGGGAAAAAGAATTGTGACTCCCAAATCGGAGTAGAAAGCGGGGATCGGCACTCCCCACGTTCGCTGGCGCGAAATACACCAATCCGGGCGTGTTCTGACTGCAGCTTCGATTCGACTTTTACCCCAGTCAGGAATCCACCTCACCTGATCGATTGTTTTCAGCACCTTCTCTCGAAATGGTATCGGATCAACCGGTGGCGGTTTCGCCATTTGGTCAATCCTGATGAACCACTGGTCCATCGCGCGGAAGATCACCGGGTTCTTGCTGCGCCAGCAATGCGGATAGCTGTGATGATAATTTTCCTGATGCATCAACGCGTGGCGTAACCGCAATTCGTGCAACACCGCTTCGTTCGCGTCGCTCTTGCCATGCTTTTCCAGAATGGATTTGCCGAGCATCTCGGCAGGCATTTGCTGCTCGGTCGGCAAATCGTTTGTGTGCGCGAATTTTCCGTCATCGTCCACCGGCGAATAAATCGGCAAACCGTTTTGCAAACCGATGCCGTAATCTTCGAGACCGTGGCCGGGCGCGATGTGAACGAAGCCGGTGCCGGTGTCGCTCGTCACGAAATTGTCGCCGGCGAAAAATTTTCCAGTGCGATTGCAGAACGGATGTTGATATTGCAGCGTCGCGAGTTCGTCAGTGCTGAACGGCGTTTCTTCGATAATCGCTCCAGCCGCATTTCTGCAGCGATGCCGGCAACAGGCCGCGAAACAAGATATAATTTTCATCCGCCGACGCGGACTTTGACGTATTGAAACGTCGAGTTGTAGGCGACGGCAAGATTCGCGGGCAACGTCCATGGCGTTGTCGTCCAGATGAGCACGAACGTTTTCGGCTGGCCGACGACGGGAAATTTCACGTAGATGCTCGGGCTGACGTGATCGGCGTATTCGACTTCGGCGTCGGCGAGCGCCGTGCGGCACGGGATGCACCAGTAAACCGGTTTCTTGCCGCGATAAACAAAACCCTGCTCAACGATGTCCGCGAAGAGACGCAATTCGTCGGCTTCGTATTCCTTGTTGAGCGTGAGATAGGGATGGTCCCAATCACCAAACACTCCGAGGCGTTTGAATTGCTCGCGCTGAATATCAATGTATTTTCGAGCGTAGGCATCGCAGGCTTTGCGGATCGTCGCCGCGTCGGATTTCGTGTCGCCGGATTTTCGCATCTCCTGAACGACCTTGTGCTCAATCGGCAACCCGTGACAATCCCAGCCCGGCAAATACGGCGCGCTGAAGCCGCGGAGAGTTTTATATTTGACGATGATGTCCTTGAGAATCTTGTTCAACGCGGTGCCGATGTGGACGTCGCCGTTGGCGAATGGTGGGCCGTCGTGTAAAACGAATTTTTCCGCGCCGGCGCGCTGCGTCTGAATTTTTTCATGGAGCTTTTCAGCTTCCCATTTCTGCAATCGCTCCGGTTCCCGCTTGACCAGGTCGGCCTTCATCAGGAAATCGGTGCGAGGCAAATTCAATGTGTCTTTGTAGTCCATCAAAGAGCGCAAAACCTAACAGTGGAGTTTTGGGGTGTCAATGAACCGGCAGCCGATAACACCTGACATTTTTGCGCCGAATGAAACCGGGCAATTGTATTCAAAGGGGACCAGGCTTTCGGTTGTATCAAGATTCGGTTCGGATTCCATCCTGGTGGTTTGAAGAAATTGGACGCCGGGATTTGAGCAAAGCTTGTTGAGGCCGCAAACAAGAGGCTCACCAAAACAACGAGCAAACAACAGCGCATACGCCTATTCTATTTTGGCGCATTTGACAGACAAGACATCAAGAGGCGGGACAGACGTAAATATTCGCTGCCAGGCGGGCGCGGTTTTGACTTTGACGCCAGCTTTACCTAGCTTCCTCGAATGAAAGTGATTCGGCAAACCGATCGGGGTTTCCAGCAACGTCTGCGCGAACTGACGAGCACATCGAGCCTGTTCGATTCGCACATTGAGCAGCGCGCGCGTGAAATTGTTCAGACGGTGCATGAGCGCGGTGACGCGGCGCTGCTGGAATTCGCCGAGCGATTTGACGGCGCAAGACTTGGCGCTGATCAACTCCGCGTTACGCAGGCGGAATTAATGTCCGCTTCCCTGAGGGCTGATGAATCCTTGCGCGCCGCGGTGGCCGAGGCGGAAAAAAACATCACCGTGTTCGCCCGAAAATCCATGCGAGGCGACTGGTCCGCCAAAAACAGTCATGGCGCGAGCGTCGGTGAGAAGTTCGATCCATTTCAAAGAGTGGGCATTTATATTCCGGGCGGCACAGCGCCGCTCGTTTCGACCGCGTTGATGACGGTGACACTCGCGAAAGTGGCGGGTTGTCCGGAAATCGTCGTATGCACGCCGTGCGGAAAGGACGGCTCGATCAACTCCGCGCTCCTGTTTGCAGCCCGTGCGGCAGGTGCAACAGAAATTTATCGTGTGGGAGGAGCGCAAGCCATCGCTGCGATGGCCTACGGCACCGATACGATTAGACGCGTACAGAAAATCTTCGGTCCTGGAAACGCGTATGTTGTCGCGGCGAAACGGCTACTGTTTGGGCAGGTCTCGATAGATCTGTTGCCCGGCCCAAGCGAAGTGCTCGTTTTGGCGGACGATACGGCAAACCCTGCCTGGGCCGCGGCTGATTTACTGGCGCAGGCAGAGCACGGGTCAGGTCACGAACGCGTTTGGCTCGTGACCACTTCGACGAAGCTGTTGAAAGCGGTCGAAAAAGAAATCGCGCGGCAACTGCCGAAGCTCGCTCGACGCGAATTGATTCAGCGCGTGCTCGATGAAAACGCGTGGCTCGTTCAGACGAAAACCACTGAGTACACCGTGGCCCTCGTGAATCAGATCGCACCGGAGCATTGCGAAGTGCTGACACGCAACGCGCGGAAACTCTCCGAGAAAATTCTGACTGCCGGAGCGATTTTCCTCGGTCCATGGTCACCAACGGTTCTCGGCGATTATGTCGCAGGGCCGAGCCACACACTGCCGACCGGGGGTGCTAGCGCGTCATTCGCCGGATTGACTGTCGATCAGTTCCAGCGCCGAACGAGTGTCGTGGAGTACAATCGCGGCGCTCTCAAGAATGCCTTGAAGGCTGTGAGGAAGTTCGCGGAACTGGAAGGACTGGGCGCGCATCGGCGGTCAGCGGAAATACGTTGACGGTGCGCTCCTTTTGCAACGAGCCTTGGGTTGAATAGTCTTCATCTCGAACGAAATGGCTGTTCCTCATTATCGACAGATTCCCGATTTCACCGCGCCGAAGATCTGCATGGACCTCGAAATTCCTTTACCCTAAGAACGCTGTTTGATCGCCGCCGCCGAATTCCCGCTGGGGCACAGTCCCTATTTTGGCTGCCTTCCATTTCCATTAACAAATTGGAATTACTTTGGCCCAGTTCGAAGCATGAACTACCAGACGGTGGAAGATACAATCAAAGCGGGCTATCGCGAGGTCACGACGCAATATCGCCGCGACGACGAAATCGAGGTCACGACAGAACACCATCGTCGCGTCAGTGCACTTTTGAGGGAAATCTGTGATTCATTCCCCCATCCTATCAACGTGTTGGATGTGGGTTGCGGGACCGGCCGGTACTTTCATTGCCTGACGAACGTCAAGGAGCTCACCGGCATGGACATCACCGAGGAAATGTTGCGAGCGGCGGAAAGCCCGGTACGCGAAGAACAGGTTTCGGCTCGCGGCATTCGGCTAATCCGGAGCAACGTTTATCTTGCCTCGTTCCCGCCGGAATCGTTTCACTTGATCTATTCACTTGGAATGTTTGGCAACGGTTGCCCAGTCACGGTCGAATTGTGTAACAAATTTCATTCCTGGCTCGTTCCAGGTGGGAAAATCTTTTTTAACACGGTGGACATCGCCGGTCTGCCTGTGTCGTATCGGGCCCGGAGACAGGCACGGCAACTCATTTATCCGATTCTCTCCAGTCACTGGCAGAAGGTGCTCGACAAACGCGAGGCGAGGCATCCGTTTTTCAGCCTCACGAAACGGCAACTCGAAGGCATCATGCGGCAGACTGAGTTCGCAGAATTCTCTGTCGCGTCATACGTATGCGCATCTCCGTTGTGGAGCGGACGACATCTGGAATGTCTGGCCACAAAGGGGAATTGACCGCACGTTGCGCCGTCCACCGTCTGCGTGCTAATGTCATCCGATGCCGGACATCGTCCTCACGACCCTCAACGCCCGCTACATTCATGCGTCGTTCGGATTGCGTTATCTCTTCGCTAATCTTGGAGAATTGAAATCGCGCACACGGCTGCTCGAATCTGATATCAACCAGAGGCCAGCGGACGTCGCCGAATTGTTGCTGGCCCAAAACCCGAAGATAATCGGCTTCGGCGTCTACATCTGGAATGTGGCTCCTGCAATGGAAGTCATTTCAACTCTCAAACGCGTGCGGCCAGACATCACGATCATCCTCGGCGGGCCAGAGGTGAGTTATGAAACGGAGAGCCAACCGATTTGCCAAGTTGCTGATTACATCATCACTGGTGAGGCGGATTTGAAATTTGCCGAAGTCTGCGGAACACTACTCGCTGCTACCGTAGGCTCGCGCGCGACTGTCGCACTGCCAAAAATCATTCCGGCCGAATTGCCCGATTTTTCTCAACTCGCTTTGCCTTACGATTTCTACACAGACGACGACATTGCACATCGAATCATCTACGTCGAAGCCTCGCGTGGCTGCCCGTTCACATGCGAGTTTTGTCTCTCGTCGCTGGATGTTCCCGTGCGGCAAGTTCCCCTGCCCGCCCTGCTCGATGAGTTGCAGAAGCTTCTCGACCGTGGAGTCAAGCAGTTCAAATTCGTGGATCGGACGTTCAACCTGAACGTGAACGTCAGCCAGGCCATTCTCGAATTTTTCCTGGCGCGGTACCAACACGGTCTTTTCTTCCATTTTGAAATGATTCCCGACCGCTTGCCGAAATCACTGCGCGAGACGATTTCAAGATTTCCACCGGGTGCGCTGCAGTTCGAAGTAGGAATCCAAACGTTCAACCCCGACGTGGCCGAGCGGATAAAGCGCCGACAGAATTATGAACGGCTGGAGGACAATTTCCGTTATCTCCGGAACGAAACAGGCGTCCACATTCACGCAGACCTAATCGCCGGTTTGCCCGGCGAAAGCATCGAAAGTTTCGCCGCTGGATTTGACAGACTCATCGCGCTTCGTCCGCAGGAGATCCAGGTCGGCATCCTCAAACGGCTTCGGGGCACGCCGATTATACGGCACGACTCCGAGTGGCAGATGATTTACAGTCCCAATCCACCTTACGAGATTTTTCAAAACATATTGCTGGATTTCGCAAAGACGCAGAGGCTGCGACGCTTTGCACGTTACTGGGACCTGGTAGGCAATAGCGGAAACTTTCTGGAGACGACACCGCTCATCTGGGCCGGGCAAACATCGCCGTTCGTCGCGTTCATGAGATTCAGCGAATGGCTGCACGCACGCACCCTGCGCACCCACAACATCGCGCTGCTGCGTTTAATGGAACTGGTGTTCGAGTTTCTGACGGGCGAATTGGGCATCGAATCCCGGCGCGCGGCCGAAGCGCTGTGGCGAGACTATCAACGCGGCGGACGATCCGACAAGCCTCTGTTCCTAAAGGGCCACCTGAGGTCGGAGACGCTGACCCCGTTTACGCGGAGTCAGGCATCGCCTTTGCCGAAACGCCAAGCGCGTCATTTGGCGTGAACGCGACTGGCTTGCGCAATGGCCGGGAATCGTTACGATGGTTGCATGAAATTCCTCGGCGCAATTATTGCGTATCTGATCATTGGGGCGGTTCTGGGCTGGGGCATTGTGCTCACGGTCAAAGGCAGCCCGTGGTTGTTGATCGCCGCCACTCTTGTTTACGTCGTCGCTTTTGCGAAGATGGGATGCCTTCCGAAGAAGTCCCACTGAACCGTGGCTTCTTTTCGCGCGACGGGCTAGTCTCTGCGATTGGCCAGGAGGAAACCGATGACACAACCAATCACCGCCGCGAAGGCGATGCTCGTCCACGTATTCTCACGCACGTATTGATCGGTATTACTTCCAACACTCTTCGCGGTCTCAGTCATTCGCTTCTGCCAATCTTGAAGCTTGTCGGTCATTGCTCTTGTATTCATATCATGCGGCAACGTACACCGTGGGAGCATCTCCCCAAGTAGGGCAGCCACCCCAAAGTGAACGTCATTTCCAAACGCGGACTGTACGGCTAAAAAAGAGCCGTGCGTGCAATTATTCAGCGAGTGTCAGAGGCGAACGTTTCAATTAACGGAATGGTCAAAGGCGCGATTCGGCAGGGACTCGTCGTGCTTGTGGGAATTGAAGAGGCGGACGACTTCCCAGACATCGAATGGCTCTGCGGAAAAATCATCCGTCTTCGTGTGTTCGACGATGAACACGGAGGGATGAACCGCTCCGTCCAGGAAGCCCAAGGCGGTTTGCTCGTCGTCAGCCAATTTACGCTGTTTGCGAGCACGAGGAAAGGAAATCGGCCCTCTTACATCCGCGCAGCTAGACCGGAAATTGCCATTCCTCGGTATAAGCAATTCCTTTCAGTCCTGGAAAAGACCTCCGGCAAGGAAATTCAGGCTGGCGAATTTGGTGCGCACATGCTCGTCCACCTCGTTAATGATGGCCCTGTGACAATCTTTCTGGATTCAAAGAATCGAGAATAGGAAACGAGCACTGAATGGAATCACGAACTTTGGAGCGATCTTCTGCGAAGCAAACCGCGATATGCTCCCGCCGCGATCATTCCAAAAACCAGGTGCGTGACTGCAACTGCAATTTCATTCCCACGTAACATCGGAAGCCACAAGAGGACGACTCCCAAGTTCAAACCATAAAGTGCGAGTCCAACCAAACCTCCTGTAAGAAATGCGCGGAACTGGGTCACACGCTGTACAGATACGGAAATGATTGCTCCGTAAACTACCGTGAGTCCAAGGTGCATCAGGCTGCTCTCAGACAACGAAACAGTTTGGCTTGGCGCCAGATCACGGCCCATGACAACGGGCGCAAAGAATGTGACCCCGGCCCATGGATTCCCGCGAGGCACAATCAGAAGAATGAGTCCGGCGATAAGGCCCGCTCCTAGTGCGGCCCACCACTGATACGAATTCGGCGTCTCCATCCGGGGCGGATGGCTTTGTTCAAAACTCCGAATCATAGCTGGCTCTCTCTTCCGCAAGCATTCTGCCCCACAAGCGGAACTTCCGCGTCCGACTCGACTGACTCAATGGGGTGGAGACTCCGTTTGGGAAACAATTCAGAGTTCCTGACAGCCCACACCACCACCGGTCACTCTATGTATAAAGTGTTGAGATTCTTTATTTTAGCAACTTATGCACCACCAGACACCGAGTTGTTGAAAAGATTTTTTTTTCCTGCTTGCAACGAATAAATAGGTGTGGTGGAGTCGATTCGCGAGGTTTGCCTGGCGTAACTCGTTCACAGACAAGAAACTCACGGCTGGAGATTCGCAGAGAAACATGCACGAAGCTGAACGGCGCGAAATCGTGTCGAATTGAAATCGGTTTGAGATGATGTATCATGCGTGAGCTTCAGTCTTCGGTGTTTGCGGTCTTCAAACGCCTGTAGCGGGCAAGTTTCGCATGAAACCAGCTCCCAACTGACTGTCTGCGTGTAGCGCGCGGAATTGCTGAACCAAAACCAATAGGGCGCGTCTGATTATTTATGCTGAATAGAAAAGTAAGCGGAGCGGCTGAAAGAGCCGAATGACAAAGTCGTCCTCAGACCCGACGGCCGCGGCCGCAAAGGTCGTCCGTTCGCCGGCGTTTTATCATTTCGGCCAAAACTGCAGCCATAGCAACCGATCTCCCGGCCAGGAAGATCGCAATGGCCATGGCCGTGCCAAAGTCTCCCAACCGCAGAAAATGCCACTTCAGCCTCAACCTAACACACTCGTAGCATCGCAAGTCCTCGGCGATTGACCTGACCGAAACGATCAAGACCCTGCTGCACTGGCCCACGAACACGGCCATGTCACTTACGACGATATCAACGATATCCTGCCGGACGGTCTGACGCCGGAGGATCTGGACGAGCTTTACACCAAGCTCCGCAACCTGGATGTCGAGATCGTGGACCACGCCGAGGTCGAGCGCGCCAAGCCCGCCGCCGAGCCGGAGGAAGAGGAAGAAGCCGCCTGGAAGTTCTGGACGACCCGGTGCGGATGTACATGAACCAGATGGGCAAGGTGCCGCTGCTCACCCGCGAGCAGGAAGTCGAGATCTGCAAGCGCATCGAGGAGGCCGAGCTCGAGATGAAGCGCCTGGTCTACAGCCTCGGCTTCACCGCCAAGGAGCACATTGCCATTGCCGAGAAGCTGCTTTCCGAACCGCCCAAGGAACGCTTCGACCGCGTGGTCGTGGACAAGAAAGTCGCCAACCGCGAAGGCCATCTGCGGGACCTGCGCGCGCTTGATCAAGAAGGTCCGCGCGCACGGACCAGAGGTGGACGACGAAGTACCTCGCCTGGCAGAAGGCTCGCGAGCAAGGGCCGCCGCGAGAAGCTCGCACGCGAATTCCAGAAGCTGGACAAGAAGCTCCAGGACGACCTTCCCGAAGTTCTTCTACAAGCAGAAGGTCCTCGAGGACATGATCGTCGTGGCCGGCAACGTCCACGAGAAATTCAAGGCCAGCCTGCGGCGCATCCAGGAACTGGAAGCCCAGCGCAAATCCGACAGCGCGCACGGCAGCAATCGAATGCCGAACGCGCCAAGATCCGCACCCTCGAACAGTTCGTGCGCATGCCGCGCGAGGAGTTCTACAAGTCGTTCGACCAGTCTGAAGCGCGCCGCCGACCGCGCGCACCAGGCCAAGACCCACATGGCCGAGGCCAACCTGCGCCTCGTGGTTTCCGTCGCCAAGAAATACACCAACCGCGGCCAGTCGTTCCTCGACCTGATCCAGGAAGGCAACATCGGCCTGATGAAAGGCGTCGAGAAGTTCGAATATCGCCGCGGCTACAAGTTCTCCACCTACGCCATCTGGTGGATTCGCCAGGCCATCACCCGCTCCATTGCCGACCAGGCCCGCACCATCCGCATCCCGGTGCACATGATCGAAATCATGAACAAGCTCTGGCGCGCCCAAAAGCAGCTCACCCAGGAACTGGGCCGCGAGCCCACGCCCGGAAGAGATCGCCGACGAAATGCACATGCCGGTCTCGCGCATCAATGCGCTGCTCAAGATGGCCCAGCAGCCCATCTCGCTGCACGCGCCCGTCGGCGACGACGGCGACGTGAGCGTCGGCGATTTCATCGAAGACAAGTCCGCGGAGAATCCGTCCGACGTGACCAGCTACAGCCTGCTCAAGGAGAAACTGGGCGACGTGCTGACCAGCCTCACCGAGCGCGAACGCAAGATTCTCGAAATGCGCTTCGGCCTGGTGGACGGCTACGAGCGCACGCTGGAGGAAATCGGCAAGATGTACAACGTCACCCGCGAGCGCATCCGCCAGATCGAAGCCAAGGCGCTGCGCAAGCTGCGCCATCCCACGCGCGTCCGCCATCTGCAAGGCTTCCTCGAAACCGAAGAGGAAGCAGCCGCTAAGTTCCTATCTCCAAACGACCGCCGGAGTGTCCCTCCGAACCTTTGCTTTGTCAGCGTTTACAGGAAGGTCGGGTACTAACCCACTTGACGGGTGTCAAATGGGCGGAGGTATGATGGTCCCCGCAAAGCCCAAACTTTGTTATGAAAAGAATACTCATCCCATTATTGGCATCGTGCCTCGCCTCAGCTCATGCAGCGATCGTCACTTTGCCCTCTCCCCTGCCGGCACCGACAATGCCGCCGGCATGAGTCCATTGAATGAAACACCACCGGTGCTCAACAGCTCGGGCTCCGGCAATGAGATCGGTTCCGGAATTCGTTTCAACACGGATACGTTCACTCTGAGCCTGTCCATCGGGTACGGTTCCGCGTTTGGTTTTTCCAACCTTACCGGTCCGGCCACCGCAGCACATATTCATGGGCCGGCCCCAACCAATACGCCCGCTTCCGTGGTTATCAGTCTCGCCGGTTTGAATATTGCCGCGACCAATCCGGCAACGGGCGGTTCCATCGTTGGCGATGTCCCGCTCACCGTGCTCCAGTCTTCCAACCTCATGGCCGGCCTTTATTACATTAACGTTCACACCGCAACAAATCCGGCCGGTGAAATTCGCGGTCAGCTTGTTCCGGTGAACACGGTGCCAACTGTCGTATGTCCTGCATCCACCAACGTCGAGTGCACTGGCACCAACGGCACATTCGTCAGCGTGATCGCTCAGGTTGCCGATCTCGATGGAGACGCGCTCACGATCGTCTGGTCGGTTGATGGAGCGGTCATGCAGACCAATACCGTCGGCACGGGCCTTTCCTCGAATCTCACGAGTGTCACCTTTCCGGCGATTCTTCAGAACGGCTGGTACAACGTCGGTATCTCGGTCTCCGACGGCATTAACACCGCGACGTGCAACGCGACAGTTGCCGTTATTGATACCATCGCGCCGGTCATCCACAACGCGTCAGTCATGCCGAACGATCTTATGGCCTCCGAATCATCAGATGATTCCGGTTCAGGCTACCGTCGTTGCTGAAGACCTGTGCAGTCCGGTGACCACATGCCGGATCAAGTCCATTACGAGCAACCAGGCTCCAAATGCGAAAGGTTCAGGGAATACCACGCCGGACTGGCAAATCACCGGCGACCTTACAGCCAACCTGCGTGCGGAACGTTCGGGTAACGGAAAGAACGGGCGTATTTACACTCTGGTCATAGAATGCACCGACGACTTCGGGCAATTCGTCGCGAACGAATCTTACGGTCCTTGTGCCGCACGATCAGGGCAAAGGTCGTGGAAACGATGGCAGCAACGGAAGTAATGGCAACGGTGGTAACAGCACAAATGCGCCAGGCCATTCCGGAAATCTGCCGCCCAATTCAAACGGGCACGGTCGAGGACACGCTCCGTAACCGCAGAATATTCTACCCACTATTCAGGCGAGGGTATCGCTGCCCTCGCCATGTTGTTTTCACCGTGTCTTAGGCAATTTCCATCGAGTTGATCTGTGTTTCAGGATAGAAAAGTGATCGTGATGCACACATTTCTTGCATTTGCCATTGCTTCCGCGCTCTTGGCATCAGCTATTCAGACGATCATTTTGATCTTCGCTGTGCAGTCCTGAATCCGCGTACCAGACCTGACCCCTCACGGGATTGACCTATTGCCACAGGGTGTGATATTTCCGACGAGTCCGGCATGGAAATCCATTATGAAAGCAACCTACTACGGCCATTCCTGCTTCTCGGTCCAAGTCAGAAATCGCACTCTGCTCTTTGACGCTTTCATCACGCCCAACGAACTCGCTAGGTCCGTTGACGTGAACAAAATTCCGGCGGATTACATCCTGATTTCTCATGGCCACGTTGATCATCTCGCCGATGCAGCGGCAATTGCGAAACGCACTGGCGCAACCATCGTCTCCAATTTCGAAATCGCCACTTGGTTCGCCAAACAGGGCGCTCAAAAAACGCATCCATTGAATCATGGCGGGGCGCATCAATTCGATTTCGGCCACGCGAAGTTCGTCAATGCACTTCATTCCAGCAGCCTTCCCGACGGGACCTATGGCGGGAATCCCGGCGGCTTCGTCGTCGAAACAAGTGATGGGAACTTTTACTATTCAGGTGACACGGCGCTGACGATGGACATGAAGCTGATTGGCGAATCCACCCCGCTCAAATTCGCCGCTCTCTGCATTGGCGACAATTTCACCATGGGGGTTGATGACGCGCTTAAAGCTGCCGAGTTCGTCCGCTGCAATGAAGTCCTCGGTGTTCATTTCGACACGTTCCCGCCGATCAAAATCGATCACCGGGCAGCGATTGAAGCATTCGAGGCCGCCGGCAAGCGCCTGCATTTGCTGAAACCGGGCGAGTCGCGTGAGTTCTGACACAGCGCAACCGCGTCGGTCAACCCTGCACGATTTCTTCGAGCTTCTCGCCGGCGATGTCTGTATTGATCTGCATCCAGAGCGGCAGGTGGTCGGAAAGCTGAAATGTAAATTTCTCCTTCGTCATGTTGCCGGGGAACAGCTCCTTGATGTGCGCAGCGTCAATGTAGAAATCCAGTTCACCGCCAGCATTGGTGAAATTGTCCGGGTAAATCGGGTAGTGGAGAATCTGGTCGTAGCGCTTGTCTTTCTCCAGGTTCGTGCCGTGCGCGCCGAGCAGTGCTTTCGGGATCTGCAAACCGTGCTTCGTGATCGCTTTGAACAACGGGTCGTCGCGTGACGCAATGTTGTAGTCGCCCATAACAATGAGATCCTTGTCTTCCTTCGTTTTCTCCTGCCGTTTGGCTTCGATCCAATCCGCGAGCGTTTCAATTTCCACGCGCCTCGCTTCGGTGCTGTCGCCCCAGCGAATATGCGTCGTCAGTAAAATGAAATCGAAACTGCCGGCTTTGAATGACGCCATGTAAGGGCTGCGCCAGAACGAAACGTCCGAAAGATACTCGTTGCCCTTCTTCACGCGTGGCGGGCTGGCTTCGGCAGCGAGGCCGTTGAACGTTGCGGCGCGTTTGTCGTAGATAAACGCCAGCCGCTCGCGGTTGCCGCCCGCGTCGGGAATCATGTCCGAATAGACGGCGCGCCAATACGGACCCAGTATTTTCAGAACGCGGCCGAGATCCGTGAGGTCGTCGCGCAACTCGACAATGCCGATGACATCAAACTGGCCGAGGATCTCCGCGATGTAATGAATCGCCGCCTCGGTGCGCGGTTTCTTGCCGAATTCGCGGATGTTCCACGACGCGATATTCAGCGTTTCGTCGAGTTTGGACGAGGGAATCTTCGCGGCGGCAATCCGTTCCTGAAGCGCCAGCAATCCTTTCGCAACGTCTTTTGAAATCTTGCCGTGGTCCATTTGCTCCATGATCGCCAGGCGGGGATCACCCGACGAACTGGCAGAAGACTATCCTCAAAAAATTCCGTCGCAACAGATTTTACGACCGCCGTGCTTTCCGGGCTTGATTTATCTGGCGACTCCGGCAGCATACGCCTGCCCACTCCATGAATACCGACTCACTGGGGAAACCCACTGCGCAAATCCTCTCACGCTTCCTGAAACCAGCGGAACCGGCCTCCGAGTCGCCGATGTTCACCAAACCGCTCATCGGCGTTTTCGAAGGAAATGGAATTGGTCCCGAAGTCATTAGTGCCGCACTTAAGGTTCTCGCCGTTATCCAGGAGGCGCTCGGCGTCGAATGTGAGTTACGCCACGGCGGAGCCATCGGCGAACAGGCTGAAGCAGACTGCGGACACGCGCTCACCGATGACGTAGTGAAGTTCTGCGAGGACATTTTCAACCACGGCGGCGCGATTCTCAATGGGCCGGGCGGTGGACGCTACGTTTACGATTTACGCCGAACGTTCGATCTGTTCTGCAAGTTCGTTCCTATCCAGCCGTGGCCCGAACTCATGCGCGCCGGGAAACTCGTGCCGCAACAACTGCGGGGCGTGGACATTCTCCTGGTCCGTGATAACGCTGGCGGCGTCTATCAAGGTGAATGGGCGGCTTGCGAGACCACCGACGGACGATTCGCAAGCCATTCGTTCAATTACACGGAAGCGCAGGTGCGCCGCGTTATTGAAGTCGCAGCGCGCGCAGCAGCGGCTCGACGCGGGCAATTGCACATCATCGCCAAGCAAGGGGGCGTGCCTGCAATTACAGCGCTCTGGCGCGAGATTGGGTTCGAGGTCGCACGCCGGCACCGCGTCGAACCCGTCCTGATGAACGTCGATCTTGCGGCCTACGAACTCATCCAGCGCACACAAAAATTCGACGTCATCGTCGCGCCAAACCTCTTCGGTGATATTCTGGCGGACATTGCCGGCGTCCTCGTTGGCTCCCGCGGCATGACATTCTCCGGCAATTTCGACGGAAGCGGGCGCGCGGTTTACCAGACCAACCATGGTTGCGCGCATGACCTTGCGGGTCGCGATGTAGCAAATCCCGCCGGGCAAATCCTCTCGCTGGCTATGCTGCTCCGGGAAAGTTTCGGAATGGACCGGGCCGCCAGACTCATCGAAACGTCGCTCGCCGAAACATGGCGGCAGGGCTGGCGAACCGAAGACATTATCGAGCCTGGCTGCCGTCTTGCTGGCACGCGCGCGTTCACCCAACGCGTCGTCGAGGAAATCGCACGGCGGTCGGAGCAAGAGAGTCTGCATGAAACCCGCGCTGTTGCTGGTTGATCTCCAGAACGATTTTCTGGGATTACCGGGACTTCAACCGCCGGCTCATCTGCTGATTCCCCGCGCGGCAGCATTGCTTTCGGCCTGCCGCAAACGCCGCATTCCGGTGATTCACATTTGGACTTCGATTCAGCGCGATGAAGATCGCCGGCTGCCACACTGGCGGCTGGCGAACCGTTGGATGTGCGTCGTTGGAACGAACGGGCACAATCCGCCTGAACCGCTGCGCGCGATGAATGGTGAAACCATCGTTCCCAAGACAGGCTTCAATCCTTTCGCCAGCGGCAACTTGGAATCCGCGTTGCGCGCGATGGGTTGCGACACGGCTGTCATCGCAGGCGTTCACTTGCACGCCTGCGTGCGCATTACGGCTGTTGAATCACTCGAACGAGGTTACAGCGTTTTCGTCGCAGAAGATGCCGCCGCGAGCAACGACCCCATCCATGCCGCAGCGACGCGCCGCTGGCTCACCCAGCGCTGCGTTTCCTTTGATTCGAGCAGCGGCATTCTCTCGCGGCTGGCCGGTGAGCCGACGGCGTTCATTCACCGTTCACCGCGCCGGCTCGACGAAGTGTTGTTCAGAGTGCCCGTCGCGGATGAACGCGAGATCGCTTCAGCAACGGCGGCGGCTCGTGAAAGTCGGCGAAGCTGGGGACGGACGGATTATGCGCGCCAGCGGGAATTTCTCGACAATGTTGCGGTACGGATTGAAGCATCTGCGCCGGCGTTGGCCAGACAAATGGCCGTTGAAATCGGGAAGCCTGTTTCACACGGAATCGAGGAGATTCGGCGCTCCGCGACCAATATCCGCGACGTTGTTCATCGCGCCGCGGCCAACGTCCCGTTCAAGAAAGAAGCCGTCGGCGTTATCCGCCATCAACCTCTCGGTGTTGTCGGGCTCATCTCCGCGTGGAACAATCCCGTCGCGATTCCGCTGGGCAAAATTGCGCCGGCGCTCGCGTACGGCAACACCGTGGTCTGGAAACCCGCGCCCGCTGCGACACACATTGCTGAAACTCTCCTGAGGATTCTGCACGAAACCGGACTTCCTGAAAACATTGTCCGCCTCGTAACCGGCGACCAAACATCCGCTCAGGCTCTCGCCGCCGACAAGAACATTGATGCCGTCACGCTCACCGGATCATTTCTCGCCGGCCACACGGTTCAGGAGATTTGCGCCCGTCGTTCCATCCCCCTTCAGGCTGAGTTGAGCGGTAACAACGCCGCAATTGTTTGGGACGATGCCGACGTCGAGCACGTTGCCGCGCAAATTGCGTCGGGCGCATTTGGCTTTGCCGGCCAGCGGTGCACCGCGAACCGGCGTGCGATCGTGTCATCGGCCGTCTTTGAAGCATTTCTGAGCGCTTTGGGCGCCGCAGGCAAGCGGCTTGTCTGGGCCGATCCGCTTGAGAACGCGACGGATATTGGCCCAGTCATCAATTCCACCAAACGCGATGAGACACTGGCGATGCTTGCCGCAGCCGATGCTGACCCTGCGATTAGTCGCGTTCTGCGCTTGCATCACAGCCACGCGAGCGAGTCATGGGTGAAAGCCGGCGCATACGTCCAGCCGACGATTATTTGCTGCGATGAGCCGCAGCACCCGGTGGTGCAGGAAGAAACAATGTCGCCCGTGCTCGTCGTGCAACGCGCAAACGATTTTGAGCACGCGCTTGCGTTGTGCAATGGCGCGCGGCACGGACTGATCGCGGCCCTGTTCAGCCAATCCCCCAACCTACAGCACAAGTTTCTCGAAGAGGCAAAGGCTGGCGTGCTGAAACTGAACGCTTCAACTGCCGGCGTGGACGTTTCGCTTCCGTTTGGCGGATGGAAGTCTTCCGGCATTGGCCCACCCGAGCACGGCGATGGAGACATGCGATTTTACACGCGGATGCAGGCGGTTTACGGGAATCAGTAGAGAGCGGAACGCGATCTCAGGCCACTTACAGCTTCGCGTCGTCCAAGGTCTTGATTTCCGGAAAAAACCGGCTCATCAGCGACCGACAGTGTTGCTCGACTTTTCGTTCTAAAAAACTCCGGTTCAGCTCACGAATGATCTGGCGTTGAATGGGATTTCGGTATTCGTGCGTCCGCTCCAACTGCACCGCACATCGCGGCAGGCCGGCGAAGTCCGCGATTTCATACGCTCGCACGCGGATTTGATCCGTGCGCACGACGAGCAGGCGTTCCTGCGGAATTGTCGCAAGGACCTTCTCGTTATGCGCAGTCCACCGCTGAAGATAGCTGTCGAGCGTGCAGAGACC
Source organism: uncultured Verrucomicrobiae bacterium (assembly GCA_963760675.1). Lineage (GTDB taxonomy): Bacteria > Verrucomicrobiota > Verrucomicrobiia > Limisphaerales > BOG-1460 > CAVXEG01. The sequence continues at coordinate 71,072 of CAVXEG010000014.1, forward strand.
GGTGTCTTTGAGAACTTTTTCTTCGGGTGAATGGATCGAGCTTTCGCGCTCGTATAAAAATTTCCGCATTTTGATCCGCTGCGGTTTCCGGCTCGGTGTGCGTAAAACGCGTTTGAATTCCGAATTCAGCCACGAGTAACAATCGCGAATCGTCAGCACGAAACGCGCGTTGGGGAATTCTTCCTTGAGAAATTCAAGAATCAGCACGTGGAACCATGAGGAATCCATTTCCAGCGCCAATTCGCGGTCGCGCGCGCGAATCCACTCACGCAGTTCGTTGTCTTCGATGCGGCGCCCGTGCCACTGGAAAAACATTTCGATCTGTTGCAGTGCTTGCTTTTCATGCCCGGCACGTACGTTCCTCGAAAACATCGAGCAAATGGAATGCGTGCCGCTCTTGGCAGTGCCGACACAGTAAGCTTGCGCGCGGCGGACCTTGAGCGGGCCAAGCAGAAGGCGCCTGATTCGGAACGAGCAATCGGCGATCGCATTCATCGGCAGTGAGGTTGTAATGAGGCCACAGATGAAACATAGATGCGAGACGGATTCAAAAGAATGATCTTCCTCCGCGCTCGGCATGACCAGTTCCCCGGGACATTCGCGGTTTCAGCACTTCGTAAGGCTGAAATTGGCTTCCACGCCAGTTTTCCCGACCATGCGCCGCGAGCAGTCTTCCAGCCAACCGCGCTCCGCTGAAGGCGTCGCTCATTGCTCGACTTTCTGGTCGAATTCTCCAACAATCATCCCGCTTGACCCAATCAGAGAACGAATTCCTGACCCGCGTTGGCCCGGGGACGCCGATGGGCAATCTTCTTCGCCAATACTGGATTCCCGTTCTACAATCAACCGATTTGCTGCAGACCGATGGTGCACCGTTGCGCGTGCGGTTGTTGTGCGAGAACCTCGTCGCATTCCGCACCACCGATGCCAAGGTCGGTTTGATTGATCACACGTGCGCGCATCGTTGCGCGTCTCTGTTCTTTGGGCGCAACGAGGAAAATGGGCTGCGCTGTCTGTATCACGGTTGGAAGTTTGACATCGAAGGCCGCTGCGTGGACGTTCCGAACGAACCGTCCGGTAGCAAGTTCAATGAGCAAATCCGCGTCACCGCATATCCCTGCGTGGAGAAGAACGGAATCATCTGGACATATATGGGCCCACGCCACGAGAGCCCACCTCGGTTGCCCGAACTCGGCTGGGCGTTGCTCGGTCCGAATCAGCGGGGCGCGTTGCGTTATCAGCGCGCGTGCAATTGGCTTCAGGCGATGGAAGGTGATTTCGATTCGTCGCATCTGAGTTTCTTGCATCTGGCATTCGATCCAGGACTTCAAAACACCGCGCATGAGCAGAAGGCGGGGATTGATTACTACCGCAACATTGCGCGCATGGACAAACAGCCATTGCTCGATGTGCGCGAAACGGACGTGGGGGTGATGTACGGCGCTCGACGCGATGCGGACAACAGAAAATTCTACTGGCGCGTGACGCAATTCATGCTGCCGTTTTATACGAGTGTTCCGGGTTTTGGAGGCAAGAATCGCGACAAAGTATGGGTGCCGCTCGACGACGAACACACCATGGTCTGGGAACCGCACTGGTCGCCCACGCGCGAACTGTCTGCCGAGGAACAAAACGGCTGGAAAGACCGGGTGCCTTCGAGCGGCTTCTTGCCGGATACAGACGACTGGCTTGGCAAGGCGCGCTTCGCCGCCAACGTTCAGAACGATTTTTTCATGGATCGCGAGAAGCAGAAAAATTTCAATTTCAGCGGGCTCGAAAACGTCACGCCGATTCAGGACGCCGCAATGCAGGAAAGCATGGGGCCAATCGTGGATCGCACGAAAGAAAATCTCGGAGCATCGGATGCGGCGATTGTGTGGATGCGCCGGCGGCTCACGAATGCGGCGCGGCAATTCATGGAGCGACAGCAAACTCCGCCCGGCGTGGACCAGCCCGCGCTTTATCACAAACACGGCGATCAGTTACTGCTATCCAACGAGGATTCGTGGCTTGAGCGCTACGAGACCAAAATGAAGGCCGATTACGACTGTATTTTTCAGCAATTAAAAGCAGCGTGATGTGAATTCGTTTCATTGGAACACGTGGCACGCGAAATACGAGACTTCGCCCGACCTTCGAGAGCGATTACGGTTCGTTCAGCGCGAGATCGTCACCGCGATGGATGAAGCTCCACCCGGACCGATCCAAATATTCAGCCTTTGTGCTGGAGATGGCCGCGACGTGATTGGTGCGCTCAAAGATCATCGACGCCGGGGTGAAGTCTCCGCTTCGCTGCTGGACAATCATACGGAGTCACTGGAGCGCGGCAAGGCCGCAGCCGAGCGGGCAGCGTTTACAGCAGCAAATTCGGTTTATCAATACCGACGCAGGGCTGGCTGCAAGTTACGTAGGCATAGCTCCGGCGGACGTTGTCATCCTCTCCGGATTCCTCGGTCATTTGCGCCACGAGGACGTGGCAAAGCTAATTGAGAATTTGCCTATGCTCTGTAAGCCCGGCGCGTCCGTCATCTGGAACCGCCACCTCGTCTTGCACGACCGACACGATCAGGTTCCCGCGATTCGTGACTTGCTCCGGCAATTCAGCTTCGAGGAAGTCAGCTGTAGCGACGACATCCGCGGGCGGCTTCGCAGTTGGACGAGCACGATTTTGCGGCGAAACGCTGCCGCTGGATTCCTCACGCGCGCTTTTTGAATTCGTTGGTCTCGATCGTCTTCTGCCCAACGAATTGCCCGCGTTCGGAAACACCAATCGAGCAATTATTCAGCAGCCAGAGCTGAAGTTCACTGAGAGTGCCGCCGCGGTTACGCTGTCGCGTGAGGCCGAACAATCCATCCCCTCGCGCTTCGATAAAATTGCGACGACCCACGGTCCGCGTGTGGCTCTTGAGGCCGACGCCGGCCAACTCACTTATTCAGAATTGAACGCGGCCGCCAGCCAGGTTGCTGCGAAGCTGCTTGAACACAGCCGCGCCGCCGGTGAACGGGTCGCCATACTGATGCGACAGGACGTGCCACTTATCGCCTCGGAATCTGGGCGTGCTCAAGGCCAGTAAGGTTGTCGTCGTTTTGAATGCCACAGATCCGCCAGCCCGATTAAAGGAGATTCTGCACGACGCCGAACCTTCCGTGATTCTCACTGACTCTCTAAACCACGATGCAACGAAAGAAATTGCGCAACTCCAAGGCAGTGTTCTCTGTTTTGACGAATGTGTTAAGACGCCGGCAGATCCCGTGAAGTGTTGCGCTGAGCCAGGAGACCTTGCATGGCTGGTTTATACTTCTGGTTCCACGGGCAAGCCAAAAGGCGTCATGCAGACGCACAGAAATCTAATTCACAATGCGCTCCGTCTTGGACGCGGGATGGAACTTCTGCCTGACGACCGCGTCGCGCTGCTTGCCTCGCCCAGTGGCGGTCAGGGCATCAGCACGATGTTGTGCCCTTTGCTTAAAGGCGCCACGCTTTGTCCCTACCCCACGACCGACCGTGGAATCGCGGCACTCCTCGACTGGTTGTTAGAACGCAATATCACGATTTACGTTTCGGCTGTCTCGATTTTCCGGCAACTGGTTGCGACGCTTGATCCGGACCAGCGAATTCCCGGGGTGCGTCTCGTTCGGTTTGGATCGGAGGAAGCTAATTCGAACGACTTTGCTGCCTGGCGACGGCATTTTTCCGAGAATTGCGTTTTGCTAAACACGCTTTCGTCATCGGAAACGGGCAACATCACCCAACAGCTTTTCGCCCACGGCGATGAGGTTCGCGAGGGCAGGCTTCCCATCGGCCGACCAGTGGACGGGATGGAAATCTGCTGGTCGGCGACAACGGCGAATTCGCACGCAAAGGCGAGCCGGGGGAAATGGTCGTTCGCAGCCGCTATCTCTCGCCCGGCTATTGGCGCAACGAGGCAATGACTTCCAAGTTCTTCTATGGCGAGCAAGGAAATGGTGAACTCCAAATCTTCCGCACCGGAGATTTCGCCGCAGTCTTCCAGATGGCACGCTCGTGTTCGAAGGACGCAAGAATGACCGGGTCAAGATTCGCGGATACCGGGTAGAAATCAGTGAAGTTGAGGGCGCACTGAACGCGCAGCCGGAGCTGGAAGGGACAGTCGTCTGCGCGCACACGACGTCACAAAACGATCTTCAGCTTGTCGCCTACATCGTGCTGCGTCGAGGGCGAAAGTGCAGCGAAGAGGAACTTCAATCAAGGCTCCGCGCGATTCTCCCCGGGTAACATGATCCCGACGAGTTTCGTTTTTGTTTCAAAATTCCCGCTGACGCCGCACGGAAAAATCGATCGCCCTGCCCTGACGCCGCCCGCCGCCAAAACTAAGACTCGGAACCGTCCGCTGCCACCACGAGACGTTGTCGAGCGACAATTGGTCAAAATCTGGCAATCCGTGCTGCGCATTTCTCCGATCGGGCGGCGTGACGATTTCTTTGATCTAGGCGGAACGTCGCTTCATTCAATCGAAGTCCTGGCAGCGATCCAGGAACTGTTCGACGTCGCTCTGCCTCCAGCGGCTTTGATAGAGCACAGCACGATTGAACAGCTCGCGCCGCTTCTCTCCGAGCGGGCGATGATTCCTTCGTCGCGGCCACTCGTGATGTTACGTGAAGGAAACGGCGAGCGGCCTTTCTTCCTTGTGCACAGCGGCCAGGGTGACGTGGTGACCTACGGCCTCCTGGTCAGGCTCCTGAAGGAACGGCCGGTTTACGGGCTGCAGGCGCCCGGAGTTCACGGGGAAAGCTGGCCGCTCATGGATGTGAGCGCAATGGCAACGCATTATCTGGCTGAGATTATTACGAAGGACGAAACAGGGCCATATCTACTGGCGGCCACGTGCATGGGCGGCATGGTTGCGTTTGAAATTGCCTGCCGGTTGACGCAGATGGGCCGGAGCGTTGGGTTGCTCGCGTTGATGGATGTTCCCACCTCACCTTACGCGGGGCGCCGCTCGCATTGGCACGAGGCGCTCATCGATCCCGTGCGGGATGCATTGCGGATTTTCCGGTGGAGCTTCGCGCGCATTGGCGGGCTGAAGATCAAACCAAGTGATTTACCTGAGTATCGTCGGTTCGTCGCGAATATGACCGGTCGCGCCAGACGCAGGTATCGTCCAGGATTCTTCCCGGGAACAGTCATCCTGATTTTAACTGCAGACACGCGGTACGCAGTTGGTGACACCCGCCAATTGATTACCCGTCACGCATCAGAAGCACGCACATTTTGGATTCCAGCCAGCCGCTCCGGACTTTTTGTGCGCCCGACTGTGGAAGAACTTGCGCGCGTTTTGCAGAACCGCCTTGATGAGGCTGAAGGTCTGATTCGCTTCGAGCATCAGACACCACCCAGTGCGGCCTGATTAAGCAATGTACCTGGAGGAACGGCAGTGCGGAATTTTTTCGCTGGCTTGGAGCTACTTGTCGTAAACATTCCAACTCGATGACGGAGGTGTTGGTTCAACAGGCTTGTCAGCGACGGTGCGCCCTTCGACGCGATCGCCTGCGCCGCATTGTCGTTTGACAACGGCATATAGAATTCCGATGGCGATGACGAGAACGACCAGTGCCGGTATCAGCCAGATATGCAGCATAAATGCCTCCTGTTCGCGGTTGGTTTCATAGACAACGCTGGACTTTGCCAGAAGCTAACACGGATTCGGAGGAATCAAAAGCTTCAGTCGGCGATGTGAATCCGGTTTGACATCGGCAGAGTTGTCCGCGAAATAATGTCGCGGCTGCCAGAGTAGCTCAGGGGTAGAGCAGAGGACTCATAAGCCTTTGGTCGGGGGTTCAAATCCCTCCTCTGGCACCATTTCTAAAAAGACTTCACCGATTCTGCTGGCTTAATGCGCCCTCCGGGCAACAGCAACGAAGCGGATCCATCAGACAGGGGCAGCTTCACCGACGCGACTTTCTACCTGGCTTATAGAATAGCAGCACGCCCGCTTGAAGATGTGAGCTTGTTTGATCATTGCTCCTCAGCAGTGCAAACCGGCTTCTTCAAGCCCCCGATCACCCAAGCCGTAGCATGAACGAGCGCAAATGGAACCGCAAAGCACAGAATAGAAACATAAGCGGTAATCCTCCACTCTCTTGGAGTCATCCCAGCGCAGAAATCCGACATCTCTGCCACGGTATCAAGCCATATGAGAATGGCGAATCCGTCAAGAACGATGGCGCGCCTATTGACTACTCCGCTCATATATTCGGCATGGGACAGACCTTGGCGACCAAGGCAGATACGCTTCACGGCGCTCGCTCCTTTTTGGTTCGCCACCCATTCGAATTTGTCTCAAGCTGGAAATATGCCGGGGCGGAATTCGCCACAAAGCTGCACAATCAACACATTGACCCGCAAGCTTAACCGGCTGGATGGCACGAATGAATACCCGTTCAGGCGCAATATTCAAAAAGTCGTCTATTCGTCTTTGGGTCGAAACCCCGTCCAACGTTTTGTTCTTACCGTGGATCGTTGCGCCACAAAACGGAGGGAACAATCGTCCGGGCTTCTTTGACGCCCGTGTCTTCGAAGCATGTGTCGATTTCTGTGAACCACTGGCGCGATTCTTTCAACAAGCGATCTTCGGAATGCATTGCTTTCTCAATTGCGGCGTGATAACAGCGGTTTTGTGAGGACTAAGGCCACAGACTATCCTCCCAAAGAAAAAGGCATCTCCGGTAATCAGAGGACCAGCACGATCTGGATCATACTGGGGCTTATCGACGCCGGAGCCGTTTCGTTGTTTTGGGGGTACATTGAAATTGTTGGCGGTCGCAGCGCGTCTGCTATTTCTTCTGTTTGTATTTTCCTTTTTGCAGCCTCTGTCATTGCTGCTCTGGCCGGGTTCATCTTCAGGCGGTGGCAACACAGGTTTACAATTTGCGTTTCCTATTTCGTCCTGATGTTGGCGTTGGGTATGATCATATCGATGTATTCTTTAGAAGCGCGGCCCAGTTTGATTTTGGCATTAAGCACTTCCGAATCTCCAAAGACTGATCTACTTTTCACCAATAGCTTTCTGGATCCTCCTGATCCAAACAAGGTGTGGGCGGCCACCTCACTCGTCGTCCCTGTGCGAGTTGGACATACCAACGTGGTGTTGAGATTCAGGGTATGGAATAATTCAGGATCAAGATCTGACCAGAGCCTGGACTCTCCGATGGCCGCTGAAAGCGTAGAGCTGACGCTCATGATTTGGAGAAGCCAACCAAACGGGAATTTGAAGTGGGCCGCCGACTCTGCTTGGGAAAAACCTGGACTGGCGGTTGGCGATGTTAGCGCAGCACAATTGACTCACCACATCCCCAGACCCTTAATCCCAATGTCCAACGAATCAGCCCCGGAGATTTCGTTTCTTCTTTCAGAAGATATGGGTGAATCCGCACTCGTGCGGGCTTCAATTCGGGCGAAAAACACCTCGATGAAAACCGCTGTCTTCAAAGTTGAATTCTTGCGGGTTGGTGCATTCGGCACCTCCGATTCATATTTCAGAGCAAACAATTTGAGCAATACGAAACTCTTCCCCGTTGAGAAACAACATTAGGCTTCTCACAGATTTTTTGTTGCGATTGAGGAACGTAATTTTCCGAAAGAGGCACATCCGGCGGCAAATCATTTTCTCCCGCGAGTTGTCACGCAAAAATATTGTCGGGGCTCCCAGAGTAGCTCAGGGGTAGAGCAGAGGACTCATAAGCCTTTGGTCGGGGTTCAAATCCCTCCGCTGGCACCATTCCATCAGAAAAATGATCTTTCGGGGATCGGTCACCTAATTTTTATTGTGCCGCCACTCTCTAATTAGGTGGTGGTCTTGCCCCACTCAATTCTTCCCGGAGAATCCCTTGGCCGTAATTCAGTGTTGCTCCGAATTGCGCGCGCGGGGCATTCGTGAGATCGTGTTCGCGTTGGTTTTACCTTTCTGTTCTGGGTGTTGGGTTCGGAGCGGTCCGCTGCTGTATGGGGCGGGCCGCTCTGTTTTTATACGGAGAGATCGGCGTTTCTTCCCGCCGCTGCGGAAACGCGCGTCTCAAGCGGGGTTAATAATCTTGACCTTGTTCCGCCAATCGGCTCTTAACTTTCGCCTCGTTAGGCAACATTCATGTTTGCGCAAGTTAAAAGCCTGTTTTCCAATGACATTGGGATAGACCTCGGGACGGCCAATTCCCTCGTTTATGTACGTGATCGGGGAATCGTTCTGCGTGAACCTTCCGTCGTGGCCATTCAGGCGGGCACTACCAACGTCCTGGCCGTTGGCGAAGAAGCCAAACGGATGCTGGGACGCACGCCGGGAAACATCGTGGCCATTCGGCCCGATGAAGGACGGCGTCATTGCGGACTTCGAAATCACCGAAGCCATGCTCCGCCATTTCATCCAGAAGGTCCATCATCGAAAGCTCATTGCGCCGCGCGTCGTCGTCGCGGTTCCCTCGGGCATTACCGAAGTGGAGAAACGGGCCGTGAAAGATTCCGCCACTCATGCCGGCGCGCGGGAAGTGTATCTGATCGAACAACCGATGGCCTCGGCCATCGGCGTCGGGCTTGCCGGTGCATGAGCCGGCGGGCAACATGATCGTGGATATCGGCGGGGGGACTTGCGAAATCGCAATCATCTCCCTCGCCGGTATCGTCTTCAGCCGCAGCCTGAGGGTGGGCGGAGACGAATTCGACGAGACGATCGTCGCGCACATGAAGCGGGCCTATAACCTGATGATCGGTGAACGCACAGCGGAGGAAATCAAGATACGAATTGGCTCTGCCTTTCCGCTGGAGCAGGAATTAACCATGGAAGTCAAAGGACGCGATTTGAGCGCAGGACTGCCGAAGACCCTGACCATTCGCTCCGAAGAAATTCGCGAAGCCTTGCAAGAGCCGCTTTCCAGCATACTGGAATCTGTCCGCATCACCCTCGAACGTTGTCCGCCCGAATTGTCCGCCGACCTGGTGGACCGCGGGATTGTCATGGCCGGCGGTGGCGCGCTGTTGCGCGGCATTGACCGGCTCGTCGCCGAGGAGACCGGCTTGCCGGTCCACATCGCCGACGATCCACTGAGCGCCGTGGCCGAAGGCACCGGCCGGGTATTGCAGGAACTTCAGTTCCTCAAGCGCGTCTCTTCCAACTCCAAGTAATTCCCTCTCGCCATTCGACATGGTCTCAGGTCGAGGGTGCGCCGCGTTGCGGCGTCCCGAGTCGGCGTAATGTGCCGACGCTACCGTGAAGATTAGATGTTAAAACGGCCGCATTACATAGCGCTGGGTCTGGTCGTGCTGCTGACGTTGATCGATTTTGAATCTGCCCAGCCAGACGGCGGCCCGCTTCAAGCTGGCCGATCGGCAGCGTGTTCCTCCCGTTGTTCGGGCTGGCCAGTTCTCGCCATCAACTGGCCGACAAGGCCGGCGACGCCGTCATGTCCCGCAGCGAATTGCTGAAGCAAAACGAAGCGTTGCGGCAGGAGAACCAGCGACTTGCGCCTGCGACTGATGCAGGCCGAAGAAGCAGGCGCGGAAAACGGCACGGCTGCGGCAGCTTCTCGGCTGGCAACAGACAGGCCCGCTGGAAACTCAAGCTCGCCAGGGTCGTCCTGCACGATCCCGCCAACTGGTGGCGCACAGTGCAAATCGATCTCGGCAGCCGCGACGGCGTACGCAACAATCTGCCGGTGCTGACGCCCGATGGGTTTCTGGTCGGGCGCATCTCCTCCGTCAGTCTCACCCGCTCGCAGGTCGTTCTGCTGGGCGATCCGAACTGCAAAGTCGTCGGCGCTGGTCGAAGAACGAGACGCGCGATCCGGGACTGCTTGTCGGCAGCCGGCGTCTTCGACGGTTCGCTCGTCGAGCTTGAGTTTCCTTCCAGCAATTGCCAACCTGAAAGCGGGCCAAGACGTCGTGACCAGCGGCGACGGCGGACATTTTTCCCAAAGGAATTCCGATCGGCAAAATCGTCGATTCGCGGGCCGTGGAATACGGGCTCTACACCGAAGCGCGCGTCAAACTGGCGGCCAACCTGAACGCGCTGGAAGAAGTGTGGGTGCTGTTTCCAATGAACTGCGCTCAACTACCACTTCTTGTTCTGATCGCTGGCCGCTGTTTCTCGCGGTGTTTCTGGGAGGCGCGTTCAACGGGCTGCGGCATTTGCTCGGCGCGCAGATTGATCTGCTGCCGGCGCTGATGGTTTACGCCAGCCTGATCGACGAAGTCTGACGACGCGTCGACGCTGCTGGCGTGCTGGGCGGGCTTTTCTTCGATTCGCTTTCGGCCAATCCACTCGGCGTGACGCGTGCTGCCGTTGTTCGTCGTCGGACTTGCTCATTTACTCGCAGCGCGAGTTGATCCTGCGCGACCAACTGTTCGCGCAATTCGTGCTCGGCCTTGCCGCGAGCGCAGTCGTGCCGGTGATGACCGTCCTGCTGCTGCTGACGACTGGGCCAGATCGCCGCTGCTCGGCTGGGGTTCGCTGTGGCAATGGATCGTGATGAGCCTCGGCGGCGCCGTGGCGACGCCGGTCTGTTCCAACTGTTTGACTTGGTTGATCGCGCGCTGGTTACCGGCGCGCATGACAGAGAGCAGTTCCGCCCCGACCGCGAAATCAGGAGGGGAAGGAAATGAAGACTGTTCGATGTTGAATCGTTAGAGTCATTGCACTGTGTGCATCGGCGTCCCGATTCGACATCAACTTCAACGCTTTAGTCCGATGCTAATCTTCGACCAACTGAAGAAGAACGACCCGCAACTGCGGTTGCTGACGTTCGCGATTCTTGGCCGGCATGCTGGTGCTGCTGGCGGGCTTATGGTGGGTGCAGATCGTTTCCGTCCGCGATTATCAGGCGCATCTGGAGACGCAGTCGTTCCGGACCGTGCGCATTCCGGCGCCGCGCGGAAAAATCCTCGATCGCAACGGCGATCGTGCTCGCGGAGAACCGGCCCAGCTACAACATCAGTCTCTACCTCGAAGACCTGAGCGATTCGTTCGAAGAGAGTTCAAAGCGCGTCTGCGGCCGACGCCAGCGTCGTCACCAACGCGCTGCCGTTCTGGAAACGCTGGCTCGGCTCGCCGTCCGGTCACGACAGCAGTACGTGAAACTCAAATCGCGAACAGGTTGAGAGCGTTGAGACGACAGGCCCGCTACAACGCCACCAGCAACGTCGTCCAGCAAGTCGCGCGCGCGCTGCAACAGCCGCTCTCGCTCGACCCGAAGGATTTCCAGCAGGCAATATGAACGCAACCGCGCCTTGCCCTACCCGATCATCAAAGTCAGCAACCCCGACTGAAATCGCGCGCTTCGAGGAACAACTCGCCGGCGTCATTGCCGCGGATCTCGAAATCGCAGTCCGTCGCGCGTTTATCCGCTCGGCAGCCACCGCCGCGCACGTGCTGGGCCAGTTGCATCGCAACGACGACCGCTCGTTCGAAGGCGAGGAGCCGACTTCGATTATCGGCTGCCGGACTACACGCGGCGTCATGGAACGGAATCGAATACGCCTTCGACGAGGAACTGCGCGGCCGCGCCGGCACGAAATCCGTGCTGGTCAACAGCTTCGGCTATCGCCAGAACGAGAAAATATCTGGAGCCCCGCCGCAACCCGGCCACAACGTCGTGCTGACGATTGACGTCGCGTATTCAGCAGGCCGCGGAGAAAGCGCTGCGGACGCCGCGGTGTAAGGCCCGACACGCGCGGCGCCGCCGTGGTCATGGACGTGCAACACCGGCGACATTCTCGCGCTGGCTTCCGTGCCGACGCATTCGATCCGAACATGTTCACTCAAGGTTTTCCACCCGGCTGAGTATCGAGCGGATGACCGCGCTCTGGAGGCAGAAAAGAATCGCGCCACGCAGGAGAATTATCAGCCGGGCTCGATCTTCAAACCTGTCGTCGGACTGGCCTGCCTCGAAGCCGGGCTCGACGAAAAAGCGGAAATCGAAGTGAAGCCCAATCCGCGAAGGCAATGATCCCAGCGCCATCAATGTCCGTGGCCAATGGATCGGCGACACTGTCGCGCCAGGCAAGTACAATTTTGAGCGGGCGCTGATTCACTCGAGCAATTCCTATTTCATCAGCAACGGGCTGCGTTACGGATTCGAGAACATCGTCCGACTGGCCCAGCGGCTGCATCTGGGCGAGACGCACTGGCCTCGCGACCGCGCAGGACTGGCCGGAACTTTTCCCGGACTGGGCACGCGGCAGGAAGTGCGAGGAAATTTTCCTTCCGACCGGCGACTGCGTTCCAACTGGACCGACAACACGCGGCGCAACATTTGCTTCGGCCAGGGCGAAATCGACGTGACGCCGCTGCAGATGACCGTGCTGGCAGCGGCGCTCGCCAACGGCGGAAAAGTCTTCTGGCCACGCCTCGTGGACCGCATCGAGCCGCAGGATCCGGTCTCGACGCGAACCGCCGATCATTTCTCCGAAGGGCCGCGTGCGCGACACGCTGGGTGTCAGCCCCCGCAGCATGAAGATTCTTCAGCGAGGCGATGCTGGCGGACGTCGAAGGACCCGGCGGCACGGGCTACAGGCACGGTCGGCGGCGCGCACGTTGCCGGGCTTTCGCGTCTGCAGCAAGACCGGCACGGCGCAGAACGAACACAACGGCAAGATCGACAAGTCAATTGCCACGACCTGGTTTCTCTCCTTCGCGCCTTACGAGAACCCGCGTTACGCCGTCGTCGTGATGATCGAAGGCGGCGCGTCCGGCGGCGAGACCTGCGCGCCGATCGGCCGCGACAGATTTACCAGGCGATTCTGCAAAGCGAACAAGCGCACGCCGCTCAAAACAGGCACTCTGGCGCAGACAACCATTAACCATGTTTGAAGACGTCTCTCAACGAACGCCAGTCGCGCACTCGACCGGCTGCAGTTGCTCGGCCTGTTCGGGCCTGATGCTGCTGGGCACGGCGTTCGTTTACAGCGCGACCATGGCCAGTGAATCCGCGGCGCGCGGCAGCGTTCCGCGTCTACAATCCGGAACTGCTGGTTCCGGCAGACTTGTCTGGTATGCTGCTCGGCATCGGCGTCGGCGACTGTGATGCTGTGCTTGGTCGACTACCACACGCTGGCCCGCTGGTCGTTCGTGATTTACTGTCGCGACGATCCTGCTGCTGGTCGCGGTGCTGATCGTTCGGCACGATGCGCTCGGGCGCGCGGCGCTGGTTTGACCTGGGCTTCTTCAGCCTGCAACCGTCGGAATTCGCCAAGCTCGCGTTCATCCTGGCGCAGGCGCATTTTCTAGCCGGCCCGCGGAGGAATTGCGGCAGCCTGCTCATCTTCTGGAAGGCCCTCGGCATGATGCTGCTGCCGTTCCTGTTGATCCTGAAGGAGCCGGACCTCGGCTCGGCGCTGGTGTTGCTGCCGACCGGGTTGGCGATGCTTACGTCGCGGGCGTGCCCCGAACGCTTTCTGCTGCGCTTGCTGGGCGGCGTCGGCATTCTGGCGGCGCTGTTCCTGGTGGACGTTCTGTTCGCGCCGCCGAACTGGCAGATCAAACTGGAGGACTACCAGCGCAACGGCTGCTGGTTTATTTCGGCAAAGAATTTCGCCGCCGGCCGACTGCGTCGGCCAGAGAGAAACGCCTGCGCAAGCAGCGAGTTCGACGATTCGTATAAGGTGCGGCAGGCGTTGATTTCCGTCGGCTCCGGCGGGTTGACGGGCAAAGGCTGGCAGCAGGGCACCCAGAATGCCTTGGGTTTCCTGCCGCCGGGCGTGGCGCACAACGATTTCATTTTCTCCGTCATTGCCGAGGAGAAAGGATTCGTCGGCAGCGTGATCGTGCTCACGCTGTATGCGGTGGTTCTGTTCACCGGAATCAGAATCGCCGGCCAGGCGCGCGATCGCCTGGGCAAGATGCTGGCTGTGGGCGTTGTCACGCTCCTGTTCAGCCACGTCTTCATCAATATCGGCATGAACATTCGCATTGATGCCCGTGACGGGCGTGCCACTGCCGCTGTTAACTTACGGCGGGTCTTCAGTGCTCGGCTCGTTGATCGCCATGGGCATGCTGCAAAACGTGTACATCTATCGAAAGGCCTATTAATTATGAGTGACAGAAATTTTTCCCGGCGACGCCGCGGCGGCATGCGGTTCCGCCCGAGCGGCGGGCTGGGACATAGCCCGCAGAAACCGGACCGCGAAGCCACCGAGGCCCGCGCCGAAGCCGTCGGGCGGCACGGCCGCGCCGGAAAAGGTTTACGAGCGCCGCCACGCTCAGGAAATCGAGCGCGCCGAAAACATCGCCGCCGGCCTGCCGCCGGAAGGCTTGCCGACCGAACGCCGGCCGCCGGACGCCAGGACAAACGCGACTTCCGCGAGCCCAACCTCGAAACGCCCGCGCAGGTCGAGGAGGAAAAGCCCTTCGAGCCGGTGCCCGTTCAAGGAGCAGCCCAAAGGGCATCGTCGAAACCATCCGGGTCGCCGCGACCACGCTGGTCAAGAAGGTCCAGCGGCTGATCAAGCCGGAAAAGAAGATTCACAAGGAAGTCATCATCAACGCCGAGACGCTCGAAACCCGCGTCGCCGTGTCCGAGGACGGCAAGCTCGAGGAATTCAACATCGAGCGCACCACCGAAGAGCGCCTGGTCGGCAGCATCTTCAAAGGCAAGGTGCGCAATCTCGAAGACGGCCTCAAAGCCGCCTTCGTGGACATCGGCTTCGAGAAGAACGCCTTTCTGCATTACTGGGACATCGTGCCGAGCAACTTCGACAGCGGCGTGGAAATCGTCGAGCGCGAAGGCCGGCGGCGCGACCAGCCCGAAGATCACGCAGAAGGACATCCCGCGCGTCTATCCGCCCGGCAGCGACATCATCGTGCAGGTCACCAAAGGGCCCGATCGGCACCAAAGGCCCGCGCGTCACGACGAACCTCGTCCTGCCCGGCCGCTATCTCGTGCTGCTGCCCAACTCGGACCAGAGCGGCATCTCGCGCAAGATCGAGAACCAGCAGGAACGCCAGCGCCTGAAGAAGATTCTGCGCGAACTGACCATTCCCGGACGGCATGGGCGTCATCATGCGCACCGTCGGCGAAGGCCAGCAGAAGCGCTACTTCGTGCGCGACCTCGCGCTGTTGCTCGAGGAATGGCAGCAGCATCCAGGACCGCATCAAGACGCCAGCCGCCGGCCACCTGCGTGTTCCAGGAGCCGGACCTGATCGAACGCACCGTGCGCGACTTCCTCACCGAAGACGTCGAGCGCATCGTGGTGGACAGCCCGAAGGCCTACGACCGCATGCGCGAGATGATTTCCAAGATCTCCAAGCGCTCCGCCGACAAGGTCAAGCTCTACACCGAGCCGCAGCCGATCTTCGACCGCTTCAACATCACGCAAGCAGCTGGAGAACGCCTTCTCCCGCCAGGTCCATCTCAAGAGCGGCGGCTACATCGTCATCGACGAAACCGAAGCGCTGGTGGCCATCGACGTGAACACCGGCCGCCACAAGGGCGGCAAGGACCAGGAATCGACCATCCTCAAGGTGAACCTGGAAGCCGCCGACGAAATCTCCCGCCAGCTGCGCCTGCGCAACATGGGCGGCCTGATCGTGCTCGACTTCATCGACATGAAATCGCGCCGCGACCAGCAGACAGGTTTATCAGCGCATGAAGGAGGGCTTGCGCCGCGACAAGGCCAAGACCCACATCCTGCCCATCTCCCAGCTCGGCCTGATGGAAATGACCCGCCAGCGCCACTCCGAAAGCGTGCGCGCCGCGGTCTATGACGATTGCCCGTACTGCAAAGGCCGCGGCAAGGTGAAGAGCGCCCTGACCATGAGCGTCGAAATCCAGCGCAAGCTCAGCGAAATCCTCAAGAAACGTCCGCGCGACGAATCGGACTTCCAGCTGCGCATCGTGGTGCATCCGACCGTGCTCGAGCGCCTGCGCACCGAGGACGAAAAGCATCTCATCGAGATGGAGAAACGCTATTTCGGCAAACTCTCCTTCCGCGCCGACCCGGCGCTGCACGCCGAGCAGTTCAAGATCGTCAACGTGGCGACCAACGAAGAACTGGCGAGCGTGGGAATCTAGTTTCAGATCGAATTAAGCGCCCCACCCTTCAAACACGGAGCGCTATTTGTTTTGTTCTGCGCTCTTTAGCGGATGCTCGTCACGGGCCGCCAGCTAACAATTTGTTCTGCCTTTACACTCAGGATGGCAATCCTCATATTCACTAAGCGACGTGTCGGCTTGTTCATTCCATCTGACCCAAGGGGCGAGAACGGCATCATTGAGATCGCTTCTAGTCGCGACAATCCGACAGCCACATCGACGAGTAGCGGCATGCGTATGCGTACGACGGGTTCGAGTCCGTCCGCCGATGATGTCCGCAAGCGAATGGTCGCCGGTTATTCTGTCACCATCATGCCACGTGGGAACGTGGACCTCTATAGCAAGGTACCTGGGCAAAGGCAGTTTTCAGTGAACAGGGATGGCAAAACAATCACATTTCGATCTGATAAAAACCCCTGAATGTGGAGCGTTGGGACGTGGACAATCAATCGCTGATGATCATGAACGATGAATTGTTTGTGAACTACCGTGGCTATGGGCCCTTGAGTCCCGGCGCCGAAATTCTGGTTAATCGCGGCTCGGTATTCATTGGTGGCAAACCGGCGGTCGAGCGCACCGGTGCAGTGCGCATGAGTACTTCACAGTAAGGATAGGAGCGGAAGCGAAGACTTCAGCCGCGTTATTCCAACCGTTTCAGGACGACAAGCCAGCCCGTTCCGTCCGGCGCGTTTCCTCCCAAGACAAGCATTTCGCCTTTGGGAAGCGGTTGGATTCGTTTCAAGACCTGTTCGCCTTTCCCGATCAGCGACACTTCAGCGTTCTTTCCATCAGTGTGCTTCACGTCCAATTTGCATTTGTCGCTGAGGCTGACTTGCGTGGACCCTCCTTGGCGGACGTTGAACGTTTCACGATGCACCTCAAAATAGTTTTTCCACTTCAACGGCAGTTCGCCCAGCTTCCGTTTCACTTCTGCATCAACAGGCTTGTGATTTGGATTGGGGGATTTTTCTGCGCTCGTCGCCCAGACCAGTACAGCTTCCAGTTTCCAATCCTTCGCTTGAGCAGCAGATGAAACGACGAGCAACAGGCACACGGCCAGGACGCAGCCGCGCAAAGCGGGGAGTTGCAATTTGGAGTTCATTCTTCCAGAACCTATCAACGTCCGGCATTTTGGGCAATTTCCCTTTCCGCCGGGTACGGAAGCCAAACCAACGTGGTGCCATTGCCATAATCGCGATACGTGAACGCGCCTGCGTCACCAAACGCCATCTCCGTCGTGGGATTTGCTGAGTGCCGCAACAAGCCGAACTCGAATACAACGAGAAGCATCGCAAGAGCAACCCCCGCGAGCGTCCCTGCCGGAATGAGCCATCGGCGAAAAAAGGACCAAAGCGAAACCTCCGAAGGAAGTTCCCCCGCAGGAATCTGGCGCTCGATTTCGCGTGAGATTTTAGACCAGTAGAACTCGCGGCTTTCGGGCAACCGCAACTCAGACTCGAAATCGCTTAGGGCCTTGCGCGTATTGCGCAGTTCTCCAAGCAGTGCTGCGGCTTCGCCATCGCGCGCGACCCAAGACGCCACTGCGCGTGCTTCGTTTTCGGGCAACTCGCCGTCGAAGAACGCTTGCAGTTTCAGTTGCTCATCGTTGTTCATGATCTATCCACGTCTGCGAGCCTATTCTCTTTTCAAATCCGCCAGCAGGGCTGCCAGTCTCCGCCGCGCGTAAAAGAGCCGCGACATCACTGTTCCTATCGAGCAGCCCACGGCCTTTGCTATTTCCTTATATTCCATTTCTTCAAATTCATGAAGCACCAGCACCGTCCGGTGTTCGACCGAGAGTTGGCCCAGCGCGCGATCGATTCTCTGCCGCAATTCTCCGCGTTCCAACCGCTCGGTCGGGTTGACTGTGATGGCTGGCATCTGACGCTCTACGCCGCCGGATTCCTCATCCATTTCCTCAATGGATTCGGCGCGGCGGCGTTTTTGTTTCCGCAATTCGTCAAGACAGAGATTGATGACGATTCGCACCAGCCACGTGCTGAAGCTCGACTCGCCATGAAATTGACCCAGCCGCTGCCAACCCTTGACCCATGCTTCCTGAGAAAGATCCAAGGCTTCATCTTCATTCCTCATCATGCTGAGGGCTCGCGCATAAATCTTATCGCGATGCCGCGCGACCAGTTCCTCGAACGCTTCCGTGTTGCCATTTTGCGCGTCCCGCACTAACGCTGCGTCGTCGGCAGAGGAATAACTCTTATCAGCCATGGATTTGACGAGGCAAGCTCCGCGCTTATTCGAGAAATTACAAGTGTCCTTTGGTGCTGGGAATGTTTCCCGCGATTCGCGGATCGCGTTGGCAGGCAAAGTCCACTGCTTTGGCAAAGGCTTTGAACAGCGCTTCAACAATATGATGTGGTTCGTCGCCGTACAGGAGTTCCAGGTGGAGATTGCACCGGGCCTCATTCGCAAAACCCTGGAAAAACTCACGGGCGAGGCCAAACCGAAACGAGCTGGACATGTCCTGGGTCTTCTCCTTCTTGCTTACAACGTTGTGAGCGAATCGATCCAGGCCGCGCCAGACCAGATACGGTCGCCCGCTGAAATCTACCACGCAGCGCGCGAGACATTCATCCATTGGGACGTAAGCCTCCCCGGTGAATGGATTTTTTGGATGGAATCCGGTTCCGTAACGTCGGATGCCCTTCTTGTCACCGAGAGCTTCGAGAAACGCGCGTCCCAGCGCGATTCCACAATCTTCCACCGTGTGGTGGGAATCCACGTCCAGGTCACCGTCGCACCGAAGGTGCAGGTCAACCACGGCATGTTTTGCCAAAAGCGTCAGCATATGGTCGAAGAACGGAATCCCAGTTTTGACCGAGGCTCTGCCGGAACCATCGAGATTCAGCCGAGCACTGATACGCGTCTCGCTGGTGGCTCGCTTCACGGAGGCTGTCCGCAGTTTCATGCGGAGCATTTAACAAGTGGAAAAAGCTAAAACCAAGCGCAATCGCCGTCCGAGCGCGACCAACCACCGCGATTACTCCTTCGGTCTTTGCGTGGCGAGTTTGGCGCGCAGCGCATCAATTTGCGACCGCAATGCGGCGGGACTTGGCGAGTGCTCCTTGGCTTGTTCGAACCAGTGGATCGCGTCGGCGTAATCGCCCTGCTCCTCGGCCACGTGCGCAAGGTGATCCAGGATATTGTCATACAGTTGAAAGTCGGGATCCTTTTGATTCTTTTCCTTTTCGCTCCAGCGACGCAATGCAAGTTGCCAGATATTACTGGCGCGAGTTGGATCGTGGCGGGCCTCGTCGTAAAGGCAGCCCAATTCAAACAAAATCTCGTAACTATCCGGATTTACACGCAAACCTTCGCGAAGGAACTGTTCCGCTTTATCCGTTTCTCGAAGCTCCTTTCGAAGCCAATACGCGGCGACGGTGTAGGTAAGCACGTTGTGTGGGTCAAGGTCGGCTGAAATTCTGAGCCAAGGCAGGATTTCACGCGTGCCCTGTCCCTCAAGGTGCGTATGCTCGGTAATCATGAAATGCCGCCCGAAGCCTTCGATCCAGTCCGCGGGTTTTTCCATGAACCCGCCGTCTTCGGCTACACGGTTGCCGACGCTGGGTTCTCGTTGCGAATCCTTCGCGAGGGCGTGGTCGTGATCTGCACTGCCGGAGTGCGTCACGTCGTCTTCGTTCTCTTCTTCAATTTGTGCCTGACTAAAAATGGAAGGATAATATCCACTGTGAAGGGTGACGTCTGCCTGGCGGTAAAAAAGGCCCGCGAGCGATTGACGTCCTCCGCCAAATAGAATCTTCATCGCGCCTGCTGAAAAGGTATCGTTTCCCGACCAACTCCAAATCCGCGGTTGCAGGCAGACCGCCAGCGTGAAGGCGATTACCGTTAGTAACAGGAGGCAGAGTGTAGCCCGGAACTTGTTCATGCCGTCAATGGCTTGCGCCGAAACACGAGCCAGGTCCCAAAC
Source organism: uncultured Verrucomicrobiae bacterium (assembly GCA_963760675.1). GTDB lineage: Bacteria > Verrucomicrobiota > Verrucomicrobiia > Limisphaerales > BOG-1460 > CAVXEG01. The sequence continues at coordinate 91,072 of CAVXEG010000014.1, forward strand.
AGAAAAATGGCTGTATAGCTTCCTGCATAAAGCGTAGCCAGGAAGCAATCCAGCCAGGAGACAGCTCCCCAATTGTAATTGATTCGATCGCGCATATATCCGAACCACTCCAGATGCGGAATCAAGTAATAGATGATATACGTGATGGCGCCCGGCACTCCTCCCTGCCGCATCGCAAGCTCGTTCAAGTGGCCGCCCAATACAAAAATTCCCAGCACCACAAAAAAGCAAATCGTTGTGTTGGCTGACGGCGCACTGAATACGACAGAGCCGAACAACACCAACGCAATTACCACCGCAAGCATCATCCACTGCAACCAGAGCGCCTGGAAATACAGAGCCAGCGGCCATGTTCCTTCCCTGCTTGCGCTGATGACTCCAAAGAAAACGTAGAATATGAGCAGGGCCATTCCCACTGCGAACCAGCAGCCCGCGAATTTCCCGACAACGATTTGCGCCCGCGTGACAGGTTTCGCCAGCAACGGGAAAATGGTCCGGTTTTCCCGTTCGACCGGAATCTGCCGGGCAGCAGTCGTGATCGCGATGACGAACGCTGATATCCAAATTAGAAGCAGGCAGATGTCTTTGAGGTAACCGGCAATCTTTGCATCATCGAAGAACCGCACCGATGCCATCAGGAGCGTGATCGCAACCGTAATCACAAAGAGAACGTAAAAATCCTTTCGCCGATAAAGCTCCTTCAGGACTACGCTTGCCAATGCAAAGATCGTACTCATTCTTGAGGCTGGGATTGATAGCCGACAATGTTTAGGAAAATCTTTTCGAGATTCATCTCGTACTTTTGGACCAGACCATCGACACGGCCTTCAATCTTCAACTCTCCGCGATGCACGATAGCCACGCGGTCACAAACTGTTTCCACCTCGCCGAGTTCATGAGATGAGAAGAAGACGGTTTTGCCTTCGTTCTTCAGTCGCTGAATGATTTCACGCACTTTCATTCGCCCGAGCGGATCCAAACCACTGGTCGGCTCATCCAAAACCAGCAGGTCAGGATTGTTGATCAGCGCCTGCGCAAGTCCGACACGCTGCTGCATGCCTTTGGAATAGGATTTTATAGGCCGTTTGCGAGCCGGTTCCAATTCGACGAGTTTCAATAGGGCGTCAATACGCTTTTCGGTTTCCTGCCTGGGAATCTTGAAAATACGCGCGTAGAAACGAAGAAGTTCCTCGGCGGTGAGGAACTTGTAGTAGTAGGTCAGCTCTGGCAGATAGCCGATTCGTTGGCGTGCAATGGCCTCGCGCACGTCCACATCAAATAGATATGCCGCGCCGCTCGTCGGAGCGCGAAAGCCCAGCAACACCTGCATCGTGCTCGTCTTCCCGGCGCCGTTTGGGCCGAGAAAACCAAAGACCTCGCCCTGGCGCACTTCGAGATTAAGGTTCCTGACCGCCAGAGTTGGGCGTGACTTGATGCCGCGACCGGGATACTCAACCACCAGATTCTGAATCTTAATGACGGCGGTTTGCCTGGGTTCCGCAGGCAAAGTTCTCTTTGCGATATTCGACAACTCAATGTTCATGCTCGATAGAAGCCCGCAACATCGAGAATTGTTGCAAATAAAATCGTTTCGTCAACGCCACTCAGGGCAGAGCCGATTCATTACCAGTCGCGTGAAATAAGCAACTTTCCTCATCTCTCGAAACGAAGCTGCCAAGGTCGCCGTGTAAGAACAAATGCTCAGGGCAATTGATGGCCCGGGACCGTGCATGCCGGAAGGCTTTGGACGTCGGTAATGGAATATGTACCGCCGCCGGGGCACTTGATGTCCGCATTAATCAACGCCCCTCCCGTCCCACGGCCCATGTAGGGCTCAATGTCCGTGTCCAGCACGCTGGCTGAAGCATTCTTCTTGTTCTCCAGTGCCCATTCCTGAATCGCACCGTCAATTCCTCGCAGATTGGCAATACAGGTGTCTTGCTGCGATGTCTGCCTGGCTCGGACAAAGTTCGGCAGTGCTATTGCGCTCAACAAACCAATGATTGCCACGACAATCATGATTTCCACCAGGGTAAACCCCGCCCTTCGCGATATTCGAGTTCTCATACGACTTCACTTTTTGCTTATCGCGGCGTGAACCCGGTATCAGGCGGTTATTTATGAATGACAATTTTGGTTCACGTATTGCCTGCTACCGACCGCAACAGTTGGATTTTTAGCACTCCTGATGCCATTCCCGATAACGATGCCGGCAAGAATCCCAACGTCGCTTCCAACGAATCAACAAGCTGGAATTCTTCGAATGCTCGTGCACAAAAAAAAGCCCGAAGCGTTGAGCTTCGGGCTTGAATGCTTTTAAAAGAACTGTTATGGCAGCACGTGGCCGTCAGAAACAGCTAAGCTGCACGTCACACCCGCCACGTCGCCGACGGTCGCACCCTCCGTATACGTTCCGCCTGCAGGACAGGCCGGCAGGGTACCGCCGGCGGTGAGCTTGATATACGGCTGAAGATCAGTCAGGGCGTATGTGGCCCCTGACGCTTGGTTCTGTTCCAACGCGTATTGCTGGACCGCGCCGTCATACTGACGCAGGTTGTTAATGCACGCGTTCTTTTGAGAAGTCGTGCGCGCTTTGATGAAGTTGGGGATCGCGATTGCCGCCAACAGGCCGATGATCGCCACAACGATCATGATTTCTACGAGCGTAAAGCCCGCTTTTCGGGAGGTGCTAATCTTCATATTGACTGTTTTTACCTTTCTGTTCTGTGCGCGGCGTGAACGTAACGACAGGCAGGTTATAACCAGTTCAGTTTTCGTTCACTCATTGCCTGCCATCAACCGCACGTGCGAACCGAGCAAAGGCGGTGCCAGCGAGAATTGCTCCGAGCAGTGCGAAAAACGGGTTGGTGAAAGGACTAGTCGCCCAAAACTTGGACGCATTGCCGAAACAATGGACACGAAAGAACCAGAAATTGGCAGTCCAATACTAGGATGCGCGCTAAGTGCCCCCAAGCACGCTCAACAGGAATTCATGGAAAGATAAACGCAGAGGAGTTCGGGATTTAGTCCGAATCGCATGACTCCAAGATCACGGAGATGAAGCAGAGTTTAGAAGTCTTCCCTTTTACCCGAAATTCTTTCGCGGCGCAGCTTAGTCGAGCTTGTGCCCCTCCGTATCTGCTTTGGAGCACGTTGGACTATCTCCAGCTGTGGCACCTTGCGAATAGCTGCCGCCAGCAGGGCACTTGATATCGACATTAACAACAGCACCGGTCTTTTTGCGGCCGAGATAAGGAGCGATTTGCTCGAATGTCGGCGCGGGATCAGATTCGCCGAGGCTGTGTTCCAGAATATACGTGCGGTTAGCGCCATCAATTTCCTGCAAGTTCCTGATGCATGCATTGCGCCGCGCGGTGGTGCCAGCTTTCATGAAATTCGGAATCGCGATACCGGCCAATACGCCGATGATTGCGACCACGATCATGATTTCAACCAGTGTAAATCCTGCGCGATGTGAAGTATCCATTTTCATACTATTTCTTTGCTCAATTCTATCAAAGTCCGGACAAAACAAAAGGCTGCGTCTAGCTCAATCAACGTTCGCCGCCGAACCACTTTTCACTGGTCCACCAATACAGCGCACAACGATTAAACACCAATCCATTGACGTGGTTGCAATAAAACTTCCTTCGCACGAGCCAAACACAATCAACTATGCGATGTGCGCCTCCCGTCGTTCCGGCTCCGCCCACTTGCCGTGCTCGCGGATCAAGTCCACCAGGCGATCCACGGCTTCGGCTTCGGGGATGTTGAACTTGATCGGCTGTTTGCCGACGTAGAGATTGATCTTGCCGGGCGCGCCGCCGACGTAGCCGAAATCCGCATCCGCCATTTCGCCCGGGCCGTTCACGATGCAGCCCATGATCGCGATCTTCACGCCCTTGAGATGCTCCGTGCGCGCTTTGATGCGCGCGGTGACGGTTTGCAGATTGAACAGCGTCCGGCCGCAACGACGGGCACGCGACGTAATCGGTCTTGAACGAGCGGCAGCCCGCCGCCTGCAGAATGTTGTAGGCCAGCCGCAGCGATTGGCCGCGCGCCGGCTTCGCCGCGAACCAGAATCGCGTCGCCGATGCCGTCCGCCAGCAACGAGCCGATGACGACCGAGGCGCGGAGCAAGGCGATCTTCGGTTCGAGCGGCGTACGCGCGCTGTCGAGCGAACGCTCGAGGACAATCCTTCAGCAGAATCGGATTGTTGCGGCCCAAGGCGCTTCAGCTTCGCCGCCAGCAGGCGGAACGCGGTAATGGCCGGCAAGTTCACGCCGTCCTTCACCGTGACGAGTTGCGTGTCGCAGTTGATCTCGAAATCCTGCGTCGGATCGATTTCGAAGACGTTCAGGTCTTCGTAAACCGCTTCCGGCTTCACGTCGTCCTTCGGACGAATCTTCGGCGCGACCTTGTCCCACGTGGCGCGAGTGACGACGACGCGGACAGTTGCTCGCCGCCGCATTTGATGTCATCGGCCGAGTTCAATCTCCGGCGTCTCGCGGCGCTCGAAATGAAAGGGGTCGAATGGGAACGCCATCCGGGAGGCGGCGCGTTCCACCGCAGTCCGCTTCGCGACGTCAGCATGGGAATCTGCGCCAGCAAATCGCGGCAGACTTCGATCTCGCGCGGCGAATCTTCCGTGAGCGAAACGCGAATCGTGTCGCCCAGGCCGTCGCACAGCAGCGAGCCGATGCCGATGGCGCTCTTGATGCGGCCATCCTCGCCTTCGCCGGCTTCGGTGACGCCGAGGTGAATCGGATAATTCCAGTCCGGCCCTTCCTGTTCCAGCCGCGCGACGAGCAGGCGATAGCACTCGATCATCACCTTCGGATTGCTCGACTTCATCGAGAACTTGAAGTTGTGGAAGTCGTGCTTGCGGGCGATGCGGGCGAACTCCAGCGCGCTCTCGACCATGCCGAGCGGCGTGTCGCCGAAGCGGTTCATGATGCGGTCGCTGAGCGAGCCGTGGTTGGTGCCGATGCGCAGGGCGCGGCCGAGTTCCTTGCACAGCTTCGCACCAGCGGCGTGAACTTTTCCTCGATGCGCGCCAGCTCGGCGGCGTATTGCTCGTCGGTGTATTCCTTGATCGCGAATTTTTTCGAGTCGGCGTAGTTGCCGGGATTGATGCGGACCATCTCGACCCACTTCGCCGCTTCCATCGCGGCTTCGGGCTTGAAATGGATGTCGGCGACGATCGGGCACGAGGCAGCCGCGCTGCGCGCAGCTCGGCGACGATGTTCTGCAGGTTCGCCGCGTCCTTCACGGTCGGCGCGGTGATGCGCACGATCTGGCAGCCGACGGCGACCAGTCGAGCGTTTGCTTCACGCACGCGGCGGTGTCCATCGTGTCGCAGGTGATCATGGACTGCATCGACGACCGGATGATCGCCGCCGATGATCACGCCGCCGTGGGCGGGATCGCCGACGACGACTTCGCGGGTCTTGCGGCGCTTGTAAACGTAGGGCGATTCGCAGTAGCGCATGTTTGACACAGCGAAAAGGTTAGAACCGCTTGTGGAGAGGGTCAACCTCGTTTGCCGATCTGCACCAAGGGTGCGCTTGTGTTACCGAGGCTTGGCCGCAAAAACGACTGGTTGCTCTCTGTCTGCGCGAGCGCTACGGATCCAATCGCCGGTATCGAAGAACGCGATGAAGAGCATGAAAGCAATCAGAGCGACGGCGCAGGCGGTTTGGATGTGCTTGCAGAACTTTGGCGCTGACGGGCCGGCGCCGGACCACTTCGATCAAAGCAAGAAGAATGTGGCCGCCGTCCAGCACCGGGAACGGCAGCAAGTTCAACAACGCGAGGTTCACATTGATCACGACGCTGAACCACAGAACCAGCCGCCATCCATGTTCACTTTCAAACAAATTGCTGTAGAGCCGAATGATCATGACGGCGCCGCCAAGCTGTTGCACGCCAATGTCCGTATTTCTGGAAAAAACGGCGCCGAGGGTCGCAAAGATCTGTCCGGCGCTGTCCTCGATTTGTTCCAGCGGAGTCGGATGAACGATGGCCACGTTGGTTTCACCTTGGCACGCCACAATGCCGAGCGAAGGACTGCTATCTTTGGGTTGAACTGGTTTTTCAGCAAGCAATGTCCGTTCAAATTCCTCCGATCACGCCGGACTGTCAGCGTGATCGGCCTGACCGGGCTGTTGCTCATCGATTGCTCCGCGGTCACAATTGCATTCGGACTGAAAATCTTCTGTCCGTCCATTGCCACGATCTGGTCGCCAGGCCGCAAGCCCGCCAGCGCCGCGGGACTGTTGGTCGCCACTTCGTAGATAATCGCCGGCTGCCTCCGGCCCAACCAGAATTTGGCGCAGGGACCTTCGCTCGTACCACTTTGTCGGGCCTATGGTACGGTTTGATACGAGCCACGTGTCTCTCCCCATTTCGAAGGTAATCCACGGCGATTTCGTCGCCTCCGCTCGTAATAATTCGCCACGTGATACTGTCCCTGGCAGGCGGAAAGAACTGTCGTCACGGGATGGCCGTCAACTGCCAAGACGGTATCACCCGGCTGCAAACCGGCCTTGCTGCAGGACCACTGGGATCAACCCAGCCAACCGTGGTCGAGTTTTCGTTTTCGTTTACCGGCTTTCCTGCGGTCCAGACAACACACGCAAATGCGACCGCCAGCAGAAAACTGAAAGCGGTCCGGCAACGGCGACGATGATCTTGTCGAGCGCGGAGATCGGCGGCAGTTGTTCAGCCGAGCTTTCGCTTTGCCTTCGATCAATTCCATGGTTGCCATTTGCGGAAGCGCGACGTAACCGCCGGCGGGAATCCAGCCCAGTGCATACTCGACCCCGCCGATCTTCTTCTTCCAGATGGGCTTCCCAAACCAGATGGCAAAACGGTCGATTTTCAACCCGCGCCATCGCGCCGCGAGAAAATGACCCAGCTCATGGACGAAAATCAGCAGATTGAACAATACGAGCACTTCCAGGATGACAACTATTTTCAACATAGATGTTCTACGCTCTCAGACAAAAGGCGAGGGAATATAGCAGGCAATCTCAATGCTGCAACGGCATTGTCGATGACCGTTACGCGGTAACTTGATTCAGCAGGATTGTTGTTCACGCGGTTCGTCGCACAACCATTCAGCGTGCCAGAGTTCCAACCTCTCTTCGCGCCCAGGCATCTGCTGTCAAAATTTCCTCCAAATCCGGATGCTTCTGGACAGTGTGGCTCGTCCATCGTCCGTTGGACGGTTTCGCTAATCTGCGGAAAGGTGATTCGGCCGATTCACGAACGCTTCGACTGCCACCTCGTTTGCAGCGTTCAAAACCGCAGGTAACGTTCCGCCGGCCTCCCCTGCCCTTCGCGCAAGATTCAGCGCCGGGAAACGTTCGAGGTCCGGTTCTTCGAATGTCAGCGTTCCCAGGCTGCGCCAGGTTCGTCTGCACTCGCTCGCTGGCTGCACGCGCTCGGGATACGTAAGGGCGTATTGGATCGGCAGGCACATGTCGGGAGTGGAAAGTTGGGCGAGCATCGAACCGTCCACAAATTCCACCATCGAGTGAACGATGCTTTGCGGATGCACGACGACCCCGACGCGGTCCATTTCGATGTCGAACAGCCAGCGCGCCTCGATCATCTCCAGTCCTTTGTTGAACAGCGTTGCGGAATCAATAGTGATCTTCCGGCCCATGACCCAGGACGGATGCTTCAGCGCGCGCTCGACCGTGATTCCCGGGAACTCCTCTTTCGGTGTCGTCGCGGAACGGTCCGCCCGATGCCGTGAGCCAGAGCTTGCGAACCGAGCCGGGAGGTTTGCCGTCCAGACATTGAAAAATCGCCGAATGCTCGCTGTCCACAGCCAGCACGCGAACGCCGATGTTTCCGTGCCTCGCTCATGACGATTTCGCCGGCCATGACGAGAATTTCCTTGGAAGCAATGGCGATGTCCTTGCCCGCCCGAATGGCTGCCAGCGCCGGTTGCAAGCCCGGCGGTGCCGACAATGGCGATCAGCACGATGTCCGCGCCGGGCAGCGTGGCGAGTTCGGACGAGACCTTCGGTGCCCGCAATAAACTTCGTGGCGTCGTGCCGAGCGCGTCGCGCAGTTCTTTGGCTTTCGCGGGGTCGGTGATGGAAATCGCCGCCGGCCGATGCTTGCGCGTTTGTTCCAGCGAGCAGTTCGACATTGTTGCCCGCCGCCAGGCCGAGCAGGCGGATTTGATCCGGCAAATCCTCAGCCACTTTGACCGTGCTGGTGCCGATGGAGCCGGTGCTGCCGAGGAGGACGACGTTCTTCATCGCGTTACGGGTGCGTCAGGACATGCCGCAAATACAGATACATGATGGGCGCATTGAACAGCAAACTGTCCAGCAAGTCGAGTATGCCGCCGATGCCGGGAAACAGATTGCCCGAATCCTTCACGCCGGCCTCGCGTTTGAAGAGCGATTCGATCAGATCGCCGACGACGGCGCTCACACTCAAGATCACACCCAGAATGATCGCGTGAATCCAATTCATGCCGAACATTTTTGATCTGCAAAAGTGCGCAAAAACCAGGCTGGCCGCCGTCGAGACGGCAATCGCGCCGCCGAAACCTTCCCACGTCTTGCCGGGGCTGATGCGTGGAATCATTTTGTGCCTGCCGATGAGCGAGCCGACCGCATACGCGCCCGTGTCGCTGAATTTCGTCACGAGAATGAAGTAGAGCACGTAAAACTTCCCCGTCCCTTCAAACCCGGCGGTGAAAGGAAAGAAATGGATCTTCTGGATGAAGTTCAGCAGCCACGGCACGTACATCAACCCGAAAAGCGTCGTGGAGATCGCCAGGATTCCGGCAGTGTTGCTGCGCGAAAAGAATTGCCGCAGGCAAAGTCCGAGCACGAACAGGATTAGGAATCTAGTTTCAAAATCATTGACGCGCGCAGGTGAACCCTGTGTGCCGACGTGACCGGTCACTTGCAGGAACGTCCCAAACATCAGCAGCGCGCCGCCGAAAACGCCCCAGCCCTTGAAACACACCAGTTCGCGTTTTTCAACCAGCCCGTAAAATTCAATCAAGCCCGTGATGGCGAGAAACACCATCACCGCAAGAAAAAAATAATCGGACAGCAGCCGGTTGCTCGAGAACATTGCCGTCAAGACCACCGTCCATAAAACAACCGTGCTGATCAGCCGGCGCAGAAAAATTTTTAGCCTGGATGGCGATGCTTGCGATGCCGCGCTTGCGTGAGGCATGAAGAAAAAGATGGGCGGAGCGCGTGTGACTGTCGAGCGTCAATTGCTTTGTGGCGTTGCCCTCTATTGAAGAAGCTTTAATCCCCAAGACTGGTTCCCACCCGGCGTGCGCTTTCAATCCAGGAATGGTTTAACGGAACCGTTTTAAGTTTTCCAGCGACATCAGCGATGGGAACTGGTTTGGTTCCGTCACCGCGTGCCGCAACCATGACGCCGAAAACGCTTCGTTCAATCAGTTCAGCGCAAGTGGTTCCAAGGCGTGTTGCCAGCAAACGGTCGCCAGCCGATGGCGTGCCGCCGCGTTGCACGTACCCCAGAATCGTCACGCGTGCTTCCAGATGCGTGAGTTCCTCGAGTTGTCTTGAGAGTCGTAATGTGTTTCCCGAATGGCGCGCATTCAGCACGGTCAAATCGGTTTTGGCCCGTTGTCGTTCTTCCTTTGTTTTCGCGTTGGCTTTTCGTCTTGCTGCTGCTGCGAAGTCCGCCGCATCTTCCTTGGACATCGCTCCCTCGGCCACGGCCACGATGCTGAAATTCGTTCCGCGCTGGCTGCGGCGCCGGATCGCCGCCGCAATATGCTTCACATCATAAGGAATCTCAGGAATCAAGATCACATCCGCTCCGCCTGAGATACCCGCGCCAAGCGCAAGCCAGCCCGCGCGATGACCCATGACTTCTGCGATGATGATCCGGTGGTGACTATGTGCGGTGCTGTGCAAACGGTCGATCGCTTCGGTGGCAATTCCGAGCGCCGTGTCGAAACCAATCGTCGAGTCGGTGAGCACGATATCGTTGTCAATCGTCTTGGGAAGGGTGACAACATTGAGCCCCTTTTCAACCATGCGCAAAGCATTTTTGTGCGTGCCACCACCGCCGATGCAAACCAACGCATCCAGTTTTTGCCGCTGGTAATTCCGTGCGATCACATCAGTCACGTCGCGCATTTCGCCTTGCATCTCCATGCGATGCGGTTTATCGCGGCCGGTGCCGAGGATTGTGCCGCCGACTGTAAGAATTCCCGCGAGCACGCGCTTGTCCAGGCGCATGGTCAAGTTCTCGGCCAAACCTCGAAAGCCGTCGCGAAAGCCGATAATTTCCATGTCGTACATGCCCAGCGCAGCCTTTCCGACTCCGCGAATGGCCGCGTTGAGGCCGGGGCTGTCTCCACCCGCAGTGATAATGCCGATGCGTTTGATTCGTTTCATTGAGTTATAAACCACCAAACCGCCGGTGCCGACGCACGTACTCCTCGAGGGCGGCGAAGAATTGGGCCTTGCGGAAATCCGGCCAGAGTGTCGGCGTAACGACGAGCTCGGCATAGGAAATCTGCCACAGGAGAAAATTGCTGACGCGCATTTCGCCACTGGTGCGGATGAGCAAATCGGGATCAGGCCAGTTACGTGTGTAGAGGTGTTGCGAAAACACCTGCTCGGTAATGTCCGCGGGATCCAACACGCGCTCCCGAACTTTTTTGGCGATGCTGCGCACGGCATCCACGATTTCCGTGCGTCCGCCATAACTTAGCGCCATGATCAATGTCAACCCGTTGTTCCTGGAAAGCGTGGCTATGGCCTTCTTGAGATGCTCCTGAACGTTTTCAGGAAGTCGATAGATCTGGCCGATGACTTCGAGTTTGACGTTGTTCCTGTTCAACTCGGATGTTTCGGTCTTAAGGTAATGGACGAGATACTTCATCAGCGCATCCACTTCGTCCTTGGGCCGGTTCCAGTTCTCGACAGAGAAGGCGTACAACGTGAGATACTTGATACCGAGCTCGCCTGCCGTGCGGATGATGACGCGCGCCGATTCCGCGCCGGCGCGGTGTCCTTCAATCCGCGGAAAATGTCGCTGTTTCGCCCAACGGCCGTTGCCATCCATAATGAGTGCGACGTGCTGCGGGAGATTCGCCTTGGCCTCTGGGCTGAGATGGACTGCTTGGGCGCTCATCGGTTTATGGGCAGATTACGCAGATGGCGCAGACTTCAAAAAGCGAAAAAATACTTTGCGTAAATCAGTGAAACCTGCGGGTGCCCTAAACAAAGATCGTCTGGTCACGTCCTGGACCAATGGACGCGATGGAGAGCTTCGCGCCGGTCAATTCGGCAATCGCCTTGAGATACGCGCGGCACTTGAGCGGAAGCTGTTTCCAGGTTTTCGCTTTGTGCGTTTCTGTCCGCCAACCATGGAACTCCACGTAGATGGGTTGGCAGCGCGACAGCACCTCGACGTCATTCGGGACGTAATCGTAGCGCTTCTTTCCGTCGCGGTAACCAATGCAGACCCTGATCGTCTCCACCGTGTCCAATCCGTCGATGTTCGTGATCGCCAGTTCGTCAATGCCATTGACCATTGTTGCGTGGCGCGTTGCAACGGAATCAAACCATCCGCAACGGCGCGGTCGCCCGGTCGTCGCACCAAACTCGCGCCCCATCGCGTGCAGCATGTCGGCTATTTCTACGTTCTCTGTTGGCAGTGGGCCTTCGCCGACGCGCGTCGTGTAGGCCTTCATAACCCCAACAACCCGATCCATCCGATGCGGTGGAACACCTGACCCGGTGCAAGCGCCGCCTGCTGTGGTGTTGGACGAAGTAACGAATGGATACGTGCCGTGGTCGATGTCCAGAAACGTTCCTTGTGCGCCTTCAAACAGCACGTTGTCGCCGCGGCGAATCGCGTCGTGCAGCAACACGACCGTGTTCGCGACAAAGGGCTGCAGATACTCTCCCGCTTTGCGATATGCCTCATGCACCTGCCGAAACGAAAGTCGTTTTGCGCCGAACGCTTTCAGTACTTCGTTGTTCTCTTTGATTTTGGATTCCAGTTTTCCTTTGAAGCGATCTGTGTTGATGAGGTCGATTACTCTCAATCCGGTTCTGGCTGCCTTGTCACCGTACGCGGGGCCGATGCCGCGCTTGGTGGTTCCAATCCTGTTTTTGCCCTTGAGAGTCTCGCGTTGCGCGTCGAGTTCGCGATGGTACGGAAAAACGACGTGGGCCGTTTCGCTGATGAACAGGTTGCCATCGATTTTAACGCCGAGCTTGCGGAGCCCTTGGATTTCCTCGACAAGGCTCACAGGATCGACGACGACGCCATTCCCGACCACGCAGATCTTGTTTTTCCTCAGGATGCCGGAAGGGACGAGGTGGAGAACGTATTTCTGTTTGCCGATAAAGACGGTATGCCCGGCATTATTGCCGCCTTGAGTGCGCACTACCACGTCCGCGTGCTCTGTGAGCACATCTATAATTTTGCCTTTGCCTTCATCGCCCCACTGGGCGCCGACGAGAATCGTATTCATTCGTTCAATCCTTGAACCGTTAGATCCTTAAACCGAGTCCGATTCGACGGTGTTACGGTTCAACGCTGCTGCTTCCGGAAATAAAAAATCCCCGAATTTGGATTCAAGGCAAAGCGCGTTTGTCTTTGCCGCGTGAAACTAGGAAAACGCACGGGTTGCTGTCAATAATGGAAGTTTTTGTTCGACACCTCAGACGCACAAATCGAAACTGGTCGCCATGGCACCGCCTCCGGACCTGCACATGCACACTCCGCTTTGCCGACACGCCACAGGTGAGCCGGTCGACTACGCCCGGCGAGCGCTGGAAATCGGTCTCACCGAAATTGGTTTTTCGGATCATTCACCGATGCGGCAGGACGATTTCGATAATTGGCGGATGCGCTTCAGCCAGCTTGACGATTACGTTGAGAGCGTGCGCCGCTCGCAAAAGGATTTTCCACAATTGGCGATTCGTCTCGCGCTTGAAGTGGATTACCTGCCCGGCCATGAAGAGTGGATTCGCGAGCTGGCCGCTTGGCATCCGTGGGACTATTTCATCGGCTCGGTGCATTACATTTCGGAAACGTGGGCCATCGACGACCCGCAGAAGATTTCTGAGTGGAAACACCGCGATCCGTTTGAAGTTTGGTCGATCTACTTCGAGCGACTTGCCAAGGCGGCCGAGACCGGCTTGTTTGAAATAATCGGCCATGCCGACTTGCCCAAGAAATTCGGTCACAAGCCGAATCGCGATTGCACTCCGCTTTACGACCGCTTCCTAAGCGCTGCCCGCCAATACAACTGCGCCATCGAACTGAACACGGCTGGCTTGCGCAAGAATTGCCGCGAGATCTATCCGAGCCACGAGATTCTGCGGTTGGCGTTTCAGAAAGGAGTACCGATCACGTTTGGTTCGGACGCTCATGCGCCCGGGGAAGTGGGAATGAACTTCCCGGAAGCAGTCCAACTCGCGAACGCCGCAGGCTATCGCCACTGCCGTCATTTCATTCAGCGCAAGAGTCACTCCGTTTCCTTCTAGTTTCTCAGAAACTCTTCTGGTTCCTGGGAAGTACCCGTTCATCTATCAGTTCTATTTCATCTGCGCACGATCAACTTAAGGTTCCAAAAGCTTGCTATTAGCGGGTCGCTCGCGAATGTTAGTATGGTCACATTCTTTTGCTGGCGCGTCGTAGCGCCTCTTCAGTCTTGAACTTGTATGCACAGCGAAATGGAATTAAAAACGGAAGATTCATTGTCAGATTTTCGCACCAGCCCGCGCGTGCTGATTTTGTCCGGCCTTGCCGCAATTATCGGCGCGCTTAGCGCGGTGGTTGCTTACGCGTTGCTCTGGCTGATCGCGGTCATAACAAACCTGGCGTTTCACCTTCAGTGGTCCTCCGCGTCCTCGACCCCGCAAGGAAATCACCTCGGCGGCTTCGTCATACTCGTGCCCGTCATTGGAGCACTCCTCATCGGCTTGATGGCCCGATATGGCTCCTCTAAAATTCGCGGCCATGGGATTCCGGAAGCCCTCGAGGCGATTTTGATTGGCCGCAGCCGAATCGAGCCGCGCGTGGCGTTACTGAAACCCATTTCATCTGCCATCTCGATCGGCACGGGTGGGCCTTTCGGCGCGGAAGGCCCAATCATTATGACGGGCGGCGCATTCGGCTCCCTGATCGCGCAATTGTTTCAACTCACGGCCGCCGAACGCAAAACACTTTTGGTGGCGGGTGCTGCCGGGGGAATGTCGGCAGTGTTTGCCACGCCAATCGCCGCCGTACTGCTGGCGGTCGAACTGCTCCTCTTCGAGTGGAAGCCGCGGAGTTTCATTCCTGTGGCTGTTTCGGCCATAACCGCAGCGATTCTCCGCGTGCCGCTGCTTGGCGCCGGACCCATATTCGCAATGCCGCTTCATCCTGCACTCGGCCCAATGACCCTGCTGCTCGCCGCCGTGATCGGACTCGCGGGAGGATTCGGATCCGCTTTATTGGCAGGACTAGTTTACGCGCTGGAAGACGCTTTTCAGAAACTTCCCATTCATTGGATGTGGTGGCCTGCCATCGGCGCTATTGCTGTGGGCATCGGCGGTTGGGTTGATCCGCGTGTGCTGGGCGTAGGATATGGTCTGATCCATTCCATGCTCCGCGGCGAAATTATCGGCGCGACTCTCGCGGGACTGCTCATTGGCAAAGCGCTGGTTTGGTCAATCTCGCTTGGTTCTGGAACCTCAGGCGGCGTGCTGGCTCCTCTGTTGATTATGGGCGGCGCTCTTGGCGCGTTGATCGGTCAATGGCTGCCGGTTGGCGATCCAGGTCTTTGGGCGATGGTCGGAATGGGAGCGATCATGGGCGGGACAATGCGATCACCGTTAACGGGCATGATTTTTATGGTGGAATTGACGTACGATCTCAATGCGCTACCGGCCGTAATGGTCGGCTGTGTCGTGTCGCTGGGCGTCACAGTGCTCGTCCTCCGCCGCTCAATTTTGACCGAGAAGCTGGCCCGCCGCGGACATCACATTACACGCGAATATAGTGTTGATCTTTTCGAACTCACGCGCGTAGGCGAAGTCATGGACACAAACCCGCCGCTGGTTTCAGCCAACCTGACTGTTGGCGAATTGTCCAATCGACTCGCATTGGGCGATCCCGATCTTTCCCGACGTCAAGGAACTCTGCTCGTTGATGAGCAAAATCAACTCGTCGGCATCGTCACTCGCGGCGACCTTTTGCGTTCGTTGCAACGAGATCCCTCCGGCAGACAACCTGTGCAAGACAGCGGCTCCGCTAATGTGATTGTCTCGTACCCTGATGAACTGCTTCATGGTGCCATCGCGAAGATGATCAAGCACAACATTGGGCGATTGCCCGTCGTGAACAGACAGAACCCGCGCCAGATCCTCGGGTATTTGGGTCGCGCGAGCGTCATGATTGCCCGGTCTCGTTATTTGGAAGAGGAAGAAGTTCGTGAGCGTGGCATGATAGGTCGTTTGGCGGCGAACCGCTGATAGTTTCGATCGTTTGGCGTACTCGTCCTCAAAGCTTTCATTCGAAGGTTCCCTGCAGGACTTCATACTTCTATGAATTCGTAAAATTGAGAAACGCATTGTTTGAGCGATTTTCCGCGCGTGTCCTGTTAGTGGATGTTTTTGTCTTCCCCAAATACAAAGTCCCTCCTGGTTTCGTTGACCTGACTCATTTGTGCAATAAACAGTCGCTGGATCATCCGCTGCTTTTTCATATCGAAGGCGGTGCCGAATAACCGGCAAGCGCCGCTAAAGATGTGAAAGGCGCAATGAAAAACAAATCTACGATTTTTCTGTTTGTCTGCTCCACCCTGCTCGCGCTTGGCTCAATCGATGTCCAGGCCTCCTGCGGACAAGGCTCATTACTCGCCATCACCACGCTTCCAACGCTTGGTGGTTCGTTCATCGAGGCGGACGCGCTTAACGCCGCCAGTCAAATCACGGGATTTTCATATGCTTCCGGCGATTCAGAAGCGCACATTTTCCTTTTCAGCAGCAATGTCATCTCGGACCTCGGCACGCTGGGGGGCACGTTCGGTCAAGGATTCACATTGAACAATCTCGGAGATGTCGCCGGCTACGCAAATATAGCGGGCGATTTGGAAACACATGCCTTTCTCTTCACGAGCAATCACATGTTCGATCTCGGCACGCTGGGCGGAAACTTCAGCATAGCGAATTCCGTCAATAACGCCGGTTGGGTTGTCGGAAATTCCGTTAAGGCTGATTTTACAACGGTCGCGTTTCTTTACTCCAATGGCTCAATGAACAGTCTTGGCACGCTGGGCGGCGATTGGAGCTCTGCGTGGGCAATCAATCAGGCCGGAATCATTATCGGAGATTCCTACACAGCCAACGATTTCGAATATCATTCGTTCATTTACTCCAACTCGACAATGATTGACTTAGGCACTCTGGGCGGAGCTTATAGCTCAAGCGTCGCTCTGAACGACGCCGGTGCGGTTATCGGCGAATCCTCCCTCACGAACGGCAACATTCATGGATTCCTCTATTCAAACGGAATCATGACAGATATCGGCACGTTGGGCGGAACGTTCTCGAGTGCAAACGCTGTCAACAATTCGAATCAGGCCGTCGGTGTTGCCACGACCGTAAATGACTCAGAGACGCACGGATTTATTTATAGCGGAACGATGACGGATCTCGGCACACTAGGCGGAACGTACAGCGAAGCCGATGCCATCAATAACAACGGCCAGGTGGTCGGCTACGCGACAACATCCGACGGCAACCCGCGCGCATTCCTATGGCAAAATGGAACGATGACGGATTTGAATTCGTTGTTGCCCACGAACTCCGGCTGGGAATTGCAGATCGCCACATTCATCAACAATTCCGGACGAATTGTTGGCCAAGGTATCTTTAACGGAACGTTTCAATGGTATGTGTTAGACCTGTCGAGTGCTGATAATCCGCCGATCGCCGTGGCCGGTCCGGACCAGACGGCCGATTGTCATACTCCCGTGACGCTCGATGGTTCGCAGTCGTCAGATCCGGATGGCGGCGCTTTGACATTTGCCTGGAGCGAAAGTGGAGTCGTTCTTGGAACTAATTCGACTCTCATCGCGTCTTTTGACATCGGTACCCACGTGATCACTTTGACGGTCAGCGATTCCTGCGGAAGCACCGCCGCAACAAATGTGACTGTGGTTGTGTCAGACATGCTCGCACCGGTAATTACCAGCGCTCCCGCGCCCATCACTTCACCGGCGGACGCGAATTGTCAGGCACAAGTCCCGAATGTCCTCTCCAGCATCGTCGCCACGGACAATTGCACGCCTGCAAATCAACTCATAGTGGCTCAAAATCCAGCAGCAGGAACTTTGCTCGGCGACGGCAGCTATCTGATTGCCGTTACGGTGAAGGATGCTTCTGGCAATATCACCGCCACGAATATCACATTGAACGTCGTTGATCAGACGGCGCCAATCATTTTGAGCGCTCCAGCATCGTTGACCGCATCATCGGACACAAATTGCCAGGCGGCAGTGCCGAATATTGTTTCCAGCATCTCGGTTACCGACAATTGCACACCGGCTAACCAACTCACAATCGTGCAAAGCCCGGCTGCCGGCACACTCCTCGGGCACGGCCAATACAACATCGCCGTGACGATTAAAGACGCATCAGGAAATACAACGTCATTAAACATTCCGTTCTCAGTCGTTGACACAACTGCCCCAGTAATTCAATCAGTAATGGCTAATCCGAACGTTCTCAGCTCGCCGAATCATCAGATGGTTCCTATCACTGTTTCCGTAATAGCCACTGACAATTGTGACGCGGCGCCATTGAACAGAATCATTTCAATTACTGCCAACGAACCGATCGCTGCTGGCGATATTCAGATTACTGGCAATCTCAGTGCGACTCTCGCTGCCTCTAGAAACCCGTCAGGGACTGGAAGAATTTACACGATCACTGTCCAATGCACTGACGCGTCGGGCAACAGTTCAACAGCCACGACGACAGTCACGGTCCCACAAGGGAATGGGAATGGGAACACCAAGAAAGCAATGATTCCAAGCGCCAGGCCTCTCAAATTCTGAGCGCCCAATGGTCCTTCAATTCCTATCGAGTCCGCGAGCGGTTTGGCGGTTGTTTCTTTGTTGGATCTTCTCAACAAGGTTGTGGTGCACTGCACTGCTCTGCCGTGGACGGAACCGAGCCGTTGAATCCAACCTTGATATTCCATCAATCTCAATACGGAACTCAGGGGTGAGTTGCCCAGATGTGAGTAGTTCCATTAATCGGTGAGTTACGCGGGCTACACCTGTTGCAGCGAACGCTTCCGTAAATCCGCTTCCAACTGACTGTGGAAAGGCTAGACTGGCGCTGGGTCAGGCGAGCGAAAATTCAACCACTCTCATGAGCACCCCAAACATCGGTGTTACGCTGCCGGTCAGCCAGGCGATTGATCGCGTCAAACTCCTCCTCTTCCAGCCGTTCGATTTAGGAAAATGGTTCGCGATTGGCTTTTGCGCATGGCTGGCATTTCTGGGAGAAGCTGGTGGGGGCGGCGGAGGTGGTAACTATAACTTCGGTTCAAGGCATGGAGGTGGAAGCGCACAGCAAGAACTGGAACAGGCTCGGAATTTCGTCCTCGAGAATTTGTACTGGATTGCCCCAGTCACCATCGCGGTGGTCGTTCTAGGAATCGTACTCGGACTTGTATTTGCGTGGTTGAGCAGCCGCGGGAAGTTCATGTTCTTGAATTGCGTTGCACTCAACCGTGTGGATATCGCCGAACCTTGGACGCACTATGCACGGCAGGGCAACAGCCTTTTTCTGTTCCGCATTGTCCTGGGTTTAATCGGAATGGTTCTCGTGCTGCCGGCGGTGGGAATGATCGGCTTTTTGATTTACGAGATGGTGTCGCATCATTCAGTGCACGTTGGCGGAATCTTTGGTATCGCCGGGTTCGCCATGTGGCTCATCGTGGTTACCATAATTCTCGTGTTGATCAGGAAGTTTACGATGGATTTCGTTGTATCAATCATGTTTCTGCGCGGCAATCGGACGATGGAAGCGTGGAGCGAATTCCGAACGTTGCTCGCCGCGAATCTTGGTCATTTTGCGCTGTATATCCTGTTCTGCATTCTCCTTCACCTCGTGATTGGCATGATGATTTTCGCGATCGTCATCGTCACGTGTTGCTGTGCGGGATGCTTATTCGCAATTCCCTATCTCGGAACCGTCCTGCTCCTTCCTGTGTTCGTCTTCAAACGCGCCTACTCATTGCATTACCTCGCGCAGTATGGCCCCGCTTACAACGTGTTTCCATCTGCTGCACCGATAACGGTCTGAAGAACTCACGGCGTTGCCGCCAGCGGCACTGGAAACCCAAACCAGCAGACTGGTTCACATTCACGCTGCAATTGGACGTGAATCACCGTCGAGGGCAACCCGGTCGTATAGCCGCCAAGAAAGGGAAGGGATCAGCAACGAAATAGTTTACGGAATTCCCCGAATGAGCCAGTATTCCGGTCGCCATGAAATGCATCGCTCCTCGTTCAAACGGCGCATTCACCGGTTTCGCTCTCGTCTTTTTCATTGGAACCGGTTTAGCGTTTAGCCAGGCACCTCCCGCTTCTCGCGGGCGAACCGCGGTCGTCAATCCCGGACAAATTCCCCCTCGTTATGGCGTGCCGTATGGGCCAACAACCGTCAATGCCATCACTCAAGTCCTGAATCGAATCTACCTCTATCTCGACGCGAATACGCCCGCGCGCCTGGTGAACAGGCAAACTGGCGCAGAGATTACACATTTCGGCGAACCGGATAGCAACGCGATCTTCGACCGCGGCCATTTCCCGATTATCAGCTATGAATGGGGTGTGACGTATTCAGCAATGTTGCTCGCTTACGAAAACACCGGAGACGCGAAGTTCAAGGATTACGTTCAGACGCGGCTGCAATTCATTATCGATCGAACACCGTATTTCCGAAAGCTCGACGAAGGTCCATTGCGCGGCGCGGCGAATCCGCTTCGCTCCGTGCTGCATCCAGGCTCACTTGACGATTCCGGCTCCATGTGCGCGGCTTTCATCAAAGCGCAGCGTGCGGACGTGGTGCACGGCCAGCCGCTCATCGACAACTGGATGGATTACATCAGCACAAACCAATATCGCCTGAGTGATGGAACATTGGCGCGGAAGCGGCCGATGATGGACTCACTCTGGCTCGATGATCTCTACATGAGCGTGCCGGCATTGGCGCAGATGGGAAAACTCACGGGCGACCGGAAGTACTACGACGACGCGGTGAAGCAAATTCGGCAATTCTCTGAACGCATGTTCAATAAGCAGCTCGGCATTTACATGCACGGCTGGATTGCCGGAATGACCGTGCATCCGGAATTCCACTGGGCACGGGCCAATGGCTGGGCGTTGATGGCAATGACGGAATTACTCGACGTGCTGCCTGAAGATCATCCGGGTCGAGCCGCGGTGCTGGAACAACTGCACGCGCATGTCCACGGCTTGCTGGCGTATCAATCGCCCAGCGGCCTTTGGCACCAGTTGCTCGATCGCAGCGACTCCTATATCGAAACGTCAGCGTCGGCGATGTTCACCTTCTGCATGGCGCGGGCGATCAATCGTGGGTGGATTGATCCACTCGCGTACGGGCCGACAGTGCAGCTTGCGTGGAACGGTGTCGCGACGAGAGTGACAGCGCAAGGAGAGGTCGAAGGGACGTGTGTCGGGACGGGAATGGCATTCGATCCAGCGTTCTACTACGGCCGCCCGCAAAGCGTGTTCGCGGCACACGGCTATGGCCCGATGCTGTTCGCCGGCGCGGAGATGATCAAACTTGTCAAGAGCGGCCGAATGGTCATGAATGACGGCGCTGTTCAGTCCGCGCGGCAGCCGGCAACCATGGAACCCGCGAATTAATCATGAAAGAAATGGAACGGACTCACGTTCAACTGATCCGCGCGACGTTCTGTTTGTTGATCATTGTTCATTCTTTGCGCTGCTTCGCGCAAAACACCAACGCTCCCGCTGTCGCTAATCAATTGCGAGTTCCCGATTGGGTCGCGATCGAAACGAACGTTCCTTACGACCGCTATCCCCAGACGATTTTGGACGTGATGTGGCCGAGGAACGCCACGAATGATAAGCGTCCGGGCGTGATTATGTTTCACGGCGGCGGATGGGTTCGCAGCAGCAAGGAAACGATGATGGGCCATTTCTGTCAGCCGTATCTCGAACACGGATTCGTTGTCTGCAATGTCGAATATCGGCTCGGACCAACAGCCAAAGCACCCGCCGCTGTTCAGGACGCGCTCACCGCGGCGAACTGGTTCTTCGATCACGCCGCCAAATACAACGTCAACACGAACCGCATGATCGCCACTGGCGCTTCAGCTGGTGGCCATCTCGCGCTGATGGTTGGGATGACTCCCGCGAGCGCAGATTTGGGAAAGCCTGTAAGAGTCGCGGCGGTTGTGAACGGCTACGGCATCACGGACGTGGCCGATGTTCTGGGTGCGCACCAGCAATCGTGGGCCATCCAATGGCTGCCGGAACAGAAGGGACGCAGCGAATTGGCAAAACGTTTGTCGCCACTCACATATGTGCGCAACGGTTTGCCGCCAATTCTCACCGTGCAAGGCGCGAATGATCACACCGTCCCAACCGAGCAAGGTGCACGGCTCACAAAGGCGCTGCGCGCGGCAGGCATCGATGCCGAAATGATTACTGTGCCGGATGCGGGTCACGGCTTCTCCGCAGCGCAATGGCCGGGTGTCAACGAACAGATCTTCAGATTTCTCTCGAAGCGTGGCATTATCAAAGAGCCGTGAGCGTTCTCACGAGGCTTTGCAATCGGTCCCGACTCTGGTTGAATGGACGGGCGCAGCCAGACGCGCATTCTAATGCTTTTATGAAACGATCAAAATTCAGACACCCCATCTCCCTTCGAGCCAGTCTCTGTTCCGCCGCAATATTGTTGCTCGTCTTTTCGGTTTCCAGTCCGGCGGCGCAGCAAACAAGCGCCGTCCGGGAGCGACTTTCGTTTAATTCCGATTGGAGATTCATCAAGGACGACCCGGAAGGCACGGCGAGCAAGCTGGCTTACACGAATATCAAAGCGTGGGTTATGGCGACCGGAAACGAGTTCACGACGAATTCCCAACCGCCCGCAAGACCGGAAGGGAACCCGGGTGCAGACGTTTCCTACACGCAACCGACGTTCAACGACAGCAGTTGGCGCCGCTTGAACCTCCCACACGATTGGGGGATCGAAGGCCCATTCAAGCAGGAATCTCCCGGCGGCACGGGCCGGCTTCCATGGTCGGGGGTGGCGTGGTATCGCAAACACTTTGATGTACCCGCTGCCGACGCAGGTCGCCGGCTTTATCTCAGCGTGGACGGCGCGATGGCTTACGCGAACGTCTGGCTCAACGGCCAATATGTCGGCGGCTGGCCTTACGGCTATGCTTCCTGGCAGGTGGACCTCACGCCTTACGTCAAATACGGTGGCGAGAACGTCATCGCAATCCGCCTCGACAATCCGCCGAACTCATCGCGCTGGTATCCTGGCGGCGGTATTTACCGGAACGTGTGGTTGGAGAAAACTTCGCCCGTGCACGTCAGCCATTGGGGAACGTACGTGACGACGCCGGAAGCCAGTCGATCCGCGGCAACGGTTCGAATCCGCGTGAACTTGAACAATGACTCGGCATCCGACGCCACCGTGCTGGTGAAGAACGAAATCTACGAACTCGACGCCCGAGGCAATCGCGGCAAATCGGTCGCATCGCTCACGACCGGCGAAGTCAAAGTCGCTCCCCATAACGCGGCATCTTCGGGAGGACAAATTCGTTTCAGTAATCCACGTTTGTGGAGCATCGAGAAGCCGCAGCGTTATGTCGTGATTACTTCAGTGGAAGAAAATGGAAAGTTTGTGGATCGCTATGAAACGCCGTTCGGGATTCGGACACTCAAATTTGATCCGAACGAAGGTTTTCTCCTGAACGGAGAACGTGTTCGCTTCAATGGTGTTTGCGATCATCATGACCTCGGCGCGCTAGGTTCGGCAATCAACACTCGCGCACTGGAGCGGCAGCTTGAAATCCTTAAGGAAATGGGTTGCAACGCGATTCGCACCTCGCACAATCCGCCCGCGCCGGAATTGCTCGACCTGTGCGACCGCATGGGTTTCGTGGTGATGGACGAATCGTTTGACTGCTGGCTGCGCGGCAAAACGCCAAACGATTATCATCTGCTCTTTGCAGACTGGCATGAAAAGGATCAGCGTGCGCTCATCCGCCGCGACCGAAATCATCCAAGCGTCGTGATGTGGAGCATCGGCAACGAGGTGGGCGAGCAGACGCAAGGGGAACGCGGCGCGGCAGTAGCACGTGAACTCGCGTCCATAGTTCATCAGGAAGATCCGACACGGCCGACGACTTCGGCCGAAAACAGCGCGCGGGCAGGCTCGCCATTCGCCGCCGCGCTCGACGTGCTGGGACTGAATTATCAGGGCTCGCGATTGCCAACGCCGCAGACGCTGAATTCAAGCCCCCAATATCCGAACTTCAAGCAAAGTTTTCCGACCAACTTCATTTACGGCAGCGAAACCGCTTCGACAATCAGTTCGCGCGGCGAATACACCTTCCCGGTCGTTCCCGTCGGCACCAACACTCAGTACGGCACGACAAGCGGATCGGGTCCGGGTCGCGGCGAAGACGTCCCGCGACATCAGATGAGTTCGTATGATCTATATTTCCCGAATTGGGCAACATCGCCGGACATGGAATTCGCCGCGCAGGATCGCTGGCCGTACGTCGGAGGCGAATTTGTCTGGACCGGCTTCGATTACCTAGGCGAGCCGACGCCTTGGGGCGGTCGCAATGATCCGTCGCGCAGCTCTTACTTTGGCATCATTGACCTCGCGGGCCTCAAGAAAGATCGCTTCTATCTTTACCAGGCGCGCTGGCATCCAGACTTGCCGATGGCGCACATTCTGCCGCATTGGAATTGGCCGGACCGCGTCGGGCAGGTCACGCCCGTGCATGTTTATACTTCAGGCGATGAAGCGGAATTGTTCCTGAACGGCAAATCGCTCGGCCGAAAGAAAAAGGGGCAATATGAATATCGCTTGCGCTGGGACAACGTCGTATATCAGCCGGGCGAACTCAAGATCATCGCCTACAAGAATGGAAAGAAATGGGCCAGTGACGTGATGAAAACCGCAGGCCCGGCCAGCAAGCTTCTGCTTGAACCGGACCGAAATCGCATTAGCGCCGACGGCCAGGACCTCTCGTTCGTCACCGTGACCATCGCGGACAAGAGCAACGTGCTCGTTCCACATTCGATGAACCATGTCACGTTCACAATCGAAGGCCCGGGCGAGATTGTCGCGACTGACAACGGCGACGCCACGAGCTTTGAATCGTTCCAGTCACCGGAGCGGAACGCGTTTAACGGGCTCGCGCTGGTCATTGTGCGCGGGAAGCCCGGGATGCCAGGCACGATCCGGCTGACTGCGAAATCCGGAGAGTTGAATTCCGGCAGTGCAGTGATCAAGACGAGAGCGGAATAGTGGTTCAATTCATGGATTGAGGCGCGGGACCATGGCTTCAGGTCCTGAGGGGCGGTCGTTTTCATAGCTGACGTCCGCAGCAGTAAACTTGAGGAAATCGTATGCAAATTTACCTGTTGATAAACGGTGAACAGCAGGGCCCCTTCCCTGTTGATCAGATCAAAGACTATCTCGCCTCAGGCCATTTTCATCACGCGGACCTCGCCTGGCGCGAGGGCATGACGGAGTGGACCCCCTTGGGACAGTTCCCGGAATTCACTCCCCAGGCGCACAGGCACCGGACGCCGAATTACGGAGCGATACCAATGCGCCGGATTGAGCCGCCAAAGAAGGCACCTAAACGCAGCGGCATTTTGACTTTGCTATTGTATGTCCTCGTCGCTGCAGGGGCAGGCGTTGGCGGTTACTACGGCTACAATTACTGGCGCGACCACCGGAAATCGGCCGACATCGCCACGGCGCCATCCGCACCCACAAACTCGCCGTTCGCCTCAGGCGTACCGGGGATCCCGAAAACACAGGAGGAACTGAATCGCTGGTATGAAGAACCCCCCGCGGATCAAAACGCCGCAACGTTCTTTCAGCAGGGCTTCGACGCGCTGCAGATCCTTGATGCCGACCGAAATTCAACGAGCCTGCCGCTGATTGGCAAGGCGGCGCTGCCGTTGCCCGGCTACCCCGTGCCGGCAGGGATGCGAACGGCGTTGCGCACGTTTCTGGAGCGGAACAAACCCGCCCTGAATTTCTTTGAGCGCGGCGCGCAATGTTCCGGCAGTCGCTACCCGCTGGACCTCACGAAAGGTTTTGACGCCGGAATGCCGCACCTGTCCAAAGTCCGGCAGGCGGCTCAACTCGGAGCGCTTTATGGGTTGTCCCAGGCCGACACGCGCAACGGCACAAACGCCGCCAGCGGCGTGTCGCTGGCACTGGCATCAGCGCGAACGCTGGAATCAGAACCGGCATTGATTTCGCAACTGGTGCGCATTGCCGACAACGGTATTGCGATAGACGCATTGGAACAGTCGATTAACCGGGTTGCGCTGCCGCCCGAGTCCCTCGTCAAATTGCAGACGGCTTTCGATCGCGCCGCCGATTACGAGGCGGCGGGCAACGGGTTCAACCGTGCTCTGGTGGCCGAACGTGTCGTCAGCCTCGGCACAATCGAGACCCTGACTCCAGACAAGCTGCGTCAGATGTTGCCACAAGGAACGGCTTCGAACATGGTTCAAGGCGCAAGTGAAGCTGCGCCGGACAAAGCCCCGGCGAATTTGAAGGAACAACGCCAGTTTTGGGAAGAATCCTTCAATCAGGTTCTCGCGGCGCGACAGGAACCGTTGCCCGGCCGGCTGAAAACCGATGATCTCGTCACCGCGCGCGCCACTGAAGCGCAGACCAAGGGATACACGATCGTGGCGATGATGCTGCCTTCGCTGGGCAAGTTGACCAGCAAGGAAGCCGGCGGTCTCGCCCGCTTGCGGCTCGCGCAAACTGCCGTTGCGCTCGAACGTTTCCGCTCCGCCAACACCAACAGGTATCCGAATGTCCTGACCGAACTTGCCCCGAAGTTTCTCGCAGCCGTTCCCGGCGACTCGTTCGACGGAAAGTCCTTGCGCTATCAAAAGGGAACGACTGGTTATGTCCTCCGCAGTGTCGGGCCGGACTTGAAGGATGACGGTGCCGTTCGGAAACCTGGTTCGGACGACCTGTTTTTCACTGTGGTCCGGCCGCCGAAAGCGTTATGAAAAGTTGAGTTTGAATCCACCCACACCTTGAAAAGAGTCCGCAATCTCACCTGTGCCGGAACGATTCTCCTGGTCGTGGGTCTGTTGGTGTGCAACGCCGCTGCGGGTATGGCAAATGCCAGCGACGACAGCATTTCTCCGCGCCAGACGGTGTCCTTCGATAATGACTGGCTCTTCCTCAAATCGGATGCTGACGGCGCGCAACAATCGGACTTTGCTGACAAAGACTGGCGTAAACTCGATCTTCCGCATGATTGGAGCATCGAAGGGCCGTTCTCAGAGACGAACAAGACCGGCGGCGCGGGCGGCTTTCTGCCCGCCGGCATCGGCTGGTATCGCAAGCATTTCACGCTGCCGGCGAGTGACGCGGGCCGACGCGTGTTCATTGAGTTCGACGGCGTGATGGCCAATCGTGATGCATGGGTTAACGGCCATCACCTTGGCCATCGGCCGAATGGCTATGTGAGTTTCAGCTACGACCTCACTGGGCACCTGGTTTTCGGTGAGGGCAAAACGAACGTGCTTGCCGTTCGCGCGGACAATTCACAGCAGCCCGCTTCCCGTTGGTATGCGGGCGCAGGAATTTACCGCCACGTGCGGCTGGTCGTGACGGACCCGGTTCACCTTGAGGCATGGAGTACGTTCGCATCGACGCCGAAGATTGGCACGAACCTGGCCACGGTGAGAGTCTACTGCGCCGTCACCAACGAAACGGGTTCGCCGCGCGACATTTTGATTGATGTCTCCATACTCGATCCGCGAGGCACGTCCGTCGCCACCTCGAAAACTCCAGCGCACAGCGTGACAAACATTTTGGCGCGGTCCTACGTGGAAGTCGACGTCAGGAATCCGCAACTCTGGGACCTGACTTCGCCCAATCTTTACCGCGCCGTGGTCGGCGTCCGTTCCGGCGACACGGTGCTCGACGACGAGACCGTCGCGTTCGGCATCCGGCGCTTCGAATTCAAATCCGATTCGGGCTTCTGGCTCAACGGCAAAAACTTCAAGCTTTATGGCGTCTGTCTGCATCACGACGGCGGCGCGCTCGGCGCGGCGGTGCCGCTCGGTGTTTGGGAACGGCGGCTCACCGAATTGAAGAAGCTCGGTGTGAACGCCATCCGCACTGCCCACAATCCGCCCGCCCCGGAATTCCTGGATCTCTGCGACCGCATGGGATTTCTGGTCATGGACGAGTTTTTCGATTGTTGGACTGTTGGGAAAAATCCTTACGACTACCATCTCTATTTCAACGAATGGTCGAAAACCGACGCGCGCGACACGATTCTCCGCGACCGCAACCATCCGAGCGTCGTTCTTTACAGCGTCGGCAATGAGATACATGACACTCCGAAGGCCGAACTGGCGAAAACCATTCTCCGCGGCCTCGTTGACGTCTGTCACGAGGGCGATCCCACGCGGCCTGTCACACAGGCGCTGTTCCGGCCCAACGTTAGCGGCGATTACACCAATGGCCTCGCGGACATGCTCGACGTCGTCGGCACGAATTACCGCGATAATGAATTGCTCGCCGCGCAACGCGCGCATCCGAACTGGAAGATCATCGGAACCGAGCAGCAACATAATCGGCAAACGTGGCTTTACCTGCGCGACAACCCCTCGCATTCAGGCCAGTTCCTCTGGACCGGAATTGATTACCTTGGCGAATCGCGTCGCTGGCCGGTCGTTGCCGCCGGTTCCGGCCTGCTCGACCGCACCGGCACACCGCGTCCACTCGCGTTCGAACGCCAAAGCTGGTGGTCGGACAAACCGATGGTTTACATTGCACGCCGCGTTGCTGTTTCACAGAATGCTCCAACTGATCCCGGGTTTTCACCGCTGGACCAACGACAGGTTTTATTCTCGGATTGGACGCCGCGCGATTCGCAGCCGCACCAGGAGAACGTGGAGATTTACAGCAACTGCAAGGAAGTTGATCTGTTCCTGAACGGCAAATCACTCGGATCGAAACCAATGAACCAGGACGCCGCACCACGCAACTGGCAGATCACCTATGCACCGGGAACTCTCAAAGCCGTTGGCAAAAATGAAGGCATGGTTACCGCTGAATTCGAACTCCAGACGGCCGGAAAGCCAGCGAAGATTGTTCTTACAAGTGATCGCGGCCTGCTCACGCCGACGTGGGACGATGTTGCGTTCATGTGTGCAACCGTGACCGATGAAAATGGCGTCGTCGTGCCAGACGCGGGCAATTTGATTTCTTTCAGCGTGAACGGCCCCGGAGTCATCGCTGCGGTGGATAGCGCGGACAATTCGAGCCACGAACCATTTCAAGCGACGAGCCGCCACGCATTTCAGGGTCGCTGTTTTGCGATTCTTAAAGCCACTGCGATAGATGGTAGAAATCTGATCACGCTCACAGCTTCTGCGCCGGGTCTGAAGTCCACGCCGCTCGCGATAACAGTGGACTCGGCGCGCTGAGGCGAGCATTCGCAACAATGATAATTATGAGAACCTCGCAGATAATGTGGGCGGTATTTGTATTCGCATTTTGTCACTTTGCTCTCGCGATCGATGATACCAACGTCGTTGCCATGGGAGCATGGTCTGAACCGGTTGCCAGCGAGAGCGGACAAAAGATTCGCGGAAGGTTGCTCATGTGCGCCTACCCGGATCATCGTGGACCAACAAATCGCCTGGACGTCGGTGTTTACGTAGAACTTCAGGAATGGTCTGATTCTTTTGGCGGGCCTGTTCATGTCTATTGTGATTTCATGGAAGGGTTCAAATGCGACTTGTTGGACGCCGCTGGCAAGCCTCCCGAACCAGTAGGTACAGGTTTTAGCGGAGGGGTCCCTGGGTCTTTTTGGGTGTCGTTGCCGACGTGCGGAAGTATGCGATTGCGCGCCAGTACGTATTCTGGCGGAAGACTGAGGACGGAAAGTCTAGGGCTCTGGTTTGCAGGCGGAGGCCTCTGGACGATAAAGGCAGCCGACACGAACACCTATTTCTTATCTGCAACCCTAAAGGTCACTCCACCTAAAAACAACTTTGATCAGAGAGATGTCTGGCAAGGGAAATTGACTCTGCCCAAAATGCAGATTCCACCCAGGCGGTCATGATCCACAATGCGCTGCGGCACAACAGTGGTCAATTGCATAGCGGCCCTGCTTACGACAATCAGTCGCACGAAATATTCTAAGCTTCTGGATGAGTGGCGGCATGACCATAGAGAAAAGAGCATATCTCCTCGCAGGCGCTGCTTTCACGGTG
This sequence comes from uncultured Verrucomicrobiae bacterium, assembly GCA_963760675.1. Classification (GTDB taxonomy): domain Bacteria; phylum Verrucomicrobiota; class Verrucomicrobiia; order Limisphaerales; family BOG-1460; genus CAVXEG01. Next base: position 120,639 of record CAVXEG010000014.1, read on the forward strand.
GCGATGGTGTTGGCCTTTCTGGCGGCGATGTTTCGCCGCGAAGCTGTGAAACGGGATTTGTCTGCCCGCTTCTGCAACCGCTGTACAATCCCGCTGGGTTCCATTTGCTTTCTGGCATCCCCGCTTTTGGGCCACGGTATTCCGGGTTGCTTACCGTGATGTCGAAGGCCGTCTTCACATCGCACGTTGTGAGGTTTCGCAAGCTCTAAAAGATTCGCCCTTTGATCCTCGCCGCGTTTTTTGGATTGAAGATGCGATAATCGATTCCAAGGGCGCCTGAAGGGGCCGCACGAAGTTAATCCGAATACATTGTCACAATTGCGTCTGTGGAGCCTGCGCTGATGATCAGCCTCGCTCCCAATTTCTTCCAGCACGTGAAAACTGCGATCTCTTGGAGAGGCCAGGTTTTTCCATATCCAGCATAAAGCGCCGAATCGAAAGCTAAAGACTCCCGCAAGATACGCGTAATGTACCTCCAGTGCACATCGCTCACTCAAAATCCATCTCGTAACTGTGGACGTTGCCGGTGAATTTGCTGCTGACCTTGGTGTTGGATTTGTTGATGACGGCCTGCATCGGCTTGTTGTCCGTGAGCACTTCCGCCGTGAAGCCGCGAATGCCGTTGCGGCGCGCGATGCGCATCAAATGTTTTAGCAGGAACGTGCCGATGCCGTGGTTCTGCCAGTCATCGCCCACCACGAACGCCACTTCCGCCAGGTTCGTCTTCTGGTCGAGATAGTAGCTGCCGACCGCGATGATTTCCTCGCCATGCGCTTCCGGCAGCGTGCCGACGATGGTCACGTCGTTGCGGTGGTCGATGTAAACGAAGTCCTGGATCTGGTGCCGCGAGACGCGTTTCTGATGGCTCATGAAGCGGTAGTAAATCGTCGCTTCGGAAAGCTTGTAGAACAGGTCGCGCATGCGCGGCTCGTCGGTCGGATGAATGGCGCGGAAATTCAATTGCGTGCCGTCATTCAGCAGATACGTCGTGCGCAGTTCCTTCGGCCCGACCAGGATCTTGCCTTCCTTGTCCGACATTTCCGCCGAGAGATACTTGGCGTTGATGGCGTCGCGCAACAGGTCCGCGCGGAAATTCGGATGCGCGATGCTGATGAGCGCCAGCGCGCGCTCCTGGATGCTCTTGCCGTGCAGGTACGCCACGCCGTATTCGGTGACGACATAATGCACGCCCGCCCGCGTGGTCACCACTCCCGCGCCCGGGCTCAGGTGCGTCATAATACGTGAAACTGTTGCCGTCCTGCGCGGTTGAAGGCAGCGCGATAATCGCCTTGCCGCCGCGGGACTTCGCCGCGCCGCGGTTGAAATCCACCTGCCCGCCCACGCCGGAGAAGAATTTTGAGCCGATCGAGTCCGCGCACACCTGGCCGGTTAAATCCACTTCCAGCGCGGTATTGATCGCCACCATCTTGTGCTGCTGCCGGATGATGGACGGATCGTTCACGTATTCGGTCGGGTGAAACGAGAACAGGGGATTGTTGTCCACGTAATCGTAAATGCCGCTTCGTGCCGAGGCAGAAGCTGGCGACGATTTTGCCCCGGTCCATCGTCTTGCGATTTCCCGTGATCGCACCGCACTCGATCAAGTCAATGATGCTGTCGGTGACCATTTCCGTGTGAATACCGAGATCTTTCTTTCCCTTCAAAAAGCCGAGAGCGCCTGCGGAATGCGGCCAATGCCGAACTCAATCGTCGAGCCGTCTTCAATCAGCGCCGCGAGATATTCGGCAATTTGCTTCGTGGTATCCGTCGCGGTCGGGCGACGGGACTTCGAGGATGGCGGCCTCTGAAGGGACGAGCACGTCGATGTCATGAACGTGAATGAAGGAATCGCCGAGCGTGCGCGGCATGTTGGGATTCACCTGCGCGATCACCAGTGACGCATTCTCAGCCGCACTGTTAACGATATCCACGGAAACGCCGAAGCTGCACATGCCGTGTTGGTCAGGCGGCGAGACTTGGATCAGCGCCACATCCAGCGGCAACTGTCCGCAGTCGAACAGGCGCGGAATGTCCGAGAGAAACACCGGCGTATAATCTCCCAATCCTTCCTGAATGATGTCGCGCACATTTTCCGCGATGAAGAAGCTGTTCACGCGAAAATACTGCGCCAACTCGCGGTGCGCGTAGGGTGCATCGCCAAAGGTAAGCAGGTGGACAATTTCGGTGTCCGGCAGTTCGTAGGCGCGTTTGGTCAGCGCGCTCACCAATTCCAGCGGTTCGCCGATGCCGGTGCCAATGAAAATGCGCTGTCCGGGCCGGATTCGTTTGACGGCTTCCGCCGCGGAAAAAACCTGCGACTTGTAAGTCTCCTGCCAGTTCGGGATCGTAAGTAATCTGCTTGCTCATGTCAGTGATCAGAATGGCCGTTCGTCTGAACCGCCGGCATATCGGAAAGCGTCATGCGCGCATCGGCGACGTAGGCCTGCACGCCGACAGGTCCGACAATAAATGGGTTGATGTCGAGTTCTTTGATTTCCGGATAATCCGTAGCGAGCTGGCTGATGCGTTGCAGCGCGCCGGCAATCGCATCCAGGTCCACCGGCGCCTGGCCTCGCGCGCCTTGGAGCAGCGCGTAGGAACGCGTGCCTTTCAACATCTGCATCGCCTCCTCCGCCGTGATGGGCGCGAGATGGAAGGTCACATCCTTCATCACCTCGACGAAAATGCCGCCGAGACCGAACATCAGCATCGGACCGAACTGCGGGTCGCGCGTCATGCCGAGAATCACCTCGCGTCCGCGCTGGCCCATCTTCTCCACGTAAGCGCCACGCAAATGCGCGTTCGGCGCTTTCCGCGCGATGCGCAGCATCATCAGGTCGAACGCGTCGCGCACTTGATCGGCATTCGCCAGATTGATTCGCACCCCGCCGAAATCCGATTTGTGGATGATGTCAGGCGAGGAGATCTTCAACACGACCGGATAACCGAGCCGCTCGGCGATCTCGACCGCTTCATCGCCCGTCCGCGCCAGATGCCCGCCGAGCACGTTGAAGTCGTATGCGCGCAAAATTTCTTTTGCTTCGACTTCGCCGACTTGCGAATCGCCGCTGCGCTGCTGCGCGTGAATGATGCGGTCCACGCGCCGGCGATTGACGGGAAATCGGGTGACAATACGCGCAGGCCGGCGTTTCCACGCGGCGTAATCACACATTGCGCGCAACGCGGTAATCGCCCGGTCGGGCGAAGGATAGTTCGGAATGCCGACCGCCATCAGCTTTTCTTTCGCGGCGGCGACTTCGTTTCCGCCCATGAACGCCGCGAGCACCGGTTTCTTGCCTTTGTGCGCCGCTGCAAGTTTTTCGGCGAGTTCCAGCGGACGCGTCATGTTTTGGGGCGTCACGACCACGACCACGCGTCAATCTTCTCGTCTTCCTGCATGACCTCGAACGCTTTCGCGTAGCGCTCCGGGTCCGCATCACCGATCACGTCCACGGGATTTCCAAACGCTGCCGATGGTGGCAAAAACGCGCGCAACTTCGCGTCGCTATCCTTGCTTGGTGTAACCATTTTCAATCCCAGACTCTCCGCGGCGTCGGCTGCCATGATGCCGGGACCGCCGGCGTTGGTAATGATCGCAACGCGTTCCCCATTCGGCAATGGTTGCATGGCGAAAGCAGTGGCGTAATCAAACAGTGCTTCGAAATTTTCAGCGCGAATGACGCCCGCGCGCTTGAACGCCGCGCCATAGGCAATGTCAGCGCCCGCCAGGCTGCCCGTGTGCGACGACGCCGCTTTCGCACCGGCCTGCGTGATGCCGACTTTCAGAATGACGACGGGTTTGATGGACGCCGCCTGTTCCGCGATGCGCAGAAACTTGTCGCCTTCCTTGATGCTTTCAAGATAGGCCGCGATGACTTTTGTTTCCTTGTCCTCGGCGAACGTCTGGATGAAGTCCACTTCGTTCAGGTCCGCCTTGTTGCCGATGCTGACGACCTTGCCCAAACCGAGCTTTTGGTTCGCGGCCCAATCAAGGATCGCGACGCATAACGCGCCGGATTGCGACAGCACGGAAATTTTTCCCGGTGGTGGCACCGAAGGCGCGAACGTGGCGTTCATGTGATGGTCAGTATTCAGCACGCCGAGACAATTCGGTCCGACCATTCGGACGCCGTTCGCGTGACACAGGTCAACCAGTTCCTGTTCCGCTTTCGCGCCTTCCTCGCTGACTTCACGGAAGCCCGCGGTGATGACGATGACGGATTTCGCGCCCGCATTAATGGAAGCCTGTAACGCGTCCTTCACGAACTTGCCGCCGACCATGATGATGCTGAGATCAATCTGGCCGTTGTATTGATCAAGCGATTTGTAGCACTTGATGCCCAGGATTTCCTTCGCGTCCGGATTGACAGGAAGGATGGAGCCTTTGAAGCCGCTGTTCACGAGATTCGCGAGCACCGCGTACCCAACCTTGTCCGGGTTGCGGGACGCGCCGATTATGGCGACAGACTTTGGATAGAGAAGCGTCTCAAGCATAACTATTTCGTCCCGGAGAAAGTCCGCCCTTTTGCTCTGCAAGACTCACCGGACGTTGGTAAAGCTTTTACCTTTTTTGCGAGAAATGATGATTGAGAGTGAATATAGCCATCCGTGTTCCCTCCGCATGAATTAGAGGTCGTGCCTGCAGGAATGATTCGCCAGCTTCAACTTCAAAATGTTCTCCACCGTCACTCGGGCGATTTCGCTCAAACATTCATGCGTGAGGAATCCTGGTGCAATGTGATGAGTAAGTTGGGAAACGTGAGCAGGCGCGACAACACATCGTCGAGCAGCACCTGCCGGACAATCTTCAAGGGGGGGAGGCGTGCGTTCGGCCAGCCAATCGCAGGCCTGCGGCCAGACTTCGCGCTGAGCGCGACCGCCGATGGCCAGGCCGATGTGACCGCTGCCCGGCAACAGAATGGTCTTGCGGTCTTTTGAGCCGACCAGGTCGTTGAACGGCGTGCCCTGAGCGCACGGCACCAGATCGTCCTGCCCTGCCATGATGTTCAAGACGGGACAGGTGATGTTCTTGCAGGTTGACGATGTGCTTGCCCACCGGCATCCGGTTCTGCGTGAGCAGATTCTGCTGGTAGAGATATTTCACGAACTCCCGGAACACCTCGCCCGGCACAGGGATGTTGTCGTTGAGCCAGGTCTCCATCGTCAGAAATCGTCGAGGAACTTCTCTTCGTGCATGTGCTCGAAGAAGTTGATCGGCTTCTCGATCAGGTTGCCCACCGGCTTGAGCAACAGGAACGATGGCTTGCAGAAACTCGGCCGGGCAGTTGCCGAAGGCATCCACGAACTTGTCCACGTCGAAGTATTCCGGCCGCGTCCAGACGTTGAGCAGCCCGTCGTGCGTGGCGAAGTCGATGCGGCGCCGCCAGCAGGATCAGGTTCTTGACGCGCTCCGGATGCAGGGCGGTGAACATCGCGCTCATCGTGCCGCCCATGCAGTAGCCGAGCACATTCACGCTTCGGCGCCCGTGCGCTCGCGCACGATAATCCATCACGTTACCATGTAGCCGTTGATGTAGTCATCCAGGGTCAGATGCCGGTCGGCATCGGTCGGCACACCCCAGTCCACCAGGTAGGTGTCGAAGCCGCGCTCGACGAAATTGAGCGACGACGCTGCGGCCCTTCTTTGAGATCCAGAATGTAGGGCCGGTTCACCAGCGCAAAGACAAAGACCAGCGGCGTGCATAACGCGGCTGGCCGTTCGCTCGAGATAATGCAGCAGCTTCAGCCGGTCTTCCTCGTAAACCACTTCGGAGGGCGTCACGCCCTTCTTCACGCGCTGGGCGCGTTCGAGAGCAGCGGGAAGGTGGACAGTCGCGCGCGGCTGGCGAGCGATGGTTTCATCTCGATAACACGCCTGCTGCCACTTGGACCCAGGGATTGCCGCAATTGGTTGCGCTGGTTGCTCATGTATCTTCTTTGCCGCTAGTTTCTTCGCTGTCGCGGGATTTCTGCGCTCTTTGGCCGATGGACGTTTCAGCGGGCTTGGCGCCCGCTTGCGCCGTCCGACGCTTGTTCAGTTCGTTCACCTGCGCCGACAGCTCCTCCAACCCGATCGAGAACGCGCTTTTCCATGTGGCGCACGGCGAGCATGATGGTGTCAATGTCGTCGCGCGAGGGGGCCTGCATTTCGTTGCGCACATTGGCCATGAAATCATTGCTCATCTTGCGAAAGGCGACGGCGTTGTCCATCCACTGCTTCATCCTTCCAGGAACTGCGGCGAGCGCATGAACTCCTCCCACGACTTGCGCCAAGCGCCTGAAAGATCCGCTGCGAATCTGGCGCAACAACTCCGGCGGCGCGGAATCCGGCGCGAAGGTGAAAGCCGTCTGCATCAGTTTGGACGATGGATTCCACCCAAATTTTCTGGAAGGCCGCTGATTGCTCCGCAGTGCTTTTCTGGAGTTCGTCGTCTCATAATTTGTTTCCGATCAACTCGTCACCCGATCTCGCTCGGATCGCCCGTTCCTCGGTCGAGGCACAAGTTACCTTTCGCTAGCTTCAACACAGTTCCACCGCCATGGCCACGGCCTCGCCGCCGCCGATGCACAGCGCATCGATGCCGACCGCGCGCCTTGCGCTGCTTCATGGCGTTGAGCAGCGTGACCAGCGTCGCGCGCCGCTGGCGCCGATCGGATGGCCCAGGGCCACCGCGCCGCCGTGCACATTGACCTTCTCGTGCGGGATGCCCAGTTCCTTCATCGCCGCCATCGGCACCACGGCGAAGGCCTCGTTGATCTCGAACAGGTCCACGTCCGCGACCTTCAGCGACAGCTGTTCGCAGCAGCTTCGCGATCGCGCCGATCGGCGCAAGCGTGAACCATTCCGGCTCGCGCGAGAAGGTGGCGTAGCCCAGGATCTTGGCCTGCGGCTTGACGCCCAGTGCCTTGACCTTCTCCGCCGACAGCACCACCACGGCCGCCGCGCCGTCGTTGATGCTCGAGGCATTGCCGGCCGTGACCGTGCCCTTCTTGCCGAAGGCCGGGCGAAGCTTGCGCAGTTTCTCCTCGTTGAACTTCTTGGGCGTTCTCGTCCTCGGTCGACCGTGACGATCTCCTTGCCGGCCTTGACCTCGACCGGCACGATCTCCTCGGCGAAACGCGCCGCTGCTGCCGCGGCGCGAGCGCCCGCTTGAAGCTGGCGACGGCGAAATCGTCCTGCTGCTGCGCGGGTGAAATTGTACTTCTCGGCGCAGCGGTCGCCGCAGGTGCCCATGTGGACGTTGTTGTACACGTCCCACAGCCCGTCGCGGATCATCGAGTCGACCAGTTCGCCGTTGCCCATCCGATAGCCGCTGCGCGCCTTTTCCAGCAGATACGGCGCGCGCGACATGTTCTCGGTTCCGCCGGCGACGACCACTGACGCGTCGCCGCACTGGATGGCCTGGGCCGCGAGCATGACGCTTTGAGGCCCGAGCCGCAGACTTTGTTGACCGTGGTGGCGCCGACGTCCGGGCTGAGGCCGCGCGCCGATGCTGACCTGCCGCGCCACATTCTGCCCCAGACCGGCGCTCGACGACGTTGCCGAAGATGACTTCGTCCACGTCGCGGGCTTCAACTTGCGCCCGCGTAAGGGCGCTTTGACCACGGTGCTTCCCAAGACAGCCGCCGGCGTGCTTTCAAACGCTCCACAAAACGCGCCGACTGCAGTCCGCACACCTCCCATTACGTAGGCATCTTTAATCACGCTTTTGCCATGTGCGGCAAAGAAAGCCAGTCTCCCTCAGTTCATGCCTTCTCGGCCTTGAGTTCAACACCGTCAGCCGTGGCTTTCTTGACCAGATTCATCCAGGAGTCAATCGCCTTGCTGTTGATGTCCACAATCGCCTGCGCGTTCGCCTTGAGCGATTTCAGCGAGCCTTCGCAGAACTCAACCAGCTTTCCCTGTGTGTCGGCAAAGTTCGCCGTCTGCACAGCTTCAAGGCCCTTCTTCATCAGGTCAACGCTGGCGCGGCTGTTTTGTTCCAACAGATCGAGGCAACCCTGCATGGACTTGTGCGTCGCCGGAATCACGTCAGTTTGCCATGGACGTAATCTGCTTTTGCAGGTCCTGCGGTGATGTCACCTGACTAACCATCTTCGCCCAGTACGGCCCGCTTCCTCCTGCACTTTCACGCCCGTCCGCAGCGCCTGTTCGTAGTTTTTCAATGCCTGGTCGAATAGTTCCAACTCAGGAGCTTTTGTCTTGTCTGCCATAGTCGTTTTCCTTTCCATTGTTTCACTTTCTATTCGCGGTTCGCTTTCCCGCATTCGCATTTGACCCAAGACGATAATGCGTCAACGTTTATATCATTGCTGCGGGCTGGAGAATCCCGCTGCTTTCCATCGAAGCCAGCAACCGAAACCACCGGGAGCACTCGCGTTGCGGAAAGGAAATCCAATGAAAATTTTGTTCCGGCCCCATCTCTGGCCTCGTTGCGAATGCACAATTCCTGTCATCCGATCTCCCCTTTCTGCCGCCCTGTCTCGCATTCCGGGTTTTGCGTTCATACAACCGACGGAGGACGACTTCATCCGAAGTCGTCGCCTCCAGACAGAAACTTCTACGGACGACGGCAGGGCCGCTGTCAACGAGTATTGTGCGTTTGCACAATTTTCTTTGGAAGCAGTTGCTGCCCCGGAGAATGCAATCGCCGGAAGGTCGAAAACACCACTTTGAACATGCAGGCGGGGTTCCACCCTTTCCCTCTCCTCGCGCAGAAATGCCAACCTCGCGCGCCCAACACTCCGCGCAAACTGAACTATGAAGCCGCCGTCGCCGACGAGGTATTGTTTTTTTCGTATTCCTGCCGTCTTTAATTCCTCCACTGCTTTTCAAGACCGTGGATCATCTCGCGAAGCTCACGGTTTGCCATCCGCAGGCGTGGACAAATCTCGGCTTTTGGGTCAGTTTCAACGGAAACAAAGGTGACAACATGGTTTTTCCAATCGGACAATGATGGAAAAGACGGCGGCAAAGCGTGTGTTCGCCTTATCTGTTCCTCGACCTCCCGCTGGTAGTCCAAAAACGATTTCAGCGCCTGATTGAAGTATTTCTCGATGAAATCCTTGACGAGTTGGTCGTTCTGGCGGATGACGCGCACTAGCAACGGCACGGGGAACGAGTCCAACTTGGCCGTCTCAAATTCCAGGATGATCTGCGTCAGCACCTGTGCGGTAATATCCACCCCGTCCTCGCATCGTTAACCGTGATGTCACAACCCTGTTGGATCAACGAAATTTGATCTCGTCCAGCGTCAGATGCCGACTGTGCGTGGCGTCATAATACCGCCGGTTTGGATACTTTTTTATTGCCAGTTTCTTCGGAGCGCTTTCGATTGGGTTGGGCATGGACTTTTCTTAGTTTATGCATTTGCACAATTCAAGAAAAATTTGCATTTCGTTTCGACTCTCTGACCGCCGCGCAGGCAGTTTCGGAGGAATCGGGATCAAGACATCTCTGAGGTGGCGCGTGATGCCGTTCAGCAAGCCGACTATTTCAATTATGCACTTGCACAAGTTTTATATTGCGTTCGCATTACATCGTGCTATTCTTGCGCTGCTGCGATGGTGGTGGTCTGGCGCCTGCCCTCGCGATGAGAACGTCGCCATAATCAATCAGCGTAAAGCGAGGAACCGAACCATGAAGATCAAAGACGCCGTGGCGGTGATTACCGGAGCCGCTGGAGGGATTGGCCCAGCGTACGTGGCAGACGAGATGGCCAAACTTCAGTTTCGACGCTCGCGCCCAAGGCGATAACAGCGAAGCGGTCCTGCCCACCTCCGATATTGTAAACGAACTCACCGGCAGCTATGTCGCCACAAGCTACACCGGTGATGTGACGGACGCCGCTTTTCGGTCGGACGTGTACGCGGACGTAAAGGTGAGATTTGGCCGGGTCAGCATCTGCGTTCCCGCAGCGGGAATCACGCGCGACGGCTGGCCGTGAAAGTGGAACGGGAAGACGCAGCGGGTCTCGACATGTATCCCATCGAAACGTTTCGTCAGGTGACCGAGATTAATCTGCATCGCGCCCAATCTATTGGTGCGTTGGAAATGGTGGCCGGCCATCGCGGAGGACACGCGCGACGCGAGGGGCTGAAGCGGTGGGAACCGACCGAGCCGCTACAGGGCACGTGATTGTATTGATTGGATCGGTATCGTCACTGGGTAACAAGGGGCAGATTATCCTACGCCGCGACCAAGGCCGGCCTGGAGGGCGCTGCGGCTACTTTGATGATGGAGGCGGTGTTTCATGGGGTCCGTTGCGCGGATTCATGCACCCCGGCTATACGGACACGCCTATGGTGCGGGCGTTGGGGGAGACCATACATCGGCGAACACGATCATTCCGCAGCACGCAATTGCGGCGACTGATCCATCCGGAGGAGATCGCCGATGCGATTTGTTTCATGATCTCCAATGCGGCGGTCAGCGGGTCGTTGTGGGCTGATGCGGGTTGGCATCCGCGCGCTTAACCGAATTTATTCACCGTCCCGGACGCCGAAGCACAAATGCTGTTACATGTGCATCCGCCGTTTACGCCAGCGTCTGCGCCCGTGACGTAAGCGGATCGCGGGCTGGCCAGAAAGACAATCGCGTCGGCGATCTCCTCCGGTTTGCCGAGCCGGCCGATGGGCGTCTGAAGCTTTACAGCATCAACGCGGCCTCGGAAATGTCTTTAGTCATATCGGTCTCGATAAAGCCCGGGGCCACCGCGTTAACCGTAATGTTTTTGAGGGCAAACTCGCGCGCCAGCGTCTCGGTGAACGAAATGACGGCGCCCTTGGTGGCGGCGTAATTCGCCTGACCGAAGTTGCCCATTTGCGCCACGATGGAGGAGAGGTTCAGGATCCGGCCCCAGCGGCTTCGACCATGCTCGGCAGGACGGCACGCGTCGTATTGAAGAAGCCATCCAGGTTAACGTGCACGACTTCGTCCCACATCTGTTTCGTCATTTTCGCGAACGACTTGTCGCGGAGTGATGCCGGCGTTGTTCACGAGAATGTGATGTGGCCAAATTCGGCAATGACCTCTTGATCACCGTCCGTTTCTTCGGCGGAACCGCATCGCCGCAATACGCCTTGCAGCGTACGCCTTCACGAACGGCCTGGCAAACTTCTCCGCTTTTCCTTGTTCTGGACGTAGTAACGCGACTCGCGCCCGCTCCGCCATGGCTAGGGCGATGCCGGCCAATGCCCGGCTGCCGCCGTGATGAGAAACTTCCTTGAAGTTCTTTCATGAGAGGGTGACAGCTGATCGGCTGGTGCGCTGAGCACCTTCAGGCTCGGTATCGGTCAGGTTGTTGACTGAGATACAAACGCATTTTCAGTTATGTGCCTGTGGAACACTGCTTTGACGTGACTAGTACTAAAGTCAAACCGCTAACCCTCTCTTGGTGATTATTCGTTAATTGGTTTGCGTTATCGCAAAACCGCAACTTCAAATCGCGGCGTCAACTTGTGTGGGTATGTTTATAATGTGAAGTTGAATTGATAGAGAGAAACCACTCCGCCCGGAGCCGGTTCCCTCGACTGCGCACTTGACCTGGCGCCGTCGAACCGCGCTTCCAGCAAATGATGATGAAGTGCCCTTCTAGTCGTTCAATCCCCAGCCTTCAGGAGCCGGCCGACTAACAACACGATCCGACCATTTGGACGTCCTGGACGATGGAGTTGCATCTCGCAATGGCGCCGGCTGACCTCCCGAAAACGACTGCGGCAAGAAATCAATCTGCGCGCTTGCCGCCGCTTGCCTGAGATATTCGTAGGCTGTCATATTCTTCGTGACGTCTTCGCCCGACGATTCGATGAGCGCCAATAGCACAGAAGTCTGCCCCCGCTTTAATGGAATCCAGGTTTCCATCCACCGCCTGACCTCGGCAGGTAGATCGGCGCTCTGGCTCGTGGCCACGATGATGGCGTCCGCTCCGGCAGCGTCCTCGGCTGCAATTTGAGCGAGTTTTTCATTACGGAGAATATCGAATTTCCACATGCCGCTGCGGAATTCGACCTGGCCATCCAGTTGCGAAACGAAGAGTTTGCACGCGTCCATCGCCCGCTGGCCCGAGCCGAAGTCCTCATATGCAATCACCACATGAAATGCCGCCTTTGCTCTTCGCGCGTTGTGCGCAATAGCTGTCTTGAGCAATCTAGCCGTCATCACACACACAGCCTGCGCAGGAATGCGGATGGTGCAATTGGGAAATCGCCTGAAAGATTTTAAAGGAAAAGCTTATGGGCGGCAGGGTATCGTTGCGCACCCGTCCGGTGTTAATGAACTCCTTGCGCTTCCATCCATCTAACGGCGTAGTGGACCAGGTCAGTTGCCGACCGCAAATTGAGTTTCTCCTTGATATTTGCCCGATGAACTTCGACGGTCTTGACACTCAGATGCAGATGGCCCGCGATGTCGCGCGTGCCTTTGCCCTCACCAATCAACTGGAACACTTCAAACTCGCGATCGGACAAACGTTCGATTGGCGAACCCCCTTTTGACCGGCGGCCGGAAAAAATCTCCAGGATTTTCGCGGACATCTTTTCGCTGACGTAAATCTGCCCGCTCAGAACCACGCGGATGGCCTGCATGAGCTTCTTGCCGCCTTCCTGTTTCATGACATAGCCGCGCGCTCCCGCCCGCAGAACGCGCTCGGCGTAGAGCGATTCGTCGTGCATTGATACAACGAGGATCAAAATTTCCGGGTCGCGGACGTGAACGTCCTTAATCAACTCGAGCCCGTTCTTATCTGGAAGCGAAATGTCCGCCAGAACAAGGTCGGGCTTGTTCTGAACAATAAGATCCACCGCCTGCGTGGCGGTATCGGCTTCGCAACACACGACGAGGTCAGGTTCACCGTTGATGAGTTGCGCCAGTCCCTGGCGCATCATCGGATGATCATCAACGATGAGAACGCGCTTTTTGGTGGGTTTCCTGGTTGCCATGCTGTTGGTCATTTTGCTTCGTCCCGGCTTTCAACGCAACCGAGCAAATGACGCTGGTTCCGACGTCGGGATTCTTCCGAATCGTCAACAATCCGCCAATGGTGCTCGCCCGCGAACGCATAATCTTCAGCCCCATGCCTTGCTGTTTGGGAGAAACCGCCGGGATACCAATGCCGTTATCGGTCACCGCCAAAGTCAATTGATTGGCGTCATGACTCAACCGAATTGAGATAAGCGACGACTTCCCGTGCTTTATCGCGTTGGAAACCGCTTCCTGGGCTACACGAAAAAGGTGCGTCGCCACGGAATGATCCGACACCAGGACCGGCGGATCGCACTCGAAATGACATGACACCCGGAACATTTTTTCTGTGTTGAGCGAAAGTTCCTGTAACGCCGACATGAGGCCCTCGGATTCAAGTGTCAGTGGAGAAAGGCCGCGCGCGAGCAGACGCGTCTGGCTGATTGCGTCCCGAACGTGACCGGCGATTTCGCCGACGCGCGCTGCGTCCGCCTTTGATCGCATTTGCAGCTTCTGTTCGAGCGCCTGGCTCATCAGTTCGATCCCTGCCAACTGCTGGCAAAGGCCATCGTGAAGATCTTGTCCAATGCGCCTTTGCTCGCGGTCGCTGATTTCGAGGATCCCTTTTTCCAACCGCCGACGATCAGTGATGTCGCGCATGATGACGAGCCAGTGAGTGACTCTCCCGCTCTTGTCTTTGACCGGTCCGACGCGCCATTCACCCCAACGCTCGCCCCCGGCAGTCTGGTACGCGGAAACCTCCTCGACGAGGTGATGGTCTTCCGGAACGCCGCGACGCAACCGTTCCCGAACCGCCGTCAAACCGGTCAAAGCGCTCAACGGCTGGCCGACAATCCTGTCACGATCGCAACCCGTCAACCGCGCGAACGTCGGCGTAACGTAAAGAACGCTCGGATCCGGCAGGTCCGGGCCAGCTATGAGCACGGCGCTGAATCCGCGTTCCATCACGCTTTGAACAAGATTCACCTGTTGTTCCGCCGCGGCGAGCCGATGCTCGGTTTCGATTTGTTCCAACGCATGCTTGACGACCTCCGGCATGAACTGAAGAAAATCCACGTCCTTGACAAGGTAATCTCTGGCGCCGCGTTTCATCATATCGACCGCCACGCGCTCGTCTCCCTGCCCGGTGATGATGATGAAAGGCAAGCAGCGTTTAATCTCGGTGAGTTGATCGATCAATTCTTTGCCTTCCATGTCTTGAAGCTTCAAATCGAGCAGCATGAGGTCAGCGTCATTCTGCGATAACCAGCTTAGCGCTTCTTTGCCCGTCACAGCGGTTGTGGTGACAAACCCGTCGCGCTGCAGCGCTTTTTCGATGAGCCGCAGCAACCCGCGATCATCATCTACGATGAAGATGCTGGCTGGCTTGGAACCGGATTGCATAGGACCGCGGCGCAATTATTTCGTGGGCTTTATTCCCGGCACCTGGACGAGCGAAATGTAAAGGCCGAGGCTTTTGATCGCCTCCGCGAATTTGTCATAGTCCACGGGTTTGACGATGTAGCTGCTGCAGCCGATGTCATGGCAACGTTCCACTTCGCGGGGATCGTCGGTGGTTGTCAGCATGATGACAGGAATTTTGCGCAGCTCCGGATCCCGTTTGATCTGCCGCAACACTTCCACCCCATCCACGCGCGGCATGCGGATATCGAGCAGAATCAAATATGGCGCTTCCGGCAAACGATGAGGACCTTCTGCGCGTTGGAACAAGAAGTCGAGGATCGTCTCACCATTTTCAAAACGCTGGATGTGATTATGCAGCCCTGCCCGCGTGAGGTTCTTTTCAATCAGGCGGGCGTGGCCGGCATCGTCTTCCGCAATGAGTATCATCACTTCGCGAGCCTCACTCATGGGCTTATTTTGCCTGCGGGGCCGCAATGAGGGAAACAAAAAACGTGGCGCCCCTGCCCGGTTTTGATTCCATCCAAATTTTCCCGTTTTGCCGCTCCAGAATACGTTGGGCGATTGTCAGCCCAAGCCCTTCTCCTTCGCTATGGGATGGATTCAGCCGATGAAAAATCTCAAATGCCTTCTGCTGATGCTCAGGCGCAATCCCGATACCGTTGTCCTTCACCGCGTAAATCGCATGTTCCTTTTCGACACGCCCGGTCACAGAGATAACGCCGGGGCGCGTCGGATCGAGATATTTCACCGCGTTGTCCAGGAGATTGGAAAAGACCTGATTGACCTGCGTGGCATCGCCAAGGCAGTCGGGCAAGTTGCCAATTTCGAGTGTGGCACTGGCTTTCTTGATTTGAAATTCCATCGCGTGGGAAATTCCGGCGAGCATTTCATTCATGTTCAGCGGCTCAATCTTCAAAGCAGCGCGGCCAAGGCGCGAATAGCGGAGAAAGCCGGACAACAGAGCGTCGATCTTGGAAACTCCCGCCTGAATGTAATCGATGGCTTCGGGCACATCTTCGCGAAGCAGGCGCTGCGATTCAGGATCGAGCAGCGCTGCGCGCGTTGCTAGCTTCGCACGCACCTTATCACAGGCCTGCGCCAACTCTTTGCTGAAACCCTGAATATTCACCAGCGGCGAACGTAGATCGTGAGACGCGACATACACGATCGTTTCTAGTTCTTTGTTCTTTTCCGCCAGCGTCTGTGCCAGTCCCGCAAGTTTCTCTTCCGCCCGCTTCCGGTCCGTGATGTCGCGGATGAATCCGGTGAACAAGCGGCGATCCGCCAAACGCACTTCGCTCACCGAAAGATCGATTGGAAACGTCGTTCCGTCCTTTCTTCTTGCAATGACTTCTCGTCCGATACCGATTATCCGCGCGTGCCCTGTGCGGCGGTAATTCTCAAGATAACCATCATGCTCTTCACGATACGGCGAAGGCATTAGAATGCTCACATTTTTGCCGATAACCTCTTCCGTCCGATACCCAAACGCCTTTTCGGCGGCCGTATTCATGGATTCGACCACGCCGCGTTCGTCTATCGTAATGATGCCCTCAACTGCCGTTTCGAGGATGGCCCGAAGCCGTTCCTCGCTATCAGCCAGCGCCGTATCGGCCCGCTGTTGCTGCGTTCTTAACTCCTCGTGCTGCACGGCATCAGCAGTTGCGTTTCGCGCTTCAACTTTGCGGAGCCGCGCGATCAGCTCGTCTTTGGTCATCCGTGCGTATTCGGTCATGGAGATTCTCAAGTATTGGCAAGTGGCCTACGATTTCCAACTTCAAACCGGCGGGTATCCTTCTCGAAAATAAAAGCCGCGGACTTGCGCCCGCGGCTCATCAGGGGGCCATTAGCGGGCGCTGCAAACAACGCCCGAAGCTGCCTCACCTTCGCAACAACTGCGCCCGATATTCGGTTGGAGACTGGCCGAGTATCTTTTTAAAGACGCGGTTGAAATGAGTGAGCGATTGGAATCCCACTTCAAATGCGATTTCGCTTACGCGAAGATTCGGATTGAGCAGAAGATTCTTCGATTTCTCAATACGAACGCGCGAAAGGTAATCGGTGAAATTGATCCCCGTGATCTTCTTGAACATTTTGCAGAAATAGAACGTGCTCGTGTTGACCGCCTTTGCAACCTGGCCAAGCGAGAGTTCCTCGGTTTGGTGTTCCAGAATGTATTCCTTTGCGCGGGTAATCACTGGAGGCTCCGCGTTCACGTGCTGCACAACCACCTGGTTGCTCAACATCGACAGATGCTGCGCAAAGATCGTCAACAATTTGATCACAGATTCGTGCTGTTTGTGAGAAACAGTCTTCGTTGAGAAAAAGGCGTCGCGAAGTTCCTGCTGGCCCACATCAAGGCCCCAATCACGTGCGAGTTTTGCCGCCCGATCGAATTGCGCCTCCGTGGGCTTTTGTCGAAACACCTGACCGGTTTGCAGAAATCCAATCAGCCGGTCGCCCAATCGAACCGGGACGGCGCTATCAGACAGGCCTGCCTGGCAAGACACGGTGCAGGGTTCGGCAGCGGCACGCTCGGAAAGGGTTTCCTGGACTTGCAGGCATGCGCCACAAGACCGGCTCTTCTGCGCCAGTAATTGGCAGAATGGACTCTCGTTACGTTTTCCGTGCAGTGGCAATTGCCATGACTCGACCGGGCGCAGTGAGACTGGCAGCCCAGTCGCTTCACTAAACGCGCGCTCGTAATCCTGATAAATCTTCGAAGTCGCCAGCGCTTCAATGAGCGCTCGATGGCCATTTCCATTTCCGTTTCCGTTCGGCGCCGCGAATGGATTCTTGGTCTTAAAGTTGGGTTCTTTTCTGGTGCCTGGGTCAACCGAATAGGGCTCGTTGCGCGCAATGCCACCGGTTGCCATCTGAGTTCTTCCACCAGTCTCCTGCCGAACAAATGTTGTTTGCATGTGAGCAAATTAGGAGAACAAGGTCGCCGCCACAATTGGGACAGGCCCTGATTAGCCCATGGCGGCAAATCTTAACATCGTTAGGACAATCCCTTAGACACCCTCAGCCTCTTGAATTCACTGGTCCCGACCTAATTGAAGTTGGATGGCTCCCGCCTGTTCTGCTTCGCTTTACTTGGCAGGATCAAAACCTTTTTTGCGCTCTAATGCCGGTTCAGAGACAGAACTCAACCGTACATCGGGCCAAAATTGGCGCACGCACGATAGTCAGCCGCTTCCGGACTCGCTGTGCCAAACAGGTTCCAGGTGCTCGGACGGAAGATTTCAGTTTCCGCAATGTTATGCATTGCGACCGGAATGCGGAGCATCGAAGCGAGCGAAATGAGATCGGCTCCGATGTGTCCGAAGCTGATTGCTCCGTGATTCGCGCTCCAGTTGTTCATGACTGTATACACATCGCGAAACGCGCTCTGGCCCGTGATATTCGGCACGAACCATGTCGTCGGCCAGCTTGGATTGGTGCGTTCGTCGAGTGTTTTGTGAACTTTCGGAGGCAGCTCCACCGACCAGCCTTCAGCGATTTGCAGTGCGGGACCGAGACCTTTCACAAGGCTGATACGACACATTGTCATCGGCATGCCGCCACGCGATAGATAACACGACGAGAAGCCCCCGCCGCGGAAGTATTCGTAGATCGCGGCTGGCCACGAAGTGGCTTTCAAACACCTGGCCATTTCAGTTTCAGTGATTTCCCAAAACGGTTTCATCGCCGGCTTGCCGTTGCGCGACTGCTGGCCCGTGCCATCGAGCGTGGCGGCGCCGGAGTTGATCAGATGAAGCGATTCCGCCCTCGAGATGACCCGTGAGCTTCGCGCCCGTGACTTGCTTGACCGCTTCGGGGCTCCAATACGTCCGAACGTCCGCGAAAATCTGCGCTGTATTTGTCAACAGATAGCCAAACAACATACATGTGCCGTTCAGCGCGTCGTTCTCGGTCGCAAAAACCATTGGTGCGCGAATCCCATTCCAGTCAAAAGACGAACATAGAATGGCCTCCATGAAATCGCCGTTCGGAAAATGATCGGTCCATTGGCGTTGCCCCTGGAAGCCGCCCGCGATAGCGTTATGCCCCAACGCTTCCTCGCCGAACCCGAGTTCAGCCAGACGCGGATTGCCAACCATCAGGTCGCGCGCGATCATCGTCATCTTCACGACCGTCTCCCATTCCCAGTCCTTGCGTTTAGCGTCGCGGCGTTGGGCTGGAGGGTTCCAATCCTTGCCTTCCCTGCAATGCCGTTTCGTCCAGGCGAGCGCTTTCTTGAATTCACGCTCGTCGTAAATCTTCTCTTCCATGCGGCGGACAAGTTCCGTCATATCCACACACTCGACGCGCATGCCGAGGTAACTTTCAAAAAAACCTTGCTCGACAATTGAACCGGCGATACCCATCGAAACACCGCCGAGCGACAGATAACTTTTGCCGCGCATGATCGCGACCGCGAGACCGGCTCGCGCGAAGCGAAGCAGTTTTTCCTGAACATCGACGGGAATTTCAAGATCGCCTGCGTCCTGGACGTTGCGACCATAAATTCCAAACGCCGGCAGCCCCTTCATATTGTGTCCGGCGAGGACCGCGGCGAGATACACCGCCCCGGGACGTTCCGTGCCGTTGAAACCCCACACTGCTTTGGGCATGAGAGGGTCCATCTCCATCGTTTCGCTGCCGTAGCACCAGCACGGCGTCACGGTAAGCGACAGGCCAACCCCTTCGCGGCGGAATTTGTCAGCGCATGCGCCGGCCTCGGCAACACCACCGATGCAAGCATCGGCAATGACACACTCCACAGGCCTGCCATTTGGGTAACGCAAATTCGCCGAGAGAAATTTCGCGGCGTTCCTGGCCATTGCCATGACCTGGCTCTCAAGCGATTCGCGAACACCTTTGCGCCGGCCGTCAATGGCAGGCCGGATTCCAATCTTTGGGAGAGAGGCGGAAAAGGGAAATGTATGCATGATCGTGTTTCTTTCCTCACGCCAGTTCGAGACAGTCGCATCGAACAGAGCTTGTTCCGTCAACCGAAGCAAACTGTTCTCACCTCGCCGTCAAAATTCGCTCTGCGACTACTGTTCCCGCGCGGCCAGTTTCTTTTCAACTCGCGCCTTGTCCAACATCACGTATTTTGGCAAACCCCCTTCGAGTGGATACTTTACCTCGCCTTCGACCAAAGGCCGCGCGTATTCAACAAATTTTTCATTCGGCAGAAAGCCGTCGTCCGTGATCCAGTCGCGTGGAATAAAATGCTCGACGTTCGCGATGTCGCCCAATGGATGGAGGCCGGTGCTCCACTGCATGGAACCGTTTGAACCTCCGCGAACGATTTTGACCATGAATCCACTCTGGCCTTCAACCGCTGCTTTCACCGCGGCCACACCGCACGCGTAAGCATTGTTGGAATCTGTCGCGCTCGCAAAATGCGCGGCGGCGCGCTGCGCGTAACCCAGTTTCACAGTACGTGTCTTCGTGGCGAGTTTGCTTTCGACGATGTCCGCAAGCGCTTCGGCGGCGCCCGAAAGCACCGGATGCCCGAAAGCATCCACGCGCGTTTTGTCCGCGCCAAGCTCCTGACCCGCTTCATTCTTGAGCCCCTCCCCCACCACTACGATGCAGTAGCCGTGCGCTTCGATCACTTCTTTCACGCGCGCCAGAAACTTCTCTTCTTTGAACGGCACTTCGGGCAACAGCACGATATGCGGCGGGTCCGCTTCGGTGCGTTTGGCCACAACTGTGCCGGCGGCAATCCAGCCCGCTGCTCGGCCCATGACTTCGACGATGCAGCAGGATCCGTCGTCCGTCGCCATGCTGCCCACGTCACAGCCGATTTCCATCACCGTTGCGGCATTGTATTTGATCACCGAACCGTAGCCAGGGCAACTGTCCGTGTGCGGCAGATCGTTATCGATTGTTTTCGGAACACCGATGACGCGCATCTCCCAACCGCGCTTCACTGCCTCGAGATGAATCTTATGCGATGTGTCCTGCGAATCGTTGCCACCGATGTAAAAAAATACCGGATGTTGTGCGCCTGAAAAACTTCGAACAACCGGTCCATGTCGCGCGCGGCATGTTCGGGTTTCTTTCTAAAATCGATCTTGTATCGGCAGGTTCCGAGCGCGGCGGCCGGCGTGTATTTGAGACCCTCGATGGTTTTCGCCTTCTGATCGTTGATGTCGATGAGTTCCTCGTTGAGCACGCCGAGAATGCCGTTGGAACCGCCGTAGATTTCCTCGATGCATTCGTGCCGCCCGGCTTCCTGGATCACGCCGGCCAGACTCGCATTGATCACCGCGGTAGGCCCGCCTGATTGCGCGACTAATAAATTACCGACCAATTCTGCCATAATTCTTGTTGTTCGATGCCGGCTGACTTCAGGGTGAATTCAAGACTGCACCCAAAATTGGAGCGAAACCTTGCCAACCTGCAGCCCAACTGTCAAAGAGGAATTCTCCTCGCCGAAATTGCTGCGGACTCCAGCCTCTCTCACACGTTGGAATGGAATTCCCTGTCCCGGCCTTTTTCGATCCCACCTTTTCGATCCCACCTATCGCGCAGCGCAAATCTACGAACGGCGCACGCATGGCGTTCGCTTCTTTCAATCGAGTAATACCAATGCGGTTGAAATCCGATGATCAATGGCTGAGTTCCTCACAACGTTGCGGGGGTTTCACTCCATTGCCGTTTAGCCGCATCGCCGGAACTTTGAGCTATGAAAACTCAGGCATCCGCGACTTCAAAGTGGCTCTGCAAAAAAGGCTCTTACCCACCGCCCGCGTGTCGCCGGATTTTATCGCGGCCGTCGAGTTGACCGCCCACCAACTCAATCACCAAACGCGCCGTTGCCTCAACGGCCGCACCGCCTGCGCCGTCTTTCACGACGCCGCTGCCCGCCTGCGTTGGACCAAACCCCAACGCCAAACCATTTTCCGGTTGCTGCTCCAGCAGTTCGGAGCTATCACCGGGATGCTGTCGTCTGGCGATCACCGCTCACCCGCCACCTTGTGGCGGGTCACTGTGGAATCCTGGCTCCGCCGCCAGGGCCTGATCTCCGTCCGACAAAAACAAAATGTGTCAACCACTTCTCCAAAAATTTGGTCTCACAATTAAATTGGTCCCACACCATTAACGAATTTGGGTTCAAGGTTCTCACTCGCGACCGAACGCGATTCAATCGGAATGAAGAGAAGAACCTCTATGCTTTTGTCAGGAATAGCCCGCTCACATTTTGTGATTGGTTGGGCAAGAATATGACCGGAGATATTGTTGGGGGAGTTTTTTCCAATTCATGGGCTGTCAGCGGGGACCAAATACCAGGCGGAGGATGGTACGCGGTACACTGTGCTGCGCACTGTTGGGCGTTTAGTGTGAACCGATTGCTGAACTGCCCGATAAACGACGAACAGAGGCTTGAGAACTTCTGGACTAAGTATTGGGAGGAGTTCGAAAAAATCGGAGCAGCAATCGGGATCGATACGTTCGCCGAGACCGAGTATGATAGCCTCACCGATGCTTACGCTAATCAATACGGAAAAAATTTGGCTGACAAGTGTGGTGGCAAATGCCAGAGGTGCTTAAATTTCTCGGACCTACGTAAGAAAATCGATGAGGCCCGTAAATGTTGCGACAAGAACTGTGCAGACGCGCAGCCGGAGTTTATGCGTGAATCGGAAATAAATAAGATAAAAACTGGAGGGAAATAGAAAGGTCTTTGAATGAGCTTGCGATGTTTTGTCCCGATTGGTTTGATGCAGGTGATCCATTTCCTTTGTTCAGCTGCGACAATCACCAATTCAGGGGAGTATCATTTTAAATACGAACGCTATGACACCGCGGGCGGTGCCCTGCACGACGATCATGTACTGTCAGTGTTCGTTTCGTCGAACGAATGGTTGTGGGTGGGCAGCATGAGCGGGTTGGCTGTTTACGACGATAAGCAGTGGACCAACACAACGTTTAGGCTGGCGGCATCAACTGCTACTCGCGCGGTCATTCGTTTGCTCGGCGGCAGTACCTCATGTGGGCCGTGGCATATTGTGGAGGGTCCACCTGGAACCATTTGGCTTGGCGGCTATTTCGGTGTGTCCCGGTTTCACGGAGTACAGTGCGAAGAGACGTTTCCTGAAGTCAAAGGCATGCTCGCCATGGCAGTGAACACCAATGGAATCCTCTGGGTCGTTAACAGAGACAGTGTGCGCACTTATAACGGCCGGAGTTGGACACGAGGTGCTGTGCCCTTACATCGCCAAATCAGGTACATCGTGAACTGCCGCAGCTCTATGGCTTGGCTATCGAAACCAACGGCCACGTATGGATTGGAGGCACGGTTTATGGTGAACTGAAAGGGCCTTGGGAACATGAAGGCCCTGTCTGGCTCGTGGATCAAGAGCACAGGCAGCGACATGAGGGACCACCGATGGCCCCTCTGTTTGAGTTCGATGGAAAACGCTGGCGCGCATTTGGGTCGCGGGATGGCTTAGATGTTAAGTGGTCAATTCCCAAATTGAACGGGCAAGGACGGATCGTCGTAAAGACGTCCGCCGGCTGCTACGTCCGAGAAGACAGCACTTGGAAATCTGTAGGAGAAAGTGAAATCGAGGCTGGTAAGCAATGGATTTTACGGGAGCGGCGAAGGGATTCGCTCCCAGGTTATTCAGAACTTCTCTTCCGCACCGGCGAATCTGTGGTTGAAGTCCAGCCCTCGAGTGCTCAGACAGACCAAGTACTGGACATAACGTCCGAACAGTTCGTCCAGTTGCGTATCGCCGAAGACCGGGCGAGAAACTGTGTTTGGCTGGGAACATCGCACGGTCTTTACAGAATTTGGCCGGAAAAGGGAAAGGATTGACGAAGTGGCGGTGTTACGCACAAGCCGCGAAGAAGGATCTCAGTTGAGTTCCATACGGACTACGATGAGTACCGAGCCAAGCCGATGAAGATTCGGACTCTGGTGTTCGGTGTGGCATTGTTATCGCGTGATGACGGCTTTTTCAATCCCTCATGAAGACTGTGGTTCCAGCTTATTAAAGTGCTGCTGGAAATTCCGGGTGTTCGTGTTCTGCGCTTATACTCTGGTGATCTGGTCAACGGTCATCGTTACTGGCCAGTCAGCGATACTGACGGATTGGGGAAGGGAAACCGCCGCTACAAACGCGCATCTGGAATACCCCCGGCCTCAGTCGGTGCGCAAGGATTGTAAAGGTGTCGGTTCTTAGTATTGACAAGTAAAGTGGTGGGAGTAGAGTCGCAGTCATCATGGCGCGCACGCTCAGAGTGGAATACGAAGGGGCCATTTATCACGTCATGAATCGCGGTGACCGGAGGGAAGCCATCTTCCGCGACGACTCGGACCGGTTGCTCTTTCTGGAAGCCCTGGGGCAGGCCTGTGCCAGGACCGATTGGCGGGTGCATGCCTTTTGCCTGATGAGCAATCATTTTCATCTGGTCGTTGAGACGCCCAAGGCCAACCTGGTTGCGGGCATGAAATGGTTTCTGGGAACTTATACAGGCCGGTTCAACCGCAAGCACAAGCTCTTTGGCCATCTGTTCAGCGGGCGTTACAAATCGCTGGTGGTGGATGGCAGCGGCAGCGGTTACTTGCGGACGGTCTGCGATTACGTTCACCTGAATCCGGCCCGGGCCAGGTTGTTGAAGAAGGAGCAGAAGTTGCGGGCATATCGGTGGAGCAGTTACGGAGAATACCTGAAGAGTCCAGCCGGCCGCATGAACTGGCTGCGCGTGGATCGAGTATTCGGAGAAATGGGGATTCCCAAGGACAGTCCAGCCGGGCGCAGGGAATTCGAGAGGCGCATGGAGGTGCGGCGATGGGAGGAGGAACCCGCGGAGTGGAAGCGGGTGAGACGAGGGTGGTGCCTGGGGGAGGAGGCGTTTCGCAAAGAATTGGTGGAAGCAATGGGAACGAAGCTGGGAGCCGAGCATTATGGGGAGGAACGACGGGAAACGGATTTGGCCAAGGCGGAGCGGATTGTGGCAGAAGAACTCAGGCAACGCCGGTGGAAGACAGGGCAGTTGGACCGAAGGGCCAAGGGAGATCGAGAGAAGATCAAGATGGCGGAGCGATTGCGTAGCGAGACGACGATGACGCTGGCGTGGATAGCGGAACGGTTGCGGATGGGGACCAAGACGCACCTGGCGCATCTGCTGTATTGGAAGAAGCGGAAGGTGAAATGAAATGAAAAGCGCAACTTGTCAATACTAAGAACCGACACGAATGGCGCTTAGTTAAGGGCATGGTGGCAGCCACGCCCTACCCGGTGATCTGCCAGCGGGACGCCGGCGCTCCCAGGCCTCAAGGCACGCTCAGGCGATAGTATCCTTGCGCGCCGCTTGGCGGAGTGTTCGTATAGGAGAATGTTCCGTCCGCGGCGAACGCGCTGGTCGTCACGACGGTCCAGGATTGAATCGGCGCGGTCGGATCGGCGGACGTCAGGAGCCGCCCAGAATTTCCGGGAGGGCCGGTGGCCGAGAGCACAATGCGGTGGTCCGGGAGTTGCGCGATGGCCGAAAATTGCGGCGCGAGCACGATGCGGAAGATCGTCCCTCCCCCACCGGGCCCGCCCTGCGCCGTAGTGCCGTACAAATTCCCATCGGGGCCGAAGGCCAGCGATGCCGATGGGTTCGCGCCATTTGTTCCTTGAAATAAAACCAACGTGTTAAACACGCCATTGGTGGTGATGCTGAAGACCGAACCCGAGCCGGTGCCGAAGGGACTGTTGGCAACGGAGCCGCCAAAACTGGCGGTCCCATAGAACTTGCCGTCGGGGCCGAAGATCAATCGCGACGAGGGATCTTCGCCATTGGTGCCGCTGAAGGTGAAAAGCGTGGTCAGGTTTCCATTCGTCGTGATCTTGAAGATGGTGCCGAAACCGAGATTCGTGCCGCCGAACGCGGTGGTGCCGTAGAGCGATTCATCGGGCCCGGAAACCAGACCGCCGACGGGGGCCGCGCCGTTGGTGTTGTTGAACGAGACCAACGTGGTCAACACACCGGCGGATGTCATGCGAAACACGGTTCCCTGATTGCTGGCGCCACCGGCCACAGTTGTGCCATAGAAATTCCCATCATCGCCGAGGGCGAGGCCGTCGTTCGGAGCGGCGCCATTGGTGCCATTGAAGCTGGCGAGCACTGTGAAGACACCGTTGGTGGTGATTCGGAAGATGGTTCCACGGTTACCGGGCCCAAACTGTGGAGTCGTGCCGAAAAGATTGCCATTCGTGTCGATGACTAACGCGCATCGGGGCTCAATCCCGCTGTTGGGTCCGTCAAAAAATGCCAGCGTCGTCAGCTCTCCGTTGGTGGAAAACCGAAAAACGCTTCCGAGACCATTGCCTCCTCCGCCCGTGGTGGCGCCGTATAAATTTCCGTCGCGGCCGAGAATCATACCGGACTGCGGGAATGCGCCATTGGTGTTGTTGAAGGCGAGCATTCGCGTGAAGACGCCGTCGGCGCTGATTCGGAAGATCGTTCCAAAATTATTGGTGCCACCAAAATCGGTGGTGCCGTAGAAATATCCGTCTGGACCAAGGGTCAGGTTACTTTGCGGGTCGAGGCCGTCGAGCGGGAGCAGCGAGACGAGCGTAGTCATCACGCCAGCCGGGGTGACTTTGAATACGGCGGTTTGCGAGCAGCCGTAGAAATTGCCGTCGCTGGCGAGGAGCAATCCGGAATTGGGCAGGGAATTTTCGCGGCTGGTGAATGAGGCGAGCGTGGTGAGCGCGCCGTTGGTGGTCACTTTGAACACGGTTCCCAGATTGGCGTCGCCGCCCAATTCCGTCGTGCCGTAGAGTTGGCCATCGGCGCCGACGGTGAGCTGGCACAAGGGCACGGCGCCGTTGGTGTGCTGGAAAGAGGCGATGATGGTGAAGGTGCCATTCGTGGTGACCCGGAATATCGCGCCCACATCGGCGGTGCCACCATCGCGCGCGGTGCCGTAAAGATTGCCGTCCGGCGCGAGCGTGAGCGCGGCTTGATGAACGAAGCCATCGCCATTTTGAAACGAATGAATGGTAGTCAATTGGCCGGAGGTGGTGATCTTAAAAATTGTGCCGGCGCCAATCGCTCCGCCAACGCCGGTGATGCCGTACAACTCGCCGTCCGGACCGACCGTCAGGCCGACCACCGGCACCGCGCCGTTTGTATTGAAGGAGAATGAGTGCAATCTCGTGACGACCCCATTGGGCGTGATTTTGAAAACGGCGCCTTCCTGGGCGTCGCCACCCTCCTGCGAGGTGCCGTAAAAGTTTCCGTCGGGAGCGAGGACCAAGCGGGATTGCGGATTGCCGCCATTGGTTCCGTTCAGCACGGCGAAGTTGGTCAAGGCGACGCCGGTCGTCATATTGAACGCGGTGCCCCAGCCGAATGGACCGCCGGCGCCGGTCATGCCGTACAGCAGTCCGTCACTTCCAACTACGAGGCCCGCAGCGGGATTCGCCTGGTCCGAGACGATGGTGGACAACACGCCGGAAGGCGTGATGCGGAACACGGTGCCATTACCCAAGGGGCCGCCGTGCGTGGTGGTGCCGTAGAAATTGCCGTCCGGGCCTTCCACGAGATTCCCGGTCACAGTGCCGGGGCTGACTTGAAAGTTGAAGAGCGTTTGCGGTTCCAATGCCAACGCCGCCTCGCTGGTGCACACCAGCAGGAAGGCCATGAAGCAAACGGATCGGATAAACTGATTTTGTGCGCTCATTCTTTATTCGATTAGGGGAGATATGACGCATACGGAGCCGTGTGGTTCCAGCAAAGAGGCTACAATTTCATGATATTTTGATTTCGCCCAGGCGGTGCGAAGGAAGAAGGAAGAATGAAGAAGGTTGTGTCCAAGGGCCAAGGGCGTGTTGACTCAGGATAAAGGTTACCAGGGCTGGTGTCAGTCATGACAACGTTGCCTCAGATTGCAGGTTACTTTTGGCAGTGAAGAACGCACGCAGTTTTTCTCAATGTTTTCTTCAGGTGGAAGGGATTGAACCGGGCATGCGCGCCTTGACCTTATCCACACGGACGCCGACCAAAGCACAAACGACAACCGGTAGGTTGCCGTGCCCGTGAAATCAATTTGTGAGCAGACTCTGTCTAACTCGCCGACCTTCTTCGTTTCCGCCTTGAACGCTCACCTTTTGAACGGGGTTTTCTGGGCCGAAGGGAACCTCCACGACCTTCGATTTGAAAACGCGAGCCTGGGCCTTGCTCGTATTCGACTTCGATGACGCGGGGCACTTGAGCGTGTTGGCGCCGCCGATGACTCGCCGGCGCCTTGCTCACGATTTCTTCTTCGCGTTCCCAACCGGGTTTCGGTTGCCAGTTGCGTCTTCTCCCGCCCAGACAAAGGCTCCCCCGCTCTGCCTGCACTTCTGGAATCGCTTCAGTCTTCGATTCCCGCCCTCGGTTGCGGTCGAACCGAACTCGAGCCGTGAGCTGGCGTTGCAGTGTTTGCCGAACGGCTCATGTGACTTATGGGGGCCGCCAGTTCGTTACCGATTCGTCTGGTCGGAGCTGACGGTCAGTTGGTTATCGACACGCGAAACGCCGGTAATTCCCTGGACCGCGGTTTCGATTTGTTGTTTCTGCTGTTGTGTTCGGACCGAACCTTGAACCGTGACAACACCGTTGTTCACGCGGATCTGGATGGGCGAGGTGAGAGAAGTTAACGAACTGTTTCCACTCAACTGCTGCCGGATTTGCTGGCCGAGGCTCTGGTCTGACGAGCTCTCGCCCTGCACCTGAATGTTCATCGCACCGTTCTGGCCGGTCGAATACTGGCTCGATTGGGACGCCGAATTTCCGTTTCCACTGGCGCCATAGTTGCGAGTGGATTGAGAGCTTGAGGAGTCGGAGGCACGATCAGAAGTCGGGCTCAAAGAGTTTTCCGTCGCGCTGCTGGTGTCATTGGTGCGGGAATAGACCTGGTTTTCGTCATTCGTCCGCGAGGTCGGGCTCAGGATATCGCTTTCAGAACCCCCAACATCATTGGTCGAGCTTGAATGATAGATGCTGCTGCTGTTCTCGTTCGTGCGGGAGGTCGGAGTGAGCGCCTGGCTCTGGTCTCCACCTTCGCTCGTGATCTCTCGCTTCTCCCATTTGGTTACTGGAGCTGCCGGAGTAGAGGCTGCTGCTGGTTTCGGTGCTTCGAGAAAGCGGCTGGGACGCAAGGCTCCGTCTCTGTTCTCCCTGCACACTGTTTGTGGAACCAAGGGAATTGTCGGAGCCGGAATAAACGCCGCTGTTTTCATTTGTCCCCGATGTTGGGCTAAGCGACTGGCTCTGCTCTGAGCTTTGCGCGTTCGCTCCGCTCGAACTGCTGCTCCCATTGTTCTTGCTTTCGCCGAATCCCCCTGCGGCGGCCTGTGAAGAAACCTGCAACTGGTTGTTCACCGTGGTGCGGCGCAATAAGAATTTCGCGCCGTTCGAATTTTTTCAAAACCAGCAATTCAGTCGGTTTTGAATGGATTACTTCGTGCCGTGCTGAATGGATTGTCCGGCATCTTCCACGTCTTCACCGAATCCGTGGGCTGTATGGCATCCGACAAATGCCACGAAACTCATTGCCGCCAGCAGCAGACACATGACACCTCGTTTTACTGTTTTCATTTTCTCCCTTTCTTTCATTGAATTCGCAACGTGATCCACACTGAGGTTCTCTCAGCCTCCTGTTTATATTCGTCCAAGCAACGCCAGGATGATGACAATTACCAGCAGCAGACCCACGGCGCCGCCCGGCGCGTAGCCCCAACTATTGCTGTAGCCCCACGTTGGCAGCACACCAACTAACGCCAATACCAGCAAGATAACCAGGATTGTTCCGAAACTCATAGTTCCACCTCTCTTTAGGGTTTGCGGCACTTCAGCAACCGACCGAGGTGCTGTCGCACCAGTTTCATTTACGTTGGGTGAACCTTAAATTAAACGCCATGATCTGCCATGGGGTTTTGCACCTAAACCTCTTTTTAGAATACATGTTTGAAGCTCTGTGCGTGAAGAAGAAAAGAGGGAAAGCTTTCCAAGCGCCAATGGAAACGCCTGCTCTACGATTCAACCCGAGTTTTGAAAACACTCGGTTGCTAATCAGTCTGCAGTGCAGAGGTGGTTTCGATGATTCCCTTGGCTATTGCGTGTCGCGTGAGTCCAGCCACGTCGTGAATGCCCAGTTTATTCATCACTTGCTGCCGGTGCTTCTCAACGGTCTTGATGCTGATGCAAAGCTCGGCGGCAATCTGCTTGTTTGCCAGACCTTCCGCGATGAGCTGCAGAACCTCCGCTTCGCGGCTCGTGAGATGATCGGTGCGACGCTTCGTGGGTTGTCCATTGACAAATGCCTCCCGGCACTGATCACGCAGCCGCTTGGCAATGGTTGGACTGAAATACGCATTACCCTTTTGCGCTTCTCGAATGGCTTTCAGCAAATCGTTCGCCGCGGTTTGTTTGATGAGATAACCAGCAGCGCCGGCTTCGGTCAGTTGCTGCACGTAATCGTCATCACTGTAAGACGAAAGCACCAGGACTTTCGCGGAGGGGACGGTACGCGTGATCTGCCGCGTCGCCTCCAGGCCATTGAGTTGGGGCATCGCGATGTCCATCACAACGACGTCCGGCAGAAGTTTTTTCACCATCTGGACCGCCTGACGCCCGTCGCCGGCTTCTCCCACAATTTCAATGTCTCCTTCGGCAGCCAGCAAAGCCCTCAAACCTTGTCTCACTACTGTGTGATCGTCCGCCAATAAAACTCGTATCGTTTGCATATACTACTCTACTTTCACCCTTTAGTGTCGCTTCTTCGGAAAAATACGCCACTTTTTTGTGCGCCGATGAAGAACTTTCGCGCGCGTTTGCGTCCGACCTCGTTGCAGTCAGTATCTAATCTCACCGCCGGTCTCAACATGGGGTGAAACCCGATATTCCACAGGGAAACATTGCCGAGCTTTATCGAATGCAGCACAATTCTGAATGTTTCCTCAGATTCGTCTCTCAGCCTGTTCGCTGATTCTTCTCCTGTCATGGTCTTCGCACGCTGATGAACTGTTAATCTCTGACGATGTGCCTCTCGAAATACCTCCAGTTGGAGCACATCAATTGCGCATCCTCTCACCCAGCCTTCTTGAACTCACTCTGGTTACCACCAAGGAATCTCAGAGAGAGCGCGTGAGCGCCTGGAACTTCGTGGATGGCAGCGGACAACCGCATCTGCCAAAGCCAGGTGAACTTGCCGTCTTCGCCGGCGACAGCACGAATATTGTTGAAGCAGTCGGATTCAAACGCCGCGTCGCGCTTCAAAAACGCGCCTGCGGCCAGGGCGAGAACGTCACTATTCGCCTGTTAAATCCTCCGCTGCCTCTTCAACGAATCGTTTCGCTGATGCACTTGACCGAACAGTTCCCAATGGAAACGGCAACTGCGCTGATTCGAGAACCGCTTGCCGATTCCCAGGTAATTGTCGAGTAGATCCAACCAGCGCTCAAGACTGTGGCGTGATGCTCAACGCGTGCGTCACTGGCACAAATGCCGCCTTGATGTTCGCCGCCAGAGGTCCGCGCTCCTGCTCCGCGCGCGCAGCGGTGCCTTCCATGTCCGCCTTCGCTTCCGCGCTGCGGAAAGTATTCTTGATTTCGCGCGTTTCGAACGCCTGCTTCGCCGCTACAGCCGAATCCACTTTCTCGAAGGCCGCGCAGAATGGATTCTGGGGAAATTCCGCGGCGAGATTCACGCCCCTGGCCAGTTGCTCTGCTGAGAATGTTTTGCTTTCGTGGCCCCAGGTGACTTTGTAGCCGGAAGCCTTCCCGCCTTTCGCAACCAGCATCAAGCGATTCAAGTCCTGATTGAACGGCACGAGTGTCATCCCCGAACGAATGCTGTTCGCGCTCGCGACATTATCACTCGCGCAATCCGGGGTATGGCGGACGCACCGAACCAGGTTCTGGTACTCCAGGCACACATCCGCAAAACGGATAACGCGAGCTTTTGATCGTGTACGATTCCGTCCTTTGCCGAAACCACCTCGTGCCCGTCGGAAACTTTCATTCGGTTGCGCTTCAAATCCACCGTGAACGTCCCGATGTCTCCGTCCAATCCCAATCCTTTCAAGAACGCGTAAGTCATGATCGTGTGGCCCGACCATTGTGGATGGATGCCGTCGTTTCCCGCGATGCCGTAGTTCGTGCCATATTGCTTTTGCGCCGTCACTCCGCCGGCCAGCATCGGCCAGAACACGTCCGCGAACGCCACGCGCTCTTTGCTTGCGATTTGCACGTCGATGTTCCGCAATTCGCACAGGTTCAACTCCAGTTCCATCGTCGTGTGGCCTTGCCGTTCCCAGCGCGGCACTCTGCCGACACACCCAGCCGAACCCAAAACCACCCGCGCGCCATGGGCCTTGAACGCCTCAACAATCGCCGTTGTGTAGTAGCTGTAGGTCTGGCCGATGCGAGGTTCGTAGTTGCGATAGCCGTGGTCGTTCATCCCGTAGCACGTCGTCGCAATCGTCGGTTTGAAGCGCAGACAATCGTTCGTCATGCGCGCAAGAAAGCCCGGCGCGCGCTCGCCGCCCCAGCCGTATTGCCGGACCGTCACCTGAAACTGCGGCACGCACATCGTGAGATAATCTTCGATGAGCCGCGAATACATCTTCTGCTCGGTGATGGAATCGCCGCAGATCGCCAGCCGGTCGCCCTTCTTCAACATCAGATGCGGCTTGGGCGCAGAAAGCAGATTGAACTTCGCAAGGTCTGCGTCTCTAACGCCGGGATCGTTCGTTTGCGCGTTCGCAGTGGAGATAAAAGCAACGCCAAGGAGGGAAAGAAGTGCTCGGGATCGCATGAGCGAATTATTCCGTTTCGGAGTTTGGCGTCAACCGCCGATTTCGTTTCGGATCGAAAACGGGCGCATCTCATTTTCGTGCAGATGGTGGAACTCGTCGCGCTGCGACGAGTCGCCGTGTTCAGCGACGCGAATGAATCAGTCCCGCAGCTCGGATTCGGCCGCCGAACGCGGCCAAAATGGTCGCAGCGCGACCATTCCCGCCACTCTGGACAGGCGTTGCAATAGACTGAGATGCACCCATCGAAAACTTAACTCCTAATTACTGCGCCTGAATCACCGCATCGCCCGCCAACGTCGCAGTCCCAACAGCGCCGCGCCGCAAAGAGCCAGAACGCAGGTTGCGGGTTCGGGAACAGAGACGACCAGATTGTCCATGAGTTTACGCACCATGATGACTGCGACTCTACTCCCACCACTTTACTTATCAATACTAAGAACGACATTTACGACACCTTTATGAAACTCATTTGGACACGAGTTCCCATGTGTTCTTGTGAAGTGTAAAGGTAAAGCTGGGATTAGGAGAGGCGCCGTGAATTGTCATACGAAGTTCACCGGCGACTTCAGATACACTATCCACGGTAACGTTCCAAGTTTGCGGTCCAAGCCCAAGCATATTCGTGAATCCGATTGTCTCAAGCAGCATAGACTCTGAAAGCGTTGGGAGAGCATCCGGGTGTTCTTCTTGCTCAAGAAACTGCTGCCGCATTGAAGACGCGCTCCGCTCTTGGACTAACCGGTAGAGATGGATACCCTCTCCGACATAGCAGGCATAGTTAGTTCTGGCCGTCCCGCTCAGAATCTGAAATCGATGCGGACGTGGAGAATCTGGAGCCCAGCACGACCATTGGAATTGTGTTGGGTTTCTGCTCTGGATGCGAAACTCAACGCATGTCAATGGCCATTCACGGTCATTTTCAATTCGGACACCCTCGTAGCGCGTGGCAATAACATCAAGAGGCACTCTAGATTCTTCTAATCCATTCCTGATAAGGTGTGCTTCAGGTCGTGGCGAAACCAATTCAGGCATTGTATTTGATTTGGTGATTTTGACAGTCTGACCTGCTTTAGAACCTCTTAGTATTGCATCGTTGAAAATGTTGGTTTGTGATTTCGCCGCAGTCGCAACAAAGACGATGCTGCAGAATATGAATGCAAAAGATTGCACTACGGTTTGAGGCTGTTTGAAGGTTTTCATGTGTTGTGTGTGTTAATCATCTTTGTAGTGCATAACTAATTCTGAGAGAAAAAAGGCTCGGAATCGGTTGACACATTTGTTTTTGGTTTTGCTGTAACGGAGATCCAACCCTGGCGGCGAAGCCAGGCTTCCACGACCAGGCGCCAGGCGGCGTTGAAGGTGTGGCGGTTCGTACCGGCATAGTTTCGGCATACTGCCAGAAGCAGATCGAACACTTCACGGAAAATCCTCTGGCGGGAAAGTCCGTGCAATCGGAGACGGCGAGCCGGGTCATGGTAGACCTGGCACGGAGTGCGGTGGCCGAGGCTTACAGCAATTTCCGGCGAGGCAGGAAACCATTTCGCACACGTCGCGCGAGCGAAGCTACGGCACGAGCGGAAGATCCGGCGAAGCTGCAGCCTGTTTCTTTCGTTGATGCCGCGCGACAATCGCGCGCGCCGCGTAATACGCCGGCAGCACGAACGGAATTCCGCACACGATTGATCCGACGAGCATTGGTTTGCCTATTGTCAGGAACGTTGTCCAGTTCCACCACTCGTGCCACCGCAGGTGGACCCTGGTCAATCTCTCCGGCCATTGATGATACAGAAACCAGTAACCGATTTTGTATTCCCAAACGTAAATCACGGGCATGAACGGGAGGACGAGATCGTGCAACGTGCCGGCGAGAACGGCGGCGATGATGTTGCTGCGCGTCAGCCAGGCGAAGAAGATTGCCGAGACCGTTTTCAGGCCGAACAGCGGCGTGAAGCCGAAGAAAAACCCGATGGCGATGCCGCCCGCGATGGCTTCCGGCGTGTCGCGAATCGCCAGCAGTTTCAACGAATGTTCGTGCAGCCACTCGCGCAAATTCATGGGTGTACCTTGCGCAACTTTTTGTTGAATGCAACCACGTCCTCGTAGCGGACGCCGCTGCCGCCAAAAATATCCAGCGCCGATCCAATGGTCAGATCGATTCTCCCCTGCCCCACGCGCGTCACTTCTTCGAGGTCAGCCAGTGACTTCGCGCCGCCCGCGTAAGTTGTCGGAATCGGCGACCATTCCGCCAATCTGCGGACCAGTTCATGGTCGATTCCGCGGCAAAGTCCTTCCACATCCACAGCGTGAATCAGGAATTCCGCGCACGAACCGGCGAGCGTCTTCAACGTTTCCTCGCGAATGGTCAGCTCGGTAAACTTTTTCCAGTGGTCGGTCACGACGAAATACTCGCCCCTCTCCTGTCCTTCGGACACCCTCTCACCCGTTGCCAACGGACGAGAGGGACGGGGTGAGGAGTTGCCCGGATCCGTTAAGACGGTAGCCGCAGGCAAGGTGACGGCTTTCCAACGGCAGCTTAAATCCAGCACCAGCTTTTCCTTGCCGACGGCTTGAACCAACTCGCGCAATCTTTCCTCGTCGAGCTCGCCCGTCGCGAAAAACCCACGACGTGACAATCACGTGCGAAGCGCCGGCATCGAGCCAGGAACGGACGTTTTGGGCGGTTATGCCACCGCCGATTTGCAATCCGCCCGGATATGCCTCCAGTGCGGCGCGCGCTTCCGGTTCATTGCCCGGCCCGAGCATGATGACATGACCGCCCTTGAGCTCATCCCGCCGGTAGAGCTCCGCGTACCACGCGGCGGATTGTTCGCGAGACAAAATTCGTCTGCAATCGATCGCGCGGTTGGGCCAGCGTGCCGCCGACGATTTGTTTTACTTTGCCTTCATGCAGGTCAATGCAGGGACGAAACACGACATAAGACTAAAATCGGATAGCCGAAGTTCCAGAGAAGCAAGTTGATGACGTATTAGGCAGACGTCTCGCTGAATTGAGTTCCAACTCTCACCGCCTTCTGCGCAGATGACCCAGCCTAAGCAGCGCCGCACCGCAAAGCGCCAGTGCCCAGGTGCCCGGCTCGGGAACAGAGACGACCAGATTGTCCAACGACCAACCCCAACCCGGAACCTCTACGCGCTTTAGGCCGCTCCATTCCTTGTTGGGAAACAGGAACGTCTGAAAATCCTGAACTGGACCGGTGCCGTCAATGATGCCATCTGTCGTGAAGCTCGTGGTAACCGTGCTCCCATCAGCATAGTAGCCGGTGAATTGCACGGTGATCGGTTGTTGAAAAAAAGCGCTGTATTCAGGCGAGATTTAACCGAAACAACACCGAATAGTGAACCGCTAATTCGACTGAACATCAAAGAATCGGTTAGTGCTGCACTGACGTACGCAGTGCCATTGTCAGGGCCGCCGCCGGGTGCTCCCGAACCATACCGACTAAAGCCATCCGATCCCCGGCAACGGTCTAAAAGAGAAATCCCGCCTCGGAGTAGTTTGTGAAAGTACCGCCAGTTCCAGGTGCAACCACGGGCGGCCCATCAAAGGTGATTTGAAATGTTCCTTGGCCATATAAGCGCGTCAGAATGCAAATCAGCGGCAAAATGGCAAATGAGATTCTCATGGCTTAGGCACTACTCTGGATATCCTCGATGTCGGTGGAGGCGACTGGGCGCACGGAGAGAACCTCATTCATTTCACACTCTGTTCCTACCCGCCGGGGGAACGGCGGACCATCGCTTTCATGTTTGGTCCGGAGCGGAAATCGCCTGTCCACGGAATGCCGCGACGACGTTGGGAC
Source organism: uncultured Verrucomicrobiae bacterium (assembly GCA_963760675.1). Classification (GTDB taxonomy): domain Bacteria; phylum Verrucomicrobiota; class Verrucomicrobiia; order Limisphaerales; family BOG-1460; genus CAVXEG01. The sequence goes on from CAVXEG010000014.1 coordinate 156,646, forward strand.
GCAGCATGAAAATCAACAGCAGAATGGGGTAGATCAACCCGCAACAACTCCCGAACATCCCGCCAATAGCTCCGCCAAGCGCGCCTGCGGTTTCCGGTCCTTGTCTTTCATGCGCCCGCGCCAGCATGGGCTGCAGCAGAAAAATGAAATCATCACCAAACCGATGGGCACCATCACAAATGAGTAAATCGAATAGGCGATGGACAATATTCGTCCCCAGGGCCGCAGCAGAAGCAGGCCGATGCCCGCCGCCAATAATCCGCCACTCACGATTAATCCCAGCACCCCGCCAATTTTCATCCAGGCCGCGTAGGCCGGATTGTCGTGGATGACTTGAACGACTGGATTATTGGAACTGGTTACCAACACCGTGAAAACCATCAGCGAGCCGAGCACTCCCAAAATGCCGAGCGCCGCAAACACGATATTGAGAATTCCGAAGACCGTTACCGAGGTGGGCCTTTTCATAGTTCACCTGTCATAGCCGGATTCATTCGAGTTGTAAACATCGGTTTTGCCCTCCTCCATTCGCGCATTCTCGCAATAGCGCCGAGGTCGAAAAACGGAACTTTGCGATCGTCATCACAACTCTGCCGGAAGAATTTGCTTTTTCCACTGAGCACAGGATAATCGCAATGAACACGATGAACAGTCCCGCCGTGCAATCGCCGTTGCGTCCAACCTCTCCCCGCGATGAAAATTCTCCCTGCATTCATGTTGGCCATCCTCTTGCGCTTCAACAACGAACATTCGCGGCACATCGGTGATTCCGTTGCCTGTGGCGGATGAAGTCGAGGATTCCGCGGCGGCTTTTCGCGGAACTGTCCTGGCGGTGACGTCGTATCGCGATCCAGTGGATGGAATGATTTACACGCGGACTTCGTTGCGTGTGGACGAGGTGTTCAAGGGAATTTTTCCAGCGGCGGTTAACGTGGTTCATCGCGGCGGAAATCGTTGATGACGTGAGCGAGGTCACAGATTCGTCACCGCAATTTCGACCGGGCGAGGAATACGTTATCTTCGCTTTCGCGCGCGGAGCGACGGCACGTCGTTCGCCCTTCAAGGAAGTCCGAGCGCCATCAAGCTGACGCGCATGAGCCTGAGTTCCTTTGGCACGCGCGGCGACTCAATGCTCGATGAGCTGCGGACGCTCACGAACGGGGGCAGAAGACGCCAGGCGTGGATGTGACAGATCAAGCCGCCAGCATCACAACGATTTCACCTTCGTCCTCAACGAACATTCAGCCGCAATCCGTGACCTCGAACGGTCTGCTTCAGGATGGAAATGGTATTCCGCCCGGTTTCCGACTCCCGACCGCGGCGAGCCGATTCCCTATCTGGTCGATGCGACCGTGCTGCCGGCAGGAGATTACGTTGAGCAACGCGTTGAATGCGGTGAGCAACGCCTTCGCGGCATGGAGCGCGGCAAGCAGCGTGAAATTCAAATTTATCGGAACTCAAAACTTCGGCACGGCTTCGGGGAACATCAGCACGAACGAGCGGCGTGTTCCGAATCCAGTTGTAACGACGCATACAACTTCATTCCCGAAACAGTGTGCTGGGCAAAGGCGGACGATACGCCACCGCATCACTGTTGAGCGGCGCCGGGTGGGGCGCGGGCGGCAATGTGGCGGGTGTGGAATATCATCGCGGGTTGTGCGGCTACGTCGTGTTGCAGCACACGAACGTCACGATGCAGACGCTCTCGACATTTACGGAAGTGCTTTGCCACGAAATCGGCCACGCGATCGGACTGGCGCATTCCAGCGAAACTCCGAGCGAACCTAATTTTCTCCTCACCGATGCAATCATGTATTACACCGCCCACGCGGACGGACGGGGCGCTCGTCTTGGCGCGTATGATCCACCCATCATCCGGCAGATTCATCCACCAACAATACACCGCCCTATTGCTATGATCGCGTGATGGACGTCACCACGTCGCCAGGAACGCCGCCGGTTTTTCCCGGACTCAACCAGATCGAATTGCGAGGTTATGATTTGCAGTCGAACTCACTGACGCTGGCGGTGACAAATGCGAACGCTTTGGGCGGCGGCACCTTTTCGCTCGCGGGCAGTTTGTTGAGCTTCGCGCCGAGTGGTTACATTGGCGCTTCGCGAATTGATCCGGCCGATACAGCGTACTACGAAATCATCTATGCGCGATTTTCAGATGGGACAAGCGCATCACCCTATTCGAAGGCCCGCGTGATTTCCTTCAATCCCGATTCGGACACGCCATCCGATGGAATTCCTGACGACTGGATGACGACCTACTTCGGCCATACTGCTCCTCAAGCCGGAGATAAATCCCGCGCCACAGACGACGCCGACGGGGACGGACTCAACAATCTTCAGGAATATATTGCCGGAATGAATCCAACCAGCGCGGCGTCCGCCCAACGAATCGTCACGTTCAACACCAGCTCGTTTCAGTGGCAGGCCAGGGTGTACGAAGTTTATGAAATCCAAAGTTCCACGGACCTCGTCCATTGGGCGCGCGCTGGGAACCCGATTGCGCCAACCACGTCCACTGGAATTTTTACGAATTTCTTCAGCGCCTCGTCGCCGAAGCAATTCTTCAAGGTCTTCAAAGTTCCATAACTGGTAACGAGCCGAACGTTCAATGTCTCGGAAACGTCACGCCTCGACAAAGAGTCGTCTCCCCGCCTAAATTGTCGCTAATGCCATTGATAGACCAACCGCTGGCCATCGCCGGGCGGATTTTTCGCTCGCGCCTGATCCTGGGCACGGGAAAGTTTTCGTCGCCCGGAAGCGATGCGCGATGCGCTCGAAGCCAGCGGCGCGGAAATGGTCACCGTCGCGTTGCGCCGCGCGGATCTGAGCGGCAAGCGCGATCCCGTTCGCCAACATCCTCGAATTCATCGATCCAAAGAAATATCTGTTGCTGCCGAACACCAGCGGCGCGATGAACGCCGAAGAAGCCGTGCGCCTCGCGCGCCTCGCCGCCGCCGCCGGCTTGCCGAAATGGGTGAAGCTCGAAATCCATCCCGACCCGCGCTACTTGCTGCCCGATCCGGTCGAGACGTTGCAAGCCGCCGAAATCCTGGTGAAGGAAGGTTTCACCGTGCTGCCTTACATCAACGCCGATCCGGTGCTCGCGAAACGATTGCAGGACGTCGGCACCGCCACCGTGATGCCGCTCGGCTCGCCCATCGGCTCGAATCGCGGCATCCAAACGCGCGACCAGATTCGCATCATCATCGAACAAGCCACCGTGCCGGTCGTCGTGGACGCCGGCCTCGGCGCGCCGAGCCACGCCGCGGAAGCGATGGAAATGGGCGCCGACGCCGTGCTCGTCAACACCGCCATCGCCGTGGCGAGCGATCCGAATCGGATGGCTGTCGCGTTCAAGATGGCGGTGGAAGCGGGACGCGCCGCTTACGAATGCGGGCTTGCGGTCGCAACAGGAAACCGCGAGCGCAACAAGTCCGTTGACGGCGTTTCTGGATTAGATCGGCGGCGATTTGAAATCAAGGCCCGGCAAGTGGTTCTTGCCACAAGCGGGCAGTTCTGAACCTCTGATTTTCGTCTGGTGATCAGGGCTGTAACGTTGGGATTCGCACCCCCGACTAGTAACGGAAAATCGACTGGTAAACTGCTTGCAGAAGCGCGTTTGCGGCTCGGTCTTCCCTGACATGAGCAGTGCATTGGTTGGCGCGTTGAAGTTCCATTGTGCAACACCCTAATAGCCTTCGCTCGCACACTAACACTAGGACTTTCAGAACTTTAGCGCACCCGGACCGAACCAGCAAAACCAGCACATCAGGACTACAGCTATGATCCACCCGATAATCCCAAACGGAATTATTAAGCGTTTTGGAACGCGATGATATAATTCCCTGCATCCAACAATGATTGCCGCAGGTACGAAAAAAACGACATACGGTAAAGCCTTTTCACTCACTCCACGAATGCTCCCTCCGCGAAGGGTGAAAGCTAACAGTACCGCGATTATAGCGATGGGCACGCCTGCGAATATCAGCCACCGCCCGGCTGGACCTATGCCGTGGGGATATTTCTCGTTCATTTTTCGCAATGACATTTTTTTTGATATGCGTCCAGCATGGAGCGCAGATTGGACTGCAAACTCAGGATAGTTTGATAGGTGGATTCCGAGAGTCCTGCCGCAAGCTCATTTTCCAGTTCAGATGCCGATTCGGCAGAGTTAAGCACGTTCCAATTACTGATGAGGTAAATGAAACCGCCGGATCCACGGAGCTCGGCCTCGTCAACACCCACAACAAAGACGCCCGCAGCCGTCGCTCCCTTTAATCCGCCGGCCGGTTTGAACACGTTGACCTCAAACGCCTCAAGTTCGTCATACATTGCAAGGAATATCTCACGACGTCTGCAAATTTGCTGATTAGAATCTTTAGACCGGTTGGGGCTCTCGAAGCCAGCACTCCGGCAGCGATGGCACTTAGCGCAATGCCTTTCAGACCAAAACTCAACCAGCCCGACAGTCCGGCAACAATGAATCCGCAACGGCTCGCCTGGCGCAGCAGTGCGTAGGTCAGATCGCCAATAATCTCGCCGCGAGATTTGGGCAGGTGCGGAAGGAGGTTGTTTCATACCCGATTCATCTCTATTCTCCGGCGAATCAGGAATGAATCAGAAGCAATTTAAGATTTCGCGCGAACGCGTGCGTCACGTCCTTTCGACGGCCTCCAGGACAAGTGTGCTGGTCGTCGGCGACGTGATGCTCGACCATTTCATCTGGGGCAGCGTCGCGCGCATTTCGCCCGAGGCGCCCGTGCCGGTCGTGGATTTCGAGCGCGAAAGCTTCATGCCCGGCGGCGCGGCGAATGTCGCGCGCAACCTGACCGCGCTTAAGGTGCCAACGGAACTGTTCGGCGCAGTCGGGCACGACGATCACGCGGCCGGCAGCTTCAAGGGCCTGCTGGGTGAACAACAGATCGGCTGCGGCGGGCTGCATCAGCCACGCATCGCGACACACGAGCGTCAAAACCCGAATCGTGGCGCACAAGCAGCAGGTCGTCCGCATTGACCGCGAGACGCGCGACGGACTTGATGCGCGGTTGACTCAGCCGCCTGCTTGGCGAATTCAAATCCAGGCTCCCCAGCGCAGCCGCGGTCATCGTCGGCGATTACGGCAAAGGCGTCGTCACTCAGCCGCTGCTGGATGAAATCAAGCCGCTTTGCCGGCAGCGCGGGCGTCTGGCTCAGCCTCGATCCCAAACCGGTGCATCACCTCAACCTGGCGGGCCTTTCGCTCATCACGCCGAATCGCAAGGAGGCGTTCGAGCTGGCGGATCTGCCGGACGAAACACGCCAGGCCAATCCGCTCGCAGATGACAAACCTGATGCGCGTTGCCGAACCGCTGTTGAGCGAACTGCGCCCCGCGATTCTGCTCATCACGCTCGGCGAACTGGGCATGTTGCTCTGCCAGCGCGGCCAGAAGCCGTTTCACATTCCGACGGTGGCGCAGGAAGTCTTCGATGTGTCCGGCGCGGGCGACACGGTCATCGCCACGTTCACGCTGGCGATTGCCGCGGGCGCGTCGCCGCTCGAAGCCGCAATCATCTCCAATCACGCGGCCGGCATTGTCGTGGGCAAGATCGGCACCGCCACCGTGACGCCGGAGGAGTTGCTCGAGAGCTTTCGGACGCGTTGAATCGTTGAATCGTTAAATCGGAACCCAAATCCGGTTTCCCGATTCAACGGTTTAACGAATCAGCGATTCAACGGAATGAAGATCACCGCCGAAACCATCCGCGCCATGAAAGCGCGCGGCGAAAAGATCGCCGCGCTGACGGCGTATGATTTCCCGATGGCGCGGCTGCTCGATGAAGCCGGCGTTCCGTTGATGCTGGTCGGCGATTCGCTGGGCATGGTCGTGCTCGGCTATCCGGACACGACGCATGTCACCATGGCGGAGATGGAACATCACATGCGCGCCGCCGCCCGGGCCAAACCGCGTGCTCTGCTCGGCGCCGATCTGCCCTACCACAGTTATGAAACGCCCGAGCAAGCGGCGTGGCAATGCCCGGCGGCTGGTTGCGGCTGGCGCGGAAGCCGTGAAAGCCGAGGGCGGCCGCGAAATTCTACCGCAGGTGAGGGCGATCATTGCCGCGGGCATTCCTTTTTGCGGCCATCTCGGGATGCTGCCCCAGCATGTGCTCGAGGAAGGCGGTCGTTACAGAATCAAAGGCCGCGACGACGCCGGTCGCGCAAAACTGCTCGACGACGCCGAGGCGCTCGCAGATGCCGGCGCCTTCGCCGTCGTGCTCGAACTGGTTTCGCCGCCAGTCGCGAAGGAAATCACAGAAGCATTTCCGTTCCCGACGATCGGCATCGGCTCCGGACCGGATTGCGACGGACAGATTCTGGTGACGCACGATTTGATTGGCACATTCCCGTGGTTCACTCCGAAACTCGTGAAGCCACGGTTGAATGCTGCGGAGCAGATGCGCGCGGCGGTTCGAGATTGGATGAACCAGGTTGATGGCGGAAGTTCTCCCGGCTGACGGATGTTGAAGACCTTTGCCAATCGAACAATTCCCGGTAAGAATGCACATGTGAACCGATTGACGCACCTCGACGACGCCGGCAATGCGCGCATGGTCGATGTTTCGGCCAAGCCCGTTCAGCTGCGTGAAGCGGTCGCGCATGGGAGATTCTTCTGCAGAAGAAAACACTGGCGCTGATCGCAAGCACGGACTTGCCAAGGGCAATGTGCTGGCTGCCGCCCGGCTCGCGGGGATTCTTGGCGCCAAGAAGACAGGCGAATTGATTCCTCTCTGCCATCCGTTGAGCTTCTCCCATTGCGAAGTCAATTTCGATTTTCCAAAATCGAACGACCGTATTCGGATTGCGGCCACAGCCAGAATTGCAGCCCAAACGGGCGTGGAAATGGAAGCGCTCACGGCGGCGACACTTGCAGCGCTGACGATTTACGACATGTGCAAAGCCGTGGACAAAGAGATGCGCATTACGAACGTGCGTCTCGTCCTGAAAACGAAAAAATAGATTCGCATTATGGATATCCACGTCGGCATCATCACGATTTCCGACCGCGCTTCAAAAGGTCTTTACGATGATCTTGGCGGGCCGGCGTTGAAAAAGGCCGCGGAAGGCTACGGCTGGAAGGTGCTGGCCGAGTCGCTCGTGCCTGACGAGAAGCGCGACATCCAGCGCGCCGTCCGCGAGCAGATTGCAAAGGGTTGCCAGTTAATTCTGACCACCGGCGGCACCGGTGTGGCTTTGCGCGACGTAACGCCGGAAGCCGTGCGCGAAATTGCCGTGCGCGAACTGCCCGGCTTCGGCGAGATGATGCGCGCGGAATCCATGAAGATCACGAAGAACGCCATCCTCTCGCGCAACCTCGCCGTCGTGGTGGACAAGTCGCTGGTCATCTGTCTGCCCGGCAAACCGAGCGGCGCGGTGGAATGCCTCGGCTTCGTCGTCGGAGCCATCCCGCATTGCATCGAAGTGCTGCAGGAAGTGCCTACGAGCTGTTGAGTGACGCAACGAGCGCGAAACTTTCCGAAGCCTTTTGTGTTTTACGATTGTTACCCGTAATTTCGCGGTATGACTGTGGAATCGTTAATCGCTGCCGCCCTGCACCAGGGCGCGAGCGACCTGCACCTTGAGGCGGGCCTCTCCCCTGCTGTGCGCGTGCGCGGCGCACTCCGGACCATGGGCGAACCGATCAATGCGCAAACGCTGATGACTTTTGCGCACGAATTGATCGGCGACACTCACTGGCCGGAGTTCCTGGAACGCCGTTCCGCGGATTTGTCGAAATCGATTCACGGCGTCCGCTGCCGCATCAACGTTCTGCAAACGTCGCGCGGCGTCGGTTTCGCGATTCGCCTGCTGTCTGCGTTCCAAACCACGGTCGAAAAGCTTAACCTCCATCCCGACCTCAAAAAACTCGTGGCGCATCAGCACGGTTTGATTCTGGTCAGCGGACCGACCGGCTCCGGCAAATCCTCGACGCTTGCCGCATTCATCCAGGAAATAAATCTTACCGAGACGCGGCACATCGTGACCATTGAAAGCCCGATTGAATACACCTTCCGCCCGCGCCGCGCGTACATCCGCCAGCGCGAAGTGGGACGCGATACGCCGAGCTTCGAGCAGGCGTTGCTGGACGCGTTGCGCGAAGATCCCGACGTGCTGATGGTCGGCGAAATGCGCGAACCGGAAACGATGCGGCTGACGTTAAGCGCATCGGAAACGGGCCACCTCGTTCTGGCCACCGTGCATTCCTCCACTTGCGCCGAGGCGATTCAGCGGGTTGCCTCCGCTTTCCCTGCGGAAATTCAAAGCTCCGTTTGCGCCCAGCTTGCTGATTGCCTCGTTGCCGTTGTTTCCCAACGATTGCATTTCCGGCCCGACCTGAACATTCGCGTGCCTGAGTGTGAAGTGCTGATTGCGACGCACGCCGTCAAGAATTTCATCCGCACCCGCGAGTTCTTCAAAATCATTTCCGCGCTCGAAACCGGCGCGGAACACGGCATGTGGTCGTTTCAACGCTATCGCGGATGGATGGATACCCGAAAGAACTGGCACATTCCCAAGGAAGGAGCCGAGACTCCGGACAGCGAACCTGTCGCAACAATTGCCGCTCCCGCATCGCAGATAACGCCAGTTTCAGCGAAGCCTCAGAAAAAAACTGAACCTCCGCCTACACGCATTGGAAAATCTGGGGAGCGAATCGAGATCGAACCCGAGGAAGGTGACTGGGGAAAGATCTTGAAGAAACCGTGAAAACAACAATCGAAATTTCCCGAATATTTTGCGGCCTGGCGCTGCTGGCAATGTTCCCTCTTGCCGGATGCGTTTCAAAGTCCCAGGCGCGGGAACAAGCGCGCATCGCGTATCTTGCCGGACAGCGCGACACAATAATGCGCATGCAGCAGCAACAGCCGCAACAACCTCGCGGGCCAACCGTGACGATTATTGGTCCAGTGAACGCGCCGGTCGTGATGTGGGTCGAGGGACTCACATTGAGCCGGGCAATCCTTCGAGCTGGCTATAATTCCCAGGATGACCCAAAGAACATTACGATTCGCCGCGCCGATCAGGTCATCCAGATTGATCCCACCAGCCTGCTGCGAGGCCAGGACGTTCCGCTGCAAGCCGGCGACGTCATTGAATTCGAATGAACCGCAAGGCCCCGCGTGGTCTCTGAGGTTCTTTAGCTCGACACGCCACTAAAAATCTTTTCCTGGCGCTCCTCGTGTCGGATTCTGTATCCGGCGGCAGTTACATAGTGACATGCAGACCAAAACCGACGCTGAATTGCTTCACGAATATGTCGTGAACAAGTCCGAAGCGGCCTTTGGAGAAATCGTTCGGCGCTACGCGGACTTTGTTTACTCGGCGGCACTCAGACAGGTCGGAAACGGTGAGCACGCACGAGACGTGGCTCAAACGGTTTTTGCCGACCTGGCCCGCAAGGCGGGTTCGCTCGCCAAAGGCACGGTGCTCATTGGCTGGCTCTGCAATGGTGCCCGGCTCGCGGCGCTCGAACAAATCCGTGCCGACCAGCGCCGGCTCCAACGCGAAAGGCAATCCATGGATTTGCTGCATTCCACTTCCGAACCTGCCGACGATTGGAGCGCCGTCCGCCCCGTGCTTGATGAAATTCTTGCGCACTTGGGCAATGAAGACCGGGACGCATTGCTGCTCCGGTTCTTCAAAAACGAAAGTCTCGCCACAGTTGGAGCGACACTCGGCATCAGTGAGGACGCAGCCCAAAAGCGCGTTTCGCGAGCGCTCGGAAAGCTCCGAGAATTTCTGGCTGAACGCGACATCAACACCACAGCCTCCGCGCTTTCGGCGGCGCTCATTGCCAACGGTGTTCAGGCCGCGCCGAGCGGTTTCGCGGCGTCGCTGGCTGCGGGCGCATTGAAAACCGCCGTCGCCACGAACAATTCGACCGTTCCTTTGCTGAAGCTCTTCACGGCTTCGAACTTGAAAGCCGACAGCCGTGGTTATGGCGTTCGCTGCCGGTGTGGTATGGATGGCGCAAAAGCAGGTGAAGCTGCAACGGGAACTCCATTCGGCGCAGATGCTGACTGAACGTCAGCAAGCTGAACTCGACTCGGTGCGCGCCACGAACGCTCAACTCGCGATTCAGGCCGACGAATTGGAACGGTTACGCAGCGATGCCAGGGATGTTCTGCGGCTGCGCGCGGAGGTTTCGCAATTGCGGCAGAGTCTCGCGGAACAGAAAACGAGCATCACTCCGATTGTAGCGACCACTGACACCAACGGCTGTCACGTCGGAACAGCAAATCAATATTCGATGCAAGTTTATCTCGGTGCCAGACGGCGATTCCGATTTTTCAGCAACGGGGATTCTGACGGAACCTCAGTTCAATTTTGTCCTGAAATCGATGCAAGAGAAGAAAGGAGCAGAAGTCATCGGGGACTCGCAGGTGACGACTCTCAGCGGGCGCCAGGCACAACTCTTTGTCCCGTTCAATAGCGTCAAAACTGGAAACGCATCATCATGCAACTTGACGCTTGATCTGTTGGCAGCTTGCCAAACTAATTCGCCGGAAATTCAGATCGAATTGGCGGACGGAACGATCAATTATTTCACGGGAAAACCCAATCCATATGGACCGGCTTACGGAGGAGATCAGAGGAACCTGTTCTTGATAACCAATTCTCCCACGATTCTGGATGGCCAAACTCTTGTAATAACAAGAAGACTGCCCGCCGAATGGATCACGACGAAGACTGGCCAATCGCTGAAAGAATCCAGCTTGATAACATTCGTAACACCTACGCTGATTGATGCGGAGGGGAATCGACTTTCGACCGGCGAAACCACGGCAACCAACTTCCAATCATCCGGCAGTTCAAACCGTTTCATCGGCGTTTTTCCAGATGGAGGTTCTTCCCTGCTCCAGGTGCCCTCTGTTGCTGAACGTCCGCAATAGTCCGATGCCCTACGCGATCAGTCGCTTTCTCTTGAAAGGCAACCGATATCGCTTGACGGGGAACCGGCAAGTTATACTGTGGCGGCCAATCACTGAAGCCACATTCCCTATGAAAACTATGGTTCGTTGCTCCGTGGTTGCCGGAGTCTTCACCAGCGTTTTGTTATTGTTGAGCGCGGGTCTTCACGTTGAAGCGCAAGTCGTCACATTCAATTTCTCCGGAACACTTCACACAAAACTCGATTCAAATAGCCTGCTTCCGTCCAGCATCACATCCACATCTGCGTTCACTGGTACGGTCAGTTACGACATCGGGGCCGTGCCGGATTCAGCGCCTGCCAATGTGAGTTATGGATATTATATTTACAGCGGACCGGGCCTGAGCATGAGCGCCACGATCGCTGGAAATACGTTCGCGAGCATTGCTCCGTCGAATCATAGCGATGTGTTCATTATTCACGACGAGCAGCCCGGCACGCCGTATGACGAATTGGCTTTTGAAGACAGCACGCTCACGCTAAATAAAGGACCACTGCCCGGTATCACCGACGCCAACATGGACGTGGACCTTCAGGACCAATCTTCCACTGCGCTGAACACCGACGCACGCCCGATGGCCGCGCCTTCGATCAGCAGTTTTCCAAATCTTAAACGTTTCGCCATCTTTGGCGGTACCAACGGCACAATGGTCTATTACCTCGAAGGTGATATTAGTTCTATCATCCCAATTCAGCCGCCGTTGCTCTCGATCACGCCAAACGGTCCCGGCTTTGCCCTCCTCTCGTGGCCGGATGCCGCGACAAATTACGTTCTTGAAGAAAGCCTCACCATGACAGGCGCATGGTCGCAAGTGAATGGCTCGTTCACGACGAACGCGGGTGAAATAAACCTGACCGTGCCGTCGCGACCGGGAAGTAAGTTCTATCGTTTACACGCGCAGTGAACTGAACTTGCCGATTCCGCGTGGAAGCGCCTACCTGTCGCTTTTGCTCGCCACACCAATCATTGAGCGACCCGGACATGGAGCAGCGGCCTCGTCCAAGTTCGGCGACGGCGCCGCCGCCACATCACCTCGGCTCCGGCATTGCGCCATTGATATTCGCCGAGGTTCGATCGCGCATCCAAAGCCAATCCGCGCGGTCGAACGCATCAGCAATCGGCTTGCCGGTGGTCTTCTCGCTCTTGCATTTCCAGGTGCGGCTCTCGGTATGGCCGTCGGCAAAAGCGAATCCGCAGCCGTCGGCATGATAGGTGCCCGGCGCATCAAACCAGGTCGGCGCCTCCATGCCAAACGCGAACGCTGCGTCGTTCAGGTTGTTCACGTCTTCGTCCAGCAGCACCCACAAGCCTGACGGTCCAGGCCGGGTGATTTGAGACATTTTCCCATAAGTGATCCACGGCGAATTCCGGCGATGATTGTGCTGATTGTTCAGCCACGGTCCGTTGACCGGGATAATCGGCGAACCCTCGTGTTTTCCAGGCTCCGCGTCGAATCCGGCGCAAATTGTTCCGACTGCCTGACTCATTGAAAATGTCCGCGCCGCCGGAACGTATGTGCCAGCCTTCGCTGGATTGCTGCCGTCGTACAACCCCGTTCGCTTGTCCGACGGGCAATGAAACACCGAAACATTCCCGCTGAGATACGTGATCAACATGCTCCGGCTCGGGTCCTTCAAAATATCCGGATCAAACTCATGCGCGCCGCCGCGCCCGGCATTGCCCGGACACCAGTTGTGGCCCGGAACGGTGTTGCCGTCGTCAGGATTTGGCGGAAAGAAATCGTTGTTGTCGCCGCTGTACATGGTGACCGCCAGCATCATCTGCTTGCCATTGCTCAAGCAGAGCACACCTTGAGCTTTGCCCTTGGCTTTGGAAAGCGCCGGAAAAAGAAGCGCCGCGAGAATGCCGATGATGGCAATCACCACGAGCAACTCGATCAAAGTGAAGGCCCTTCTGAAATCCATGTCTATTAAGACACCGCAGTACCGACCTCGTTTCAAACTTTTTCGTTGAATGGCTTCGGTTATACGGGAATTTTTGGGAATACCGCCATTTCTAAAACCATCATGTCGCTTACAACAATAGGCGGTTCGAAGCTTCAAGTGATTTCGGTGTCGTAAATTCCCTTGCAAATTTTCGCCCGGTCGGTGTTAACTCATGTGTTCCCCAAATCAATTGCTCAGTAATCCGTTGTCGTATGAAAAACATTCTGCGCGGGCTTCTTGTGTTTGTAGCTCTTGCCCTTTTCCTGTCCGCCGCGCCGCTTAGGGCTCAACTCACTTACACGCCTTACGCGTTCACCAATTTCGCGGGACAACCCGGCGGACCCGGCGTTGCGGATGGCACTGACGGCGGCGCGCGGTTCAAATCACCGACGGCCACAACCGCGGACAGCGCGGGCAACGTGTATGTGACGGATGCCGGGAACTTCACTATCCGTAGGATCACTCCCGACGGAATCGTCACGACGATTGCGGGCAGCGCCGGCCAGCCAGGCAGTAACAACGGCACAGGCAGCTCGGCCCGGTTTGGCAGCATCTTTGGCGGACCGACTGGCATTGCGGTGGACGTATCGAACAACGTCTATGTCGCCGACACGCCGAACTACACAATCCGAAAAATCGTGTTCGATGGAACGAACTGGGTTGTCAGTACTCTGGCAGGCAGCCCCGGACTGAGCGGCACGAACGATAACACCGCCAGCGCGGCGCGATTCGGCGGGCCGACAGGCATGGCGACCGATGGCGCGGGGAACGTCTACGTGGCCGACGGATTCGCCATTCGCCGCGTCACGCCCGCCGGGGTGGTGACGACGCTGGCGGGCAACGTCACCACGAGCGGCACCACGGATGGGACGAATGGCGTGGCGCGATTCGGGACTTTCTCCGGCGGACCCAAAGGTATCGCGGTGGACAGCGCCACGAATATCTACGTTGCGGACACGTACAACTCCTCGATCCGGCGCGTCTCACCTGTCGGCACGAATTGGGTGGTCACCACCTTTGCAGGCACGACGGGAGCACTTGGCTACGGATTCAATGATGGAACCAACGGCACTGCGCAGTTCGCCAATCCGTGGGGCATCGCCGCAGACAACTCGGGAAATATCTATGTCACGGATATAGGGGCGCAAACAATTCGCAAGATCGTGCTCAACGGAACCAACCGCGTCGTCACAACAATCGCAGGCACAGCCGTGCAACTCGGCAGCGTTGATGCCAATGGAACAGCAGCGCGATTTCAACTACCGGAAGGCGCATCGGTGGACAGCGCAGGCAACCTTTACGTCGCGGATTTTGGCAATAACACCATTCGGAAAATGACACCCACGGCAGATGTCACCACTCTCGCGGGTCAGGCGGGCGGACCGGGAAGCGTCGACGGTCTTGGCAATGCAGCGCAGTTTAAAATTCCTCACGGCGCGGCCGTCGATAGTGCCGGGAACGCTTATATTGGCGACACGTCCAATCACACGATTCGAAAGATCACTCCGGCGGGATTAGTGACAACGGTCGCGGGAAGCCCCGGGAACCCCGGTTACGTAGATGGCGTTGGCACCTACCAGGCAGCGCAGTTCAATTCGCCCATCGGCATCGGCGTCGGACACCAACGGGAATCTTTACGTCGCGGACAACGGCAACCAAACCATCCGCAAGATAACGCCTGCCGGCGTGGTGACCACTCTCGCGGGCAGGTGGGTGTCACGGGCAGCGTTCAATGGCGATGGACCAACGCGTCGTTTAACAGCCCCAAGCGGCACGGCTGTGGACAGTGCGGGTAAATGTTTCGTCGCCGACCTGGTCGAACGCGTCATCCGGGAGATTACCCCGGTGGGCGACGTAACGCTGTTTGCGGGCAGCACCGGATTGCAGGGCACTAATGACGGCGTGGGACACTGCGGCACGTTTCCAGCTCCCGATGGGCCTCGCGATAGACAGCGCTGATAATCTCTACGTCGCTGACCAGGGCGGCGACACGATTCGCAAGATTACTCCCGGCGCACTGGTCACCACCCTGGCGGGCAAGGGAAAGGTCAGCGGGACCAACGACGGCGTCGGGGGCAATGCGCGCTTTACCGGGCCGGAAGGCGTTGCGGTGGATCGTGCGGGCAATGTTTATGTGTCCGACAGTGGTAATGACATGGTCCGGAAGATCACGCCTGGCGGAGTCGTGACGACGCTGGCCGGCAATCCAAACCGAAAGCGGCACCGCCGACGGCACGAACAGCATCGCGCAATTCAGCACGCCGCGTGGCATCACGGTGGATAGTTCGACGAACATTTTTGTCGCCGATTCCGCCAATTCCACAATTCGCAAACTGGTGATTGACGCGACGGGAACGAACTGCGTGGTGACAACATTTGCAGGCGGCCCGAGCCAGAACGGCAGCGTGGACGCGACCGGCACGAACGCCCTTTTTCATTTTATTCACGGACTGGCTGTGGACAGCGCTGGAAATATCTATGCGATCGACCGGTCGAACGACGATGTCCGAAAGATCACTCCCGCCGGAGTTGTAACGACCTTTGCTGGCGTTCCTGGGTTGGCCGGGAGCGTGGACGGTTCGGGCGGAGGGGCGCAGCTTTACGGTCCACAAGAATTGGCCGTGGACAACTCGGGAAACATTTACGTGATTGAATTCTTTAACAACACGGTTCGCAAAATCGCGCCGAACGGCACGAACTGGATTGTCACAACCGTCGCGGGTTGTGCTTCATGCGCTGCGGGCACAAACGATGGCTCGGGAACTCTTGCGCGGTTTAACGGTGCGTTCGGACTGACGAGAGACAACTCCGGCAACCTCTATGTGGCCGACACCGGCAACCGCACCATCCGAAAGATTACTCCCTCAGGAACAAACTGGACCGTGACCACGTTTGCGGGGTCGCCTTTGTTCGGCGGTTCCCTCGACGGAACTGGAACTAATGCCCACCTCGCCGGTCCCCTGGGCCTCGCCGCCGATGCCAGCGGAATTTATGTGGCAGACAGCAGCACGATTCGGAAGATCACTTATGGCGGTGTGGTCACCACGCTGGCCGGTTGCGCCACTTGCGCCCCCGGAGCACTGGATGGGACCGGAACCAACACGCTGTTCTGGACAGCCCGCGACGTCGCGGTGGACACAGCCGGCAATCTTTACGTGGCTGACGCGGCCAACCACTTGGTCCGAAAGGTGACCTTCAATGGAACGAGTTGGATCGTGACGACCTTGGGCGGAGTCGCTGGCCAGGCGAGCGGTAAAGATGGTGTCGGCAGCGACGCGCGATTTAACCAACCTTCTGGTGTCGCGGTGGACAATGCGGGAAATGTTTATGTCGTAAATGCCGGCGAGAACAATGTCGTGAAAGGCGTGCTTCCGGGCAGCGCACCACCCACGCCTCTGCAATTCGACACGACCGGTAGGAGCTTGAGTTTTTCAAACGGCTTCTTCCACGTGAGCGTCAGCGGTCCAGCCGGCACGAACGTGATCATGAAGCATCCACTAACCTCATAACCTGGACACCCATTCAGACCAATACCTTGCCGCTCAACATGTCAGTTCCGAGCACGAGTCCATACTGGTTCTCTCCGCGCGCGTATCGCACCGTAATAGAATTTGGTCACGACACGCTATTGCTCACGCAGCAGGTAGAAACGCTGCGCCTGACCGATGGCGCCGAGGTCGGTGAAGCGGTAGAGACCGCCGCCCAGCGGGAGGGCCGGGCCAAGGTTCATCCAATTCGTCAAGGGCAACGGCGGCATTCGTTGAAACGAGGATTTCGAAATTCAACACGGTCTGGTTGGTGAAATAGAATTCAAAGATGGCCGCTGGAAAAACGGGTCGGATTGATCAACAGCGGCGGCGTGTGTGAATTGTCTGTTCCGCCGCGAAGGGCGAGCCGGCGAAGCTGGTGTCCAGCGCCTGCACGCTCCAGTAATACGTCCGGCCCGGCGCTAAACGCGAGGCATTGAACAGTGCATTCGGTCCGGTTAGTACTTTGCCCAGCGCGGGGAGCGAGCGCAAAGCCGTTGGTCAAGGCCATGGGCGCGAGCACATCCGAAGCGCCGGGCGCGGTGCCGATGCGCACGTTGTAATTGAGACCGGTGGCGGGAGTATGATCGTCGGTCGGGCGCGCTCCAGTTCAAAGTGACGGTAGTGCCGGAAACGGTGGCGGACAGACCTCGCGGGCGCGGCGGGCGGAGCGTTCGAGAGACGGCACATTGTTCCGCCACAGTTGGGAAACGGTAGTCGATCCGATTGCTGCCCGTGAGCAGGAAATCCAGCCGTCCGTCATTGTCATAATCGCCCCACGCCACGGAACTGAAGTCCAACTCCCGGCAGGCCGGGCACGGCACTGGCCGTCACGTTGATGAACCCGCTGCCCGTGTTCCGCCACACTTGGGAAATGCCTGTCGAACCGTCGTGATAATGCCCGTGAGCAGGAAGTCCAGCCGCCCGTCGTTGTCATAATCGCCCCACGCCACCGAACTATACGTCAACTCCCGGCAGGCCGGGCGCGACAGTGGCCGTCACGTTGCTGAACCCGCTGCCCGTGTTCCGCCACAGTTGGGAAACCGCCGTCGAGACGTTGTTGCTCCCGTGATCAGGAAGTCCAGCCGGCCATCGTTGTCATAATCGCCCCAGGCCACGGAGCTGTGCCAAACTCCCGGCAGGCCGGGCGCGACACTGGCGGTCACGTTGGTGAACCCGCTGCCCGTGTTCCGCCACAGTTGGGAAATGCCCGCTGAGTTGACGTTCGTCGTTCCCGTGATCAGGAAGTCCAGCCGGCCGTCGTTGTCATAATCGCCCCACGCCACGGAACTCTCAGCAACACCCGGCAGGCCGGGCGCGACACTGGCCGTCACGTTGCTGAACCCGCTGCCCGTGTTCCGCCACAGTTGAGAAACACGGCATTGGTCGACGTCGTCGCCCGTGATCAGGAAATCCAGCCGTCCGTCGTTGTCATAATCGCCCCACGCCACGGAACTCCGGTCAACTCCCGGCAGGCCGGGCGCGACACTGGCCGTCACGTTGCTGAACCCGCTGCCCGTGTTCCGCCACAGTTGGGAAATCCGCCAGACGCCGTTGGTTATCCCCGTGAGCAGGAAGTCCAGCCGCCCGTCGTTGTCATAATCGCCCCACGCCACGGAACTTCGGTCAACTCCCGGCAGGCCGGCGGACATGGGTCACATTGGTGAACCCACTGCCCGTGTTCCGCCACAGTTGGGATACAGGGCCGCCGCTTATTGTCAAACCTGTGAGCAGGAAGTCCAGCCGGCCGTCGTTATCATAATCGCCCCACGCCACGGAACTTTCGAAAACGCCCAGGCAGGCTGGGGATATCGGTCTCGACAAAGGCGCGGGAAGTGAACGACTGGTTGGCCCCCGCTGCGACCCCGAACTGGTTGCTGGCCACGATGCGAAAGTAGTAGTCACTTCCCCCAACAAACTGCCAATCACGTTCGACACTCCGACTGCGCTGATGCCGGAGCCGGCTGGTTGCGGCACAGTGACGTTCCCGTAGCCAATCGTCGTGCCCCACTCGAACCAAGCCACCGTTGGCCAGCCCTGCGGGTTGACCAGGCCGTTAAACCGTGCGCTAGTGCTCGTGAGCTGATCCGCCGGTTGCGTTGTGACGCCCGGGAGAAACACGCCGAGGTTGAACGTCTGATTGGTCCCATTTACAACGCCAAACGCATTGCTGACCACAGCGCGGAAATGATAATTCGTTCCCACGACAGTCCGTTGATTGAGTCGGAAAAAGCGGTCGAACTGATTCCAGCTCCGACCGGATTGTGGCGTCGTGGTATTTCCGTAGTGCAGGCGACGTTCCCCATTCGAACCATCGCCATCGCTGGTGAGCCGTGAGGGTTTGCCAGCCCGTTCAACCGTGCGCTGACCGAGCATGAATTGATTCGCCGCCAACGTCGTGGCCAGGGGCAGCAGCGCGGTATCGGGTGAAATGTCGGTGACGGCCGTGTTGGTCGAGGAGTGAGGAAGGGACGAGCGTCCAACCCGAATTGGTCGGACTGAGCGCTGTGACAGGATTGCCGTCGGTACCCGGCGTCGTAGCTGGCAAAGACCGTGTTGGTAACCTCGAAGGTCACGCGGTGGAAATTCATCTGCCCCCGGTTTCCCGAACTGCCCGCGCCCCAGGAGATCAGTCCCGCAGTGCCAGTCGGTGTCGCTGCCCGTCCAACCGCCGGCGATGGACATGCCATCGAACATGTAATTGGCCGTGCCGTTTCGGATGAAGATGATTTCGTGCGTGTGATAGAGGGCACTGCCCATGCCATTGGACGTCAGGGTGATCATAGTATGTGTTACATACGAAGTGACCGTCAGATCGTTGTTGCTATCCAGGTCCCCAAATGAGACGCTGAACCGGTTTGTCCCGAGGCCATAGAGGCATATCATGGTTGCGTTATCATTGAAATCGTTTACGAACCGGGCGTTGAGGGTGAAATGCAATCCGATTGCTCAACGCCGCTGAAGGCAAGGTTCCGCTCAGGGTTAGTGTCGTAAACTCCTCCGCTGGCTCCGCTGGACGAATTGTCCGTGATCTGCCACGCGTTCGGCAACGCGTCAGCAAAGATAAGTCGCGTAAACAGACCGCAAACCAAAACGCACATTACTCGCAAAGTCGAACGGAGATGTTTCATAACGTGTTCACTCGAGTTGCACAGTGGGAATGGTGACGACTGCTTCGTGCGAGACGGCATCAAGGCCACAGGGAATGCTGGCGAGCCTACGGTATTAAGCGTGATCTAAGCAATGGCAATCTGAGCGAGAATTGCGCGACAGCGTTAACAATTAATCCGTGAGATCGGTAAACTGCGGCCAGCATGAGCTCCGGAGTTCCAACGAGCGAACGAAGACTTTTCATAGGTGTTGCTCAACTTCCCAACCAGGCAAGGTCGCGGCGAAACGGCCAGGAGGTCAGCTGTCTTAGGGTTATCGGGAAAGTTCTACCGATTAGACCGTATTACGCAATCGTATTTTTCAGAGATGGAGGGAAAGAGGAAAACAAGCGGGTGACCACGCCCTCCATGCGCCTTTGCTTTCCATGCCTTGCTCCCCTGCCATTTTTCCGCAACACTGCCCGTCCGATGAAAAAGAAATCGTCCGCGACAAAACCCAATTCAACGCGCCCGTTCTCCAGCATCCTGGTTGACGGCCCGGACCGCGCGCCACGCGCGCCATGCTTTATCCCGTCGGCTTCAAGCCGGAGGATTTCTCAGAAGCCCATCATCGGCATCGCCTCCACCTGGAGCATGGTCACGCCGTGCAACATGCACATCGACAAACTCGCGCTCGAAGCCGAGAACGGCGCGAACGAGGCCGGCGGCAAGGCGATCATCTTCAACACCATCACCATCTCCGACGGCATCTCGATGGGCACCGAAGGCATGAAGTATTCGCTCGTCTCGCGCGAAGTCATCGCCGACTCGATCGAAACGGTCGTCGGCTGCGAAGGCATGGACGGCTTCGTCGCCATCGGCGGTTGCGACAAGAACATGCCCGGCTGCGCTGATGGCCATGGCGCGGCTGAATCGCCCGGCCGTGTTCGTCTATGGCGGCACGATTCTGCCCGGCTGCCTCACCGGCGATCAACGCGCAAGCTGGACATCGTCTCCGTCTTCGAAGCCGTCGGCCAGCACGCCAACAAGCAAAATCGACGACAAGGAACTGCAGGCCATCGAGTCCTGCGCCATTCCCGGGCCCGGGTTCCTGCGGCGGCATGTACACCGCCAACACCATGGCCAGCGCCATCGAAGCGCTCGGCATGAGCCTGCCCAACAGCTCCGCGCAGAACGCCATTTCGCCGGCGAAGAAAGACGATTGCCGCCGCGCCGGCGCCGCCGTCGTGAACATGCTCAAGCACGGCATCACGCCCGCTCGACATCCTGACGAAGAAAGCGTTCGAGAACGCCATCACCGTCGTCATCGCGCTCGGCGGTTCGACCAACGCCGTGTTGCACCTGCTCGCCATCGCGCACGCCGCGAAGGTGAAGCTGACGCATCGACGACTTCACGCGCATCGGCAAACGCGTGCCCGTGCTCGCCGACCTCAAGCCCAGCGGCAAACATCTGCATGTCCGAACTCGTCGCCATCGGCGGCATCCGTCCGCTGATGAAGACGCTGCTCGACGCCGGCCTGCTCCACGGCGATTGCCTCACCGTCACCGGCCAGACCATGGCGCGAGACGCTCGCCGACGTGAAACCGTATCCGCACGGCCAGACGATCATTCGTCCGCTCGACCAACCGATCAAGAAGGACAGCCACCTCGTCATCCTCTACGGCAACCTCGCCCCCGAAGGCGCGGTCGCGAAAATTACCGGCAAGGAAGGCCTGCGCTTCACCGGCAAGGCGCATCGTGTTCGAGTCCGAAGAGAAGGCGCTCGAAAGCGATCCTCGACGGCACGGTGAAGAAAGGCCACGTCATCGTCATCCGCTAGCGAAGGACCGAAAGGCGGACCGGGCATGCGCGAAATGCTCTCGCCCACGTCAGCGCCATCATGGGCAAGGGCCTCGGCAAAGACGTCGCGCTCATCACCGACGGACGATTCAGCGGCGGCAGCCACGGCTTCGTCGTCGGCCACGTCACGCCCGAAGCCTACGTCGGCGGCCCGATCGCGCTCGTGAAGAACGGCGACCCCATCACCATCGACGCCGAGAAACGCGAGCTGACGCTCGAAGTTCCGTCCGCGGAATTGAAGAAGCGCAAGAAGGCGTGGAAGAAACCCGCGCCGCGCTACACCCGCGGCGTGCTGGCGAAATACGCCGCGCACGTCACGAGCGCCTCGCTCGGGCGCGGTGACGGATGCGGATTTGAAGTTGTGATTCTCAGACGCCGTGAATCGTCGTCTTTCCCGGCTTCCCTCACTGCCCGCGTAAACGATAGTAACGTTCCGTGCCGCTGAACGCATTGGTGTCGAGGAAGCTCGGGCCGGCGAGATTTGTACCGAGGATATTTGTCGGCCCGTTGATGGTCGGAAAATATTGGATCGTGTAAAGGTTGGTGGTCTGTGGGTTCCAAAAAAGCCGGAGGCCGTTGGCTTCACGGACCACATTTGAAAATTGCAGGAAAACTCCCGCCTGAATGTCGTGTGCTGAAAACTTGTAGTTGATCACGTTCAGTTTTTTAAACGAGTCATTCGGCACATCGGTGGTAATCGTGATGCCCGGATCGCTCAGAGTTGAGGTGAAGCCCGAAGGCGGTATTTCCCCATCCAGAAAACCGCGGGTTTGATTGAGGTCGTAGTGCCAGCGATTGGCGTACTGATTTCCGAGGAAGAAATCCATCGAGACAGGCTCGTTGTTCACTCCGTTGACGCGGACCGACGTTCCAAGCAACAGGCGCGATGAAGGATGCTGCATTCGCGAGAGGTCGTCCCAGATGACATTGCCGCCAACGATTGGTGGAGTGTAATTGATTGTTTGACCCGAGCCGTAATACGGAAAGTCAATTCCTCCGATCGCCGTGAAACCGCCCGCGTAGGACGCGGTCACAGCGGGTGCAACGGGCCGGAAATTCACTGCGAATGTGCTGTTGCCGAGGCTGTAGTTCACGTTTCGAATGTCTGTGCCGTAAATGTAGAAATATTTCGGAGCCTGTGCATGCCCGTTCGGATAAATGAAAAACTCCGCCGTTATGTCCGTGCCAAGCGTGACATCGAGACCACTCGTGAGATTGGGAGAACTGGTCTAATAGTTCCACAAACGGAATTCCCAGCAACTCCGCATCGTGTTATTGATGAGCGTGGCGCGCACGGTGGTGCTGTCCGGCGTGGAATCGGTTTGCGCCTGGGACATGTCGCCTGAAACGAAGAAGCTCGAAAGATTGAATTTCAGCGACTTGATCAAATCGGCTCGGGCGGCGTGGCAAATGGTCAAAAGCAGAAGCAAAACGGTTAAACACGTTTTCATAGCTCAAGGTTTTGGGAAGCGGGTTTGCTCGAAATTAACGTGTGATTCGACCTTGTCCAGCGTTTTAACCACTAACCCCGGCATTTCCAACCGTTCTGGTTCATGTCAGGCAGACACAGGGTTCCCTTCTTCGAAAACGACTCGCGCATACTCAAGATTCGCCATCCTTCTTTGGACTCACGCTTCGGATGAATTGCCCGCCTGCCTCTTTCGTCTTAAACTCACAACGAACAAAAGGACCTTCATTGAAAAACTTCAAATCGATTGCGTTGTTTACGTTGGCCGTCGGGGCTGCGCTTGGATGCGTTTACCCACTTTTTCGAGCAAAGGCCGCCGAAACGGAATCACCCATTCCGCCCGTGATTCAGTCCGGGTTCCCATTCTTTGAAAAGCAGCATCCCGAGCAGGCGCTGGACGCGTGGAAGGCCGGCGGGTTGGTTGGCCAGTTGTTCCCGCTGGTGGCGAATGGCGAATACTTCAAGCAGGCCGAGCGGACGTTGGGAAAGTATAGTTCCTACGAATGGATTGCCACAAAACCCATCGGCAGAAGTTCGAAGGTGGTTTACCTCTCAATCAATTACGCCCATGGCGCGGTGTTTGCGCGCTTCATGGTCTACCGCGCGGAGCAAGGCTGGGTGGTGCAAAGCATGAACTTCGATACGCGACCGGAAACGTTGATGCCGTGGCTGGCGTATGAGGCCGGCGCAGAACAGTAAACAACGCTTTGCACGCGTTTGCGCTTCCATTACCCCCCGAAAGAGGGATGCAGAAGGAACCGTAAAAATCTTCTGATTAGGCGCCGCAGATGAAATATCGAACCCGCATCGCACACCTCGTCCAAGGCCTTTCACTGGGCCTTCTGCTCGTCTCGTCCCTGACCGATACGACTTCTGCAAAGGACGCCGCTCAACAGGCGCGCGATCTGTTACAGCGAATGACACTTGAGGAAAAAATCGGCCAGATGACGCAGGTCGATTCGGACGCGTTGAAGGGTCGGACAGGCGACGTGCAGACGTATTCCCTCGGCTCGGTTCTCAGCGGAGGAAGTTCGGAACCGGCCGACAATAACCCTCGCACCTGGCTGAAATCCGTCCGCGAATTCCAGGGCTGGTCGCTCCGAACGCGCCTGCAAATCCCCCTGCTCTACGGCGTTGATGCCGTGCACGGGCACAACAATGTACTTGGGGCGGTCATCTTCCCGCACGACATCGGAATGGGCGCGACGCACAATGCGGCGCTCGTGGAAAAGGCCGCGCGCGCGACGGCTGAAGAGATGGCGGGCACCGGCATCCGCTGGACATTCGCTCCGTGCGTTGCGGTTTCACAGAATGATCGCTGGGGGCGGACGTATGAAAGCTTTGGCGAATCGCCGGAACTGGTTTCGGAATTGGGCGCCGCCGCAGTCCGCGGTTTTCAGGGCCGACAATTGTCGGGTTCGACTTCTGTTCTTGCCTGCGCGAAGCATTTCGTCGGCGACGGTGGAACGCAGGATGGTATCGATCAAGGTAACACGATATGCGATGAAGCCACGTTGCGGAAACTGCACCTGGCGCCGTACCGCGCGGCAATCAAGGCAGGTGTCGGTTCAATCATGGTTTCCTACAGCAGTTGGAACGGCCAGAAGATGCACGGCAATAAACATCTCATTTCGGAGGTGCTCAAGGGGGAACTCGGGTTTGAAGGATTCGTCGTGTCGGATTGGGCGGCGATCGATCAGTTGCCCGGCGACTACAAGAACCAAATCGAGACCGCAATCAATGCGGGCCTGGACATGATCATGATTCCGAACGGTCGGGGCCGGCGGAACAACTATGTTCAGTTCATCGACGACCTGAAGGCTCTCGTGAAGGAAGGTCGGGTGCCGCAGTCGCGCATCGACGACGCGGTGCAAAGAATCCTCCGCGTCAAGTTTCAGATGGGACTGTTCGAGCAGCCGTTCACGGATGCGTCGCTTACGGATTCGATTGGTTCAGCGCAACATCGTGAGATCGCGCGCGAATGCGTTCGGCAATCTCTGGTGGTGCTCAAGAACACGAACCATGCACTGCCGCTCTCGAAGAACTTGAAGCATGTGCATGTGATCGGCAAGGCGGCGGACGATTTAGGAATGCAATGCGGCGGATGGACAATCTCGTGGCAGGGGGAAACGGGGATCGTTACGCCGGGGGGCACGACCATCCTGGAGGCAATCAAGAAGACGGTCGCGCCCAGCACTGAAGTGACCTTTTCGCCGGACGGCAGCGGCGCTGCCGCAGCCGATGCTGTCGTGGTTGTGATCGGCGAGACACCGTATGCCGAAGGCAAAGGGGATCGCGCGGACCTCAGGCTTTCCGCGCAAGACACGGCGCTGGTCAACATGGCTAAAACGGCTGGCACACCAGTGATCACGATTCTTCTTTCCGGCCGGCCGTTGATTCTTGGTTCCGCCCTCGATCAAAGTGATGCGTTCGTTGCCGCGTGGTTGCCTGGCACGGAGGGGCGCGGCGTGGCAGACATTTTATTTGGCGACTATAAACCAACGGGCAAGTTGCCTCATAACTGGCCCCGGAACGACGCACAGGCGGCAGTCGCGGCGAACTCTGGCGAATCTCCGCTCTTCTCGGTCGGCTTCGGTCTCAGCTATCCAGCCGGCAAACCGGTACTCTGCCTATTCCGCGAGAACCGAAGGCCGTGAGCAATAGGATTTGCTCATGCCACAACAACTCGATCGGCGCGAATTCCTAAAGGCATCCATGCTGGTGGGCACCGCAGCGTTGGTGAACGCAACCGACATGACAGCTCGCGGGGCAACGACATTCAACTCGCCCGGCAAAATGCGCGGCGTGAATCTCGGCGGGTGGCTCGTGCTGGAGAAATGGATCAAACCGAGCCTGTATGCCGGAGTTGAGGCAGAAGACGAGTTCACCTTGTGCGAGAAACTCGGCAAATCAAAAGCGACCGACTGGCTGAAACAGCACCGCGAAACCTGGATCACCGCTGACGATTTCAGATGGCTGGCCGCGCATGGATTGAATTCAGTGCGCCTCCCTGTGGGCTATGGCATTCTGGAGGAGAATCCGCCGTTCATCACTGGCCGTGAAACATTGGAATGGGCGTTTCGCGCCGCGCGCGACAACGGGCTGGGCGTGCTGCTCGATTTGCACGGCGTGCCCGGCAGCCAGAATGGCTGGGACCATAGCGGGCGCAAAGGGGCGTTAGGCTGGCACACGAGTAAGGAGAACATCGAACACTCGCTGCGAATCGTCGAAGGACTGGCTGAGTTCTGCAAGTCGTGGGACAACCTTCTCGGCATTGAGCTGGTGAACGAACCCCATTGGGATGTGCCCATGGACGTTCTGCGGTCCTTCTACCAAGAGGGTTATCAGCGCGTGCGCAAACATCTGTCGTCTGAGCGGAGTGCGGTGGTGGTCCATGATGGGTTTCGACCCGGCGAATGGGCCGGTTTCATGCAGCCGCCTGACTTATCGCAACGTGATTCTCGATACGCATCTCTACCAATGTTTCAGTGAGGCCGATCGCCAACGAAGTCTTCAGGAGCAGGTGGACCTCGCCATGTCGCAGCGCAAACGGGAACTCGATGCAATGCGGAAGAGCCATCGCTGCATTGTCGGCGAATGGTCCTGCAGCCTTCCTGCGGAAGCCACACGGGGCACGAATGGAGTTGTCGCTGAAGCGGGCATACATGCCTTTGCCGCGGCGCAGTTGCTCAGCTACGAAATGGCGGACGGATGGTTGTTCTGGACGTACCGAACAGAATCAAGCAAGGCGTGGAATTTCCGTCATTGCGTCGAGCGTGGCTGGCTCCCTGACAAGTACGATGTGTGATTCCATTGCTCCCTGTCCGCCCGAGCGGTGCAAGAATTACAGGTGGATGATTCCCCGCTGGATAGCTGCGGTCACCGCCTCTGTCCGGTCCGCGACACGAAGTTTGCCGAGGATGTTCTTCAGATGGTCCTTTGCCGTGTGCTCGCTAATGACCAATACGTCGGCGATTTCCTTGTTGGCCAGACCTTTGGCCAATTCTCGAAGCACCTCGACCTCGCGCGGGGTGAGTTCCTCGTAGGTTTTCCTGAACGCGAGGCGCGTGGCGACGTCCTTGGGGATCCAGCGATGCCCGCCAGCAACGGCACGCAGCGCCGGGATCAGCGTTTCTCCAGTTGAATTCTTAAGCACATACCCCTGCGCTCCGGCCTCGAGCGCCTTGTGGATGTCCTCGTCCCCGTCAAAAGTGGTCAACATCAGAACGCGAGCGGCAGGAAACCGGCTGCGGATTTCGCGGGTGGCCTGAATGCCGTCCTTGACCGGCATGCGCAGATCCATCAACACGAGATCCGGCTGGAACTGCGCAAAGCGTTCGACGGCCTGGTTTCCATCAGTGGCTTCCGCGACCACCTCCATGTCCACCTCCGTTTTCATCAGCGCAATCAATCCCATGCGGACCACAAAATGATCGTCTGCGACGAGCACACGGATTTTTGCATTTGGTTTCATCATCATACATCGAGTCCTGCGAAAATGGGCACTACAGGTTCCTTCTCCGCATCAATCGGGATGTCCACGCGGAGTGTGGTCCCAGATTCGGGTGCGCTCTGGATCGTGATGCGGCCGTTGATGCGCTTGACCCGTTCGGAGATGCCGAGCAATCCGAAGTGCCCATCGAGCGGTCCGGCGCAATCTTCGGTCGCAAAGCCTGTCCCGTTGTCCTTCACCACGAGAGAAACATCTGCCGCGCCGTAATCGAGTTCAATGCCTGCGGTTGTCGCGCCTGAGTGCTTGATCACATTAGTCAGCGCTTCCTGCGCGATGCGCAGAAGGTTGTCCTCGATCAAATCTGGCAGCGGGCGCACGCGACCTTTGGCGGCAACGTCCACGCCAACTTCCGTCCCGTCAACCAGCCGCCGGCAGATGGCGGCAAGCGCACCGGGCAAATTGAATTGCTCGAGAGCGCGCGATCGCAAGTCCCACACCGAGCGCCGCACGTCCAGTTGGCCCTGACTGACCAGGCTGCGCGCCAGGTTTAAGTGATGGTTCGCTTCTGACGGTTTTCTCTCGACCAAACGCGCGGCCGTATCCATTTGCAGGGCGATGCCGGTGAGGGTCTGCTCGAGAGTATCGTGAAGTTCCTGAGCAAGTCGCGTCCGCTCGGTCAGCACAGCCTTGAAATGAAGTTCGGATTCCTTGCGTGCGGTGATCTGCTGTTTCAATTGCTCGGTCCGTTGTTTCACACGCTCTTCAAGCTGACGGTGGGCGGCCCGTAATTGCTCCTGTGCCTGTTCCTTTTCGTAGACAACGATTTTCAGGACAGAATTCTTTTTTGAGATTGCGACAGTCCATGTCATTGCCAGCAGCAAAACAAAGAAGGCAACTGCCAGGCTGACCGACAGATGTTGCGGTGTAAACCAGCTCGGAGTCTGAAGCACACGCAGTGGCCGATCGGCGGGCAGCAGCAACTTGAGGAGCTTGAGTGTGCCCGCTTCGTCAATTTCCGAGAGGCAGACGCCGGTCACGTCCACCGTGCTCCCGATTGGCGCACTGACGAGTCCGGCTGGTTCCTCCGACGACTCCGCCTCCGCCGAGAAGAGGAGATTGTCCGCCTGCAACATCATTACCGTTTCGACCTGCATGCCCGCGCTGGTGTGGCTGACTGACCGGCGCACGACACGGTCCAGCAATTTCGTGCGCAAGGTGATGAGGCTGGCGTGGTGCAGGCCGGCCTGCAATTCCTCTGCGGAGGCGCGCTCCGGAGCGACTTGGGTTGGGGGTTCGTCAAGCCGGCGGCAGACGGCATCTTCGAGCACGGGCAGAAAGTGATCCAGGTCGGGAAAACCGACGGCTTCAACCACCTGTCCCGGAGCAAATCGGTCACGCACGCGGGTTTTGACACGCAGGCCGCCGCCGTCGTCCATGAGGAACAAGTCCTCGCCCAAGCGCTGGTGGGTGACAATGCCCTTTACATGGACGCGTGTTCCGGGTGCATTGTCGCTATGATACTGCGCGATGCCGTTGAGCGGCAGCGCCGGCTTTTCGAAGGGCTCACCGGATTCTCGTTGTTCGATTACGAAATCGTCAAGCAACGGTACGAACACTTTCACCGTGATCAATTGTCGCAATTGCGCATTGAACGAGGCGGCGGCTGTGCCCCGGATGCAGACCTCGGCGCCGATAAGTTTCTGAAGGTCAGGGTCACGAGGCAATTCTGCAAAAACATGAAACCGGTATCCGCCGGAAACCAAGTCAGCCGAGAGCAAGGAATGTTCTTCAACGGCTGTGCGCACGATTCCGCGTAATCTCCACGCGCTGGCCGTCCTCGATGCCCGACATCAGCCGTTCAATCGTCACGGGCTTGGCGGGCGGCAATGGTGCGATGCCAACCTTCGTCCATGTCGGTTTGCTGATGACGGGGGCAAAGGCGCCGGGATGGCTGATGCCCGAAACTTCAACGACATCTCCCAGAGAAGGTTGGTTGCTGCTAATGTTATCCACGAAAACCCCACCTGAGGCGTCGTGCACGAAGAACCTTCCGTCCCAATATTTCTCCGCCGCCGTTACGACACCTTTCACTGAAACCCGGACGCCGCTCAAGGCGCGGTCGGCGGAAAGAGCAAGGACGTCGGCGGCATTTGTCAAAACCTCGGTTGTTTCCTGCGCCGGGCCTTGCTGATTCGCAATAGCGAAGGCAAAGCCGAAAGACACGAGGATTCTGGCCACGGGCAGCTTCATTGCAATCCTGTCACTCCAGCTAACGTCGCGCGGCGGGCTGTGTGCTATCCGTCACTTGCCCTTCACGCACCCAATTTTGCCATGGGAAAAGCCAGCGTATGCCCGTCGATGGGCAGGCGTTCGCGCGGCTCTGCGCCAAAGACAACCTTTCACAAGATTTCTTTCAAAGAATCCCTCGAAAGAGGGATGAACGGCCCTTTGCCTCATACTAGGGTCTTGCCGTGAGTTGCCTTTAGCAGCGCAATCTTAATCCAAGAATACCGGACAAATATGATCGCTTCAGCCAAACCATGTAGTTCTTCACGAATGTCTCTTTTATTGAAAGCCGGCTTTATTGCGCTGGCTATGTCACTTGCCATTTCAAGCAAAATGGTCCAAGCCGCCAATGTCCTGGCAAATGCCAGCATGGAGTCCGGCTTGAACGCCAATTGGACGTGCTATGGCCGCACCGGCCAGGAAGGCTGGTACTCCTATGCGCTCGCGACTCTGCCCGACCCGACGGTAACCGGAAATAATTCGTTCAAAACGTATGCGGGATGGAACGGCGATCCCAATTTCAGTGGCGCCTATCAAGACGTCGCCTGCTTGCCAACGAGCGTGTTTACTGCGGGTGGCTGGTTCCAGACCATATCGAAGGACAAAATCACGGGCACGTACGGAGGTGGAGTCACGCCGGACAACGGCAACACAGCGTGGATTGAGGTGACGTTTCGCGATGCGACGAACAACGTGCTCGCGCTGTATAAATCCGCGGTATTTGACGGCGCCTGGGCGGCGGAGACCTGGTTCACGATGCCAGTTACAAACCAATGCGACCTCACTACTGCCTTGCCCACCAATTCAGTGACGACGTTGGTGGCGCCCGCGGGTGCGGTGAAAGCGCGTTATCAGATTGTTTTGAAGCAGTCGGCATGGGCAGGCGCCGGCGCGCTCTGGGTGGACGATATGACGTTGAATCAGCTTTCAGGCCCGACGGCTCCGAGCATAGGCAATGTATCTCCGGGCGCAGTTCTCCTCGCAAACGCCGCCAATGGAATCAGCTTCAACGCCAGTTCAGCTAGCGGCACGCCAATCAATGACGCGGCCATTCATGTCACTCTCAACGGAACCAACATTTCTCCGGCCCTGGTCATCACTGGCAATGCCACCAACAAGACTGTGAGCTATTCCGGGCTCCAATCAAACCAGACCTATGCGGTCGCGATTCAAGTGACCGATACGTTGGCGCTTTCGACCACCGCCTCGTTCACGTTCGACACTTGGAATCCGTTGTTCCTGTGGGAGGCCGAAGATTACGATTTCAATGGCGGGCAGTACATCAACAATCCCGTCCTTTCATCGTCGTCCCAGTCTGGCAGCTATTTCGGCCAAATCGGCTATCAGGACATTGATCTGAACGACACCAGTCACGACGGCGACAAGCTCTACCGCGCAGCGGACCTGATGGCGACAACGACGTCCGCCGATCTGGCCAGAAAGAAATTCGCGGACGCACAGGCCGGCAATCCCCTTATCAACGATTACAAAGTCGGCTGGTTCTATACCGGTGAGTGGGTGAACTACACGCGCAATTTTGCGGCTGGCACGTACAATCGTTTATGGGCGGTTTGCCGGTGGAGCGGGCGCAGCAACAGCGACTCTTGCCAAAGTGATCGATGGCTGGGGCACACCGACCCAGATGACTGCGAATCTGGGCAAGTTCTCCTTCACGGGTACTGGTTGGACCAGCTACCAATATGTGCCGCTGACCGACGACAATGGAAACCTGGTCCGACTTTCATTGAGCGGGACGAACACGCTCCGTGTGACAACGGGTGGCGGCGGTGATTTGAATTTCCTCATGCTTGTACCTGCGGACACCAATCGCCCCGTGATCAGCGCCGTTTATCCAGACGGTTCGATGCTTCTCCAAAATACGAACACGTTCCACTTCACCGTCAGCTCATCGGGCGCGGCTATCAGCGACAGCAGCATCGATTTGGTGTTGGACGGCGTGAATGTTTCCGCAAACCTCACCATCTCCGGCTCCGCAAATGAAAAAACCGTCACCTACTCAGGCTTGCGGCCGAATGTCCCGAATTATACGGCTGTCATTTCCGTGACCAACGCCAACGGCATCACCGCCAGCACGACGGTTCACTTCGATACGTTCAGTCCAAGTCTCTATGCCTGGGAAGCGGAGGACTATGATTACAATGGCGGTCAGTTTCTGGATAATCCGCAAGTTGACGCCTACTACGGCCTGGTTGGCACCATCAATGTGGATTTCAAGGAACTGTTTGTTAATACTCCTCAGGTTGCGTATCGAACCCAGGACCCGATGGGCACGGACAAAACCGGTGACGTTCCGCGCGCCCGCTTCACAGGCACCAACGATTACAACCTTGGCTGGTTCACAGCGGGCGAGTGGGTGAATTTCACGCGGCATTACCCCGCCGGCAATTACCACGTCTATGGTCGCCTCTCCAGAGGGACCGGTACTAACGCCGCGCCTGTGCTTTCGCGTGTCACCAGCGGCGTTGGCACCGAGAGCCAGACGACTGTTGACGTTGGTTCCTTCTCCGTGGATTCGCACGGCTGGGGTGCGTATCAATGGGTATTGCTCAAGAATGCTTCCAGCAATCCGGTCACACTCGCGCTTAACGGGAACACCGCAACGTTTCGCCTGACGAGCGCCGGGCCCGAAGCCAATACGGAAGCGAATGCCAACTTCTTCATGCTCGTGCCGGCGGTTCCAGCAAGCGTTTCGATTAGCGCCGCGCTCGACAGCGGCAACATGGTTCTCTCCTTCGCGACCGAATCTGGATTTAACTACCAGGTGCAGTACAAGAACAACCTCACGGATTCAACCTGGAACAATCTCGGCAGCGCTCTGGCAGGGAATGGCGCCGTCCAGTCGGTAAACGAACCCGCGACGGGAAACAACCGATTCTATCGTTTGCAGATTCAGTAAGCCGCGGCAGAAATAATCCCCGGCAGCAGTTTCTGGTGCCGGGGGATGCCACAAAGAAAGTATTGACGCATCCAATGAGAGCTCGAAGAGATGAGTTTCGATATTCGCGGTTTTCCTGGCCTGTGGGCGCTTGGAGAAACGCCGCGTTTACGTTGATTGAGTTGCTTGTCGTCATAGCGATCATCGCCATCCTCGCAGCGATGTTGCTGCCAGCATTAGGCAAAGCCAAGGCGAAGGCCCAGGGGATCAGTTGCCTGAACAATTTGAAGCAACTCCAATTGGCCTGGTTCATGTATTCGAATGACAACGGCGACAAAATTGTCCTCACGGGCGGACTCAACGTCCTCGTGAGTTTTCCAGCCGATCCAGCCGCGCAGCCGGGCGGCTCCAAGAACCAATGGGTTTATGGTAGCATGGACAGAATGCCTGCAGCCACGAACCAGGTGCTCATCAAGATGGGCCTGCTGTTTCCATACGTTAACAACGTGGCCACTTACAGGTGCCCGGCTGACAAGAAAACGATCAATGGCTCCCCCACCGTCCGCAGCATGTCCATGAATGGCTGGATGAACCCGCTCCCTGGCGAGAGCTGGAATTCTGTCAGAGCTTACACCGGTGCCAACGCGTTGCGCGAATTCCGCAAGCAATCGGACATCACCGCTCCGGGTCCGACCATGTGCTGGGTCATGATTGATGAAAATCCGTTCAGCATCAATGACGGCTGGTTTGTCTGCGATCCAAACAGCCCCAGCACCTGGTTCGATGTCCCCGCGACCTATCACAATGGCGCCGGCGGACTTTCCTATGCGGACGGACATTCCGAAATCAAGAAGTGGCGGGATAAGAACGTCCTGGGCCTGCACTCCGTGCCTTCGCAACTCGCGAAAGACGCGGCGTCAGACGACTTGGAATGGCTGCAGCAACGAAGCACCTCAAGGCAGCATTAGAACCTGCAGTCCAAGACCACTCTGCAAACATTCACGAAAAGTTCGGCGGCGGCAATGAAATCACGTGCAAGAGAGTTCCGACGATTATCCTGCATTCCGTCTCTTCTCTCGCTTCTTGCATTGCTGAATAGCGCGGCTGCGGCGGGCAATGTTTTGAAAAATTCCGGCTTTGAAGCCGATTCGCCAGGCGAACACAAGCACATCTTGGCCTGGCACGGTCAGAATTCGGGAAATACCCTGAACGAGACAGGCATGCTCGCGCGCAGCGGCAGCAATTACTTCAAAGTGTTTCAAGCCTTCAGCGGAACAACAAACTACAGTGGCATCTACCAGGACATTGCATCCGGGCCGGATGCCGCTTACTCGGCGGACGGATGGGCGTACACAATTTCAGGCGACAGACTGGCCGGACAAAACGTGGCCTGGATCGAAGTCACGTTTCGCTCCGCGCGAGGAAACATTCTAGCGCTGTATCGCTCCGTGCTGGTCACCACCAATTCCATTGCCTCGGGCACATTCCCGGTCGACACCTGGATCAATCTGCCGGTGACGAACCAATGTGATCCGGTCTCGTTCGCGATTACCAACACATCCAGCAGGCTGATTGCGCCCGCCGATACTAGTTACGTGCGCTACCAGATCGTCTTTCAAGGAGATCAAGACTGCTCTCCGGGTTCGTTGTATTTTGACGATCTGGCACTGAACCAGATCAGCGGCGCGCCCTTGGGCAATTGGAACATCGTCTGGAGCGACGAGTTTGACGGGAATGCCCTTAATCCAAAAGTCTGGACGTTCGATATCGGCAACGGCTCAGGCGGTTGGGGCAATAACGAGTTGGAATACTACACAAGCCGCCCGCAAAACGCGTATGTGACCAATGGCGCGCTGCACATTGTGGCGCAGCAGGAATCTGTCAATGCGTTCAATTACACCTCCGCCCGGCTAAAATCGCAAAATTTGCTTTCACAGCAATATGGAAGAATCGAATTCCGCGCGAAACTGCCGCAAGGGGTTGGTTTCTGGCCCGCGCTCTGGCTGTTGGGCACGAACATCACGTCCGTCGGTTGGCCGGCGTGCGGAGAGATCGACATCATGGAGAACAATGGGAGCCAGCCCACGAACGTGCAAGGAAGCATTCACTTCGGCAGCATGGCAACGGAAGTCTATACATTGCCCGGCGAGTCGGTCACGAATTTCCACAATTACCTGCTGGAATGGACCACTAACGCCATGCTCTGGTACGTGGACGGGCTGCTCTATCAAACGCAGACGAACTGGTGGAGTTCCACCGGACCGTATCCCGCGCCGTTTAACCAACCGTTCTTCCTTATCATGAATCTCGCCGTCGGCGGCAACTATGTCGGCAACCCCGGCGAAAACGCGATCAATGCCGGTGCAGTCTTCCCGAACGAGATGCAAGTGGACTATGTCCGCATCTACCAACAAACGCTTCCGCTGCGTCTGGGGATCGTTCAGACGAATGAGGAGATACTCCTGACGTGGCCGAGCAACATCATCTCCCATCTCGAGACAAACCGTGATCCTAACTCCGACGTCTGGACCGAGGTCGCAACTACAAACAATGCGCTGCTCCTCGCCCCAACCAACCAACGCGCTTTCTACCGCATTCACTCTCCTTGAAAAGGAGATGGGCGCCAGCGGGGGTTTCCCAGAACCATTCGTCTGAATTATGTTTTCCAAAGGCGGACCAACCCTCTTTGAGCTGATTCACCAGGGACTGTCTTCGACACGGCGCGGCTACGATCTGTTGGCGCCCAAATTTGACCTGACGCCGTTTCGGACGCCGGATGAACTGCTGGAAATCGCAGTTCGCGAAATTGGAAAAGCCGACTCAGCGCTGGACGTTTGCTGCGGCACTGGCGCAGGGATGCAGTTTCTTCGCCCAATCTGCCGCGACCGAATAGTGGGGATTGATTTCAGTCCGGGCATGCTCGAACAAGCGAAACGAAATTTGGCCCACTCTAAAGGCACCGCGAATGTCGAGT
The DNA here is from genome assembly GCA_963760675.1 of uncultured Verrucomicrobiae bacterium. Taxonomy (GTDB): domain Bacteria; phylum Verrucomicrobiota; class Verrucomicrobiia; order Limisphaerales; family BOG-1460; genus CAVXEG01. The sequence continues at coordinate 192,132 of CAVXEG010000014.1, forward strand.
TAATCGAGGGCGATGTGAAGCAGATGAAGTTTCGAGAAGAGTTTGATCTCACCACCTGCTTCGGCGCGCTGGGACATATTCCGGAAAAAGACGCCAGCGAATTCCTGCGCGTGATTTATCGTGCGCTGAAACCCGGCGGGCGCTTTGTGTTCTTCACGGCGCATCCCCCGCCCTTCTTTTCGCTGCAGGGGTTCGCGTTGCGAACTTTCAATGGCGCCATGAGAATCCGCAACGCGCTGATCAAGCCGCCGTTCATCATGTATTACTTGACGTTCTCTCTGCCTGGTGTTGTCGAGACACTGGAACGAGAAGGGTTCAGTGTAGATGTTCGCCCGAACGTTTGCCGTGAACATTGCCTCGTGATTGCGACCCGCGACCAGCGGCCATTATTGTCCTGAGATGCGGAAGAAGGCGTTGCTCGATGATGAGATCGGGACAGTAACGCTGTTCGTCAGTGGCGAGGAGTAATTGCTCCAGGCGCCTGACGTGGGATTGGAAGCCGTTTGCACGGTAAATGGCGCCTTGCCTCCGCTCCATTGGAAACTCAGATTGGCCCCGCTGCGGAGCGCGTTGGTAATGACAATCGGCGGCACCAGCGCAGCGACCATGACACCGTAAGCCGGGTTTTGCGCGTCGGGCGGACGAGGGAAATCGACCGTGTAGTTCAGGTTGATCACACCGTTGGTAATTCCCCCGTTGTTCGTAACGCGTTGAATGAAGCCTCCGGGAACGTTCGTGAGCGTCGTTTGGAGTGCCCCCGTTGTGCCGTCAATCGAGCCAGAGATGTCACCGAAAATTCCTACGCCGTGGTTGTCGATGACGATCGTGTTTCCTTGCACCGTTCCGGGCATGCTAATCACCGGCGGATTCACGTAGCCGAACACCTGCCCGTCCATATCAAACGTCAGAGTGGCATTTGTTCCGGAGATTTGAATGATGATGACCGCTTTACCAGTCGAACCGAACGTCAGGTTCGTCCATGCGCCGACATATCGGCCGATCATGTCCTGGAGGGTCGCATGCGCGATTGGCGCGTGGCAGAGAAAGAGAAAAAACACGAGAGATTTCAAACCAATGAACGTCCGAGCCGAAGAATTTGCAGTCATTCGATTCATAGGAACTCCGGGTTATGGGTCCGGAGAATAACGCCCGACTGCGGCCAATCAAGAGGTTTCTGATTGCAGAAACACTTCAGGGCCACCTGAATTGCTTTCTTTCGCTGCCGGCCGTTCAAGCATCTTCAGCTCAAACCTTGTTCCTGAACGAATCAAAACCAGCTCGCCAAAATCATCTGGTTCCTTACAATCCACACGTCATTCATCAAAACAACCAATTCTATGAAGACTTACATCAAAGCAGTTGCACTCGCCGGCATCGCGCTGGCGCTGGGCATTTCCGCGCGAGCCGCCGATCAGCCGTCCGTAATAGGAAAGTGGAAGGCGGAGTTTGACTCGCAAATCGGAACTCAGAAATACACGTTCGAGTTCAAGACCGAGGACGGCAAACTCACGGGAAAAGCCGTCGGAATACGGGACAACGCAACCAATGAAGTGACCCTCGCGGACATCAAATTGAAAGACGACGAAATCTCGTTCGCAGAACCGCTGAAGATTCAGGACAACGACGTTCGAGTTGAATACTCAGGCAAGGTGACGGGCGACGAAATGAAACTACATCGCAAGGTGGGCGACTTTGCCGAATACGACATCACCGCGAAGCGCGTCAAAGAAAGCGACGCGAAATCACAGACCGAATCGAAGCCTGCGACGAGTTCGCCGGCCGCGAAGCCGTGATGGTCCCAGAATCATCTGTTCCACGGATAACGGAAGATTCTTCCCAAAAAAACCTAGACCGGACGGACGCTTTTCATACACTGCGTCCGCATGAAGCCCTTTGTGTCGCTGGTAAACGCATCTTTTGCGTTTGGAGTTGCCTTCCTTTCATTTCTTTCAAGCAGTGTTGCGCAAACGAATCTTCCGTCGCTCGACTTACAAGTCGCTTTTCCGAATCTGAGCTTCTCGCGGCCGCTCTGGATGCAGGAAATCCCGGACGGGTCGAAGCGCATGGTCGTTGTCGAGCAAGGCGGCGTCGTTTATTTGCTGCCAAACAATCGCAACGGCACGGACGTTAAAACCTTTCTCGATATTTCCGAGCGCCGTCCCTATCAGCAAAACGAGGAAGGATTGCTCGCGCTCGCGTTTCATCCGGGCTACAAGACGAACGGGTTGCTCTACATTTTCTATTCCCAGCAAAATCCCAAGCGCAGCGTCTTGAGTGAAATCCATGTTTCAAAAACCGATCCAGACAAAGTGGATCTCTCGACCGAGCGCGTTCTGCTGCAGAATCTGAAGCCGCAACCTTCAGCGCGATTCTGGAATCACAACGGCGGAACCCTGTTGTTCGGACCGGACGGCTGCCTTTACCTCAGCATCGGCGACGGCGGCCTGGCGAATGATCCGCACAACAACGGTCAGAACCTCGGAACGTTGCTGGCAAAAATCATCCGGATCGACGTCAACAGCCGGACGGGAAATCTGCCTTATGGAATTCCCAAGGACAATCCATTCGTAAACGCCACCGAAGGCGCGAGCACGAACTCGCCCGACGCCCAAGCGACGCCGCGTCCTGAGATTTGGGCCTACGGGTTGCGCAACGTGTGGCGCATGAGTTTTGACAAAGAAACCGGACAACTGTGGGCCGGCGATGTCGGCCAGGATCGGTGGGAAGAGATAGACATCATTACGAAGGGAGGCAATTACGGCTGGAGCGTCCGCGAGGCTTTCCACCCGTTCAAGGAACAACAAGCGGTGACCGGCTCCCAACCGATTGATCCCGTGATCGAATACGGTCACAACCCGCGGATGGCGGCGCAATCGAAATTCCCGAACCACAGCATCGGCATCAGCATCACTGGCGGATATCTGTATCGCGGAAAGAAGATCCGGTCTCTGCGCGGCGTGTATGTTTACGCGGATTTTCAGATGGGGACCATCTGGGGCCTGCGCTATGAAGATGGAAAGCTCACCGCGGACGAAATGCTCGTAACTGGAAATCCGCTGCGGACGATTTCAAGTTTTGCTGAAGACCTGGATGGTGAACTTTACGTGCTCTCGTTTGACGGACGCATCTACGAGTTCACCGAGAAGAAGTAGCGGCAGCCAAATCGGGGCAAGGCCAGACCACAATTACAGGAAGGAAGAAACAGGCGGGACGCCTGTCCTACGACGTCGAATTCACAGCGCCTGCGACGGGACGGACATTCCGCGGCCGGGCGGCGGAGTGCGCGGCCGGCGGCGAAGTTTGTTCTGAAACCACAAACGCCAGACCATCCAAAGTGCTTCACGTACGATGTCCTTGGACATCTTTGAACGCCCTTGAAATCGATCCGTGAAAATAATCGGCACCTCGACGATCTTCATTCCCTGGCGCCAGATCTTGTGCGTCATCTCGATCTGGAAGCTGTAACCATTGGATTGAACTTCATCGAGATTGAGGGACTTCAGCGCGCGGTTGCGAAAACATTTATAGCCGCCGGTCGGATCGGTAAACGGCATGCCTGTGATCACCTGCACGTATTTCGCCGCGCTCATGCTCAACACCAGCCGCTTCAACGGCCAGTTGATGACGCGAATCCCGTTCACGTAACGCGAGCCGAGCACGAGGTCAGCATTCTTTGCGGCCTGGAGAAATGCGGCGATATCGTCCGGGTTATGCGAAAAATCGCCATCCATTTCAAAGATGAATTCGTACCCGCGCTCCAGCGCCCACTTGAAGCCCGCGATGTAAGCCCGGCCCAATCCTGTCTTTCCGGTTTCGTGCATGACGTGAACCTGCGGATGTCTGGCGGCGATTTCGTCGGCGAGCTTCCCCGTGCCGTCTGGCGATTGGCCGTCCACGATAAGCAAGTCTATGGGAACCGACAGGCTCAAAAGTCGTTGCACAAGCGGAGGAAGATTTTCCCGCTCATTGTAAGTCGGCACAACGACGAGGGTCTTATTCATGCATATGAGGCTCGCAAATACATAATTGAGAAAACGCCCAAAAACAAGCAGGCATTTTGTTCCCGAGTTCCGCAGGAAACCGGAAAAACTACTGAGTTTCCTCGTTCCCGATCAGGCTTTCCACCGGGGCATGGTCATCCGTCAATACTGGAGATGTTGCCGCTGAAGGTGGCGGGGCGTTCTGGAAAGCCGATGTGCGAACGGAAAACAGCGGTATTGTCACCATTCGCGACCGCAAAAGCTTCGTGCACTCCAACTCGACCCGGGCGGGATCGAAGCGCTCCGGCGACCTGGTCGCAATGAACACGAGGTTCCAACTCGACGTTGCGGGGAATATATAGACCTGCGGAAAGACTTCCTTCATCGTACGGTACATCGCTCCGACGAAATTCGCGCGATATCCGCGCGTCTGGCCGATGACGTTGTAGGCGAGCACGCCGTTTGTCGTCAGGTGCTCCGCTGCAATTTTGAAAAACTCCTTCGTGACCAGGTGCGGCGGGATGGACGACCCATACCGGCCGGTGGTGTAGGCGTCCATGATGATGACGTCATAATTCGTGGAGGCTCGCCGCAGAAACACGCGGCCGTCGCTGTTGTTGATCTTGTGCCGTGGCGTTTCGGTGACGCCAAAATATTTCTTCGCCACGTCAATGACCGCGGGATCCACCTCCACTGTGTCCACCACGACGTTCGTGTAGAAATGCTGATACGAGCGTTGGGTGCTACCGCCGCCCAGCCCGATCATCATCACGCGCTTGATGTCGTGGTTCCACAGCCACGGCATGTGAAAATATTCGGTGTATTCGAAGTGCCCTTGAAGCGGATCGGTCAGCGACATTTGCGTTTCGTGCGAACCGTTGAAACTCAGGGTGCGATAGCTGCTCTCGTCGATCACCTGAATGTGATGATAGTGCGAGTAGGTGTCGAAAACGACGTTCGCGGTCGCTGCAGACATGCCGCAAAGCGCTAACATCGGGCACCACACAACGGCCAGTGTAAAGCGCCGCGGGGCCAACGCGGATACATCGCAAAGAGATGTTCTGGTTGTGTTCATCGTCAAATCAACTCACGTTTTAGCTGTTCGGTTTTTTGCGCTGCGATTGGGCAACATCCGCCTGTCTATTACCAGACTGAGGCCGCTGAGGAACAGAATCAAAATTCCAGTGCCGCGAAAAATTGCCGCCAGTCCGAACAAATCGATCAGAATGTAACCCGAAACGAACACGCCTGCGATGCTGCCGACCGTGCTGGCGGCGTAAATCAGTCCGCTGATGGTACCAACGTGTTCCAGCCGGCGAGCCGCGATGCGAATCATATAGGGCGAAATGATCGCCAGTCCGAAGCAAGGAAGGAAAAATACCAATGCACTGCCGAGAACGGGATCGAGCTTTTGCCAAAGCAACGGGATTTCGCGGTCCAGCGGATGACGCATGATTATCGCCTTAACGAGAGTCGGCGTGAAATCGGGAATCAATAACGTGACGAGTCCCGCAATCAACAATGGGAGCGCCAGGAACGCAGCGCGTTGAAACCGGTCTGCCAAAGCGCCTCCGACAGCGTATCCGAGTGCCAGTGCGACGAGGATCACGCCGATTTGGCTAATCCAGACATAGAGCGTCCCGCCAAAATCACCCGCAAGGTACCGCGCACCGATGATCTCGAGCACCATCACGGCAAAGCCACCCAGGAAAACCAGCAGCGCCGCAGCCATCTTGATCATGCCGCAATCTATCCAGGACTGAAGGTGATTGAAATCCGAAATCCAACGCCTGTCACGGATGATTGGCGAGTGAATTTCCTTTTTCGGGCAAGCATTGGCTTGTCACACGCTCTGCATCGGTTCAAAATTGCATCGTGAGCGCGGAACAGACTCGGAACGGATGGCGGCCCAGGGCGCGTGAAATCAGAGTCTTCGTCTACGTGGCCGTTCTCGCCGGCGTTGCCGCATGGAAATTCATTCCCCGGCCTTGGAAACCCACGGTCACGATCGAGACGACTCATTACGTTATTGCATCCACCGCGACGCCCGATCAGACGGAGGAGATCGGCCGCGTGGCGGAGATTCTTTACAACGCGTATTCCAACCGATTTTCAGCGCTGACCAATTTTCAGCGCGCCCATCCGAAATTGAAACTGATCCTGTACAAGAATCGCGGCGAATTCCGGCGGGTAAACCCGAACATTGGTTGGGCGGAGGCATTTTATCGCGAGCCTTATTGCCGCGCCTATTATTCAGAGGATGGACTGAATCCCTATCACTGGATGTTGCATGAAGCCGTCCACCAATTAAACACCGAGGTCGCGCACCTGCGTCTCGCCAAGTGGCTCGATGAAGGGCTCGCAACGTATTTCAGCACAAGCCGCATTTACGCCGATCGGCTTGACATCGGGCGGATTGATCCCAACACGTATCCGGTTTGGTGGATGGATACGATGGCGACTGCTCCCGAACTGAGAACGAACATTGCCAACGGCAGCGTCATTCCACTGCGAGCCATTATCAGCAACAGCGGAGGGCCAAGCGTCGACAAGGAATTCAATCTCTATTACCTCCATTGGTGGACGTTGACGCATTTTCTTTTCGAAACTCCGAGGTATAACCGTTCGATGCTCGCGCTGATGCAACAGGGCGGCGGTGCCGAAGCCTTTGAGCGTACCATCGGGAAAGTCGGGGTGATTGAACCGGTCTGGTATCGTCACGTTCGACGAATCAAATCTGCGCTTGCCGGAACGGACGCGAAATTTCTGAAGACCGGCCAATTGCCGCCTGAACCCAGGAAGCCGCAGTAGCGAGCGCGTTGCGGCTCACTCGCCACCAGACAACGACGATTTCTCGACGGAACCGTGGCAATACCGACAATCAATACCGAGACCGGCAACGTGATGCTGATGACTGAACGGGACAGGCTGCGGCAGGGGCACGTTCACATTCGTGGTATAAGGCGACCGGTAAACAGCGTAAACCACACCCCAGAACCAAGAAATCCGAATCCTGCGCCCGCCAGGCAGACGCGAGTGAAGCTGTTACTGCTCTTACGAAAGATTTGAGCCACAATCGAAAACGGTTCCCGTTCGCCTCCTGCCCTTTTGTTAAACCCCGTGGAACCGGCAGAATGCACACGAGCATTGCACGCTCACGACGAAGATAAATGGGGCGTTTCCCTATATTGATAGGTCTGGTTTCCGGTATTTCGGAAGAGGTAATTCCAAAAACAGATTCCCCCTTGACGCCTTCCTGCTCGTCTGACAACGTGCCTCCAGAGCAAATTATATTCAGCATTAATTCTTATTGCACGGAGCCGATCATGAACTCGAAGCATCTCAATCGCCGTCAATTTTTGGAACGAGCTGCGCTTGCCGCGGGTGGGCTGGTGCTCGCGTCCACAAGAGGATCGGGGCAGCAGGTTTCTGCGAACGTGCCGGCCATCACCGCAGCGAAACGCACGGCAAGCGATATCGTTCCCTTGGGCAACACTGGGCTCAAAGTCAGCCGCCTGGGGATTGGGCTCGGCTCCAGCAATGGGAACGTTCAAGCTGCGGGAGGTCAGGAGAAATTCAATAGTTTCATCAAGCACTCATACGACCAAGGCATAACGATGTTCGATACCGCGGGAAATTACCGCACGTTCAGCATGATGGGCCCGGCCATCAAGGGACTGCCACGCGAGAAGATCTTTCTCCAATCGAAAATCGAACAACCGGACAACATCCTGGACAAGATTGATAACCAACGGAAGGCGTTCAACACGGATTATGTGGATAGCCTGCTGGTTCACATCCAATTTCGGGAAAACTGGGTCGAGACATGGAAGCAAGCCATGGATGATTTCATGGCTGCGCAGGAAAAGCAGTGGATCAAGGCCAGGGGCGTTTCGTGCCACAGTCTCCCTGCGCTGCGCGCGGGCGTCACCACCGAATGGACACAGGTCCATCTGGTACGCGTGAATCCGCAGGGAATTCGGACCGATACGGAACAGCAGGTTTCGGAGGCCAGGGGCGCGAACGACATTAAGCCCGTGCTGGCGGAATTGAAGAAGATTGGGGAGAAGAAACGCGGCGTGATTGGGATGAAGATTTTCGGCGGCGGTCAGTTCCTCGAGGAAGCCGACCGAGAAAAGTCTTTGCGGTTTGCCATGTCGATGCCGGACATCGACTCGGTGATCATCGGCTTTAAAAGCATCGAGGAGATGGACGACGGAATCAAGCTGATGAATAGGGTACTGGCAGAGCCGGCGTGATTTTGATTAATCCATAGACAATTCCACCTGCCGTCATTGACATTTCCTGATCCTTCTTGTCTTGCGAAGGAAATCGTCGCCGTGGCGCGTGTCACCATTTCTGGAGGCTGTTCGGAGTCGATCCACCGAGACCCACATCAGAGCCAGCCGAACAGAACTCAATTCTCAAGCCGCCGGACGCCAAGCGATGCCCTGAAATCGCAATTCTTCGGCGAGATTGAACGCCCGAAGCTCCTTTTTGGTCGCATTAGATAGCGGCAGGCAATTGGCGAAGTGAACTAAATGTAAATAAACCAATCAGAGCCTTTCGATAAACTTCCGAAGATCGTTTTCAATGATCCGTGAAGGGGCAGGTTATCTCAGGCCCGGAAAGACCTTAATGAAATTAACTGGGCTCCTGCGAAATGGGCAAGTGTCAGGCTATCCCCTTGTCGAGTCCATTCGTTCAATCGTTCCGATTGCGGATGAATTCCCAATCGAGTTGGAGGCCGTGCGATGACCGGACCGAGCCAATGCTCCGAAGACAGCAACCGCACCGGGTCAGCTTCGACGAGGCGATTGGGCGCAGGCATGGGAGTTCATCGCGGCCAGGAGTAGTACACGGATCTGGGGTCTGCGCCTGGTGATCCTGGCCTGTCTGGCGGTGGGAGTATTGACACTTTTTCGACTTTGGTATTGCACGCGCTTTGATTTGATTCCGGACGAAGCGTATTACTGGGTGTGGTCGAAGCACTTTGCTCTTTCGTATCGGGACAAGGGCCCGCTTGTTGCGTGGACAATTGCTCTGGGCACAAAACTCTTCGGTGATACCGTGTTTGGGGTACGGTTTTTCGCGGTGCTACTGAGTGCCGGCACAGCGTTCCAGTTGTATCGGTTGGCTCAGCGATCTGTACAGATGAACGTGTTGCGCTCTGGTGCCTGGTTGTAGCGACAACAATTCCTCTGTTCGCGATCGGCTCAATTTTGATGACGATAGATCCGTTGAGCGTGTTCTTCTGGGCATGGGCAGTGAATCTGTCCTGGGTGGCCTTTCAGACCGGGCGAATGCGGGACTGGCTTTTGCTTGGAGCGGCCATCGGCATTGGGTTTCTCGCCAAATTCATTAACGCAGTACAGTTGGTCTGCATCCTGATGTTCCTCTGCTGGTCGAAACCGCACAGGCATTATCTTTTCAGCCGGCAAAGCCTTGCCACTCTCTTGAGCTTCGTAATCTTTTCGTCTCCGGTTTTTTTGTGGAACCCCAAACAGGCTGGCTGCATCTCCGGGCGCTCAGCGAGCGTGGCGGCTTCAATCAACCCTTCGCTCTGCGTCCGGCTGAAACTCTGAAATATGTGGGCGGACAACTGGGCGTACTTACGCCTTTGCTGCTGGTGGGGATGCTGATGGCCGTGATTGTCCTTTGGCGGACCAAAAGCGATGAGGTAAGGATCAAACATCTCCTTAGCCAGTATGTTCCCATTCAAGCCATGTATCTGGTTCTGAGCCTGAATAGCCGCGTACTGCCCAACTGGATTGCCCCTTCCCTGATTACCGGCATCGTCCTGCTCGTGGCTTTTTGGCGGCGGTTCGTCTCGGATAATCCACGCTGGCGCGGCGCGGTAATATGGTCTGTGGGCATGTGTGTGGTCATCAGCATATTTCTCCATGTGGCGGCCTTTCTTCCCATTCCCAGAAAGATTGATGTCTTCCACAAGGCCGAGGGCTGGGCCGACTTCGCGCGGCACTTGGACCAGGACCGTCGTGTCAATCAGGCTGATTTGCTGATTGGCAGCTATTACACCCAGGCCAGCATGATGCAGTTTTATCTACCGGATCATCCCGTCACCTATCTACCACCAGCGCCGTATGGAGCGACCCAGTTCACGCTCTGGCCCGGATATGAAGTTGGGAAAACGACACGGGCGCTGTATGTGGCAAATTCGCCCTGTTTACCCGAAAAGGTGAAGAGTCAGTTCGCGCATTATCAACTCGTCGACGACTTTTCGTCCAAATTCCATGGGCGTCCGATCGAACATTTCTCGGTTTATTTGCTCTGGAACAATTGAAACCAATATCAATAGGCGCAGAATCCTGATATGTGCGGCATCTGCGGCCATGTCGCCTTTTCCAGTGTCGGGTTTGCGGAGACAGCCTGGCTCCGGGTCGAGGCAATGCTGCGGTCGCTGTCGCACCGTGGTCCGGATGCCAGCCGCGTCATGCATACCGACCTGGCGGTTCTGGGAGCGACGCGGTTGGCCGTTCGCGGCCTGAATGAACGGGCTAACCAACCGATGACAGACATGGAGAGTGGTGTGATGGCTGTCTGCAACGGTTTTAACTTCTCAAGCGTTTCGTGCAGGGGACAGATTTTGACGGCATGACGAGGCACTAGTTGTGGGTTTACAACATCGCGCTGGCGCTGTTAGGTTGGTTTGGGATCGCAACGACGACGCTCGAGAGCAGTGACACGGGAAAGGGTCATTGTTGGATGGTATAACGACTGGGATTTAGAGGCATCGTTGGCTGAGGGTTTGTTGACTAAGGCTGACGCGCGAGTATGAGTTCGGCACTCGAATTGCGCGCGCCTTCCTCGATGAAGCAACGCTGGACTTAGCCAAATCGCTGCGGATCGAGGACGCGTGCGGGGATTCAAGACGAAGGTCTTTCTGAAGCGCTACGCGTTGCGCTATCTGCCGGATGAAATCGTGAACGTCGCAAGCGTGGCCTCTCGGTGCCGATCGGCCGCTGGCTGCGGCGGCCGCTGCACGCATGGGCGCTTGCGAGACTGGAGAGCGGGCATCTGGAAAAGGCAGGGGTTCAAATCGGGGGGCAGGTTATCTCGGGCACGGAAAGACCTTTAATGAAAGTAAGTGGGTTTACGTTCCTGCGTAACGGGCAGATGTTGGGCTATCCTTTTGTCGAGTCGATTTGTTCAATCCTTCCAATCGTGGATGAATTTGTGGTTGCGCTGGGGCCGTGCGATGACCAGACCGAACCGATGCTGCGCGAAATCGGCGATCCGAAAATCCGCATCATTCCGACGCGCTGGAACGAACGTCTGCAGAACGACTACAGCGTCAAAGGCTACGTTTACGCGCAGCAAAAATCCATCGCGCTGTGGAACTGCACCGGCGATTGGGCGTTTTACCTTGAGGCAGACGAAGTGGTGCATGAAGACGATTTGCCGAAGATTCGCAGCGCCATGGAGAAGCATCTCCACAACGATCGGGTCGAGGCGTTGGCATTCGATTTTCTGCATTTCTACGGCAACAAGAACACATATGCCTGGTCCCCGCGCTGGTATCGGTCCGAAGCGCGCGTTTTGCGCAACACAATTCCGGCCTGGGCGTCGGAGAGCTTGTTCTTCAATGTCCTGGTGAATCATCATCGCTCACGATATCCGCGCGCGGCGCACACGGGCGCACACATCTATCATTACGGATGGATGCGAAGCGAAACGCAGATGCGGCTCAAATCGCGGGCGATTGCCGGCTATGGACACGGCAAACGCCTTGAGCCGCGGTATGATCAGGTGGATCCCCTTTCGCTGCGCCCGTTCAAAGGCACTCATCCCAGAATCATTCAAGGCTGGCTGCCGCCAGCTGAAGGACTGTTTCCGACGGATCCGCATCATCGCTTGACGCGCCGCGAAAAGAAGCACCGCCTCATGCTCAAACTGGAGGACTGGCTTGGCATCTCTTTTAGCAAGAAACATTATCAGCGGGTGGCGTGAGCAATGGCTCCGAGCGCGGGCTGAAGACGCTCTCGCGACCGCCTGGATCAGGGGTTTCGAAACGGTCTGCGCAGCCGCCTGCAATTGACGCCGACGGGAGTGTCCGATGTGGCACACATCATGCATTTCACCGTTCTTTCCGTTGGAGATATCGAGATCTGTTCATCGCTCAACCTGATCGCCCGGTCTGCTCCATGTCTTGTCAGAACATCCGCCAACGAACGTCTCTCATTGCCGGAACGGATTCATTGAGATTGGATTTGTATTGCATCTTTCGACCGCAGGCGCATAGTTGCTCGCATGAAAGCGATCCTTTTGGCGTCATTGATTGCCGGCACCGTCATTTCGGCGAGAGCCAACGAAACGGTGTCCGTCTATTTTGCGCAAAACAACTGGTCGATTGACCTGGTGATCACTCCCAGCGGTGGCCTTTTCAATTCTTTTTTCATCAACGGAGCTTTGGTCAGCTCTCAGGACCCCAATTTCGCTCCAGGCTCCTCCTACGAGTACTTCGATATGTTGCCGCCTGGTCTGAGTCCGTGGCAGGCGGGCGCGAACATTCCATCAGTGGGATTCACTGACGGAATCATTACTGGCCCGAGTTTCTTCGTCACCCAGCCAGTCGGAGACAGAGTTCCTTCCACGCTTCCTCCTCGGGGCGTCATTCCCGATGGTGGAACGACCGCCGGAATGTTGTCCGCCGCGCTTGGCGTCCTCGCCTGGACTCGCAAGAAGCTTCACGCCTGAATCGGAATCACTTGGCGCAACCAGAATCGAACCGCCGCGAAGCGAAACGGCGTGGTTGATCTCAGCCTTGACCTCAGTCGCTACCTTGTACCCAATTGGCGTCTCGCTTGGATCAGGCTGCAATCTGAACTCACGAACCGGCATGTAATCGAACGCCGTGGCGCGTTCGATTGGAGGTTCTGGCATCGGCGTAATGGTGGACGGACCTTAAGGCGGAGCACTGTCGATATTGAAAGTGGACAGCGCTTCTATCCTGTCTCTGAATTCAAAGAAGGCGAACGGAAAAATTTGTTCGCCTACTGTTAACTGTCCAACGCCCGTCTTTTACCCGCTAAGCGACATGGGCACCCTGCGTTTCGAGGTACACCGCATAAAGTGACTGGCTTGCGGCCATGAACAGCCGATTTCGCTTCGCGCCGCCGAAGCAGATGTTCGCGCAAATCTCTGGCAGCCGGATTTGCCCGATCCGCTGGCCGTCCGGCGCGAACACATGCACGCCATCGTAGCCCTCACCCACCCAGCCGGCCGCTGCCCAGACGTTTCCGTCCACGTCAGCTCGAATGCCATCTGCGTTACCGGACTTGCCGCTTAATTCCATGCTGCAGAAACGCCGCCGGCCTTTTAGCTTCGTGCCGTCCACAACATCATAAACGTCAATTCCTCTTGGCACCGGCCCGCCGGTATCGGCAACGTAAAGCTTCTTGTAATCAGGTGAGAAGCATAGGCCGTTGGGCTTGAAACCTTCGTCAGTAACGAGATCAAATTTGAGCGTGCGAGGGTCGATGCGGTAGATGGCTTCCTTGATCTGAAGGTCGCCCTTGTGGCCCTCGTAATTCATCATTGCACCGTAGCCCGGATCGGTGAACCAGATGCCACCGTCCGGATGCACGACGATGTCGTTGGGTGCATTGAGCGGCTTGCCATTCCATTTGTCCGCAAGCACGGTAATGCTCCCATTGTGTTCGTAGCGGACCACCCGGCGCGTGCCGTGTTCACAGGAAAGTTGCCGCCCTTCGAAATCAAACGTGTTCCCGTTGCTGTTGTTGGACGGATTACGAAACACACTCACGTGTCCGTCTTCGTCGAGCCAGCGGAACTGGCGATCGTTGGGAATGTCGCTCCATACGAGATATCGGCCGACACCATTCCATGCGCAACCCTCCGCCCAAAGCGCTCCGGTGTGCAGCCGTTGAATTGGCGTGTTGCCGAGCTTGTATTTTTCGAACCGGCTGTCGAGGACCACAACGTCGGGATCGGGATAGCGAACCGGTTCGCCGCCAGACCAATCTCGAGCCGAAGCCGACAAACCGGGCACCACTGCCACCGCCGCAGCCACTCGAACGGTCGTTGAAAGAAAACTGCGCCGATCCAATCCAGCAGTCGCACGCAGTTTGGATTTGGCAGCGGACGTGGAAGAAGTTTTAGAGGTCATGATATGACTTTGATTTGAAGGATGCATGGAGATTGGCGCTAACTCCGCAAGCACACAAGAAAAAGGATTGCCGGCGGGCGCTCGCGTGGGTTGGAGTAGCAAGCTGGATTCTGCCATTTCTGGGCGGCTAGGGTGGACAGCCAGCGGATTGCGGCGCGGTGAACTGCCGCGCACTTGATTAACGCGGACGCACCAGCATTTCCTCAACGATGACGTGCGGCGGGAGATTGATGCAGAAGACCGCACAATCGGCCACGTCTTCGGCGCGCAGCATCTTCGCGCGGGCGGCGGAGTCGGGCACTGCGGGACGTTTGTTAAGAAGCGGCGTGTCAATGTCACCCGGAAAAATCGCGCAGGCGCGGATGCCATTGGCGCGCTCTTCGGCGTTGATGCTTTGCGTGAGACCGGCGAGACCGAACTTGCTCATGACATAGGCCGGCCCGGCTTTGGGCGATGCCTGTTTGCCCGCGTCAGACACGACATTGACAATCGTGCCGCTCTTGCGCGAGCGCATTTGCGGCAGAAATGCCTGCGCGCAGTAGTAAGCGCCGTTAAGGTTTGTCGCGATCATCGCGTGATAATCCTCGAGCGACAGCACTTCAAGCGTGCGACGCGTCACATTGGTGCCAGCGGCATTTACAAGCACGTCAATGTCACCGAGCGTGGAGAGAATTCTTTTGCCGGTTTCGGCGACGGCGGAAGGATCGCCAATATCGCAGGCGTGAATTGTGAGACGTGAAGCGTGTTCGCCGGCAAGGCGGAGCGGTTTCCTTCAATGCCTCGGCGCGGCGGCCAATGAGTGCAACGCGCCAATCTTGTTGCGCGAGCTTCAACGCAATCGCGCGTACCGACTCCGCTGCCCGCGCCGGTGATGACTGCTGTCTTCATAATCAAGAAATCCATTTAACCGCGGAGACGCGGAGACACAGAGAAAAACTGAACGTCCACAGATTGCGCAGATGAGCGCAGATTGAAAGTATTTCTGCGCAATTAGCGAAATCCTCGGACGTTTTGCTCCGCGCCTCCGCGGTTTATAGTTCAACCCATTGCCTTGTCTCCGCCGATTTCGCCGCGGCATCCATCACAGCCAGCGCGCGCGCGCCGTCGTGAAAACTCGGCACGCACGGCCGCTGGTTGCGGATGGCGTCCACAAACTCCCACGCCTGATCGTAACGAAACGTCGACGAGCGGATCGCCTTTGCCAATTTCGCGCCGCGAGCCGGGCCATTTCCAGAACTCGCGCGGGATTTCAATCGTTTCCAAACCCGGGCCGCCAGTTTTGCCAGTCTGAAGTTTGTTCCAGTCGCCCGTGATGAACACGAACGAACGTTCGCTGCCGTTGATCTCGACGTAATCGAGGCTGCGCCAGCTTTCGTTGCGACCGCTTGCGAGCTTGCTGCTTTCGAGCACGCCGGTCGCGCCGGATTGGAATTCAGCGAGAATGGCTACCCAATCGTCGAGATCGTTTGGCTGGCCGCCGCGCACGGGATGCCATTGTTTCAGATTCGCCACGAGCCGTTTCATCGGGCCGACGAGCAGATGCGCGAAATCGATGCGATGACTGAGCATGTCGCCGAGTTCGCCCGTGCCCGCGAGTTTCTTCATTTGCCGCCAGCCGAGATCGCGCGTGCCCCAATCCTGCAAGCGGCAGGAGCGATAATGATACGGCTGACCCGCGTCGCCGCGTTTCACGAGATGGGCGAGATAACGCATCGCCGGCACGAAGCGATACGTGAACGCCGTCATGTGCCGCACGTCCGCGCGATCAGCGGCGTCGGCCATCGCTTTGGCGTCGGCGTAATTCATCGCGAGCGGCTTTTCGCACAGCACGTGTTTGCCGTGCGCGATGGCGTCCAGCGCGATCGGCGCGTGAAAGACATTCGGCGTGGCAATGATGACAGCATGGACGTCGTCGCGCTTGACGATCTGGCGATAGTCACAATCACAAGCAGCGATGCCGGTTTGCTGGCGAGCACGTTCAAGCGTGGCGGCGTCCGCATCGCACAGCGCGACGACTTTCACCTCCGGGCACATCGCGAGACCTGGCAAATGGTTTTGCAGCGTGATGCCGCCACAACCAATGATGGCGAAGTTCAACGTTTTTGGAGGCGGCATTGCGGGGCAAGTATGGAGCCACGACCCGCAAAGGCAAGTTTCCGAGCGCTGCTGTAACGGGGCCATTCACTTTTTCAATGCTTCCGAAAGAATTTCGATTCACGAGCTTCCCTGCAAACGCGATAGTCTCTGCGAATGAATCCTGGCAGTCACCGTCGATTGAGCATTCGCAGGCTCCTAAGCTTAACCGCTTTAATCGGTTCGATCCTTTACCTGTTGTGCTGCATTGGCTGCTGTGCGTTTCAACGCCGCATGATTTATTTCCCACCGCATTTTGATACCGCGAAGGCAAATGAACTCGGCACCGCAGCAAAGCTGGAACGGTGGACCGATGCTCGCGGCGAACCCATCGGCTGGAAACGTTCTTCGCCCACGCAGCCAGCCCGAGGAGGCGTGCTTATTCTGCACGGCAATGCCGGCTGCGCTGTTTGGTGCGGACATTATGCAGACGCACTCCAGCAGGTTGCCGCATTCGATGTATTCATCGTTGAGTATCCCGGTTATGCAGACCGTCCGGGTAAACCGAGCGAACATACGCTCGAGAAATCCGCTGACGAAGCTCTTCAGCAACTCGGAACCAATAACCCAATTTATCTGCTCGGCGAATCTTTGGGCACCGGAGTTGCGAGTTACCTCGCGGGCCGCCATCCCGCCGAGATTGCAGGGCTCGTTCTGCTCGCGCCTTTCAGTAGTCTTACCGATGTCGCGCAGGCGCATGCGCCAGTTCTCCCGATCCGACTGATCCTTTGCGACCGCTTTCCCTCGCAAGATAGGCTCAAAAATTATCATGGGCCGGTCGCAATGTTGACCGCTGACGGTGACTTAGTAGTACCGGCGAGGTTTGGGCGCCGGCTCTACGACGGTTACCACGGACCGAAACAGCTCTGGGAATTCCCAAATGGCGACCACGGCACGGTAATGGATGAGCCGCCGGACATCTGGAAACAGATTTTGGATTTCTGGGAAACGAACTCAACCACAGACTCGACCAGCGGTCGAATCGGTTTGAATTAATCTTCGCCGTCGGTCAACCCTGCACTGAATTTCTCTTGTTCTGAATCTGAAATCGGGAACAGCATTTTCTATTTGCGCTATCAACGGACATGGTGGATGGAGCATGTGAATGAAACCGTTCTCCTTGATCGTGCTCAGTTGCATCCTGCTCACCGTGGTTTTGTGCGATGGCCAAATCGCTCGAGCCGAAACACCGCGACCCTATGAGGAACCAACGTTGCTTGCCGGCACAATCTATGACTCGACTTCCAGCACCGAGCGAATCCTCTACAGATTTAAGCGGACCTCAACCCGGTCGGAAGACACTGTGACTGCTGTTCGTGAGTTTTCTTATCCTGACAGCAAGCTCGCCGCGCGCGAACGGGTGGTTTATCGGGGAGACCAACTCGAATCATTTGAGTTGGAGGAACTCCAAAACAATGCGCGCGGCACAGCCAAAGTTCAACGCACACCAGATAACGAACCGAGCATTGCATTTGAATACCAGCCTGATCTTGATTCTCCGAAAAAAGTTAAGCGCAACACGGAACCACTCCGCCCGGACACCATGACCAGTGATATGATTGCGCCATTCCTGCGAACGCATTGGGACGCATTGATGAAAGGCGAATCGGTGCGGTGCCGCTACATCGTTGTTCCGAGGGCGGAAACTATCGCCTTCAAGTTCATCAAACAGCCCGAATCCTCTTGGCATGGGAAACCGGTGGTAGTCGTAAAGATGGCTCCAGTCAGCCTTGTGATCGCCGCATTGGTGGATCCACTCTACTTCACAATGGAAAAGGACGGAACGCATCGCGTTCTTCAATATGTCGGTCGCACCACCCCAAAGCGAAAGAGCGGAAATGAATGGAAGGACCTCGACGCGGTGACGGTATTCGACTGGCATTAGCATGATGTCCCATTCAGAATTGCGCACCCTCAAAGACGCGGTGAGAATACCATGCACTTGCCCGTCCGTGTTTCTGGAGTAATGTCCACGTTTAAGCCCCGGAACACGCGTGAACGCGTTTCGACAGGTAGCTAAACACATCTATGAAAATAGGAATATTGGGAACAGGAATGGTCGGCGAAGCGCTAGGCACCAAATTGGCGCGTCTCGACCATCAGGTGAAGATGGGTTCACGCACCGAGAACAATCCAAAGGCGGCCCAGTGGGTCAGAACGGTCGGCGCGAAGGCCTCGCAAGGAACCTTTGCGGATGCGGCTGCATTCGGAGAAATGGTTCTTCTTTGCACGAAGGGCGAAGTCACGCTTGAAGTCGTCCGGACCGTCGGCGTGGAACGGTTCAGGGATAGAATTGTCGTGGACGTGAGCAATCCGCTCGATTTCTCGCGCGGAATGCCTACATCGCTTTCCATCTGCAACACAAACTCGCTTGGCGAGGAAATTCAGAAAGCCCTGCCTTTCGCCAAGGTCGTGAAGACCCTGAATATTGTGAATTGCGAAGTGATGGTCGATCCATCGAAAGGTGGCAATCCAACTATGCTCATGTGCGGCAACGACGCCGAAGCAAAGAGCCAGGTCAGGACGCTTCTCGAAAGTCTTGGATGGACCGACATTCTGGACCTTGGCGACATCACCAAAGCCCGCGGGACGGAGATGCTGCTGCCGTTGTGGTTGTCGTTAATGGGTATGTTCAGCAATCCGTATTTTGGATTCAAAGTCGTTCGCGGCTGACGTGCATTGGCGAAGTCACTCAGCGATGAGCATGAACGCTATCATCCCGGTTGCAAGTAAAACGACCAAAACCGTCACGAGAATGATTAACCCGCGATCGGCTTTGACGCATCCTTCATCAATCGCGCGGATGACT
The DNA here is from genome assembly GCA_963760675.1 of uncultured Verrucomicrobiae bacterium. Taxonomy (GTDB): domain Bacteria; phylum Verrucomicrobiota; class Verrucomicrobiia; order Limisphaerales; family BOG-1460; genus CAVXEG01. The sequence goes on from CAVXEG010000014.1 coordinate 211,204, forward strand.
ACGTGATAGCGCGAGACGGCCAGCAGCGCGACTGTTGCGCCGACCACCATCATGGCAATCCCCATCACGAACGAAGCATTGAAGGATTTTGGACTGCTGTCTTCACCTGTAGATACATGATGCGTTAGCGGACCGACTCGCGTAATCAGGAAACCCACACTAATTACCGCAATACTCGTTCGTATCCAGGCGAGGAACGTGCGTTCGTTGGCCAGATATTCCGTTGCTCGCTTTTCCTCGGGCACACGCGCTTGTGGCGAAGGTCGGGAAGCCATTCAAGAATATCCAGCACAACTTGTTTTCTGGACAATGGAGTAAACTCCCCTTAACCAAACCGTGTGTCTGTGTGGCTGAATCCAGCTTCAATAGCTGACACGCGCGCGATAATAGGTGCTAACGCCTATCGCTCCGCGCGACGGATTAAGCGCGCGCGGGTTAACTTCGGAATCAGGTTAAAACGATCTTGTCGCCCTCTTTCAAGGTGACGATGGCCTTCTTCCAATTCGGGGCCTGGCCGGCCTGGTTGGTGCGCTGGCGGCGGAATTTGCCGCGCACGTTCAGCGTGTTGACCGCGACGACTTTGACTTTGAACAACTCCTGCACCGCCTGGCGGATCTGCGTCTTGTTCGCGCGCGGGTCGGCCACGACGGTGTATTGATTGAACTTCTCGCCCTGGCGCGTGCCCTTTTCGGTCAGGCGCACGGTCTTGATGATTTCAAAAGAATTCATGTTCATTATTATGCTCCCTTTGCTCAGGCGCGCTTCGAGCTTTTCGAAGGCGCCGTCGCTGGTGAAAACCAGTTTGTCGGGGCGCAGCACGTCGTAGGTGTTCAGCGAATCGCTCGTGGTCGAGCGCAACATTCGGCACGTTGCGCGAGGCCAGCGTCAGATTCTTGTCCGCCTCCTGCGCAACGATCAGCGCGGTGCCCTTCAACTCCAGCGCGGTCAGCAATGCCGACGAACTCCTTGGTCTTCGGCGAGGCGAGCTTCAGATCGTCCACCACCACCACGTCGCCGGCTTTCAGCCGCTCGCTCAGCGCCTTGCGCAAGCGCGAGCTGCTTGGTTTTGCGTGAAACCTTCTTGCCGAAATCGCGCGGCTTGGGTCCGAAAACCACGCCGCCGCCACGCCACAGAGGCGACGCGAATGAGCCGGCGCGGGCGCGGCCGGTGCCCTTTTGCCGCCACGGCTTCTTGTTGGTGCCGGCGACTTCGCCCATCGTCTTTGGTGCAGGCGGTGCCCATGCGCTGGGCGGCCTGATAGGCCACGACCGCGTCGTGAACGGCCTGCGTGCCCTTGCCGTCTTCGACGAGCGGGAACTTCACTTCCAGTTCGCCCTGGTCTGTTTCCTTTGATGTCTTTGATTGTAAGCTTCATCGGCTCAATCGGTTCATGATTCAGCGGTTCACTTCTTGGCTTCGGTCTTCGCTTCGTTTCTTGGCTTCGGTGCACCTTGCCCTTTTTCCCGTCGTACAACCGGCGGCTTCCAACCCTTCGGCCGTTTCTTGGATTCACGAATGACCACGTAATCGCCCTTCGCCCGGGAATCGCGCCCTTGATCAACAGCACATTGTCTGCTTCGCGAACCTGAATGACCTCGCAGGTTCTGGGTGGTGCGGCGCACCTGGCCCATGTGACCGGGCATCTTCATGCCGCGCATGACCGTGCCGGGAAACAAGCGCTGGCCGATGGCGCCGGAGCGGCGATGCCAGCCCTTCGCGCCGTGCGTCGAATCGCCGCCGCGAAAGCGATGCCGCTTCACGACACCTTCGAAGCCGCGGCCCTTGGTGACGCCAATGGCATCCACAAAATCGCCCGGCGCAAACAGCGTCGGCGCCGACCACATCGCCGGGCTTCACTTCCTTGGAGAAGTTGCGGAATTCCGTGATGCGCTTGACCGCGGCGCCGTTGAACTTCTTGATGTGGCCGAGCAGCGGCTTGGTCAGGCGCTGTTCCTTCTGGTCATCGAAGCCGAGCTGCACGGCGTTGTAGCCGTCGCTTCCAGCCTGGGTCTTGACACTGCAGCACGCGGTTCGGTCCGGCGAGCACGACGGTCACCGGCGTCATCACACCTTTGGCGTCATAGACGCGCGTCTGGCCGAGTTTCTTTCCGAATAAGTCCGAGTGGCATAACGATCTAAATCTTGATGGTGATGTCCACGCCCGCCGGGAGGTTGAGCTTCTTCAGCTCGTCCACGGTCTTGGCGGTCGGCTCGATGATGTCGATCAGCCGCTTGTGGGTGCGTTGCTCGAAAGTCTCCTGCGACTTCTTGTCCGCGTGCGGCGAGCGCTGAACGGTGAAGCGCTCGATGCGGGTCGGCAGCGGAATGGGCCCGGCGACGCGCGCGCCCGTGCGTTTGACGGTGTCCGCGATGTCGCGGGCGGATTGGTCAATGACCCGATGGTCATAGGCCTTCAGTCGAATGCGAATGCGTTGTCCAGCCATACAAAGAACAATTGTATAGTTATGGTTGTCATGATGCGGGCCGCCGGCTTCGGTTTGGCCGTGTCCAAAATCTGTTGCCAGGATGCTGTTCGGCACCTGCTCGAACGTGAACGGCTCCATCGAATACGCCGCGCGGCCTTTCGACAAGCGAGCGAATCGCCGTCGCGTAGCCGAACATTTCCGCCAGCGGCACTTCGGCGTTCAGAATCGTTGAGCTGTCTTTGGCCTCGATGTCTGACGATCTTGCCGCGGCGGCGGTTCAGGTCGCCGAGCAGATCGCCCTGGTATTCGTCCGGCGTGGTGACTTCCACCTTCATGATCGGTTCGAGCAGAATCAGCGTTGGCTTTCTTGGCCGCGTCTTTCAGCGCAAAAATGCCGGCCATCTTGAACGCCAGTTCGCTGGAGTCCACTTCGTGGAACGTGCCGTCCACGATGCTGACTTTCACGTCGACCATCGGATAACCCGCCAGCACGCCGCCCTTGATCGCTTCTTCGATGCCGTCAATGACCGCCGGGATGTATTCCTTGGGAATCGCGCCGCCGACGATCTTGTTCTCGATCTCGACGCCTTTGCCGCTCTCGTTCGGCTCGATCGTTGACGCAGGCATGGCCGTATTGACCGCGGCCGCCGGATTGGCGGATGAACTTGCCTTCGCCTTCGGCCGCCTTGGTGATGGTTTCGCGATAGGCGATCTGCGGCGCGCCCGCGTTGGCGTCGACCTTGAATTCGCGGAACAAACGGTCGCGAATGATTTCCAGGTGCAGCTCGCCCATGCCCGCGATGATGAGCTGGCCGGTTTCCTCGTTGGTGAAGCAGCGGAACGTCGGATCTTCTTCCGCCAGGCGCTGCAAGCCTTCGCCCATCTTTTCGCGGTCCGCTTTGGTCTTGGGCTCGACGGCCATCGAGATGACCGGCTCGGGAAACGTCGGCGGTTCGAGCATGACGTCGAAGTCCTCGTCGCACAGCGTGTCGCCGGTGGTGATATTCTTCAAGTCCGACCAGCGCGGCGATATCGCCGGCGTAAGTCGTCTCCACGTCGATGCGCTTGTCCGCCTGAATCATCATGACGCGGCTGACGCGCTCGCGCTTGCGCGTGCGCGGATTGTAAATCATGTCGCCCTTCTTGAGCTGGCCGCTATAAACGCGGAAGAACACCAGCTTGCCGACGTAGGGATCGGTCCACAGCTTGAAGGCCAGCGAACAGAACTTGCCGTTGTCGTCCGACAGGACTTCCACTCTGGTTCTCGGTGCCCGGATCCAGGCCAACGGCGGGCGGAACGTCGAGCGGCGAAGGCAGATAATCCACCACCGCATCAACCAGCGGCTGCACGCCGCTCTTCTTGAAAGCCGAGCCGCACAGCACCGGGACCAACTCGATCTTGCAGGTCAAACGGCGAATGGCCGCCTTCAGGATCTAGCGGCGTCGATCGGCTTATTCTCGATGACCAATTCGGCAATCACATCGTCCTTGTTGGAAACCGCATCGATCAATTCGGCCAGCGCCGCCTTGGCGCGATTCCTTCAGTTCGGCGGGAATGTCCGTGACCTCGTATTTCAGGCCCGACTTCGTCGTTCGGATCATAAACGATCGCCTTCTGATTGACGACGTCGATGACGCCGCTGAAATAATCTTCTTTGCCGATGGGCAGGAAAACGGGATAGGCATAAGCGCCGAGCTTCTTGCGCATGTCGTTGAGCGCATTTTCAAAATTCGCGCCCGTGCGGTCCATCTTGTTGACGAACGCGATGCGCGGGACTTTGTATTTGGTGGCCTGGCGCCAGACGGTTTCGGACTGCGGCTGCACACCGGCCACGCCGCAGAACACAGCCACCGCGCCGTCGAGCACGCGCATGGAGCGCTCGACTTCCGCGGTGAAATCCACGTGGCCCGGGGTGTCGATGATGTTGATCGCGATGCGGAATGCCCGAGAAAGCCTTGTACAGTGCCGTCGTCTTTCTGGGTCCAGTAGCAGGTGGTGGCGGCGGAGGTGATCGTGATGCCGCGCTCGCGCTCCTGCTCCATCCAGTCGGTCACCGTATTGCCGTCATCCACATCGCCCATCTTGTGGATGAGCCCGGTGTAAAAGAGAATGCGCTCGGTCGTGGTGGTCTTGCCGGCGTCAATGTGCGCGGCGATGCCGATGTTGCGCGTCCGCTCCATCGGGATACGGGCGGTTCGGCGAATTGACCTGGTTTCGTTTTTTCCATTACTGCTTCCATCCAAAAATCTTCTATCTCGGAGAATAAAAACGCCCCGAGTTTGCTCTGGCCTCGGGGCGCGCTAAGTTTCTAAATGACTACCAGCGGAAATGGGCAAAGGCTTTGTTGGCCTGGGCCATCTTGTGCACTTCGTCGCGTTTGCGGATCGCATTTCCCTGGCCCTGGTAGGCATCCATGATCTCCGCCGCCAGCGCCTCCTTCATCGGCGATGCCTTTGCGCGCATCGGCGAAATCCACCAGCCAGCGCAGCGCCAGCGAGAATTGCCGGTCCGTCGGCACTTCCAGCGGCACCTGGTAAGTGGCGCCGCCCACGCGGCGGGCCTTGACTTCCAGCCGCGGCTTGGCGTTGTCCACGGCGCGCTGCAAAATTTCCAGCGGGTTCGCTGCCGGATTCTTTTCGGCGATCTGGTCGAACGCGCCGTAAACAATCCGTTGCGCCACACTCTTCTTGCCCGCACTGCATGACCGTGTTCACCAGGCGCGAAACCAGCGTGCTGTTGAACTTCGCGTCTTCAGCACCGGGCGCTTTATCGCTTGACGACGTCGGGACATGTGTTCGTTAAATCGTTAAAAGTTAAAACTTAAATGGGTCAATCAGATCAAGCTGCCGTGCTGCTGCAGCTGGCTTGGCTGCTCCAGCCTTGCCTTCCTTCGGCCGCTTCACGCCGTATTTGGAGCGGCTGACGCGGCGCTTCTCCACTCCGGCGGCGTCCAGGGTCCCGCGCACAATGTGATAACGCACGCCCGGCAAATCTTTCACGCGGCCACCGCGCACCAGCACGATCGAGTGCTCCTGCAGGTTGTGGCCTTCGTCGGGGATATAGGCAATGACTTCGTAGCCGTTCGTCAGGCGCACTTTCGCCACTTTCCGCATCGCCGAATTCGGCTTCTTGGGCGTGCGGGTCATGACCTGGATGCAGACGCCCCGGCGAAAGGGCGAGTTCTCCAAAGCGGGCGACTTGGACTTGTACTTCAGTTTGCTGCGTCCTTTGCGGACCAGTTGATTAATTGTCGGCATTGCAGTTTACAATTCTCTGACCTAGCGACGCTCGCGTTCTCCAGTCCGGGCAAACGGAGCGCGGAATATAACAAAGGAACTTCTCGGTTGCAACAAGTATTTGAAATCGTTCAGGCTACTCTTGCTGTTCGAAGTTAGCTCAGCCATCGGCTCTGTCGACCAGCGGCTTCGGCTCTTCGGCGGGCAGTCTCCACCAGCGGCTTGAGCGCGACCTTGCGGTGATAGTCGAAGCCGGTGCCGGCCGGGATGATGTGGCCCATGATCACGTTTTCCTTGAAGCCGCGCAGGTAATCCACCTTGGCCCGGGTCGCCGCTTCGGTGAGCACGCGGGTGGTGTCCTGGAAGGACGCGGCGCTGAGGAAGCTCTCGGTTTCCAGCGAGGCCTTGGTGATGCCGAGCAGCACCGGCTGCGCTTCGGCGGGCTTGCCGCCCATCTTCTCGACGCGCTCGTTCTCGTCTTCGAACTCGAGCTTGTCCATCTGTTCGCCCCAGAGGAACGTGGTGTCGCCCGGCTCGGTGATGCGCACCTTGCGCAGCATCTGGCGGACGATGATCTCGATGTGCTTGTCGTTGATCGTCACGCCCTGCAGCCGATAGACTTCCTGCACTTCGTTGACGAGGTGCTCCTGCAATTCCTGCGGGCCGCAGATGTCGAGGATTTCGTGCGGGTCGATCGGGCCTTCGGTGAGCTGCTGGCCTTTCTTCACGAAGTCGCCCTTGAAGACGATGACGTGTTTGCCGATCGGGATGAGGTGTTCCTCTTCCACGCTCGGTCTGCTGGTCCTTGATGACAATGCAGCGCTTGCCGCGCACGCTCGGGCCGAAGTCCACGATGCCGTCGATCTTGGAGATCTCCGCGGCGTCCTTCGGACGGCGGGCTTCGAACAACTCGGCCACGCGCGGCAGACCGCCGGTGATGTCCTTGGTCTTGGAGGTCTTGCGCGGCGTCTTGGCCATCAGCGTGCCGGCGACGATCTTGTCGCCTTCGTCGACGACGATGTGCGCGCCGGAAGGAATCGGGTAGTTGGCCGACCGGCTCGCCGTGGTCGTCGAGGATGATGATCTGCGGATGCAAATCTTCCTTGTGCTCGATGACGACCATGGCTTCCTGGCCGGTGGTCTCGTCCACTTCCTGCTTCATCGTGACGCCTTCGATGATGTCGTGGAACTTCACCTTGCCGGCTTTCTCGGAGAGAATCGGCACGTTGTACGGATCCCACTGCACGAAGGTCTCGCCCTTCTTGACCTTGCCGCCGTCCGCGACGGAGATGACCGCGCCGATGACGACGTTGTGCTTCTCCAGTTCGCGGCCGTCGTCGCCGAGGATGGAGACGGAGCCGTTCTTGTTCAGCACGATGTTGTTGCCGTCCTCGAGTTGCGACCAGGCGCAGTTCGTTGTAGCGAACGTGCCGTCGAACTTGGCCTTGATCTGCGGCTGCTTGAACACCTGCGACGCCGTGCCGCCGATGTGGAACGTGCGCATCGTGAGCTGCGTGCCAGGTTCGCCGATGGATTGCGCGGCGATGATGCCGACAGCTTCGCCCAGCTTGACCAGGCGCCCGGTGGCCAGGTTGCGGCCGTAGCAGTACATGCAGACGCCGTGCTTGCTTTCGCAGGTCAGCACCGAGCGAATCTTCACCTTCTCGACGCCGGAGCTCTCGATCAGCCTTGGCTTTGACCTCGTCAATCTCCTCGTTCGCCTTGACCAGCAGCTCCTTCGGATTCTGCGGATTCGACGATGTCGTCGCAGGAGAAGCGGCCGACGAGGCGGTCGCTCAGCTTGACCACTTCGTCTTCGCCTTCGTAAATCGCCTGGACCCAGATGCCGTTGGTGGTGCCGCAATCCTCTTCGCGGATGATGACGTCCTGCGCCACGTCCACCAGCTTGCGGGTCATGTAACCGGAGTCGGCGGTCTTGAGCGCGGTGTCGGCCAGACCCTTGCGGGCGCCGTGCGTGGAGATGAAGTATTCCAGCACCGTCAGGCCTTCGCGGAAGTTCGAGAGAATCGGCTTCTCGATGATGTCGCCGGACGGCTTGGCCATGAGGCCGCGCACGCCGGCGAGCTGGCGGACCTGCTGCCGGTTGCCGCGCGCGCCGGAATCCACCATCAGCGAAACCGGGTTGTATTCCTTCTTGCCCTGGTTGTGTTCGAGCGTCTTGAACATGACGTTGGCGATCTGGTCGGTGCAATGCGTCCAGATATCGATGATCTTGTTGTAGCGTTCGCCGGGGGTGATGACGCCCTTGCGATACTGCTTCTCGACTTCCTTGATCTGCTTCTGCGCGGCTTCGATCTCCTGGTCCTTCTCCTTCGGGAATGATCATGTCGTCGATGCCGATGGAGACGCCGGCCTTGGTGGCCTCGCGGAAGCCGAGTTCCTTGAGCTTGTCGAGCATGATCACGGTCTTCTCGTGGCCGCAGATCTTGTAGCACTTCCAGATCAGGTCGCCGAGTTCGGCTCTTCTTGACCGGCTTGTTGGGGAAGCCCAGTTCCGCCGGCCAGATTTCGCTGAAGATCACGCGGCCCACCGTGGTCTCGATGACCTTCTTGTCGGCGTCGCCATACTCGGTCTTGCTTGCCGAAATCGGGGTTCGCCAGGCGAATGCGCTCGTGCGTCGTGACCGCGCCGTCGTCGAAGGCGAAGATCACTTCGGTCTTCGAGCCGAACAGCTTCAGCTGTCTTCGTGTCCGCCGGCATCGGCGTGCGCGGCTCGGCGGTGAGATAATAGCAGCCCAGCGTGATGTCCTGCGTCGGCGTGATGATCGGCTTGCCGCTGGACGGGCTGAAGATGTTGTTCGGCGCCATCATCAGCAGGCGCGCTTCCATCTGCGCTTCGACCGACAGCGGCACGTGCACGGCCATCTGGTCGCCGTCGAAGTCGGCGTTGTAGGCGGTGCAGACCAGCGGATGAATGCGGATGGCTTCGCCTTCGATGAGCTGCGGCTCGAACGCCTGCACCGACAGGCGGTGCAGCGTCGGCGCGCGGTTCAGCAGCACCGGATGGCCCTGGGTGACTTCTTCGAGAATGTCCCAGACTTCGGTGGTCTGGCGCTCGATCATCTTCTTGGCCGAGCGCACGGTGTGAACGTAGCCCAGTTCCTTCAGGCGGCGGATGATGAACGGCTCGAACAGCACGAGCGCCATCTTCTTCGGCAAACCGCACTGGTGCAGCTTGAGTTCCGGACCGATGACGATGACCGAACGGCCCGAGTAATCCACGCGCTTGCCCAGCAGGTTCTGGCGGAAACGGCCGCTCTTGCCCTTGAGCATGTCGCTCAGGGATTTCAGCGCGCGATTGCCGGCGCCGGTGACGGCGCGGCCATGGCGGCCGTTGTCGAACAGCGCGTCCACGGCTTCCTGCAACATGCGCTTTTCGTTGCGGATGATGACTTCCGGCGTCTTGAGCTGGAGCAGGTTCTTCAACCGGTTGTTCCGGTTGATGACGCGGCGATAGAGATCGTTCAGATCGGAGGTGGCGAAGCGGCCGCCTTCCAGCGGCACGAGCGGGCGCAGGTCCGGCGGAATCACCGGCAGCACCGTGAGGATCATCCATTCCGGACGGCTCTTGGAGGACTGCAAACCCTGGAGCAGCTTGATGCGCTTGGCGATCTTCTTGCGGATCTGCTTGCTCTTGGTCTCGGTCATCGCCGATCTGCAAGCTGCTCGATCTGCTTTGGCGAGGTCCACTTTGGCCAGCGCTTCGCGCACGGCTTCGGCGCCCATCTTGGCGACGAACGCCTCGGCGCCGTAGGTTTCGCGCGCTTCGCGATATTCGTGCTCGCTGAGCAGCTGATTCTGCTTGAGCGGCGTCGAGCCGGGATCAATGACCAGGTAATCCTCGTAGTAGATCACGCGCTCGAGGTTGCGCGCGGTCATGTCGAGCACCAGGCCGATGCGCGACGGCATGCACTTGAAGAACCAGATGTGGCAGACGGGCACGGCCAGTTCGATGTGGCCCATGCGCTCGCGGCGCACGCGGGCGAGCGTCACTTCGACGCCGCAACGATCGCAGACGACGCCGCGGTGCTTGATGCGCTTGTACTTTCCGCAGGAGCATTCCCAGTCCTTGACCGGACCGAAAATGCGTTCGCAGAACAAGCCGCCCTTTTCCGGCTTGAACGTGCGGTAATTGATGGTCTCGGGATTCTTGACTTCGCCCTTGGACCAGGAGCGGATGGCATCGGGCGACGCGACCGCGATCGCGACGTACTCCACCTGGTTGACCTTGTCCAGGCCGAGCAACTCGCGGGCGGTTTCTTTGGTGCTAATCATACAATTCAACAATTGTGCGAATGGTTCGCATACGATTTAGTTACCGACGGTCAGCAGCGTGACTGCGGCGTCTGCCGGCTGGTCCACCGGGTTGGAGTAACCGACCTTCACATCGAGGCCCAGGGACTGCATTTCCTTGACCAGCACGTTGAAGGATTCCGGAATGCCGGCTTCCAGGCAGTTGTCGCCTTTGACGATGCTTTCGTAGATGCGCGTGCGGCCCTGCACGTCGTCGGACTTGACGGTGAGCAGTTCCTGCAGCGTGTAGGCGGCGCCGTAGGCTTCCATGGCCCACACTTCCATTTCGCCGAAGCGCTGGCCGCCGTATTGCGCCTTGCCGCCCAGCGGCTGCTGCGTGACCAGCGAGTACGGCCCGACGGCGCGGGCGTGAATCTTGTCCGCCACCAAGATGGCCCAGCTTCATCATGTAGATGTAGCCGACCACGATTTCCTGGTCGAACGGCTCGCCGGTGCGGCCGTCGATCAAGCTGCGTCTTGCCGTGCTCCGGCAGCTTGGCTTGCTTGAGATAGTCGCGGATGTCCTTTTCCTTGATGCCGTCGAAGACCGGCGTGGCGAACTTCAAGCCGAGCAGCTTCGCCGCCCAGCCCAGGTGCGTTTCCAGCACCTGGCCGACGTTCATGCGCGAAGGCACGCCCAGCGGGTTCAGCACGATGTCCACCGGCGTTCCGTCCGCGAGGAACGGCATGTCTTCTTCGGCCACGATCTTGGCGACGACACCTTTGTTGCCGTGGCGGCCGGCCATCTTGTCGCCGACCGAGAGCTTGCGCTTCGAGGCGATGTAGACTTTCACCGACTTGATGATGCCGCTGTCGACGCCGTCGCCGGCTTCGGCGCGTTCGATCTCCTCGTCGTACTGCATCTGCAGGTCGTCGAACTTCTTTTTGAAGCTGCCGATGATTTCGTTGATCTTGTTGCGAATCGGCGACGGATCGATCTCGATGCGGTCGTAAACCTGCGCCAGCTTGCGCAGCAGCGTCTTGGTGATCTTGCGGTTGGCCGGGATGATGATTTCGCCGGTCTCGCTGTTGACCACGTCGAGCGGAATCTTTTCGCCGAGCAGGATGTTGCTGAGCGCTTCGGTCAGCTGCTCGCGCAATTCGTCGATCTTCTTCTTGTACTCTTCCTCGACCTCTTTGGCGTGCCGCTTCTCTTCGGTCGACGCGCGGCCTGCATCTCGCGGTCGCGACTCCTTCTTGGCCGAGACCTTCACGTCCATGACGATGCCGTAGGTGCCGGAGGGAACTTTCAGCGAGGTGTCCTTCACGTCGGCGGCCTTTTCGCCGAAGATCGCGCGCAGCAGGCGCTCTTCCGGCGCGAGTTCGGTTTCGCTCTTCGGCGTGATCTTGCCGACGAGGATGTCGCCGGGCTTCACTTCCGCGCCGACGCGGATGACGCCGTCGGGTCCGAGGTTCTTGAGCGCCTCATCGCCGAGGTTCGGAATGTCGCGCGTGATTTCCTCGGGGCCGAGCTTGGTGTCGCGCGCGCCGACTTCGAATTCATCGATGTGAATCGAGGTGAAGACGTCGTCCTTCACGATGCGCTCGCTGATGAGGATGGCGTCCTCGAAGTTGTAGCCGTTCCACGGCATGAACGCGCACGAGCACGTTGCGGCCCAGCGCCAGTTCGCCGCCCTGGGTGCAGGGACCGTCGGCAATGACCTGGCCCTTCTTGACGTGCTCGCCCTTCTCGACCAGGATCTTCTGGTTGATGCAGGTGGCGGCGTTCGAGCGCATGAACTTGCGGACCTGGTAAACGTAAATGCCCTTCTCGGGATCGTGCTTGATCTTCTTCTTGCCTTCGGGCAGCTTGCCGTCTTCGGTGATGATGATCTGATTGCCGGTGACGGAAGCCACTTTGCCGGCTTCTTCGGCGACGATCACGGCGCGCGAATCGCGCGCCACGCGCTCTTCCAGGCCGGTGGCCACGAGCGGCGCTTCGGTGACCAGCAGCGGCACGGCCTGGCGTTGCATGTTCGAACCCATCAACGCGCGGTTCGCGTCGTCGTGCTCGAGGAACGGAATCAGGCTCGCCGCCACGGACACGAGCTGCTTCGGCGAAACGTCCATGTAATCCACGCGCGCCGGCTCGACGTCGATGAAGTCGCCCTTGCCGCGGCAGACGACGCGGTCGGTCGTGAAATGGCCCTTGTCGTCGATCGGGCGAGTTGGCCTGGGCGATGATGAATGCTTCCTCGCGGTCGGCGGTGAGGTAATCGATGTGACTCGGTCACGCGGCCGTTCTCGACCTTGCGATAAGGCGTTTCGAGGAAGCCGAAATCATTGATGCGCGCAAACGTCGCCAGCGAGGCGATCAGGCCGATGTTCGGGCCTTCCGGCGTTTCCACCGGGCAAATGCGGCCGTAGTGCGACGGATGCACGTCGCGGACTTCGAAGCCGGCGCGATCGCGGGACAGACCGCCCGGCCCGAGGGCCGACAGACGGCGCTTGTGGGTCAGCTCGGCCAGCGGATTGATCTGGTCCATGAACTGCGAGAGCTGGCTGCGGCCGAAGAAATCGCGGATCACCGCCGAGAGCGCCTTCGGGATTGATCAGCTTCTGCGGCGACATCGCTTCGACGCCTTGATCGAAGAGCGTCATGCGCTCCTTGACGAGGCGCTCGGTGCGGGCCAGGCCGACGCGGCACTGGTTGGCGAGCAATTCGCCCACGGTGCGGACGCGGCGGCTGCCCAGGTGATCGATGTCGTCCAGCGTGCCTTCGCCCTTCTTCAGGCGCAGCAGATACTTCGTCGCGGCAACCAGATCTTCCTTGGTCAGGATGCGCGAGTCGCCGCCCTTGATGCCAAGCTTCTGGTTGATCTTGTAACGGCCAACGCGGCCGAGGTCGTAGCGCTTCGGATCGAAGAACAGCCGCTTGATCAGCGCGCGGGCATTGGCGGCGGTCGGCGGATCGCCAGGACGCAGGCGGCGGTAAATATCCTTGAGCGCCTCTTCCTCGTTCTTGGCGGGATCCTTCTTCATGCACTTGATGATGATCCCGTCGTCCACGGTGGTATCGACCACCTTGATCTTGTTGACGCCGAGTTCGGCAATCTGCTTGACCACGGCTTTGGAAAGCGGCTCGAAGGCGCGCGCGACGACGAGGCCCTTGTCCGGGTCGATGGCGTCCTCGATCAGAACCTTGTTCTGCAGATCTTCGAGCTTCTCGGCTTCTTTGACGCTCAGTTCCTCGATGTCGTAGAACAGCTTCAGGATTTCTTCGTCCGTGCCCCGGTTCTTATCCTGGCTGTCCTTGCCCTTGCCTTCGCCATCCAGGAACGCCAGCGCGCGGAAGAACGTCGTCGTCAGAAATTTCCGGCGGCGCTTCTTGCGGTCGAGATAGACGTAGAGCAAATCGCTGGTGTCGAACTGCGCTTCGTACCAGGAGCCGCGGTCGGGAATGATGCGGAAGGAATGCAGCGTCTTGCCGTTCGGATGCTGCGTCGCTTCGAAGGCCAGCCCGGGCGAGCGGTGCAACTGGCTGACGATGACGCGCTCGGCGCCGTTGATGACGAACGTGCCCTGCGGGGTCATGAGCGGCAGTTCGCCCATGAACACTTTTTCCTCCTTGGTGCCCTTCTCTTCCTTGAGCAGGAAGGTGACGTAGAGCGGCGCGCCGTAGGTCAGGCCTTCGCGCAGGCATTCCAGCCAGTCCACCTTCGGCTCGCCGATTTCGTAGGAGTGGAAATCGAGCACGCATTTGCCGTCGTAGCTCTCGATCGGAAACACTTCGGTGAACACCGCCTGCAAGCCCGAGGTTCTTGCGCTTGGATGGGGCGACGTCGGCCTGCAGGAATTCCTTGTACGAATTGGTCTGCAATTCGATCAGGTTCGGCGGAGCGATGATTTCTTTGATCTTTCCGAAGTTGATTCGTTCAGTTGCTCGCGATGGCATTTGGACCTTTAATACATGGCTGGCGACAGCGCCAGACCGTTAGTTACTGCTAAACGACAGAAGGCAAGGACGCGGCGTTCAAGCGCGAACTTGCCGAAACTCAAACCACCCAAGGTGGCTTCGCTGATGTTCTGTCTTCTAATCTAAAATCTTTCGTTGTTCTGCTGAAGGCGAAATCAGGGGCGGCGGCAATCGGCCGCCGCCCCGAAGAAATCGCCTCTTACTTTACTTCGACCTTGGCGCCCGCTTCTTCGAGCTTCTTCTTGGCGGCGTCGGCGTCGGCCTTGTTGGCGCCTTCCAGCACCGGCTTGGGCGCGCCTTCGACCAGGGCCTTGGCTTCCGCCAGGCCCAGGCCGGCCTTGACTTCGCGCACGGCCTTGATGACGGCGATCTTCTTGTCCGCCGGAACCGAGACCAGGATCACGTCGAACGTGCGTCTTGGCTTCGGCAGCGGGCGCGGCAGCGCCACCGGCGCCCGGCAGCCGGCGGCGGCCGCGACCGGCGCGGCGGCGGTAACGCCCCACTTGGTTTCCAGTTCTTTCACCAGGTCGGCGATTTCGATCACCGTCGCATTGCTCAGTTCTTCTACGATTTTTGCTTTATCTAGCCATGTTACCTTTCATTTCGTCTCGTCGTCGTCCGCGGCCACGGACGGTTTAAGTTCACAGCCTGCAAACCGACGATTTACGTTGTTGTTTGTTGTTGCTTCCCGTCCCGCATCGGCTGACGAGCGGAAATTGAAATCGTTCGCGACACGCACGCGCTGTCGCCGGTCGAGTTCCGCGCTTCGGCTTCGCGCCTTTCTCCGCCTTGGCCTGGAGCACGCGCGCCAACTGGCTGGCCGGCGTGTTGAGCAGTCTGACCAGCTTGGTCGCCGGCGCGTTGAACAACGCCGAGCAATCTTGGCGCGCAGCACTTCGAGCGACGGCAGATCCGCCAGCGTCATGATGTCCGGCTGTCTCCAGCCGCTGATTGTTCAGATAGCCGAACTTGACCTTCAGCCTGTCGAATTCGGCGCCGAAAGTCTTGACGACCTTCGCCGCGGCGGAGATATCCCTCTGGCCGGTGACGACGGCCAGCTGGCCGGCCAGCGTGCCGTTCAAATCGCCAACGCCGGCTTCCTTGGCGGCGATGCGGAAGATGGAGTTCTTGACGACATGGACTTCCGCGCCGGCCTTGTTCAGGCGTTTGCGCAGCTCGGTCAATGTGCCCACCTTCAGGCCCCTGTAATCCACCACGATGAAGAACGGCGAGGCGTTCAGCCGGGTCAGATATTCTTTCGTAGGATTTGTTTTTCGGCACGCATGGTCTTGTAAATTCGTTAAAGTGTTAAGTCAGTCGACGCGCTCAGGCCGCGAATTCCTTCATGTCCACCCGCACCGGCGGACTCATCGTCGCCGAGAGCGTGCAGCTCTGAATATAAGTCCCTTTGACGCTGTGCGGCCGCGCTTTGACGACGGCATCGATGACCGCGCGGGCGTTTTCCTCGATCTGCGTCGGCGTGAAACGAGCCTTGCCGACCGGCACATGGACGTTGCCCGCCTTGTCGATTTTGAACTCGACGCGGCCGGCTTTGACTTCCTTCACCGCTTTGGCGGTGTCGTCGGTCACGGTGCCGGTCTTGGGATTCGGCATCAGCCCGCGCGGACCGAGCACCTTGCCCAGCTTGCGGACTTCGCCCATCGCTTCGGGCGTGGCGATGGCCACGTCGAAATCCGACCAGCCTTCCTGGCACTTCTTGATCATGTCTTCGAAGCCGACGTATTCGGCGCCGGCGGCCTTGGCGGCATCGGCGGCCGGGCCGCTCTTGGCAAAGACGAGCACGCGGACCGTCTTGCCGCTGCCGTGCGGCAGCGGAACGGTGCCGCGGACCATCTGGTCGGATTGCTTGGGGTCGACGCCGAGGCGGAACGCGAGGTCAACGGTCTCGTTGAACTTGGCTTTCGGAAACTTGGCCAGCACTTCGACGGCGGACTTCAGCGGATAGGCTTTCTTGCCATCCACCAGTTCGAGTGCTTTTTTGTATCGTTTGCTTGGCATTTGTTTTGGTTGCGGTGCAAACGAGCCTTCGGACTCTCCCGCGGTTGTTGTTGTCAATTAGCCGACGACTTCGATGCCCATGCTGCGGGCCGTGCCGGCGACGACGCGGAACGCGGCTTCTTCGGAGGTCGCATTCAAATCTTTCATCTTTCAGTCTTCACGATCTCCAGCACCTGCTTGCGCGTGACCTTGCCGACTTTTTCCTTGTTCGGCGTCTTCGAGCCGGCGGTGATGCCAGCCGCTTTCTTAAGCAGCACCGAGGCGGGCGGCGACTTGGTGATGAAGGTGAAGGACTTGTCCTGATAAACCGTGATGACCACCGGAATGATCATGCCGGCCTGGTCTTTGGTCGCGGCGTTAAATTCCTTGCAGAACGCCATGATGTTCACGCCGTGCTGACCCAGCGCCGGGCCGACCGGCGGCGCCGGATTGGCCTGCCCGGCCGGGATCTGCAACTTGATCTGTCCAGTAATCTTCTTTGCCATAAAATCTACGTGTGATCTGACGTGATCCGTGAATCGTTCACGCTCAACTCCATTGACTGCCTAGCCTTTCTCCACCTGCCAGTATTCCAGTTCCACCGGCGTATTGCGCCCGAAAATGTTCACCGTCACTTTCAGCTTGCCGCGCTCGGGCTCGATTTCCTCGATCACGCCGCTGAAATTCAGGAACGGCCCGTTGTTGATCTTGACCGTTTCGCCCACTTCGAAACTGACCTTCGGCTTCTCGTGTTCTTCCGAGGCCGAAATCTGGCTCTTGATCGACTCGACTTCCTCGGCCGGCGTCGGCGTCGGGCGGTTCGCCGCCGACGAAGCCGATCACGCCCTGGGTTTCCTTGATGAAATACCAGGGCTTCTCGATGATCCGGTTGTTCTCGTCCAGCAGCACCATGTCGATGAACACGTAGCCCGGCCAAAGCTTGCGCGTCGAAACCGTCTTCTTCTGGTTGCGCACTTCGACCACTTTTTCCATCGGCACCAGGACTTCTTTGATGTACTCGCCCATCTCTTCGGTCTTGATGCGCTTTTCGATGCTCTCTTTGACCTTCTGCTCCTGGCCGGAGAGCGTATGGATGACAAACCACTGGCTTCGCATGAGATTCTATTTGAGTTTAACTAGAGCATGAACAGCACGAGCAACGAAAACCATGATCCACCACACGGTGAAGCCGCCCAGCAGCGACGATCGAAATCATGACCACCACGGTCGAGCCTTTCAGTTCGTCCCACGTCGGCCAGGTGCATTTGCGCAATTCTTCCCGCGTCTCCTGCACGTAGTTGGTCAGGCGCAGCAGATAGCCCTTGCGCCAGAGCAACGCCGAAGAGCGACTCCGACGACGACGACCCAGATCAGCAGATTTTGATATAGTCATTCACAATGTTCAATTTGGCGGAGAGGGAGGGATTCGAACCCCCGTCGGCGGTTAAGCCAAAGCGGTTTTCAAGACCGCCGCGATAGACCACTCTGCCACCTCTCCGGTCTCGCTTGCGGCAGTTGGCAGGGCGGGAGGGACTCGAACCCCCAACCAACGGTTTTGGAGACCGCTACTCTACCAATTGAGCTACCGCCCTACTTCGCCGTCGAGTTGCTCGTTTGCACCAGACAAAACAGGAGGCGCGGACGTATCTCCCGCGCTCCCAGCAATTGCATCCGGACGTTATGCGATAACTTCGGTCACGCGTCCGGCGCCGATGGTGCGGCCGCCTTCGCGGATCGCGAAGCGCTGGCCTCTTCTCCATCGCCACCGGCGCGATCACGTTCACTTCCACCGAAACGTTGTCGCCCGGCATCACCATTTCCACTCCCTGCGGCAGCGTCACCGTGCCGGTCACGTCCGTCGTGCGGAAATAAAACTGCGGACGGTAATTGGTGAAGAACGGCGTGTGCCGGCCGCCTTCTTCCTTCGACAGCACATACACTTCCGCCTTGAAATTGCGTGTGCGGCGTGATGGTGCCCGGCTTGGCCAGCACCATTCCGCGCTCGACTTCTTCCTTCTTGGTGCCGCGCAGCAGCACGCCGACGTTGTCGCCGGCGTTGGCCGAATCGAGCAGCTTGCGGAACATTTCGATGTCCGTCGCCACCGTCTTGCGCGTGTCTTTCAAGCCCGACGATTTCGACTTCGTCCATGCGCTTGAGCACGACCGCGCTCCACACGGCCGGTCACGACCGTGCCACGACCTTCAATGTTGAACACGTCTTCGATGCACATCAGGAACGGCTTGTCCACTTCGCGCGTCGGCAGCGGGATGAATGTCGTCAATCGCGTCCATCAGTTCCTGGATGGACTTCTCGCCTTCGGGTTCGCCCGCCAGCGCCTTCTTGGCGCTGCCGCGAATGACCGGCGTCTTGTCGCCCGGAAATTGATACTTGGTCAGCAGGTCGCGGACTTCCATCTCGACCAGGTCCAGCAATTCCGGGTCGTCCACGAGGTCAACCTTGTTCAGAAAAACCACGATGGCGGGCACGCCGACCTGGCGGGCCAGCAGAATGTGCTCGCGGGTCTGGGGCATCGGGCCTTCCGACGCGTCCACCACCAGGATCGCGCCGTCCATCTGCGCCGCGCCGGTGATCATGTTCTTGACGTAGTCAGCGTGGCCGGGGCAATCGACGTGCGCGTAATGCCGCTTGTCGCTCTGATATTCGACGTGCGAAACCGCGATGGTCACCGTCTTGGTTTCGTCACGCACGGTGCCGCCCTTGGTGATGTCCGCGTAGGAGATCGGCGTGGCCAGACCCTTTCTGGCCTGCGACTGCGACGATCGCGGCAGTCAGAGTGGACTTGCCGTGGTCAATGTGGCCGATGGTGCCGACGTTGACGTGCGGTTTCGTTCGTTGAAATTGCTCTTTTGCCATTGCTATCTCCTGGTTTTGTTGTCGTTATCTTTGCTGTTAATCTTAATCGCATAATCTGGAGCCCATGATCAGGATTGAACTGATGACCTCGTCCTTACCAAGGACGTGCTCTACCAACTGAGCTACATGGGCATTGGCCAAATCATCAAATCAATCCTGATGCCCAAAAACGACAAAAAACCATTGCCCCCGCCTTCTTTCAGAAAAGCTAGGGGCTAATGGATTTTCGTCTCTTTACGGCCCAGTGACAGCGTGCAAATTATAGGAACCACCCCAGACGTGTCAACGGGTTTTCTAAAATTTTTTGCTGCATGCCGGAACGCCATGCCTACGGCTGCACCGTCGCGCCATTCCACTTTCGGTGGCTCGGGCAAACCCTGCGCGCGCAACGCGGTGCGAAAGTGCATCTTGGCCACCTTCGGCAAGTTTTCCGCGCCGTGCTTCGCGATAGAACTCCTTTGCCGCGGCATCCACGGCGGCCGACGCACCCTTCGGAAATTTCATGCCGAATTCCTTTTCCAGCTCCGCCAGCCGTGTAACAAACTCATGCCGCGCCAGGATCGAAGCCGCCGCCACCGCCAAATCCTCTTCCGCCTGATGCTTCTGCACCAATTCCAATTCGCGGCCCAACGCCATCAGCGCTTTTGCGACCGTCGTCTTTGCTCGATGCAAACTGGTCGCTGATCGCCCGAACGGGCGGCGGATTCATCCGATGTCTTCTGGCCCATCAGATTTTCAATCACGCGCGCGTGGCCCCAGGCCAGCAACTGTGTTCACGCTTTTCATCTTCGCATAAAGCCGGTTGTAAGCTTCGTTGCCAATCGGCACGACCGTGGTCACGCAACCCGGCGTTTCGCGAATCAACTCCGCCAGATCCGCAATTCTTTTGTCGCTGGAAATATTCTTCGAATCGCGAATCCCGGCGTCCTTCCACGCCTTCACGACCGATTCGTTCACGTAAACGCCCGCGACACACAGCGGCCCGAAGAAATCGCCCTTGCCGCTTTCGTCCACGCCGAAGCGCGGCAGCAGCAGGTCGGGATTCAACACCGCCTCGTAGCCGAGCTGCGCTTCGCTTGAGAATCTCCGGCTCCAGCACGAACTCGACGAACTCCTGCGTCCCCTTGCCCTGCACGACCAGCTTGCCGCTTTCGTAAAACACCACGTTCGTCTTGTCCTTCTCCGCCGCGAACCGCGCGTAAGGAACTTCGCGGAACTTGTAATTGCGATCAACCAACAACGTTCGCAACGCAGCGGCTTGTTCGTCAGTCAATTTACCGGTGTATGGGGTCAGCGGTTTCAATGCGCAGAAAAGTAACCGCAAAGACACAAAGGCACAAAGGTTTTGGACACGGATTGACACGAATTGAATTTTGTGAAAGTGGGTTGAAATGTCGAAAGGCAGGGGGAATTCCGAATGAAACCTACGCGCAGTCTCCTCGGTCTGGTTATGTTGTGCGGGGCAGCGTTTAGCGCCTTAGCCCAAACCATTACCGCGACACCAACCAACGGCCCGACGACGATCACCATTCATGCCCGTGCGACGGATGGAAAGATGCCGGTGGACGTGAGCTGCACCGTTGTCCAACCGCAAGGACAACGACTCGCTTTTCCCCTGCCGCAGCCGCTGTCTCTCATTGGCAAGAGCGGAGACTGGGCGGCTACGAATGTCCCACCAGGGAACTACGAAGTCGTTTTGCGAAGCCCAAACTACGCCGAGGACATACACAGCATCGTTCAATTGTTGAGTGCTAAAGCGAGCAGCAACTACTCCATTGACTTCGTGCTGTCGCGCGGCGCGACCTTCAAAGGCCGTGTTCTCGACGCCGCCACCGGCAAACCGATTGCCCAAGCCATCGTCTTCGGCGAAACAGAGGCTCGCTTACACGACATTCGCACCGACGCTGAAGGCCGTTACGAATTGCCTCATATCGCCGGCACCCTTCGCATAGAAGCCCAGATGACCAATCGTGTGGCGCAGAGTGTCAAATTGGACGCGGCACCCGAGGATAGCACTGTGCCCATCCCCGATATTCGCCTTCAGCACGGCGGCTGGATCTCGGGCCGGGTTGAACGTCCGGCAGAAGTGGGGAGCAACACCTTCGCAAGGGTGTCACTGGAAATTCAAGGCAGTTTGCCGACCAACTCGTTGATCCACGACGCTTATGCCCGCGCCGACGGCACGTTTCGCACCGATCCGTTGCCGTCCGGCACTTTCACATTGCATGCCGAATGGCGGAATGGCGGCATGAAAGGTGGTCCGCCGCAAAACTGGCAAGCGAAGGGCAGCGTCAGCGGTATCGAGGTGATCGTGGGCCAGGATACCTCCAACGTTCTCATCCCAACCAAGATGACTATTCCGGCAAACGACCGGAGCGGCAGATGAATTCTCGCTTTGGTAATTGCTCTCCCTAGAATCAAACGGCTGATTGAACGGCTCGCCTCGCTGGGTCGTAAACCTGCGAGATCTCTTTGGGTGATTTTATCTTTGTCAAAAATATTTGTGGGCCAATTTTAAGAAGAAATAAGCCAATAAGACTATTGTTCGTCGGATGGATGATTTCCTTCATTTCCTTTTCGCGTATTTCGTGTATTTCGCGGTCCAGCAAACCTCTTGAACCCGAAACTCAAAAATCAAAAATCAAAACTTGCGCGCCTCATTCCTCTGCTTTTGAGCTGGTTCAACGAGAATGCTCGCGACCTGCCGTGGCGTCGCACGCGCGACCCGTACGCGATCTGGGTTTCGGAAATCATGCTTCAGCAAACACAGGTGAAAACGGTGATTCCGTTTTGGACAGCCTGGATGTCGGAGTTGCCGACGATTCAATCGCTCGCTGATGCGCCGTCGGAAAAGATTCACAAGCTGTGGGAAGGGCTTGGTTACTACACGCGCGTTCGCAACATGCGAAAGGCGGCGCGCGAGATCGTAGAGCGTCACCGCGGACAATTTCCGGAGCGCTTTGACGATGTCCTCGCCTTGCCCGGCATTGGCCGATACACGGCCGGCGCGGTTTGCAGCATCGCGTTCAATCAGCCAACGCCGATCCTCGATGGCAATGTTATTCGCGTACTCACGAGAGTTTTCGGCATCGCCAAAAATCCTCACGAGAAAGAAACGAACGCTCAACTTTGGAAGATTGCAGAGCAGCTTGTGTCTTGTCCAAATGCCGAAGCGTCCCGAGATATCTCCCTCTCCTCCGTGCAATGGAGGAGAGGGCCGGGGAGAGGAGGTGCTCATCGAACTTCCGATGTTTCCAGGGCACCCCTCACCGCAGCCCTCTCCCCGCTGATTCTTCGCGGGGAGAGGGAGAAATTCCGTGCGCCAAATTCGTGTTCTCACCTGAACCAATCCCTGATGGAACTCGGCGCGCTGATTTGCACGCCGCGCCAGCCGAAGTGCGAGAGTTGTCCGATCAAGAAACTCTGCCTGGCATTTCGCGAAAATCGCGTCGGAGAACTACCAAACCTCGGCAAGCGCGAGAAGCCGACCGCGCGACGGTTTGCGGCGTTTGTGGTCGAGCACGGAAGAAAATTTCTCGTGCGACAACGTCCAGCGGGCGTCGTGAACGCGCACCTCTGGGAGTTTCCGAACGTGGAACTGAACGGTGAAACGGATCTGCGCGCAGTAGCCAAATTCGCCCTCGGCTTTCGCCCGGCGAAGCTTCAGCCGCTATGCACGATCAAACATTCCATCACGCGTTACCGTATCTCGCTTGAAGCGTTCACTGCAACGGCCAACGGGGCTTCAATTCCTAACGGAACATCCCACCGCTGGCTGAAGCTTTCGGCGCTCGACAAGCTGTCGTTTCCAAGCGCCCATCGAGAACTTCTCACTCGCATCGCAGCACTCTCAAATTGACATTTGTTTCGAGTTGAACGAATGGCAGGGTAGAGACCCAGTTTCAAGTTCGCGCCGTGAGCCACCGCGGTTCGAAGAGGAGAAGTTTATGCGTTTGAAAGACAAGATTGCGCTCGTCACCGGCGCTGGCAGCGGCATCGGCGAAGCTATTGCTGAGCGGTTTGCTCGCGAGGGCGCGCACGTGGCCATTAACTATCATCCCGGGGGTAGACATAGCGGTGAAGAGGTGCGCTCCCGCGTTTCTCAGTTTGACTCGAACGCATTTGCCATAGCCGCAAACGTCAATGTCCGCGCCGAAGTTGAAGGAATGATTCGAAAAATTATCGAGAAGTTCGGCGGGCTGGACATTATTGTGAACAATGCAGGCATTGAAGTCAAAAAGCCATTTCTTGATGTCACTGATGACGAATGGAACAAGGTCATCTCTGTTGATCTTTACGGTTCGTTTCTTGTCAGCCAGATCGGTGCACGGCAAATGGTGAAACAGGGCCGCGGTGGAAAACTGATATTTATCTCTTCTGTTCACGAAGACATTCCGTTTCCCGGTTACACAGCGTATTGCGCGGCCAAGGGCGGCATCCGGATGATGATGCGCAATCTCGCCATGGAACTTGCGCCCTACAAAATCAACGTCAACAACGTCGCTCCCGGCGCCATCGCCACACCGATAAATCAAAAGGTCCTGGATAACCCGGTCGAGAAGAAGAACGCATTGAGTGAAATCCCGTGGGGCCGATTCGGCGAGCCGGATGAAGTCGCATCCGTAGCTTTATTCCTGGCAAGTGACGAATCGAACTACGTCACGGGCGGCACTTATTACGTGGACGGCGGATTGACTCAACAAGTAACGAAGTATTGAGTGGCTTCACCTTCGAAATTGCGTTCGACAAAGCCAAACGTCTGTTTAGGCTATTGGTGAACCCAACAAACCCACCGTGAAAAGACGCGCTCAAACGACTGTTCTCGCCGAATTGCTCAAGCAACGAAGCGAGGCTCCCTGAATTGAAAGGATCCAGTTATGATGACTCGACGACAAGCCCTCAAAACCACCGCGCTCGCCGGTGCCGCATTCGCGATTCTACCCCGCGCGAACTCCCAAACTGGCTCGCCCGCACCCAATGCTCCAGGCATCGTCGGCGTATTTACTCTGCCGCCCCTGCCATACCCCTTCGACGCTCTCGAGCCGCACATTGACGCGCAGACGATGCAGATTCATCACGACAAGCATCACGCGGCCTACGTGGCAAACTTGAACAAGGCAGTAACAGGCTGGACGGATTACCTAACGAGAATGAATGCTCCCTCTTTGCAAGGATTGGAGATATTGCTCAAAGATTTGAACTCCGTTCCCGAAAATATCCGCACTGCGGTCCGCAACAACGGCGGCGGCCATTACAATCATTCCCTCTTCTGGCAGATGATGAAAAAGAACGGTGACGGCGAACCCAAAGGCGAACTGGCCAAAGCCATTGATGATCGATTCAAGAGTTTCAGCGCGTTCAAAGATGAATTCGCCAAAGCCGCTCTCGGCCAGTTTGGCAGCGGTTGGGCGTGGCTCGTTTTGAATCCGGCCGATAAATCGCTATCCATCGAGTCCACTCCCAATCAGGATTCGCCTCTCAGCGCCGGAAAGCGTCCGCTGCTCGGCCTCGACGTTTGGGAACACGCCTACTATCTCAAATACCAGAACCGCCGCGCGGATTACATCACCGCCTGGTGGAACACGGTGGATTGGGACTTCGTTTCAAATCGCTTCGCGGAGGCGACACGGGTCTGAGCAACTGACGCAGCCGTCTTGCTTGTCTTTGTGTTGATTTTCCAGCAGGTGCATGTTTTTGACCGCACCTTTCGGCGCGCTTTTTCTCCGTGCAATCAGCGCGGTTGTCCGGTAAATATGCCGGCGTGAACCCCGGAGTCTCGCGCCGCTCGGCGCTCAAAACAATTTCTGGCGCCGCCGTCGCCAATCTCATTCCACGCATCGCCGCTGCTGAGGAATCGCTTGCGGCACTGAAGCTCAAGGGCCGCATCAACCACTCGGTTTGCAAATGGTGCTATCCAAACATCGCACTAGACGATTTGTGTAAAGCGGGAAAAGCAATCGGGCTGCGCTCGATTGAACTTTTAGAGGTGAAGGATTTTCCGACGCTTAAACAATCTGGGCTCACTTGCGCAATGGTAACCGGCGTGCCCGGCGGCATCACCACTGGTTTGAATCGAGTCGAAAATCACGACAAGATTCTTGCGTTCATGGAGAAAACCATTCCGGCATCCGCCGAATTTGGCGCGCCGAACGTGATTTGCTTTTCCGGAAATCGCCGCGGCCAAAGCGACGAGGAAGGTCTGCACAATTGCGAGACCGCTCTGAAACGCATCGTGCCAATCGCCGAAAAGCACGAGGTCACCGTCTGCATGGAGCTGCTGAACAGCAAGGTGAACCACAAGGATTATCAATGCGATCACTCGTCGTGGGGCGTCGAACTGGTGAAGCGCGTTGGTTCGGAGCGATTCAAATTGCTCTACGACGTCTATCACATGCAAATCATGGAGGGCGACCTAATCGCGACCATCAAGGCGAACCACGAGTTCATCGCGCATTATCACACTGGCGGCGTGCCGGGCCGCGCGGAGATTGATGATTCGCAGGAAATTTTTTATCCCGCGGTAATGAAGGCAATCCTCGAAACCGGCTTCAAAGGTTTCGTTGCGCAGGAATTCGTGCCGAAACGCGCCGACAAAATCGCCTCGCTCAAGCAAGGCGTGGAAATTTGCGACGTTTAAAGGAGTTGCCGCTGCCCTTCTGAATAGCAAATCGGATCGAAAGAATCCGAAAGGCGCGCACCACCGCGTGGCCGCCCGCACGCAACTGCCGAGTCCGTGTTTGCTCGTTGCTGAATTCAACGGCGCACGTGGATATTGTTTCTTCTGCTCTCCACGAGGGTTTTAACCCAGTTGATCTCCCCGGCAGCAGGGTAGTTTTAATACAGAAAGAAACCTGCAATGCCAATGGGAGCCAATCCAAAACCGGATCGGGAAAATCGCAAATCGAGCGCGTGCCCTCAGAGCAGGGCGGCCGCATGAGTGTCCCGCCCATCCATCCTGCAATCGTGCATTTGCCGATAGCGTTCGTTTTGCTTTCGGTGACCGCGGACTTCTTCGCCAGGCTCTCGAAAGCGGAGCAACATCGGGCCGCTTTTCGGACGCTCGGCTTTTGGTCCCTCGTCGCGGCTTTGACTGGCGGACTCATCACCATCGCCGCGGGCTATTGGGACATGAACCATGCCGCACTGACTCGTGAGACGGACAGCCTGGTGGATTTGCACATGACGATTGGGTGGATACTGGCCGCGTCACTCGCGTGGCTCACAGCATGGCGCTGGCTGATCTGGCATCGCGGGCAGATGACGATAAACACCGCGTATCTCGTCGCGGGATTTCTCGTACTGGGACTGACTTTCTTCCAAGGCTGGTACGGCGGCGAAATGGTTTACTCTTACGGCGCGGGGGTGGCGGCGGCAGGCCAGGGCACGGAATCCGCCGGAGCAGCTCAACGACGATTGGCCACCGTGCAAAGCGTTTTGGAGCCGAACGCGGCTGTTGGCGGTGCGGAATCGCCGGGGGGAACGAATCAGCAGCAGGAGGTTCACGGAAATGACAAGCGCTGAACGGAAGCTCAGGGAAGGATTCTCCACCTCGAGCGCCGCTGTAGCGCCGTTCTTCAAAGGTTTCGATCCCGGATCGAAAATAGCCGGCCAAACCTTGTCGTGGGGCACACCAAAATAGGTCGAAAGATTTTTCAGGAATTCCCTTGCAAGTTTTTCCTGCCAGGAGGACAAACAATTTTGTCTGGGAAGATGGCTACTCATTGGAGTTGCTGAGTTTCCCAGACAGATGAACAATGAAAGCGGGCGGGCATCTGGTTCGAGAGGCAAGCATGGAGAAACTTCCCCAAGCCGAATGGAACATTTGTGTCCGCATGGCGCTCTATCGCTGCCGCATCCTTCGAATCGAAAGCTCAACTGAACCATGAAAACCACTTGTCTGTTTGTGATGTCGTTTGCGTGCTTAACCACCTGCTTAGTTCAAAATGTTGCAGGCGCTGACTTGAGCGTCGTCGATGCAACTGCCCTTGGGGGGGGGGCAAACGAATCCCTTGTTTCGCGTGGTTCAAACGGCAACGGCTATACCGGTTGCGCTTCCAACTACTAACGTCAACGGAATTTCGCGAAACATAACCTATTCTGCAGCGCCTCCGCTCGGGATCATGGCGACTGAGCAGATGACGGGAATGGATTCCATTTCGGTGGGCAGTCCGATCCTGAACGTCGATTTTACGGACGAGAACGGCTCGAAGATCGGCCCGGCGGCTATCGGTCAATCAGCAAACGATTTCTGGAACCGCTCTATCACCAAGTCCAATCCTGGGACGGTTACGTTCAACAACCTGTATTGGTCGGACGGCAGCGCTTCGACGATTGACCTCACTGTTCAAAACGCTCCGGGACATTGGGGCAATGGCGTCGCCGATCCGATGTATAACGATTACGTTTATTCCTGGGATGGACAGTCTGTGTTCGCGACTCTCGCCCAGATACCAACCAACACGTACGACCTTTATGTTTACGGCCACAGCCCGGGGGATACAGGTAACGGATTATTCAAGCTGCGCAAAAACGGAGTGCTGATTGGTTATCGCGGAACCACGGTGTGGGGCCATCTGTGGGCCTCCACGGATTGGACGGAAGGCGAGCAGTACGTCATGTTTCGGAATGTCAGCGTTGCACCGGGCGATACCCTCCAAATTGAGGTGGTTCCGGTCGGTGGTTGCCCCATCATTGCCGGTCTGCAACTCGCCCCTAGCGCGTCAATCACTAACCTTCCACCGCAAATTCAAAACCTCATCAATATTGACACCCACGGCACGCTAGGCGGGAAAGTGGGCCCGGCGGCGGTAGGCCAGAATTCAACGGACCTCTGGAATCTGTACAACCAACCCTACGCAAATCCCGGAGTTCTTCAAAACCTTCACTATGCCGACAATACAACGAGCGGTGTGGGATTGATTGTTCAGAATGCCCCCGGGCAGTGGGACTTCGGCCCGATTGACCCGATGTATGACGGCTACATCTATCCTTGGAACGGTGGAAACATCACGGCTACCGTGACGAATCTTCCGAACGGGCTCTATGATTTCTACGTTTATGCTCACGCGGGAGGCGACACCGGAAGCGGCGTGGTGCACTTGACCTGCGACGGAGCGGATTACGGCACGCGCGGCACGACTTATTGGGGCAGTGGCTGGGCAACAGCCAATTGGGAGGAAGGCCAGCAATACGTGGTGTTCCGCAACGTGCTCGTGGTGGATGGCAATCCCGTGCAGATGAGCGTCTCGCCTTACCAGCAGTATTACACTTATCTAAACGGAATCCAGATCGTCCAGTGCCCGGATGACACCGACGGTGACAGCCTGCCTGATTGGTGGGAACTGAAAAATATTGGCAGCACAGATCAAGGTGCGGCGGATGATTATGACCATGACGGCCTCGCGAACCTCGGAGAATTTCAGCATGGCTCGAATCCATTAAATGCCCACACCTTTAACAATTATCACGATGACGCCAATATCTCTTCACCGCAGCTCAAAACGACCCTTACACAAAGGCATTCCTGCAAATCGGCCCTTCTCAAAATGGAAACTATCCAATCACTGTCTCCGGAGCAGAACCGTTTGCTTTGTACCGATCTCTATTTCGTTCCTGACCTGAGATATCAGCATTGGCAATGGCGGCGCGTTTATACTGGGATCCAGTGCGACAACTTTGGATATGCCAGCATCACAATCCATCAACCGGACCCGAGCCAGGGCTACTTTGAAATTCTCTCCGCCGAAGATTCCATTGACAATGACGGTCTAACGGACGGCTACGAAGCTTGGTTTAACTACGATGGGCAGCATACTGTCATAGGTTTAAAGGATTCTGATGGCGATGAGATGCTGGACGGCTGGGAAGTCGAATACGGTCTCAATCCTACGTCGGCAGTTGGCGACGACGGCTACGACGCCGATCCTGACGGAGATACACGTGCGAATGGCAGCGAATCCGGCTCGTATACTCCGACTAGTGGTATATGGGATCCGCTCAGAAAATACATCATTCAACGACAACGGCCGATTGTGTTGATCTCCACATACACGCCGGCATCATGTGATGGCACTCTCTCTTTCACCGTTTCGCGCCATGGTGATACGATTGGAGACTTGAGGGTATATTACGCGCTAGGAGGCACATTGAGCTACGACAACCAAGAGTACGTATCTGGATCCCGCCCCGCCCGAATGGCCACGTATCTACTCAGTGGATATATTGGATGGACAGGAAGACGCTACTGTCACTGTCACTCCGAACCTGCCACCAGGCGTCATAGGAACAATTAATGTCTCGATCACGCCTTATGCGGTGTCGCCTCAGCCACAGGTGCAGGCTGCGTCATCTTGGGAATATGTAGTGGATTGGGCGCAAAACCGTGCGGCGGTTAACCTGGGCACCTCTCCATCCACAGGGGTGCTGGTAGTTGGAAATTTGGCGGCGTATTGAATCCGCCAATCGAAACTTACGATTTCGATACGGGAACACTGGTCAAATCGCCGCCGCCTGTCCCTTCCGGCGCACAATTCGGCTTGGCAAACGGACGAGGTATTGCCATCA